>CANMSB010000012.1 GCA_947500445.1 uncultured Flavobacteriaceae bacterium | reverse complement strand
CATACACCTATCGGACGCTTTTTTTGTGATCAGGGCAAAAAAGACCCTTAAGTTCAAGCGAGTGTACTCCCGCTCGAAAAAAGGACAGCAAAACATTGTTTTCGATCAGGTCGGCAAGTTTACCGTTTACTATTCCAAAAAGGCATATCCCGAAAAGATCCGTTGTGTGAAGGCCAAAGATCCCGTTACCGGAAAGACGATCGTACTGTTGACCAACCATATGGGGCTGGAGGCGCAAACGATTTCCCAGCTCTATAGGTCGAGGTGGAAAATCGAGATTTTTTTCCGCTGGATAAAGCAGCATCTCAGGGTCAAGGTTTTCTGGGGCCAGAGCGAAAATGCGGTAAAAACGCAGATATGGATAGCGGTGGCCGCTTATCTTTTGGTAGCCATTGTAAGGAGCAAATGCCAAATCCAACAAAATATGCACGAAATGCTACAAATCTTAAGTGTATCGGCTTTTGATAAAGTACCTCTAAATGAACTATTTAGCCAGAACGAATTTCAAATTTCAAAGAACGACAATTGCAACCAATTGAAAATCTTTTAGTTACAACCGGACACTATTGAGTAAAAAGTGGTGAGTAAAAAGTTGTTCGCTTGAGTTTTAACTTGAACTTTTTTTAGTCTATTGTCTTTTCTCTTTCAGCGCAGCGGTCTTTTTTCAATTAGCAATTAGCAGTTCGCAGTAGCAGTTGGTAGTTGGCATGATTAGTAATGAGTAAAAAGTAAATAGTAGTAAGGTTTTGAATTTGAATTTGACGTTTGGATTTGTTCTATTTTCTTTTCTCTTTTCAGCGTAGCGGTCTTTTTTCTTTTCCCAAAAGAGGTTTCAACCGTACTCCTTTTGTCCGGTCGAGCGGAGTCGAGACCTCACGGTGTTCCTAGGTTCTCGACTGCGCTCGAAGTAACAATTGTTCTGGTTTTCCCTCAATTCGACTGGCCGAAGTATTCTTTTTTCCATTTTCTTTCAGCGTAGCGGTCTTTTTTCAATGTACAATGAACAATTAGCAATGAACAGTTGCAGTTAGCAGTTGGCGTGGTCAGTAATGAGTAAAAAGTAGACAGTGGCAACGTTTGAATTTGAGCTTGAGTTTGACACTTGAACTTGATTCCTACACTTGTACTTATACCGCCGGTTCTCCGTACAAATCAAAATCAGCGGCATCCGTGATCGTAATGTTAGCAAACGCTCCCTGTTTTAAATAATGCTTGGTCGCATCGATCAATACTTCATTATCCACATCCGGCGAATCGAATTCGGTTCGGCCGACAAAGTAATTGCCTTCCTTCCGATCAATAATGCATTTAAAGGTTTGTCCGATTTTTTCTTGGTTGAGTTCCCATGAAATTTGAGATTGCAATTCCATAATTTCGTTGGCCCTATCTTGCTTTACGGCTTCGGGAACATCATCGGTCAACGTATAAGCATGGGTGTTTTCTTCATGGCTATAGGTGAAACAGCCCAAACGTTCAAAACGCATGGCCGCCACCCATGCTTTTAGGGTTTGAAAGTCTTCCTCCGTTTCTCCCGGATAACCGACGATCAGAGTGGTGCGTATGGTCATTTCCGGTACAGCTGCTCGGAATTCGGTTAATAATTTGGTGGTCTTGGCTTGGGTGGTACCGCGACGCATGCTTTTTAATATGGCATCTGAAATATGTTGCAGGGGAATGTCCAAGTAGTTACATACCTTGGGTTCCCGCTTCATGACATCGAGCACATCCATGGGAAAACCGGTCGGGAAGGCATAGTGCAAACGGATCCATTCGATGCCGTCTACTTTGACCAGTTCTTCTAAAAGTTCGGCCAAATTCCTTTTCTTATATAGATCAAGACCATAATAGGTAAGGTCTTGGGCGATTAAAATAAGTTCCTTCACCCCTTTGGCGGCCAGCTTTTCGGCTTCCGTAACCAAGTCGGCTATAGGTTTGCTACGGTGTTTGCCCCGCATTATGGGGATGGCACAAAAAGAGCATGGTCGGTCGCAGCCCTCGGCAATCTTTAAATAGGCGTAATTCTTAGGGGTTGTCGTCAGGCGTTCCCCAATCAATTCGTGCTTGTAATCCGCACCGAGCGCTTTTAAAAGATTGGGAAGCTCGCTGGTGCCAAAATAGGCATCAACATCAGGAATTTCCTTTTGAAGGTCGGGTTTGTAGCGCTCACTTAGGCAGCCCGTTACAAATACCTTGTCTACGGCACCGGCTTCTTTCTTTTCTACGTACTCCAAAATGGTGTTGACACTCTCTTCCTTTGCATTGGCAATAAATCCGCAGGTATTGATCACTACAATATTGCCTTCCTCCTCATGTACCACATCTTTCTTATTGGCTTTCAATTGCCCCATGAGTACCTCTGAATCGTAGATGTTTTTGGAACAGCCGAGAGTTACGACATTGATTTTATTCTTCTTAAGGGTCTTTGTACGCATAGCTTTTAATAAGGGCGCAAAAATACGAATTGGCCGGGGAAGTATCCGGCTTTGTGAAGTAAAGTTTAGAAGGGACCGAAAGGGCTTCTGGAAAATCGCCATCCCATTTTACCTCGCCTAACGATTTGTGTTACGGGCAAAGGGGTTTTTAGCCGGGCGTATATAACGTTGTGGTGCATTCGACCACGCGCGATCTAGGGAACTAAAAACTGTCCCTTCCAATCGTTCCCTTCGCGCGTATAGTCGACCCTAATGTGGTTCGGCCGTTTGAGCTTAAGATATTCTATTTTGGTAGGATGTAATTCAAGAATGCAGAAATTATCAAGACCTTCGGAGTAGGACAGGGCATCGGGGTTGGAAATCGGACTTCCCGGTGGGGAAACCGTGGTATAATCTTTTCTGCTCGCAAGCGGAACACCGCTCCAATACCGTTTTAAGGTGTCCTCATCCGTAATACAGCGTGCAGAGGCATCCACTTTTAGTTGCAATAATTTTTTAGGATGATAGAACAGTAGGCTTGCCCTCTTGTTTTTTTTGATGTGCGTGACCTTTGTCGAACGCTGATCCGTATAGAGAAACAGCTTGAGGTCCTCCGTCACCCTTCGCAGCACAACGGTACGTAGTCTTGGATCACCCTCTTCGTCGGTCGTGGCCATGGTCATATACCGGAACGGATGTCCTTTTTTAGAAGTTCCCAGCCGTAGCTCCGTTACCAGTTCCTCAAAAAAGACATCGGTCATGTTCGCTGATTTTTTTAAAATCAAAGATATGGAAAACTGGGTCTATTCCGATTTCAGTTGCGACGGACGTTTTGAAAAGGCCCATTTGTTGATTTTTGGTGAAATACCATTTTAACTTTGAAATAGCACTAATAAATGGTTTCTTTTTCAGCTGTTTTTCGTTAAAAAATAATAACCATAGCTAAGGCTATGCTTCTATTTTTTGTCTTGAACAACCAAAAAATAACTCAATTTCTGTACCTGCCATTTCAAAGTTAAAATGGTATAAATCAACAAAAAAAAGAAAATCGGGGTAGGGTATTTTATTTATGGGTTGTTTTAACTCAAAATTACTACCAAAAAGAAAATTACAATTAGTTCAACAACAGTTCATGTGTTTAGGTTGGTTTTTTGATTTTGATTCAAAAGCCTCGACGTAGGGTCGGGGCTTTTTTTATTGAATATTCTCAACCGTTTCCAGACCTATTCCTCGATAATCGCGATTTCTTTCTCTGTAAGCTGATAACCGGCAAAAATACCAATTCCTTTTTCTCCTATAATATTGTTACCGGTTATGCTATACTCTATAAAAGGGTCTCCGTCGGCAAATTGGTTCAAAACGGAAGAACGCAATTCTTGGAATAGAATTTCTTCTAGGTTTGCTACTTGTATGGTGAGAGTCGTATTCTTTACGTTTTGATTTCCACTTAAACTTATCTCGGCCCTTGCTCGAATAAAGTCGTTTTCCGTAAGAACATCGGTCAAAAACTGCCCTGGACTGTATATGGTTAAATTTGAATCACTTCCGAAAGTATTCAATTGTTCATTCCCGTTATCACCATAGTTTATACCAAGCATATAAAAATTATTTTCTGCAGGAAAATCTAAAAAACGAATGTTTATTGCCCCATTGCGGATACGTTCTCCTGATATTTCCAAGAATGCTTCATGCTCGATGAACGGAATTTTTTCTGGAACTTGGCAAGTTGCCACATAGCTATTGTTCCCAACGGAAACACGTAATGTATAGGCGCCGCCCCCAATAATGGCAAAGTTGTCAGAGTCGGTAGTATATGTTTTTAGTTCTTGGTCGTAATTTAAGGACACTTGGTTGCCAAAAGAATCTTCAAGTGTAACCTGTGCGTCGGTAATGAGATAGGCATTGGTTCCGTCTTCTGTAGCATTGGCGGGCGGACCAAATACGGAAAAGGCTTTTTTTACACTAACCCTTAAAACAGTATCTTGGGGCGATATAAACCCCAGAATATAGACTTTTTCCCCGGTATCCAATAATCTGTCTGAATCTATCACTTTTTCACAAGCGAACAAACATAAGGAGCCGAGTATTAAATTAAAAAGGTTTTTCATAGCTAGAATTTTAGAGTATAGTTAATAGAAGGGACAAAAACCAGAACCGAGGTACGGGTAAGCTCCTTGGTTGGCAGTGCATCGGGATCATCAAAATCAAAGCGAGTAGATTCGATAGAGTAAACAAATGGGTTTTGTCTTGCATATGCATTATACAAGGAAACCCCCCAACTGCGCTCTTTATTCTTTTTTAGCTTTTTATGCCATTGTATTCCAAGGTCTAGCCGATGACTGGATTCACCTCGGAAATTGTTACGTGCCGTTGCAAATTCTTTGATCGGCCCATCGGAAGAAAGGTAGCTTTCGGGTTGAATCCCAAAACCGATGTCAGTTTCTAGGGTACTTAAATCAGGGAGGGTGTAGTTGTTTCCTGTAGCGAAAACCCAATTAGCGGATAGGGTAAGGCGCTCGTGGGGTTTGTAAATACCTACTACAGAAATATCATGCCGGCGATCGTAACGGTCGAAGAATTTACGTCCAAAGTTTAATTCCTCGAACTCTCGTTCTGACCATGATAATGTATACCCCAGCCATCCGGTAAATTTACCGGTTTGTTTTCTAAAGAGTACTTCCGTGCCATAAGCCCATCCCTGTCCGGAGGTCACGTTCTCTTCCCAATCGGTTGTTTTTTCGGTATCAATTTCGTTCGCTGCTATGAAAGAAGCCCCTTCTTTGTATGCGATTACATCATCCATTGTTTTATAATATCCCTCAACGGTAAGGGAATAGTCCTTATCAAAAAAATCCTTTGCCAAACCAAGGGCAAATTGTTGTGAACTCTGGGGCTTTACTTTGTCCGTAGACGAAACCCACAGGTCTGTGGGTAATCCGATTCCTGAACCAGATAACAAATGGATGTACTGGTTCATTTTTGTATATGAAGCTTTCAAAGCAAGATCGGACTTTACGGTATAGGCAAGTGCCAGACGTGTTTCAGGATTGAAATAATTGGTGTTTTTATAGTTAAAGTAACTCACCCGAAGCCCGGAGGAAATCTGAATTCTATCGTTTAACTTCCAATCATCCTCCATGTATAGTGCACTATCAAAAGAATTGAGTCGCTGAATTTGTTTTAGGTTACCAACAAAGTCGTCCTTCCGAAGTACGCGTTGCGGTATAAAGTTATGTCGCGTGGCCATTGCTCCAAAACGAATGGAATGTGTACTGCTGGCGTAATACTCAAAATCCGTTTTTAAGGTAAAATCGTTGATTCCAGAACCGGAACTAAATGAAAATTCTTCATTTCTAAACGCAGTGTTTTCCTCGTTTTCACTGGTAATCTTAAAATCATAGTTGCTAAAAACAAAGGATGTGTTTGAAAATAGTTTATTAGTGAATTGATGGTTCCAACGAATTGTAGATGTTATATTTCCCCATCCCAAACGTATTTTTTCCGTGCCAATACCATCATTGTATTTGGCATAGAATTGATCCCGGCCAAAATAATTGCTCCAATACAATTTATCGGTCGAACTTAAGATATGGTGTATTTTAAAGTTCAAATCTCCAAAGTAATACCCTGATTTGTCAGTAGTGGTGGTGGTTTGAAAAATGGGTGAAAGCAGATCTGCGTAAGTGCGGCGCCCACCGAGCAAAAAAGAAGTTTTCCCCTTTTTGATCGGCCCCTCCAGCAGTAGGGAGGAAGATATGATGCCCAAATTTATTTTTCCCGAGAGTTTTTCCTTGTTTCCATCTTTCGTTTCAATTTTTATCATAGATGATAGTCGTCCACCAAAGCGGGCAGGGAATCCGCCCTTAAAAGCTTCTACGGATTTGATGGCATCACCATTGAACACAGAGAAAAAGCCAAACAAATGGCTGGAATTATATACTACGGCACCGTCGAGAATGACCATATTTTGATCTGGAGTGCCACCACGAACAAAGAATCCAGAATTTCCTTCTGTACCCCCTTGTATCCCCGGTAATAATTGAAGTGTTTTTAAAGCATCTTTTTCTCCTAAAAGTGTGGGTGCGTCTTGAATATCTAGAGGGTTCAGCCGAACCGTACTCATTTGAATCGTTTTACTGGCCTTTACCTTTTGACCTGCTGTAACAACTACTTCCTTTAAGGCCGCTATGGTCCGTGACAGTGCTACATCAATGCTCCGATCGGTGGTTAACGAGAGTTTTCGTTGTTTCGTTGAAAATCCGATATGGGATATAAATATCGTATGTTCACCCTCCGGAAGGCTTAGAGAGAAAAAGCCATAGTCGTTGGTTACCGTTCCTAAATTAAGATTGGGAACGTACACCGATACCCCGGCAAGTAATTCTCCACTTCCTTCTTCGGTAATGTATCCACTTATCGTGACCCCTTTTGTTTTTAGTAAAGGGGGCGGATCGTTAACTTTTCGGTTTTGGTCAAAGGTTTTCGATGACGAGGTGTGCATGCTTTTGGATTGCCCTGTTAAGGCTAACAATAGCGACAAAAAATAGAATACTGTTTTTTTCAAACGAATGGTTTTTGGAATTATTTCCACGCCTTATGGCGCTAACCATTTGCACAAGAGGAAGAGCTGTGGGGTATGCGCTCTAGTTCATTTCGGTTACTGCTTGTTTGAACGGAGGTATACCTTAAAAAGTATCTGTTAACGCATTGGAACTAAGTTCGCTTGATTGTTAATGAAATTATAAATTTCTAAGGAAAATCTAGATATGATACTGGTTTTTAGTGATTTAGAAAAATGGTCAGATGTTTTGCTGGCCTGTTTTTAAAAAATTGGCATTAAGAACAACAGGTTTGCTTGTGTGGTGTTTTCCGTAGTATTTTTAATCTTTTTGACGAGACTAGAAAAGGAATCCATCGGAGAAGTTTTATGATATGCCTGCACATTTATTCTTCGAGTAAAGACTTCAACTACTTTATGATCTGACCTGTATGGGATGATGGTGCAAAAGGCGACCGCATGACTTTCGATATTCGCTTATGAATAAAAAATGTGGGCGCATGAAGATTTTGATAACTATAATTTTATTGATTATTTTTTCGTTGGACTTACCGGCAACAAGCCGATAAACATGGAGTGCATATCGACGGTAGTATGCGGTATCAAGAATTCAACGATACGGTATATTGGAAACAGTAGTCCGGAATCCGTAGATTGTGATACGTGAATCAGATGATAGTTATTACATCGCTATTTTGTCCAATAGCTATAGTTCTGTAAACTTTTACGCTCTGAATGGCCGTTTGGTTCACGTTTTTCATGTTTCTTATTCCTTGGGGAGTACTTGCTACCGTTAATTGGTAGGGTAAGCATGGCAGCCACAAAAAGAGTTAAAAGATTTAGAAATTGGAAAAATAATCCTTGATTGGAAATTTAGAGACCCTGTACCACGCGAAGTAGCGACCACGGTAGATTTGGGAAAAGAACTTTCCAACTTTTATGATGCTCATATTGTGGGTTGCCAATATGATGCCCATAGGAAATCATCGGGAAGTAGCGTTTTTAGTTTCAAAAGAAATGGTACCCAATAAAGAAATGATTCGAATTAGCTATTTGGTAAAAATGAAAGATGGGAAACGAAGGTTGCGGTATTTTCCCGAAAATGTATGTACTCTTGAAAAAGATCAGGAATTACTAAACGTTTGTTTACCCAACATATACACTTTTAACATACCTTAAGCCCTTTTGAAAGTAGCTGACTCGAATAGCTTTTATAAGTGTAGTTTACCTATAACCACTTCGATAGGAGTCATTCTTAATTTAGGGTTCATTTCGCAGTTAATTTTTTGGAATGCGATAGTTGTGAAATATCGTTTTTTTATAAAAAAAAGCGTTGTTAAAAACCTCTTGTAAATATCCTGGAATAACTGTTTCCCAAATTTTCGATTTTCCTATTTTTGCCCATGCAAAACAAAGTCCTGATTTTAGATTTTGGTTCCCAGTACACCCAATTGATCGGGAGACGCGTTCGGGAACTCAATATTTTCTCCGAAATAAAACCCTATAACAAAGTTCCGGAAACACTGTCCGACTATAAGGCGGTCATCCTTTCAGGCTCGCCTCTGTCAGTGCGTGGCGATGATGCCGCACATCCCGACCTGTCGAACATACGGGGTAAAATGCCCTTGTTGGGCATCTGTTACGGGGCGCAATACCTTGCCCATTTTAATGGCGGTAATGTGGCCAAGTCCAATACTAGGGAATACGGCCGCGCGAACTTATCCTATGTAAAGGACGGCTCGGTTTTTTTCGAAGGGATAGGGAAGGGGAGCCAGGTGTGGATGAGCCATGCCGATACCATTAAGGAATTGCCCGAAAATACCGTCTTATTGGCAAGTACCGACGATGTGGAATACGCCGCCTATAAGTTTGAGAACGAAGCCACTTATGGCATACAGTTTCATCCGGAAGTATACCATTCTACGGATGGAAAACAGTTGTTGGAAAATTTTTTGGTGAACATTGCGGGTATGGAGCAGACTTGGACGCCGGACGCCTTTGTGGAAAAGACGGTTGCCGAACTGAAAGAAAAGATCAGTGATGAAAAAGTGATCCTTGGACTTTCCGGTGGTGTCGATTCCTCCGTAGCCGCGGTACTGTTGCACCGGGCGATCGGGAAAAACTTGCACTGCATTTTCGTGAACAACGGGCTGCTCCGTAAAAATGAGTTTGAGGGTGTTTTACAACAGTATGAAGGAATGGGCCTTAATGTAAAGGGAGTCGATGCTTCGGCACGCTTTTTGGATGATTTGGAAGGGGAGAGCGATCCCGAAACGAAACGAAAGACCATAGGCCGCGTATTCGTGGAGGTTTTTGATGATGAGTCCCAATTGGTCGATAACGCCCAGTGGTTGGCACAGGGAACTATTTATCCCGATGTCATCGAATCGGTTTCCGCTACGGGCGGCCCTTCGGCAACGATAAAAAGTCACCATAATGTTGGAGGCTTGCCCGATTATATGAAGTTAAAAGTGGTAGAGCCATTAAAAATGTTGTTTAAAGATGAGGTGCGGCGTGTCGGCGCCAGCCTGGGCATAGACAAGGCACTGTTGGGAAGGCATCCTTTCCCTGGTCCTGGTCTGGCCATTCGCATACTGGGCGATATTACCAGGGAAAAAGTGGCCATTTTGCAAGAGGTCGACCATATTTTTATACAGGGCCTTAGGGACTGGGGGTTATATGACGATGTTTGGCAGGCCGGTGCCATGCTACTTCCCGTAAACAGTGTCGGGGTTATGGGAGACGAACGTACTTATGAAAAATGTGTAGCTTTACGTGCGGTAGAAAGTACCGATGGCATGACGGCCGATTGGGTAAACCTGCCTTATGAGTTTTTACAGAAAACATCGAACGATATTATCAATAAAGTCCCCGGGGTAAATCGTGTCGTATATGATATTAGTTCAAAACCTCCGGCGACAATAGAATGGGAATAACTATGAACCAATTTGTAAAAAATATAGCCACGGTACTGTTTGTATTGGTACTTGGAAATACGGCCCTTTCGCAAAAATTTACGAGCCACAACGTGCAAGAGGGCGAAACGCTAGAAGCGCTATCCAAACGTTACGGCGTGTCCCTTTCGGATATTCTCATCTATAACAAAGAGGTAAAGGTGGGGCAATCCCTTAGGCCCGGAACACTTTTGGTCATTCCTTCCGAAAAGGCTGCTACCGGCACGTCGGAGAATGTAACTTCAGATATACAGGAGGAACCAATAGGGTTTACCTCGCATCGGGTACGTAAAAAAGAAACCCTTTATGGTATCGCCAAGCGGTACCATGTGACCGAGGATGACATCAAACGCTATAATAAATCCCTGTACGCTTCTCAATTAAAGAAGAAGATGGTGTTGAAGATCCCAAAGTACAGAAGGACGAAACCGACCGAGGCCACGGTGGTAGATACCGATGCGGTATATACCTATACGGTGGCACCAAAAGAGACCCGGTGGAGCATAGCACATAAAAATGGAATTACTATCGATAGCCTATTGCAGCTCAACCCCGACCTATCGCGAACTTCCGATTACCTTAGGGAAGGGCAGCAGCTGAACCTGCCCAAAAAGCCGGGAAGCAGTATCAAGGGACAACAGGCACAACTCTACCGTTCCTATACCGTTCCTCCAAAAATGAACTTTTACCAATTGGAACAACAGTTCGGAATTAAGTCGGACGAGGTCGTTCGGCTGAACCCCGAAATTACCGAGCGGGGCGGGCTCAAGGAAGGAATGGTAATCCGACTTCCCCAAACGCAGACCGTTGCCGGGGACGTAAACACGGACAACTACATATTTTACGAGGTAAAACCAAAACAGACCGAGTTTTCGTTGACCCGTAAACTGGGGATCGGTTATAAGGAGCTGTTACGATTGAACCCTGCATTGAAAGATGGTTTGAAAGCAGGTATGATCCTTAAATTACCAAAAGGGCAAACAGGGAACTTTGAGGTTCGGAACGCTTTGGTATTGGATAAAATCGATCTTTTGGATAGTATCGATACCGGCAATCGTCCCAAGTTACTTTTTTTACTTCCCTTTCGTTTGGATCGTCTTGATCTTGCCGATACGGAGTCGGTAGAGGAAGCGATAAAGAAACGGAACGATGTAAAAGTGAGTTTAGGGCTATATACTGGTGCCCTGATCGCCATCGACTCCATTGCGGAACTGGGCATTTCCGTCGATGTGAAGGCGCTTGACAATGAATTGGACCTCAACCGTACCAAAGAATTGCTTGCAAAAGAAAACATAGGAAGCTATAGCGCTATTGTTGGCCCCTTGGACCCCCTATCCATTAAAGAGACGGCCATACGCTCCTCCACTAGTGGAGTGCCCCTCATCGCACCCATTCCGGTACGAAGCGAAATCAGCCTGCCCAACGTGTTTTTTAGTTATACCGGCGAAGACTTGTTACGGGAACGCATGCTGCAATACATGGATAGTTTGGCAGTGGACAAAAATATTATCGTGGTCGCGGACAAGAAAAACGAAGCGGTGCAACAGCAGCTTCTGGACCGCTATAAAGGGGCCAAAGTGGCCGTCCTCATCGAAGAAAAGAAAAACATATCGCTACGGCTCGATAAATTTATAGCGCTGTTGTCAAAAGAAAAGGAAAACTGGGTGTTTGTGGAAACCGACAACGAAAAATTGGTGCCCAGTGTCAGCTCCATTCTCAATTCTAACAATACCAAGGACGTTAAGGTACGGATGTTCACAACGAACAAGAACAAAGCATTTGACAACGAAGCGATTTCCATATCGCATTTGTCGAATTTACGGTTTACCTATCCTTCGGTGAGTCGCGAAGTAAGTAATAATGCCTTTGTAGAACGCTATCAAGAACGTTTTGGAGATGTTCCGGATCGTTTTGCGATACGTGGCTTTGATATTACCTATGACCTGTTGTTGAAGTTGGCCTATAAAAACGACTTGTTCGTCATCTCTAAAATGGTAGGGGAAACGGAGTATAACGGCAACAAGTTTAGCTATGAGAAAGATTCCGCTTCCGGGTATTACAATACCGCGTCCTATTTGATTACCTACGACGACATGCGGATCAAGGAAATTAAACTTTAAAAGCGGCCGTAACGCTTTTTTTAATGGGTAATTTTAAGGTAGAAATGGTATTAAAAGGGAATTGCTCTATTTCTATTGTTTGATAGCGGTTGGTGCAACGAATATTGCGTCTTCGCGAATTGCTTTATAACAAAATCGCTATACGCAAGACTCAATAGTTACGTTATCCTAGTATAGGTGATGCATTGCTCCAATAATCCTAAGGGCAAATGACTTTAATAAGATATTTTTTAATCGGAACCCTTCTTTTGGGAACGACATCCAATGATGTCCCTCCGGAGCGTACCATTCGCTGGACGCCGGAGGTACGGCTTTCATGGGACAATTTTCAAGGAAAGCCTACAATATCGCGGGCAGCGGCGATAACCGCTAGCGGAATCTCCTACCAGTTTTCCTCAATGTATAAAAATGGAGCGGTAGCCTTGGATTTTACCGTGGATACCTTTTTCTACCCCGACAAATCATGGTACCGGCCCGACTTATGCGATTCGGTAATCTTAGGGCACGAACAGTTGCATTTCGACATCTCTGAACTATATGCAAGAAAAATGCGCAGACAACTTTCGGAAACACGATTTACGGAGAATGTAAAAGCTGAGGTCAAAGCGATTTACAGGCAGATCAATACCGACTTGAACGACTTTCAAAACCGATACGACGCGGAGACCAACTATTCCAGAGACCGGGAACAACAACAACGTTGGAATGTAGCGATCGCCAAGGAGCTTTCAACCGACTAATACCATTTCAAAGTTAAGATGGTATAAGGATGTGTCGAATACCGAACTTCACACGTGCCATTGCCAAAAATGCCGTACACCGTTACTTTAATTGTAAAGTAGATAGATGTCCGTTAAAGCTTAGAGGGAATCGTACCGTAAAATGGCAAACTCCGATTTGAGCGGTTCAAACACCTCCATTAAACTGGGAACAAGGGCGTCGCCCAGTGCCAGGTATAATTCGGAAAAATTCTGGGTCCGTTCCTGAAGAGATCGGTTGGGGAAAAGTTGGTTTTGAAGATCTGTGATGCGCACCACTTGGTCCTTTAAGGTTCGTTTTTGCGCTTTTAAAAGACGTTTTTCAAGCTTGTCCAATCCTTTTTTCTGTTTGGCCTCCTGTGCCTTTACCGCTCCTAAAAATGAGGTGTCCGTTTTTGTAGCCAAATCATAAAGTGCCTTGAACTGTGTTTCCAAATGTTCTTTTTGGGGGGTAAAATCAATATCGATATTGGAGATTTCGCGTATTTTTTTATTGATCAGACGATGCTGTTTTAAAAAGAGGTCTTCCAGGGCCACGTTAAGTTTTTCGGCTTTAAGTGCCTGTTTTTTGGAAACGAGTACCGCCGAATTACGCAGCAATAAAATAGGAAAGGGGACTTCCATTGCATCGAACATAGCCTTAAGTTCAAGCCAATAGGCGATTTCGCCACCGCCACCGATGTAGCATAGATTGGGCAGTATCACCTCTTGATACAGAGGACGCGCGATTACGTTCGGGGAAAATCGCTCCGGACTGGTTTCCATTTCCAGTAGCAGTTCTTCCTTTGTAAATGTAATATCGGTATCGTTGACGACAAAACCATCCTTATCGGCAATGATGCGTTCCCGTACCCCGTCCGCCAAATAAAAATAGTTGATCTCACGCGGGTTTACCTGAATAGTGTAGGATCCCGGTAATTTTCGCAAGGCTTCAATGCTTGTATTGACGCTTGAAAAACCAAGGGAATCAAAAATATCCTTTTTGGCAAAAGGCATTAACAGTCGTTTTAAATGGGGATGGTCCCCATCAATGATTACCAGGCCTTCCGATTTAAAAAGCGTGTTCGCCAGAAAACGGGTGGCCTCCGTTAAGGTGTCGTTCTCCAAATAGGCCTTACTAAAAAGGTCTTTTAAGAAGTCGGCATTTTTTCCCGGGCCCAACTCGTTGGAAAATGCCCGATAGACTTCGTTAAGCCCCGTGGTGTTCAGTTTTCCCACGGCACCGGATGCTGTTTTGTTCCACTGTAGTTTCTTCCCTTTAAAATTAAAATGGTTGATTTCGTCAAAATCGTGGTCCTCGGTGGCCATCCAATACACGGGAACAAAATTGAATTTTGGATACCGCTGCTTCAACTCCTTGCAAAGTTTTATCGTACTTGCAATTTTAAACAAGAAGTAAAGCGGCCCAGTAAAAAGGTTGAGCTGGTGTCCGGTGGTTATGGTAAACGTGATAGGCTCTTTTAACTGTTTTATGTGGTCCTGCGTTTTTTTGGAGATATCGACCTTGCCATACTGTTCCATTAACGCTTGATACAGTACCTCGCGGTGGGCCATGGTAAAACGGTCTGCCTTTTCGGTTAGCTGTTCCCCAAAGTTTTCAATATTGAAAAAACGGCTATAAAAGGGTTTTAGGCCCTCTTTTTTATCAATGTAATCACAAATGAGTTCGGAAAAATAACCGGTTCGTTCAAAGGGAATAAAGTCACTGTTCATAAAAGAAATCAAATGTCGGTAAAGATAAAACGCTTCGTACCGTTGAGTTCCTAAAAATACGTTAATTACGTTAATCTTTGTTTTGGTGCCCTTATCGGATTTCGGTGTTTTTATACCTTTATTTTAGTAGCTTTACCAATAGGCAAAATGTTCCTTTAACAGAAGGATTACGGGAGTAGATGCACAGAATGACTCCCTTAGAAAATGCGAACATAAAAACTTTATCGTTTGAGAACACTTTTACTTTTTTACAGTATTTTTTTTTCGATCGTGCTGCAGGCGCAAGAACTCCGATCTCCCTCCGCCTATTTGGGCTATCCTTTGGGTTCACAGTTTACACGCCATCATGAGGTAGTCGATTACTTCCGGTACGTGGCGGCAACCGTTCCGGAACAAATGCACTTACAGGAATACGGGGAAACCAATGAGCGACGGCCTTTGTTGTTGGCGTATTTGTCTTCTCCCGATAACATGTCCGATCTGGAAGGGATACGTACCGAGCATCTTAAAAATACCGGTACCGGGGGCAATGGTTCCAAGGCCATTGTGTGGTTGAGCTATAATGTTCACGGTAATGAAAGCGTAAGTACCGAGGCTTCCATGCAAACGCTTTATGAGCTGCTTACCGAAAAAAAGGCATACCTTGAAAATACCGTCGTCATCATGGACCCTTGTATCAATCCCGATGGTAGGGACCGCTATGTGAATTGGTACAACCAATTTAAAAATACGCCCCACACCGTTGATCCCAATAGCAAGGAGCATCATGAGGGTTGGTTGACCGGTAGGCCCAACCATTATATGTTCGATCTAAATCGCGATTGGGCATGGCTTACCCAAGTGGAAAGCCAACAGCGGATAAAAGTATTCAATAAGTGGTTGCCCCATGTTCATGTCGATTTTCATGAGCAGGGCGTGGACAACCCGTATTATTTTGCACCTGCGGCGGAACCCTTTCATGAAGTGATAACCGATTTTCAAAGGGACTTTCAAGTGACCATCGGAAAAAACCATGCCAAGTACTTTGATGCCAATGGTTGGTTTTATTTTACGCGAGAGGTTTTTGATTTGTTGTACCCTAGTTATGGCGATACCTTTCCAACGTACAACGGAGCGATCGGTATGACCTATGAACAAGGGGGCAGCGGTCATGCGGGACTCGGGATAAAAACCAGTAATGGAGATACCCTAACATTGAAGGACCGCATCGACCATCACCATACTACGGGACTTTCTACGGTGGAAGTAGCATCGGAAAATGCCCAAAAATTGAACGACGAGTTTCGCAAATTTTATCAGCGAACCAATTTCAAATACAATAGTTATGTAATGCGCGGCCATCCTGATAAGATCGATGCCCTTACCGAGTTATTGGATCAACATGAAATAACATATGGAACAACGGATGCTACTACGGTCAAGGGATTGTTATATGGCACGGGAAAGAGCGGAAGCCTGAAAACATCCGGAAAAAACCTTGTCGTTTCCACCGATCAGCCAAAGGGTACGCTGGTGAAGGTGTTGTTCGAGCCCAATGCCAAGCTCAGCGATTCCTTGACCTATGATATTACAGCCTGGTCACTACCCTTTGCGTATGGGTTGGAAGCTGTGGCCGCGACCAATAGCATACCGGTAACCCCTTATGTGAAAAATAAGGTGCCCGACCTCAAAGAGAACGACGATGCCTATGCCTATCTTTCCAGTTGGAACAGCATGAAAGATGCCGCGTTTTTAGGAAATCTGTTGCAGCAGGGAATACGGGTTCGTTTCGCCCAAAAACCTTTCGCTATGGATGGGAAACGTTATGATAGGGGAACCCTTATCGTTACCAAGGCCGACAACATGAACAGGACGGATTTTGAAACGGTTTTAAAAAGTGTCGCAAAAGAGCACGAAAAAGGACTTACCGCTACAACTACCGGTTTTGTAGAGGACGGAAAAGATTTTGGTTCAGGGTCTGTAAAAATGGTTCCAGAACTCAAAGTAGCCATGCTATCGGGTGATCCCGTATCGACGCTCCGTTTTGGTGAAATTTGGCATTTCTTCGAGCAGCAGTTGCACTATCCGTTGACGATATTGCGAAGTACCGATATTTTTGGCGTGGAGCTTTCCGAATATGACGTTCTCATTTTACCCGACGGTTGGGGATACGGCCGTTTTTTGAACGATGACAAACGCTCCGCAATTAAGGAGTGGGTGAAAAATGGAGGGAAGGTAATCGCGATGGGTGGAGCGATCAAAGGAATTACGGGCGAAAAGGGTTTCTCCCTGAAACCTGTGAAAAAGAAGAAGGATAGTACGGTCAATCCACGTTCCTATGAGGCTTCGGAAAGGGAACAGATAAAAAATGCGATTACGGGCGCCATTTTTAAGACCCGGGTCGATACGACCCATCCTTTGGCTTTCGGTTATGGCGACACTTATTTTAGTCTAAAACTGGGTGCCGATGCCTATTCCTATTTGGATACCGGAACGGTGGTCTACCTGCAATCCGACGATACGCGACCGGTTTCCGGTTTTGCGGGGAACGAAGCCCAGAAAAAGATTGGGAATACCTTGGTTTTTGGCGTAGAACGGCATGGAAAGGGTACGGTGGTATATATGGTGGACAATCCATTGTTCAGGGGATTTTGGGAGAACGGCAAGCTCTTTTTTGCCAATGCACTTTTTATGGTCAATTAAACCCGCTTTATGCATTAGAAAATCTATTACAGCTTCCAGCTACTTCAAAATATGGTGCTGCGCTACATTTTTAAATTTAACCGTAGCCCCGAAGTTTCGGTGCTATGCTTACATTCCTAAAATGTCATATTTTATCGCAGCTAAAAGCTTCATTGCGAAGTTCTAATGCATAATCCGGGTTAAATAATACCATTTCTACCTTAAAATTACCCATTAAAAATTGTTCTTTTCCGTGTATGCTTCAAAATAAAATCTGACCATAGCTACTGCGATGCCTGGATTTTCTTTTTCCCCTACCCAAAAAATCCCTGTTTTTTATTTGGGTAATTTAACACCAGAAGTGGTATAAGACGAAAACAGCGGCAGAAAATTATTTGAAAAATCTTTAATTTCGGAACGCATCTGGTCAGCTCCGCTTGGTAGCAGGGCGATAACACCACATTTATTAACGATTCGAATGATACAGCATAGGACCTTTATTTTTGATTTTGAAACGACTACCGAGGCAACGGCCTGGTCGGTAGTGGACGATGCCGTAATGGGAGGGCGTTCCAAAGGTCGTTTTTCCGTGGAAAAAGAAGGTAGCGGAGTTTTTAAAGGCAAGGTGTCTACCGAAAACAATGGCGGGTTTTCATTGGTGCGGTATCGGTTCGGTACCAAAAGTATGATCGGCCACCGAAAGTTTGTCGTCAAAATCAAAGGCGATGGCAAGCAATACCGTTTTCGCGTAAAAACCAATGATACTGATCAACATACCTATTCCATAGCGCTAAAAGCACTTTCGGATTGGACTACCCTCGAAATTCCCTTCAATCAGCTGCGTCCTACCTATCGGGGTAAAACCTTGGATATGCCCGAGTATCCGGGCGAACGCCTTCAAGAGGTCGCTTTTTTGATCGGGAACGGTATTGCGGAAAATTTTCATTTGGAAATTGCCTGGATAGCCGTCGAATAAGACCGCTTTAACGTTGAAATGGTATCATCCCGATGGATTGTTTTTTGGTAAAGAAAATCGTAGTAATTGTTTTTTTAGAACAGTAACCCCCTATAGCAATGTTAAAGAAGAGCCAGGATACGACCGTAAGCTTTCACCCATCTTCGTAAGGCCCATAAGGATAGTAGTCACGGCTAGTGCTCGTTTTTTAAAACTACGGTCTGTTGCGTTCGGGCACTTTTTTTGGCCGCGCTTAAGATTTCCATGGTAATAAGATTGTTCTCTAGGGAGTACGGGTCAAAAGGTTCTAATTGTAACGTCCCACGTATTACTGACGCAAATACCGAAAAAGGATCATCAAATGGCGCCAAACGTTTTTGGAGGGTAACCAGTTCCTCGGAAAAACCATCGTAGCCTTCGGAAATACGGATACGCAATTGTGATGCGTTATCAACGAGCAATGCGCCATTTTCTCCATAAATTTCCATATCCTTTCTTCCGATCGGCCAGTTCCATGATGGTTCGAAAATGGCCATTGCGGTAGGATAATTTACAATGATTGTTGCATCATCGTCCACCAAGGGATTATTTGCGGGTTGTAACTGCT
The DNA here is from genome assembly GCA_947500445.1 of uncultured Flavobacteriaceae bacterium. GTDB lineage: Bacteria > Bacteroidota > Bacteroidia > Flavobacteriales > Flavobacteriaceae > Pelagihabitans. Next base: position 103,754 of record CANMSB010000012.1, on the reverse strand, counting down.
GGGTTACAGCGGTGACCTGTAACGGCCTTTGACCGTTTTGCAACCAGGTCATAAGGTTGGCCCCATAGCAGCCAAAATCCATTAGGGCCCCACCGCCATTATGTTCCGGGTCTACCAACCATTCTAAAAACTCCTCAGGGACACCGATTTTTTTAGGACCCTTATGTCCGTCCCTAACGATAACCTTTCGAAGTGGGCCGACCTTTCCTTCCTTAAAAAGGTCATATGCTTTTTTGTTCGTGGGATACCATGAGGTTTCGTAGTTGGTCAGTACTTCTATGCCATGTTTTTTGGCAAGTTCGGCCATTTTTTGCGCTTCTTTGAAGTCCAGTGCCATGGGCTTTTCCAACATCACGTGAATTCCTTCGGGTGCACAGGCCTCCACTACGGCCAAATGTTCCTTTATGGTACCAAATGCTGCGACCGCGTCGGGCGAAACGGCCTTTATCATTGCGGTAATGGTCGGGTATACCAAATCCTTTGAAAAACCAAACTGTTGCGACAGGCGATCGATCAGCGCCGTATCGGTTTCAACGATCCCCGCCATATTGATGTCGTCCGCGGAGTCCCGATCCAATATCCAGCCCACATGACCATGGGTAAGGCCCACCACACCAAGCTTAAGGGGCGTTTCTTGGGCCATTGTCGTAATTCCCATGAGTATGGTGAAAAATAACAGGCGATAGAGGTACATGGTTTTTCTTTGAGTCAATGGAAATGTTTTATGGTCCATTACACAAAGATAGGAAACCCCGATATCAGGGTAAAACGAAACTGGTCCGCATGACGAATACCATTTCAAAGTTAAAAATGGTATAACACGGGGTTTTCGAAAATAAAAAACGCCCTTCCAGAACCTGGTCATACACTTGTAAATCGGACGCTATGGTAATGGGGCAGTAACTTGATAGTGGCGCCGATATTTTTTTTGGACGATAGTGTAACATTTCAGTTTAGGGATAGTCTTTATAGCATCAATCAAAAAACGAACAATCATGAAATTAAATCGGCTAACGGTAATCGCATTGACATTTTTAACTTTTGGCATTCAGGCCCAACAAAAAGAAACAAGAACACTGGAGCCTTTTACCAATGTAGTCATAAAGGGAAGGGTGGCATTGCATCTGGTGAGAAGTGATTCCAATTCGATGACCATCAGCATGAAAAACCGATTTGATCTAAAGGATTTTACTACCGAGGTCCTTGGAAATACGCTGACGATGACGTACACCAAAAAGCATCGAAAACAGCATGACCCAAAGGTAACGGTGTACTTGGACTACGACCGGCTAGATCGATTGGAAATGAACGGAATGGTAAGTGTGACCGCTTCCGAGACCATTACCGCTACACGCCTGCAGATCCATGGCGATGGCATGGTAAAAGGCGATTTGGACCTGGTAGTATCCGAACTTGACGTTCGCTTGGAGGGAATGTGCGATATGAAGCTATCGGGAGCTGTGGAAAATGCGCGACTGGACGTTGACGGAATGGGAAAAGTAAATGCCCTAGGGTTGAAAGCCCATACATTTGAACAGCATTCGAGCGGATTTGCAAAAATTCGAATGGGTTCCGGTACAAACGACGGTTAGCCGACCATCCGTTCCTACTGTAATAATGATAAAATGAAATTATGTGCGTTCAACACTACAAAGGTGAGTACTGCCATGAAAACGAACTTTAGGTGGTTCTCGAAAAAAGGTTTTCCGTGAACTTCTTTTCTCCTTAGCCATAGACCAATGGCCGTACTTGTAAGTAGTGCAGGTATAAAAATCCAAAGTACGGTGTAACAAAAAACATATGTCGCCGCCAGTTTTAACTGCTGCTTTACCGTAGTGTGGTACAAAAGTATCATCATAAAGTTAAAAGAGCAGATGACGCTATAGGCAATGTTCAATAACCTTAAGCCCTTCAATAAGATTTGATAACGATTTTCCTTATTTCTGATTAACATCCGATGAACACTTGATTGAACCAGATAACAAACGTTGGGAATCACTTTTTCGTATAAGCGTTACCACTATTCTGAACATGATACCTGCTATTGGTTACACAAAACATCTGAGATGAAGGCGGTGTTGCCTTAACAGATATAAGGGTGCGACACTTGAGTGGTAAACTTTGGGAGAAGTACGGATGTAGTGGCGATAAAAAGCGGTGCGTTATCCTGCAGCGCTGAAGGTACTTGCCGCTAGTTTAATGTTAAATATAAATTTCAGGATTGTTATCTACCGTTTTGTAGATCGGCTCTTTTACGACATCGAGTTTAGCACCGAACTGCGCGGCTTTTAAAGCACGCTGTACCCGATTGAATAGATGTCCATTACATGAAATTTCTACCAGACCGGATTTGGTTTTGACGATCATTTTTGTCTCTTTCGTAACAAATTCGTCCGGAGAGAGCACAAAATGTCTTGTCAAACGGTCGGAAACGCCTATTTTGGTAAGCAAGTGTACCGGGGACATTCGAAAAGTGTTGATCACTTGTTTTCCGCGGATCAAGGTAATCGATTCAATTTCCTCGGCGTACAATTTTATAATATTCCCCAAATGCGGAAAATCACCCTTTATAACAAGCGCTTTTCTTCTAAAATCGATGGTACAGGAAGTACCTTCCGTTAGGTGGTCGGAACGAAAATGGTTGTCTTTAAAACGTGTAAGCCGATATGCCATTTTAGTTGCGGATTTGCGCAATCTTGTATGCGTGATTTTTTCCTGGCCCCTTCGTCTTGATCGCAAAAATGCTCGCATACCTAGTAAGCGTTTTTTAAGTAGGTTAATACAATAGAATTACAGTTTCGATGTTTTTGGGGGAGGTTACAAGATACAATATCTGTTCTTTTTTCAATTCGTTTTTGTTGCGCTACCAACCTAGTGTTTATCGATTTTTTGATGTAATTCATCGATGAGCTTACGTAAATATAGGGTGTAGCGTCGGCGGTGTTTGTGACAAAAAGTTATTAACAATCAGAATAATTACATCAGAAGTAGTATTTCCCAAAAAAGACCGTTCAGGTTTGTTTAACCCTTCACGGGAATGGCTTTACAAAACTTTTTTGTTATTAAGAAAAAACCTAATTTTTATAGTGTAAAAAACAAATTCACCGTCATTTTTAACCTAATTTTTTTGTCGGAACAACGAAAAGGGAGGGGGATAAAACAGTATCGTTAGAGCAGTCCTCTCGCTTTAATTTCGAGATATTTGTTAATAGTATTTATGGTCAGTGCCTCAGGCTTGGTCAAAACGGTTTGAATACCGTGCTTTTGTAGTTCTTTTTGCATCAACCGCTTTTCAAGATCAAATTTTTCGGCAATGGTTTTATGGTAGATGGCCTGCATATTTTCTGCATCCTCGGCAATCAATTGCTCCAATTCGGTGTTTTCAAAGAAGATAACGACCAAAACATGTTGTTTGGCCAAGCCCAATAGAAAAGGAAGTTGGCGTTTCAACGCGGACATGTGCTCAAAGTTGGTGTACAGGAGCAGCAGGCTGCGGTGGGTGACTTTACGTTTAATGTGGGCGTATAACATTCCAAAATCGGAGTCGCTAAAATTGGTGTCGATGTTATATAACTTTTCAAGTATGGTGTTGAGGTGGGTGATTTTTTGCGCGGCGGGAACAACGGTTTCCAAATGTTTTGAAAAAGCGATGAGGCCGGTTTTATCGTTGCGTTTTAGGGCAACGTTCGAAAAGGCGAGTGTTGCATTAATGGCATAGTCCAAAAGTTTTAAACCGTTAAAGGGCATTTTCATTACCCTACCGCTGTCGATAATGCTATATATCGGCTGGGAACGTTCATCTTGGTATTGATTGACCATTAACGCCTGCTGCTTGGCGGTCGCTTTCCAGTTAATGGTTCGAAAATCGTCTCCGGGGACGTATTCCTTTATCTGTTCAAATTCCTGGGTATGCCCGATGCGCCGAATCTTTTTTAAGCCCAAGTGGGACAACTTATTGCTAATGGCCAAAAAATCGTATTGCTGCATTTGAACGATACTGGGATAAACCGGTACCATCTGATTTTTTTGGAAAATAAAACGGCGTTTTACGATCCTTAAAGGGCTGGAAGCGTACACGATCAAATTACCAAAAACATATTCGCCCCGTTCGGTGGGACGCACCGTGTACTCAAAGGTTTTCTTTTGTCCTTTTACCAAGGTGCTGCTATGGATAAAGTCGCGCTTTTGAAATTGAACCGGAAGCTCGTCGATAAGGGTAACATAGGTCTTAAAGCCGTAAAAGGTCTCGTAGTGCAGGTAAATGGCATTAAAATCGCTGTTCGATAATTTTTGGGGTGCCTGCCGGTTTGCCAGAACGCCTTTGCCATTGTAAAGCAAATAGCAATCGAACAAGAACGCTCCCCCCAACACCGTAATCAATAACCAGGCAATGGGATAGATGGCGGGAATCCAATAAGAAAGGATAAAACTTGCCGACAGCAGGGCAATGTATCTAAAGAAAACGTTATGAAAGTAAAACGATTTTAAAAACGACATGGGCTATCTTGGGATTTCTACGGACTCCGTAATCATTTGAACGACGTTTTCGGGAGTGGTCCCTTCCATTTCCCTTTCCGGGGTAAGGATGATCCTATGGTTTAAAACCGGAACCAGTGCCTTTTTTACGTCTTCGGGCGTTACAAAATCCCTCCCGCTTATTGCGGCAAAGGCTTTGGCGGCATTTAAGGTGGCTATGGATGCCCTTGGCGATGCCCCTAAATACAAATGGGGGTGGTTTCTGGTTTTGTTGATGATTTCGGCGATATAACGTACTATTTTTTCGGCTACCACAACATGTTGGATCTTGGATCTAAAGTCTTTTAGCTGTTCGGGAGAAACAACATCTTTTACTTCTTCCTGTACTTTTTGTCCCTTTCTATCGTGGTGGGTCTGTATAATTTTCACTTCCTCTTCCAGAGAAGGATACGCGACCTTTATTTTGAAGAGGAACCGGTCCAATTGCGCTTCGGGAAGGGCGTAAGTACCTTCTTGCTCTATGGGGTTTTGAGTAGCCAAAACCATAAAGGGACTGCCCATGGGGTAGGTGGTTCCGTCCATGGTAACCTGCCGTTCTTCCATGGTCTCGAACATGGCCGCCTGCGTTTTGGCCGGGGCACGGTTAATTTCGTCGATAAGCACGATGTTGGAAAAAATAGGGCCTTTTTTAAACTCGAACTCCGAAATTTTCACGTTAAAAATGGAAGTGCCCAAAATATCACTGGGCATTAGGTCGGGCGTAAATTGAATGCGGCTAAACCCCGTTTTTAAGGTTTTGGCGAACAATTTGGCGGTGATGGTCTTCGCTATCCCCGGAACCCCCTCGATCAGCACATGGCCATCTACCAATAGCGACACGATCAGCAATTCTATAAAACCTTCCTGACCTACGATTACCTTTGCCAACTCTTTTTTTATGGCTGACGTGGTACGCTTCAATTCTTCCAACGGAATACGGTTTTGAAAATCCATGTCGTTTGAACTTTCGGGCTGTGGTACATCTTGCCCGGTAGTGTTGTCTCCGGCTTCCTGTTGCGATTCGTTTTGGTTGTTATCAGTTTCTTCCATGGGCTCTTTTTTTAAATTCTTCTATGGCGGTGTTTACTTTTTTCAGTTCGTCTGCGGTTATCGCGGACTGTCGTTCAATTTGGTCAAAAAGGGAAAACAGTTCCTTTATCTCCTTCGAATCATGTGCACTTCTTGCGGCCAGATTATCATAAAACGTGGCTTCCCGGTCGTGGGTGTTCATATAAAACCGGGTACGTATATACTCCAAAAAGTAAGCGATTTTATGTTTCGCAATTTGCTTGTGTTCCCCTTTTTCATAATACATATCGGCAATGGTACGGGTAAAGGCCAACGTTTGGTTTTTAAGCGGAAGGACTACGGGAATGGCGCGTTGTTTGCGTTTGCCTTCGAATAAAATGTAGCTAATGGATCCGATCAAGCATAGATAATAGGCCCATTTTAAGGATGGTTCGTTTAGGAAGATATACATCGGGGAAGTGTAGAAGGCCTTCCCGTTTTTATGATAGGCGTCCATCAAAAGGTCGCCTTCGGTATCGATATAGGAAAGTAGCCCCTCGGTATAACGGTAGTTTTCGTTGGACAGCATAAAATAATTGGTGACCGCTTTTGGGAAGGTGCTTAGGATAACGGTACCTCCCTTATAGTTGAGGCGTATGACATTGGCATAGGTTTCGTCCGATGGATCGGACCGGTCGTCGACCGTTGCTAAAATGGTGGTGGTTTTCGCATCCATTTCGTCAAAATAGGTGACAAAATCATCTTTGGTGTACGCATAGCCCGTGTCGGGGTGTAGTTTTGGGTGTACCAAACGGTGCTCAAAACCAAGGGTGTCGTTCAGGTTGTTGTACAAGTTTTTGGTCGTAATGCCAAGCGTGTCCATAAGGGCTTGCTCAAAACTGCCCGAGGCAACAAAAAGCGTATTTCCCTTTGCGGTCCAATCGAGCAAGGCTGCTCTTTCCGCATCCTCAAAGGAAACATAATCGTTGGCAAAAAAATAGGTGCCCGTATGCTCTTGGTTCTGGGTAAGTCGTTCGTAGGGCGGAATATCGATTTGCCGGTTGTCCGGAAAAAAATCGTCGACCACATCGGTGAAAACTTTACAACCATATGGTATTTTGTGTTCGGCGACATAGGAGGGGAACCAGTTCAACCGTTTCGGCCGGTTGTACTGAAGCACAAGCAACAAGGCTATGGTAAAAAGTCCGATACCGATATAGACCAACCCTTTTTTAAGCATTGTCGTTCAAGTTTTTGTGTAAGGTGCTAAAGGCTTTTTCCGCCTTGCGGTATTTTTCCTCGTTTAACGAAAAACTCCCGTACCAAATATAATCGTACAAACGGGTTATGGTCCGGAAGGGTTTTTGGTGCCGATCGGCTTTTAGTTCCCTTAAATAATCGTCGTTCGTTTTCTGCGGCTGCCAATCGATCAGTTCCTTGGAACTCATTTTTTGCAAAATGAGTAAGTAGTAGTACCGTATGGCCAAACGATAGTCGGCCGCAGCAAGTGCCTTTTGTACCAGTGCCCAGATGTCCTCGTTTTTTAAAATCCGTTCTTCCTCGGAAAGTATTACATTGTCCGTTCCATGTTCGGAACGCTTCATGGCATTGGCGTTTACCTTAAGAAAAAACTTAATTAGTATGAACAATAGCACGCCCAATAAGAGATAGGGAACAATGCGTAAAAAACCGGCGAGCATCCCTACTGCCTTTTCTGCCCCGAATATCCATTCGAACAGTTTTAAAAAAAGGTTCCCTAGCCAAGCGGTAAACCTGTTCCATGCATTGTTCTCATTTTTGGTCTCTGTATAATCAAAGTCGGCATCGTTCGCATAACGTTCCATTTGGGCATCGCTGATTTCGCGTTTTTCCAATGGATCGGTATCGTAGGGAGGGGAAATACTATCTTGCCCACACATACGATGTAGGGAGGCCATCAAAAGAAAGAGAAGAAACAGGTTTTTGGTCATTCGTTGTTATTCGGGCCGTTGTCCCAGGTTTTGAATGCGTTCGTTGGTACCCGTAAAATTCTTCTTTTCATTCAGGTTAAAGTAAATAAAAGCACCGGCTACAAGGGTAATGATGTTGAGCATAAACTGTGCAATGCTGCTAACGACGTTCAATAAAATATAAATAGGATCCTTAAAAATTTCCATCATGCTTTCCGCATCCACTTCCCCGCTTAAAATACCCATTTTGGCGTAGTTGTACATGGTGGTCGGCAAGGCAAAGGCATAGCCCGCGATCGCCACTATAATAGTGACCACTACCATGGTGGCAAAAGTGATCCACCATTCGTCCTTTACCAGGCGAAAGCTATCGCCATAAGCGGTAATGGCCCCTTTTTTTTCAAAAACCATAATGCCAAAGGCCAAGGATAGGGGTACCCATAAATAAATCATGGGAAAACAACAGATAAAAAGACCCACGATCAAGGAAATGGCAACTAAAAAGATAAGCCCGACAAAGGAGGGCAACGAGGCGTAAACATCGCTCCGGATCGCTTGAAAATCAATTTCACCCTTACCGGCGGTATAGGATTTTACATAGTGCAACACAGTGGATTGCGATAGGGCGTAAACAAGCAACAAGGTCACAAAATAGAAGGAGGCCAATCCGAATATGGTCAACATATCCATTCCCTCGAAGTTTTGGTTCTGTATCATAAAATTAAACTGGTCGCCCACATAGTATAGGTAAAAGACCAGTGCGATCACCATAAGCAATAGATAGGGACCGACTATTTTAAAAAAAACGGGGAAGAACGTTTTAAATTGGCTTCGCATAAAGGCGAAGGTATCGGATAGCACGTCGCCCAATTCGCGCTGTTTTTTAAATTCGATGTACGGGTTTTCGATCATGGTCGGTTTTTTTATAAAGTTGTCTAGGGTAAATAATGTAGTAGTAAACGATCAATGCCAAAGAGGCGGATATGATAAAAATGGCCAACCAATCGGGCATTTCGGTATGGCGGGTAACAAAACCTTCCAAAAACCCCGCAACGATGAAAAAAGGGACCGTACTCAACATGATCTTAAGGCCGTTGCGGACGCCCCTTTGAAAGGAATCGAGCCGGGAGTAGGTGCCCGGGAAAAGCATACCATTGGCCAGGACCAAACCGGCGCAACCAGCAACGATGATCACCGATATTTCTATGGTGCCGTGTATCCATATTGTTCGTGCCGATTCCCAAAACAGTCCTTTTTCATAAAAAAAATATTGAAAACTGCCCAGCATGAGGCCGGTCTGTAAAATTTTATAAATGGTTCCGATACCCAAAAGAATACCAAGTGCAAAGGTGACCAGGGCCACAATAATGTTGTTGATGGTGATGCCCAACGCCATGTTGAATTCGCCCATTTGTTTGTAAACGGCCATGGGGTCGTCGTTCGCAATGTTCTCCAAGGTCATGTTCACATATCCATCGCCCAATATGGAACGCACAAAATTACCTTCATTGGCGGCAGAAAATACACCGACCGCGGTAAAAAAGGCAAAAATGAGGAATGCGATCAAAAGTTCCCTTTGATGGTGGTAGAACATGGTCGGGAATTCGGTTTTCCAAAAACCGATGATCCTGTTCTTGGATTCTTTTTTGGTCCTGTAGATTTTTTGGTGGGCCTTGGCCGCTAGCCCGTTGAGGTACATTTCCGTGTTGCTCTTCGGATAAAACGTTTTGGCGTAGCTTAAATGGTCGGTAATTTCAATATAAAGGTCGGACAATACATCGGGAGCTATATTCGTTCTGTTGGAGAGCGCACTTTCAAATGTGGTCCATTTGTCTTTATTTTGCTTGACGAAGGAAGCCTCGCGCATCAGGTTTTTGGTTTATACCAAAGAAACAAAACTATGGAACAATTTCAAATAGAAACGGCCCAAAATATAAGCATTGGTCAAAACACTGCGCACTTGGGAGACCGTATGTTAGCGTATATCATCGATAGTTTTATCATATTGGTATACCTGATATTGTCGGTGCTGTTATTGATTTCCATGGGGGTCGATGCCGGAGATCAATGGGCTTTTTATTTGATACTCAACCTACCTGCCCTGTTGTACTATCTTTTGTTGGAAACCTTTATGAACGGAAAAACGATCGGGAAGAGTTTGATGAATATCAGGGTCGTAAAACTCGATGGTTCGCGGCCCGGTTTTGCCAGTTATTTTGTACGATGGATCCTACGTATTGTCGATGTTTCCCTGACTTCGGGAGGATTGGCGGTACTCACCATTTTGGTGCGCGGAAAAGGCCAGCGCATCGGTGATCTGGCGGCGGGAACGACCGTAATCAGTGAAAAGCAACGGGTTACGCTACAGGATACCCTTTTGCGGGAACTCCCGGAAGACTACCGCCCAAAATTTCCCCAAGTGACCGTTTTTAAGGATGCGGAGATGCAGACGATAAAGGAATTGTACGATAATGCAAAACGAAACGGCAATCACCAAGTGATCATTTCATTGAGCGATCGTATAAAAGAGGTGGCACAAATCGTTACCGATCTAAAACCGATCGATCTGGTAGATGTAGTGATAAAGGACTATAACTTTTACACCCAGCAATTGTAACTATAAGGTTATGGCGCCGCTGCGCCCCGACAACCTCTAAAACGACCGAGATGCTTTATTTTGCTATGGATATTCTGGGAACCGTTGCTTTTGCCATTTCCGGAGTGGTGGTGGCCATGGAAAAAAAACTGGACCTTTTCGGGGTCTTCATAGTAGCCTTTGTTACCGCAGTGGGCGGTGGAACGCTCCGCGATATGTTGATAGGCGCCACCCCCGTAAATTGGTTGCGGCAACCGGTCTATATTTTTACGATTTTAGGGGCAGTGGTCTTTTCCATCCTGTTTTTTAACGCGCTAAAGTATTTGCGTACCTCACTTTTTCTGTTCGATACCATCGGTATCGGGTTGTATACCATGGTAGGTATAGAAAAAGGGCTGTCTGCCGAGCTACAACCCATGATGTGCGTTGCCCTGGGTACGATAACGGCAAGTTTTGGCGGCGTGATCCGCGATATTTTATGTAACGAAATTCCCGTGATATTTCGGAAAGAGATTTATGCCACCGCATGTATCGTAGGCGGCTTCTTTTACTTTATGATCGTTCGTTTGCCCATTGATACGGCATATGCATACTTGGGCAGTATCGTTCTCATCATTATAATCCGTTTACTTGCGGTTCGGTATGGACTTTCTTTGCCCACTATTTATAGAAAAACGGCTTAAAACCTGTTTTGGCCCGTTGGAAGTCTTCAATGAGCCTAAAATTGATAAGCTTCGATTATAGGGACAAGATTTCATCGGCAGTATAATAATGTCTAGGGCAAGACCTCCATTTTTAGTATGTAAATGTTTTGGGAAGGCCAATCTCCCTTGCCTACCGGCCGGCCGTTTATTTTATCGACAACATCCATACCGGAAATGACCTTTCCGAAGGGGGTGTAATCCCCATCCAAATGGTACGATCCGGGGTCTTTTACCACGATAAAAAATTCGTAGGGGGAGGCCAACATGTGCGGGTTGTTTATTTCGCTACTGGGAATCGAAAGGGTGCCGCGGTGATGTTTGTGGCCTTTGCGGGTATCCGGGGGCAAAAGGTACCGACCGATCGCCTTGCGCTTGTTCGCCGTGGCCAGGTCATCGGAGTTGCCGCCCTGTATGATAAAGTTCTTTACTACCCTGTGGAACTGCGTTTCGTTAAAATATCCCTGTCGTACCAAATAAATGAAATTGGCTTTATGGTAGGGGACATTATCGAACAATTGCACGGTAAAGGTTCCTAAATTGGTAGTAATTTTGACCTTGTTTTCAACGAGGTCCTTTTGATAGTCAAAGAAAAAATCGATGGCATTTTCTTCGGTGAGCTTAAAGGGTTCTTCCGTTTCGATCGGCTCAGGTTCCGATACCGTATCGGTAGCCGTAACGTTCGGTGGTGCCGCAGGTAACTTTTTTTCGGGCGCGTCCTTACAGGCAGCTACAAAAAATAACAGTATACTTGTACAACAGGCCCGGGCAACCAAGGAACAAAGGAATTTAAACAAGGTCATAAATGGATTTTCAGGTATTTACACGTGAAGTGTCAAAAATAAAAAAACTACCGCTACCCGGTGAAGCTTCCCATTATAAAATGATGCCCGCCTTTAGGCAAAAAGAGTTGGATACTTTTATTACGGATCGGCAAAATTCTAGAAAAGCGGCGGTAATGGCCCTGTTTTATTCCGGAAAGGCGAAGGAAACGCACTTTTTGCTTATCCTCAGGAAAACCTACGAAGGGGTCCACAGCAACCAAGTAGCATTGCCGGGGGGAAAGGCCGAGCTTTCGGATGCCGACCTTTTAGAGACCGCCTTAAGGGAAACCAAAGAAGAGGTAGGGGTACGACCAAAAGACATCCAAGTGATAAAACCGTTGAGCAAAGTATATATCCCGCCCAGTAATTTTGAGGTACAGCCCTTTTTGGGATTTAGCGAGGTTCCACTTTCTTTTGTAGCGCAGGAGAGCGAGGTGGCCGCACTGGTAGAAGTACGGTTGCGCGATTTGCTGGACGATGACAATGTGTTCGACCAGCGTTTGAATACCTCCTATGCCAAAAATGTATCGGTACCGGCGTTTCGATTTAATGGACATACCGTTTGGGGAGCCACGGCAATGATGCTGAGTGAATTGAAGGAATTGTTTTCGCAAGTATGGTAAGGGAGTATAGGGCAGGTGTTGTGGTATGGAAAACCAAAAACGGTCCGCTTGAATAAGTGGACCGTTCCATTTTTCGATCTTATTCCGTTTTTAACTTTGGAATGGCATTACTCCTCGGGAGCGGTATAGGTAACGATATCGATTCCGATTCCGTTCGGATCTTTTATTGCGAAATGCCGGTCTCCCCAGGGTTCGTTACGCAGTTCCACGGCAATGGGTACTCCTTTTTTCTTTAGATTTTCATAATGCACATCAACATTGGGTACTTCAATGGTCAGGTAAACCCCTTTTCCGTTGAAGGCAGATTGAAACAACGGCCGTTGCGTGGGGTGATCGGGAAGTAAAAACCCTATTTCTTCGCCTCCGCCGGGAGTGTGCAATAACAGGTAAAAATCGTTCTCGAAAGTGATTCCAAAGTTCAATACTTCAGTGTAAAAAGCTTTTGTCTCGTTCAATTTGTCCGTAATGATTCCTGCATTTAGTTTCATAGAAAGGGATTTTGAGGTAGTGCTTTGTGCAAGGCCAAGGGTGGCGGTCAAAACACAAATACCGATTAACATACGTTTCATAATGCTTATTTTTGTTGCTACAAACTTATGGTAACCGGTATCGGCTTCATTGTAAAAAACGGACATTGTTACCCGAATGCCTCGGATGGTGTTATACCATAAAATGTTTTGAAGTTTTTTATAAAGTGGGCCTGATCAAAGAAACCTAGGTCATAGTAAAATTTTTGTTTCCGTAAACTTTGGCGCGATGGTTTTGCATACAATACTTCTTGAAAGCGTACGACATTGCTAAAGGCTTTTGGTGTTGTGCCGATATAGTAATTGAAAACCCGTCGCAACTGTCTTGGACTAAGTCCAATATCCAAATCGGTCGCTACATCCAAACACCCCCGTTTTTCAAAAATGATGATGACCGCCTTTAAAAACCTGTTATCAAAGGAGGGCTTTTGTTGCATTATTTTTTGGGACAACCATTCTTCTAGGATTTCAGCCGATACCTTAAAACTTTTCCCGATAGACATATGCGTCGCGATCCATTGGGAAAGGTCCGGGAGCAAACTGTCAAGTTTTACCGATCGGTTGCTCAATTTTTTAGCGTTTAGGGAGAACAGTCCCGGGAAGGCCCCTGGTAGAAATCGAATTCCGATATAATCAAAATCGTTACCGATGGAAAACGCAACATATTTTCTGCAAAAACCCATGATGAAACTGTCGGTAGAATGCCGGTGATTGAAAAAAATATCGATACAGCCGTCCGATACTACCCTATAGGTATAGGGTTCGGACAAGCGGCTTCGAGTGCGCAATTGCCAAAAGCAATACACATATTTCCTTATTTCACCCACTGGGCGTATTTCCTGGTATACCATTCCATCGGCATGTCCTTTAACAGAAGGCTGTAAGGGCTTGTAGGTATCCGCTATACTATAAAATTCTTCCATCGGTTTTGGGGCAGCGACCGAGAAATATACGTTTTTTTTGAAAAAAAGAACGATATCCAATGGGGAGTCGCGTTAAAAAAGTTCTGGGACCGTTTTGTCGGAGTATACTTATGGGAAAAATGAAGCTCTGATCGTGGAGCCTGCGATTGGTCTGGTCCTATATAATATGTAGCCGGTATTTTTGCAATAGCCCCGACAGGGATTTATGGGAAAATTTCGCTTGTTCAATTTTATTGTTTTCGGGGTCGATGCTAAAATTGATGGACGAGGTAAAATCGGCTTTCCGGAGGTCGGCATGTTCAAAAACGGCTCCATCCAGATCGCATTGTTCAAAAGTAGCGCCCTCCGCATTACATTCCGTGAAATCTGTTTGCAGCAGGGGTGTGTTTTTGAAAAGCGTGCCACCTATTTTTGTTTGATAGAACGAAGCGTAGTTCAAGGTACAGTCCAAAAATTGAAAGGACAGCCCAAAGGGATCGCAATGATCAAAACGGAGTCCTAGCATTTTACAGTGCCGAAAAACAACTTCTTGAAAAGAAGTTTTGTGCAGCGTGGTATTGCTGAGGTTACATTCATCGAAGGTGCAGGAGATAAAACGGAATTCCTTTAGGCTAGTTTCCGAAAAATTACAGTTGTGAAAGCTGCAGGCCTCATATTCCCCAAAAGGAATCTTATCTTTTTGAAAGTCTTTTGACCGGTATGTTTTTTCCGCAAAGTATTCCATACTATTTCATTCTCGGGGCGGTATTGTTCTGCAAATTGGTATTATGGTTGCTTTACCTTTAAAAACGTCGCTATTTCTTTGTGGCCTTCCCGTTGCGCTATTGCAATAGGAGTGTCGCCGTTTTCCATTTGTACGGAAACGGTAGCACCATTTTCAACCAAAAGTTGTGTCAATTGTAAATTTCCCCGATGTACGGCGGAATGCAGTGCGGTTACCTTTTGTGTTTGTACTGCATCTAACGCCGCACCCTTTTCGATAAGCAATTTTACCAGTTCATAATTTTCCTTGGCGACCGCCGAATGCAAGGCGTTTACCTTGGAAGGATTGGTGGCGGCCAAGTTGGGATCGGCCCCATGGTCCAATAACAGTTTGGCAATTTCGGTCCTATTAAAGAAAGCGGCCAGGGAAAGGGGGGTAAACCCATCCGGGGAATAGGTGTTGACCAATCCTTTTGAGGGTTGCTCAAGTTGTTCCCGGACCAATTGTTGCTTGCCGCAAACAATGGCCTCGTGAAACCCGAACGTTTTTTTTAGTGCGATGGCTTGGTCGAACGCTTCCGTGAAGCCGGCGTACGCCAATAGCATGAGTCCCGAACTACCGTTCGTATCGGTCGCATCCAAAAGGGAAGGGTTATTTTTTACGAGGGACATCGCCTGTTGTTCTTCACGATTTTTGATATGGTCCAATAAGGTTTCGATCATTGTGATAGTTATTTTTGTGGTATGTTGTTGTTATAGAATTACCCAAACCTTTTGATTCCGACTGAAGACTATGATTGTTTATATGTTTTTTTGTAACAAGCGATTTCCGATCCGCTATGCCGTTTGCAACAGATTTATTCCGGAGAGTTCCTGTCCGATTTGGTGAATACCGCTCAGGATTTTCTCAGTTTGCTTCGCTGACGGTTTTTTGTGTCCCGTTACATATTGAGACAACAAAGTAGGGTTCATTCCGATTTTTTCCGCAAGAAATTTAGCGTTCAGGACTTTGTAGAATTTAAAGAACTGTTTAAAATCAATCTCAAATTTTATATCCTTCTGATTAATTTTGACCGATTCCTCTTCAAAATAAAATTCAGTCGCCTCGTAGGTATTATTAATCAATTCGGGAACAGATATCCCGGTAGTAAAGATTGGATAATCCTCAGAAAATGCAGAAAATCCCGTATTGGTTTTTTCAACTGTCATAGTTATTTTTTTCTTTTTGGTCATAATCTTATTTTTTAATTCCAGCGTCTTTTAAGATTTTCTTTTCAAGTCCTTTACCCATTTCCTGGCTGCCGTGATTTGGAAAGATGATTATTCCCTTTTTCGTTTCGTGCCGCATTTTTACGTGTGAGCCTTTTTGAGATACGGCATACCAACCATTTTTTGTTAATATTCGATAAAGTTGGGAACATTTCATTCTGTTCTACTCTAATTTTGAAATTTAAAGGTAAATTATAATTTACTTTTTAGCAAATTGGATTTTGATGCTAAAATCAGTTTTAGCATTTGTTATAACTCTTAGGCTTTAAATAGTTGCGGATATGTAAGTTAGGATATATCCATTCTACTTTGAAGAGGACACTTTAAATGGTTAGAAAGTCCAGTCCGTAATTTCTCCTCCAAGAGTCCTTATTGGGATTTTACGAGAACTGTGATTAAACACCACGTTCATATGTTTTTGATGCTTCCACGTGAAAAGCTTCGGTAAACACTCTTCCGACCGGTCAAGCATTTTTTTAGTTGGCGTACAGTTTTCGACGTCCTAATTTCATGATCGCTTCGTATTTCTCTGATACTTTTGGTGTCAATTCCTTGAAGTCCAAAATTGCTTTTTCCATTCGATCAGATTGTTCGTATTCCCATTCACGTGGTATTGCTTGTCGACCATGGGAAGCCCCGAAAGTATGAGTTAAAATCAGTTCATCTAGCCGTTCCATCAGCTGATTTAACTCGGACCTAAGCCCTTCTAAATCCGCATCTATAAATTCGAACTCTGGTAACTCGCATTCAAAAAGAAATGCGCTTATTTCCATAAAAACGTTATCCTCAAAAGGACCGCCGATAAATCCATTGTTTTTTATAAACAACATTAGTCCGTCACTCTTTAAAAGCGCATTTAATCTTTCAAATGTTTTTTTATCCAGTTTTAGATAGCTTGATGTTGAAACTATTACACCAGCACTTTTATCAACCTTCTTATACCAATTGTCTCTGCGCCTTTTTAACTCCGAAATCGAATATTTTTTCCCTTTTGGATGTTCAGGATTGTATTGCATAACATCCGCATGGCAATCGAAACAAAGGGGTAAGCAATTTTCAAAGGTGTCCTCGCCACCATACTTTCTCTGTTTTATGTGGTGTAATTCGATCTTTGTCCCACAAAACTTATGGCATAGACAGCAATGTCGTCCAGAAGAAATTAATGCGTCTTCCACAATTTTTTTACTAAATCCCATTCTTTGTTAAATGTTCGCCAACGATAAAGTATCATTCATCTTTCCAAGGAACCAATGCAGATTCGTAATAGTTCACGTTCATCCGTTTAAGATAGTACTCCTGATCTGCTAAACGTTTTTTATAGGTGTCCCAGTTGCGGAGTTCTTTTGGGGTCCACCCCAGTTCCGCATATCCGATAGCCCTTGGGAAAGCCAAGTATTCGAGCTCGGAAATGGTACTGATGGTTTCCGACCACAATGGGGCTTCCAAGCCAAGAATGTTTTTCTCGGGGATTCCTTCATAGGCTTTTGGCGACCAGTTGTAGGCGGTATCTACCGGTATAAATGCGGCCCAGTGCAGACCGTGTTTCGAAAGGGAATCGTACTGCATGTCCAAATAGGCCTTTTTAGCGGGTGACATGATAATTTGCATTCCTTTAGCAACGGCCAGTTTGGCGTTTTCGGTACTCGACCAGAACTGTGAAATAGAACTGCTATCAACATCGGCGGTGCCGATCTCGTCCCAACCGATCATTCGTTTTTCATGTTTTTGGACTATTTTTTCAACCTTTTCCACAAAATGGATGTAGTCTTTCTTTTTGGTCACATGGCTTTCATCGCCACCGATATGGAAATATGGACTTGGTGATATTTCGGCAATTTCACGCACCACATCGTCAATGAACGCATATACGGTATCCTTTCTAGTGTCGAAAGTGCTAAAACCGACCCGGGTACCCTCATATGGCTTTAAGGTTTTGCCATTACCGTTTAAAATGGGGTAGGAGACCGATGCGGCATTGGTGTGCCCGGGCATATCGATTTCCGGGATGATCATCATATGGTGTTTTTTTGCATAGGCCACGATTTCCTTAAAGTCCTCCTGGGTATAAAACCCTCCAGATTCCCCGCCTACCTCGGTACTGGCACCAATTTCGGTGAGTTTTGGCCACGATTTGATTTCAATGCGCCAACCCTGATCGTCCGATAAATGGAGGTGAAGCCCGTTGTATTTGTAATAGGCAAGAACATCGATAAACTTTTTTACATCGGCAACACTGAAAAAATGACGGGCGACATCCAACATGGCCCCACGGTAGGCTAACGAAGGGGCGTCGACAATTTTACCCGTTGGAATCGCCCAAATGGGATAATCGGCCAGGGTATCGTTGGCCGTTTCGGGAATAAGCTGCCTTAAGGTCTGTACGGCACGGAAAGCGCCCGCGGCGGAATTGGAATTGATGATGATGGAATCGCTACGGATATACAGTTGATATGATTCTGGTGTTTCGAGTTCCAAACTGTCCGATCGATTGATGTAGATAATCCCTTCCAGACTATCGTTTTGTACGGAATTTACCGCAATGTCCAAATTGGTCTTTCCTTGTATTTTTTCCGATAAAAAAGCACCTACTTCGGCAAAACCGTTCGCCGTTTCGGTCGTAAATATGGCAGAAAACTTATCCAATGCAAATCCCGTTTCCGTAGCGATTACCTTTTGGGGCAGCGGAATGATGCTTACCGTCTTTAAATCGGTTTTGGGTAAGGAGAGTTGGCGCTTCTTTTTTTCTTCCCCACAGGAAACCAGGATGCCTATAGCAACAAAAAAAAGAAGAAAACGCGTTATTGGTAGCTTTATCATAATCCTAGTTGTTTGCACTGTAGGTCACTGGGCGCCCACCTGATATGTTCAGTTCAAAAAGGGGGCAACGGCCGATTGCCAAATGTCGTATCCCTTTTTGTTCATGTGTAGCCCATCTTTCACAAAAAGGTCCTGTTTTAATTTGTTGCCCTTCAGCATTGGTTTCCAAACATCTACAAAGCTCACTTGTGGTGCTTTTTTGCTCAATTTCTTGAATTTGCGGTTCAGGCGTTTGTATTGTCGCTTCAACTCCCAGCGGCTTATGCTTGGTTTCGCGGAAATCAATACGATTTCCGTATTGGGCCGTACCTTCCAAATTTTGTCCATGATCTGCTGGGTAGTCGCTATGATTTCTTTTGGTTTTTTTTGAGCTGCAATATCATTGTCCCCTTCGTATATAAAGACTTTTTTAGGAGCGAAATTTAAAATGAGCGCATCGGTATAAAGCAAAAGGTCCGATGCTTGGGAGCCTCCAAAACCGGTATTTACCAGTTGCATTCCCGGAAATCGTGTTGAAAGGTCTTTCCACATTCTTATACTGGAGCTTCCGGTAAAAACGATGGTTTCCTTGGAAACGTCCCAAAGCGTATCATAACGTTTTTGTAAAGCGGTCACTTCATCCATAAATGGGTTGTCCTGTGCCTGGGCATAGTGTCCGATCAAAAGGAATAGCAGCGGTAAAAAAACGAAAGAAACGGTTTTGGATATGCTGTTCCGACCTTTGTATTGTTTGTGGTTGTTAAACATGCGATACGTTTTATTTTGAGGTATTCGTAATGCCTTCGGATACCGCCCAATCATAAAATCGGGAAATCCAACTGTCCGAGGGGAGTCCTTGTTTTTTCATCCCAAAACCATGTCCGCCCTTGGCATACATATGCAACCCTACGGTTTTACCTGCGTTCAACCAGGAAGCATAGAGCTCGGTGCTGCCAGGGGCAAGGCCCAAGGGGTCGTTACTCGCGCAGACCACCAACATCGGGGGCGCATCGGCAGGTACTTCTTTTACGGGCATGGCATAGGTCCACGTATATACGGGAACGATGAAATCAGGTCGGTCCTCGGTTTTGCAGCTATAGGTAACGCCCATGGTTACCGCACCTCCTGCGGAAAATCCCATAAATCCTATTTTTTTGGGGTCTACGGAAAAGGTATCGGCTTTTTCCCTTACGTATCGTACGGCGGCAAGCCCATCGGCTATGGAGTAGGGCATAACGGGCGCTACTTTCTTCAATATTTTTGAAGGATCTGTAGCACCATCTTCGCTGATGTCCTTTACCCCGTCGGTACCCGTAGGCACCAATCGATATTTTAAGACAAAAGCGGTAATTCCTTTTTCGTTCAACCATTTGGCAACGTTCTTGCCCTCGCTTTCAATACTAAGGGCATAAAGCCCTCCTCCAGGTGCTATGACCACAGCGGTGCCGTTCGGGGTTTCGGGCCGAAAGACTTCCATGGTTGGGGTGGCGACATTGGTAACTACTTGCGTTTGCCATATTTCGGAAAAATATTCTTTTTCGGGCTGTTCCCAAACGACCTCGCTTGCCTTCTCGTGCGGAACTTCAATAATTTCTTGGGCCTTACCGTAGGTAACCATGCCGATTAATATATAGGTCAACAGATATTTTTTCATTTTGTTTTTGTTTTAAGGTCAAGTAGGCAAATACAAATATACAATTGCTGCCAATACTCCACCGATACTCGGGGCAACCACGGGAATCCAGGCATAATACCAATGGCTATGTCCCTTATTCTTAATGGGCAATAGCGCATGGATGATCCGGGGCCCAAGGTCTCTTGCGGGGTTTATGGCATAGCCGGTAGGTCCGCCAAGACTGATGCCTATGGCCAGTACCAATAGACCTGCTGGCAAGGCATCTAGGGATCCCAGCGAGATGGGCGCGTCGGACACGCTTCCGCCGGCAATATGGAAAATGGCCAATACAAAGGCAAATGTAGCGATGACTTCGCTCAAAAAGTTCCAGAACGAATGGCGAATGGCGGGAACGTTCGCAAATGACATCATTATAGCATTTTTATCCTCTGTAATGTCGTAGTGTTGCTTATATAAAAGCCAAACCAGGGTGGTACCGGTCATAGCACCCAAAAATTGCGCTAGGATATAACCCGGGACAAGGGTCCAGGCAAACTTTCCGGCACTCGCGAACGCGAGGGTGACCGCAGGGTTCAAATGTCCGCCACTGGCATCGGCCGAAATGAATACACCTACGAATACGGCCATTCCCCAGCCTATGGTAATACTGATCCAACCGGCATTGTTTCCTTTGGTACCTTTTAATAATACATTCGCAACGATTCCGTTTCCTAACAGGAGCAGCATGGCGGTTCCAATATATTCGAAAAGATAGGCGCTCATAGGCATTAGTTACCATTAAGGGTAGGAAGATAAATAATTTATCGGTGCGACCGATTCCCCTTGGGTACTATCTTTTGGTTTTTTACGCACCGGACAACAATCGAGATCGGGAAATGCAATCTTTAAAACCACTTGGGCAGATCATGGTCATGGGAGCATACTTTTGTTGAACCTTTTAGAAACGGGTACCTATATTTCGAAACGATGTCATCCATTGCGGTTTTGGGGAATTCTTAGTTTTTTTGGAATCTTTCGGTGATTTTGAGAAAGAATCCAGCTATAAACAGGGGGAAATTGAATTTCTAAAACATTTTTCCATTTTTTTCGATAGTTTTTTTTTAACTTAACCAGTAGAAAAATAACAATTCAACACAACTATCTAGTAACCCTAAACAAGAATACAATGAGTGAAAGAGATGACAAATTAGCGGCCTTAAAAGCGACTGCGGTAAAACAATTGAACGAATGTGGTGTTTCCAACATCGATGACGAGCAGTTGAGCGGGTATGTAAACAGCCTAAAATCGATGGTAGATAACAAAGATGCCACGCTGGTTTCCGGTAAGGACGAATCCGAATTGGAGACCGTTCGTAGAAACTTTGTCGAGAAAAAACTGGGTGTTAGCGATAAGGACAAAGCCATGGCCGCGATACATGCGGTTGCGGAGAAAATGTCGGGTATTCGGATGAAGAGCCGTCCCGCGTTCTACTATTTGGTAGCACATGAGTTGAGCTAGTAGTAGCTCACAAAAAAAGTAAAAGGGACCATGGCACACCATGGTCCCTTTTTTTTTACTAATTTTTTTTACAGACGTCGATACCTTGGCATTCCCTTGACCCGCTACATCTCATCAATAGGCCCCTGCCACCAACATTTCTAAGGTGTATACGGAATCCATGGCGGTAATGAACAATGTTTTTCTATCCGCTCCACCGAAGGTGACGTTTGCCGTCCATTTTTCGGGAACGGGAATGTGTCGCAATTTTTTTCCATCGGAATCAAAAACGGTAACGCCATCCCCGGTCAGGTAAATGTTTCCATTTTGGTCAATGGTCATTCCGTCCGATCCCATATCGGCAAAAAGTACCCTGTCGGTAAGTGAACCGTCCCCGTTTATAGTAAAAGCGTAGGTTTTTTTGGCATCGTTATCGGCGATGTACAGGGTTTTTCCATCTGGCGATCCGATAATGCCATTGGGCTGTTGATAGCCGCCTTCCGCTGCAATTTGTAACGTTTTGGTAGTACTATTATAAAAATAGACCCGCCGTTCGGAAATTTGGGGGGCACTGTGGTTCCACCAAGGCCTTTCGTATAGGGGATCGGTAAAATAAATATTCCCATCGGGAGCGATCCATAGATCATTTGGTCCGCCAAGGGTGTTACCCTTATAATTGTCTATTAGAACGGTAACCGATTTATCTGGGGCGATTTGCCAAAGTTCGTTTTTTTCATCGGCGCAGGCCAATAGATTTCCATTTTGATCCATGTACAATCCGTTGGAACGCCCCGACGGGGAAAGCCACTCCGAAACCGTATTGGTCTTCGCCTCCCACTTTAAGATCCGGTCGTTGGGTTGATCCGTAAAATACACATCGCCGTTACCGTCTACGGCCGGTCCTTCCGTAAATTCATAGGCATCCGATACCAATTGGAGTGTTGTCGTTTCGGCAACAATACGGTTCTCTTGGGCCTGGCAGCCCGAAAAAAATAGGATGGGAAAAAATACCATTACGGATAACGAACGTGTTGATGGTGGTATGCGAAATTTGAAGCGTGCCATGGTCTATAGTTGTTTTAAGAAATCCATATTGTGTTGCATGCTCTCCATGGGAGTGCTGGCATACTCTTCCTGTTCGATAAAAATATGGTCGACACCGGACTGCTTCTGGTACTGCATCATTTTTTTGATGTCCAAGGCCCCTTTACCGAACTCCGTACTTTCATTGTTGGCCAGGTTCATGTCCTTCAAGTGCCAAAGCGGGAACCTTCCGGGATACTTTTCGAAGTAGTGTAGTGGATCTTTTTTTGCAACGATTACCCAACCGAGGTCAAGTTCCATATGTACCAGTTCCGGTACGGTCTCATCCATTAAAATATCGTAGAGCACAGTGCCTTTGTCCGATTCGAACTCGTACTCGTGATTGTGGTACCCGAATTTAAGCCCCATTTTTTTACAGGCTTCCCCGGCCTTGTTAAAGGCTTCGGCCACGCTTTTGTAATTATCGACATGTTGCCCGTTCGTAGGTAGGGAGGAACAGATGACGTATTCCTGTCCGGAAGCGGCCGCTTGTTCCATGGTGTTTTCAAAGGTGTCGTCCAAGTGAACGTGCCCGCTGATCAGCTGCATGCCCAGATCGGCACATACCTTGCCCATTTGTTCTGGGCGCAATCCGTAATACAATCCTTTGTCACTGCGGGCCGATTCAATTTTTTTTATACCAAGCCCGGCGATTCCCTCTAAGGTTTTTATAGCATCTTTGGCCAATGCATCCCGAAAAGAGTACAATTGCACGCCAAAAGCCGGTGACGGTGCAGAACAACCCATAGTCGGTAGTACAAGTGCGCCAATTGCCGCCGTACCCGATCGTTTTATAAAAGACCTTCTTGTTGTCATATACATGTTTTAATTGAAGGCCTTAATATACGAGAAAGAACCAAGAATTTTTGAGAAAAGAGAACCTTCAATAATGAGATTTCCATTCTGCACAAGAATACACCTATTAAAAGGGTTTGAAAACCAAGGAGTCCGAAGTAACGAAAAATACCCGATAGCCTGTGCCGGGATATTGTGTATGGCCGCTGCTTACCAAGAAATAATACCATTTTAAAGTTAAAACGGTATAAATCCGTCACCTCATTTAAAGGGAAAATGGCCCTTTAAAGGATACAGCGGTGTCTTTTTTGAAATTGTAACCGGATTTTGAGTATGATGAACGCGCCGGGTCGTATTTTTGATAAAATTTATGACAATGAACACTAGAGCCGCGCAATTAAAAGCATTTGATCGCTTGCTTACGATTATGGACGAGTTGCGGGAAAAATGCCCGTGGGACAAAAAGCAGACCATGGAAAGTCTTCGCCATTTGACGATCGAGGAAACCTATGAGCTGGCCGATGCCATTCTGGACAACGATTTGGACGAGGTGCGAAAGGAGCTGGGCGATGTATTGTTACACATTGTTTTTTACGCCAAAATTGGCAGTGAGACCGACCATTTTGATATCGCCGATGTCTGTAACGGTATTTCGGAAAAACTGATCCATAGGCATCCCCACATTTATGGGGACCTTTCCGTGGACAGCGCTGAAGAGGTACAACAAAATTGGGAGCAGATCAAGCTTAAAGAAGGTAAAAAGAGTGTTTTGGAAGGAGTACCCAATGGATTGCCGGCGGTGGTGAAGGCCAACCGGATACAAGATAAGGTTGCCGGTATCGGGTTCGATTGGGAAAAACCCGAACAGGTTTGGGAAAAGGTACAGGAAGAACTAGGGGAACTACAGGAAGAAGTAAGCAACGGCAGCCCGGACCGCGTTGCTTCGGAGTTCGGCGACGTACTTTTTTCAATGATCAATTATGCCCGGTTTTTAGGTGTAAATCCCGAAAATGCCTTGGAGCGCACCAATAAAAAATTTATAAAACGGTTTCAATACCTGGAAGAAAAAGCCAAGGATATGGATAAGGAATTAAAGGACATGACCTTGGACGAGATGAACGTTTTTTGGAACGAGGCGAAAACACGCTAAAGTTTTATACCAATTTAAAACATTGTGAGGCTGCACGGTCAAGTTGCAGGGAAATAGCGCAGTAAATAAACGGGGGTGCCGATTCTCATCTTTAGTGTACCATTTACGTTTCGTTCCGTTGTTTGTTCGATTGGTTCGATGCCTTGTGCAAGCCAAAGGTAGTTTGGTTAAAAGCTTCCGACCCGCCTTTGGGTATGGATAGGGACTGCCATTGCTCTTTTTTCAGTTGTTTGCCCAAAAAAACAATTTGCCCCACATGGTACGAATAATGTGCCAACTGCCGATGTGCCGCTTGAACGATCGAATGCGATTCGCCCCTGATCTTAATGGTATTTCCAAATGAGGTTGCATCTATTTGGGACAAGGCATCGAAGAGGCACTGCCAACCGGAATCCCAGGCCGATACCAACTCTTTTTTAGAAGCATAGGGCGACTCAAATTCCGACTCCCGGTTACGCCATTCCTTCTCGCCGTCCTCCGTTAAAAAGTTGGTCCACCTGCTTTTCATGTTCCCGACCATGTGTTTTACGATGAGCGCAATAGTATTCTCCGCATCATTTGACCGGTACAGCAGTTCGGGATAGGTGAGTTGCGTAAAGGTATGGTCCCCAAGCGTTTTGTACCGCCGAAACTCAAAAAGGACGCTATCAACATAGTGGCTGGCTTCTAGCATAGGATGGAAATATCCGAAAACCGGACCAAAATTGCAAACCAGAAAACATCGTTGGCTACCGATGCAGCTTTTTCCCTACCATAATCAGGTGAGGTTGGCTATCAAAAGTCGGTATGCATGTCGTTATACCTTTTCAAAATTAAAATGGTATTATTCCTTAGCAGCGGGAACAAAATCCAGTGCCACACCATTAATGCAGTGTCGTTTTCCGGTAGGTTGCGGGCCGTCATCAAAAACGTGTCCCAAATGTCCCCCACAGGTCGCACAGTGTTCCTCGGTTCGTGCGTATCCTATTTTGTAGTCGGTATCATAGGCCACATTGCCCTCGATCTCTTTATAAAAACTGGGCCATCCGGTACCGGAATCGAATTTGGTATCACTTTTGAACAAAGGGGTCGAGCAAGCCGCACAGACGTAAGTACCTTCCTTTTTGTTTTCCAAAAGATCACTGGTAAAAGCATTTTCGGTCGCGGCTTTACGCAACACGTAAAATTCCTCCGCGGTAAGTTCTTTTTTCCATTCCGCTTCTGTTTTGGTTACGGAGTAGGCAGTTTCCTTTTGGTCCGTTTTTTCCGCGGTCCGTTCCTGTTTTTGAGCGTTGCCCTTGCAACCGACAAATACGATACACAGTGCTATTAAAAATTTTTTCATGGGTTCCATAGTTTTAGTTTTTGTCGTAAAAATGCGGTATTCCTTTCAAAAGTGCACCGTTTGCGTAGTGGTATTTTTTCTAAGTGTCGAAAAAAGTAAAACCCGATGTGTTAAATGTCCGAACATTGTACCGTTTCGGTTGTACCATTTCCGATACATACGGATAAATTAACCGTTGTAAAAGAAAAAGCCCTATCATCAAAATGATAACAGGGCTTGTTGTACCTATTTATATTGAACTCATTTAGACTTTTTGGATTGAAGCGAAAATTAGTGATTTAAAGGCCTTTTGATGAGGAGCCGGCCGGCGCGTCGAGCGAAAAAGTATAATTTTTTAGCCTCCCGACAGTTCGGGGAAAAAAGTCTAAATGAGTTCATTGTTATTGGAGTTCCAGTTTTTGTATTTGGTTCATTTCAAGTCCCATTTTACCCATTACGCTATCGATATTGGTTTGGTCAAAATCGGCGCTTTGTAAAAATTCGCTGGGCACGATGACGATACGGAAGGTTTGGTTGTCCGTAAAATCGGTGCTTAAAAGGGAAAGGTCGAAATTACCATCGATAAACAGTTCAAAATCCAAAAAAGTATGCGCCACGGTATACTGCATTGTTCCTTCTGGAACGAAAAAATTCTGTGGGATCAAGCTCCATGCATCGGCAGTGCTGCCATCGGCCAAATCGATCTGGCCATCAAAACGATACACCAAAACGGCATCGGATTCAAAAATTTCAAAATTGGTATAGTCGGCAAAGGTTTCTAGCACACTCCAAAGGTTGGCTTCGGCATCATAACCGAAATTTACCCCGTCCAATTCAAATACCTGCCCCTGTATACCGTCCTGCCCGTCAAGTCCATTGTTACCATCAAAGCCATCAAAACCAGGAGGTCCTTGTGGTCCTTCACAGGAAATAAAGAATAATGCCATACAGGCAGCTAGGGCTAAAGTCACTTTTTTCATAATATCGTATTTAAGCGGTATCGTTCATTGGTTGCCATCCCGAAACCATTTGTTATTTCTGTAATCTCTGTTTCAAAAAGCGTTCCAAAAATGGTTGCATCCGTTTTTTTAGGTCGGTAAGGGCAACAAAAAAATATAAAATTCCCATTTTGGGTTAAAGGTTAATTCCCTATTTTTAACAAAATCAACGAAATAGGGTCGTTATGTGGAAACAGGAACGAGTGGTCATCGAGAACGTAAGGCCGCAACTTCAATCAGGTGCATTTTTTATCAAACGGGTAGTGGGGGAGAATGTTGTGGTACATTCCGATGTTTTGGGAGACGGGCACGACTTGATTCAGGCCGAATTATTGGTGCGGCACGAAAAGCGAACGAAATTTGATGAAATTCGAATGGCACATTTGGGCCAGGACGTTTTCAAGGCCCAGTTTACCGTTCAACAACCCGGGTTTTACGAGTACCGGATAAGGGGATGGGTAGACCACGCGCTAAATTGGCAGCATGGTATTCAGGCGAAACTTGACGACGGCCAGAAGGTAAGTAGCGAATTGCTAGATGGCGTACAATACCTAAAGTGGCTCCAAAAAAAGGCCTTGAAAAAATCGCAGGCCTACCTTAAAAAATTAATCACTGTTTTTAAGGATGACAGCGCATATGATACGGCCATATCGGAGGCGGTTTCCGAGAAACTACACCAATTGTTCTTAACGTTTCCCCAAAGGAATTTGGCAAACGAGAGTGCCGTGCTTCAAGTTTATGTAGATCGTAAAAAGGCTAATTTTAGTACGTGGTACGAATTTTTTCCGAGGTCCTCCGCTCCGGAATATGGCCAGCATGGTACCTTCAAGGACTGTGAGCGGCTATTGCCCCGTATTGCCGATATGGGTTTTGATGTGCTCTATTTCCCTCCCGTACATCCCATAGGGGAAGTCCACCGTAAGGGAAAGAACAATACCGTAACCGCAAAGGAAGGCGATTCGGGAGTTCCGTGGGCCATTGGCTCCAAACATGGTGGCCATAAGGCGATACATCCCGAGTTGGGTACCGAAAAGGACTTTAAGGACTTGGTGAAAAAGGCAGCGAATATGGGAATAGAGGTCGCTATGGATCTCGCTTTTCAAGCCGCTCCAGATCACCCATATATCGAAACACATCCCGAATGGTTTCGAAAACGCCCCGATGGTACCATTCAATACGCCGAAAATCCACCGAAGAAATATCAGGATATCGTAAACTTCCATTACGAAACAAAGGAATTTAAGGCCTTATGGAACGAGTTGCTCAGCGTAACCTTGCATTGGGTAAAATGTGGAGTGCATATTTTTAGGGTGGACAACCCACATACCAAACCCTATTATTTTTGGAATTGGCTTATTGGGGAAGTCAAAAAAAAATATCCCGACGTGCTGTTTTTAGCAGAAGCTTTTTCCCGACCGAAAGTTATGCAGCAATTGGCCAAACAAGGGTTTTCCCAGAGCTATACCTATTTTACTTGGAGGGTGGCCAAGCACGAATTGATCGAATACATGACCGAATTGACACAGTCGGATATGAAGGAGTATTACCGGCCCAACTTTTGGCCCAATACCCCCGATATTAACCCATATCACCTTCAGGGAAGTAACGAGGCCATGCATTTGATCCGTTATGCCCTTGCCGCCACCCTAAGCGGAAACTTGGGTATTTACGGTCCGGTATTCGAATATATGGTGTCCGATGCCATGCCGAATAAGGAAGAATACCTCCATTCCGAAAAGTACGAGGTACGGCATTGGGACTGGACGATCGAAAATAAGCTGACCTATTTGATCGGACAGATCAACCAGATACGCAAAAACCATCCGTCCCTGCAGCAAACGAACAACATTCGGTTTTGTGCCATGGAGAACGAACAATTGATCGCCTTTCATAAATGGAACGACGATCGAACCGATCAAACCTTGATCGTAGTGAGCCTTGATTCCCATCACACACAAATTGGTCATGTGCAATTACCGATGGCCGCTTTGGGTATGGAACACGGTGAAAGCATAGCGGTATATGACCTGATAAGCAACAATAGCTACATTTGGAACAATGAATGGAACTATATAGAACTGGGGCCGAACCTGCCCTTTCATATTTTCCACATAAGAAAATAAAGCATGGCCAAGAAGAACAAAGAAAGCCTGCTGCGACCGCCCTATGTATTTGAAGCTACCTGGGAAAGCCTTTTGGAAGACGCCTCTTTCGTAAAAATCTTTCTTTCGGACGTTTTGGAAGACTATATCCTTAGGCAGCGGTGGTACGGAGGTAAGTCCAGCCAATTGAAATACATAGAGCTCAACCAATATTTCAGGATCCAACAACATGGCGAAGTCTATTATGGACTGTTATTGGAAGTCAATTTTCAAGAAGCCTTTTATCAGCATTACTTTCTACCAATCGCCTTTGTTACCGATGAGAGCTTCGCCAAAGAAGATCGCATATTGCCTTTGACGATTAATGGGCAGACCGGGTATATCATCGACGCTATTAATCTGGAAGCCTTTCGGAAGTTGGTGTTCGAACGCATCATGAATGCGGAACCGAACGATACTACTCCCGTTCGGTATCACCGAAGTTCCCTTTTTACCGATACCGCCTATGTGTCTTCCCGCTTTATGGGACTGGAGCAGAGCAATACTTCCATTATCTATAATGATACCTCCGTAATCAAGTTCTTTAGGAGGATCTATGCCGATAAAAATCCGGATTTTGAAATGAGCCAGTTTTTGTCGGAAAAAAAAGGGTATCGGAATACCCCGGCCTATTTGGGAAATGTGAGTATCGTGGACAAGGACAAGGATAATATTACCATAGCGTTATTGCAACAATTGGTACCCAATGAAGGAGATGCTTGGGATTTTATGTTGAAAGAGGTACACAAGGTATTTTCAAATCTGGAGTACAAAAAAATAGAAGTAGATCGTTTGCCCGATACCCAATTGTTCCAACGATTGGAGATCAGGGACGTACCGCCCGAAATTATCGATTGGGCCGGGTTGAGCATTTTTTTAAAATTACAGGTGATGGCCAAGCGCACGGCTGAAATGCATGTGGCCCTTGGTTCGGAATTTGAGGATACGGCTTTTACCCCTAAACATTTTAATAGCGATTATGAAGTGTGGCTGAAAAACCGATTGCTGTATCAGTTTCAAAATCGTTTGAACAGTGTCGAAAACAACCTGCACAAGTTGGAGGGCAGGGCGGCCGAATTGGTAAAGACCTTTTTGGAACGTAAAAATGAGATTCGCAGGCGCTTTGTGAAATTTGATTGGACCAAGCTAAAAGGGGAGCGTATCCGCGTGCATGGCGACTATCATCTGGGCCAGATATTGGTTCAGGACGATGATTTTTACTTGCTCGATTTTGAAGGGGAGCCGGAAAGTACCATTCGGGACCGGAAGGTAAAACACCCACCTTTAAAGGACGTCGCCGGAATTTTCAGGTCGTTCCATTATGCCATTTACGCTACCATATTCAACAATGGCGAAAGCTATCCCTATTCGCAAGAAGACCTTTTTAAAGCCGGGGAAACGCTCTATAAGTTTTTTATAGGTGTATTTTTAGAGGCGTATACCACTTTGATCCAGGCGAACAATTTGAATATCGGATACCGTCAAGAACGTATCTTCATCCTCAAATACTCCATGTTGGAAAAGGCCATTTATGAATTGGGGTATGAGATGAATTCCCGCCCTCGTTGGGCAGTGATTCCTTTGGAAGGAATTTTGGGCATCATGGACAACCAAGACTAAAACAATAGAACATACCGCGCTTTTTTGAAAGAATCCAATTTTGCGGTATCAACAAATAACGAAGAAATAAAAAAAAGTATATGGGCAATGTAGTACCGCATAGCGTATTTTCCGATTTTGATATCAATCTTTTTAAATCGGGAAAACACTATCGACTTTATGAAAAACTGGGTTCGCATCCCATGACGGTAGACGGGGTAAAAGGAACGTATTTTGCCGTTTGGGCGCCCTCGGCCAAAGCGGTTTCCGTAATTGGGAATTTCAACTATTGGTTGAGCCATGAACATCCGCTTAACGTCCGCTGGGACGAAAGTGGCATATGGGAGGGGTTTATTCCGAATATCGGTAAAGGCGAGGTGTACAAGTACCATATCAAGTCCAACAATCATGGGGCCGTTACCGAAAAAGCCGATCCGTTCGCGCGCTATTGCGAACATCCGCCCAATACGGCTTCCGTCGTCTGGGACGACTCCTACAAATGGAAGGATGCCAAATGGATGAAGGACAGAAAAGCCAAAAATGCATTGAATAGTCCGTTCTCCGTTTATGAGGTGCATTTGGGATCTTGGAAACGAAAAGGGGATAACGCGTTTCTTTCCTACGAGGAACTCGCTGTAGAATTGGTGCAATATGTGAAGGAAATGGGCTTTACCCATGTAGAGTTCATGCCCATAATGGAATATCCGTACGACCCTTCCTGGGGGTACCAGCTTACAGGCTATTTTGCACCGACCTCCCGTTTTGGGGAGCCGCAAGGGTTCAAACTATTGGTAGACAAGCTGCATCAAAACGGTATCGGGGTGATTTTGGATTGGGTACCTTCCCATTTTCCGGAAGATGCCCATGGTCTTGGTTTTTTCGATGGATCACACTTGTACGAACACCCCGACCGTAGAAGAGGGTACCACCCCGATTGGAAGAGTCTGATCTTCAACTACGGTAGGAACGAGGTAAGGGCTTTTCTGATCAGTAATGCCTTGTTTTGGTTAGATCAGTTCCATGCCGATGCGCTGCGGGTAGATGCCGTTGCTTCCATGTTGTATTTGGACTATTCCCGTGAAGAAGGGGAGTGGGAACCCAATATGTACGGGAACAATGAAAACCTGGAGGCCATGAGCTTTATTCGGGAACTGAACGAAACCGTATATGGGAACTATCCCGATGTTCAGACCATTGCCGAAGAATCCACGGCGTTTACCGGAGTTTCAAAACCGGTGAATTTCGGAGGGTTGGGTTTTGGTATGAAATGGATGATGGGCTGGATGCACGATACCTTGGAATACTTTAAAAAAGATCCGATATACCGAAAGCACCATCAGAACGATCTAACGTTTAGTATGACCTATGCGTTTACCGAGAACTTTATGTTGCCCTTTTCGCATGATGAGGTGGTGTATGGTAAAAAGTCGTTGGTTTACCGAATGCCGGGCGATGAATGGCAACGCTTTGCCAATTTAAGACTGCTTTTCGGATACATGTTTACCCATCCCGGTACCAATTTGATATTTATGGGCGGCGAATTCGGGCAGACCGAAGAATGGAACTTTCAACAAAGCCTCGATTGGCACCTTACCCAATACGACGGCCATAAAGGGATTCAAGAAACTATAAAGGGTCTCAATGAACTCTACAAAAAGCAACCCGCGCTTTATCAGAAACAGTTCGATCCCGAAGGTTTTCAATGGATCGATTATGGCGATCATGAAAATTGCGTACTTACCTATATTAGAAAGGGCGAGGATTCCAAAAATGATCTTTACATCGCATTGAACCTTACACCGGCACCAAGGGTGGACTATCGCATTGGGATTCCAAAGAAATCCGGTTTGCCCAAACCCCTTTTCAACAGCGACGATGTCAAGTATGGCGGTTCGGGTACCGACTGTGCAATTTCAAAACTACAGAATACCCCGTGGCACGGGCATTCCAAATCCGTTGAAATAACGCTTCCCCCTTTAAGTATTGTTATTTTTAAGTAAGATTGACCGAAGAAAACGCAATAGTCGTCAATTCAGGATGTATATGTTTCATTATTCGACGGTAATGTGCTTTTTTTGCTGTTCCCAAAAAATAAATAGGTTATGATTACGAATACCGAGTTAGAATATAAAGGGAACCTCTATCCCAATAAAATAGTCGACTTTAAACAGGATACCGACAAATTATATTTCACTACCGAAAACGGGGTCATTTTACAGATTACCGTAATGCGGAACAGTACCATCCGTTTTCGATATGCTACCGGGCATACCTTTGAGCCCGATTTTTCATATGCCGTTAGTGAGAATGCCAGCAGGGGCTACAATCGGTTGGAAGTTACCGAAACCGATAGTGAATATTACATAGAAACGACCCGAGTGAAAATTTTGGTCGATAAGGCTTCTTTGCGTACCCAAATCTCCGATTTGGAAGGCAACATCCTCAACGAAGATGAAATCGGCTTTCACTGGGAGGAAAACTATCAGTATGGTGGGAACACCGTTAAAATGAGCAAAATTACCCAAACCGGCGAGAGCTTTTACGGAATGGGCGATAAGGCAACGCATCTTAACCTTAAGGGAAAGCGGGTCAACAACTGGGTAATGGATCAGTATGCCTATGGTAAAGATCAAGAACCGTTATACAAGGCGATTCCATTTTATATCGGCCTGAACAAGAATAGGGCCTATGGTATTTTCTTTGACAACAGTTTCCGTTCCTATTTCGATTTTGCTCACGAAAGGCGCAACGCCACCAGTTTCTGGGCCGATGGCGGTGAAATGAACTATTATTTCTTTTACGGTCCGGAAATGTCGAAAGTAGTACGGCTATATACCGATTTGACCGGTACCCCGGAACTCCCACCGCTTTGGGCATTGGGCTATCACCAGTCCAAATGGAGTTATTTTCCCGAGAGTAGGGTGAAGGAGATCGCCAAAAAATTTCGAGACTTGCGCATTCCCTGCGATGCCATTTATTTGGACATCGATTATATGGACGGTTTTCGCTGTTTTACCTGGGATAAAAATCATTTTCCGGAACCCAAGCGAATGATGAAGGAGCTAAAGGAAGATGGGTTTAAGACCGTGGTCATGATCGATCCCGGTATTAAAATAGACAAGGACTATTGGGTATACCGTGAGGCCATGGAGAAGGGATATTTCTGTCGTAGGGGCGATGGACCCTATATGCACGGAAAAGTGTGGCCGGGGGAATGCAACTTTCCCGATTTCACCAATCCGGAGGTACGCGAATGGTGGGCCGAACTTTACAAAGAGTTTATGGCCGAAATGGGTGTTGATGCCGTTTGGAACGACATGAACGAACCCGCGGTGATGGAAGTGCCCGGAAAAACCGCACCTTTGGATACCCGTCATAATTTTGACGGGCACCCTTGTACCCATCGAAAGGCCCACAATATTTATGGTATGCAGATGGTTCGTGCCACTTATGAGGGGGTTAAAAAATACGTTTACCCAAAACGACCATTCGTTATCACCAGGGCCGCGTTTTCGGGAACGCAAAGGTATGCTTCCACTTGGACGGGCGATAATGTTGCTACTTGGGAACATTTATGGATCGCCAATGTACAAATGCAGCGCATGTGCATGAGCGGCTATTCCTTTGTAGGTTCCGATATTGGTGGTTTTGCCGAACAGCCCAATGGGGAATTGTTCGCAAGGTGGATACAACTCGGGGTTTTTCACCCCTTCTGTCGTGTACACAGCAGTGGTGATCATGGCGATCAGGAACCCTGGTCCTTTGGGGATGAGGTTACGGATATCGTTCGAAAGTTTATCGAACTCCGTTATCAGTTGTTACCTTATCTGTACACCATGTTCTACAAATATGTAAACGATGGGATTCCGATGTTGCAGTCCCTAGTGCATTTTGATCAGGAGGACAACCAAACACACTTCAGGACCGATGAATTTATCTTCGGCGACCATATACTGGTATGTCCGGTACAAGAGCCAAATGCCCAGGGAAGGCGCATGTACATCCCACGGGGGAAATGGTACAATTTCTGGACAGAGGAAGTCGTGGACGGAGGTCTTGAAAAGTGGGTGCCCGCAGAACTGGACGAAATACCGTTGTTTATAAAAGAAGGAGCGATAATTCCAAAATATCCCGTCCAACAATATGTTGGTGAATTGGAACTGGAAGAATTGGTGTTGGATCTGTATTACAAAGAAGGGGTAGAGCTTTCCTCGGTCTACGAGGACAGTCAGGAAGGATTCGACTATACACAGGGGAAGTACAGCTTACGCAAGTTTAAATTGATCGGTAAGCCAAAACAATTGATCGTCCAACAATATAAGGACGGTGCTTTTACCACTCCATACGAATCGTTCCGGTTCAACTTGCACGGGTTGCCGTTTAAGATCGTGGAAATAGAGATCGATAATGAAAAAGTGGCGTTAAAAGACCTGAAATTGAACGGGGACAACTCGCTCACGGTCAGTAAAAATTTCACCGAACTGCACATTACCGGGAAATAATTTGAACTTGTTTTGAGTTGTTGTTTGTAATCGAGAACGAAGGTTTTTGTGACGTAATGAAGCCATTTTATGGTTGCATAGCCCGAGCTACGGAAGCTGAAAATGGGGAAATTACGGTGCAAAATGCGAAATTCTTAGGTAAAAGAACAACTCAAGATGAGTTCTTTTTGTAATTTTCGAGTACTAAACACTCTTAACATGAAAAAAATAGCTTTGATACTCTTGGTTTTTATGGCTTCGGCGGCCTGTAAGACCAACCCTTTCACGGGAAAAAAGATGCTGAACTTTTACGGTAATAGCCAAATTTTTCCGACCGCTTTTGCCCAATACGATCAGTTTTTAAACCAAAATAAAGTGGTCGAGACCGGTAAGGATGCACAGATGATCACCAATGTTGGGCAACGGATCGCATCGGCTGCCGAGCGATGGTTGAGCGCCAATGGTTATCCAGGATATTTAAAGGATTACAAGTGGGAATATAACTTGGTGCAGGACGAAACGGTGAATGCTTGGTGCATGCCCGGTGGTAAGATCGTTTTTTACACCGGTATACTTCCCATTACCCAAACGGAGACAGGTGTTGCCGTGGTAATGGGGCATGAGGTGGCCCACGCTTTGGCGGATCACGGAGCACAACGGATGAGCGCCGGTACCTTACAGCAGTTGGGGGCAGTGGCCGGTAATGTGGCCATTAAGGATGAGCGTACCCGAAATACCTTTAATCAGGCGTATGGCCTCGGGTCTACGGTAGGCGTAATGCTCCCCTTTAGCAGAAGTCACGAAACCGAGGCCGATCGCATTGGACTACAGATTATGGCGATTGCAGGCTATAACCCGGACGAAGCCGCCAACCTATGGCGCCGTATGAAAGCGAAAAGCGGCGGGCAGGCACCACCAGAATTTATGAGTACACACCCCTCCAACGATACCCGGATCAACAACTTAACGGCCTGGGCACCTATGGCACGGCAAGAAGCCGCAAAATTTGGGGTGACCAGTTTTAAATAGCGCCCTTATTTGGGCTATAAATCGTATCTTAAGAACCGTTCGCATGAAGTGAACGGTTTTTTATTTCGCCATGACCAAACCACCACTCACCAAAGGCAGTAAAAAATTGTTGAACGCTTGGGCGTTTTACGATTGGGCCAATTCCGTATACAATCTTGTGATTTCTTCCGCTATTTTCCCCATTTTTTATGGGGCACTTACCATAGTGAAAAACGAGCAGGGTGCGGTAATCAATGATACCGTTACCTTTATGGGTATCGATTTTAATAATGATACACTGATTAGTTATGTTACCGCGGCCGCTTTTTTGGTGGTGTCCTTTTTAAGTCCCTTATTAAGTGGTATTGCCGATTATGTGGGTAACAAAAAGGTTTTTATGAAGTTCTTTTGTTACCTCGGTGCGTTGTGCTGTATCGGTCTGTATTGGTTTAGTATGGAAATGCTATGGTTTGGATTGCTCTGTTATTTTTTGGCCTTGATCGGATTTTGGTCCAGTTTGGTTTTCTATAATTCCTACTTGCCAGATATCGCCTTCCCTGAACAGCAAGATGCCATTAGCGCCAAGGGGTTTTCCTTCGGGTATGTGGGTAGTGTACTGTTATTGGTTATTTGTTTGGTCATGATTTTAAATTTCGATGCGTTCGGCTTTGAGGACAGTGGCGTTCCTACGCGCTTATCCTTTGTGTTAACGGGGCTCTGGTGGATCGGTTTTAGTCAGTATACCTACCGTCACCTGCCAAAGGGGAACAAGCAAGAGAAATTTGGTAAGGACATCCTGTTCAACGGTTTTAAGGAATTAAAACTGATCTGGCAGAAAATTAAAAAGAACGTTCCGTTAAAACGATATTTGGGCGCTTTTTTTGTGTACAGTATGGCGGTGCAGACCATTATGCTGATCGCTACATATTTCGGCATAGAGGAACTAGACTGGGGGACTACGGACCCAACTATCGGTTTGATCGTCAGTATTTTATTAATTCAATTGGTAGCCATTTTAGGCGCATATGTTACCTCAAGATCGTCCAAACGTTTTGGAAACATCCAAACATTGATCGTGCTGAACCTTATTTGGATCGGTATCTGTATCTACGCCTATACCATAACCACGCCCTTTGAATTTTATAGTACCGCGGGAGCCGTAGGCTTGGTTATGGGGGGCATTCAATCCCTTTCCAGGTCAACCTATTCCAAGCTCATTCCATCGGGGGCATTGGATACCGCATCCTACTTTAGTTTTTATGACGTGTCCGAAAAAATAGGTATCGTAATCGGTATGTTGAGTTATGGATACATTGCCCAAATAACCGGAAGTATCCGATATTCCATTATTTTTTTAGGCTTGTTTTTTTTGGTGGGCATGTTGTTATTGTTAAGAGTTCGGCATTCCGAAAAAAGTGCCCTTGCGGGGAATTCACATAAACTACCTTAAATGTTAAGTGTGGTTCTTTTGAAGGCAACGCACAAAAAAAGCCCCCGAACTTCGGAGGCCTTAACCCATTTTGCGAATGGTTTTGTATTTATCCTTTTGAAATGTCCCCCGAACCGGAAGTTTTGGTATCTACCTTTTCTGGATTGCCCCGATAACTAATGTCACCAGATCCCGAAACACGGGCACGTAACATTTTATTTACCGTAATTTTGATATCGGCAGAACCGGAAACGGTAGCATCTACTTTGCTCGCTTCCAAGTCGTACGCCTTAACGTCTCCGGAACCAGAAACGCTTACATCGAAGTTGTCGGTCTGGCCGCTTAGGGTAATATCTCCGGAACCGGACATGCTGGCCTCCATTTCGTTTGTTTCCACGGTCAGGGTAATATCGCCGGAACCGGACATGCTTGTTCTAAAACGGTCCGATTTCAACGTTTTTTCCCCAACGATATCGCCCGATCCTGAAAGCGTCACCTCGTCTATACTGGCAACGGGAACGGTAATACGGATGCCCTTATCCCAATTGGATGGTTTTAGTTGGTATCCTTTTTCAACTTTAATGATCAATTTTCCGTTCTTTACTTCTGTCACGAGGTACTCCAAAAGGTTTTCTTCCCCTTCCAAACTAAGGTTTCCTTCGTTTCCGTCTACGAGATACACGTCGAACCATCCTGAAACACCGATAGCGTCATACTCCCCGACACTGCGTTCAATGTTGACCGATTTTCCGTTTCCCTTGATTTTTTTACCCCACTGTGCGGTACATGAAATGCTTAATAATGCAATTAAACTAAGGCTCAATACTTGTTTCATAATTCTAGTTTTAGTCCCGAGAAGTTCGGGTTTTGATTGATGTATTAATTTTTATAAAAAGATACGCCACCATAGTCGCTCGATATGGTGATCAGGTTTCCACTGTTGGCGTTACCATAAAATCCTTTGTAGTACTTACTGGTTGATTTAACATTACTGATGCTGATCTCAAAGTCCTCTTTTCCCCCTACGCCGGCATACGAAGTGCTTATTTCAAAATCGAACGAATAGGCGGGGTCGTATCCGATCTTTACGCCGGTGTAATCGGTTTTTAGGGTTACGTTACCGGCATCCGCGGCCAATTTTGCGATTTTGAGAGACCCGTAGTCGGCCGCAATATCCACATCACCATGTATGGTCCCCAACCTTACGCTGATATAGTCCCCCGTGCCGCTCACATCCTTGGCTTCCCCAATTTCGATTTTACCGTAATCGCTGGTGTATTGCAAGTTTTCCATTTCTTGGATCTTTGAATTGGTATAGTCCGCGTTCAGGACCAAATCGCCTGCCTTTTCTATGGTGAAGCCCGAATAGTCCGCTATTATTTTACCGCTATTGATGTAGCCAATAGTTGAATTAGAGGTGTAATCGAAATTTAGTTGGTTGTTCCTTCCCCTCAGTTCCCCGATATCTAGGCGACCGTAATCGCAATTGATCTTTGCATGGCCATCCACACGATCCAAACTGATACTGCCATAATCGTTGTTGAGGTTTACCCGGTTTTTGATCGGTAATTTAATGGTATAGTTGATCTGCATGTTTACCTTGGTATTACTGCCCCAGCCCCAATTATTTCTACTTTCGTTAAAAATGGTCTTGGCCGATACTACACTGCTACTACCATCAAAGGCAACGGTTATTTGATCCAGTTTGCGCTGTACCTTTTCCTCATTGTTGCCATTGGTCTTGATATGGACCTCGATCATCACACGATTCTCCTTCCAGGAGGTGATATTCAGGTTTCCGTAGCTATTGTCTACTTTCAACAAGGCGTCCGGGTTTACATTAAATTCTTTTTTGATCGTTTTTTCTTTCGTATACCTTCCTTTCAACGGATCCTTGTTTGCAGAAAGCAAAATGGGGAAACAAAGGAGTATTGTTACGATACAGTTAAAGGGTGTAGTTTTCATCATCGTAATTTTTTAAATTTTTTATCGTTTCAATTCGATTCAGAACATCTTGAAGCAAATCGATTCTGGTCTGAAAATTTGTAATCATGGCACTGAGAAGCAGTTTGCTGTTTCCACCTTCCAAAAGGTTTTGCTCCAATTGGGTGTAGTCCGCTTCCAACCGTTTAAGCTGTTTCATGGTGTCGTCCACAATCTGTTTGGTTTCGGGGGTACTTTCATTTTCCAAGGTACGCACCTGTTCCGCAACAAGATTTGCAAAATAAAACTGACTTTGCGAAACCTCGGGTGAAATTTCGGCCACTTGCTCCGCCACTGATAGCCCTTTTGTAAAAAGACCGATTCCCAGGGCCAATAATATTGCTGCCGATGCGGCGATCGAAACCGGTTTCCACCAGCTTTTTTTCCTTTTTGGTAGCGCAACGACCCCTTTGGAACTGTTGAGTTTTGCCAAAAAGCGATCTTGATGGCCTTCCTCGGGGGATGCTATGTCAAAAGAACCCTGTAGGTCATCGAACAGCTGTTCCAATTTTTCTTTTTCCATGGTTATGCGTGTATCAATATTTTTCGTAAACTTTCCTTCGCTCTAGAAATCGTAGTCCTACAATTTGCATAGCTAATATTCATAATGCTACTGATCTCTTCATAATCATAGCCCTCAATTAAATGTAAGGTCAAAGAAACTCTGTAGTTGTCTTTTAAATGATTCATGGTTTCCATCACTTTTTGAGCCTTCAATTGTGTAAAACCCTCATCAGCGACAACTGCATCGTTGTCTTCGACCTTGTACATAATATCATCCAGGGCAACTTCATTTTTTTTCTGTTGCTTTCTGTAATGATAGATGCTGTTGTTTACTACAATTCGTTTTAGCCAAGATCCAAAGGTAACTTCCGCTTTAAAGCTGTGCAGTTTCGTAAACGCGTTCAAAAACGATTCCTGCATTACATCCTCCGCTTCCGCGCTGTCCTTTACGATCCTTAGGGCCGTATTGTACATTGCTTTATAATAGCGGTTGTAAACTTCAAGTTGGGCGCTTTGCTTCCCTTCAATACATCTTTGTAATAATGCATCAATATGTTCTCTTTTCTGGCTCAAAAAGTGAATGTTTTGTTGTAAAG
Source organism: uncultured Flavobacteriaceae bacterium (assembly GCA_947500445.1). GTDB lineage: Bacteria > Bacteroidota > Bacteroidia > Flavobacteriales > Flavobacteriaceae > Pelagihabitans. The sequence continues at coordinate 63,138 of CANMSB010000012.1, read as the reverse complement.
ATGCAACAAGTTCCCGATTGTTACACTTTTGCTTTTTTTTATTTCTTTTTCTTCTGTGGACTTGTTCCTTACCTTCTTTGGAAACGGTGCCAAGGCAGGTAATTTTTGATATTGAAAATGTAAAGATCGATACGTCCATAAAGATGCCGCGTCAATACCAAGGACGGGTTTATGGAATGTCGCCGGACGTTCGCCTGTGTCTGTCTTGTCGTTGGTTGGCATATGGCATGCCAACTGTGCATATTCCTGATTATACGGAAGATGCAGTTAATCGATTTATTTTAATTTTTGACGATTAAATCGCTAGGTTCATCGAAGAAGTATAAAATTTGCAGCACCAAAACCAACAACTTTTTCCCCTGGAAACATTGTATAATTCGAGATGACCATGGGAGCATTGTATACCTCTCGCACTAAGCCGTTATTTGCCTTTTTCTTATTAATTTGTATGCTGACCGGTTCCGGGCAAACCCCGGAAACGCAAGGGCAGTGGAGCGTACCTATCGGGTTCGATATCGTGCCCGTTGCCGTGGCCAATTTGCCCGATGGTAGATTGCTTACCTGGGCGGCAAGTTCTCCTACCACCTTTGTAGAGATAAGTTCCGGAGCGACCTATACGGAAATTTTTGATCCCACCTTGGGTACCGATGGTCAGGCTTTGGGGCAATTTGTCTCGAATACACGCCACGACATGTTCTGCCCGGGCATCAACAACCTGCCCGATGGGCGAATTATGGCAGCGGGAGGGGCTACGAGCGATAAAACCAGCATTTTTGATCCTGTTACGGAGCGGTGGACCGAAGCGGCCACCATGCACATTCCAAGGGGCTACCAAGGAAACGTCACCCTTTCCGACGGTTCCGTTTTTACCTTGGGAGGATCTTGGGCCGATGGCAACTACCCCTCTACCAACGGGCAGAAAGACGCGGAAATTTGGTCGCCACTTACCGGTTGGTTCAAGCTTCCGGGAATTTTGGGGGCCGATATTTTTACGGCCAATGATTTGAATACGGAAGCAAGAGGACTCTATAGAATTGATAACCATCTTTGGTTATGGCCCGCGCCGAACGGAAAAATATTTCATGCCGGACCAAGCGAAGAAATGCACTGGATCGATGTTACGGGTACAGGTAGCATTAGCAGTGCCGGACTACGGGGAACCGATACCTATTCCATGAAGGGTACCACGGTTATGTTCGATGTCGGCAAAATATTGAAAGTAGGCGGTGCGGAATCCTATGATAGCGATCATCCCGCTAAGGACAACGCTTTTGTAATCGATATCAATACGGAGAATGCCGTATCGGTAACGCCAACGGCCAACCATTTGGAATTTTCCCGAACCATGTTGAATACGGTCGTACTGCCCAACGGAGACGTGTTGGTTACCGGAGGGCTTGATCGGGCCGTGGTTTTTTCCGATGTAGGTGCCCGTTTTGCGGCCGAAATCTATAATCCGCATACCAATAGTTGGCGCACTGTTGCCGGCATGTCGGAGGCGCGCACCTACCATAGTGTTTCCATATTGATGAACGATGGTCGCGTGTTCGTGGGCGGCGGGGGACTTTGTGATTCTACTCCCGATTGTATCGACCACCAGAGTGCCGAGATCTACAGCCCACCTTATCTGTTCACTGACGGCGGGGCGTTAGCGGCAAGGCCTAGCATTTCCGCTCCCGACGAGGCCGATTACAACAGTACCATTACGGTGACCGGCAGCCCCGGAATCACCGAATTTTCGCTGATCCGTTTTTCATCGGCCACCCACAGTACCAACAACGAACAGCGCCGTATACCGGTAGCCTTTACCGGTGGCGGCGGAAACTATAATGTATCGGTCCCGGACCGCAACCTCCTGCCCCCGGGCTACTACATGCTCTTCGCCCTCGACGGCGACGGGGTGCCCTCGGTGGCCGAGACCATCATGGTGGGCGATGCCCTGCCCCTTGCCACCAACCCCAACCTGGTGCTGCACCTGGAGTTCGAGGACGCCGAGGGCTCCAGTACCCTTTTGGACAGCTCCGGCAACGGCAACGACGGGCTCCTCTACGATGTGGACGACAACGGGGCCACAAAAGTGCCCAGTACCGACAACATCCCCGCCACCGACAACGGCCTCTTCGGCAAGGCCGCGGAGTTCGACGGTGCGGAGTTCCAGAGCAATACCATATTGGAGGTGCCCTACGATGCCACTTTCGATGCCACATCGAGTTCGGTCACCGTAATGGCCTGGGTCAACCGCGACGAGCTGGTGCACAACGTGGGCATCCTGAGCCACGACTACCCGGCACTGTTCTTCGGTTTCCACAACAGCCTATACAAATGGGAGTTCCCCACCACCGAGGGCTCGGTGAACTGTTATGCGGGCTATTCCCCGCAGGGGTCGTGGGTGCACATCGCGGCGACCTATGACGGTACCACCGCGCGCCTGTTCGCCAACGGTATAGAGGTCTGTACCCAGACCGCCACGGGCGGCTTCGTGATCAACGACGCCCCGGGGGACGCCAGCGCCTTTACCTCCTCGGGCTTCTACGAACAACGGGACCCTGCGGGACCCTTCCTGACCGCTGCGGGATACAACCAGAGCGGGGTGACCGACGAAATCGATGGCCGTATCGACGAGCTGAAGGTATACAACAAGGCATTGGGGGCCGAAGAGATCAAGGCCTTCTTCGACCTGGGCAGCGGACTGGCCGGCGTACCGGACTGTCCCCAGGGGACCATAGCGGCGGAGTTCAAGATAGACGACGGCGAATGGACCGCCGGCAACAACGTGAACGCCCCGGAGGGCTCACGGGTATACCTCAGGGCCGTGACGGCGGGTACCTATTATGTGACCACCGCCCAACGGGACTTCGAGGCGCCGACATTGCGCTCGGCGGCGGACTTCGACCAGGCCGACGGCTATCAGGTCGATACCGGGGTGAGCGACCCCCAGAACGACAGCCCGGAGCGCAACGACGGACTGGTGGACCTTGAGAACCAGGGTAGTTTCGTGCTCACCACGGCGGCGGGATGCGCCACCGTAGTGAACGTCAACGTGGTGAAACAGTGCGACCCCGAGGACATCCTGATCAGCCCCGAATGGAGGATAGGATCGAACCCATATCAACATGGAGACCCCGGCGAAAATGTTACTATTTCGGTAGCGCTCGATGAGCGTGTACGTTTAAGTATTTTACCGAACGTCTTTGAAAATTTGGATAAGCTTTCTTTTAGCATTACCACCCCACGAGGAGCTACTATTCCCAACATTACCGGGGACTATACCATCGGAAGGGTAACCCCTGCCGATATCGGGGTTTATGTATTGACTTCCATAGAAGGATGTACCGTTCTCATAACGCTGGACTTATTGAGAGAACCTGTATGTCCGGAAGGGAACATTGTCGGGGAATACCGGATCAACGGTTCGTGGCAGAGCGGCAGCGGTACCCTGGAAGTGACCGAGGGCGACGTGCTGATGCTCAGCATGCTCCCCAACGATATCCCCGTGGAGTCCATTGCACTTCCGGACGGACGTCTGGTACGGGACAACCATAACCTAGGCGCCGTGGACGTATCGGACCAGGGTCGCTACCTGATCACCTCCGTAGAGGGCTGTACCACGGCGATCGACCTTGTGGTCGGTGCGGACTGTCCGGCGGACAGTCTGGTACATACCCATGAGGTGGGCGGAATTCCCGGAACGGGAGGACTCGTACTTGCGGACGAGGGCGTATCGGTAACGCTGGGCCTCGGTGCCGCTGTGGGCACGGTACTGGAACTTCCCGACGGTACTTCCGTAGGAGTGCCCTACATCATTGGTATCGCGGGCGTTTCCGATGCGGGCACCTATACCCTTGTCAATACCGAGGGCTGTAGTACGGAGATCGAACTTCGGGTCAACTCCCTATCGGCCTGTCCGGAAGGGAACATTGTCGGGGAATACCGGATCAACGGTTCTTGGCAGAGCGGCAGCGGTACCCTGGAAGTGACCGAGGGCGACGTGCTGATGCTCAGCATGCTTCCCAACGATATCCCCGTGGAGTCCATTGCCCTTCCGGACGGACGTCTGGTACGGGACAACCATAACATAGGCGCCGTGGACGTATCGGACCAGGGTCGCTATCTGATCACCTCCGTAGAAGGCTGTACCACGGCGATCGACCTTGTGGTCGGTGCGGACTGTCCGGCGGACAGTCTGGTACATACCCATGAGGTGGGCGGAATTCCCGGAACGGGAGGACTCGTACTTGCGGACGAGGGCGTATCGGTAACGCTGGGCCTCGGTGCCGCTGTGGGCACGGTACTGGAACTTCCCGACGGTACTTCCGTAGGAGTGCCCTACATCATTGGTGTCGCGGGCGTTTCCGATGCGGGCACCTATACCCTTGTCAATACCGAGGGCTGTAGTACGGAGATCGAACTTCGGGTCAACTCCCTATCGGCCTGTCGGGAAGGGAACATTGTCGGGGAATACCGGATCAACGGTTCGTGGCAGAGCGGCAGCGGCACCCTGGAAGTGACCGAGGGCGACGTGCTGATGCTCAGCATGCTCCCCAACGATATCCCCGTGGAGTCCATTGCCCTTCCGGACGGACGTCTGGTACGGGACAACCATAACCTAGGCGCCGTGGACATAAGCGACGAGGGGCGCTACCTGATCACCTCCGTAGAAGGCTGTACCACGGCGATCGACCTTGTGGTCGGTGCGGACTGTCCGGCTGACAGTTTGGCACATACCCATGAGGTGGGCGGAATTCCCGGAACGGGAGGGCTGGTCCTTGCGGACGAGGGCGTATCGGTAACGCTGGGCCTCGGTGCGGCTGTGGGCACGGTACTGGAACTTCCCGACGGTACTTCCGTAGGAGTGCCCTACATCATTGGTGTCGCGGGCGTTTCCGATGCGGGCACCTATACCCTTGTCAATACCGAGGGCTGTAGTACGGAGATCGAACTTCGGGTCAACTCCCTATCGGCCTGTCCGGAAGGGAACATTGTCGGGGAATACCGGATCAACGGTTCGTGGCAGAGCGGCAGCGGCACCCTGGAAGTGACCGAGGGCGACGTGCTGATGCTCAGCATGCTCCCCAACGATATCCCCGTGGAGTCCATTGCCCTTCCGGACGGAAGTCTGGTAAGGGACAACCATAACCTAGGCGCCGTGGACGTATCGGACCAGGGTCGCTACCTGATCACCTCCGTAGAAGGCTGTACCACGGCGATCGATTTGATCGTGGCCACGACGGCCGAGACGCCAATAGCGTTAAAGTCCCGTCTGGATAGTGTTGACGACGACCGTCACGAGTTACAGGTATTCCCGAATCCTTCAAAAGGAACCATTTCAATCGATCTTAGAGGGCGTGCGGGTACGGCTGTTGTGCTTACCGTCTACAACATGCTACAACAGAAGGTTGTGTCCCATACCTTTCCGGCGACCCATTTGGAATTTGAAACGCTTGACCTCACCGGCTTACCTGATGGGTTTTATGCACTTGTTTTTGACACCGATGGGCATACCGAGGTCCAAACGATCGTCATGAAAAAATAAAAGGGAAAGGATGCTACAACATGGTATTGTTCCTTTCCTTTAGAGAAGTCACACATGTTGATGCAGAATTTTAGCATTTTAACACCCTTTCCCTGTTTTTTTTGAGGAATGAAAAAAAAACGAAAACCACTGTTTTTTAAGGGGATAAGCCTTATTTTTACCGGATTTTAAAAAGAGGGTGCTATTTGTTAAAAATGTTAAATTTTCGAGCGTTTTATCGAATAAATTCATTTTTCACGTTCTATCGAAGACTATTTGGCGCATTTCACCGTATTAAAGATGTATTTTATCGAAAACGATTTTTTAAGATTCCAAACAAACCCCCACACCCGATGAAGCAAATTACATTCCTATTCCTGTTAATGACCTGTATTTTCGGGACATTGATGGCGCAAGACGTGACCTATGAACAGGCATTTCCCAATCTAACTTTTGATGTTCCTGTGGAAATTCAGAATGCCGACGATGGATCCGATCGACTTTTTGTTGTCGAACAATCGGGAAAGATCAAAGTTTTTCAAAATAACGGACAAACAACTACCCAGCAGACTTTTTTAGATCTTTCTAATGAAGTCAGTTTTGTTTCCGGTCTTGAAATAGGCTTATTGGGGCTTGCCTTTCACCCCAATTATAATCAAAATGGTTATTTCTACGTGTATTACACCCGCAGAAGTTCGTTGCCGGGCATTGTTGTAGAAATAGTGTTGGCAAGATATCAAGTGAGTAGTGGAAATCCGAATCAGGCAAATACTTCCAGTCGATTGGAAATCTTCAGTTTTGATAAAAATCAGAACAATAACAACCATAACGGAGGGAAAATCGGGTTCGGTCCTGATGGGTACCTGTATGTGTCCATGGGCGATGGTGGCGGTGCAGGAGACCCTCAAGGGAATTCGCAAAACCTAAATAATATTTTTGGTAGCATCCTGAGAATTGATGTGGACGTAAATGGAAACAATCCGTTGGAAAGCAATCCGGATTTGCCTAATGGCAATTACGAGATACCTTCGGACAATCCCTTGGCTAATCAAGGTGGTTTGGACGAACTATATGCATGGGGAATTCGAAATACATGGAAGTTTTCATGGGATACCCAAAATAATAGAATGTGGGGCGCCGATGTAGGTCAGGGCAATTATGAGGAGGTCAACATCATTCAAAATGGGGGCAACTATGGCTGGAATCGATTTGAGGCAAATGACAGCTATAATTCCTCAACTGGATTGGCGACCAGTCCTGATATTAAACCTGTATTTAATTACAACCATAGTAATGGCGATGTCTCCATAACCGGAGGTTATGTGTATCGGGGAAGTAGCACAAATTCCGACATTCAGGGAAAATATATTTACGGAGATTTTGTCACGGGGCGGGTATGGGCATTGGACTATAATTCCAATTCTAATAGCGCGACAAGTAATCTCTTGTTCAGGGCGGAAGGTCGAATGATTTCTAGTTTTGGACTGGATGAAGATGGTGAAATTTACTTTGCTGACTATACCTCGGGTAAAATTTATCAAATCAATGGGGGAGACGTAACACCGCCGCCGCCGCCTCCAGGCCCTACCAAGGTAGCGGTGGATGGAGTAGGAGTTTGGAGAGCTCTGGAAAATGGTACCAATGGTACCGTAGAAGCAATAGTGACATCGGGAGAAGATACTTATGTAGCCGGTAATTTTTCCAATGCCGGAGATAGCGCTGCCAACAATATTGCCCGGTATAATAAGGAAAGTGGATGGGAAAACCTGGGCAACGGCGCCAATGGTCCCATTAGAGCACTAGCTTTAGCAGATGACGGTCGATTGTATGCGGGTGGTAGCTTCACTTCAATTGGAGGTGTAAGCGCGCAGAATGTTGCTGTATGGAACGGAGCCTCTTGGTCCGCTTTAGGTTCAGGTACCAACGGTCCCGTTGCGAAAATTGGTGTTGACGGTAACGGTAATGTATACGTAGGAGGTGCTTTTGAAACAGCTGGAGGGATTTCCGTGCAGAATATCGCCAGATGGAACAACGGTTGGTCGGCGCTGACCGATGCGGGAACTTCTGGAACAGGAACAAACAACGAAATTAGGTCTATTGCTTTCGACAATGCCAACGTATTGTACGTGGGAGGTAATTTCGATACTGCCGGAGGTCGCAATGCCAACAGAATTGCCACTTGGAATGGAACCAATTGGGGAACCTTGGGAGAGGGAACCAGTGGATTTGTCCAGGCGATTGAAGTGACTTCGGAATATATCTATGCCGGAGGAACCTTTGGATCGGCTGGTGGAAATACCGTAAACAATCTTGCACGTTGGAATCGGAATTCAAACCAATGGCAGTTGCTTGGGGATGGAGTAAATGGTAGCGTCAATTCCTTGGAACATGACGGTACATATTTATATGTAGGAGGAAGCTTTGAGACTGCCGGACAGGATAGCAGTACCGACTATATTGTAAACAATAGTGCGCGTTGGAGTAGTGGTGGTGGCTGGCAGGCCTTAGGCCCCGCGAGAGCGGTAGGAACCGATAACATTGTAAGGGCCCTAGCACTTTCCGATGATAATAGACTTTACACTGGAGGTACTTTCGATAATGCGGCCAATGTTACGGCAGATAACCTTGCTGTTTGGGCACTTTCATTCGATTGTGGAGATGAACGATTGATTACCGAGTACCGTATTAACGGAGAATGGTCCAGTGGTGATACCGAAATAACCTTACCGGAGGGGACCGATTTAATATTAAGCTTATTACCGAATACAGTAACCTTTTCGATTACATTGCCTAATGGCAATACCACGGAAGGTGATTATGGTTTAGGGGAAATAACCAAAGAGGATGAAGGGACGTATGTTTTTGTCACTGAAGGCCAGTGTCAAATTTCGCTAATACTTACAGTGGAAACGGAGGACGAACCTTGTACTTCGGAAAGTGTGGTTCCAGAGTTTCGCATAGGTAACAATGGTTGGATTAGCGGTGAAGAAAGGACCACAGTGGATGAAGGAACACCATTGGCGCTAAGAGTTGCCCCCGGTAATTTGGATTTTACGGTTACATTGCCAAATGGTACCGAACAAGAAGTATCAGGATTGTTGGATTTGGGTGCCGTTACACCCGGTCAACAAGGTACCTATCTATTCACGATAGCCGAAGGATGTTCGGCCAGTTTCGAAATAAGTGTCATTGCCAATACGCCAAACTGCCCAGAGGGAAGTATTGTTCCCGAATATACCGTAAATGGGGAAACGGGTAGTGGCCAAACCGAAATCACGGTCGATCAGGGTGCAGAAGTGCTGCTAGGTACCGTGGATAATCAAGATGGTCTGTTAATACGATTACCAAATGGTACAACCGTAAGTGGAAGCTATCAAACGACAAATATAACTTCCGAACAGGAAGGAACGTATACTTTTATCTCTCAAGATAGCTGTGAGGCCACATTAACCATAAACGTAGAAGAAACGGGCACTGGGGATTCTTGTAACATTGTTCCGGAATACCGATTGAACCGAGTGTGGTATAGCGGCGAAAGTAATATTACCGTAGATCAGGGTACCGATATTATACTAAGTATTTTACCTAATGATGTTCCGTTGACCATTACCTTGCCTAATGGAACGGTTGTAAATGACAACTATAGCTTGGGACTGGTAACGCCGGAGGACAATGGAACATATCTGTTTACCGCTTCCGATGGATGTACCGCCGAGTTGAACTTGACCGTAGAGACTTTGGATTGTGGGGGGGTATTGATTCCTGAATATCGTATCAACGGCAATTGGCTGAGCGGTGATAATGTGGTGACCGTTAACGAATCAGCCGAGGTGATATTGAGCATGCTTCCCAATGGCGTCGGACTAAACATTACCAGACCTAACGGACAAGTAGTTGGGGATAACTATAGAATTACCAATTTCACATCCGCCGACAGCGGTACGTATGTGTTGACCTCTGAAGAAGGATGTACGGAAACCTTGGAACTTCGCGCTATTGACGGCTGTGAAGAGGCCATTACACCGGAATATCGTGTTAACGGACAATGGAGTAGCGGTCAGGAGAACCTGAGCGTTGCCGTTGGCACGAATTTGATGTTGAGTATGTTGCCCAATGATATTGGATTAACAATCACAAAACCCGACGGAACCGTTGTGGGGGATAATTATAGTATCGTTCAAGCTTCACTTTCCGATAGCGGGCGCTATACCTTACGTTCGGAAAACGGTTGTACACGGACATTCAATCTTTCCGTAGACGAAATACCAAATTGCGATGCAAATGCTTTGGTTGCGGAATATAGAGTGGCCGGAGTATGGCGAAGCGGACAGAATGCGCTTACGGTCGACCGGGGTGAAGAGGTGGTGCTTAGTGCATTGCCCAACGATAAACGTGTAACGATTACATTGCCGAACGGCGAGGTTGTGGGAGACAACTATTCCTTAGGAAATGTTGGTGCCCAGGATGCCGGTTTCTACGTTATAGAATCGGCAGAAGGCTGCCGATCGGTATTGCAGTTATATGTTTCCGATTCCGCCTCAAACAGGAATGATACCTTTGATGAGTTTGGTAGGGAATTTGAAAATTCCGCAAGGGAGAATACATCGGTTTCCGTTTATCCGAACCCGACCAGTACAATGGTGACCGTTGACCTATACGGGCTGGCCGGAAAAGAAGTAGAAGTGGTCGTTACCAACATGCAACAACAGCAGCTTTTATACCGTGCCCTAAAACAAGATCATTCACCCACGCTCGATTTAAGCTTAGAGACCCTGACTACGGGAACCTACTTTGTCTCTGTTTGGTCGAATGGAGCGGTAATCACCAAAAAGGTGGTGAAAAGATAGTTAGCACAGTTTTAGACTAAGAATTTAGGAAACCCTTTCGAACGATTTTCGGAAGGGTTTTCTTTTTTATTGCAATTGGCACAACAATTGTCCTTTGTGGGCGAGGGTGTGCCGTTTGTAGTAATGAACACTAGTGCTGGCGGAGGCTTACACCAATTAATACAAAAAGATTATAAACTGATACTGTCTTTAGCTGACAGATTGACCGAAAAATTGTTATGGGAGATTCTAAATTTTCAAATTTTGACAATATGTCGTTGGATACCTTTGATGAAGATGCCGAACTTATTCCGTTGCTTACGGCGGAAGATGAAGAACAAATGAACAACGAAAGTTTGCCGGAAACTTTGCCTATACTGCCGTTGCGCAATACAGTACTTTTTCCTGGAGTGGTAATACCGATTACCGCTGGGCGGGATAAGTCCATCAACCTTATAAAAGACGCGAACAATGGTTCCAAGGTAATAGGGGTAGTTTCCCAAAAGGATGCCGATACCGAAAACCCGGATATCAAGGACATCAATACCCTGGGCACCGTAGCCAAGATTCTAAGGGTATTGCAGATGCCCGATGGCAATACCACTGTTATCATACAGGGAAAAAAGCGGTTTGAAATTGCCGAGGTATTGACGCGGAAACCCTATATGACCGCCACCGTGATGGATACCAAAGAGGACCGACCAGCGGAGGACGATAAGGAGTTTTTGGCCATCATTGAAACGATAAAGGAACTGTCGTTAAAAATTATCAAAAACAATCCCAACATACCCAGTGAAGCTTCTTTTGCCATAAAAAACATTCAGAGCAACTCTTTTCTGATCAACTTTATCTCCTCTAACCTTAACTTGGGGGTGGCGGAAAAACAGGGCTTGTTGGAAATTGGAAGTTTGCAGGAACGGGCATTGTCCACCTTGCGCTATATGAACGTGGAACTTCAAAAGTTGGAGCTAAAGAACGATATCCAATCCAAGGTGCGCAATGATATGGACCAGCAACAGCGCGAGTATTTTTTGCACCAGCAGATGAAGACCATACAGGAAGAGCTGGGTGGGGTTTCGTACGACGAAGAAATCGAGGAAATGCGCAAGCGGGCCAAGGACAAAAAATGGGACGACAAGGTATCCGAACATTTTGATAAGGAGCTTTCGAAAATGCAGCGCATGAATCCTCAGGTGGCCGAGTATTCCATACAGCGAAATTACTTGGACCTGTTTTTGGATTTGCCTTGGAACGAGTTTTCCAAGGACAAGTTTGATCTCAAGAGAGCCCAAAAAATACTGGACAGGGACCATTACGGACTGGAAGATGTAAAGAAAAGAATCATCGAATACTTGGCCGTTCTGAAATTAAGAAACGACATGAAATCGCCTATTCTTTGTTTGTACGGACCTCCGGGAGTGGGAAAGACCTCTTTGGGCAAGTCGGTCGCCGAGGCCTTGGGAAGGGAATATGTACGGATGAGTTTGGGAGGCCTAAGGGACGAGGCCGAGATACGGGGCCATCGCAAAACCTATATTGGTGCCATGCCCGGGCGAATCGTGCAAAGTCTTAAGAAGGCAGGAACGTCCAATCCGGTGTTTATCTTGGATGAGATCGATAAGCTGTCCAATAGCCATCAGGGCGATCCATCATCCGCTATGTTGGAAGTGCTCGATCCCGAGCAGAACGCAGCGTTTCACGACAATTTTCTGGAAATGGGATACGACCTATCCAAGGTAATGTTCATCGCTACGGCCAACAGCTTGGCTTCTATACAGCCCGCATTACGGGATCGAATGGAAATCATCAATGTTACCGGGTATACCATTGAGGAAAAAGTGGAAATCGCCAAGCGGCACCTGCTTCCCAAACAATTGGAAGAGCACGGCCTCAATACGAAGCACTTGAAGATAGGAAAACCCCAACTAGAAAAAATAGTTGAGGGCTATACTAGGGAGTCGGGGGTACGGACCTTGGAAAAACAAATCGCCAAAATGGTCCGGTATGCGGCAAAATCCATTGCCATAGAAGAGGACTACGAGGTAAAGGTGTCCAGCGCGATGGTAGAAAAAGTTTTGGGACCTGCCCGGTTGGAACGCGATAAATATGAGAACAACGAGGTGGCAGGTGTCGTTACCGGCTTGGCGTGGACCAGCGTAGGGGGCGATATTCTTTTTATAGAGTCTATCCTGTCCAAAGGTAAAGGCGCGTTGAACATTACGGGAAATTTGGGAAAGGTGATGAAAGAGTCGGCCACGATCGCTTTGGAATACATCAAGTCCAATGCAGAGCGGTTCGGTATCGATGCAACCATTTTTGAAAAATACAATGTACACATTCACGTACCGGAGGGGGCTACACCTAAGGATGGACCAAGTGCGGGTATCACCATGCTTACGTCATTGGTTTCCCTATTTACCCAAAAGAAAGTGAAAAAGAGCCTTGCCATGACAGGAGAAATCACTTTGCGGGGCAAGGTGCTGCCGGTAGGAGGTATCAAAGAAAAAATACTGGCGGCCAAAAGGGCACGGATCAAAGAGTTGATCCTTTGTAAGGATAACGAACGGGACATTTTGGAAATCAAGCCCGCATATTTAAAAGGGCTCCAGTTTCATTATGTATCCGAAATGTACGAAGTAATCGATATCGCCGTAACCAAACAAAAAGTAAAAAACGCAAAAAAGTTGTAAGGTGGTAATGTCCAGTTGCAATAGTATATGGGAAACCGGGTGAAATGGAACAATTCCTGTATTTTCTACTTATTTTTGAAATATGGCAAAGATAACCATAGCAATCGACGGGTTTTCCTCTACGGGTAAAAGTACCTTGGCGAAACAATTGGCCAAGTCGTTGGGGTATCTGTATGTCGATACCGGTGCCATGTACCGTGCCGTTACCCTTTATGCCATGCGGGAGGGACTGTTGACGGACCCACGGGAGTTGGTAGCGTCCTTGCCCGATATTGCGTTGCGGTTTGTGCTCAACCAACGTTCAAAAGATGCTGAAATGTATCTCAATAACGAAAATGTGGAAAAAGAGATACGGACTTTAGAGGTTTCCAGACATGTGAGCGATATTTCCAAAATTGCAGAGGTACGCCATAAATTGGTGGACATACAGCGGCAAATGGGAAAAGAAAAAGGTGTGGTGATGGATGGTAGGGATATCGGTACCGTAGTTTTTCCCGATGCCGAACTTAAAATATTTATGAACGCTTCTTCCGACGCACGGGCTGCAAGAAGGTATAAGGAACTGTTGGACAAAGGCGAGGACGTATCCTATGCCGATGTGCTTGCCAATGTTCAAAAGCGGGACCATATCGATTCGAATCGGGAGGTTTCCCCTTTGCGCAAGGCCGAGGACGCCGTAGAGTTCGATAATACGGACATGGGCCTGGAAGAACAGTTTGAACGCATCTACAACTTTGCACAACGGATCATTGCCAAAACAGTGGCACAATGAAGTAGTTTAAACGTTTCTTTTGGACAAACAAAACAAATGAAAGGCCCCCAAATGAAAGGGTAAATGCTGATTAACAGCATTCATTTTATCATGATGATCATTTTGATGTCGAACTCACATTAAAAAATGGTTTAGAAAGTCACAAAAGCCGTCAGTTTCGGTTTAAACCAAAAGCTCAAAACCACGGTAATAAAAAAGACGTGCAAAGCACGTCTTTTTTGTTTATCATGTCATCGGCCTTAGCCGATATCTCAAACGATTACGGATTTGGAATCACGAGCACTTGATCGGGCTGTATAACATCCGGATTGCTCAAAATATTGGTGTTCGCCGAAAAAATCTGTTGGTACTTCATGGCGTCACCGTAGTAGTGTTTTGCAATTTTACTTAATGATTCACCACTTTTAACGGTATGTCTGTGGTATACCGAGCTATCGGAAACGGAGATGTTGGCCTTGATATCCGAAGGGCTTTCACCACCCAACTCTTTGATCTTGTCCCATAACAAATCCTTTTCATAAGGTGTATTTGCCTCTCCCTTGATTTTCAGCACACCACCGTCTTCGGTAATGTCACCGTTCTTTATCCCAAGTTGTTCTCCAAGATTCAAAACGCCTTGGTACTTTGCTTTAACGCTCATAGTTGTCTATTTTTATTTGGTTAATATTTCGCAATTAAAGGTACTAAATATTGCCATATTTCAACCTGAAATGGCTAAAATACTACAAAAGATAAAAGCTTCGGCCCGGTATGTTGGTATATCGACCAAAAAACCGTACTTTTGCACTCCTTTTTTACGGATAATCAAGAGAAAAAGGAGAGGATATTGAAATAAATATAACAGCTTTCGAAAGTACCGTTTTACCCTTGTAACATTTCGAAATACAAATTATTAATCAGCAAATGGCTGAAGAAAACACCACCGCCCAAGTAGAGGAAACTACGCCGGCACAAGAAGAAAAAGCAGTAGCGGCTCCGGTTCAGGACCCAAAGGAATTTCTGGAAAACTTTGATTGGGAAAAATACGAGCAGGGAATCGAGCGCGTAGACGATACCAAACTTCAGGAGTTCGAAAAACTGGTAGCAGAAAATTTTGTCGACACCGCCGATGAGGAGGTAGTAACGGGTACCGTAGTATACCTTACCGACAGAGAAGCGATCATTGACATTAACGCGAAATCCGAAGGGGTCATTTCCTTGAACGAGTTTCGATACAACCCAGGACTAAGTGTAGGGGACAAGGTTGAAGTTTTGATCGACATCAGAGAAGATAAAAGTGGTCAATTGGTATTATCGCACCGTAAGGCGCGTACCATTATGGCCTGGGAACGTGTGAACAAGGCACATGACAACGAAGAGGTAGTCAGTGGTTTTGTGAAGTGCAGGACCAAAGGGGGAATGATTGTCGATGTTTTTGGTATCGAGGCGTTCCTACCGGGATCACAGATCGACGTGAAACCGATCCGGGATTACGATCAGTACGTGAACAAAACAATGGAATTCAAAGTGGTCAAGATCAACCACGAATTCAAGAACGTTGTTGTGTCGCATAAAGCGTTGATCGAAGCGGATATCGAAGAGCAGAAAAAAGAGATTATCAGCCAGTTGGAAAAAGGCCAGGTATTGGAAGGTGTTGTAAAGAACATTACTTCTTACGGAGTCTTTATCGATTTGGGTGGTGTAGACGGATTGATCCACATTACCGATCTTTCCTGGAGCAGGATCAATCACCCGAACGAGGTGGTCGACCTGGATCAGAAATTGAACGTAGTAATTTTGGATTTCGACGAAAACAAATCCAGAATCCAATTAGGATTGAAGCAATTGGAGAAACATCCATGGGATGCCTTGAGCGATGAAATCAAAATTGGCGACAAGGTAAAAGGTAAGGTCGTGGTCATTGCGGATTACGGTGCGTTTATCGAAGTTGTAGAAGGCGTTGAAGGATTGGTGCACGTATCCGAAATGTCATGGTCTACGCATTTACGTTCCGCGCAGGACTTTGTTAAGGTCGGTGACGAAATCGAAGCGGTCGTATTGACCCTCGATCGCGAAGACCGAAAAATGTCCTTGGGCGTAAAACAATTGAGTCCAGATCCATGGACCGATATTACTTCTAAGTATCCTGTAGGTTCCAAACATACCGGTATCGTTAGAAACTTTACCAACTTCGGTGTTTTTGTGGAGTTGGAAGAAGGTATCGATGGGTTGATTTACATCTCCGACCTTTCATGGACGAAGAAAATCAAGCATCCATCCGAGTTCGTAACCGTAGGCGACAAGCTAGAGGTGGAAGTATTGGAATTGGATGTTGATGGCCGTAAGTTAAGTCTTGGTCATAAGCAAACTACCGAGAATCCTTGGGACAAGTACGAAGCGGAATTTGCTTTGGATACGGTTCACAAAGCTGCGATTACCGAAATCGTCGACAAAGGAGCTACTATAGATTTCAACGAGGATATTACGGCTTTTGTACCGCAACGTCATTTGGAGAAAGAAGATGGTAAAAAGCTTGGTAAGGGCGAAGAAGCAGAGTTTAAGATCATCGAGTTCAATAAAGACTTTAAGAGAGTGGTTGCCAGTCACACCGCGATCTTTAGGGAAGAAGAAGCTCGTAACGTAAAAGCTGCCGTCAAGAGAGCCAAAGCCAGTAGCGACGAAGCGAAACCGACACTCGGTGACGCCAACGAACAACTGCAGGCCTTAAAGGATAAAATGGAAGGCAAAAAGTAAGCCCGAAATACTATTCATATCAAAAAAGTTCCCAGCCTTAGGTTGGGAACTTTTTTTTGCTGTTCTAGGTTGCGGGATTTATGCTAAAATTTTGTTCTTCAGTTTACTATTGTGCTTTTTATGGGCACCAATTTTTCCGTAAAATGATTTTTACAAAAGCTTATTCGATTTTTGTCTTTTAGGGGGTGCTGCATCGTTTTTTTCAATATTATTTGACTTGCCATCAAGGAGGTATGATCAATGGCTTTTAATTTTTTACTCTTAGCCTGTCTTTAGTGTGATTTTAATCCATCCGTTTCAAATGCAAAAGAGCTTTGATAGGGGTTTACACCTATTTGAAAATAATTTCTGTGTTTTTAAACGAATTTTCAATTACTGATTAAAATTTAAATTTTGGCTAATAGCCGTTAAATTAGCTGTTTTAGCTTTTCTTCCTCCGAACAGCACAGTACACTTGATTCTATTTTAAAAGGTATTTTTAAAGACCTAAATTGGTAGGTGGTCAAACGGATAAGTGTAATTG
This sequence comes from uncultured Flavobacteriaceae bacterium, assembly GCA_947500445.1. Classification (GTDB taxonomy): domain Bacteria; phylum Bacteroidota; class Bacteroidia; order Flavobacteriales; family Flavobacteriaceae; genus Pelagihabitans. Next base: position 46,082 of record CANMSB010000012.1, on the reverse strand, counting down.
TAATGCAGTTTAAAATTTTCTTTAGATATCTTGTTCTTTCAGCTTTGCTTTTCCCGTTTACCGGTTATGGTCAAGGTCTGGAGAAGGGTTTTTCCAAACCTCCTGTTTCGGCACGGGCCAAAGCTTTTTGGGTTCTTATAAACGGCAATTACAGCCTCTCGAAAATGTCCGAGGAACTTGAGGAGTATAAGGCCAAAGGTATGGGCGGCATCGACATCTGGGATGTTGCAGGATGGGTAGACCCGAACGGAGTTATTCCGGCGGGTCCGGCTTTTATGGGCGATAAATCATTGCAGGCTATTGCACATGGTATCCGTGAGGCAAAACGATTGAACCTTGAAGCAGGCCTAATTACAGCTAGTAGTTGGAACGCTGGCGGTGATTGGGTAAGGCCGGAAGATGGCGTGATGGGACTTTTTATGTCGCATAAAAAAATCAAAGGGCCCGCCGTCGTAAATCAAGTCCTTGATTTCCCCATAATTCCCGATACCTATAAAAATGGGACACCCATGCTACTTAAAAAGAACGCTCAGGGCCTGCCCACCTTTTTTGAAGACGTTGCGGTATTGGCGTATGAGAAAAAAGGTAATACGGAGATAATAGCCCAAACTAGTATAATAGACCTCAGTTCGAAATTTAGTGAAGGCGTATTAAAATGGGATGTGCCAAAAGGTGAATGGCATATCGTTCGTTATGTGGCCACGGGAACAGGTCAGCCAGTTATGCGCCCAAGCCCCAATTCGAACGGTTTAATGATCGACCATTTTAGCGCGGAGGCACAGCAACGACATTTGATGTTTTTCTTTGAAAAGCTTGAAGGGGAATTGGGGGATTTAAGCAAGTCGGGACTTGACTATTTATACAACGATAGTTATGAAGCCAACAGTTCCAATTGGACCCGTGCGATGCCCGATGAGTTTAAGAAAAAAATTGGCTACGACCTTGTTCCGTATCTTCCGGTTTTAGAAGGAAAAGTAGTAGGTAATGCAGAAATCAGCGAACGCTTTTTATTTGATTTTAATAAGACGCTTTCGGACCTGATTATTGAAAATCACTATACTTTGGGGAAAAAAGTATGCAATGACAAGGGTTTGGATTTTATCGCCGAAGCTGGCGGACCGGGACCTCCTCTGCATAACGTTCCATTTGAATCCTTAAAGGCCTTGGGCAGCCTTACCGTACCAAGAGGAGAGTTTTGGTTCGATACCTTGCAAACCGATGGCTTCATAGACACGTTACAGATTGTGAAGGGCCCCGCAAGCGCAGCTCACTTGTACGGTCGGCCTTGGGTTGAGGCGGAGGCATTTACCGGAACATTGTTATGGCAGTTTGGTCCTGGAGCCTTAAAACCTTCAGCTGATCGGGCGCTCTGCGATGGTCTTACGCGTTTCGTTTATCATACGGCTCCACATGTACCTCCAGAAGCGGGGAAACCCGGTTGGGTCTATAATTTCGGTACATTGATAAACACCTCCCGGGTTTGGTGGTCAAAATCCGCAAACTTTCATGAGTATATTGCGAGAAGTTCATTTATGCTGCAACAAGGCAATTTTGTTGGTGATGTGCTCTATTATTACGGTGACGGTGCACCAAATTTTGTCGATCCTCTCAGGGTAGAGGCAGCGCTTGGTTTCGGTTTCGATTATGACTTTACAAATTCGGATATTATCTTGAATCATCTTGATGTGAAGGATGGCTATTTTGTACTGCCACATGGGCAAAAATATAAAGTGCTGGTGCTTCCCGACAGTGAAGCCATGGATATTGAAGTGCTCGAAAAGTTAGGCGATCTTGTGCAAAAAGGGGGTACGTTGTCGGGCAATCCTCCCATACGTACACACGGTCTTTTAAACTACGCGGAAAACAATCGGGCCATACGCGCGCTTGCAAAAAAAATTTGGGGAAAGGGCAGAAAATCATCTTTTGGAAAAGGTATGGTCTATTCTGGAAAGTATGATATCGTGGATGTTTTGAATTCCCAAAATATTTTAGCGGACGTAAGTACAAATCTTGATGATCCCGAGGATAAACTCGATTTTATTCATCGTGCTACAGAAACCGAGGATATCTATTTTGTTCGCAATAAGACAAACAGTGAACTTGCTTTTGATTGTACGGTGCGTTCTACCCGTGGTGCCCCGGAGGTTTGGAATCAGGTTACTGGCGCAAGGACGGTACAGCGGATATTTGTCAAAAATGATGAAACGACTACTTTTCCTTTGATATTGCAGCCTAAGGGTTCCACTTTCATCGTTTTTAGGAATACAAAAATTGATAACCAAATAGTTGGTATTGCCCAAAATGGGAAAAAGGTTTTTCCTGGCACCACAAAGGATTTCAATGTTACCGTCAATAATGGGCAATGGGTTTTTTCAAAACCCGGAGCATATCAATTTTTTTCCGTGAACGGGAATGCTAAAACTGTACGTGTTGCGTCTATTGAAAAACGGTTAGATGTTACCGGGCCCTGGGAAGTCCGTTTTCCCTTTGGTTGGGGCGCTCCGCAGCGTACTATTTTTGAAGAGTTGATTTCTTGGCCGGATTCAGACAATGTTGGAATTAAGCATTTTTCGGGAATTGCTGCTTATCATAAGACTTTTTCACTAAAAAAGAACCAAGTGGCCAGCGACATGTCATTGACCCTCGACCTTGGAAAGGTATGTGAGGTGGCCGATGTATACCTTAACGGAAGGCACTTGGACGTGCTGTGGCATGCCCCTTATGAAATGGATATCTCCGATGCCGTAAGGGAGGGCGAGAACCATTTGGTTATAGAAGTGGCCAATACATGGCGTAACCAACTTATATATGATGCGCATAGGGAAGAAGGGGAAAAACGAACACATACTAACATCACCAAAGGTCCCAATGCATGGCAAACCCCTCTTGAGAAACTTTCGTTGATACCTTCTGGTTTGATCGGGCCGGTCAAAATAATATTTAAAAAAAGAAAACGATTTGATGCCGTATCGAATCCGTATTGAATAATACTTTTTCAATTCGAAGGTATTGAACGTTAAAAATAACGGGTTCAATCTTTTTGTAATTAGAACCCCGGGTACTACTGCTTTAAATAGCGTTTTTTATCAATATTGCTTAAGCTGCTTGGGGCAAAACGCCCCTAAAACTTGTTTTTGAAACTGAATTCGATGCTAAGATCGAAACGTGTTCGCACTTCGATAAGATTGTTTTATGTTTGGAAGTTAAAACACCAAAGCGGAAAACGGCTATATCTGCGCTTAATGTCCCTAAGATTTAGATTTCGCACCGGACAAGCCTTCACTTTGGAAAAGTTTGACGGTTTTCTGGAGATGGATGTGTTACTTCTTTTTTCGAATATCGGTCGGGTTCAAGCCCATTTTTTGCTTAAAGACCCTAGAGAAATAATGTTCAGAATGAAAACCGCACTCATACGCAATTTGAGAAATCGGGAGATTCGTTTCTTGGATTATTCGGGCAGCATTACGGAGTCTTAGTAAAATCAAGTATTGGTTTGGAGGGGTGTCAAATATTTCCTTAAAGGATTTTCGAAACCAACTATAACTGACATCGAATTGTTTGCAAAGACGCTCAAAGTCAATGGTATTGTTCCAATTTTTATGAATTTCATTCTGCATCTTATGGATAATTTGCTTTTTATGCGAGAGACCATTATTTTGCTTGAGTACCGAGGCATAAGCAATGCTAAGCAAGTTTATCAAATGAAAAGATGCCATTTTACGTTGTAGCGGATCTTCGGTTTCGATCGAGGTTATCAGATTTGAAAATATTTCTAAAAAATCGGGAATAAAAAACACATTGATTATAGGGTTTTCAGCACTAAAACACTTCTTTTCAAGTAAATATTTTACATAGTCCCCATTGAAGCCGATCCAATATTCCTCCCATCCAGTATTCGGGTCGGGTTTGAATCGATGCCACATTTCAGGGAATAGTAGAAATATTGTACCGGGACCGATTTTTTGCGAAGCAAGTCCATTTCCTTCAAAAATTCCTTTTCCTTTAGAAATAAATATAATTTGATACTCTTTCAAATACCTCCCTTTTTCCCAATTAAAGTAATAGCCCTTAGGATGATCCTCGTCGGGGTACTTTTTATTCGGGGGATGAATGTTATGGCCAATATTCAATATCTGCACCCCAAATTCTTCGGTTTTGTCTTTGATTTCAGAACCAATGTATCTTTTAAAAACTTTCATGTCAAAATGGATAAAAGATAGTCAGTTTGTGTATGGACTATATAATAGTTATGCTATTATTTTGAGAATAAATTGTGTCTTGCGATAAATATATTGTAAAAGTATAATTTGTTGTGCGAACAATGGGGTATTTTGATCTTTTTAGAAAATAGATTTTTTATTAAAGTATACCGCAAAAGGAGTTCGGGGTAAATCAGTTTTGATTAAGGTGAATCCAAAGCGCGTATTTTTAAGATATCCCGGAAGTATAGACCAACCAATGCAACATTTCAAGTATCCAGTTCTTTTTGGGGTGGAAGTCGGAACTATCTGTTCCAAGTTATCCGTATCCAGAATTTAGAATAGTAACAATAGTAACGGATTTATCGAAAAATTGCATGAAATGGGAACTACAGCATTGTCATCGGACACCAACTTTAAATTGCCCAAGTACCACCGGTTTATTAATTTACTGCTTGGTAAGATACAAAGCGGGGAACTAAAAACAGGAGAAAAGCTACCTTCTATTATCAATTCAAGTACCACATATGATATTTCAAAAGATACGGTGTTCCGTGCGTACAAAAATTTATATGACAAAGGATTTTTGACCTCTATTTATCGAAAAGGGTATTTTGTAGCTGTCCCCGATTCGGGCCTGCCTTTGAAAAAAGTACTATTGCTGACCGGGCAGGTAAATACCGCTAACTGTTTATTTTATCAAATGCTTTCAGGGTTATTGGAGGACCATAATGTTCAATCCGATTTTAGGGTTTATCGTAACAACTCTGAGAGACTGGCCCTTTTTATGGATGAAGCCGCGGGGCATTACCATACGTTTATTATTGACCCTCAACTATTTTCATTTGATAAATTGGCGGTAATATTAAAAAGTAAAGTGGTCGGCGACAACGTTATACTTTTGAACGATCGAAACGATGGTTCGGAAGGACAGCACATTCTTTTTGATTTTGAACAAGACACTTTTAACGGGTTGGAACAATTGTCCGATCGGTTAGCACGATACAGCGTATTGAACCTCTTGCTTCCAGCTACAGAATACTTTCCTTTCAAGCTCATCAACGGTTTTTTTAAATACTGCGATCATTTTTGCAAGAAGGGTAATTTAATCGAAGATTTCGGTACGGTCGAGTATGGAAATACCTATTTGGTAATTGACGAAAAGTCACTTTTTGGTGTTTTGGACGGTATTCGTCAAAACAATTTTGAAATTGGCAAGGATATAGGTGTATTGGCCTTATTTGAAAGACCCTACTTTCAACATCTTTCAAAAAAGATAACCTCTTTAAATTGGTTTAACAAAAAACTTGGAAATCATATCGTGGCCGCGGTTAAAAATAACAATAAACACAGTTTTAGGGCTATGGCCGAACTGAACTTGAGACAAAGTCTTTAGAAGCGTTTTAAAAGGACTTGTTTGCTATGTCTTTGCGCTACTGAAACGATTTATATATTTGGGTCGATCGGACCAATTTAGTTTTTGTCGAAAGTTAAAACTGTGTAGAAATACTATGAAAATTGTAATACTACTTTTGTCGCTTTTTTTTCAGGCTCCAGAATCCCATCTTGAAGTCAACGGCCTGATAGGGAATCATATGGTTATTCAAAGAGACAGGGCCTTTACCATTGAAGGGAAGGCACTTCCGAATACAGTGGTGCGGTGTATACTGAAAGGAAAAATAGTCGGCACGGTGTCCAATGATAAGGGCGAATGGAAGGTAAGGCTTACCGGACATTCCGCAGGGGGACCTTTTGATATGGAAATCCAGTCAAAAGAAGAATCCATTAGTTATAGTGATATCCAATTTGGAGATGTTTGGTTGGCTTCCGGACAATCAAATATGGCCTACAGAATGGGGACTGGGGTACTTAATTGGGAGCGCGAAATCAAAAATGCGAATTACGAAAAAATAAGAATGATTACGCTGGATGCGAACCCGTCGGATGTTCCTTTAAAAACAACTTTGAAAGGAAAATGGAAAGTCTGTTCTCCACAGACCGTTAGCCAATTTTCTGCCGTAGCTTATTATTTTGCCGAACGTTTGCATAAAGCGGTAGGTGTCCCCATAGGAATAGTAGTTTCCGCCTGGGGCGGCAGTAGTGTCGAAGCTTGGATGAGCAAGGAAGTTTTAAAGGGATTGCCCGCTAGGCCGGCAATAGAAATTCCGGAGGTACGGTCGGGCAAATTTACCTTGGCGGAATTTTCGGCGATCAACTCAAAAGTGATCGCACGTAATTTTGATATTGGACAAAATGCGTATTCAGGTCTTAAAGAAGGAGTTGCCAAGTGGGGATATGATGATGAGCGTTGGGAAACTACCGAGCTATTAAATTGGTCGGGCGAGAATAATAGGGTGTATTGGTTTCGCAAAAAGTTATACTTGGATAAGGTGCCCAACGATTCCTTGGTCTTGTATTTGGGCAAGCCTGGTATGTTCATTGATGCCTATATAAACGGCAAACATATCGGTAAGTCAAAATTAGCGGTGTTCCAGAGGAAGTTAACACCGCAGGCACTAAAAAAGGGAAAGAACTTAATCACCTTACGTTTGGGACATCCGTGGCGATCCCCTTTTTTGATAAACGAAGACTCCCCGGTTTTAAAATGTACCGAAGGATCGCTACTATTTGACTTGGGGAAGGACTGGAAGTATTCGGACAAGTTGGAAGCCATTCCAGAAAAAACATATTCGGTTCAACACAGTCCAAGTGCTTTATATAACGGCATGATTCATCCGATTCTTAATAGTCAGCTAACAGGGGTAATTTGGTATCAGGGTGAAACCGAGGGAAATGAAGGCGAACGTTATCGCGCACTTTTTCCCGAATTGATCAATGACTGGCGTATTCGATTTAAACAGGGATATTTTCCTTTCCTCTACGTGCAGTTAGCGAATTTTGGCGTTCCTACACAACTGGCGGAAACGAAAAATGATTGGGCCTTTTTGCGTGAAGCACAAGATATGGCCTTAACGCTCCCAAATACAGGTATGGCAGTTGCCATCGATATTGGAGAACCATACGATATACACCCAAAGGATAAAAAAACTGTTGGTGAACGGCTTGCGTTACTTGCTCTGGAGCAGCTGTATAGGAAAGATGTGGTGGCGAACGGGCCTCGTTTCCATGAAATGACAATTAAGGACGATACTGTTTTGCTTACTTTTCACCATGCGGAAAGGCTATATACCAAGGATGGTAAAGCACCACAGAGTTTTGTTATCGCAGGGGAAGATAGAGAATTTCATAAAGCCGTAGCTACAATTCAAAACGCTCAAATTTATCTATCGAGCACTCAAGTTACGAAGCCAAAATATGTTCGGTACGCCTGGGCAAGAAACCCCATAGTTAATTTATATAATGCTGCAGGACTCCCCGCAGTTCCTTTTCGAACCGACGATTTTAAACCAACTAAAAATTAGGTTATTTTTAATTGATACGCACTGGGTGAAACGATATGGGAATGACACAAAACCAAACGCAAATAACAGCTTGAATATTGAATGATATTTTACGGACACGGTCATTGTACATAAAATTTGTATCGATAGTCTTTACTGGTGGAGCCTTCGATCAGGCAGCAAGTGATTTAATGAAAGAAACGATATACCAGGTTGGGATTTTCAAGGATTAGGTAAGATAATTTGTAATGAGAAAAGAAATATTGCTACTGACATTTTTATCTGTAGCGCTCTTATCATGTGAGGAGTGCGTCCAAAATTCAAAAAAGGCAAACGTAAAGCGGCCCAACATCCTGTTTATTATGTCCGACGATCACGCTTACCAGGCGATCAGTGCTTATAATGACGGTTTAATACCGACACCCAACATTGATCGTTTGGCCAAAGAGGGAATGCTGTTTTCCAATGCGAGCGTAACCAATTCAATATGCGCTCCTTCGCGTGCGGTCATATTGACCGGAAAACACACCCATCTCAACGGTAAGATCGATAATTTTATGCCCTTCGATACCACCCAGGTCACTTTTCCACAACTTTTTCAAAAGGCGGGCTACCAAACAGCCATGTTCGGTAAACTACATTTTGGGAACAAGCCAAAGGGAGTAGGCACGTTTATGATCCTGCCGGGACAGGGCCGATACCTAGATCCAGATTTTATTGACACCAACGGAGACACTGTAAATATCAAAGGGTATGCCACCGATATCATTACGGACCTGACACTGGATTGGCTTACCAAAAAGAGGGATAGTTCCAAACCTTTTATGATGATGTACCTCCATAAAGCCCCTCATAGGCCCTGGTGGCCTCGTGCGGATAAGTTTAAGGAATTTTCCAAAAAAACATTTCCAGTACCGGAGACTCTTTTTGATAGTTACGAAAATCGTGGTACCGCTGCGAAAACGGCCAAAATGAACTTGCTCCAACATATGTACTATAGCTATGATTCCAAAGTAAGGCCATCGGTACTAAAGGAAATGGAGGAGGTGATACCCAAAATCGATAAATTGGGAACGGCATGGGAAGATACCTTTGACAACAGGGTAAGTGATGAGCAACGCAGCTTATATGATCCGATATTGGATGCCATAGCTGCTGATTTTAAGACGAATTGGCCAAAGATGACAGCTAAGGAAAAAATGATTTGGAAGTACCAAAGATATATGCAGGATTATCTAGGGTGTATTTCTTCGGTAGATGATAATGTCGGGCGCGTACTCGATTATCTAGATGAGAACGGATTGGCAGAAAATACAATGGTAGTCTACACCTCCGATCAAGGTTTTTTTCTGGGCGAACATGGTTGGTTCGATAAGCGTTTTGTTTACAACGAATCGTTCAAGATACCTTTGTTGATACGGTGGCCCAATGTCATCACCCCGAATACTACGGAAAACGAAATGGTACAAAACCTGGATTTCGCCCAAACCTTTCTCGAGGCGGCCGGTATTACCGCTGCAGATGACATGCAGGGTGAGAGTCTTATTCCACTTCTTACCGGAAAAAAAGAACAATGGAATCGCGAGGCCGTTTACTACCACTATTACGAGTATCCTGCGGAACATATGGTTATGCGGCACTATGCCGTTATCACCCAAAATTATAAGCTTGTACACTTTTATTATGATACGGACGAGTGGGAACTTTATGATTTAAAAAAGGATTCCCATGAAATGAACAATGTTTATGACAATCCCGCATATTCCGAAACGGTAAAAAAGTTAAAATCCAAACTGCGGGCACTTCGAAAAAAGTATAAGGATTCTACCGCTTTAGACAACCGCTTTATCAAAATTTATAGGGAAGAAGGTTTGATCAACGGGTAGTGAATTTCATGTGGCTCCCTTCTTGACATGGCCGATATATCGTTCCTGGGCAAATACTTTTGTTATAAAAGAATAATCTGTTTTCTGGACCGCATTAAGGGAAAAAGCAAGCGTTTTTGATCGTACGTAGGAATCCCATTCCGTAATGCAAAAACAATTTGTTAGATGAACACCTGACAAGGCATGACAACCCATTCTAGAATTTTAATGATCTTTAAGCTTAACGATGGTACGTATAAAAACTCAGCTAGTGAAAGGAGTTGTTCTAAATCGCTTCAGCAATAGCAACAGGGTGAAGTATACATTTTCGGTGCTTTTTCTTTTTGTAACCGTATCAATATGAGCCACAACAAAAGCCATCGTCGGGTTACCATAGAGAATAGTTTAACGAACTTCTCTAACCCTTTTTGATCGAGGGAAAATTTTGAAGTTTTAGATCGGTTAGAAAGTGAAAACAGAATTGAAATAGCAATTTTTTGGCTCGTTTATAAAATTCAAAAGGAAATCAATACGATTACCAATAGCTCCAAATTAGTAATGCACATAAATCTACCGTACATGAAAAAGTCAACTTTCTTTATCCTACTTAGTTTTGTCTCAATGTCCTTTGCTCAGCAAAAGAACACTATTGGCATCAATCTCATCGCGAACCATTCCTGGTCCACGGAAATAGCATTTACGGATGTTATGAAACAGGGTGGTGAGTGGATTACTAGCGATGCGGATAGGGGGAATTGGGATTCCAAATTGACGGTTCCCTTGTTGGCAAATGGCTATCCAGAGAAAATACCTTATAGCGATGGAACGCACAAACCTCAAATTGTGAAGACCCTGCTTTTTGAGGGGTTTGAAGATCGAATTCCGTCCGGGGAGTATCGGTTGATTGTACAAGGAAGCGGTAAAGTACGGCTCACTTCCGGTGCCTCTGGCAATTTTGATACTCCGGTAGATACATTGGTTTCGGTCTCTAACAGGGTAATACTGCATATAGATGAATCCAAGGTGACCGACCCTATTACCGATATCAAATTTATTCGCCCCGAATATGTGGATACCTACAAAGAGAACATCTTTACGGATGAGCTGAAGGACTTTTTAAAGGATTTTACCTGTATACGATTTATGGATTGGACCCGTACCAATAATTCAAAGGTGTCAAAATGGTCGGACAGGGCAAAGCATGACTATTACACGCAAACTACGGCTAAAGGGGTTTCGTGGGAAAATGTTATTGCTTTGAGCAACGAGCTAAATACCGACCTTTGGGTGAACATACCTCATTTGGCCGATGATGATTACGTTCGTCAGTTGGCCCTATTTTTCAAAGGTGAACTGAAACCAAGTTTGAAAATTCACGTGGAATATGGCAACGAAGTATGGAACAGTGGTTTCGGCCATCATAAGGAAATAGCGGATCTTGCCAGCGAAGAAGGCTATGAAGGAAATAGCTATGGCCTAGCGGCACAATACAATGCAAAACGCTCGGCAGATATCTTTACTATTTTTGAGGACGTTTTCAACGCGGATGATAGAATAGTTAAAGTACTGCCTACCCAAGCAACAGTTCCATGGTTGTCCGAACAGATTATTGGTTTTTTCAATAGCCCAAAATACAATCCTTCCGGTATCGAAGCAGATGCTTTGGCAATAGCACCATATTTTAAAGGTGGCGCGAACAAGATTGTGGAGGAAGGGCTTCTTGAATCGATAACGCCTCGCCAAATCGTAAATAGAATGAAAGATGGTTTGGACGAAGCATTCAACAATATGAAAAATCAGGACCTTATCGCTAAAGAAAATGACTTGGAACTCATTGCCTACGAAGGTGGACAACATTTAGTCGCAGTAGGGCCTTTAAAGAATAATGTACTGCTTACCGAAAAGTTAACGGCTGCCAATCGCCACCGTAACCTGCAACAGGTATATTGTGAATATTTCAGTCACTGGTTTAACAATTATGGTGGATTGTTCATGCATTTTTCTTCACATGGGGATTATGATAAAAGTGGTAGTTGGGGTGTAAAAGAATATATGGAAGATTTTAATAATCCAAAATATCTTGCCTTGAAAAACTGCGTTTTTCCGGTAGGTAGCGACACCATAACCGAAGGGTTACAGCCATTTCCTAAAACCATGGGCGTTTTCCCAAACCCCTCTTGGCACCATTTTACAACAACAAGTATTGAGCCCATTACAACGATAGCCGTTTATGATATTCAAGGACAAAAATTGGACATCGATTTTGAGCGGGTCAACGATGATTGGAAATTTAATATCGATATGCCCGGGATATATATTGTCATATTCAACAATACCTACACAGGGAAAATTATCAAGAATTAGTCATTAGCAAGTACATTTCGAACAACCCGTAAACCGACTAACAATTGTTTTGAATAAATGTGTTTTGGGTTGTACAGTCGTCATTGGTCGTTTAAACATATGGAATTTATGACCCTACGAATCCATCCGTCGAAAGGGATAATTGTACAGAAATCCCTATTTTTGTTTTTCAAATTCAGGCATCGTTCAATTCATGGGTCAAAAAGTATTGCTTTCCTCAAAAGAGATAAACATTATACTTCACCGTTTGGCCTGTCAGCTACTCGAAAACCATCTCGATTTTAAGAATACCGTATTGGTGGGCATGCAGCCCCGGGGTACTTTTGTGGCGCAACGTCTCAACAAAATTTTAAGGGAGTCCTACGGTGTACGGGAGATTGAAATCGGTTTTCTGGACATCACCTTTTATCGGGACGATTTTAGACGGGGAGACAAGACCTTGGCAGCGAACCAAACGAAGATCGATTTTTTGGTAGAGGATAAAAAAGTGGTGTTGATCGACGATGTATTGTACACTGGAAGAAGCATCCGGGCGGCGCTTACGGCCATACAGTCCTTTGGAAGACCGTCGGAAATTGAGCTGTTGGTGCTGATCGATCGCAGGTTCAGTAGGCACTTGCCCATACAGCCGAACTATCGGGGCCGGCAGGTGGACGCCATTAACGACGAAAAGGTGAAGGTCATGTGGGAAGAAAACGATGGCGAGGATGCCATACATTTGATCGATAGATAATAAAACCATTCAGCTCCTACGGGAACGGAATAGCAACTAGAATACAAAAGCGCACGAAAAAAATGAGTGAACTGAGTGTAAAACACTTGTTAGGGATAAAATATCTGAACGAAGCGGATATTCAGCTCATTTTTGAAACTGCCGATAATTTTAAGGAAGTGATCAATCGGGCGATCAAAAAAGTTCCTTCCCTACGTGATATTACCATTGCCAATATCTTTTTTGAGAACAGTACCCGTACCAAACTGTCTTTTGAACTGGCACAGAAACGGCTTTCCGCGGATGTGATCAATTTTTCTGCAGCGCAGTCCTCGGTCAAAAAGGGAGAAACTTTAATCGATACGGTGAACAATATTTTGTCCATGAAAGTGGATATGGTGGTCATGCGGCATCCCAACCCGGGAGCGGGAATATTTCTGTCCAAACACGTTAATGCGGCAATCGTGAACGCCGGAGACGGTGCGCACGAGCATCCTACACAAGCGTTGTTGGATTCATATTCGATTCGCGAGCGTCTTGGCGATGTTGCGGGGAAAAAGGTAGTGATCGTGGGTGATATCCTGCATTCGCGGGTGGCGCTCTCCAATATTTTTGCCCTAAAATTACAAGGGGCCGAAGTGAAGGTCTGTGGTCCAAAAACATTGTTGCCCAAGCATATCGAGAGCCTTGGGGTGACGGTGGAGACCAATTTAAGAAAAGCATTGAACTGGTGCGATGTAGCCAACATGTTGCGCATACAGAACGAACGTTTGGACATCAGTTATTTTCCTACGACACGGGAGTATACCCAGCAGTTTGGGGTCAATAGGGCGGTATTGGATAGTTTGGACAAGGAAATCGTTATCATGCATCCCGGACCAATCAACCGGGGCGTTGAAATTACCAGTGAGGTAGCGGATTCCGACCAGTCCATTATCTTGGACCAAGTAGAAAATGGTGTCGCGGTTCGTATGGCGGTGATGTACCTGCTCGCCTCTAAAATAAAATAATATGATTTTTGATAAAAATGGCAACACCACTGTTGTCTCACAGGAAAATATAGCGATTCCCGCCTTTTTGGAAAATTTGAACGCCGCTTACCCAAAGCTGGAAAGCGATAATATTATCGTCAATCTTTTTTCATTTTCAAAATTGGGAACCGGGGACGTATTGGAATTTCTTGACATCGCGCGTACGCACACGGCAAATGGAAAATCATTTGTTTTGGTAACCGATAAGGTGGGGTATGAGGATGTTCCCGATGCGATTACCGTGGTACCCACCATCCAAGAGGCCAAGGACATTATTGAGATGGAAGAGATCGAAAGGGATTTAGGCATTTGATGTTCCCTTGGGTATAGCGATCGTAAATTAAAAGCGGTCCCCTAAAATTTTTGGCAGCACCATATTCCGGTATCCATCATCGCGTAGGAATACTATCGTCAGGCGAACCGATTCGGGTTCATAGGGACCGTGGCCTGACCAAATCCCAACACTAACAAGACCAAACGAATGAAGTTACACATTATGGGTTGCTATGCGGCCACTCCCCGAACGATGACCAACCCTTCTTCACAGGTATTGGAAATACGCAACCAATTGTTTTTGATCGATTGTGGTGAAGGTACACAGGTACAGCTCCGTAAAAATAAAGTGAAGTTTTCCAGGATCGACCATATTTTTATCTCCCATCTGCATGGGGATCACTTTTTTGGTCTTCCCGGACTTATTTCCACCTTTAGGCTGTTGGGCCGAAAAAAGGAGTTGCATGTTTATGGGCCAAAGGGAATACAGGAGGCCATTACATTACTCTTAAAATTGGGCGACTCTTGGACGAATTACCATCTGATCTTTCATGAACTTACCAATACGGTTCCGGAAACGATTTTTGAGAACGAAAAGGTTTCGGTGGAGACCATACCCCTGAACCATAGGATATATACGAACGGATTTCTTTTTAGGGAAAAACCGGCTGAACGGAAGCTGAACATCGATGCCGCGCAGCGTTATGGGGTGGATAAGGCCTACTTTCGCAATGTAAAAAACGGGAAGGATGTTGTTTTGGATGACGGAACGCTCGTCCCCAATAAAGCGCTTACCTTTGACCCACCAAAACCGATGGCGTACGCGTATTGTAGCGACACTGCCTACAAACCCGAATTGGTACCACAGCTCAAAGGTGTGGATGTGCTATACCACGAAGCCACTTTTTTGGAATCGGAGGCGCACCTGTCCGACAAAACAAAACACGCCACGGCAATGCAAGCGGCAGCGATAGCAAAAGATGCCGGGGCGGGTACCTTGGTCCTAGGGCACTATTCCACACGGTACAAGTCCATTGCCCCTTTTAAAACGGAAGCGGAAACCGTGTTTCCCAATGTGGTACTCGGCGATGATGGTAAACTTTTCGATTTTCCTGAAGGTTCTTAACGGTCGGGAATTAGTGGTCAAGAATACCATAATCCATGCGGTCGTGTTGTAATTTATTAAATTGTCGACCCTACCGATGTGGGCCATTCCAAATGGTCCTGGACAGGTGCTATGGTTCCCACCTAATTTTAACCCGGTTTCTGCATTAGAACTTCGTCCGGAGGGCAGAAAATGCAATAAAATCGGAAAGCATAGTAAAACGCTTCGTTTTGAAGCAGTTTCGGGCCGTAGTAGAATTGCTCATACCTAAAGCAGCTTTAATTTTTTATTAGCACAAACTATGATACAGGTTCATTATTTTTGATGAACTTTGAAAGTTAAGTTACCAATAGTCGGTCGGGCGAAACTAGATTTTTCGCCATCGAATCACCAACTGTTAGTCATGTTAAATATTGAATTGGAAACGATGCAAAAGGATTTAGGCGCATACAGAAAATCATATGAAAAGGAGGCCTTAACGGAACATACGGCTCCCGAGGATCCTATGGTCTTGTTTCAAGAATGGTTCCGACAAACGGAAGAGGCCAAAGGCGTGGAAGAGCCGAACGCCATGACGTTGAGCACCTTGGGAAGCGACGGTTTTCCAAAGAGTAGGATCGTCCTATTAAAAGCGTTTTCCGACGAAGGATTTGTTTTTTATACCAATTACTCCAGTGAAAAAGGCATGGCCATTGCCAACGAACCAAAAGTATGTCTTTCCTTCTTTTGGCCGAATTTGGAACGCCAGGTCATTATTAAGGGATCGGCGGAAAAGGTTGCGGACACGCAGTCCGACAGTTATTTTAAATCCCGACCCAAAGGAAGCCAATTGGGCGCTCTCGTATCCGATCAGAGTACGGTTATTCCGTCTCGGGAATACCTTGAAAACAAATTGGAAGCCTTGGAAAAGGCCCATGAGGACGGCCCTGTGGAAAGACCTGATTTCTGGGGAGGGTATGTGGTAAAGCCGGTTTCTATGGAGTTTTGGCAGGGAAGACCCAACAGATTGCACGATCGCTTACGGTTCCGAACGGGAGCACTTGGTAAATGGCAACGCGAGCGACTGGCCCCATAGCTTTTAGCGGTATCACATAAATTACGGCAGGTCATATCCGCTTATAGCCATTGTACGTCGACCGTGCCGATGAAGTTCAAAATAGTTAAAGAAAGGTAGTCTATGAAACAGCTGGTTTTGGTACGCCATGGAAAATCCTCTTGGGAGTACGGCGTGAGCGATAGGGACCGCCCGCTATCCGAAAGGGGAATCAACGATGCGTTACTGGTGTCCCAACATTTTGCCGACAAGGGCGAACCAATAGAGGGCATATGTTCCAGTCCGGCCAACCGCGCCCTGCACACCTGTATGATCTTTATGCGACAGCTGTCGTACGATTTTCGATTGTTGACCATTTCGGAACAGCTTTACGACTTTTCCGGCGAGTCCGTTCTGCTGCAACTGCGGCAATTACCGGAGTCCCAAAAGACGGTGCTCTTTTTTGGCCACAACCATGCCTTTACCCATATTGCGAACGCCTTGGGGAGTACCTATATCGACAATGTGCCGACCAGTGGTCTGGTGCAACTGAAATTTGATGTCGACAGTTGGTCCGCTGTCGAAAAGGGAACTACTATCCAAACAATTTTTCCAAAGCATATTCGATAATGATCAAAACAAAAAACCAATACATCAATCGCGAGATCAGCTGGCTTCGTTTTAACGAAAGGGTTTTACAGGAAAGTGCCGATAAAAATGTACCCCTGATCGAAAGACTTCGTTTTTTAGGGATTTTTTCAAACAATCTCGACGAATTTTTTAAAGTACGCTATGCTACCGTAAAACGAATAGTCGAAGCCGGAAAAAGTGGAAAAAGTGCCCTGGGGGGCGAAACGGCCAAAGATCTTTTGGCGGAAATTACCCAAACCTGTATCGGGCAACAGACCAAGAGTCTTAAAATATTAGGGGATATCGAAAAGGAATTGGAGGCCCAAGATATTTTCATCCTACGGGAAACGGAACTTTCGCAGCTGCAGGCCACTTTTGTAAAGGACTACTTTATACAAAACGTAAGTCCACAGTTAATGACCATCATCTTGAACGATTTGGCCGAGTTCCCGATCCTCAAGGATACGGCGGCCTATTTGGCAATTAAAATGCTGTTGCGTACCGGAAAGGAAGCCGTAGAAAAAAAGTACGCCCTCATAGAAATTCCAAAAGGGATCGATCGTTTTGTGGTGCTCCCCAAAGAGGACGAGAAAAACTACATTATCATCTTGGACGATTTGATTCGCTATTGTTTGGACAGCATTTTCACTATGTTCGACTATACATCCATATCGGCCCACATGATCAAAATTACGAGGGATGCGGAACTCGATATGGACAACGACTTGAGCAAGAGCTTTATCGAGAAGATTTCGGCCAGTGTCGCCGATCGTAAAATAGGCGATCCGGTGCGTTTTGTTTACGATAAGGGCATCGAAAAGGACACCCTTTCCTTTTTAAAAGAGAAGATGAACATAGAGGATACCGATAGTGTGATTCCCGGTGGGCGCTACCACAATCGACGCGACTATATGGGATTCCCAAGTTTGGGCAGGACCGACCTGCTATACCAGAAAATTACGGCCCTTCCTGTAAAAGGGTTGTCGCTGGAGGGGAGTATTTTTGAGCAGATCGCGAAAAAAGATTACCTACAGTACACCCCGTACCACACTTTCTCCTACATCATTAAATTTTTAAGGGAGGCCGCCATAGACCCTACGGTAAAAAGTATCAAGATTACGGTATACCGTTTGGCGAACAACTCCCAAGTAGCGGCATCCTTGATCAACGCGGTAAAAAACGGCAAACAGGTGACCGTCCAAATAGAATTACAGGCACGTTTTGACGAGGAGGCCAACATACAGTATGCCGAACAGTTGCAGGACGAAGGGGTAAAACTGATCTTTGGTGTTCCCGGGCTGAAAGTACACAGTAAAATATGCGTCATCGAAAGGGAAGAGGGCAATGCCCTAAAACGATATGGCTTTATCAGCACCGGTAATTTTAATGAGTCTACCGCAAGAATTTATACCGATTATACCCTTTTTACGGCACATGATGCCATTTTAAAAGAACTGAACAAGGTGTTCGACTTTTTTGAAACGACCTATAAGATCCACAAATACAAACATTTGGTGGTCTCGCCCCATTATACCCAACGGGTTTTTGAAAAGCTGATCGATACCGAAATCTCCAATGCCATTGTAGGTAAGGAAGCGTATATAAAAATAAAAATGAATAGTTTTACCTCCTACAAGATGATCGATAAGTTGTATGAGGCCAGTAGGGCAGGGGTGAAGGTACAGTTGATCGTCAGGGGTATCTGTTGTTTGGTACCCGGAGTAAAGGGCATGAGCGACAATATAGAGGCCATTAGCGTAGTGGACAAGTTTTTGGAACACTCCCGTCTGTTCATCTTTGGCAACGGCGGCCATCCAAAAATCTACATCTCTTCCGCCGATTGGATGACCAGGAACATCGATTACAGGGTAGAGGTAGGTTGCCCGATATATGATGAGGATGTAAAACGGGAACTGCTCGATACTTTCGATATCTCATGGAACGATAATGTGAAAGCACGAATATTCAATGAGGCCCAGGACAACGCCTACAAAAAGAATGGCGGTAAAAAGCTTCGTTCCCAATTCATAAAATATGAATACTACCGGGATCAGCTAAAATCCTGATGCTTGAATTTGTAAAGGCAGCGTATTTGGTGCGAAGGAGTACGGTTATCCGTGAATGGTCTCTTTTTTGCCCAAGTCTTTCATGATATCCGCTTCGTAGCGTAGCAAATCGTCCCATTTTTGGTCGACCGTTTCGCGGTCGCCATACTGTCTTGCAAATTTTAGGAACATGGTATAATGTCCCGCCTCGCTGACCATAAGTTTATGATAGAATTCGGCGAGGTCCTTATCGGCCAATTGTTCCGATAGCAGGCGAAACCGTTCACAGCTGCGCGCTTCTATCAGGGCGGCATATAAAAGCCGGTGCACCAATTGATCGGTACGGCTCCCCCCTTTTGGGAAAAACTTCATAAGCGCGATAACGTACTCATCCTTTCTATAACGGCCCAAAACGGTACCCCGGGCCAAAATGCGGTCGTGCACCATTTTAAAATGGCCCATCTCTTCCCTTGAAAGTGCTACCATTTCCGTTACCAGTTCAGGATATTCGGGAAAATTGACAATGAGTGAAATTGCCGTACTGGCCGCTTTTTGTTCGCAATAGGCATGGTCCGTTAAAATCTCGTCGATGTTTTTTTCCACTAAATCTACCCATCTGGGGTCGGTCGGTAATTTTAAGCCTAGCATTGGATTTCCTTTTTTGTAAAATTAGGAAGAATATGGGAAAGTCACCGCTTGAAAATATGGCATTCCAAGCCTAAAATCGCTTATTTATAAGTAGCTTTGCAGCAGTTGAGCAAACGGGTAAAAAACGTAAGGTACCGTATAACGTATGCAATTCACCGACATTTCCCAAAATCTTTCTACCCTGTTGACGCGTAGCTTGAAGCCCGATACGTTCGAATGGCTTCAACAACGTATAGCATCGGTAGTGGACCATGCCGCTACAAAGGACCTTTATTTAGGGTACAGCCTTTTGGCAAGCAAGGTAGTTTCCGATAAGGAGGCCGAAATCGATTTTCCGGGAAACCCTCTAGGTACCTATTTGAAAGCACAGGGGGCAACACCTTTACAACTGGCACGAATGTATCTTTTGATTGGTGTTTTGGAAGGGAACACTCCTTTTTTTGCCCCTAAAATAGCGCAGATCATTCAGGTGGCCGATACCGGCGAACTCATCACATTTTTAAAGTTCTTGATATTGTTGCCCGAACCGGAAACCTACAGGTCGGCTGCAGTTGAAGCGTTACGGACCAATATTGTACCGGTTTTTGATGCTATTAGTGCTCACAATCCCTATCCTTCCCAATATTTTAACGACCAGGAATGGAATCAAATGTATTTGAAGGCGGCGTTTATGGAACGGGACCTTTCGGCCATAATGGACGTCAAGGAACGGGCAAATGGTGAACTGGCGCGTATTATTTCCGATTATGCGCACGAGCGTTGGGCGGCATCACGAAAAGTCGATCCCTTGTTTTGGAAACCGGTCGGTAACTTTCTGGACGACCGCTTGCTGGAAGATATGAAAAGACTGCTCAACAGCCCCGATGCCAAGGAACAATTGGCGGGAGCGCTCTGTTGTGTGGAATCTTCGGAAAAAGCCGCTGTAACATTACTACAACAATACCCCAAAATACAACAGCAAGTAGCAAACGATGCTGTTAGCTGGGATACACTAAACGTTTACGAATGAATACGAACTTACGATTTATAGATCCGCACGTACACATGACGTCGCGCACGACCGACGACTATGAGGCCATGGCCAGGGCCGGGGTGGTCGCAATTATTGAACCTTCGTTCTGGTTGGGCCAACCGAGAACACAGGTAGGCTCTTTTCAGGATTATTTCAGCAGTTTGGTCGGTTGGGAACCGTTTAGGGCCAGTCAGTTTGGTATCAAACATTATTGCACGATCGGGCTAAACTCAAAAGAGGCGAACAACGAGGCCTTGGCGGAGCAAGTGATCGAGTTACTGCCGTTATATGTACACAAGGAAAATGTAGTGGCCATCGGGGAAATCGGATATGACGATCAGACTCCGGCGGAGGATAAGTATTTTCGAATGCAGCTGGAGTTGGCCAAGGAACTGAACATGGTAGTACAAGTACATACGCCGCACCGCGATAAGAAGGCCGGTACCATACGGAGTATGGAAGTATGTTTGGAACATGGCATCGACCCGGGAATGGTGGTCATCGATCATAATAATGAAGAAACCGTGCAGGCCGTATTGGACCGCGGGTTTATCGCCGCCTTTACCATTTATCCCAAGACTAAAATGGGCAACGAACGCATGGTAGAAGTAGTGCGAACCTATGGAAGCGATAACGTTATTGTGGATAGTTCCGCCGATTGGGGCGTAAGCGATCCGCTAGCAGTGCCAAAAACGGCCGGACTCATGCTCCAAAAAGGAATTTCCAAGGAAGATGTGGTCAAGACCTGCTACCAAAACGCTTTGGATATTTTTGGTAAAAACGGAAAAATGAAAGCATCCGATTGGTTGCGTCCCGAAGGTGTGGACCAAACGCAGCTGTTCAATGACAATAGCGTACTGCGGGGGCAAAAACCCAAAACCGGTTCCGACAAGATCGTTTAAATGAATGCAGTCCTAAAAGGATATTTTCGCTTGGCGCGACCGGCAAACCTGCCTACGGCCGCGGCCGATATTTTTGCGGGAATGGCGTTGGCCGGAATGTTTGCAGCGGATACGTTACCCTCCCGTTTGCTGTTTCCCGGAAGTTGCCTGGTGTTGGCTTCCGTACTTTTATATGCTGGTGGCGTAGTCCTCAACGACGTTTTCGACCATCGGTTGGACGCCGTGGAGCGGCCGGAAAGACCGATACCCAGTGGATTGGTTTCGCTGCGTTCGGCAAGTAGCTTTGGGGCCATATTGCTCATTTTGGGAATCGGCTGTGCATTTTTGGTACATAGTATCAGTGGCTTTATCGCTTTAGTACTGGCATTTTCCATAGTGTTATATGACGGGGTGGCAAAAAAACACGCTTTTTTGGGTCCTTTGAATATGGGCTTTTGCAGAAGCCTAAATCTGGCGTTGGGAATGTCCCTATTGGGAAACGTTCCCGATCTGTATTGGTTGGCGGGTATTCCCCTGATCTACATCTTTGCCATTACCCTCATCAGTAGGGGCGAAGTACATGGGAACAATAAAAAGCATTTACTATGGGCCGGAACGTTATACGGGATCGTTGTTTTGGGCGTTGTGGGAGGTATATTTTTGACCGCTGGAAAAGTGTATCCGATGGTCCCCTTTTTGGTTATGCTAGCCGTGTTGGTCTATAGGCCTTTGGTTGCGGCCTATCAGGAAAATACGCCCACAAACATAAAAAAAGCGGTCATTTCGGGCGTATTGTCGTTAATTGTACTCGATGCCGCTTTTGCCGTGGGGTTTGCCCCTTGGTGGTATGGATTGCTTATTTTACTTTTATGGCCCCTGTCCGTAGGCTTGTCTAAACTTTTTGCGGTCACTTAAGTTTGCAGTATGCAGTTGAAACCAATAGCACAGTCGTTTGCCGTAGAATACCGATATACGCTGTACTTCACCGAACAGTTGTTTTCCAAGGACAACCCGTTGTTCCATGAGGTGCTGGCCCGTTATAAAAAAGACACCCAAAACCGCTTGTTGTTCGTTATCGACGAAGCGGTGGTGGCACGCCATCCGGACCTTATCGTTTCTATTCGGGAGTATTGCAGTTTTTTTGAAAAGACACTGTTGCTTACCGAGGTGCTGACCTTACCGGGAGGGGAGACGAGTAAAAATGACACCGCCCATCTCAATGCAGTGCTAACGGCCATCAACGATGCCCATATCGACCGCCATTCCTTTGTGGTCTGTATCGGTGGCGGGGCATTGGTGGATATGGTGGGGTATGCCGCGACCATCGCCCATAGGGGAGTGAAGTGCATACGCATACCGACAACGGTACTCGCACAAAACGACGCGGCCGTAGGGGTGAAGAACAGCATCAACAGTTTTCAAAAAAAGAATTTTTTGGGCACTTTCGCCCTGCCGTACGCCATTATAAACGATAGTCATTTTTTAACGACCTTGGAACAACGCGATTGGATCGCCGGTATTTCGGAGGCGGTGAAGGTAGCCTTGATCAAAGACCGTAGTTTTTTTGAGTTCATAGAAGAGAAGGCCGATACCTTAAGGGAACGCAATATGGAAACCATGCAGTTGCTGATCCATAGGTGCGCGGAAATGCACATGCAACATATTGCGCAAGGAGGAGATCCTTTTGAGAGCGGTTCGTCCCGGCCATTGGATTTTGGGCATTGGGCCGCACACAAAATGGAGCAAATGACCCAATACCGGTTGCGGCATGGGGAAGCAGTGGCAAAGGGCATCGCTTTGGACGTTACCTATGCCCATTTGACCGGTTTATTGACCGAACCGCTGTTGGAGCGCATACTCGGCGTGTTGGAGCGCATCGGTTTCGATTTGACTATCCCCGTCTCGGATGCTGCGGAAATACAAACCCTTTTAAAGGGCATTCAGGAGTTTCGGGAGCATTTGGGCGGTACACTTTGTATTACGTTGATTACAGGGATAGGAATAAAGCACGATGTCGATCGTATCGATATGGTCCAAATGGAACGGGCGGTCACCTTTTTGAACGGCAGGTACCCATGAAAATAAACGATACCTTTCACGTCAGTTACTGCACCAATATCCACCCGGGTACCGATTGGGAAACTACCTTCAACAGTTTAAAGGAGTTTGCCCCAAAAATAAAGGAACAGGTATCGCCGGATCATCCTTTTGGGTTGGGATTGCGGTTATCGAACAAAGCAAGCGAGGAACTTACCGAAACCCGTATGGCACAGTTTAAAAAATGGCTGGATGCCAATGGACTGTACGTATTTACCATGAACGGGTTTCCATACGGTAATTTTCATGGTGAACGGGTAAAGGATACCGTACACGCCCCGGATTGGACAACCCCGGAGCGCCTTGTCTACACAAAACGGCTTTTTGAACAGCTTTCGGTATTGCTTCCTAGCGGAATGTCCGGAGGTATTTCTACCTCCCCGATAAGCTACAAGCACTGGTTTTCAACTACCGAAGCTACCGAAAGGGCTTTTGAGAGCGGGGCCGGGCATCTGGCGCAAATTGTACTGCAACTGCTGGACATTGAAACGCAAAAACAACAGTACCTGCATTTGGATATCGAACCGGAACCCGATGGGCTTTTGGAGAACAGTGGGGAAGTGGTGCATTTTTATAATACCTATCTTTTACCGATCGCCGCTGAGGTACTCAAAACCGAACGGGGCATTCCCGAGGATGCCGCGCATAAACTGATCAAAAGATACATCACGCTCTGTTACGATATCTGTCATTTTTCCTTGGCCTTTGAAGAACCTGAGTACACCTTTCAAAAGATGAAAGATCAAGGCATCGCCATTGGTAAAATACAGGTAAGTGCCGCTTTAAAAATCTTGCACGACACACAAAATGAGGACGCCATTTGGGAGGAGTTGGCACGATTTGACGAACCCACCTATCTGCATCAGGTAACCGAAAAAGTAGGGGATACGGTAACGACTTATAACGACCTGCCGATGGTACTTCAAGAAAAAAAGGCTTTTACCGAATTGCGGGCCCATTTTCATGTGCCTATTTTTTTGGAACGTTTTGATGCGTTGCATTCCACTCAAGATCATATTTTAAAGGTACTTGCGTATGTAAGGGAGCATCCCGTTTCCGAACATTTGGAGGTTGAGACCTATACCTGGGAAGTACTGCCGAAAGCGTTAAAACGGGAACTATCGGCATCCATAGTACGAGAAATCGATTGGTTAAAAGAAAGACTATAGCACGCCATGAGAAAAACGGTCGTAATCAATGTAGTCGGGTTGACGAAACGGTTAATAGGGGAACATACCCCGCATATCGCCGCCTTTTTGAAAAAGGGCACCGCTACCTTCATTAAACCCGTGTTTCCTGCGGTCACTTGTTCGGCACAAGCAACCTACCTGACGGGCAAGTACCCGACCGAGCATGGTATTGTCGGCAATGGCTGGTATTTTAAGGACGAGTGCGAAGTCAAGTTTTGGCGGCAATCGAACAAATTGATCCAGCGCGAAAAAATCTGGGAAAAAATGAAGCGTGTCGACCCCGATTTTACCTGTGCCAACCTGTTTTGGTGGTACAATATGTATGCCACCACGGACTATAATGTAACCCCACGCCCCAACTATTTGGCCGATGGGCGGAAAATTCCGGATGTGTATTCCCATCCCGCCGAGTTGAGGGATACCCTTCAGAAAGAACTGGGAACCTTTCCCCTTTTTAATTTCTGGGGCCCCAAGACCAGTATCCGTAGTAGTCAGTGGATTGCGGATGCGACCATACGAACGGACGAATTGCACGACCCCACCCTTACCCTGGTCTATTTGCCGCACCTGGACTATAACCTGCAGCGGCACGGGTTGGATTTTAGCATCATTTCAAAAGATTTACGGAAAATAGATGCTGTTGTACAACAGCTTATCGAACATTACCGGAAAAAGGACGCCAACATCGTTTTATTGAGCGAATACGGAATCGTAAATGTGGACACCCCCGTTCATTTGAATCGCGTTTTAAGAAAAGAAGGGTTGTTGGGCATCCGACGGGAGCGGGGTTTGGAGCTTTTGGATGCCGGTGCCAGCAAAGCGTTTGCAGTGGCGGACCATCAAATTGCCCATATTTATATAAACGATGTTACGGTAAAGGAACAGGTAAAGCAGTTGCTTAAAAATGTACCGGGTGTAGCGGCCGTTTGGGACGATGCCGAACTACGGGAAGCTGGGCTGTTGCACGACCGTTGTGGAGATCTGGTGGTATTGGCCAAGGAGAACGCCTGGTTTACCTATTATTTTTGGCTCGATGACGCAAAGGCCCCGGATTATGCCCGTATGGTCGACATTCATAAAAAACCGGGTTATGATCCCGTAGAAATGATGACGGATCCCTCCGATCCTTTGGTGATGCCAAAGGTGATTGGGAAGCTCATTCGTAAAAAATTGGGTTTTAGAACGGTTATGGATATCATTCCTTTGGATGCTACATTGATCAAAGGGTCCCATGGAACGGAGCCAAAGAACAAGGCGGACTACCCCATACTCATTTCCGATGGTAATCTTGGGAATACTGGCGATACCATAGCGCCCACGGAAGTATTTCGTATTTTAGAACAACAATTAACCGAAACCGCTACTACATGAAAATCTTGTTCAAGGCTATCGGCTTTATTTTTGCGCTGTTATTTTTTGTTGCCGCGGGACTGCAATTTAACGATCCCGATTCCCTCATTTGGATCATTGTATGGGCATTGGCGGGGATACTCGCATTGGGTTTTGCCGTAGACAAGGTGCCGTCAGCGCTTTTGTGGATTACGGGAGTAGTGGCTTTGGGCGGTTTTTTATATTGCTATCCCGAGCAGTTCGAAGGATTCGAGATCGGGGAAGGAAACATCAAAAATGTAGAGGAAGGCAGGGAAGCTTTTGGATTGTTGATTATCGCGCTAATACTGTTATTGTTTGCTGCCCGAAAACAATTTTCAAAATCATAGGTCCAAATCGAACTCTTGTCGCAATAGGTCTATAGCGGGGTTTTTGGCCCGAAGCTTTTCATATTTTTCTTCTGGCGTAAACGCAAATTTCTTGGCTGTTTCCTCGTTTACCGTAATCTTTAAGGTGATAAAGTGGTTGTTGAGTTTGCTTCGCAAGTATACCATAAGGTCGTATTGCTCCCGCTCCACTTCCTTTTTCATGGTCCCGTTGGGCAACTCGATCCAAAGCGTGTGGTTCTCCAACAGTTTGGGGACATCGGTAGCCAAGTTCGATGCTAGAATTTTTTGCCCTTTTTTATCTATCTGCTGTACAAAGTCGTTCCAGTGGCCGCGCATCGTTTCCTCTGTAAACGGGTCTTTTGGCAGGTCTTTTTCATCTACTACCTGTTCCTTTTTTGTACGCTCATGCTCTTTTTTCGCCTTTAAGCTGGAAAGGGAAAGCCCGGAAACCCTTTTAGGAGCTATAGCTATGGGAATAGCTTCTTTTTTTTCCGTGGGTAATACTTCTACTTCGGCCGTAGCGGCACTGTTTGTTGTTACTGGATCTGTTGTGTTCTCGGCTACGGGAACAGGAGCTTCCATGGTGGGCGCCGTATCAAGTTGTACGTTACCGTTTTCTTCCAGTGTTGCCGGCGCGATCTCTTCGGTCGGTACGGGCTGGTTATCCGTTTTGTTCCAAGTCGGGGTTTCCTCTTGAAGCGATGGTGAGGCTAACGCTATGGTGGGTGTTACAGGGCCGAACGTTTGGGGCGTTATTTCGGCACTTACCGGTTGTACCGTTTCGGAAACGGCTTCTGGAGGTGGAACCGTATCCGGTTTGGGTGCTTTTAAAGGAGCGGCAACGTTCTCCGCGCTAGCTGTTGCCATCTCGGTTTCTGGGGCGGGCAACTGTTCTTGGTGAACAACACTTTTCGTGTCGGTGTCGGGTTGCGGTACTTGGGTGATTTCGGTAGCGACTGCCGTTTTAGGGCTTCTGTCCTTGAAAAAAGAGGCCGGAGCGATAAAATCGACCGTTTTGTTGGCCAGGGCTATCGACTCAGGATTTTTTTTTTCTCCGTTATAGGTAATGGAGGCCAACTTCATCAAGGTCAGTTCTACCAGCAACCGTTGATTTTTACTGGATTTGTACTGTAGGTCGCAGGTATTCGCCAAATCCAGCGCTTTTAATAAAAAGGATTGATTGACCTGGCCGGCCTGTTGCATGTACTTTTGCTGCGCCACGTCGCCTACTTCCAAAAGGGAAATGGTGCCCGGGTGTTGGCAGACCATAAGGTCCCGAAAGTGCGAAGCCAGTCCACTAATAAAATGGTGCCCATCAAACCCCAGCGAAAGCGTTTTGTTGAACAGTAAAAGCACTGAAGGGATATCGTTTTGCAGTAAAAAGTCCGTTGCCGAAAAATAGGTGTCGTAATCCAGTACGTTCAAATTTTCGGTCACCGCTTTTCGGGTGAGTTGTTTGCCCGAAAAACTGACCACCCGGTCAAAAATAGAAAGTGCGTCCCGCATGGCACCGTCCGCTTTTTGGGCAATAATATGGAGCGCGTCCTCTTCGGCGCTTATTCCTTGGTTCTCGGCAATATACTTTAGATAATTGGCCGCATCCTTTACCGTAATTCTCTTAAAATCGAAAATTTGACATCGGGATAGGATGGTAGGGATAATTTTGTGCTTTTCGGTGGTCGCCAATATGAACACCGCATGTTTGGGGGGCTCTTCCAAGGTCTTTAGAAAGGCGTTGAACGCGGATTGGGAGAGCATGTGTACTTCATCGATAATGTACACCTTGTATTTGCCCACTTGGGGCGGAATGCGTACCTGATCGATCAGACTGCGGATATCGTCCACCGAGTTATTGGATGCGGCATCGAGTTCGAACACATTAAAGGCAAAATCCTCATCGGGCCTTTCGGTACCGTCCGAATTGATTTTTTTGGCCAAAATACGGGCACAGGTCGTTTTACCGACACCCCGGGGACCGCAAAAGAGCAATGCCTGTGCCAAATGATTATTGTCAATGGCATTGGTCAGGGTATTGGTAATGGATTGTTGCCCAACAACATCGTTAAACGTTTGGGGCCGATACTTGCGGGCTGATACGATAAATGGTTCCAAAAAGGGACTGTGTTTAGTTCTTGAAAACGAGTGTAACAAAGATAAAAATTGCCCTTTATTAAACGGAAAAACCGAAATGAAGTTACCCCTATTTATCAACAAGGGGCGAATCGTTTTGGTATCGATGGGGCGTTAAGGTATCTTTTTGTACAGTGGTTTCCCTCAGCAGCGCTAAAATCGTGCGCGACACCAAATAGGGTGTTTCCAACGGTATGTAGTGACCGCTTTTATAGGGCCAGAGCATTCGGCTTATTGAACACAATATCGGTATCATACTTTACCGTAATCGACCAAGCTATTTGAATGGTTAATAGAGCGGTCACCTTTCAATTGCCTACTCCATAAATGATGCTGTTGCTTGTTCCGAAATGTCCGTGAGGGAATTTAAGCTGGTTTTTGGACAATCTATTTCAGCGTTAAACTATACCATTTTAACTTTGAAATAGCACTAATAAATCGTTTCTTTTTCAGCTGTTCTTCGTTAAAAAATATAACCGTAGCTAAGGCTATGCTTAGATCCCCGGTCAAGCCGGGGACAGGCTTTTTGCCTCGAACAACTAAAAAATAATTCAATTTCTATACGCGCGATTTCAAAGTTAAAATGGTATTAGTATAACGAACACCGCTCCTTCATCCATGTTTCAGTACAAACATTAAATGCAACTCGGTTGTATCTTTTTTTCTTTTTGCTTAATTTGTATGCTTATACTATCCGTTTGTTGTAAGCTCATTAAGACTTTTTGAATTTGAACCATGATAAAAGGTTTTAATACAGTCGAAAGCTTTCCGAGTTTTATGGTCGAGTTCAAATTGAAAGGCCCAAATAAGTTCGTTATAAACACTATAAAATTTTGCATGAATCGTATCCTTTTTTTAAGAAATATACTTGGTTTAGGTCTTTTTTCAACCCTCGGTTGTAAAATGGAGAAAACTAAAACCGATACTGACACGGTTTTGGACGGGTCTAGTTTGACGCCCGCCGCAGTTGCTACAAAGTCCTTGAGAAATGAACTCATCGCCGCTTGGCAACGATCGGAATTGATGACGATGACTAACGTAAAACAAATGCCTCCTGATTTTTTCACCTTTAAATATACCGATGAGGCCATGACATTCTCCGAGCAATGGCGCCACTGCGTTGTTTATACCTGTGGTCAGCTTGCGGGCCGGGCCGGAGTTATAAACCCCTATGAAAATGTAAAGCTCCCGGTACAAATGCCCAAAGCCGATGTTATTACGGAACTGAGCAATATGTACGCCTTTGTTCGAAAATCGATTGCCGAGTTATCCGATGAGAAACTCCTCTCCGATTGTGAGTTTGCCGGCGAAACTATTCCTGTTTGGCGCCTTTTTTATGCTATGGAAAACCACATTATTCACCATCGAGGGCAATGTATTGTTTATTTGCGGTTGAATGGGATAGTTCCTAAAGGCTTTTATGGGTGGTAATCCTGAAAATAAACGGTACATTCAATTGCCATAAATGGCGTTCAAAAATAGGGTCGCCGCAATACCAAAACCGGCACCGGAAATAAACACCTTCCATTTTAAATGCGTTCCCTTGATGAACTTGGTGTACCCCCATAACGCCAACATAAAAAGCAGTACAATAAAAAGCTGGCCGGCTTCAATACCGATGTTAAAGGCAAAGAGCGGCATCAGAATACTGTCTTGGAACAACATAAATTTAAAATTACTGGCAAAGGCCAACCCATGGATAAGCCCGAATACAAGGGCAATGGCATATTTTATTTTGGTATCGGAAAACTTTCCAAATCCATCGTACTCCACCACATTGGCCAAAGCGGTCAGCATGATGGTAAAGGGAATAAGCATGTCGATAAGCTGCGCATTGGCGGGAACCATATCCAAGGTACTCAATATAAGAGTACCGCTATGTCCAATTGTGAAGGCGGTAATAATCACTAATATTTGCTTCCATTGTGCCAATGTAAAGGCTGCACATAGCGTCATTACAAATAAAAGGTGGTCGTAGGCTTTCACATCTACAATATGTTCCCAGCCGCTGGCAAAGAAAGAACTAAAGTTGCTCATAAGGTCGGTATTAAAATTGGATGGGTAGGGTGTAATCATCTTCTTTGGCCTCAAAGTAGCTTTCAGAAATTAAGGGGGGTATGCGTATGGTGGTCATATTAGTTTGGAGAAATTCGAATTCCTCAAAGAAAAGCCTATTCTCCATACAGAAAACATCTCCTTTTTTTAAAGGCTTTACCTCCGCCGAAAATTTTAGGGACAGTACGTTTTGCTTTTCCATGACCTCGGACGAAATATAGTGAAGGGTAAGGTTAAGATCATTGACCATAAGCGTCACATAGCGTCGAAAATAGGCTTCAATGATTTTTTGATCACTTTTTGAAAGATCGGCAACATCGATCTCTCCTTGGAATTTTTTCCGAACACTATTTTCAAAATCATCGATAAAAACACGGCACTCCATTTGCAAGCTCCTTGTTTTGGTATCATACTCAATTAAGGAAGAAGTTAATTTAATGGGGTGTGGGGCTATAAAGGCAGTGGTAAAAGTTAAGGCAAGGATGACTAATAAAATTTTATGGTGTTTTGTTCTCATTTGTAACAGCTTTATATAAATAGAAAATAGGGAAAGAAAATTTCCATTAGGTTGAATGGACCTAAAGAGACTTTAGGTCGTAGCAAGGATGGAATATGTATAAACACCAACGATGCGTCACCCTCGACCGGTACTGCCCCATGGGAATCGGGCGGGCCGGCAAAAGATAGGGCACATGTTATGCGTTTAAGAAGATTAGGGAGTCGGAGGAGGTTTGTTGTGAAGCTGTTCCGGGAGCGTAATACAGTAGTGATGTGAAGCCCCTGCAAAATGCAATGTGAAGGTCTGTACAATAATATCGGCCCTGGTATGTGATTCCTCAAAACCGCCATCCAAGGTAGTCTGTACGGTATCGGTACTTACCACCATAGCGCATAGTTCACAGTGTGTTTGCCCGTCGTGTTCGGCAAAATGTGAGTACGCATGTACCTTGACTATTCCAAGAATCAGGAAAGTCAAAAGGAAAAATATTGAAATGGTATTGTTACCTTTCTTCTGTAACATGATATGAAGATACTAAAAACGGTAATGGAATAATAGTGCCAATACAGTCAAACTAAGGTTTGCCTATACAAAGTTACAAACAATGGTATCCTACGAATGCTTTAGCTATACCCTTGCTGACTGTTCGACAATAGGAAACTATGGGCTCTAGAAAAGAACGACCGTGTTTACTACTAATGTTGCGTCTGGAATAGAGGGTTTTTACCCGATTTTACCGCTTGTCATCACTGTGGAAGGTGAAATTTTCAACCCGGTTTATCCGTTAAAACTTCGTTATGAGGGTCGAAGACGCAAAAAAGATAGCGAAGCGTTCTTTTTTGTAACAGTTTTGAGCGGTAATAAATTTTTAATCCATAAACGGGTTAGAGTGGCATTCTTGGCCATACAAATTCCATTGTAGCTTTTTACAAGTGGTGTGCCCAAATTGATTTCAGGAAGCCCTGGCAAAGTTATGGGCATAGCACTTTAACTTTGGAAGGGTACTATATAAAACTATCCGAAGAAGCGCTTTTAAAAAGACATATCCATATTGAAAAGACACTAAAGAAACAAAATCAAATCGCCGGAAACCATACCTGTCTTGTAGACAATAATTTCTATAACATCCTTTTCCGTTGGAAAACTCAAAATGATATCACCTCAATAATACCTTCCCATTAAAGGGTGGTCTACAATTGCTTTTTTTAGTTCAAAAGGGGTAATAGTTCCCATTTTTCGATAGACGATCGTACCTCCCGGTTCCACTAAAGCGGTATAGGGCAAAGCACCGTTCCATTCGGGATCAACGGCCTCGATCATGGCGTATTTGTCGGCTCCCGAAAAAATGTAATTGGTAACGGCAGCATGTTCTTTTTGCAAGAATTTTAGCGCCCGTTTTTCTGATTTTAGGTTATCCGCACTTATCGACACAAATTCGAAATCACGGTCTTCGTACATTCTATGAATTTCTACAAAATCCGGAAATTCCTGTACGCAAGGGCCACACCAGGTAGCCCATAGGTTGATCAGTCGTAGCTTATCCGAGTCGTTTGCAAAAAGTGCTTTGATTCCGTTTTCATCAACGGGTGCCAGGGTTACTTCTTTTGCTGCCCATTCTTTATTTATTTTTTTACGGTATTCATTTTTCCATGCCCATTTTACAGAACACCCAAAGGTTTTTGTTACCGCATCGGCCACGGGTTCATTCTTTAAAGTACGCTCAATGGCATTGCGAAGGTCCTCAGCATTTGCAGTTCCCGGTTTCTCCGAGGTATCCAATCGGCCAGTGTAGGTAAGCTCCCGTTTTTTATTGAAAACAAAGGTGTGCGGAGTGGCGACCGGGCCAAATTTTAAGGAAACCCCATGGGTGTCCCCATCATATAAATAAGGGAAATTATAGCGTTTGTCATTGGCCCGAACGATCATATCTTCAAAGGAGTCCCCTAAATCACTATAGCTTAATTCTTTAAGAAGTAGTGCATTGACAGCGTTTGGGGAAATGGCGATAAGCTGCACTCCTTTGTCTTTGTAATCGGTAGTCAATTGTATGATACGGTCTTCATATGCCTGTGCCGTTGGGCAATGATTACAGGTGAAGACAACGACCAAAACTTCCGCTGTATCATAATCGTTTAGGGAGTGGAATTTACCGTCTACGCCCGGCAAGCTAAAATCGGGGGCTTTTTCACCTATTTTGAGCGTCGACACTTCCTGTGCCGGCACTGCTTGGGGATCGGCAACAAAAAAAGCAGTTTCCTCCTCCGTCTCGTTTGCTGTTTGTTCCGTTGAGGGTTCCTGAATTTTCTTCTCTTGTTTACAAGAGGAAAGTACCAATAGGGCTACAAGGCCTACCAAAATAAATCGTTTCATACGAATTCCTTTTCAATGAAGTGGTTTAAACTTTTTGTTTGGAACCGAAAATGAAGGCTTTTGTAGCCTGATGAAGTCATTTTTTAAGGGCATAGCCTTAG
This sequence comes from uncultured Flavobacteriaceae bacterium, assembly GCA_947500445.1. Lineage (GTDB taxonomy): Bacteria > Bacteroidota > Bacteroidia > Flavobacteriales > Flavobacteriaceae > Pelagihabitans. Next base: position 12,723 of record CANMSB010000012.1, on the reverse strand, counting down.
CTACGGGATTCAAAAAAAGGCAAAGTCAGGCTGCAAAATGCGACCCCGACGCCTCGGGGGCAGGTAAAAGAAAAAGTTTAAATCACTTCTGTTGTTTAAAGTTACAAAAACGAGCAAGCTTAAAGAAATCGAGATGTTTTTTGAGATATAACAAAGTTCTAAAATGACCCTACGTTCCGGCAAAAAACAAAGATTATGATATGTCATTTCAGTAGCTTCCCAAAACCTTCCTAAAAGTGCCGTTTCGTTATTGGTGCATATCGTTATCGACTATTTAAAATGGTATAAGATACGATTCATAATTGGCGGGTTTGCTACCGAGCTGGTCTTTTACTTTTCGTACTTTGGTAATAAACGGCCTGAACTACAAAAGGTAAATATGCTGCCGAAATATGTTCCTTACTGGGTTTGATGTACCTTTGGCGTAGCAGGCCACCTTATCGCTCCGGCCGTTCGGCCGGGGAGGAAAGTCCGGACACCATAGTGCAGCATAGCGGGTAACGCCCGTCGTTCCGAACAGCGTTCGGAAAAGGACCAGTGCAACAGAAAGCAAGTACAGTTCGGCTGTAGTGAAACCAGGTAAACTCTATGCGGTGAAACGTCATGTAAATCGGTGTTTGAGGGCGGCACGTCCGAATCGAAGGGTAGGCGGTTAGAGCCTTTGGGCAATCAAAGGTCGAGATAAATGATAAGGGGCGACCGTATATCGGTCGCAACAGAATCCGGCTTATGGCCTGCTTTTTTTATACGATGGTTTTGTTTCCTTTTGGTGGTCCTATAGCAGGAAGACAGTTGTTTCATTCTTATGGGGCTCCTGAAAACCGGGTTCTGTTATTATGAACAGGTTAAGGGCTATAGGTCAAATAAGGGTGTTTAGGTAAAGTAAATGGTACTCTCAATTGCTGTGTTTAATGTTGAAAAAGCTGAAAATCGCCCCGAAAAACATACTATTGGAATCACTTGCAATGATTCTTATTATCCTCGGAAGTGAAAAAATTCAAATCTCGTTCTACTCCGAGGAATATAGAGCCATGTTTAAAATGGACGGCGATAAACTTGATCAGTTAGGAGCACATAGTATTGGTGAATTGGTTATGGACACTTTTTGGTGGGGCTTTGGAGCTTTGCTTATAGTGTCGATTTTAATCGGCACGTTAAAACTTTGGAGAAACAAAAAGAAAGGACTCATGGATACCGTCTTGGCTTTGGCACTCGTTTTTGCTTTATTTCCAATTGGGCTCTTTAATTCTGGACTAACACACGAGGTAACAAACTTGGTTGGAAGCCTTTTTAGTAATGAACTATATACCAAAATGATGATTACTGGATTTTTTTGGAGTATTATTGGAATTTTAATTATTTGGTATGCTACAAAATACACTAAGCACAAGGAGGTGTATCATTAATTGCGGTCGGAATTTCCAAATTTAAATTCCTTGGATCAATTATCTTTAAGCATAATTTAACATTTTCGGTTAGAAAAGTCCGAAGCTATTCATAGCTGAACCGATAGTCCACATTTTGACTAATGTACAATTCCGAAATAATTATAGCCGTTTTAATCCATATCGTATTGCCTATAATCGCTATGGTTGCTTTTTTTTTTACTTTCGAAAAAAATGAAAAGGCAAAAAGTTGAAAAACGCCCAATAATTGACTTATTCTTCCTCTTTTTAAACTACGGGGCATTACTATTTATCATATTGACCGAGCTTTTCTGGAAGTGGTCTGGAATGGCTTCTATAGTAACTTTTTATCTGATTTTAGTAGCGCCCATCATAATGGGAATAATAGCGTATCGAAATTATAAAAAGAGGAAGCTATGCCATTACCATAAGGTAATATACCAATTGGGACTTTCTTACTGTGTTTTGATACCGATTTTGGTTTTTGGCATTAGACGGTTTTCGTGAAAAACATGTCAGAATAAACAGATGATACCCACCCCAACAGGACTGTCTTGTCAATGGACTGCCTGGGCTACAGTGTTCACAATAGCCCAATTAACGCGACATTACATTTGAAAGAACCACTGCTGACTTTAAAATACTACACGATGGGGAATTCAGCTAAATCGTAAGAAGGATCTTCATAAAGTTTCTGAACAAAAAGCTATATTAACAGCGGCCTGATGTAACGGGATAATGAATTAATTGTTGCCGTTATTGAAGTCTTCACGATAACGAACTGTGCCTATTTCCCACATGGAAAATCGTTAATAATTATTACTATCTTCATAACGCGCAGGAACCATTTTAGCGGACATTTCCGCAACTGGTCATCCCGAACCGCTAGCGGTACTTGACCATACGCACTGAATATTGAACATGAATGAAAATTATCAGAAGGCATTTATCAATACTTCAACTGAATTTGGAAAGTCCAATGGCTTAAAACCAATTTGCCTGAGTAAGGGCCGTTTATGGTACACCTATCGTCGGCAGTTGTTCTAAAAAACCTCAAAAGTATTCAAAATACACAACCATTTATTTATGATGAAAATTATATTAGTACTGCTCTCACTGTTTCAATTTCAATCTGTTTTAGGGCAAAAAACATTGGAACAGATTATTAGTGACACGCCATCTTATGAAAGCTATTATTCACCTTTTAGTTATTACGATGGTGCTGAAAAAAAGCAAGGATTTTCAATACAACACGAAACACAAATTTTAAAAAGATTAAAACTGGAACCCTTGGAGCATAGCGAATATTATATTACTGGTAAGTATGCGATAAATAACCTGATGGTTCTTTTCTTTTCAAAATATTGGATTTCCGAGAATATTCATTTTGCCATACTTTTAGATAAATCGTTGAATGTAATAGATAGGCTGTATGAAACGGCGTATTACAACGAAGAAGGTTTTTATGAAGTAAACTCGTGGATAAACTATAATATTATGACTTTGAATATTCATAATATATACAACGACCCTGAGCGTACCGTAAAACAATATTCAATTACTGATACCGGTTTTAAACCTATCAAAAATCAAGTTATCATAAAAGCGCCATCTGGAATTAGAGTTCGTAACAAACCGACTATAACCAGTGAGGTTGTTGCTTCCGTACCCAATTCAACCGTTTTCAATTACCTATCCAACGATTCCAAAATAGATTCCACATCAGTATTGGACAACGGAAAATATTTAAGGGATTATTGGATAAAAATAGCGAAGAAAGATTCTTTGCAGCAATTAGGATATGTTTTTGGCGCTTTTGCAAAAAGACACACCGAGATAATCACTAACGACTATAAAGTGATTCTTGATCAAATTTCAAAAGAAGATTTTGATAGGGAAGAAAACAAAAAAGATAGTTACCCGTCCGTAGAAAAAATTACGGATATCAAAAAAATAGAAGGTGTTTTAAAAGATCAATTAGTAGGCGAATTTGATGAAGATGGTTATTATACGGTAACAAAAATATTGACGGATAACCAGAAGGAAGTTCGTTCAGATCTAAACGAATGCGGAATTACCGAATACTTTCCCCAATACCATTATTTGTTATTGGAATGTGGCCATTCCTCAGATTATTTAATAAACTTAAAAAATGGCAAAGATGATATTAACCGAATAGGAAATCCAAACTATTACCGATCATCTCCGGAAAACACTTTTCGTTTAAATGGGTACTACAGTGGGCAATCAAATGTTCATTTTTTGGAAAAAATGAATAAAAACCTTGCACCAGAATATTTGTTGAATTTTTCAAGTCTTATCCCGATGGATTATATGGAAAAATATTCTTGGAAAGACGATAATACCATGCTGTTAAAAATTGAAAAAGGGTATTATAAAATACAATTACAAAAACTTTAAGTGATGATGTTCTCTCGTACCTTAGGTTCTTTTAAAATCCTAGACCTAAAAGTTCGTGGAGTTGTTCATGGCCAATTTTGGCTTTTAGGTAGTTTGCTAGGGGAACCAAAAATTAATGGAAAACCTAAAACGGGATTTTTTAAAAAATTGTTAGCAGTAAATAAAGACACTGCGATACTAGTTAAAATACATTAAAACGCATTTTAAATTAACCGTTGTACTTCGTTTAGAAACCATGAATCAAATACTTTGCTTATCATTTTTTTTAGCAACTATAATGTTCTGTACACAGGTGCAAGGTCAAACTCATACAAATGACGAGTTGAATTGTGCTTATCCCGTTATGGATAAACAAATGAATGTAAAGCTATGCTTGCCACATGATAATTTTACGGTTGAAAAGAGTACGAACTACTTTACTGTTGTTCCGAAAAATAGGGATTCAACGGCGCTAATGGATGTCTTCTTTATGGTGAAAGTTGATGACTTCAAAGAAAAGTTAGATGCCAATTGGTATCGGGATGAACAACTAAAACGATATCGGTCAAACGCAAAAATGGAAATCCGTACGCTCAAAAAAGGAAATCAAGTAATCGATGGTAAAGAATTTGCCGATGTGGAAATGGTGATAACGATAGCGGACAAAAAGATGTATTCTCGAACGTTATTCTACTTTGAGGGTACCATCGGTTATTTGCTAGATGCCGTTGGAAGTTATGCCGATATGAATGAAATAAGCAAATCGGAAATTTTATCTTTATTTCAAACGTTTAAAATTGTTGGCGTTCCCAACTGATACCATTTCAAAGTTAAAATGGTATAATAACCACAATGCAATAATGGTAACCGCTGCACAAGCCCAAATGCGGAACGAAAATAGAACGATTTGAACCTTTTTAAGGGGAAGTATCCCATCCCATAATGCGTGTAAGCTTAAATCCGAAGATCAAACCTCCCCGCTATCATTTTCGAAAAAACTGAACACACTTCCACCATACTTTCGTTGTTCCTGAAACCCGGTTTGGTCCGATAGGTCGGTCTTGTCCGAATGTTCGATAATCAGGACGCCACCTTCGTTCAATAGCTTCCGCTCCAATACCATTTTGGGAATATCGGTAAATACCTGTAGCTCCAGATCATACGGGGGATCCGCAAAAATAACATCCGCTTTCATAGGCGTTTTCTGCAAAAAACCTAAGGCATCACCTTTTATAGCGGTAATGGGAAAGCCCAACATTTCGGCAGTTTTGGCGATAAAAGCGGTACAACCCGCATGGGCATCCACCGTAGTAATGCGAACGGCGCCCCTTGAGGCAAACTCGTAGGCAATATTGCCCGTACCGGAAAAAAGGTCGATGACCGATAGTTCATCAAAATAAACACGGTTGTTCAAAATATTGAACAGCGCTTCTTTGGCCCGGTCGGCCGTTGGCCGTACCGGTAATTTTTTTGGAGCGGTAATACGCCTCCCTTTATGGCTTCCGGATATAATTCGCATTTAGAGCGCGTTTAATAAGGTGAGATCCATGGTTTCCGTTGCCGTTGCCCCGCCGGAGAAAGAAGTTGTCGCGGGAACAAAAATGGAAAGCTTGGAAATATATTCGTAACATTTGGCATACAGCGCGTCCTTTTCCCTAATATCCCCCAAAAGGTATACCTGGGTCTGCTCGGTATCGAGTTCCAGTTGTTCCATGGTAAAGAGCAAGTGGTACAAAAAGTCATCGGCCGTGTCAAAAGAGGTGCTGTTGAAAAGCAACAACTTCTTTTGGGAGATTATGGTAATATCCAATTCCTTTTGATAGGCATTGGCATATACTACAGGACCCTTCGCCCCTTTGTGCTCGTTCAACAAGGTTTGAACCAATACCGTGGCATGGTGTTTAAAGGTAAACTCCCCGAAAAGCTCGTAAAGGTAGTTGTTGATGTTTACGAAAGGCACATAGGTGTTTACGATGTCGTATCCCTCAAGTTCATCGTGGGTAATATGATCGTTCGCTAAAATTTTGGCATTGAACTGCAAGTAGTTGGGCAGTTCGTTTTCTTTGAATAGGGCCTTGGGGACCAAGCCGAACAGGGTATTGCGATGCACGGCAACGACCTCTGCAAAAGCCGTTTTTGTAATTCCCTCGGCTTCCATGAGGTTTTTTAATTCCTTTAGTACCTGAAAGGGATCTAAGGTTTCGGCAAAGGTTCGGTGCTCCGAAGAAATAATTTCCGTATGCAACGTATCGAGAATACAAAAAGAAAGTCCATTCAAACCGATTTGAATGGACAGTCTTAAAAAATCCTTCGACGAATCGATATGCTGTTTATTGGTCGATTTTTTTGTCATAGATCGGAGGCCAGTTTCCACTGGTACTTACTTCTTCCAGAGAACCTACTACAATTGCCGGTCCGTTAACTTCTTCAACGCTTGATTCCGTCATTTCCTTGGCCAATAGGTCTTTGGGTTGATCGAAGAGGATGGTCTTCTTGTCGACCTTGGCTTCGAACACCGGAGCTTTATAGCCTCCTTTATCGATGATATCGGCCTTCATGGTCACTTTTTCCCCATTTGCCGCACCCGGAATTTCCATCATTGCCTTAAAACGATCATCTTTTTTGAACAACGAATCCCGAACCGATACCGTCCCTAAGGTGTCGATGAGCACGGTATCTTTATATTGGTCGATTTGATATGCCTCGTCAAAATACTTAAAAGAAGAATCCCGCTGTTGGGTGATGGTGTATTGTCCGGATTCCACAAACTTGACCAGTTTGTTAAAGTCCGGCGCATATTTTCCGTTTACTGTTTTGTACGCTTCCTGGGAAACCCTAATGTCCTTTAATTTGGAGATTACCTTTGCATAACGTTCTTCTTTGACCCTATTAAATTCGATCGGGCCGGTAACGGATTTGTAAATAAGATACCCAAAAACGATACAAGCTATCCAAAGTACAATCTGTATTATGGTCTTCATTTCCTTAAGTGTTAGTTAACTATAACGGTTCACACAAATCTACAATTTTTTTGCAAACTGCCTAATTTTTTACCATCGGATTTCGCCATGCCCGACCACTAGCTGAAAATGACCGCAAACGGTCGTTGTTGCCTTGTTCGCATCGGTCGGACAGTCGAACCTACCGTGTCGTTCCAGTAGGTTGCAAACGCTTCGGGGGCGACCCAACGGTAAAGAAAATCCTGAGTATCTTTACCGTTCTATGGAACCGATGACAGCCGCCGCTTTTTACAAATTGATAAAGGAAAAGTTTCCGCACCAGCCTACCGTCAATCAAGATATTGCCTTACAGCAATTGGCCGATTTTGTGTTGTCAAAGGAAAAAGACCGGCTCTTTTTATTAAAAGGATATGCAGGTACCGGTAAAACGACCTTGATCGGTACCTTGGTGAGCAACCTTTGGCATTGCAAGCTAAAATCGGTGATGATGGCCCCGACCGGAAGGGCGGCAAAAGTAATGTCGGGCTATTCCAAAACGGAGGCCTTCACCATCCACAGAAAAATCTATTTCCCCAAAAAGCAAGCGGGTGGTACCGTACAGTTCGTGCTGGCGCCCAACAAGCACCGCAATACCGTTTTTATCGTTGATGAGGCCTCTATGATCCCCGATACCCCTACCAACTCCAAATTGTTGGAAAACGGTTCGTTGTTGGACGATTTGATACAGTTCGTGTACTCCGGGCATCATTGCAAACTCATGCTGGTCGGCGATACCGCACAATTGCCTCCGGTACATTTGGATCTGAGTCCGGCCTTGGACGGGAACAAATTATCGCTCAATTACCTGAAGGAGGTAAGCAAGTTGGAGTTGGACGAAGTGGTGCGGCAATCGGAAGATTCCGGTATTCTAATGAACGCCACCAATTTGCGTGAACAGCTGCAACAGGAATTTTTTGATCATTTTCAATTTGATATCGCTCCTTATCGGGATATTGTCCGCCTCATCGACGGACACGAAATTCTAGAAGCCATAGAACAGGCCTATGCCGACCACGGAAAGGAGGAAACCAGCTTTATCGTCCGATCCAACAAAAGGGCCAATCTGTATAACGAGAACATCCGCTCCCGTATCCTCTACTTGGAAAATGAACTTGCCGTAGGCGATTATATGATGGTGGTAAAAAACAATTATTTTTGGCTATCGCCCAATACCGAAGCAGGTTTTATTGCCAATGGCGATATTATAGAGGTATTGGAAATATTTACGATACAGGAGCTGTACGGGTTTAAATTTGCCGAGGTGCGGGTGAAAATGGTCGACTATCCCAACCAAAAACCCTTTGAGACCGTACTGTTGTTGGACACCATAACGGCCGAATCGCCATCACTTCCCTACGAGGAGTCCAACCGGCTTTACCAGGCGGTAATGGAAGACTATGCCGATGAAACCTCCAAGTACAAAAAGTTTTTGGCGGTAAAGAGCAACAAGTTTTTTAACGCCCTACAAGTAAAGTTTTCATATGCCATTACCTGCCACAAATCGCAAGGGGGGCAATGGGAAACGGTTTTCGTGGAGCAGCCTTATCTTCCGAACGGGGTAGGCAAGGAATATTTGAGGTGGTTGTACACTGCGATTACGCGTGCGAAGAAAAGGCTCTATCTTATCGGTTTCAAAAGCGATTTTTTTGTTGATTCGGAATAGATTAAATTCGTTTTGGCAAAGAAGCCATCCAAAATGCTACGTGGGTCCGCGTCTCCTATGATGGGGGTATTTCGGTTTTATTCCGTAAAGACGTAATAGGGTTACATGATATTCCCTATGTCTTTCCCGATCAAAAAAAGCGCGCACCCTGGGCCTATTGGATTTTTTATACCATTTTCAAAATTAAAATGGTATGATATAAACACGACCATTAGCTTTTCTAAACCATGACAGCAGATACCGTTATTAGTATTTTTTTAGGTATAGGCTTGGCCGCTTCGGTGGGTTTTAGGGTGTTTTTACCCTTGTTCGCCCTAAGCTTGGCCGCTTATTTTAATGTATGGGACCTCAATGAAAGTTGGGAATGGATCGGTAGTTTGCCGGCCGTTATCACTTTGGGTGTGGCCATGTTCGTTGAAATTTTTGGATATTTTATTCCCTGGGTCGACAATCTACTGGACAGTATTGCGGTGCCGTTGGCCGCGATAGCCGGTACCGCCGTAATGGTTTCCACGGTTGCAGACCTTGACCCGGTGGTTACCTGGGCATTGGCCATAATTGCCGGTGGGGGAACGGCCACGGCCATAAAGGGCGCCGGTGCCACGGGAAGGTTGGCATCTACCGCTTCTACGGGCGGATTGGCGAACCCCATTGTTTCTACGGTGGAAACGGGTACGGCCGTGGTAGTGTCCACCGCTTCCATTTTTGCACCCATTGTTGCCGCGGTATTGGTCATTATCATCTTGAGCATTATTTTTAGCATTTATAGAAAACTGAGACCCAGAAAAAAGAGTTCGGAACCAAACAACTGATACCTTGAAAACAATAGCAATGATACCCGCCCGTTATGCGGCGTCCAGGTTTCCGGCAAAACTGATGCAGGACCTGCACGGAAAACCGGTTATACTGCGCACCTACGAAGCCGCATTACAAACCGGGCTTTTTGATGCTGTATATGTGGTGACCGATAGTGAGCCCATTTTTGAAGTGATCCAAAATGCCGGGGGCAAGGCCATAATGAGCCTTAAGGAGCATGACTGTGGTAGCGACCGTATTGCGGAAGCCGTAAGTGGTATGGATGTTGATATTATTGTGAACGTGCAGGGCGACGAGCCCTTTACCGATAAGGAAAGTCTAAAAGGGGTACTCGAGGTTTTTGAAGAGGACGTTCAAAAGGAAATCGATTTGGCCTCCCTCATGGTGAAGATTACGGATGAGGAGGAGATCAATAACCCGAATACGGTGAAGGTAATTGTCGACCAACGGAATTTTGCCCTTTATTTTTCAAGATCGCCTATACCGTATCCAAGGGAAAAAAATACCTTGGCCACCTATTACAAACACAAGGGGATTTACGCTTTTCGAAAGAGGGCGTTGATGGATTTCCAGCGGCTTCCGATGCTGCCGCTAGAGGCCACGGAAAAAATAGAGGCCATCCGCTACTTGGAGTATGGAAAAAAGATAAAAATGGTGGAAACCCACGTCACCGGAATAGAAATTGATACCCCGGAAGACCTGATCAAGGCAAAAGAAGCATGGAAATAGATGTAAAAGGCATAAATGTGATCGGCTTTGATGCCGATGATACCCTTTGGGTGAATGAAACCTATTTTAGGGAGGCAGAAGCCGCCTTTGCCGGGATGCTGGAACAGTACGAGACCAAAAACACCATCGATCAAGAGCTTTTTAAAATGGAGATGCGAAATTTGGAACTGTACGGATATGGCGTCAAGGGCTTTGTGCTTTCCATGGTAGAATCGGCACTCCAATTGTCCAACAATACGGTTTCGCAGGAAACCCTGGCACAAATTTTGGACCTTGGAAAAGAAATAATCTCAAAACCGGTAGAACTGTTGAACGGTGTAGAAACGGTATTGGAGGAATTGTCCAAAAAATATCGATTGATAGTGCTGACCAAAGGAGATCTATTGGATCAGGAACGTAAATTGGAACGCTCGGGCCTCTCCAAGTATTTTCATCATGTAGAGGTGTTGAGCGATAAAAAAGAAGAAAATTACCTTCGGTTGTTGGAACATCTTAAAATTGACGTTGCCGAGTTTTTAATGATCGGGAATTCCCTGAAATCGGATGTGTTGCCTATCATCAATATTGGTGCCCGGGCCATACATGTTCCCTTCCATACCACTTGGCAGCATGAAGAAGTTACGGTAGATGAAACGGTACGGCAGTACCCGACACTTACTGCGATCGATAAACTTTTAGCGTACGTCTAAATTATTGTATGAAATTAAATAAAGAGTTCGATATTAAAAACACAGCTTCAACTTCGGCACCGTCCTTTCGAAATTTTCCGATGGTGCCCAGGGTCGTTTATGGGCGTGGCAGTTTTTCGGAACTGGGCGCGGTATTGATGCCCCATCGCAAAAATTCCGATGCCCCCTGTATTTTTTTGGTGGATGACGTATTCGAAGGAACATCCTTGGTCAATAGGATCCCGTTGATATTTAATGATCAGGTCATTTTTATTTCCGCGGAGGAGGAACCTAAAACAGATCAGGTAGATGCTTTGGTATCCAAGATAAAACACGACTTTTCCGAACGGCCTTCCGCAATCATCGGTATCGGAGGGGGCACCTTGCTCGATTTGGCAAAGGCAGTGGCCATACTTTTGTCCAATTCCGGGAATGCGGCCAATTACCAGGGCTGGGACCTTGTACGCAAGGCGGCGGTGTACCATGTAGGCATACCCACCATAAGTGGTACGGGAGCGGAAGTGAGCCGTACAACGGTACTGTTGGGGCCCGAAAAAAAGTTGGGTATCAATTCGGACTTCACCATTTTTGATCAGGTACTGCTAGATCCGGATTTGACCGAGGGCGTTACCAAAGAACAATGGTTTTACACCGGTATGGATTGTTTTATCCACTGCGTGGAATCATTGAACGGTACGTATTTGAACGCCTTTAGCCAGAGTTATGGCGAAAAGGCCATGGACCTTTGCACGGAAGTTTTTTTAGGGGACCTTTCCCCATCGGACGCCCGCGAGAAGTTGATGATGGCCTCTTGGCATGGTGGTATGAGCATTGCCTATTCCCAGGTAGGGGTAGCGCACGCCATGAGCTACGGCCTATCGTTTCTATTAGGGGTAAAGCACGGTATCGGAAACTGTTTGGTGTTTCAGCATTTGAACGACTACTATCCCGAGGGGGTAGCCCTATTTAAACAAATGATGGCAAAGCATCATATCGCTTTGCCCGAAGGCGTTTGTGCCGGACTTTCCGATGAAGCATTTGACACGATGGTGGCGGTATCCCTGAAAATGGAGCCGCTATGGGAAAATGCCTTGGGAAAGGATTGGCGTTCCAAAATGACACCGGCTCGGTTACGGACACTTTACGAAAAAATTTAACAGACCCGACCATACCTTTTTGCCATCACCCACGTTTTGCTTTTGTTCGCGCTTAGGTAAAGCGCTAAAACGACCCTAAAAAACCCTCAAATTCCGATTCCCTTATGTTACATGCCCTTGCGAAGTTTATTTATTTCAAGCTTTTGGGTTGGCAGTTCAAAGGTGACTTTCCACGTCATCTAAAAAAATGCGTGATCATTGTGGTGCCGCACACCAGTTGGGTCGACTTTTTGATGGGCGTTCTGATACGAAAGGTATGGAACGAACCCATTAATTATGTAGGAAAAAAAAGCCTGTTTAAACGGCCCTATGGATGGTTTTTTAGGTGGATGGGCGGCGCGCCCGTCGACCGAACGAAAAACAGGGATACCGTAAGCGCTACAGCGGCAATTTTTAAGTCTAGGGAAATGTTCCGGCTTACCTTGGCCCCCGAAGGTACCCGCAAAAAGGTCACCGAATGGAAAAGTGGGTTTTACTATATTGCCAAAGCCGCGGAAGTTCCCGTTATCCTGGTCGCTTTTGATTTTGGAAAGAAAGAGGTAAAGGTATCGGAACCCTATCTGACCTCCGATGACAAAGAGGCCGATTTCAAAAAATACAAAGCGTTCTTTAAAGGGGTAAAAGGATATGTGCCCGAATACAGTTATTGACCAATTATAGTGATTCCGGACCACTTTTTTTGAACAGTATGGAAACGGTGACGAGCACTACAGTTGTTCCGACCAACTGCGCATTCCTAAATCATATGATGGGCAAAAAAATAAAAGGGGTGTACGGTAAAACCTTACACCCCTTTTTTATTTCTGTTTTTAAACCCGGATTATGCATTAGAACTTCGTAATGAAGCTTTTAGCTGCGATAAAATATGACATTTTATGAATGTAA
>CANMSB010000011.1 GCA_947500445.1 uncultured Flavobacteriaceae bacterium | reverse complement strand
ATGAAAAAAGGGTCCGACTTTAGATAAAAGTCTAACCCTCGTTATTTTTAACTTACACAGTTAATGGGATAGTGTCCTCTGAACCTTTCGAAAACTGATTAAAACGCTCATTAGAAGTCAAGCTACGATTATTGAACCTAGCTGCATATTCACCTAAATAACGGCTAACCTGCTTGTTCGATACTTGATGGAATATTACATAAGGACCACGCTTTAAAACGCTCCAAAAGTTCTCTATGGTGTTGGTATGAACTTGAACTTCAACATAGATGCCAGGTGAGTGCTTTATGTAGTTATGCTTTTAAGTTTTCTTCGACTGCTTGTATGCTGCTGCTTCGTCAGAATACATGGCAGAATCTTGTGGTACGTGAGTTTTAAGGAATTCTACCATATTCTTTGTGGTTTCACCGACAACATATTTTAAAGCCACCTTAACATTGCGCTCAATTATTCCTAGAATAGCTTTCTTGCCTTTGTACGGTTTCCCTTCATTGGTCAAGTTCTTATCTTCGTTAGAACGTCTTTTAGGAAAGTGTTTGTTTCCTTCTTTACCACCAACATAGGCCTCATCGATTTCTACCATAATTTTATCACCTAATGTTTGCGGTGCGTTTTCTCGCAGCATTTCTCTTTTACGGTGAAGTGCAAACCAAGCTGTCTTTTGTATGATTCCCAAGTCAATACCTAATTGAACACTGCTTCTTCCTTTTTTATGTTCAGTACGCAACCAAATTGCAGCATACCATGTACTAAATGGAATTTTAGAGTTTTCAAAGATTGTACCCACCTCAACCGTAAATTTCTTGTATCATTCTTTGTCCTTACACTTCCAATCTCTGATTTGTCTTGTAGGGATTGACCGAACCAGAATGAGGACACGATGGTTCATCTCCCCAACGTACTTACTCGTAATATTCGATACAGATTGACTCTTCTTTGAAGTAGTCTGTAAGTTGTAAAAGTGATTTGAATTTCATGGCTCTGTCGTTATTATTCGACATTACAAATACGCAAATTTGTCCCAACATAAACCTAACATACCCTAAATATATCAAGATAAAGTTTAAATAAAATAACTTTAAGTTAAATAAACTAATAAATAATTTATTATATATAACTGATTATCATATTTTTATAAATCTTAATTGTATTTATGAATTATATAGCATTAATTATTTTTTAATGTATTTGTCTGTTTAATTTATTTCAATTAATTTTACCTCGTTGATTTTAATATCATTCAATTATGAAAAGGCAAAGGAGTGCTTCATATCCACCGTACACAATCAATTATGCGCTAGATTTTACTCAAAAAATCTATAAAATATATGGTAACAACTATAGGTCAACACGTGAAGAAATAGCTTCCGCCCTTAACCTAGCTGTAGGAACCTTGACTCACAAAATAAGTGCGTCAGTTCAATATGGATTATTACACGTTAAACCGAAAGAGGGTTATAAAGTCACCGATTTATTTGTTAGGTGTTATCGTCCGTTAAATGCTGAAGATAAGAAGTCGGCACTTCGAGAAGCTTTTAAAAACCCAAAGCTTTACGTAAGCTTATTAGAGACATTTGAAGGCAATATTCTACCTCCCCTTAGACCTTTATCTAATATATTGCTCCATAATCATAACATATCGGAATCAGCTTGCGAAAAAGCGGCTACTGTTTTCGAGGATAATCTCGAAGAATTAGGGTGTTTGAAAGATGGTAGAATTTTAGACCTTAATACAGCTAGAGAGGATTTTTCGGAACCGTTGGAAGACGACTTTCAGGAAGCGGAAGAGGTTTTTAAAGAGGATGAACAACTCCCTGTGGATTTTGTGAACCCTAACGAAGGAGTTGATGCACAAAAAAAGGAACGAAACGGTAATTTATCAAGGCCAATACCTCACAATATACCGCTCAAAGGAAAATTACCTGCTCAATTACTTTTGCCAAGCGATGTAAGTGGGGCGGATTTTGATTTTATTATATCTTATATAGGTCTGATTAGAAACCAATATTAAAGAGAAAAGCCATTGGTAAGGATAGCTTTAATTTTTGTCGAATTTAACAATAGGAGTGTAATTATAGAACGGAAAATCTACGACTTTAGGATGTGAAAATCAAGCTTAGCTTTATATGAAATTATATAAAGAATAGTAATTAAAATACAATGGTATAGAAACGAAAAAAGCTTCGTAATTTAAAGGTTCATAACATAGGGAAAAGAAATTCAAATTATTCGAGGAACATTTGCAGCTTCCAAACCTGCAAGTGGAGTTAACCTGAATTTCCGAGTAGGCTTCCAAACCCTACTCCCCTTTTTTTAAAATACATTCGATTTCGTTCGAAATCAATTAGACGAGAAAATCAAATTATGCCGTCTCTCATTAGGATAGGGCTTTGAATAGTTACCGTCGGAAAGGGAGTAAGCTTAGCGGTTGCTCCCTTTTTCATTATGCAAAGTTACGTTTTTTCAAATTAGCCACAACGATTGAATAAAAAAAGGTCTTGCCCCATAATAGTGATAGATTCCCTTTTCATTACAGGAGGCCAAACCGATCAGGGCTATGAACAACACTAGAAAGTAACGATGCATGATCAGTTGTCTTTAACGTTAAAAAAATCCGCTACCTGCTGGTAATCCTTGACCGAAACTCCGGCAGCTGCAAGTTGCGCCTTGACGGTAATTTCCATATTGTTCCCATTTTTGGCCGTTTGGGACGGCGGCGGTATCAACACATACCTATAGTGCGTAAAAAAATCATAGGTTTCGCCCGTTTTGTCAAGCGATTCCCCGGAGTAAAAGATAGCGGCATCCGTAGCGCTATCATATAGGAAAACCGCAAAGGTGTACCGTTGATTTTCAATGGAATAGGGAATTGGCCGTGCCAAAGTAAGATTCCCGTTCTGGTCCAAGCGTCCGCCATATACTAAAACAAGCCCCTCACGCGCGGCCGATATGAGCAAGGGCATTTCGTTCGGAGGTATGCGCAGTACGTCTTCCACATAAAACCCCACGCGGTTATCGATTGTGCTAGGTATCCAATCGGAAAACACGCTGCCGGTAAATGCGTCTTGGCCATTTTGACCGTCCGCACCATCCGCACCATCTTGGCCATCGGCACCATCTTGACCGTCCTGACCGTCCGTTCCATCTTCACCGTTCTCACCATCCCGTCCGTCCTGTCCATCTTGTCCATCCTGTCCATCCTGCCCGGGAATCCCCTGTTCCCCTTGCGGGCCTTGTGGGCCGATGGCCCCATCTTCGTTATCTTCCGAACTACAGGAAAACAAGAGCGCGAAACAAGTTAATAGTAGAATACTAAGGTTTACGAATACTTTTTTCATCATTATTGTTTTTTAAATACGACTCTTCTGTTTTTCGCATGATCGTTCGGGCCAGTTCCCGTGGCCAATAATTCGTTCTCCCCTTTTCCTGTCGCGCGGAGCCGTGAAGCATCTACATTGAAGCTTTTGACCAGTACCTCCTTTACGGCCTCGGCCCTTTTTTCGGAAAGTTTTAAATTGTTTTCAGCGGACCCGTCGGCATCGGTATGACCAATAATCTCAAGGGAAAGATTTTTGTGCTCTTGAAGCGTGCCGGCTACTTTTTTAAGCACGGCATAGGAGAAGGGTTTAACGGTAGCGGCCCCTTTTTCAAAGGTAATGCCATAGGTTGTCAGTTCCCCTTCGGTAAGCAGTCGGTTTCTGGTATCGGGAGTCCCAATGGCATAGCGGATGTTACCTAAAAAAAAGTAACTGTCCTCTGGGCTTATTCTCGAATAAAAACGCATGGTCTTTATGGCATCGCTCTGTTGAAAAGCCCGTGGGGCATCAAAAATCTTTTCCTCATCCAGATATATGCGCAGGCGCTTTCCCTGTTTCCATACCGAAAAATGCATCACCTTTCCACGCCCGTTGTTATCTTCTTCAAGATAATCGGTACCCTTGGAATCCTTTATGTTCAAACGCTTGTCCTTACCGTAGGTGTTGATGTATAGACCACCACCGCCACCGATTCCGCCACTGAGCAAAAAGTTGGACCCTTCGGTTCCAGTGGTCACCTTGTTGAGGTCGTAGTTCGGATTATCCAGATTGGAAAAAACGAGATTGAACTTTCTATTGTTCGACCATTGGTCTACATCAAAATCAAAGATGACATCGTACTCCAAGGTAAAGTTTTCAGGGAGGTCGTTGATGAACTCGGGAATTAACGCACTACTGCCCTTTCCGGTACGTAACCATTTGCCCTCGGCATTGGATAAGGTTACAATTTCGGCAGCACCGGTCACGTTCCACCGGATGGGAATATCGCCGATGGGATCGGCCGAAAAATCTTCATAACCTACTATGGTTTTTCCGGTTTCAAAATCAAATTTGGAATAGACTTCGAACGGGGTTTCACTTGTCGAGGCTGTTCCGGTATTTTCCGATTTTTCTCCCGCAGGGCCGTCGTTGGAGCCGGTTTCCGAGGTATCCGTTTCTTTTTTTGAACGATTTTCCTTGTCCCCATCTCCGTCAATGGTCTTGTCAATGGCCTTTCCGGTTTCTTTTCGGGTTTTTTTATCGGCTTTGTTCAGTACGGTTTCCTCCGCTGCCTTTTCCACTTTTTTCTTTAGTTTTTTTAAAAACTGTGCTTCTGTAGCATTGTAGCTCAAAAGCATTGCGAATACAATAACTATTTTTGAGAATTTCATTTTTTTGGTTTTTTGTTAGCGTGTTTGGTGTAGACCCCTTCTTTTGCAGAAGGGGTCTCGAATCAGGAAGCCGACCAGCATAGTAGATCGAAAATGCTACCAATGGATCCCTAGACACCAATACAACTACCTATTAGGTATTAAACCCGCTTTATGCATTAGAAAATCTATTACAGCTTCCAGCTACTTCAAAATATGGCGCTGCGCTACATTTTTGAATGTAATCGTAGCCCGGCTATGCTTACATTCATAAAATGTCATATTTTATCGCATCTAAAAGCTTCATTCCGAAGTTCTAATGCATAATCCGGGTTAAAGGTCATTTAGCAATACCGAAAAATCGCGTTTCAATAGCACCAGATCGGTGATATGGACCAGACTGGTGTTCCCTCCCAGATCGGTAACGCCCTCGGCACAGGCCGGTATGTTTTTGCCTACCGTAATATCGGCCTGTTTGATGCGGGCCTCCCTGCCGATATCGTCTCTTATGGTGATTACGGGTTCGGTGGCATCACCAATGGTAACCACCTCATTCCGATAATCGGGAAATTTGGGCACCTGCGGGTTGATCAAACGCGACAGATATACTTGGGATCTTCCGGACGCGATCAAGGTTTCCGAACAGAGGTAGCTGGATGAGTGTTGATGCAACAAGATATCCGCCAAAATTTCGAGTTTCTCGGTCGTATCAAAATCGTCCAAACTATTATAGTTTTCGCCCAAGGTTTCAAAAAGCGCCTCAAAAGCCTCGTTATCGGGAGCAAAATAGGTGCTGATGTTCACGGGCGGCTCGGTGAAATTGTTTCGAGGGTATACGAACGACAAGTTTGTTTTTTCTATGGCCGCTACCAATATGGATAAGGAAGGGTAGGTATTGAAGACGGCTATCATGTTTCGGGTATCTCCCGAAGTGGGGTCCGCCTCAAAACCGTCGTAAAAGGCAATGGGCCGTAATACGATATTAATGGTATGGATGACATTGGTGCCCACCTCTTGATCTGGATTTAAAATAAAACCGGCCGATTTTCTGTCGCGCACTTGAACATCACTGGTCTGTGTACCTATGGTAATGTCTTCATTGATTTCCGTGTTCAGTGTTTCCTCATCCTGAAAACTGTTTGCAAGTCGCTTGCCCCCTGGTACGGTATGATAGCGCATGGCATTGCGAAGCAGATCTTTTTCCGTTTCCGTATCAAAGTCTTCCAAACTATTGTACGCATCGCCCAATTCCGCAAACAGCGATTCGAACGCGTCGTTGTTCGGGGCAAAAATGGTGGCATTTTCCGTTTTTTTCGAACCAATGCCTTTGCCCGTACCATTATCAAGGGTGAAGAACTCCTCTTCAAGATCCAAGAACCGTATCGCCTCTAAAAAGCTTTTTAGATCGGGGTCGGCCTCCAAGGCTTCCTCTATTCCATTGGAAACGTCCGGTTGGGCGATAGCGGCCAAAACGGTTTGTGGTACCAATACCCTGTCTACATAATGGACAATACCGTTTTTGGCAACGATATCGGTCTGAACGATCTTGGTATTGTTCTCGGTAGCATCTGCCAAGAACAGCCCACCTTCGGTACTTACGCGAAGTTTTTCGCTCAAAACGGTGGTGAGCTCCCGTCCGTTGGAAAGGTCTGCTTCTTCCAACGCCGCATCGGCAACCAAATGGTACCTGATGATCTGGTCCCATAAGGGCGCATCTTCATCCGAGATGATCAGGTTTCCCTGCTCATCGATCTGTATCAATAAGGGAGTGTCGGAATCGTTGATCGGGGCAAATAGGGTAAAGGCCCCATCGGAATTTAAGGTAGTTCCTAAAGATCCGCCATTTTTTTCGTCCACTGCCTTAATGATGGCATTGATAACGGTCAGCGAACTACTTTCTTCCAACAGGTCGGAAATGGTTTTGGTCACCTCCGGTTCGGGCGGTGGTGGCGTTTCATCGTCATTTTTGTTACAGGCCATCAAAACACAAAGGAGTATCGTGGACAGTCCCCATTTTTTCAATCGGTTTTTCACTTGAGCATTCATAATATGTAGCATTTAATATATTACGTAAATAGATGGCCGAAGCGCCAAAGGGCTTTGGAACGTACTCGACCGAATGTAATTGATATAAAAGGGGAAGAAGTTTACAGCGTATACTGTAACAACGGCTACAAATGTACTGGTGGAATAGCTACTGCGATAGCACGGATGTAACGATTCGTATCAAAATGGTAACATGGTACATAAGTCTTTGAAAGTGAACTACTTCGGGGCAAGCCTACGAGGCACTTACAGCAACTGTCCTTTACCATTTTGACGCAAGCATCGGGGTAAAGCGCCCACTGATGGGAATCAAGTTTTCTCAAGATATTCCAGAGGGGTTTTACCGTATTTGTCCTTAAAGCATTTGATAAAATAGGAAGGGGAGGTGAACCCGGAACTATAGGCGACCTCACTAACGGTAAGTTTGTCGTCGGCCAATAATACCTGCGAAAGGGCCAAACGCTCATTTCTGATGAAATTGGAAGGAGTATCGCCGATAACCTCGTTTATTTTTCGGTTCAATTGCATGCGACTCATTCCCATTTCTTCGCTCAATTGCCGTACTTTAAAACTGGGATCGGTCAGGCGTAGTTGCAGTATTTTTTGAAGTCTGGATAAAAACTCCTGCTCGGAGGTCACCAATTGTTCGGCGTTCAGTTGAAACAAGGTCTCTTTTTTATACCGTTGTATGAGCAATTTCCGCAATTGCATACGTTGCGTCATCACCAGTTGCAGTTTTTGAAGGTTGAACGGTTTGGTGATATAATCGTCGGCACCCGTACCCAAACCGATCAGTTCATCTTTTTCCGATGATTTTGCCGTCAACAAAATAATGGGGATATGGGCCGTTTTGGAATCCGATTTCAAGGTTTTACAGAGGACGATTCCATCGGTATGGGGCATCATTATATCCGAAACGATGATATCCGGTAGTAGGGCAAGGGCCTTTTCTATGCCTTCGTTCCCATCCTTTGCCGTTTTGGTACGATACGTTTTCCCGAGCTTATCGCTCAAGAAGGATCTTAGCTCCGGGTTGTCCTCTACGATGAGTACCAGCGGTTTTTTTGAGGTGCTTTTTGGTTCTGGTGCTTCCGTCACCACCGGAACGGTATTTTCCGTTGACGGTACAATGGCTACGCTACTTTTTTTCGTTTCTACTTCCGATGCCCTGCGAATGTTTTTCAAGGGGAGGCCCACCGTAAAACGACTTCCCGAATCGGGCGAGCTATTCAACCGTATGGTGCCTTTATGGAGGTTTAACTGCTCTTTTACCATGGCAAGCCCTATACCACTGCCCGGCCGTGTTTCATCCTTAACCGAAACCTGATAAAAGCGCTCAAACACTTTTTCTTGCTCGGCCAATGGAATACCAATGCCATTATCAGAGACCACTAGTATCAAATTCTCGTTCTCCAGACGCGTGGTTACGGTAATTTTTCCTCCCGGTGGGGTAAATTTTAACGCATTTGAGACCAAATTCGTGGTTATCCTTTCCAAAATTTCAGCGTCATATTCCGTTACAAGGTTGCAGGCTTCCAAATCCAGTTCAAAGCCGATTTCTTTGCTTTGCGCATAGGAAAAATATTGTTTCAGTAGTTGTTCCAGTTGTAGTTTTGGGTTTTGTGCGGTCAAGTTCAAACGCATCGTACCCGATTCCAATTTGGAGAGTGATAGCAGGTCGTTGATCATGGTGGTCAACCGATCGGCATTGTTGCCGATCATCCGCATGTCGTTCTCACTGATCGTTTCCTTGAGCTGTAGTGCGCTGGTAATCGGTGCCTTTATCAAGGTGAGCGGGGTTCTGAATTCATGGGAGATGTTTTCAAAAAAGCGTGATTTTACCAAGTCGAGCTGTTTTAGGGCGGTTTTTTCCTGTTTTTCTTTTGCCAGCTCCAATTCGTTTTGCAACGCATTGTTTTGCTTTACCCGATTTTGATAGCTGATCACACCAAAGAAGATGACCGTTTCCACCAGTACCGCTTTGAGCAAGAAAAGCGCGTCGACACTGAAAATGGCGACAATGCCCCCTAAGGTGATCAGTAAACTCCCGATCAGGGTAATCACCGCAACACGGTCCGGTTTTTTGGTCAACATTAAAATGAACAGTACAATGGAGGTAAGCGTGGTAAGCAGGAAGAAATAATCGATCATTTCAAAGCGGTAGGGAAAGGTCGGGAAAAAAATGATCGTTGCCGTGTAAAGCACCCCGTGTACGAGCATGGCATACATGATTACCTTGAACAATTTGCGAAGCGATTGAAACTTCTCCGGCACATTTAAAAAGTAATAGATAAAAATGTAATAGGTAAGGGTGGTCGCTATCCGTAACAATTGGTTGAGATAGTAATAACCATCGGGGTTTAGCCCGTTCCAAAAGTTGATAACGAACGGAAGCCTATTAAAGTAGTAGACGACCAAGGTCAAAAGATATATACTGTACAAAAGAAAGGGCTTACTGCCGTTGGCAACATATCCGGCCAAGAACAAAAGGAACGACATGGTAACCACGCCAAGATAAAAAAGGTATTCCCGATCTTCATTGGTGTTTTTTGAGATCCATTGCAGGTACGCGTCCGGATCATTACGGTACATGAAACGTATTTTTGCCCTAAAGCCATGGTTTTTGCTCCAAGTGGTGTAGGCAAATTTTGAAAGGTAAAACGGTTTGGAAAAATCTACCTGGTCCATGGGCACCTTTAATGTAAACTTTGCAAGTTTGTCCGGTATCGGAAAGGTGTAGTTGGATAGCAGTCCGATTTCGGTTTTTTGATATCCCTTTTTTTGAGGAATGTATACCTGCGCCTTGTCCGTGTTCATCATCGCGACCACTAGGGTATCGGCTTCGGAAGAGGCCTTTAGATGAAATTTTATCCAGTAGGTGGCCTGAAGGTTTTCGGTCAATGACCCAAAGGTTTGAAACGCTTTTGTTTCAATGTCCTTTAAACGAAGTTCGCCCGATACGTCTTCCAGTATCGACATTTGATCGTCCTCTAGCTGGTGCCAAACGTTGATGGGCAAGGTGGAGGAGCGTACGGTGGTGTCCGTAACGGTTTGTGCGAATAGGAAGTGGCCGAGCGGTAGAAGGCTAAAAAGGAGGAGCGAACTTTTTATGGACCTCCTATATTTTTTGCTCGCCATATTCCCTTTCCTTTTTCGATTTCAAACGTTTCCGGCTACAAAATAATATTTTGAACGCATTTAAGCATTTTCAATGGGCTAAAAATTCGGAGCGTATCGTCCTTTTTTAATTTTCACCCTTCGGCAGTCCCGAGCACTGCACCTACCGAACGGTTACTTTTGAGCAGGGAAACCCGAAAACCTTCGTACATGCCAAAAATGACCGACCTTTACGTTGATACGAAAGTTTAAAATTTGATTGAACTGTAACGAATCGTATTTTTTTTGGTCTATGTTGTAAGGTTTAACGGGTCAGTGTAGTGGTAGCAGCTGACCGGCATTCCATTTTTTAATAGGCTACGCGCGTTTTCAATAACTAAAATGATATGATGAAAAAGTTGATGCCCTTAATGATATGCCTGTATGGCGGCTTGCTCTCAGCGCAAGAAAACCATTTATACCTGGGCGAAACGGTGCCGGATACGGTTCCAAAAATTTTTGCTAAAGGGATTATTTCAAAAGCATCGCGATCGGAGTTCGGCTCCGTCTTTTCCGCGGACGGTTCCACATTTTATTTTGCAGTAAACGATGGGGGAAAAGCGGAAATACGGTACTCGCAATGGCAAAAAGGATCTTGGACGACACCAAAGACCGTCATTGGGCATGCTGTTTATAGTTTTAATGACCCAATGCTCTCACCGGACGAAAATCGACTGTACTACATCTCCGATACACCAAAGACCGGGGAAACACCGGGCGACTATGATATTTGGTATTCGGAAAAAACCGGAAGTGGTTGGTCCGACCCTATAAACGCCGGCGCTAAAATCAACTCGGAAAAAGACGAGTACTATATTTCTTTTACCGCAAATGGAACCCTATATTTTTCTTCGAATAAAGCTGCAGGGGAAGGGAATGACAACAATTTTGACATTTACGCAGCCAAAAGCATCAACGGCGAATATCAAGAACCCGTGCGGCTAAGCGACGCCATCAATACCAAGTTTTATGAGGCGGATGTTTTTGTCGCCCCCGATGAAGCCTATCTAATTTTTTGTTCCCGCAGGCCCCAAGGTCTTGGCAGCGGAGACCTGTATATCAGCACAAAGGAACCCAACGGGAAATGGGGCATTGCCCGACATTTAAAAAAACCAATAAGCACCGACAGCCACGAACTCTGTCCTTGGGTAACCCCGGATGGGGCTTATTTTTTTTACACTGGAAATCAGGATATTTATTGGGTAAGTACACGAATATTTGAACAAGTTGAGCAAAAGAAATAACTACATCATAAGGGAGGCGCTTTATAATCTTGCCCAAAAAAGATAAAAACCCGTCAGATCCCTTTTGAACGTATGGGAAGCGACGGGTTTAAAATCAGTTTTTACTGCATTATCGATAGCAATGACAACGATTTAATACACTTCAGGTTGAAGTGCTTAGAATTTAATGGCACGAAGGCCGGCTTCCCCGAACTGCGAGATGTACAAGATGCGCTTTCGTTCGTCAGCGGCAATGCCATTGGGCTGCGAGAAGGTAGCTTCCAATAGTTTACCATCGGTACTACCATTTTCCCCGGTTCCGGCAAAAATTTCGGTACTTCCATCAAAAGCGACTTTATAGATTACATTTTCGCTAATGCCCGTGGCGTAAACCGCTCCCTCAAAAATGGTCATGTATCCGATGGCAAAGCCTTGGGTAACGTTCGGAATGGTCGCGATCAGGGATACGGTGCCATCAGGGGTTACTTTTAAAATGTCGGCGGTAAAAAAATTGGCGGTAATAATATTGCCTTCATCGTCAATATCGATGCCTACACATCCAAATAACCGATCATCGGTAGCGAGCACCGATAGGGTGCCATCGGGCAGTACTTTGTGCAAGGTCGGGGCAAAAAAGTTGGCCACATAAAGGACATTATCGTCATCAATGGCCAAGCCGGAAGGCCAACCCGCTATTTCGCCTACGGTCTCCGAAGTGCCGTCAGGTGCTACCTTTACCAACACCCCCGATACGGCGTCGTTGTTGTTTTCCGTATTAAAGTATAGGTTTCCTTGTCGGTCGAGTACACTTCCCATGGGCGCTTCAAAACCTTCGGCCCTTGCCCTTATACCACGTTTGGTTACTTCGAATACCGTAGTACCGTTATATTTGTTCAGCTCGGGGTCGAATACACCAAAATTAGAGGCGAAAAGTGTTCCGTACGGGCCTACATGTAACCCATCGTTGGCAGGAAAATCAGATCCGATGAGGGTGCTTACCTTGGGGTTTTTTTTACCGCCACCGATGTAGTCCTTGATACAGGAGTTCAGCAAAAGCATGCCACAACAGGCAAACGCGAATGTAATTGTAGAAAAGGAGCGTCGTTTTTTCATTGTTTTACGTTTTAAAGTTTCAATGGTAAAACTATGTTCCAGATCCGCGGGTATCGGCTCCATGGGTACATTCACACCGATCTATGCTACGTTCAGGCTTTTTATGTAGGCGCTAGGGGTGGTTCCTTTTTCGTTTTTAAAGGCTTTGTTAAAAGTAGATTTCGAGTTGAAACCAACATCCATCGCCAGGGCCAACAACGTGTGCTGTAAGTGTTCTTTCCGATCGATCTTGTTTAAAAAGGCAGCGATGCGGTGCCGGTTGATGTAATCGTAGAAAGAGGCTTGGTATACTTGGTTTAAAAGCCAGGACAGGTTGTTGCTGGAGGTATTCATTTTTTCGGCCAGCTCCTTCAGAGTAAGTTCCGGCATAAGAAATACCTTTTCTTCGGAAATATAATATTGCAACCTTTTTTGCAATTTCTGGATCTGTTCGGGTTTCAAACGGTCTTTTTTGGATGTTGGGGATTTTGGCAAAGGGATCCTAAAAATTTCCGGTTGGCGCAAACTAAAAAAACCGACAACATAAATAAATGCCGGTGTCGACACCCACATGGTAACGTAATCGGCATAAGGGAACGGTTTTCCAAGGAAATTGGTAGTGGTAAAACTAATGCCCCATAGCAGCATAAAAATCCCTAGGGGAAGCAGTAAAAATAGGACAAAACGAAGGATGGCCTGGTTATACGAGAGCTGATCGGGTGCTTCGCCCCTATAGCGCCGGACCAACAATATGGTCTTGATCCAGTAAAAAATAAAGGATATCAGCCCGGACCCCTCAACAATAAAGAACATCAGATATAATTTTCCCGAAAAGTATAGCGTATTGAATTCGGCCAACGGAACGGTCAGTGTCGCAAAATAATACAGCAGATGAAGGCAAGCGGGCATATAGTGCCACCATTTTAAATGAAAATCCGGACTTTCCCGATATAGTAAGCGACGGACGTAGGTATATGTAAAGGGACCAAAAAGGAAAATAACGGTATCGATCAAGATGCCAAAACGCCACACCCAATCCTCTGGTATCCGAAATGCCGACATCCTTGCGAACAGCATCAGTGCCGCAATGAGCAAAAGGATGGAAAGCATTTTGTTCGCTGGCTTGTTTCTATTGTGCAAAAGGCGTAGCGAAAGCGACAAAAAAACACCTTGACTTACCCCTAGAAAAAGGATCAGATCTGTAAAGCTGTAGGATTGCATAGGAATGTCCGAATGTCTAAAAATAGGATTAAAAAATGATGCCGAAGTAGGTTTGGGTACACTTGAACACAAACAAATGGTTTTCTGGGGACCATTTTTGATGACGCATGTTTTCATTTCAAAACTGCCGTCCGTTGTCGATGGGTCATATAATTTTTCTGGAAAAATTGGTTATTCAAGTAAGGATACGGCAATTTCTTTTTTTGGGCAACGGTCAATTGGACCGATTGGTTTTCCGTGATATGGAGGTGCCGTAATTTTTCGATACCGACTTTTGGATGTACCGAAATTATCTTTCCATTCGCAAATAAAAAGAACGAACCAAGAGCTTAAAGGTATCTTTTGGAAAAGAAATTTCTATGGGTGACCTGAAAAAGGAAAAGATACTTGTGTTGGGCGATTCCCCGTCTTTTTTAGAGGAAATCGGGTCACTTTTGGGAAAGGAAGGGTATCATACGCCTACCCTTGAAGAGCGGCCCGAAAACGCCATGGCGATTATTGAAGAAGAAGCACCGGACCTTGTTCTGATCCACGTCGACTTTGAGTTGGGGGAAAAAGGGTTGGATTTGGGCGCGGCACTTTCGAAAGCAAAGAAAACGCCATTTGTATATATCACTGTTAACGGTGACAAACGTAGTTTTGAAAGGGCCATAAAAACACGCCCCAAGGGGTATTTGGTACGTCCCTTAAAGTCGATCGATATTATCACTACCGTAGCGACCATTTTGATCCATAATGGTGAAAGCGGCACGCGTCGTTTGGAGCATACCGTCCCTAATGGAATTCCCGTTAAAATCAAGGATACCATTGCTTACATCCAGGACAATTTACAGGATAAGATAACCGTTGGCGACTTGGCGGCGATCGCCGGTTGGAAAGAAGAGCATTACATCACGAATTTTAAGAAGGCGCTCGGGGTAACACCCTATCGGTTTGTGATGAAATCCAAGATCGATAGGGCAAAAAAACAATTGCTGGCAACGGATATTCCTATTGTGGATATAGCGTACGATCTGGGTTTCCAAAGCCACAGTAATTTTAGCGCCAATTTTTTGCGTTATGTGGGCATGACGCCCCGAAAATATAGAAGTGCTTCCCGGCTACAAAAAAGAGAAGCAGGGTAACTCGTTACCCTGCTTTTCCAAATACAACTGCTTCAATACTTTTAAGGTTTTCTAATACCCCCTAGATCGCACGAAAACGGTTTGGGAACCATTTCTTACGGCGGTACCCCCGTAGTTGGAAGTTACCTTAAATCCCGATTGCTCAAAACTAATGGAACCACCGGCCGTGGCTACCCCTAGGGCATATCTTCCCTGGGCATAGGTTTGCCCTACCGTAAGAATTTCAGATTCCGATATAGCGGTACCAAAGTTCAACCTTGCCCAGTCGGACATATCCGCGGTCAATACCTGTCGGGTATCGATGTCATAATTGACCCGGATCCGATAGCCCATTTCGCCCAATCGAAGCCTCCAGGTATTACGAAGGATCCATTCGTACCCGTCCTCTGCCCATGAGGTGTAGCGTCCGGTTTCCCCTATAGTTTTAGCACCGTCTTTTTTCAATTTTTGGGCTTCCTCGATGATAACCATTCCGAACAACATATTGTCCCAGGTAATACCATCTTCATTGCCCAAAGCAACTGTCTTGAGTATTTGACCGTTGTAGTTCCAGCTAAGCTCGAACACAAGGTCCCCTTTTTTGACCGCACTTCTGGCCATCTCCCCAACAATCGCCTTCCGGTTCTTATCGGAGGTGCCCTGTACCTTTTTCAAAGTGCCAATGGCTATGGTTTCCGGAGCGGCAAGGTTGCCAACGCTCAAAATGCTTTCATCCCTGGTGGACATACCAATAGCATTTTTTAACGATTCATCCGCTGTTGCCCGCCCCAATACCTTATGTGATACAAACTGCAACGATCCGTCCAAGTACGTATCGAAACTTTCGTTCGACAACCGGAGTTGCTCGGCTACCTTTGCCGGCAAGTCTTCCTTTTCCACACTTTCCAGACCAAGATCGTTCAGTTCGATACTATTGTCGATCACCAGATCATCCGTTTCATTTTTGGAGCATGCGGCCAAAAATAAGATGCATAGCAGGGCTACGTAATACTTTTTTACTGTATTCATGATTTGATTTTTTAATAGTTAAACTTTTTTAATGGATAGGAGGCGGCCAGCCTATGGGAACGGCACTGTACAAAGGTTTTCAATAGTAACCAACAACGCCGTTCATAAGAATTCCTTTACATAAAGGTAGGGTGCTATGGACAGTTACTTTTGGTGAAAAAGGCCGTTCATTTAGAAAAATTGACATTAATTAAGAAATAATTAACAAAAAAACAGGCCCGGTAAGGCCTGTTTGAAGTACTATTTTGAAGGTTATATCTACTGTCTAACGATACGGACAATAGCTTCTCCCTGTCCAGCATTGACGGACCAATAATGATTGGTGGTCAAACCATACCCGTTGATCCGGTTTTCAAAATAGCTGTAAATTGGCGGTCGAAGATAGCGATTGCGATATTCGTTACGTACCAGAAAACGGTCGCCATCCAAATGCTCCAACCAAAAGTAGGTGCGTCTATCATCGTTTCCATGGCCTCCGTAAACCGATTCGTTTCCTTTTCTTGGACCAAAATACCTACTGTCCCCTTCCGGTTTGAAATTGAATTGTACCCGTCCGTTGCCAAGGTTTACAAGTTCCAACACTTCACCATCGCCATAGACCCTTCCATGGGTGTACACCCGCCCCCTATCGGCCCAAACATTGGGATTGATCTCACCGCCCAGCTTAACCCGGAAGTTGTCCTGAGCGCGTAATCCGTATTCATCGATAATACTTTGAAGGGTTCGTAACGCCGGTGTGGAGGCGCAATTCCTGGCATTGGCCAAAACATTCTCTACGTAAGAAATGGCCCTTTGATATCGGTCCGGAAAAAAACTACTCATAGGATCGGTGAGCTGCACGTTTGCCACCTCTGCCCTTAAAATGGACCATTCCTCTACACGCTTGAAACACGTTTTTTGGTTGTTGAACTCCTTGATCAATCTGGCGTTCTTGCCGGGGTATTGATACGGCAATAACTCTTGGTAGAGTCCCGCGGCCTGTTTTTTACGACTGTTCAGGTAATTTCGGCTCCTTCGTATCTCGGCATTGAATTCATTTACGTTCCGAACAAATTTGGGAGCAAAACCACCGATGTTGGTCGCCGACTTCAAAATCTCCTTTGTATTGGAAAGGATTACCTCATCTGCCTTGGAAAAACCGTAGGTTCTGGGAAGCTTAAAAATACGCTGTAATTTTCCGGAGACCATTCTATTGTATTTGCTCTTGGTCTGCTCGTTGATCAACTTGCTTTCGTAGGAGTACACATAATAGATCTCTCCGCCAAAAACTTGTTTGTTTACAAATGAGGTGCCGTACCTTCGAAAAAAACCGGCAAAGTCGTTGTTGTCCAACAAATCTTTGGCCCTATCGTTATAGTCGAGACCCGTAGGGTTCACTACGGAGGACCGGAAATCGTTGTACTCTACCCTGGCGATAACGTTTACCCGGTTGCTTTTGGTACGTATGATTTTTTTAAGGTCCGATACCGTTTTGGAAAATTTAATGACCCCTAAAAAAGAACCACTTTTTTTGATCGTTTTTCGAACATAGCTTTCAATGTCCTCCTCGGTCTTTATAACCTCGATAGATGCCTTTACGGCCGCTTGGGAAAAATTGTAGTCCTCTTTTATGCGAACATCTTCGAATGCGGGCCGGTATACCTGATCGGTAGCGGGGGTATAGCCAAAACCGGCTTCGTAACGTTTATTGTTCGGGCCCTCGAACGTATATTTGGTGGCCGATAGCTCTTCCATATCGTCCTGTTTACAGGATGATGCCAGGAAAAACATGCACAATACGATATATTTTATACTTTTCATATCATTAAATTTTACTGTTCATATTCATTTTAATTGGTGGCTCCTTTTTCTTGCTCATATCGCGTTCTTAGCGCTTCGCCCGCTGTAGGTGGTGGAGGCACCGAATTTCTACAATTGTTGGCATTGTTGATCTGCTGTACAACATTGGCCAAAGCGGCTTTCGTATCATTTTTTAAAACGGGATCTGCGGTGTTGTTCCTTACATATACCAAATTGGCACGGACCGCCCTCCATTTTTCAAGGTTTTGATAACAGGCATATTTACTGCTATAGGCGTTGTTCAGGGCGCCTCGTGTTTGGGGAGAGATTCGCAGTCTTGGGTCATCGCGGAGCACGCTGGCGTAAGAGCGTAACTGTAGTTCTGTAGTAGCGGCGCGGCTCTCCCTTTGATTGATGTAGCGCACCAAATTTTGTTTTTCTTTTTCAAAACTTTCAACACTGGTTATGGTTCGCTTCAAAGGTTTGTATCCCTTTAAATTGGTATAAAAACTGCGCTCGAGCAAGTTGGCCTCTATGGTTTTTCGCTCCTCGTCGGATAGTTTTCGTTTGGGTCCCGGGGCGTTTAGGAAGGAAGCAAGATCATAGCGTACCTTGGTTTCGAGGGCCGTTCGGTTTTCCTTATTATAATTTGCCGTTCTATAGGTGTAGAAAAAGTAGATATCCCCACCTAAATTTTGCCGTTCTATGAACATGGGGCCATAGGTTTTAAGAAACTCTTTGTCCTTGCCACTGTTCAAAAGGGCTACCGCTTCTTCGGTTAAACGGGGTACCCGGTCCATTTCGTACCGTTTGGTTTTAAAGCTCGCCACCGCCATTACCGTTGAGGTACTCTCGGTCAATTTCAATTTACCGTTGACAACTTCCGGCATTACGCCCAACTCTACCCTAAGTCCTTGAAAAGAACGTACCGAAAATGGCTTCACCTTGGCTTCAAACTCCCGATTTTCTTTTAAAATGTTGATTTCGGAAAAGAATTGTATCGATCTTCCGTTGTCAATCTTAAAATTGATGTCGTCCATTATGAATGCGGGAGGTTTGAACATATCGTTTCTGGTAGGATCGTATCCGATACCGGAATACAGACGCTTCCCTTTATAAGAAACCGCCTTGTTGCTCGGAGATATACTTTTTAGCTGTACGGCGCTCAATGTACCAAGGGAATCGGTTTGAGTCGATGTAGGAATCTCGATTTCGTTCTCCTTTTCGCAGGAATAAAGACCTGCAAACAATGCTACTAGGATGATTATTTTTTTCATAGTCCAAATTTTAAGAGGCGTCACTTTTTTCTTTGGTAACTTTTAAACCAAGGGATACCGAATTGGGGCATCCCTTGGTTCAGATTAGTTATGGGCGAAGTTTAACGACCCTGTTCCTTATTTACAAACGGATGCTTCCGTACCTCGACTTAGTAGGAGGTTTGCTGTTCCTACAGTTTCGTGCCTTTTCTATTTCTACCCTAACCTGTCGCAACGCTGTGGTCGCACGTCGTCGCATATTGGCATCGGCGCTTTTTTTCTTCACCGTTTCCAAACGCGCTTCCAAGGCCGTCCACCGGTCCAAGTTGGTGGCGCATTTTCCGAGTTTTTTGAATTCGGCCCTAAAAAACTTATTGTTCGGCCCTTGCGTGGTCTTATCGAATCTGGGGTCGACATGGGGCCGTAAAGTCTGCTTGAACGGCTTTAGGTTAAAAGGACTTCGCTTTGCGAACTGGATCATGCGACGTATCTCTTTTTGGTATCCTCTTTTTTGAAAAATGGTGCTAAAATCATCCGTGCTAAACAGTTTTGGAGCAAAACCTACGAGATTGGTCAACACCTGTTGGTCTATAAAAGTTTCGGCGATTTCCCGCTTTTCAAAGGATGTAGTGCTGTTGTTGACACTCAATCCGAAATATGGCTGTATACCAAGGGAGAAGGACCCTTCGCGTTCCTCTACCTCAGTGGAGTCAAAACTGGAGAAGTCAAAATTGAATACATGAAAGACCTCTATGGCCGAAGTTTCCGCGGATACCCAGGCCGGGCCGTAGTTGTCCATAAAAGTGAATTTTCCTATCTGGATATCTTCCTTGGCGTCGTCGGATGGCCGTGGTCTTTTTCGAAGCACCTCATCTTTACGTATTGGAATGGTCACACGAACGATGATCGATTTTCTTTTGGAGCCGGTGGCGATACGTTCGTACATAAACTTACGTGCGCTTATGCTAAAACTGATATCCGAAAAGGTGGGAAAGGGTATGGAATCGGCTGTTGGATTTCCTTTGACCGCATTGAACAAAATGATGTCCTCCTCATCGGGACCACCACTATCACCACCGCCATCTTCGCCGCCGCCGTTATCACCGCCGCCCCCGGCATCGGGATTACCATTTTTACCGGGTGTTTTGTCCTCCGGATTGTTGAAACCGATACTAAAGCCCAATTCGCGGGATACCACCTTTTCAATGGCCGTTTCCGTATCTACGACCTCAATGGCCACCTTGGTCCCGGTAGGGAAGTTGTTGGTTCGTTCCACACGGTCGAATACGTCGTCGATGGCAGTGTCAAAACTCTCGTTGGTCAGCGGATTTATACCATAGCCGGCACGGAGAATGCGCCCACCTTTGGTAATTGCCTTGACCTCGTTCTCCTTTTTTACCCCATCGGGTTCCGGAGTATCCAATTCGTCCTTATTACATGATACAAAGCAAAGTAAACATGCAAAAAGCGTTGCACTTATTTTTTTCATAATTTAATACTTAGGGTTAATATTTGGTTAAAGGTACCCGCATATCGACACGCCCGTTTGTTGTAAATTGAGTTCGATCCATAAAATTTGATTTTTGTTTTAACAAACCTTTTGCAATCTCCGAACAAGATGCAGTAGTGCATGCCTTTCTAGCCCTTTAGGGGTTTTGGCCAAAACAAAAAGAGCGCAACGTTGCGCTCTTTTTTCCGATAAAACCTGTATTTGTTGGGTTATAACCTAATATTTTTATAAGCATTTTTGGCGGGCGGGCGGGATTGATCGCACGCAAGCGATTTAAATATTTGTTGTTCCACTTCGGCCAAGGCCGCTCTTGCTTTTACCCGCATTTGTACATCGTCGGATTTTTTTGCTACGAGGATCAGACGCGCCTGCAGTTCGGACCATTTGTTCAGGTGGGCGGTACACCGCAATGTTTTTCTATAGGTATTCTGGAATACATTGTTAATAGGTCCTTTTTTTGGATTATCGGTCTCCGGATCGACATGTGGTTTTAGTACCTGTAAAAATGGTTTTACCTTTAAGGGGTTTCTGTTCGCATACTGTATCATTCGGTTCAGTTCCTTGCGATAGCCACCATTTTCAAAAATTTTATCGACGTTGTTGTTAGCAAAAAGGCGAGGGGCAAAACCAATGAGGTTGACCATTACTTCCTGTTTGGAAAATGACCGTCTTACAATTGATTTTTCTTCCTTGGTGAGCCGAGTCTCGCGCTCAATTCCGAAATAGGGTTTTACCGCAAACCCGATTATCGTCGCCGCATCCTTTTTCTCTTCGGTGGTCAATGAAGAAAAGTCGAAATTGAAAACGTGGATGACCTCTACGGCCGACACCTCGGCCGATACCCAGCTAGGGCCATAGATGTTCATAAAGTTTTCTACCCCATCGTTTTTTAGATCTTCTTTCGCCAGCTGCGAATACTTGGGCCGTTTTTGTAAGATCTCGAATTTTCTTAAGGGAACGGTTGCCCGAACGATTACGGATTCCTTATCACTGCCCTCTTCTATTTTCTCCGATATAAACTTTCTGGTACTAAAGCTCAACGAGAACGCCCCTACCGCCGGGAGTCCGACCGCCGCTCCGGGGATGGCAACACTAACGCCAAATCCGGATTCTCTTTGGAGTAGTTTTTCAATGGATTTTTCCGTTCTCACTCCTTCCACCAGAATTTCGGTGCCCTTGGGAAATGAATTGGTCCGTGCTACTTTATTGAACACTTTTTCTATGGGACTATCGAACGTTTCGGTGCTAAGGGTATTGTAGCCGTATCCCGCTTTGAGCACGCGCTTGCCCACTGCAATGGCCTT
This sequence comes from uncultured Flavobacteriaceae bacterium, assembly GCA_947500445.1. Taxonomy (GTDB): domain Bacteria; phylum Bacteroidota; class Bacteroidia; order Flavobacteriales; family Flavobacteriaceae; genus Pelagihabitans. Next base: position 101,658 of record CANMSB010000011.1, on the reverse strand, counting down.
AACGGCCTTATCGACGGCAACCCCATCGGTTTCGGGTGGGGCGACCCCATCTTTGGTACAGGCCGAAAGGGCCAATGCTACCAGCAACATAATAAGTTTCGGTTTTTTCATAATAGCTGTGTTTTACATTCTTTTGACGGAATTTACAGCTATCGGAAACGACCAACTTGTTTAAAATTGTTACCGGTTTAGAAAAATTGAGACTACCTTATCGGTATTCCGGCAATGTTGCAATGTTTAGGTATTACTGGTCGCGCGCAGTTTTGAAATTTGTACTTTTTTACGGTAATCCTCCGCGCTCATTTTCATGTTCTTATAAAAAGCGACACAAAAATTGGAATGGCTTTGAAACCCAAGATCATATGCGATACTGGATATGGGCAGGTTGGTCTCCTCCAGTAAGGAGCGAGATCGGCTAATGCGTTGTTCCAGTATATATTGATAGGGCGTGGAGCCCACATACTTTTTAAAATTGCGGATAAAATGATGAAATTTCCATTGTGTCATATGGGCCAGCTCGCTCACCACAAGTTTTTTATCCAAGTTTTCGGTTATATGATCGACAACCTTCCTAAGGCGAAAAGGAATGTCGCTCTTATATTCCTTTTCATGCCTGATGGGATCTATTTTCCGATGTTCGTGATTAAAAAATGCGATTTCCACGGACGACCGTACCGCTTCGGGTTTGAACGGTTTTAACAAATACCCCATAGGCCGTGTTACTTTCACACGATCCAGCGTAAGGGTATCGGAAAGGGAGGTAATATAGATATATGGTATTTCATCGTTACGGAGAAGGTAGCGGGCAATGTCGGTACCATCTTTTTCGCCCCTTAAACAGATGTCGATCAATACCAGATCTGGCTTTTCGGAATCAATTTTTGATATGGCCTGACTGAAACTAGTGCAGGTTCCGATCGGTTCCCAGTTGTTCTTTCTAATAATTCTTTCCAGGTCCGAGGCAATAATGGCCTCGTCCTCAACAATCAATATTTTCTTTTTCATGGTTAAAAAATTTAGAGTTTTTTGGGGTAAGCGTAATCATATAATAAGTGCCGTTCGTTGTTTTTTGCGTAAGGGTACCCTCAAGTTGGTCGATAAGCAGTTGAACCAGCTTTAGGCCGTATGAGACTTTGGAATCTGTTTTTCTTGCCGGTATTCCCGAGCCATCGTCTTCCACCGTAATAATAAGCTGTTCGCTGTGAAGGGTGCCCTTTACTTCCAACCGTCCCTTTTTCCGGTTTTTGAAGGCATACTTGAAAGCGTTGTGTACCATTTCGTTGATGATGATACCAAGTGGAATAATGGTATCGATATCTAAAAAAATATCTTTTGCATGGATTTCGTAGTCGATTTTTTTCTCGGTAAAGTCGAACGACTCGTATACCGCGGTCACCAGACTTTTAAGGTAGTCGTGAAGGGCGATACGTTCAATTTTATTGCTCTTGTACAACACCTCATGTACCAAGGCCATAGAGGCGATCCTATTGTGGCTGCGAGCCACGAACGCGTCTATTATCCTACTTTCCAAAGGGTCGGCCTGTAGGTTCAACAAACTGGTGACCAATTGTAAATTGTTTTTTACCCTATGGTGAATTTCTTTTAAGAGCACATCCTTCTCTTTCAAGGCTTTTTTTAACTCGACGCTTTTTTTGAAAAAATCGTCGTTTTTGTTTTGGATTACCTTGTTCTTTTCAGCGAGTATCAGGTTGTTCCTTCGCTTGGTGCGGTACTGAAAGTAGATGCTGGTCAGCGCTAGGAAAAATGCGGAGGAAACCCCCCATAAGGTGTAGTTTTCATACCGTTGCCCTTTTATTTGAAGTTCTTGTTTTTCAAAGGCGCTGTTCAGTTTTTCGATTTCTTTTTCTTTTTCCAACGTTTGGTACTTTACTTGTAGCGCGTTGATGTCCCTGTTGACGTTTTCGCGTTGCAAAGAGTCGGCGATCCGAATGGATACCTTATAGTTTTCCAGGGCCTCTTCATGCTTGCCTTCAACGATATCGATTTCCGAAAGTAATTCGTAGATGTAGGGTTGTTCGGATGAAATTTGGTGTTCCTTGGAGAGTTGTAAGGCCTTGAGCGCTTTTGCCCTGGACTTTTTAGTGGAGTCGATTCCGATATAGGCGATGGAAAGGTTTTGAAGCGTAAAAATGTATTTTTGGGTCTTTTTTTCACGTCTATAGATTTCCAATGCCTTAAAGTTGTTCATGATCGCCAATCCGTGCTCGTCCATGTCGGCATAAATGGCTGCCATGGTGTCGTACACCTGCCCCCGATAAAAATCGGTATCCATTCGGTTAGCGAACTCAAGCGCACTTTTGGCATGATTTAGCGCCTTTTTTAGGTCAAAAAGATCAAAGTAGCAACCGCTGAGGTTGAGGTGGCAAAGGAAATTCTGAAGGTTCGCTTTTCCTTTCTTGCAATATTGGAGCGATTTCAAAAGGCTTTCGATGGCTTTCTCCGGTTTGCCGGTCATTCTGAAATTATGTCCGATGTTGTTATGAATGTTCGCCAAACGATAGATGTTTCCGGATTTTTCGAAGAACGATAATGCCTTAAGGTAGTGCTGTAAGGCCGCATCCAATTCTCCTTTTCTGCTTTTGTAAATGCCCATGGAGCTGTAGTACCCACCAAGAACATCGAACTTTCTGGTACGGATCATGGGAAGCAGTTTGCGCGCCATATCAAAATAAGTAGTCGCCGAGTCCATCTCCTTTAGGGAAACCAAGGTGCTTCCTAAACGATAGTAGGCTTGAAACAATAGCGCCGGATCTTTAAGTTGTTTCGCAACGTTGATCTTGTTACGGTTCAGCTTTTCCGCTCCCGTATAGTCTCTCTTATAGGTCAGGTACCGATCGTGCTCGGAAAGTATGTTTAACGTTCGATACGGGTCGTCTGCCTTTCGTATCAAATCGTAAGCGAGGTCGATATATATTATGGAAGAGTCGTTTTGAACATCGTTGAAGGCATTGGAAATCATTAAAAATGCTGTCAGCGAATCTGTTTTGGAAGTTTGCAGCTCTTGTATCGCACTTTTCACACGCTGTTTTGCAGAGGCACTTATTTGTGCGCCAATACCAACGGGGAATGCGCAAAGCATGCCATAAAGCAATATTTTATAAAGAAGAGTGTAGGTCATGGGGGCGCTCATATGTTCCTCAATAATGCATGGAATGTATGGATGGAATAGCCTTAAGTTTGCTTCATTATTTGTAAGGTTTCACTGATTTTGGTAGTTGGTTATATCGGAAAGTTACTTATTATTTATGGCAACCACTTGCTTAAAATTTAGGCGACTGTTGCCATTCTAAGATGGTCGTTCCCGAACACGGTATTTCCTTTGGCAAATCGGAAAATCCCGATATTTTTAAAAAATGCTACATTGAGGTAATTTCTATTTTAAAAGCGAAGAATACTACAAAATGGATGCGATACAGCTGGTCTTAGACCAAATTCCGATTAAACATGATATTGTTTCCCAGTTTATCTTTTTAGGGGTTTTCCAAGGGTTTTTTGTGGCTTCCATCATCATTTTTAAAGCGAACAAGTCCATTATTTCTTTAAAACTTATCGGGTATTTTTTGATTGCCTTTTGTTTGGTATTGTTCGATCAGTATTTATGCTATACCGGGTTGATGAAGTACACGATATACCTTAACGATACTTCGGAACCTTTGGTGTTGTTATGGGCGCCATTACTGTACCTTTTTATTCGAAACGTGCTGGAGAAAGAGCGTTTGCGCTTTAGGACCACTTGGTACCATTTTCTGTTACCGCTAGCGTATGCGCTGTCGCAGATCGGGTACTATGCCCATCCGAGGTCCGTAAAGATAAATGCGTACATCGCTGCGTATTTCCCTGATATGAAACACCTCCACACACCAAAAAATCTGGATTATGGTTATCAATTGATTAAAGACGAGTTTCGATGGATATTGCTTCTCTCCGGTTTGGTATACACCTTTTTGTGCATACGGGTACTGCTGAAAAAGGGACCCACGAGTAAGCCTAAAAAACGTAAAGGGGGTATGGATACCTATCGTTTTTCAAGAAACGTTCTGGTTCCCTTTATTCTTCTCATGCTTATTGCGTTCATCATTTTTTTGAACCATGAGAACGATTTGGGCGACCATTATATTGGAATGGTACAGGCCGCGATCGTATTTACGATAAGTATTATGGTATTCTCCGAGTCCCGTTTTTTTCAAAAATCCTGGGTGGTCGATAAATACGAAGCGCTAAAGGCACAAAACGATTCCTTAAAGATCGAAGAGATCAAGGCCTTTGTACAGCAGAACGACTATTTTGCAAACCCCGATATTTCCTTAAAGGAACTGTCGAGCAGCTTAGGGTCCAATGTAAATCATGTTTCTAAGGTCATCAATTTGGAAACGGGCAATAATTTTAACGAGTTTATCAATTCGTACCGGATTGAATTGGCCAAACGAAAGTTGTTGTCGTCCGAATACGGACAGCTTACCATAGAAGCGATCGGAAATTCGGTGGGATTTAAATCAAAATCCGCCTTTTATAATGCCTTTAAACACTTTACGGGGGTTTCACCAAAAGTGTTCAGGGAAAACATGAAGATGTCCTGAATCATCATTTCGTACAACTCTGTACCGTTTTTTTATGTTGTTTCGCAAATTATCGACCAATTTTGGGACGAACCGATACACAAGACGTTATGATCCGTTTCCTTCTAAAAAACAACCTTTCTTTTTCCAACACATTTCACTTCCTTGTAATTTCCCTATGCTTGTTTCAAGTTGTGACGGCACAGGAGCATGTTGCCCAGGCACCTGCATCCTGGTACGCGTATGGCGGCGATGCCGGTGGGAACAGATATGTTCGTTCCGATCAAATCAATAGCGAAAATGTTATGGACCTAAAACCGGCATGGACCTTTCGTACCGGGGAACTGGGTCAAAACAGTAGTATCGCGGAAAAACTTACGTTCGAGGCGACCCCTATTTTCTTTGACAACAGGTTATACCTGAGCACTTCCTATGGGAAGGTTTTCGCCCTTGACCCGACTTCGGGGACCGAACTGTGGTCCTATGACCCCAAAATCGATAGAAATGCCTCGTTTTCAGAACTGACCTCAAGAGGGGTCTCCTCGTGGACGGACCCCGATCTACATGCCGACGAAGCCTGTAAAAAATGTATTGTATTGGGTACGATACATGCCAAGCTGATCAAACTCGATGCCATTACTGGAAAGCCCTGCAAAAATTTTGGTAAAAAGGGTGTCGTTGATCTTTACGAAGGAGTGTTCGTGGCCGAGAAGGGCGATTATCAAACCACTTCTCCTCCAGCAATATATCAAGATCTGGCCATAACGGGCTCGTCCATAGGCGATAATTTTAATGCAGATACCGGCAATGGGTCGGTACGCGCCTTTAGTTTGCGAACGGGAAAATTGGTGTGGTCTTGGGATCCCTTGGCCGAGGCAAGAAGTACCTTCAAAGGGCCCGTTGGGGCCGCCAACGCTTGGTCCGTACTTTCCGTAGATGTTGCAAGGGACTTGGTGTTCGTTCCTACGGGGAGTGCCAGCCCCGACTTTTATGGGGGGTACCGACCTGGGGACAATCGGTATGCGAACTCCGTTGTGGCGTTAAAGGCGTCTACCGGACAGTTGGTATGGCATTTCCAGACCGTGCATCACGATCTTTGGGATTACGACGTGGCGGCACAACCGGCATTGGTCGAAATACGGAAAGACGGCAAAACAATTCCAGCGGTAGTGCAGGCGACCAAAACCGGAAATTTGTTCGTGCTGCATCGCGAAACCGGGGAACCGATTTATCCTATTGAAGAAAGAACGGTGCCCCAATCTGATATTCCCGGCGAAGAAACCGCTCCTACCCAACCTTTCTCCAGTTTACCGAATCTCATGGGCCAAGTTCCTTTGACAGCTGCGACCGTCTGGGGCAAAACGCCAGAGGAACGCCAGAAAAATGCACGGTTTATCGCTAAATTCCGGAATGAGGGCCTTTTTACGCCACCAAGCGTACAGGGATCCGTGCTTTACCCGGGCAATGGCTCGGGTACCAATTGGGGCAGTGTTTCCTACGATGTGGAAAACCAATTGCTCATTGCCAATACCTGTAGGTTCGCAACATTGGTGGAGCTTTTTAAACAGGACGAATTTGATCGTAAACGTGCCGATAGCAAGGGTTTTGAGGTTTCGCGCCAACGTGGCGCACCCTATGCCATGCGCCGACGGACCATGATCGGTGAAAGCGGTACCCTTATGAATCCCCCGCCTTGGGGCACCTTGGCCGCGGTAAATTTGAGTACCGGACAATTGGAATGGGAAATAGCATTGGGAACGTCGGAGGATGGCCTATCCGGATTGCCGAATGCAGGTGGCTCCATCGTTACCGCAGGTGGCCTGGTTTTTATCGCCGCCACTTTCGACAAAAAATTCAGGGCCTTTAGCAGCGCGGACGGAACGGTACTTTGGGAAACGGAGCTGCCCAGGTGCGGTATTGCGACCCCCATGAGCTATGTGGACAAAAACGGAAAGCAATTTGTGGTCATTGCTGCAGGGGGCCACGGAAAAATGGGTCCGGAAATCGGAGATTTCCTAATGGCGTTTTCGTTGTAAGCAGTTTACACGAGCGCTATCCTTGGAACATCGGAGCTTTTTAACGATGTACAACTTCATCAAAATTACTGCGCTGCGGGCACAAACCCGTCCATAAGTTCCGACATCCGGGCCAATGGTATCTTGGAATCAGGGTCGTTAATGAGGTTATAGGTTTCCTCGGGATCTTTTTCAAGGTGGTATAGCTCTGCGGGAATACCTGCTTCGGTGTACTTGATGTATTTCCAATTTTCGGTACGGATCGCTTTCCAAGGGCGTATTTTAGGAGCTACCTTTTCCAAAAAATACTCCGCTAAAAAGGCCTTACGGCCCGGGAAGTCCTCATCTTCAAGTATCGGCACCAAACTCGTTCCGTCCATAGGTTCCAAGGGGGTCGCCCCAGCGAGTTGCAACAAGGTCGGGGCAATATCGATGTTCAATACCATTTGTTTTCGGGTACTGTTCGGCGGGATCATACGCGGGTAGCGCATTAGCATCGGTATGCGGAGCACCGGGTCGTAGGCCCATCGTTTGGTGTTGAACGCCCCATGTTCGCCCATGAGCATGCCATTGTCGCTTACGTATATTACAATGGTGTTGTCCAGCATGTTTTTGGCTTCCAAGGTTTTGAAAAACTGGCCGACGCCCTCGTCCACACTTTGTAGGCACCGGTGCTGGTCGGCTACTACCATGTCGCGTTCCCGTCCGCGGCCCCTTCTCGATTCGGGGAGCTCCGGCAATACGTTCTGGTATTCATAAAAGGCTTTTCGTTCAATATTTTCATTGTTGAGCGCTACTTTACCGGTAATATCCTGCTGCTTTACCGCTACCGAATCAAATTTAAAGTCAGGAAAAAGGGACTCATGTCGTTTTGCGGGGAGTAAGGGCCAGTGCACCGCTTTGTGGGCAACGATCATGGCGAAGGGTTTCCGCCCTTCTTGGGTATTCAAAAACGAAAGGGCCTTCTCGTTTATAATATCGGTCATGTAACCGGTGGTCTGTACGCGCGTATCCTCATCGTTTACCACACCATCGATGTAGTCGCCCTGGCCTTTAAAACTGAACCAACGGTCGTAGCCGGGGCGTCGCGAATCGTCCAGCCCCATATGCCATTTTCCGATAAAGGCGGTAGCATACCCCGACTCCCTCAGCTGTCGGGGCCAGGTCAATAAAGTATGGCTGATGACGTCCAACCCCAATTTGTCATTATTGATTACATTATGGTGGTGTGCATAGTTTCCCGTTAAAAAACTTGCCCTGCTCGGTGAACAGAGGGGGGTGACCACGAAGGCATTTTCAAAAACCACACCTTCTTTACCTATCCGGTCAATGTTCGGGGTATTGGAGATCGTATTTCCTTCAACGCCCAACAAACCTACCTGCTGGTCATCGGTAATGATGAAAATGATGTTCGGTCTTTCGTTCTGGTCCTGTCCGCAGCTATTTTTTGGCACAAAAACGAGAAATACGGTCAGCAAAGGGAGGAATGCAAAGGTTTTCATAGGGAATGGTCTAAATGATGTTGGCATGGTAAAAACTTAAAGTTCCAGTAATTTCTCGATACTGAAAATAATGGTATGTATTATTTTTATGTGTATTTCTTGAATTCGATCGGCATAGCCCGGGGAAGCCACCAATAAGGAAATATCGGCGTATGGTGCCAGGGCCCCGCCCGAATTGCCCGAAAGCAGAACGGTGGTAATACCCTTGCTACGGGCTACTTTGAACGCCTCGACAATGTTTTGGGAATTGCCGCTGGTGCTGATTCCCAGTAAGATGTCGCCAGGACTGCCCAAGCTATCCACAAACCTGGAAAAAACATGCTCGTATCCGTAATCGTTGCCGATACAGGAAAAGTGGCTCGGGTCGGAAATGGCGATCGCCGGTAACGGACGACGGCTTTCCCGATACCTGCCGGTCAGTTCCTCGGCAAAGTGCATGGCATCGCAGTGCGAACCCCCGTTGCCACAGGAAATTACCTTATTGCCTTTTTCGAATGCTGCGACCATCCGTTGGGCAATGGTCAAAATGGTATCAAAATGGGTATCGTTATGCAGAAATTCGTCAAGGACGCGCTGTGCCTGTAGAAATTCGTTTTTTATGGTAGTTGTCGAATGTGCCATAGGTTATGCAGTTAATATTGCCGCCCCAAAAACGCCGGCGCTATCGCCCAGTTTTGGTTTTAGAAATTCTGTTTCCAAGGTATCGTTAAAAATGTGGCGCCGCACACTGGCAACACCTTCGGTATAGAGCAGATCAATATTGCCGACGCCCCCGCCCAAAACAATAGCCTGTGGATCGAGAATGTTGATAATGGAGGCGATACCCTTGCCAAAATAATCCAGTAACCGTGCTACGGTGGCTTTGGCATTAGGGTCGTTTTCCGTTCGATATAGTTCCATGATCGCTTTCAATGTCTTTCGGTTGCCGCTTTTTTGTTCATAAAAACGTTCCAGGGCGGTTCCGGAAATAATGGTCTCCACACAGCCCTTTCGTCCACAGTAGCAGTCGCCTCCGGAAGCATCTAAAAAATTATGTCCCCATTCTCCACCGATCCCATGTTTTCCCTGTAAAGATTTACCATGGACCACCACTCCACCGCCGACCCCGGTACCCATGATGACCCCGAATACCACCTCGGCGCCCGGCACGGTCTCCGGTACGGAACCCAAGGTAGCCTCCGCTAGCGCAAAACAGTTGGCGTCATTGGCTATTTTAATGGGAAGCCCCAAGCGTTTTTCCAGATCGTACCGTATTGGTTTTCCGTTCAAACAAACGGTATTACTGTTTTTAAGGGTTTCGGTCTTTGGGTCGAGCGTTCCCGGAGTGCCGATACCAAGGGAGGTTATGGCAACACCACATTTCTGTTCCAGCTCACGGGTAAGGGTTTCAATTTGTTGTAGGATATGATGATATCCTTTTTGCTGCTCGGTCGGTATTCGAAGCCGTTCGATGACCTTAAAATCCGTACTGGTCTTCTCGAGTACGATGCCTTCGATCTTGGTGCCCCCAAGGTCGATTCCGTAAAGAATTTGAGTGGCACTGGTTTTTGTTTTTGTCTTCATTTAAAATAAGGATAGCACTTGGCGTCTGTTTCAAAAATGTGGAAATACAACCCCCAATGGCTTCTATTTTGCGAATTGAAATACAAGTAAATCCCAGAAGGTATACATTGAGTTTTGTTATATAGCGCCTGTTTGGCCGTACTTATTCCTTATAAAAATGACACAGAAAAACCATAATGCCAGTTTGTTCGTATTGACCATCCTATTTTTTCTTTGGGGATTCCTTACCTGTATGAACGATATCCTTATTCCCTATTTGAAAGAACTATTCGTACTCAAATATTGGCAGGCGATGTTGATACAATTTTGCTTTTTTGGAGCCTATTTTATCGGTTCGTTGGTCTATTTCCTGGTTTCCTTAAAAAGGGGAGATCCCATTAATAGTATCGGCTACAAAAACGGTATCGTCATAGGGCTCGTTGTTTCCGGGTTGGGGTGCTTTATGTTCTATCCCGCCGCACAGTTTAAGGTATATGGCCTGTTTTTATCGGCCCTATTTATTCTAGGTCTTGGTTTTACCTTGTTACAGATTGTGGCCAATCCGTATGTTTCTATTTTTGGGAAACCCGAAACGGCCTCTTCCCGCTTGAACATGTCACAGGCCTTTAACTCCTTGGGAACTACCATTGCGCCTATTTTTGGGGGCTATCTTATTTACGAATTTTTCTTTGTGGAAGGTTCCGAAGGCGAATCTACCAAGGTACCCTACCTCATTTTTGGTGCTATTTTTATGTTGCTCGCCCTGGTGTTCCGTTTTGTAGAACTACCAAAATTTCAAAACAAGGATGCCATTGTCAAGGGAATGGGCGCACTTCGTTTTCCCAACCTTTCCTTGGGAACCATAGCTATTTTCACCTATGTGGGTGCCGAGGTGGCCATCGGTAGTTTTCTGATCAACTTTATCGGTCTCGAACATATTATGGGATTGGATGAAGCGGTCGGTAAAAACTTCCTTGCCTACTACTGGGGCGGTACCATGATCGGCCGTTTTTCGGGCGCGTTGTCGCTGAGTAGTTTGGACAAAGCAAAAAAGTACACGCTAATGGCCGTACTCACCGTGCTTTCTTTCGCCCTGATCTATGCGATATCGGGAGTTGCGTTTCGTACGGTAATGCCTTATATGGGGATCATAGGGTTGAATTTTTTGGTGTTCCTGATCGGAAAAAGTATCCCTTCGCGAACGTTGGCGCTTTTTGCCATGGTAAGCGCCGGATTGGTCCTTTTCGCCATAACAGGCTCGGGAAGCATGGCCATGTGGGCGTTGATCGGAGTGGGGATCTTTAACTCCATTATGTGGTCCAACATTTTCACCATCGCCATCAAAGGTTTGGGAAAGTACACCAGTCAGGGCTCGTCGCTTTTGGTCATGGCGATACTAGGCGCTGCCTTGGTACCCTTATTCCAGGGAATATTGGCCGATACCATTGGGCTACAGTCGTCGTTTGTCGTGCCCTTTGTATGCTACCTATATATCGTTTTTTATGGCTTTTATAGTCCCAAGTTCGGTGCTTCGGAAGTGGAATAACGGGAGTTGCACATGATAATGATCTTTATACCGATCCTAAAGGGTAGAACATAGGGATCTCAAATCGAACTCGCGTTATAAAGGACTCCACCAAAAACAACCAAAACCTACATCAACTGGCATTGAATACGTTAGTAGAGAAGGGGTACAGGGTAGGCAGCACAAGGGTGGTGTACAGGTTGAAAAAAGACCGGTTATTCGGTTTCGATGCGCAGTATATCATCTTTCGAAACCAGTGATTCGTGGCTTACCTTATAGTCTATGTTTTCGCTTCCCAAACGCATGGATTTTATGGTCCCGTTGCTAGGGCCTTTGCGCTCGATAACAAGTGCTTTACCACTGTAGAAAGTATTGTTCAATTGTATGTGCACCTTGTCGAAGGAAGGGGTGGTAATCATATAGTCCGGGGTGCCAGGGGTATGTGGATAGATTCCCATCATGGCAAAGACCACCCATGACGACATGGCCCCCGCATCGTCGTTCCCGGGAAGTCCGTTGGGGGCATTGGGAAAATATCGGTCCAAAAGGCCATGTACCGTTCGGGCGGTCTTCCAGTCCCTTTCCTTGGTAAGGTTGTAGAAAAATGGAAAGCCAAAACCGGGTTCATTGGTCATATCAAAGTAGTTTTTATCAAAAATGGTATCAAGGTTCTTAAGAAACCGCTCTTCTCCCATACGTGTTCTAAGGGTATCGATTCCATTTGGTACCGAAAATAAATATTGCCAGGCACTACCTTCCACAAAACCGGGCCCGCCCCGAAGGCCGAAATTCATTCGATCCCAGAGTTCTTCCGTAGGGTCGAACGGTTCGTACCAACTGCCATCCTTATTTTTAGGCTGAATGAGGCCGCTAGCATCGTTATAGAGGTGCATAAACGATTTGGAGCGTGTTGCATATTTTTTATGGTCTTTTTCATGGCCCAGCAGTTTGGCCACCTGTGCAATATTGTGGTCGGCCAAATTGAACTCCATGGTGTTGGATACGGCTCCCCATACGATGCCATTGTCCCATTGAAAATCCTCTACATGGCTAAAGGGGCCGTCCATCGTAATATAACCGTAGCGGTTATAGTCCTGTATTCCCCTCCGGTTCAGATTGTCTTTTTCAACATCCGCATTTTTGACCATTGCCGCATATGCCTTTTGGATGTCGATTCCCTTTATTCCCTTGGTATAGGAGTCACCGATGACAATAGGCGCAGGGTCGCCCACCATCAGGTAGGGTTCATGGTTGAAAATGGACCATTTGGGCAGCCATCCCGATTCATCGTAGATGTCCAGCATGTTGTTTATAAATTCTTCCTGTTTTTCCGGGTAGGCCAATGTCAACAAAGGGTGTGTGGTTCTGTAGGTGTCCCAAAGCGAAAATCCGGTATAGCGGGTATAGGTCGACTTCCCGATTTCCGAACTGCCCATTTTAACGTATTCCCCGTTGTGGTCGCTAAAGGTTATGGGCATGAGCAGGCTATGGTATAACGCGGTGTAAAAAACGGTCTTGTCGTCCTCCGAATCGCCGGTCACCTTAATTTTGCCCAATTCTTCCCTCCATTCCGCTTCGGCCGCTTTTTGTACTTTTTCAAAAGCGTACCCTTGTTGTTCCCTGTTCAAATTTTCTTCGGCATTTTCGGTTGAAACGTAGGACACCCCTACTTTGATGAAGAGCTCGGAAGGTTCGTTATTTTTGAAGACGAACACGATACCGCTAGGCCGCTTCTCCAGGTTTTGGTTAAAGCGCGGATTTGTTCTGTTATTGTATTTTAAATAGGTGGAGTCCGCCGCCTTGCTCAAGTGGGCACTAAAAAAGATGGTGCTTCTATTGTCGGCACCGCAAAAGTTGCCCTCCAATTGGTAGCCGCTTACGGCATTGTTCTTGTGCCGTTCGATGACACCGCCCTTAATATGCCCCTGCTGTGCCATAAGGTCCACATAAACTTTTGTGCTGCCTTTGGGCACTTCCAGTTTCATCAACGAGGACCTTTTCGTTGCCGTGGCGTGTACCGTAATGGCATCGTCGTCCAAGGTTACGCCATAATATCCCGGACTTGCCTTTTGCCGCGAAAAATGCGAGCCGTTGTAGCCTAAGGGAAGATTGCGGGTAAAAAATTTAAAGGGAATACTCCCCGTAGCGGGACAACCGACCCCGGAAAAGTTTACATTGCTAAATCCGAATATTTTTTTTTCTTCGTGGCGATAGCCGCTCGGCGATTGCATTTTGGTGAAGTCGAAGGACTGCGGACTTACCGACGCCATACCCCACGGGGTTACCGCTCCAGGATGGACGTTTCCGATAGAGTGTTTGGTTCCGTTTCCCTGGGTGCCGATAAAAGGATCTACATAGTTCAAAGGCTCGAATGCGATTTCTTCGTTCTCGCTTTGGTCCGTGGACCGTTCTTTACAAGCGTTGAGCAAAGAAAACGCAAGTATTAGGGTAGCTGCGGCACAACATCTAAAATTTACCATAGGGCGCATTACTTTAATTAAAGTAGGAAAATTAGAAGGTGGCTACTTTGGAATACTGCTATTTCGGAAAATAAGAGATAATATAATGCCCGGAGAACTGTAGATTAGCGGGGTTCAAAAGGTTTTGAGCTCCGACCCGGGCTAGGTGTTGGACAGGTACCTTTTTTTATATTGTTTCGGTGTAAGACCGGTCTGTTTTTTAAAGTTGACATAGAAAACCGATTCCGATCGAAACCCACTGTCCACCGCAATGGCAAAAATAGTAAGGTCCTTATTGTTTTCGTTCTCTAAAAGTCTTTTTGCCTCCTCGATCCGTTTTTCGTTGATAAAGGCACTGAACGATTTTCCCAAATAATCGTTTAAAACAATGGAAAGGATGTAGGATTGCACTTCCATGATATCGGCAAGTTTTTGTTCGTTCAACTCCGTATCCAAGTGAATACGGTCTTCGCTGATGAGCTTGTTCAATTTGTCGATATAAATTTGGCCGTCCGGAACCTTGGACGTTTTCTTTGACTTGATAATGGGTAGTCCCGATAGTATTTTAGGATATTTGAAAAAGAAAAATATCGTGATAAAGATGATGGAACAGGTAAAAATGATGTAGTTGAGCTCTACAAGTTTTTGTAGCGTAAACCGTACCGTCGAACCCAATTCAAAGTTGGGAACGATCAACATAAAATAACACAGGTTCAGGAAAGTAATATAGGTAAGAACCCCTAAAAAATACGCCAACATTTTCGGCCACCATAAAATGGTCTTTTTCTTTATGATATGCTGTTGCTCCTTTACGATGTTCCATCCCTTCAGGAACAAAAACAATTTCCAGACAAGGATACCCATCAACACGAATTTATGATAGAGCGATCCTACGTAATTCCCAAAGCTAAAATCGGTTCTAAAAACGGCATTCAATACGAAAAAGGTACCGGCGATGACCGGCACGTATACATAACGTTTGTCGGCCTTCTCGATACCCCCTCCCAAAACCGCTTTGATGTAGATGAACAACAAGGTAGGCAACAAAAGGTCCAAGAAATCAGGGATGACCAACAGCCGTGGAAAGTCGTCCTTCCAGCCTTGATACCGCAATAAATATTGGATCAGGATGTTTAAAGAGGTCACGAAAAAAATGACAGATAACAAATAGTTGTTGCGCGCCTTTTTTACGATGGGTATAAAAATTCCCACGATCAAGCTTTGTACACAACCCCAGATAAAGAAAATTACTGCCATTTTATAATGCGAAATTCAAGAGGTAACAATAAGATTTAGGGTTGAATATAAACATTTATAGCTAAAATTGAATCAGGTTTATAGCGATGTTTTTTATGATATTGGAATTGATTTAATAAAACAAAATTACAATTAGTTATTTGAAATTGTCATTTTCTGCCGGCTTCGGTGTATTTCATCAAGGTTTCGTACAGCTTTTGCTGTTGATCGGGCATGGTATTGAACAAGTCTGTAGCCTCCGAAATGTCGGTATTCAAATTATAGAGCTGAAATGCTTTTTCTGCGTCATCGACAGCAATTTTGTAGGGCAGGGTAAAACCTCCGGAACCCAGACCGTCAATAAGTTTTAGGGAGTCTTTTCGAATGGCGAAGAACCCCCTTGATGAATGGTGGATCAGGAAATCGCGATCGGCCACCCTATCTCTTTTACCTTGCAAAATGGGCAAAATGCTACGGCTATCTTCGCCTTCGCCTTCACGGAGTTCCGTTTTGGTCAGTTCCGCGAGGGTGGCCATCAGATCGTTCAGTAAAATAGGGGCATCCGAAGAGGAATTGGGCGAAATCTTATTTTTCCAGCTGGCGATGAAAGGAACACGGTGCCCACCTTCATAAATATCCGCTTTTTGGCCCCTAAAATGGTGGTTGCCGTCATGCCCGTAATCGGGGTCGATATAGGCCCGTTCAAATGTGCCGTTGTCACTGGTAAAAATGAAAAGGGTGTTCGCTGCCAACCCTTCTTGCTCCAAGGTTTTCGATATTGTATGTACCACGTGGTCCACCATCTGTATAAAATCGCCATAGTCGCCGGCCTTGCTGCTCCCCTGAAAACGTTTTGAGGGTAGTAGCGGACTATGGGGCGCCGTTAGGGGAAAATAGAGGAAAAAGGGCCGTTTTTTATTTTTTTGTATAAAATCGACCGCTTTATCGGTTAAAGTGGGCAGTACCTCGGCATGTTTAAAATGGCTGCTCGCCATTCCGGAATGCCATTGCACCAAACTATCGCGTGCTACCAAAACCTCCTTGTCCACGGGTCGCATGGGAAGGTCCAGCACCGTTTCGTTTTCAATATAGCAATAGGGCCGCATATCCAGTGAAGCGGGAATACCGAAAAAATAATCGAAACCTAGGGAAGTAGGGCCATTTGCAATGGGTTTTGCAAAGTCGATGGCGTTGGCCGGATATTTGGAAGGGTGCAGTTTTGGATTGTCCCATGGTGCGGCTACACCATCTTTTACCGCCCATTCCAATCCAAGATGCCATTTCCCGATACAGGCGGTACGGTAGCCGTTCTTTTGCATTAAGGAGGCTACGGTAGCGCTTCCCTGTTGGATAAGCGGTGGGGAGTACCCCCAGGTTACCCCTCTTTTTAGGGCGCTTCGCCAGGCATACCGCCCCGTAAGTATACTATAACGGCTGGGCGTACATACCGACGATGAACTGTGCGCATCGGTAAAGTGCATGCCGTTTCCGATCAGGGCGTCTAGGGCCGGGGTATGTACCTTGGCGTTGGGGTTCAAGGCCCCAATATCACCATAACCCATATCATCTGCCAAAATATACACCACATTGGGCCCGACCTGTGCATCGGGTTCGGGCGGTTGTACTTTTTTCTCGGAACGTTCCATACAGGAAACCACGAATAACAGTACAACTGCATACAACGGAGAGGGAAGGGTTCGGGACATGTAAAAGGTATTTTTAATGATCATCGGTCCTGTGGGTAAACGGTGATATCGCTTTCGGAATATCCGTAGCGCACTGCTTTGGTGTTTAATTCTTGAACGGCGTTTGCCGGCAAGGGCCGGGTGTACGGGTGCCATCTGGTATCACCGTTTTTTTGATAGCCGATAGAGGCCCCTTCGGTAAGGGAGCTCAACCGTATGGAGTCGTTGGACACCGTAATCCTCACTTGGCCGGTCTGTGGTTGCACGCCTTTGGGCCACATGCGTTCGGCCTGTTCCGTTTCGGGAACATCCTTTAGATCTCCGTACGTTTCCTGCCAGTTGACCAGGGCACCTTCCATACGGGCGATGTCGCTTTGGTATTCTGGCAGTGCGGCCAAATTTTCCAGCTCAAAAGGGTCCTTTTCCAAATCGTAAAGCTCCAAGGCGGGTTTTGGCCCCTTTAGCCAATACGACTGTGCGCGATTTAGCTGTCCGGAGGCTTCCAAACGATGGATTTCCGCCATCAGCGGCATTTGGTCAAGAAAGGTGATTTCTTGGGAGTAGGGTACCTCGGGGGTATAATTTTTAATGAATTTATACTTTTGGTCGCGTACCGCCCGTCTAACATCATACCGATTGTCCATACGGTCCCTAGCGGCAAATACGTATTCCCTGGGACGCTCGGCCAGTTCCGAAACAATGGACTTCCCCTGTACCCAATCCGGAACGGGGGTCCCCGCCAATTCAAGTACCGTAGGGGGTAGGTCTACAAAACTATAGAGCGCTTGGTCTCTAGAGGGTTGTTCGATACCCTTTGGAAGGTACTTTTCGGGATAATAGATGACCAAGGGGGCTTTAATGCCGCTGTCGTAGATCCACCGCTTGCTCCTGGGAAGGCAGTCCCCATGATCGCTCATGAACATGATGATGGTGTTTTCCAAAAGCCCGTCTTCCTCCAGTTCTTTTAAAATACGGCCGATCTGGACGTCCATACGGCTAATATTGTCATAGAGCCGTGCAATGTGGGAACGGCTGATAGGGGTATCCGGTAAAAATGGGGGAACGGAAACCGTTTCGGGATCGGTGCTATTGGTAGGATCAAACGGGGGGCGTTTGGTGACGTCCGGGGCAAGTTTTTTTCTTTTGATATTGAACTCCTCAAAAAACCGTGTTTTGGTGCTGTCGGGCCAGATATTGATTTCATGGGTTATTTCGAACGTATGGTAAATAAAGAACGGCCGATCTTTGTCCGCACCGGAGCGGTTGCGCCACGAAGGGCGATCGGAAACCTCGTCCCATATGGTAAAAGGCTCCCCAAACTGATAGTCGAGTTTTCGGTAGGATGCCGTCCAATACCCCTCTTGTCGCAACAGCTCCGGAAACGCCTTTACCGATGCCGGGGGCACCGCGTTGTATTTTGGAAATCCGGGAATATTGATCACTCCGGCCTTTTGGCGCATGTGTTGGGTTCCAATACTGGTGGGGTACATGCCCGTTATCATGGAAGAACGACTAGGTGCGCAGACCCCTGAAACCGTAAAGGCATTTTCATAAACGATGCCCTTGTTGGCAATGTCGTTCAAATGGGGCGTATGTGCCAAGCTATCGCCATAGAAGGCGAATCGGGGACTCACATCCTCGGCTACGAGCCAAATGATGTTCGGCCGTGTGTCCTTTTCATTTGGATCTTGGTCTTTGGTTCCCGTTTTGGGGTCGGTGTTGCAACCGATAGCGATCATGCCCAAAAGAAGCAGCGAAATTGGTGTGATGATGTTCATACGATTATTCAAAGGTTATGATTGATATGGAATGTGGTGGCAGCTGCAACTGCTTTTCGAAAGACGCCTTGGCGGTATCGACATGGTCAAAACCGATTACCGGGCTTTCCGGTGGTGCGTTATAACTATGAATGGTGCCTTTGGTACCCAAGTCTTCCATAAGTGAAACGGTCCGTTCTTCAAATCCATAATTTACGATGATCGCCTTACGATTTTTTCCGTTTGAAAAGGACCATCCTTTTAATACGTCCATTTTTTCACCGCGATCGTCCGTTAAAAAAAGAGCGTTCTCGAATTGTAAGGGTGCCGCACTGGTCATATCGGCCATCGCCTCATTGAACAAAAAGGTGCACATACCGCCCGCCGATAAGGTGTAGGGAATCGATTTGGTCCGGCCTGATTTCAAATGCTCGAAATTGAGCGAATCGGTATGTACCATGCCAAAGAGGTTCCCGATCAGGTTGTGTAAATTGGAAATGGTGACATCTTTTGTTAAAAAGGTAAAATAATATTCCGACAGTATCAAGGTTTGGGCCCAACTATGCAATACGATGGAGTTATCGTCCCTGATGTTGAATTCCGTCACCCACAGTTCCATACCTTCGGGAAGGGTGTAGGCATCCAATTTTTTCAACTGTTTTGCCTTTGAGGTAAACATGTTGGCGTAGGCCTTCCGGTCTTTTAACAATTCTCTTTCCCATGCCTGCCGTTCGGCCAGATCTTTCGGCGCTTTTCGGGTAGCCGTTTTTTGTGCACCTAGGCCTTCGGATCCCGGGGCTATTTTTTTTCGTTCCAAACGGCCGTCCAATCCTGAAGGGGAATAGGTATGTAGGACCATTGCATCGGCATTGGTACAATGTTTCAGCATCCTTTGGTTCCAATCGATTTGTCTATCGTGCCGTTTTAACGTATTTCCGACAAGGGCGAAAGAAGCCTCGGGAAATTCTTTTTTTAGCGCGGTGATCCATAGTTGGCATGTTTTGCCGTACGATTCGGGCGTTGGGAAACGGAGTAAGGGAAAAGGAATGTCAAAATACAGTTCGTTGCCCATTTCAATGTAACGGATGGGTATGCCGAGCTTTCTGGCTTTTTTTAGGTTTCGTACGCTATGTTCCAGATCCTTGCTGAGCATGTTGAGCATAAAAATGGGAACGATACCGGTATCCTTATATAATAGGGCCAGGTGTTCCATGGTATATGTTTTGGAACTCTCGTTGAATCCGTTTTCGACCACCCATTTGATCATTAAACTATCGGGTACGGCTTTATCGATAGCACCGGTATCCCAATCCCAATAATTGCCGATAGTACCACCGGGGTATCGTAACGTTTTTATTCCGGTTTTTGCGGTAATGGCGATAAGGCTATCATTTTCCCAGGGTCTATCCAAGGCGGCCAGGTTGGCATTCGCACCCAATAAGTGCTGCCGCAACGGTCGCCATTGGTCAGCAGCGGCGACTATGGGCTTCTTGGCCGTGGTTTGACAGTTGAGCAGGGTGAAGGAAGATATTAAAAAGAAGAAGCAGGAAACGGATTGTCTGGAAAAAAAGGGTGCCGTTAAAAGCAAAGGCAAACGTGGTAAAAACATATTGGTGGTCTATTGGTTCAAAGAAAAATGGTAACCGATACACTATTCCTGGTTGATGGAGGCCCGGTCTTGAAAAAAGTTCCGATACCTAGTTTCCCCTAAACAGTTGTTAACCATGCGGGGTACGGCAACGATGTAAACGGTTTTTTTTGATGACTCGTCAAGAACGTTTTTTATTCCAGTTTTTTACTTCTAATTTGAAACTCCTTAGCTTAAAAATGTGGGCATATTCAAAAAAAACCGCTGTTAAAAAGGCAAAAACGGGTTGTTTTGAACGCCAAAAACGAATCGTTTGATCGCTAAAAATTCCAAAAAGATTTTCTCCTATTTTATGCGAATTTGAAAATTAAAAGCCGAGTGGTTAAGATAAATTGAATTTTGCGGCCGTAGAATTGAAGATTATGCACTTTTGGTTTTATAACCGTTAAACCAAGTTATAATGCACGGGATATCGATTCTGTAACTAACTTAAAACTTATAAATTATGATCAGATTTTTGTTTAAAAACAGAACTGTCCTATGCTGTATGCTGATATGCGGTATAGGAATGATTGCACATGCGCAAGAAGTTTCTGGAACGATTACCGACTCTGGAGGAGTTCCCTTGGCCGGAGCATCGGTAATCGAAAAGGGAACTACGAATGGAGTACAGACCGATTTTGATGGGAACTATACGATTAAGGTAACGGACGCATCCGCTACGCTTACGTTTTCCTATATCGGATTTCTTAAAAAGGAAGAAGCCCTGAACGGGCGTACCACGATCAACATATCGCTACAAGAGGATGTGGCGAAATTGGAAGAAGTGGTCGTTATCGGTTATGGTACCCAGCGAAGGGAAAACGTATCCGCGGCGATTGCCACGGTCGACTCCGAAGCATTGGAGGGAAGACCGGTAGCCGACTTCCAAAGTGCTTTACAGGGACAGATTTCCGGATTACAGATTACCAGTAACTCGGGAAGACCGGGAGCGGGAAACAACATTCAGATCAGGGGCGCCGGTACCATTACCGGCGATAGCAGTCCGCTCTACGTAATCGATGGTACCATAGTGGAAAATGGTGTCGGTGGCGGTGGCGATCCGTTTGCTACCATAAACCCTTCGGACATTGCATCGGTGAACGTTTTAAAGGATGCCTCCGCTGCGGCCATCTATGGGGCAAGGGCGGCAAACGGTGTTATCATTATCACTACTAAAAAAGGAAGACCGGGAAAGACCAACATCAACTTTAATACGTTTGCCGGTTTTCAGAATGCGACGAATACCTTGGACCTTTTAAACTCCCAACAGTACCAACAGGCGTACAATACCGCGAGGGACAATGCCGGCCAGGACCGTATTCCAAATTTGGACGGTACTACCATAGGGACCAATAGCGATTGGCAGGATGCCCTATTGCGAACAGGTACCTTAAGAAGTTATGAATTAAGTGCTTCCGGAGGTGGGGAAAATTCAAGGTACTATACTTCCGTGGCGCATTACGATGAGGAAGGGACCATTTTGGGGACCGGTCTGGAGCGGACCACTATTCGCTTCAATTCCACCTCAAAACTCGGGAAGTTTACCTTGGGGAATTCGGTTACCTTTTCACGGTCCGTTTTTGACAGGGAATATGAAGGAAATGGTTTCAACACCCTTACTTGGGCGTTGCGGAGTTCCCCAACGGTTGAAATTTTTAACCCGAACACCATTGGTGGTTTTGGTGGACCTACCGAACAGGATGGTAACGACAGGGTATTGAACCCCGTTGCGGCGCAGAGCCTTATCGACAACGAAAATACGGTGAACCGTTTGTTGGGTAACGTATATGCATCATACGAAATTTTGAACGGTCTTACGGCGAAAGTAGGTTTCTCGGCCGACTTGATCACTTTTAAGAATAAAAGTTTTGCCCCCTTTTTCAATCAGATACCGGGTGCGGGCGTAGGATCGGTCGTTTCGCTCGACGATGGCGCTTTTGTAAGCGAAAGACGTGGCGATAACAATTCCTATATTGTGGAAAGCACGCTGAACTATAGAAACGATTTTGGTAAACACACCGTGGACGCACTTGTGGGATACACCACACAGGAGCGAAACCAAAGTTTTTTATCGGCGACCAATTTTGGAGGTTTTATCAATCCGGATTTTCCGGTACTGACCGCTTCGGTGGACGATAATGAAGGTGCCGCTACCGGAACCCTTACCGAAGTGCGGACCATCTCCTACATCGGAAGAATGATCTATGATTACGATGACCGGTATTTGGCCACGTTTAACTTTAGAAGGGACGGATCTTCCGTTTTCTCCGAGGGCAACTATTTTGATAACTTTTTCTCCGGATCGCTCGGTTGGGTGATCAGTAACGAAGCGTTCCTTCGTGACAGTGAAGTAATATCGAACTTGAAACTTAGGGGAAGCTACGGTTTTCTTGGGAACGACAGGATCAATGCCAATGCGGCCAGGTCTACCTTACAGCCGAACATCCGTTACATTCTCGGAGTCAATGGCGAAGAGGTTTTGGGTACGGCACGTGCCGCAAGGGTCGGAAATTCGGGCCTACAATGGGAAAAGCAAAAGCAGTTGAACATCGGTTTGGATGCCGCTTTTCTAAACAACAAACTGACCCTTACGGCCGATTATTTTGTGAAGACTTCGGACGACCTACTGCTTAGTTTCGATTTGCCGCAGACCACAGGGTTCAGCAACATCATTATCAACTCGGGAGAAGTAGAGAACAAAGGGCTTGAATTGGCCGTTGGTTTTAGGGAACAGATCGGGGAAGTGAGTTTCGGTTTTTCCGCAAATGCGACATTCCTTGATAACGAAGTTACAAGGCTTACCGATGGCCTCGATTTTATAGGTAGGAACAGCAGTAACCTTTACGGGAACCAAGCGCGTAACAGAATTGAAGTAGGACAACCGATCTCCTCGTTTTACGGTTATCGTGTAGACGGCATCTACCAGTCCGAGGAGGAAATCGAAAACGGACCCACGCCTTTGGGCAATGCCCAACCCGGTGACCTTCGCTTTGCCGATGTCAGTGGTCCCGATGGTGTTCCCGATGGTGTGATCAACGAAGAAGATCAGACCTTTATCGGCGATGCCACCCAAGACCTACAGTATGGTTTCGGCTTTAATGTAGGCTACAAAGGCTTCGATTTGTCCGCCCAGTTTCAGGGCGTTTCGGGCAACGATATCTGGAACGGTACCAAATTCATTACCGAAACCTATTTCCTCAGTGGCAATCAGT
Organism: uncultured Flavobacteriaceae bacterium; assembly: GCA_947500445.1. GTDB lineage: Bacteria > Bacteroidota > Bacteroidia > Flavobacteriales > Flavobacteriaceae > Pelagihabitans. The sequence goes on along the minus strand of CANMSB010000011.1, from coordinate 78,518 downwards.
CCACCAACGTTTTAAATGCGTGGACACCGGATAACCCATCGACTACCGTCCCTAGAGCGACTACCGATGGATCGTTTTTTGCACAACCCTCTTCTTTTTATGTAGAAGACGGATCGTACTTACGGCTTAAAAACCTACAAATAGGATACAGCCTTACCAATAGAACGTTGGAGCAAGTAGGTGTCGGGGTTACCAAGGCGCGTATTTATCTGGCCGGTCAAAATTTATTGACGTTTACCGATTATAGCGGTTACGATCCCGAAATCGGTATTTCTTCCACCGGCAGTAATGCTTTGGGCTTCGATAATGTTTCGTACCCACAATCCAGAACGGTTACCGTTGGACTTCAATTAGGATTTTAAACAAAATAAACAAAGGAAAAATGAACAATCCAATAACAACAGATCTCAGGCAGTTACAGAAGTATGCTGCCTTGCTACTGCTAAGTTTCCTTACCGTAGCGTGTAGTGACGATTACCTAGAGGATGCTCTAGTGGCGACCCAACCGGAAGACGGAAATTTCTTCGCGAGCCAGGACGATGCGGTGGGTGCTTTGAACGCGGTGTACGCCCCCCTTCAGGACAATGGATACTATAAGTATCAATTTATAAGTATCGGGCACATGGCGGGCGATACCCGTCAGACCGATGGTACCACCCAGGCCGCTGAACAGTCATACCCCGAGTTCAATTTTAATGCAGGTACCGGTCAGCTGATACCTGGCGTTTGGAAAGCCTGTTATTTGGGCATACAACGGGCGAACAATTCCATCAATGGAATCGAAGGAATGGATGTAGTGCTGTTCGCGACTCCCGAGGACAAGCAACGTCTATTGGGCGAAGCGCGATTTTTACGTGCCTTTTATTACTTTGAACTAGCGCGCCTGTACGGAGGCGTGCCATTGATTACCGAGGTGTTCGATGGCGATATCACCAATGAAGAGGCCATATTTCCTACCCGAAGTACAGTAGCCGAAGTATATGCTCAGGTAGAGGCCGATTTTACCGCTGCCGCTGCCGCACTTCCGAACTCCTATGATGCCAACAATGTAGGACGGCCGACCGCAGGTGCCGCACAGGCCTTTTTGGGAAAGGCGTACCTATACCAAAAGAAATATGCATTGGCCAGGGACGCTTTTCAAAGTATTATAAACGGTGGTTTTGCCGAATACGCCCTCACCGAAGATTTTGGGGAAACGTTTACGTTGGCCGGAGAGAACAACGCAGAGTCTGTTTTTGAAATTCAATATCAGTCCGGGTTTGGACGTGCTTTTGGGGTGCCTGAAAATGAGGCCAACTGGATCGCCAATTGGTTCAACCCTACCGCGCAGTTCCCATTTGGCTTTAGGAACGCCGTTCCTTCCAAACAGGCCATCGAGTTTTTTGAGCAATATCCCGAAGAAGATGCGGAACGTCGTTTCTATACTTACGCCCGACCAGGGGACACTTGGGGAAGATGGGACCCGATCGAGGAAGATCCGGTAGCGGCCAATCAATGGAGACGTAGGAACATATTGGTATCCTACCCCGACGATCCCGATTTTCAATTGTTGGCGGTACGTAAGTTTTCCGGTGGATTTGAAGAGCGTGGTGGTTTCAATCAAAACCCGAACAACCTTAGGATCATGCGGTATTCCGACGTACTTCTGATGTTCGCCGAGGCCGAAAATGAAGTGAACGGACCTACTCCCGAAGCCTATGCGGCATTGAACGCGGTTCGTGAAAGAGCAGGGGTCCCTACCGTAGACGGCCTGTCCAAAGATGCCTTTTTTGAACAAATTGTGGTAGAGCGCCGCTTGGAGTTCATGTTCGAGTTCCATAGATATTTCGATTTGATCCGTTGGGGCCGAGGTACCGATATGCCCGGATTTACCGTTGGTAAGAACGAACTTTTACCGATTCCTGCGGCGCAGGTGACCAACAACCCAAATTTGACACAGAATCCAGGATTTTAAGACTGTTTGTTTAGTTTAATTTCAAGTTGAGAGAGCTACCCTTTGGGGTAGCTTTTTTTTTGGATGTACCCATTCATTGAAAATGGACAATAATTGGAATTACCAATGGAGAACTATGGTTTCATTGTTCGCTGACGCTAGTTGAATGGATGCCCTTTAACGCAAGACTTTCCACCGAGGGGTCGGAGCTGCAGATCTTCAACAATTTGGCAGTTGCACATGGCAGTCCGTAATTTTTATGGATTACATGGTATTTTACTGCCTACTTTTAACTGTTACTTCACTGCAATGTTCAAAAAGGATTTCATTTTTTCCCACGAACCTATGTGTTTTAAATACCTAACGGTTCGCTTTCTTCCCTCCCGTCTACAAATTATGGCAGATACTGCAGTGTAAAATAGAAAATGGGAAACTTTTCTTGGCCAAAATCCACAGCTTTAAAAGCTTCCGTTTTATTCGTGCCGCATCCGGACCAATGCTAGATCTGTTTCAGGCCAAAATCAGTATGCAAAACCCTTTTCTGTCCGATTTCTTGAAACAACGTTAAAAAGTGTCGTTTAGGCTTGAAATTGTACACTAAAAGAAAACTATGCAAACGGCATAGGATCGGAACAGTTTTTAAGAAAAATTGATTTTTAAGTCTTTTAATTTACGAATAAGGTGAATTGAGAAGAGAATAACGGTCATTTTCGTTAAGAATTAGTTAAAAATTTTAAAGGAATACTTATGAAAAGAAATCAACCATTTTGTAACTATCTGCTAGCGCTCTTGGCACTTATTTTTGTTCAGGATGCGCTGTCTCAGGATATCGGACTGTGGCAGCAGTTGGCTCCCGGAGCAGGTGGCCAGGTGCAGGATATTTATTTTGATCCTAACGTAAAGGACCGTATTTGGATTTCCAGTGATGTTGAGGGGAGTTACTACTCCAACGATTTGGGAGAGAACTGGACCTTTGTCGGAAAGGAACTTAGTCATGCCATGTCGTTCCTCGTTCGGACCGATGTCGGGGTAAATCGAATTTACCAAGGAGGACTATGGGGCGCCCATTATTCCGATGATCTTGGAAAAACCTGGGAACTGATACGTCCGACCCGGGCTACGGCCATTGCCGCCATCGCCGTTAGTAAGGATGCGGATAAAGTGGTGCTTGCCAAAGGTTGGAATACCAAAGATCCACAGAAAGGACAGGCAGCACTTTTAGATCCGCTACAACCGCTTCTCGGCAAAAGATCGGTCTATATCAGCAATGGTAACGTAGATAACGGTGTGCCGTCATTTGTGGAAACACAGTACGAAACCGCCGACGGGTACAATCAGGTATGGGAGGTGTTCATCCACCCCGTTACCAACGATATTTATTTAGGTACCGCCGCAGGTATTTATTGGTACGATTTTTCTGCCGATGCCAATAAAAATGACGACACCTATCAATGGCAACGGATCGATAATCCGGAAAGCGCCTTTCTTGGTAAGCGATCTGGAATACAGACATTGACCTACATCAAACCCAATGGTACGGTCGATATCAATAGATATAAGGATAGCGGAGGTTGCAGCGGTATGGGTTTTTCACCCGACGGTTCTCGGATATACGCGGTTTTCCAGACCAATACCGACCGTAATGCGTTGCCCCAATGGAGTATTTTTACGACCACCACTACCGCTTTGACCTCGGGAAATCCGAATTGGACGGTGTTACCGGGCCTACAAAACGTGCCGTTACGGACCATAAGTCCCGATCTACCCGATTCCAGTTTTGTTCCGTGGTACAATCCCAAGGTAGACCCATGGGCAACCGCCACCGAACAAAAGCTGCTGTTGGGCACCTTGTTCCTAGGGAAAAATTCCCGGGTGGGATTGGTTGAAGGGACCATTACTTTTAACGCCAATGGATCTATAAACGACCAATGGGTGAACATCGTCAACAACAAGTTATCATTGCAGGGCCCTGGTGGTCCGGGCGCTCCTTTGGGGCAAATGGATAGGGCTATCGATCTTGGTTGGGAGGACCCCCAGTTTCTTTCTAGGGCATACGACTATACTCCTATTACCTGGGACACCAACAACAATGGTAATAATAGAAAGATCATCTCCGCCGGTGGAAACAATTATTATTTGAGCAACAATGAAAATGTTGCGGGCTGGCCATTTGTGTTGGATAGCTGGTTGCCCATTTATACCATAAAAAAGACGGACGAAAATGTTGGTCCGCAACCTACCTATTCCGGTACCGGGTTCGCCAATACGGTAACTTACGATATCGACACCTATGAGGATTACGCCATACAGGGAAATGCCGATCAGGGCGCATTGGAAAGTTGGGACGGTGGTGTAAGCTGGACCAAAAAAACAACGCCCAACGATTTAAAAAACTGTCAATCGGTAGTAATTACCAAAACGGTACCTCCCATCGTGATGGCGGAGGGCAGACCTGATTTTGGGATACCGAAGTTCTTTAAACAGACTTTATGGGCCAGAAAACTGGTCAACCCCGGGAAGCAGCCGGCACTTTCCGATTGGAAGGTCATTGGCGGTGGAACCGATAAATTTAGGTTGAAAAATGGCCTGAACAACCGTTTGATGCAGGCCGTTGCCTTGGATGATAAAAACGTAAGCCGCGTATATGCCGGTTTTCGACAAGATGGAGGAGATGGCGGTATTTATGCGACCGAAGCAATCGAGGCCGTTTTCGATGGCAAAGAACAATGGGTAGAGATTTCGGACGCGAGTATGCGTCCAGAACCTGCTTTTCGGGATATTTTTGTAGACCCCAACGACTCCAATATTTTATGGGCCGCCGGTAGTAGTTTGTATCGGGGAGTACGTTCCGCACCCTATGAGTGGGAATGGAAACGACTCAATATTGCAGTGAACGACCTATATGTATGGGACGTTAATGGCAAGACCGCTGTAGCCATCGCGGCCAAGGTCGATGGTGGGGCACCAGAGGTTTATCTTTTGAGCAACCCGGAAAGCGACGATTGGAACAATACGGCCAATTTGAAGTCTACGGGCATGGACATTCCATTTAGTTTGGGCCTTAGAGAGGAACCATGGGTGGAGCAGCCCGGTGAAACCATCGATTTCAGATCTTTGGCGGGCTACAAAAATCAAATTTATGTAGGGACCGAGAACGGTCGCCACAAAAAGGGACTCGGTATTTTTAAAGGTCGTGTTTCCGTAGCGGCCAACGGAGATCTTAAAGTGGATAAAAACACTTGGGAAGACTTTATGGACGACGGTACCCGTGAACTCTATTATGCCCGAACGGGTAATGGCGACGCCAAGATCAAAATTGAGACGGACGGAACGGTCAACTACTACTTGCCCACTTTTGGTAATGGGGTATGGCGCCGGCAAATTGCCCGGGACAATTCCGTTCCCGACATCACCCTAAGTACTGGAGCGCTTATTTTTGCCTCCAATGCAAATAGTACGCAAGAACTGACCATAACTACCGCTGGCGGTAATGCCACTTGGTCCGTACGTAACGTGCCGAACTGGCTTGCGGTAAATGGAAACAACACTGGAGCCAATTATAACGGTTCCGGTACGGAGACTATCACCTTTACGGCCTCAGAAAACGAAGGGAACCTTTTTAGGCAAGCGGAAATAAATGTGATCAAGAGCGGAAAAACGTTTCCCGTTCTGGTAAAGCAATTGCCAAAGAATGTTTCGGTCGCCTTTGTAGGCACGCCGATAACCATTGACGGTAATTCGGATGCTGCCTGGAACGCTTTGGATACCAATGCTATCGACTCCGAGGTATTTGGAAATTCATCCGGAAAAAATGACGCTTTCCAAGTTGCGTACAATCAGGAATTCCTTTACGTAAAAGCAACCATTGACGATGCTTCCGTAAACGATAAGGATGCTATTTTTGTTGGTATCGATATCGACAACAACAAGCGTGACGGTAGTTTGGGAATTAACGACTATATCTTCAAGATTTCCAAAAATGGTTCATTTGAGGGAGTTCGCAACAAGGCCAACCCAATAGCATTGAACACGGGTGTCCGCCGAAATTCCAATAGGTATATTTATGAGATAGCCCTCGCCTGGGACGATATTGGGGCGCAACCGGTGAACGGCCAAGAAATTGGCATTGAAGTGGGATTGGAGGACTTTAATACCAACGGTACCATTTCTAGAAGGACCCAATTTGTGGGAACCGAAGCTTTAAACGCTTCTACACCGGAATCTTGGGGAACGGGAGAACTTGATGGACCGCAATTACCATGGTTCGAAAACTTTAATTTGCCGGAGGGCGCCACTGTGGACAATGGTGCTACCGCTTGGAGTATCGACCCGAATGGTCTGGATGCGGAACCAAAGTCCTTTTTTGAGGTCAACGATAAAAATGCCTTGATTGCCAAGAATACTAGGGAGGAAGTGGTTTTTAGAACGGAAGCGATTGCCGTCCCCGCCGATCAAGACGTCAGTATTTCCATCGATGTAAAGGAAAAAGGCACCAATTTCGATCCCAACAGACCTGACAAAACCGGTCGATTGGAGGTTTTTGCAAAGTACGATGGAAACCTTCCCCTGGTAAAGATCGGTGAAATAATAGGGGACTCTGCCACGGACGACGAGTTCATTACGTTTACCGAAACCGTAAACGGCGTTAGTTCCATTGAATTGATCGTAAAGATTTTTAACAAAGATGCGGGCAAGGTACACACCGTCGATAATATCGTTGTAAGCTTTGGAGCGGTGCAGTCCAATTGTAAAAAACCGGTGAATCTGGCGGTACTTTCCGTTGGAACCATTGGCGCCAAGCTCAGCTGGCGAAATCCTGTCGGTGATGGGCTGCTCTATGATATTCAAGTACGTGAAAAAGGGGCAAACTCATGGAAGACCGCCTTGCAGGAACGTGCTTTTAGACGCGGGACCGAAATTTTCGAGTTTTCCTTGAGCAAATTTACCGATGGTTCGGAACGATTGACGCCGGACACGGAGCATGAATGGCGTATTCGCCAACGATGTGCCGACGGTAGCACTACACCTTTTACCGTAGGGAAGAACTTTACGACTCAAGCACCATCGGTGCCGCGATTGTACCGCGAAACCTTTGCTTCGCCTTTCGATACCTCACCTAGTACCATTGCGGCATACACTGCATACGATGGGCTTAGAAATACCGAGGCGTCCATTAGTTATGAAGGGTCCGGGCAAATCCGTTTTAGGGATGAACCTGCACGTTATAATGGGGCTTCCAACAGCATGCAGTTGCTATTGAACGGTGCTAATGGTACTAAAAACCTGATTGTAAAAGGAATCAATTCGACCAGTTTTTCCGAAACCTCCTTTCAATTTGGAGTATTGGAACTGCGAAAAGATGGTGGCTCCCAAGGTTTGGTAGTAGAGTATAGAAATGGCAATTCCGGTTCTTGGACCCGTATCCCATTTACGGTAGAAGACAATGATAACACTTCGGACTGGAGCTTTGTTAATAAAGAACAATTTTTCCCTCGTACAGCGAACTTACAATTGCGTTTTACCGCAAGTGCAGGTTCCAGTTATCGTGTTGACGATATTGGGATTACTGGGATCGAAATCGTTTTGGAGGGCTGTCAACCGGCCACGAACCTACGTACGATCGATATTGCGCAAAACCAAGCTACATTGGCCTGGGATGCCGGTGCCAATGCCATTACCTACGAGGTACGCATCCGGCCGAACGGTACCACCGACTGGGAGGTTTTACCTTCCAACGGAAACAGCCAAGTGGTTACGGATTTGACAGCTGGTACGGCATACCAGTGGCAAGTACGATCGTTATGTGCGGACAACGAAACCTCCGATTGGACGACACAAACACCGGCTCAGTTTACTACTGAGGATGACGACCCTGGAACTCCCGGTGGCACCTTGTTTTTAGAAACACATGATAGCAGCAGCAGTTGTAGTGGCAACTCCAACCTGGCGAACTATAGTTGTTATACGGGCGATGGCGATCATGCCGGAAGTGGTTCGGCCGCAAAGAACTCTTTGCAGGGCACATATGAAGGAGCCTCTAATGAGCGTCACGTGTTTTTGGACAATGCCAATGAGAATTATAGCATTACCAATATTGATGCCTCTGGTCCGGACAACATCTCCATTTCCTTTGGAGTATTGCAACAAAAAGCAAGAGCCGATGGTTCCGCCCTACGGGTAGAGGTTACGGCCAACGGAACGGATTGGACCGTGCTTACCCTGCCCGACCTGTCACAGGATAGTAGAGCGTGGCAGTTGGTAAACCTTACCAACCTTCCGGCCGCGGTTCAAGGTTCCGCTACTTTCGGCATCCGTTTTACGGCCTTGAGTACCGTAAAGTATCGTATTGACGATATTGCGGTAAACGGGGGAGAAGGCAACACCAACACTTGTGCCGCACCGGGCAATGTTACCATTGGCTCCATCACGGCCAGCGGAGCAACGCTCTCATGGAATGCCAGTGCCGATGCCAATGCATATCAAGCGCGCATAAGACCTACGGGAACGACCGATTGGTCCGTTAGTAACGTGAATGCGACCCAAACCGTTTTTGGTTCCCTTTCGGCAGGTACCGAGTATGAAACTCAGGTACGGTCCGTTTGTGGTGGCGGAAACAATTCCGATTGGGTGTCGCAAACACCTATAGTATTCAGTACCCAAAGTGGTGGTTCCGGTAATCAGGATGTTGTATTCTTTTTGGAAACCCACGATAGCAGTACCGACTGTAGGCGTAATTCCAATTTGGAATTGTACACCTGTTACACCGGGGAGGCCGACCATTCCGGTAGCGGTTCCGCGGCAAGGAGCTCTTTGACCGCCACGTACCAGAACGCTACCAACGAGCGTCACGCCTTTTTGGACAATGCCAATGAGAATTATGTGATTACCAATATCGATGCCTCGAGCTATACCGATCTGTCCCTGTCCTTTGGAGTACTCCAAGAAACGGCAGGTGCCGACGGTTCCGGTTTGCGGGTAGAGGTAAGCGCCAATGGTAGCAATTGGATTCCGCTAACGTTACCGAACTTGGCCAAGGACCGTCGGGAATGGCAATTGCTTTCCTTCGGTCAGTTACCACAGGCCGTTCAGGGATCGGCGAATTTGGGTATCCGGTTCACGGCACTGAGTGGCGTAAGATACCGTATCGATGATATTCGTTTCGTAGGGGACGAAGGCAACGGGGTATCCGCTAAGGCGACCCTCGGAGAAGAACTATCGGGAGCGAATTATTCCGTTTTTCCGAACCCGGTCAAAGATCGTTTGCATATCGATTTTTCAGGTGGTGTAATGCCGACCCGGATACAGGTTATGGATATCAACGGGAGAATAGTACTGCAGGAAGCTGCGGGACTGTCCAATAGCACCACATTGGAAACCTCGGCCTGGCCGACAGGACTCTATTTCATCAGGGTTCAGAACGGTATTCAAGACCATACGTTTAAAATATTGAAGCAATAGAAACGGCCCGCTACCCAACTAAGGTAGCGGGTCAGTTGTAAAGTACCCCAATGAAAAAACCGCACAGCTACAAGCAATTGTAGTGTGCGGTTTTCTATTGGTAAAAACACTGTTGGTTAGCTGGAAGTAGACCAATAAACTACTTGTACCGTAATGGGGCCGCTACTCTAGGGTAATGGTCGTTGTAATCGGCTTACCGTTTTTAATATAAGTGATGTCGAGTATATTCGAATGGAGCGTAACGGTATCTACCGCTGTAACCTCCTTAGGTATCGCCATGGCAAAAAGGGTATAGGATTTGGTGCGGTGCTGGCTCGCGTCAATAAACTCAAAAGAGTTTTGCCCATAAAAGCGATAGTCTCCCGATGCCAAGCGTATAAAGTCGAGTCCAAGGCCGCAGGTAGCGAATTCCAGGGCACGCCCATACTGTTTCCCATCCCGATATTGATGCCATACGTTTAGCCAAGGATACTCCCGGGTATGCCAAACATACCCGACAAGCAATCCCTTTTCGGGGTTGATGGCGGTCGCCCAACCGAGTGAATCGGTACTGTCGAAGACATGGGAGGTGAGATAGGTCTTTTTTCGATTTCCAGAAGTTCTGAGGTCGATGGGGCCATCGGGCAATATGCCATTGGGCCATCGAAAGGAACGTTGTTCCAGGCTATCGTAGGAAACTCTCGGGTATGCCCCTTTTTGATAGATGCCCGCTCCGGCGTTACTGTCCAAAATCAGATTTTTATCGGAAAAGGCACCGCCAAAGGTAGCGTGTTGCAGCATATTGTACATCCGTGCTATAGGATGCCGGTTGGTTATCGTTTCGGTAACCTTTACCGCCGGGGCATTGGCATATAACTGCAGGGAACGCTCAAAATCGAGTTTTTCGATATTGCCTTTAAAACCCGTGCGGGCATAGTGCGGGGAAATGGAATCGAGCTGCCATATGGTACCGTTCGCTTCGCCATACAAGCGGATGCCGGCCTGCTGCTCCCCTTTGGTGGGCATCCCCCAGGTTCCCAAACTGATAAAATGGCCTTGGAACGGAAAACCGTTCTTATTGATTTCCGGTTGTTTGGCCACATCCAAGGTCCAATCGAATGGATTTAGGGCATTGTCCTTCAGTCGCAGCGCGGTGATGGCGCCCCCTTTTAGGTCTTGAACAATGGTAAGCAGCCCATTATCAAGTGTTACGGTATCCGTAACCCTTTCCGATTGCCGTTGTTGAGCGCTCGTAACCAAGGACAGACCGGTCAAAAAAAAGAACAAAGGGGCCTTTCGAAATATCATAATTCTTTTTTTATGGGCATCGGTGCGTTTACCGAATGCAGCCATTGTTGTATACTGTCTTTCATTGCGGTAGCGGTTTCCGGAAACCGATCGGCCAGGTTTTGGGTTTCCCCAAGGTCTTTTGCCAAATCGTATAGCTCCACACCGTCATCTTCCAACGAAAGTATCAATTTCATATCACCTTGCCGCATGGCGGTCTTCGGTCGGCCGCCCTGATTGCTAAAATGGGGGTAATGCCAATACAGGGCATCTCTTGTTAAAACGGCATCGGTCTCAAAAGCGGCTAACCTGTCCGTACCATCTATTTTCTGTACTACTTTCGGGTCTTCCCTGGTCAACGATAACAATGTAGGGAAAAGGTCGATGGTCGATAACACGGACGAGTTTACCCGGCCACCTTCAAAACGGTCTTTCCAATAGGCGATCATGGGCACGCGCAACCCGCCTTCATATATGGTACCCTTTCCGGCGCGTAGGGGATCGTTTACCGTTGGTTTGCTACCGGCCTCGCCTACGGCAAGTCCGCCATTGTCCGAAACGAAGAGTACAATGGTATCCTCTAGAAGCCCGTTTTCTTCCAAACTTTTCATGATACGGCCGACCGAGGTATCCATTTGTTCGATCATTGCGGCATATACCGGATTAAAATCGTCCGGTCGAGGATTGTCCTTGGCCCTGTATTTTTCCACTAGCAGGGAATCGCCCTGTAACGGCAAGTGTACCGCAAAGTGGGCTACCGTCATAAAAAAAGTGGTATCCTTGTTCTTTTCGATAAAATCGATGGAATTTTGCGTAATCTCTTCGGTCAAATACGGCAATTCGAAGGCCTTGGTAGTATCCCCGATCTTGTACCACTTATAGGTGTCCTTAACGGGCAATAGCTCATAATCGAATCCTTCGGTAACATCAAAACCTTGGAATTCCGGGTCCGATTCCCCAAAAGTGGTATTCTCGCCCAAGTGCCATTTTCCGATCAAAGAGGTTTTATAACCGTCTTTTTTTAATTCTTCGGCGATGGTAACTTCTTTTAAGGGCAAATGGTCGACATAGGTTGCGGGCAATACGGGAGAATCCTCCAGGGTCTTCGTTCCAAAAAGATAATTGGTCAACCCCACCCGTGCGGGATACCTGCCCGTTAAAAGGCTTGCCCTTGTAGGGGAACAAACATGCGCTGCGGCATAGGCATTGTCGAAACGGACGCCCCTTTCGGCGAGGGCATCCAAATGGGGGCTTTCAAAATAGGTGTTTCCATAGCAACCCAGATCGGCCCAACCGAGGTCATCGGCCACGATCAGCACGATATTGGGTTTTTTCGGTTTGGTTTGGGTATCCATTTTTGTTTTGTCGCCTTCCCCTTTGCACGAAGTGAATAAAAGCATGATCAGCATGCCTGAAATAGTGTAGTTCATCTTGGATTCTTGTTTGATTGAAATATCCCTAAAAAAAGCCCCTAATTCCTTGCGTTTTCCAAATTGAAAGAGAAATGGAGGCCAAAATCGGCATTTTAGAGTAACCAAACCATAACCAAATTATTTCTATCCTATGGCCAATAGTCCTACCTCGCTTACCGAAAAACTCGCGGAAATCGATGAATATGAAAGAGAACCCGTACCCCGTAAGGCCGTAAAGGGCTTTAAGAGTTTTGTAGGGATGGTGGCCGGAGAACATATTGCGGGAACCGAATTTATTATTGGTCCGCTGTTCGTACTGCATGGGGTAGGCATTTATGATATTTTTTTGGGCCTTCTCTTCGGAAACCTTTTGGCGACCTTGAGTTGGACCTTGATCTGTGCACCGGCAGCGGTGAAAACCCGGCTTACCATTTTCTATCAGCTGGAGAAAATTAGCGGTCTCGGGCTGGTTACCATATATAATGTGGTCAACGGAATTCTATTTTGTGTGACCGCTTCGGCGATGATCGGTGTTTCCGCTTCCGCAGTGGGCCTGTTGGTCAATGTTCCCGGTCCCGGACTTACCGATCTGTATCCGACCAGTTTTTTATGGATCTTGATCATTGTGGCGATCGGAATGGTCATCACTATCGTAGCCACCTTTGGGTTTGATCGGGTATCAAAATTCGCCAATATTTTTGCGCCTTGGATGCCCTTGATCTTTTTGGCCTCGGGTATTGCAATGCTTCCTTCCTTGGGGGTCGATTCGGTTGAAAGTTTCTGGGAAATCGGGAAATCCAAAATCTGGACCGGCGTACCGGCCGAAGGCCAGACCAAATACTCTTTTTGGCATGTGCTGATTTTTGCATGGCTCTGTAACAGTTCCATGCATTTGGGACTCGCCGATATGTCCATTTACCGCTATGCCAAAAAATCGTACTACGGGTTGGCATCCGCCTTTGGTATGTTTATCGGGCATTTTATGGCGTGGATCGCTTCCGGGATCTTATGTGCCGTGGCTTTTCAAGCGGGAAATACAAATCCATCGCCTGGTGAAATCGCGTTTATGGGTGCTGGCTTGGCGGGAGCGATCTGTGTGGTGGTGGCCGGTTGGACCACTGCAAACCCTACCATATACAGGGCAGGGTTGGCGGTTCAGGCGCTATTGCCCAAATTTCCGCGTTGGAAGATTACCATGATCGTCGGTATTACCGCAACGATTTTGGCCTGTTCACCGGCCATTATTAGCAAATTAGATCAATTTTTAGGCCTTTACGCTCTATTGGCATCCCCGGTCGGTGCGGTGGTGATCATCGATATTTTTGTTTTTCCGAAACTCGGCCTACATTGCAATTTTGCATCTTTGCGAAAAATAAACATCAATATTTCCGTATTGTTGGCGTGGATCGTCGCCTTAGCGGGCAGTTATAGTATTTACGTATACACCGAAGCGGATTTTTACTTTTTCGTTGCCGTACCCGGATGGATCATCGGTGGATTGAGCTATCTGTTTTTTGCATACCTTCAACAGAAATACCTGACCAAGAAAGAAACCATCGCACCCGCATCATCCGTTAAATCCATTTAAAATGAACGTTCCCAAAATACTCTCCTATATCGGCCTGGCATTGACCATTATTCCTTCATTTTTGGTTTTTGCGCAATTGTTGGACCTGGAATGGTACAAAAACTTGATTCTTTCCGGAACCTTGATCTGGTTCTGTACAGCCCCTTTTTGGATCAATAAAACGGAAAAGGAGCGATAACCCTCGATTATCCTATTTTACGGGAAGCCACGTACAGGTTTTTCTGCCGTTCCAATTATCGCTGGAAGCATAGTCGATCATGGTTATGTACCCGTTGGTAACGGGAATCTGAATTTCTATTTGAACAAATGGGCTCATGGGTGTTTTCAATACGCCGTTCACCCTTCCGTTTTTAGGGACGAGCTCTACGGGACGATCAAAAAGAGGGTCGCTGTTCTCATTTCGGGCAAGGACCAACGGCCCATAACGAAGCGCAACATGCCCATCGTTTTTGGGTGCGCTCAAAACACGCACGCCCATATCAAGGGTCAAGGAAACAACATCATCGGCACGCCACTCCCTTGTAAGGGTTTTATACGTTCCGGGCGTTACTTTCTGATCGACACCATTTAACTGCAATCGGGTATCGGTACTCCACTCGGGTATTCTTAAGTTCAGGGTAAAGTGTTCCGGTGTGCCCAGCTTGGGGCGGAGGGTGATTTTTCCATGTTTTGGGTAGTCGGAGTCGATGTGCAAGGTAATTTCTTGTCCGCTTTTGCCGGTCGTTTTATACGTTCCCTTGTTGTATAGGTTGACCACTGGTCCGGTTCGGGAATCCATTACCGCTATATAAGGAATATAGGCCAGCCCCATGGGGCCGTTAAGTTCGCAACAGGTAATGCGTCCTTTATTGTAAAAATAGACCCCCCATCCCAAGGGATTGTCCTTAACGCCATTGAGGAGGTTGGAATAACTAAAGGTATCTCCGTTCGACTTTTGTGCGCCGATAAGGCCATTATAAATATAACGTTCCATCATGTCCGCAATGGACGGATCGCCGGTAAGCCGCAATACTTGTGAAGAAAATTTTAACCAGGTGACCCCAACACAGGTTTCCATCATCCGCTCGATTTTAGGGTTGGTCTGCTCGTATGCGGTATCGCCCCAGCACTCCCCATTGCTATGGTAAAGATCATTGCCCCCGTTGCCTACAATGGTAATTTCTTTTGAAGCCACCTTTCGGTACATGTTTATGATCGCCCGCTTGATACGCTCATCACCCGTAACCCTGTAATATTCTGCCAGACCTTCAAAAAAGGAGAGCATTTCATAGGCTTTGGGGTAGGTGCCCCCGGCCATTTTGTGTGGAGGCATGTTCGATAGCGCTTCCGCGACAAGATCGAACCCCTGGGCACCACCACTTGCCACAAGGTATTTGGCGAAGTCCAAAAAACGATTTTTTCCGGTAAGCTTGTACAGGCGCATGACCGGTTCGAGTATGGTGCTCGATTCAATATTGTTGTGGCTCCAACCGGTGGCCGTAACCGGAGTTTTTGGGGCGGGTCCGATCTGGGAGATCAACGCATCGGTCTGCCGTACCATGGAAGCCAATACCTCCGGATTTTGGTCGACCAGGGTATAGTAGCGTTCCAGTCCCAACAGCACATATTTTCGCTCCCAAAGGTCGCCCCCTTTGGCGTCGGGTTGGTCGGTAATGGGGGTACAGCTTATGGTTCCGTTCGCACGCTCTTTGGTCAATAGGTCCGAAACCGTTTCGTCCAATAAGGTTTTCAAACGGATGTCGTTTTGATACCTATAGAACATACAGGCCGCCCTAACGGCTTTGCCCCACATTTCTCCCGAAGCAAATTTTGGTCTGCCCTTGGAGAAGAAACTGGCAAACTCTTGATAGGGAACTTTTGCGATACTCCAATGCGCAATGGTTTTGTTCAGGTTGTTCTCCAAATGTCCGGATAGTTGACAGCTATTGGCTTCCAAGGGGGTAAAAAAATCTTTGGTATGGGTTTGGGCGGCAACATTGATCCAAACAAAAAAGCTTAACAAAAAGCTATGGACGAGGGGAGCAAGGTTCATTTGTTGGATGTTAAGCATTTTAAATACATTGGTTTGATGTAAAGCGTCGGTTTACGGGAGCGGCAAACATCGGATTATTCTTGCTCTAAAGGTATCGGGGGCACGCCCGTATGGGTCATAATGATCGGAAGTATTGTGCCATCTTCGTTAAAGTACATTCGGTCGATACAGACCACGCGGTGGTTCCGGTGTTCGTTGGGAATAGGTCTTCTATGATAGAGGATGTACCAATCGTCGGTGCCGGGAACGTTGAGCACGGAATTGTGGCCCGCTCCCGTGGCGATTTCCGGATCCGATGCTAAAATCGTAGCAATACGGTCAAATGGCCCCAATGGGGATTTGGCCCTTCCATAGGCCACACGATAGCTGTCCCTGCCCCAACTTCCTTCCGACCACATTAGATAATAATGGCCGTCCTTATAAAACATTACCGGACCTTCAACATAGTTTTCGGGCGTAATCTCCTTTAATAGACTGCCGTCGGCAAAGGGTTTTAAAGCGGTGAAATCGTCGTTCAACATACCAATGTTACAATGGCCCCAGCCACCGTACATAATATAATGGGTACCATCATGGTCGCGAAAAATACTTTGGTCTATGGGCTGTGCCCCATTGACGACCGTTCCTATGAGCGGTTTCCCGATATGGTCGACATAGGGTCCTTCGGGATGCTTGGCCCGAACGACCCCGATACCGCCGACTTCGGTACTGTCGTGTACCTTGGGGTCCCACCAATGGCTTTCGGGGGTCTGTATATCGTTGGCACTAAAGAAAATGTAATAGGTACTGTCTTTTTGAATGGCCGAAGGGGCCCAAACGGCATCTTTCGCCCATTTGACATTGCTAGGGTCGACGACCTTGTCATACTTTGTCCACTGCTTCAGGTCGTTGGACGAAAAAATATCAATGAAGTCCTGTTTTTTCGTAACTCCGGAAAAGGTGGGAAAGAGCCAATAGGTATTTTCAAAAATGGCCATTTCGGGATCCGCATACCAATCGGTCAGTATGGGATTACCGGTAACGATTTTGGTTTGCGCAACAACACTGGAAATAGCACACAACAACAAGGTACAAATGCCTTTTTTAACGAGGGACATAAGGGATGCTTTAAGCGGTTCTAAAAATTGGGTTTTTGTATGATACAACTTAGCAGTTTTAACAACTTTCTACCTTTTGATTCGCGAATCCATCGATTTTGACTACTGCTTTTTGTGATATTACCCAACATTTTAGCTAAGAACTAATAAATCCTCAAAAACGATGAAAACAAAAATTACGCTGCTCTTTCTTTTTTGTTGTACCGTTTTCCTTCAGGCCCAGGTACAGGTGACCGAGGGCACTGCGGTAAACAACAATCCCGATATGATGGGGTGCAACAACAACACCACACTGATCGAGGAACCGTGGGACAATCCCAATAGAGTTGCCTCTTTAAAAAAATCGAGACTCGGAAATCTCCGATATCCCGGAGGTACCGTATCGGAAAATTGGGATTATCGGAACGATACGTTCTTTCCTGCCAAGGGAACCCCTGGGAGTGAAGATGGTTGGGTAGACCCTTCCAAAATGATCGGTTTTGTAAAGTCGATCATTGAGAACGGCAACGGTAAGGTCAATTCCATAGAGAACTTTGCCAAGGCACAAGAGGCCAATGGGCTTGCTCCGGTATATGTGTTGAACATGACCACCCCAGGGCTGGATTATTATGCCGAGAAATTTGGGGTGCCGGAAGACAGCCCCACGTTTGACCCGTTGCAGCCCGATTGGTGGCGCGCGTTCGAAGACCGTTTGGCACGTAACCTGGAAATGCTGCGGCGTGCGGAGGCAAATGGCATGCCCGTACGCTATTTGGAGCTTTCCAATGAACTTTATTTCGGTGCAGGGGAATATCAGTTCAAAAACTTTCAGGGCTTTCGGGCCGATAATGCCGGCTTTGGTTATCCCGAGGCCTGCCACTATTTTATTACGGAGATCAAAAAAGAGTTTCCGGAAGCCAAGTTTTCCGCTGTGGCCTTTTTTAATACCGACGGATCATCGGGAAGGCGAAAAAACTTTTGGAACGGGTACGTAATTCCCCGATTGGACCGAAACTTGGTAGATGCATTGACCATGCACGCCTATATCGAATCCGACCCCAATCAGACGGCAACCACACAACCGGAGTTGAACGCGATGCTCAATTCGTTCCGTACCGTTTTTGACCAGGCAAAGGTCAATACCGATTTTGATGCTTTGGTGACCCAACAGAACTGGGATGTTTGGTGGACGGAATACATGCCCAACTTTTTCAAAATAGGGCCCGGTGTCAACCAAGAGCGTTTTAAATGGGAAAACGCCCTAGTAGTCAATTATAATATTGCAAGTTATTTGGAGCTTGCCTCTTCGGAGATTTTGGAAATGCACGAATTCAATGGAATGATTACCACCGATGGCGGTTTAAAAGCCGTTGGTCGGGCAATATCGTTGGCCAGTTTGGCCGTTTCGGGCATGACGGAAAGAAGCCAGCTCTCTTTTTCGGAAACGTCTAATTTGGCCGGTACCGATGTGCCGGAACTGTTCGGGTTTTCTTTTTCAGATCAAAACAACAAAAACTTCTGGATCACCAATGCCAGCGGGGAAAGCAAAACCTTGGACATTTCCGATCTTGGCTTCTCTGGAAAGGTAATGCATCAAGCAGCGGGAACTTTGGGTAGCGAAGCCGACCCCTCGGAAACCGTGACCCTGCCCGATGGAACCATTGTGCTACCACCAAATTCCATTACTACCTTGCTCACTACCGACCTACCGGACATACAGATCACAACTTCTGCGGGAGAAGTGTTGGAAAATGGGGCACTTTTTGATTTTGGTACCGTGCGATTGGGCAATAACGGGGTCGAAAACGATTTTGAGGTTACCAATTTGGGGGGAGGAACCTTAAACCTTTCCGATGTTTCGATCAGCGGGCCACAGGCCGCGGATTTTGAAGTAACGCAAACCCCAAATGCCAACCTTGTCAACCGTGAGCGCGGGCAATTGACCATTAGGTTCGCCCCTTTGGCAGATGGCGACCGTACGGCTACCATAACCATTGCGAACAACGATCCCGACGAAGCACCTTTCACGTTTACCGTAAAGGGCAAAACCTCCCGGGCGTTCGCCTTTAACCGATTGGACGTGGTAGTGGTGCAGGACGGTTTTAAGGACATTCGTTTTCGCGACGAAGATGCGGGCGTACAGGGTACCGGATTGCGATTGACTTCTTTGGGAAGGGTAAATAACGACGACAATTCCGATGGGTTTACCATTTGGAGGGTACGCAATGCTTCCGAAGAAAACAAAGAGGTGGTTTTAAGATCGGTAGACAGCAGCTTTGAATATCCGTTTACCATCAAAAAAAATAAGGAAGCCTTTATCAGGAGCCCCTATGTAACGGGTAGCGCGACCCATACATTATTTTTTGACGGGAATGGCCTAACGACCAAATCGGCAAGCAATAACCAGTATGCCGATGGCAGAACGGTATTTGTTGCCAAAAACGGTAATGTGGGCGGGGCCTCACCTTCAGGACGGGTGCGCTCTTCCAACGGTATTTTTACCATGGAAGCTTCGGGTTCCGGTATTTCCGGGACCTCGGATCAGTTCCGATATATTTTTGAAAGAATTGAAGGCGATTTTGAGTTCACTACAAAACTGTCCACTGTTCCCGGTACCGGAATGTTCGGTATAATGGTCCGTAAAAATAACGGATCGACCAGGGAAAATGTTTTCTTGGGACTTTCCGAAGCCAGTGAATTGGTATTGCAACGTAGGTTTCAAAGGGACGCGGCTACCGAAGCAATGGCCTCGGTCTCCGCTGCTGCGCCCATATGGCTAAGGATACAACGTTCGGGCAACATTTTTACCGCATCCTATGCGCCCGATGGATTAAACTTTACCGTTTTGGAACGTACCGTGGTGGTACTGCCCTTCAAGGTTTCCGTAGGTCTTGCCGGTTCAAGTGGGGTAAACGGCCAATTGGCCACGGCTGTTTTTGATGAGGCCGTTATCGTTCCCGAAGCTAGCGAAAGACAGGGAGATCTGGCCTTTATAGACACCGATACGAACACCTTGATAAACGACAGTTCGTTCGATTTTGGGTTGGTCGAGTTGAATGCTTCTGAAACCAGACCATTGCGCCTTATCAATATTGGCACCCGTTCGTTGCAAATAAACGCCATAAGTATCGCTGGCGCCGACGCATCGCTTTTTACGCTCGACAGTTCGTTTAGCGGTGCTTTGAGCCCGGGGCAAGTAGCCCAGCTCGATCTTACGTTTACCGCATCGCAGTCAAGCTCGCGAAGCGCTGAACTGATCATAGAAAGCAATGATGCCGATACCCCTATTACGGAGTTGTTGCTTACCGGACAAGGTCCGGGCAACCTTTTGGGCAATGGCGATTTTGAGGCCGCTTCCCGAGCACCTTGGATCAATGCGGGTACTGTTGTGGATGACGCCACCAACTCCAGATCGGGCAACAAGGCCCTTAGGATCTTTATACCGGATGACGCACCCGAGGGCAACCGCTTTTTGGGAGCGGTCCAAAGTGTTGCCGTACAACCATTGGGCCAATATACGGTGCAGGGGTATTACAAGGGAGTGCTGACATCACCGACCGGGGCCGCAAGAATATTGGTCAGGGTCTATGATGCCGGGAACAATGTTATCCAAGAAACGAGTACCAACTTTTTTAGGGACGTACAGCGTTATAAACTCATGACGGCCAGTTTTGCCGTACCACAAAACGGTACGCGGGTGGAGGTAATTCCACAAATTTTGGCGGCTACCGGAAACATTTGGTTCGATGATATCGAAATGGCGGACAATACCAATAACGAGCCGGCCAGTATCCTTAGAAACGGTAGTTTTGATAGTGCGCAGAAAACACCGTGGACCAATGGCGGAACCGTTCAAACGGATGTGGTCAAGCCAGATGGGACCGAGAGTAACATTTTGCGTTTGTTCTTGGCCAATAAGGGCTTTGGAGGGGCGCGCCAACAGGTGAAAGTGACACCGGGAAGTACGTATAATCTTTCGGGATCGGTAAAACGTTCATTGACCGAGGGTTTTGCCCGTTTCTTTGTACAGTACGTTGCGGCGGACGGTAGTTATGTGACCGGTGCCGATGGTAAGAACATTACCAAGGCGACCCCGTTCGGTAGGTTTGGTGGCGTTGATCTGGACTATAAGTTTATAGGGCTCAACGGTATAATTCCGCCCGCAGAGGCCATTGCAATGGAAATTAACCTACAGCTTTTTAACGGACAAGGTTCCGTTTGGTGGGAAGATATTCGGTTGGAAGAAATTTTACCCGAAAACACGGCCACGTTAAGAGCGGATGTACCTTTGGAAGAAACGTCGACGGAAAGTCTTTTTGCCATCTATCCGAACCCTACGGCCAATATATTGATGGTATCCTTTGCAAAGAACACTAGCGATTTGGAAAGTGCAAAAAGTGGCCGACATATCCAAATTTACGATATGGGCGGTCGTATTGTACTTGACCAGGCTACGGGGAATGCGATATCATCTGAGAAAGAAGTACAGCTTTCGGTTCAGAACCTCAACCAAGGCCTATACGTGGTCAAAGTACTTTTTGCGGATGGTAGCACGGAAGAAAAACTGTTACAGATTCAGTAGTATCCATTTTTTTAATCTGATGACGGGCCGGTGCGATAAGCATTTGGCCCGTTTTTGTTTTAAGTATCGCCGTGGTATAGCAATGATCGGATATGGATGTTTGATAGAAAACGCATCCCTTGGAAACGGATGAAACCCCTATCATATTGTTTTAACCGGAGTCGGTCTCCGTCCAAACATAATGCTTATCGCCTGTGTACATTTGCTGAATAAGGGTTCCGATTATTTGACATATACTGTTAAAACAGTTGGTGTAGGGTTTGGGATTTACGCCATCGAAAGGGTATATTTCATCGTTATAAGTACCGATCCGTATGAAACTATTCGCTTCTTGAACAGTTCTGGTTAAAGGACGGTCAATCCTAGTTGTATTTAAACATGGTTATCGGTCTGTTTTGAACATTTGCTCAAAAAACCTACCTATAACGTACCCTTAAAAAACTCCAAGGCCATTACCAGGGTCTTTTGATGTATTTCGCCCCTATTGATTTTAGGGTGGTCAATCGTGATCGCAGGTGCTACCTGTTTTCCGAACGGAGTGGCTTCGTTTAAAAAAATGTAGTGTTGCACGTTCTCATTAAAAAGATGGATTTTGCTGGATTTGATCAGGGAATGGTATTTTTCCGCATTTTTGTTAACGGGAGCTACCTGGTCGCCTTTTCCGGCTACGATAAAAATAGGGGCGGTAATCTCTTTGGTCTGATCTACGGTATGGAATCCAAAACCGATTGCGGGAGCCATTACAAAAAAGGAGGTAATTCTATCGTCTTTTACCAGGTCTTTATATTTACGGTAAGAGGAAACGATAAGACTATCTTTCTCAAAATCGATAACCTCGTCCGTTTCCGGAAACTCGGCGGGCATTGCCCGTTCTGTACCATGTTCATTTTCGTGTACTGTTCGATCTACATGGCCGCCAGCGAGGGCAATGTTGGTATAGCCACCCAACGAAAAACCGACCCCGCCTATTTTTGAGCTGTCGATTGCAAATCCAATATCCTTATCTTCAAGAACTTGGGTTAGCACGTATTGAACATCGATCGCCCTTTCCCACCACTTTACAAATTCCCTTGGTATTTTATTGAAAGTAGAATTTCCGTAATGATCTAGAGAAACCACCATATAGCCCTCCTTTACCATGGCCTGGATAAACCAGGTCAACGAAAACCGGTTTCCCCCTGTCCCATGAGAGACGATAAGGAGCGGAAACTTTTGATTGGGAATGCTGGCATTAGGGATGGTCTTTATGGTTTTGAACAGTTCTTTTTTATTCTCTTTTGGCCTTGTTTCAAGAGCATCGTCATGGGTGGGGTACCAAATTTCGGTGGCCAACGGTCGATTTCTTGATGCATCTTCGAACAGTACCGATTTTTGTCCTATCCTAAAGGTATTTTTCTGTTGTTGTGCATTACAGACAAGTAGGGAGATCAGCATTAAAATTAGCGGTCCATTTTTCATGTATGGGTGAATTGATTTAAGATATAGATGATTCAAAACCCAAATTGTTACAGTACTTTTTAAAATGTTTTTTCATACCATATGCGATACTATGGGAGGGAGAACTAGATCCAAGGGCAAAAGCTATTTTGTGGATATAGCCTTTTTTAGATTGTAAGGTATTGATAAACCTAGGCGACCCCAAGCGATTATCCAAACCATCAAAAAGGATACCCAGGGCCCTGATCCTATCGTAATAATACTCGGCAGCGATAGTGGCCTTGAAATTTCCGGGGCAATGGACATTCACACGAAGAACCAATTTATGAAAGGGGGAAAATCTTGAGCTTGCCAAATTGTAAACCTATCTAGGCCTTTTTAATACCATTTGTCCAATAATTTAGTCTTCTTATCCCATCCTATTCCATTTTTTTTAGAAGACGACCGCATCATGTGGGAAAAAGTATTTGGACTCCTATCCGAACAAGAAAATACGACTATGGGAGGTTTCCTTCAAATTCCCAAACCATGAAAAGCCGGTGCGGGGATGGTCTCCAAAGGGTATGTCAACGAATATTCCGGGCAACACAACGGATTTAAAATCCAGAGCGCTATGTCGGTACGTACAAAATGACATAAGTAAAAAACCTACAATATCTACAATCCAAAACATAACACCATACTATGAAACGGTGTAAGGACGTCGGGAATTTTCCGCGTTCGCCACCACATTTATATGGCCAAACACAGAAGAACATGAAAGACCGATCGCTCCTTTTTTCCGCTTTTTTTAGTATCACGATGGCACTGTTCGCCCAGCAGCCCTTGACCCCGGTGGCCGTTAGCGCCACGGAAGAGGACCGTACCAACATTGTCGACAACCTTTTTGACGGGGATCTTAACACCCGATGGAGCGCCAATCTGGACCCGGTCTATGCGACGATCGACCTGGGGGAGGTAAAACGTTTTGCCGAGGTACGCATCGCCTACTACAAGGGCGATCAGCGCCGTGCCTACTTCGATCTGCAACGCTCCGACGATGGGATCAACTGGACCGATATCCGTACGGGCTTCCAGAGCAGCGGTACCACCCTGGAACCGGAACTCTTCCCCTTCGAGGCACAGGAGGCCCGTTACCTCCGCTATGTGGGCCGGGGCAATTCGGCGAGCGACTGGAGCAGCCTTACAGAAATGACAATACTTGGCGGCGACGCCACTTCAAGGGGCGATGTCCTCCATGTTCCGATCGCCTCCACCGCGAGCGATCAGGACCGCACCAACGGTCCCGCCAACCTGTACGACGGTAGGCTCGATACCCGTTGGGCCGCCTTTGGGAACCCCCAATACGCGGTGTTGGACCTTGGAAGTAAAAAACCCGTTCACAAGATCAAGATCGCCTTTTCCAAGGGCGACCTGCGCAACGCCTATTTTGACATACAGGCCTCGGACAACGGAACCGACTGGACCGATTGGGACACCGGAATGGCCAGTAGCGGTACCTCTTTGGCACTGGAGCAGTTCGTACTCCCGCTACGGGAGACCCGCTACCTGCGCTATATGGGCAGGGGCAATTCCCTGAACGAATGGAACAGCCTTCAGGAACTGGAGATCTATGGCCCGGGACCGGGGAACGAGACGATTCATGTTCCCGTGTCCGTGGATGCCCCGATAAAGGACAGGGGCAATATAGGGGACAATATGTTCGACGGCGACCTAGGTACCCGATGGAGCGCCTTTGCGAACCCGGCCACGGCGACCATCGATCTTGGGAGCCCCAAAAGTTTTAACGAACTGCGTATCGCCTATTACAAGGGCGATACAAGACAGGCGTATTTCGACCTGCAACGTTCGGACGATGGCAGTACATGGACGACCTTCGCCACCGGTATGGCCAGTAGCGGTACCACCTTGGGTTTCGAACCCTATCCCTTTTCCCGGCAGACCGCCCGTTACCTGCGCTATGTGGGCAGGGGCAATTCGCTCAACGACTGGAACAGTATTACCGAGATGCAGATCATCGATTTCGATAACGGGGAGGGCCCCGGGCCGGGGACGGCAAAGGTCACCGAACTGGTGTTCCTTTTCGATGCGGCGGGCAACCAGATCGTGCGCAGGCCACCGGAAACGGCCACTGCCCTAAAAGCGAAGCTGCCCCCCGTGGCGGCAACGGAAGAAGGCCCGGAAACGGTGGACGAACCGGACCCCTTCGACGATGGCATCGTACTGCTGCCCAACCCTACCAAGGGCGAACTGGCGGTCACCTGGGCCGCGGAACATGATGGGCTGATCGAGGACATTACCGTTACCGACCTTGCCGGAAAGCAGATCCCGATCGCAAAGGGAACGGACGGCTCCCGGGCCAGTGTGGACCTGCGCGACCGCCCCACCGGGGTGTACCTGATCACCTTCAGGCTCAAGAGCGGACGCACCGTGGGCAAAAAAATAATCAAGGACTGATACCGAACCCTACAATTTTTTAAAAACCTTTTAATACGATATACAGATGAACCTGTTCCGACCTTTTTTGGCCATATTTGTCTTTTTTTTGATGTTCCGTATAAGCGCCCAGGTGGCAGCGAACGATTCCGGACGAACCCCTGGATCGCTATCGGTCTCCCCGACCGGTGGTGCCATCTATTCCGTAGCGGTGGACGTGCCCCCGGGCGTAAACGATGTAGCACCCAATATCTCGATTGCGTATAGCAGCCAGAGTGGTAATGGGCTTGCGGGATGGGGATGGGGCCTTACCGGGGTATCAAGCATTACCAGATTGGCATCTACGCTTTATCACGACGGGGAAATCGATCCAGTAGATTTTGATTCCAAAGATCGCTTTGCACTGGATGGACAGCGCTTGATGTTGAAATCGGGAACTTATGGAAAGGACGGGGCGGTATACCAGAAGGAACAGTACTCGAACCTTAAGATTATTTCCTACGGCGTTTCCGATTTCGGGTCCAACTATGGCCCACAATCTTTCCTTGTCCTTTACCCCGATGGCTCCAAGGCCTGGTACGGGGATACCGCCTTCAGTAAAAGTAGAATGGAGTGGGCCCTTCAGAAATGGGAGGACCCCAACGGCAATTATATCAAATACAGCTATGAGACCTCTTCCAGGTTGCTTCAACTGGTAAAGATCGAGTACGGAGCGGGAAAGAACCAGGCCGCACCATTATGGATCGATTTTGAATATCGCAACAGAAAAAGGCAGGAGACCTCCTTTGTAGGAGGGCTTGAATTCACGCTCGAAAAGATACTGGACAGGATAGAGGTAAAACACAATGGCAAACTGTTGCGAAAGTATCAGTTGGGCCACGCAGAAAACTCCCTTGGATATGAGACCCTTGAATTCATACAGGAACATAATGGGGACAACAAGGCGCTCGAACCGATACGTTTTACCTATAACACTTCCTCAGACGGTATTTCAAAGGTTTTGGACACCGGTGAAGGCTCAAGATACGGTTCCTACGCGGACCTTAAAAAATCTTCTGGCGACTTTAACGGAGACGGGAGGTTGGACTACGTGGCCTATGGCTATGATTCCGGTAAGAACCGTTCCTACGTTGTTCCTTTTGTCAACTTTCATGACGGCGACGACCTAACGGGCCAGGAATTTTTGGTATCCAAGTTCGATGAACTGGTCACCGGTCCGATATTGATAAACAATCGTCTCTCCGACAAACAGGGGATGACCACAATAACGGAAAGCTACTCGAGTTCCAGGGCCGATTCCGATGTGGTGTTCAAGACCCATGTTCTGAACGGGACGTCCCTAGACCCTCAATATAGCAAGACATGGAAAGCCCCAACATACAGGTCGGACCCGAACGGATGCGGGAACCCGTATTACAACAAGATCTCTAAGAAATACGTTTCCGGGGACTTTAACGGGGACGGTCTTATGGACGTGATTTCCCTATCGCTGATCTATAACCAACGGGTATGCGTGGAAAGGAACAATTGCGATGATGGTGACGGCGGAGGTGGTGGCGATGGTGGACCGGGAACAGAATATCAAGTCAACGATCAGCCCATCGAGTTTTCAAGCGCGGACGATTGTTGCGATTGCAGCAATACCACCAGACGCAACTCGCAATCCCATTTCATCGATCTGAACAGTCAAAAAACGACCGGGTTTTCCAACTACTCCGGGGAAATCGGCCTCGAGATAAGGGCAGCGGACCGGACCTTTGCAGCCGATTTTGACGGGGACGGGAAATCCGATCTTATCATCGTAAAAACGGGCCAGGTCCACGTCTATACCTTGGACAAGAACAACTCCATGCGTTTTCTCGCCAAGGTCATCGATGACGACATCAAGACCGATCTGCCGATATTGCCCGGGGACTATAATGGGGACGGGAAGTTTGATTTCGCCGTTGCCATGGAGGATAAAAGTAGTGAATGGAAATTTTTTATGTCCGGGGGAACCGACTTCCGTACGGTCTCCAAAAATATCGGGGTGCAGTTCGACGAGTTCAGGGCCGAAAGCCAGGTCACTTATGAATATCTGTACAACCCGCAAGACCTGAACGGCGATGGTAAGACCGATATTCTAAAGCACCATATCAGGATCAAAGGGGGGGGCGATAACGAGGCGTATCAACTTTTGGAACTGTATGCCAATAGTACTACCGAAAACGTATCGCCTAAATTTACCAGGTCCACGTTCAAGACATACACCGATACCACCGTAAGACCTTTTGGTTTCCCGATATTTACCGAGAACAGTTTCAATAACGGTACAAGTGAATATCTCTACCTCTCGGGCCGCTACATCCAGTTATATGAATTCGAAAAGGACAACCGGGCGGAAACTTCGTTGCTCCAGGTGACGAATTCAGGGGTGGTAACCAAGATCGCCTACGACAATCTGGTAACGGTTCCGGACAATCGTTCCAACGGAGACGTTTATGGCCCCATGGACGACCAAACGTTTCCCTACTCCAATATTAATCTGGCCCCTAATTTCAAGGTGGTCGAAGGAATAGAGCAAACGGGCTCTGGGATTACCAGAAAGCAGGATTATTATTATTCCGGCGCGGTGGGGCACGCCCAAGGACTAGGTTTCATGGGGTTCACAACCGTATTGAGGAGCAATTGGTACGGCGACGGGGTAACCAAGTTATGGATCGGTACGGAGTACGACCATCAAAAACGGGGAGCGGTCAAAAGCGAATGGGTCTCCAACTATTACCTGGCCCGAGGGGACGAGTCCATATCCACGGTAGAATATACCCATGAGCACCAAACCTTTTCGAACAAGGTATACCTAAATACCATGACCAGGGCCGTATCCAGAGACATTTTGAAAGGGATTTCCCATGACAAGACGTTTACCTATGATGCCCATAACAACCCTACGAGAGTAAATACGATTTCGGGGGCCGGTACCAAAACAGAGACCTATTCCTACATCCAGAACCCTTCCTCGGTAAGCGATTATTATGTGGGCAGGCCCAAGGAAAAACTAATTGTATCGGTTTTGGACGGGAATTCCTTTAGCTCGGAGGAAGCGTATACCTATCAAGGGCATCTGGTCACCGATATCAAGACCCGGGGAGCGGGTACGCCCTGGCTCACCGAGTCCTTCGGGTACGATTCCTTTGGGAACGTAATCCGCAAAGAGCTCAATGCCCAGGACATGCCCTCCCGTTACGAGTATTTCACCTATGACAACGATGGCAGGTTCCTAGTTTCCCAAAAGGATCCCGAGGGCCTTGTGACCGATTACAGCAATGAGACCACCTATGGCGGTATACTGCAGGCCACGGACCCCTATGGGCTTAAAACGAAATATGAATACGATGGATGGGGCAGGTTGGTAATGGAGACCGATTACCTGGGCAAGAAAACCTCCTACACCTATCAAAACACCTCGGATGGCGGGCTTAAGGTCGAGGTCGATTACGATCAGGGACCCGATTCCATTAAGTTCTTCAATGCCTTTGGCTGGGAAACCCAAACAAGGACGCTCAGTTTAAACGGCCGCTATATATATGAAGAAAAACGTTACGACGCGGCCGGAAGGATCGTAAGTAGTAGCGAGCCCAGTTATGGTGCGGCGCAGCAATGGAACACCATGGCCTTCGATGAGTACGGTAGGGTGGTAGAGCAGCGTACCTTTACGGGAAAGGCGACCACTTTTTCCCATAACGGGCTAAGCGTTACCGCAAACGACGGTACCCGCACGGCGACCACTACAAGGAACGCCTCGGGCAATATCGTAAAACTGGTGGACGATGGGGGAACGGTCACCTACAGGTACCACGGCAACGGCATGTTGAAGGAAGCGGACTATGGCGGCCAAAAGATGCAAGTGGATATCGATGCCTGGGGCCGAAAGACCAAGCTGGTCGATCATTCGGCGGGAACCAACACCTATAGCTACAATATCTTTGGGGAACTTTTAAAAGAGACCACTCCCAAAGGAGAGACCGAGTATGCGTACGACGGATCGGGCAAAATCCTCAAAACGACAATACGTGGGGACGAGACGGATCTGGAGCTGAATTACAGCTATAATAGCGACCGTCTATTGTACCGAATATCCGGCGAGGACAAAAAGTTCGGAAGGTCCTACACCTATGACTATACGTACGACAGTTATCGACGGAATATCGGAATCATAGAAAACAACGACCTTGCTCGGTTCGAAAAACAATATACCTATGACGGGTACGGCAGACCTTATCGGGAAACCTATCTGACCACGAACGGTTCGGACGGGACCCAGGCCACGGTGACTATAAGGAACTTATATGACATCGATTCGGGTATTATGGAACAATTAGTGGACGAGGCAAGTTCCGATATCCTTTGGAGGATCGATACCCATGACCAATGGGGGCACCCCACAAAGATAACCCTGGGCAATGGCCATGTGGAAACCAACACCTATAGCGACCTGGGAACGTTAACGGGTTCCAAAGTGCAAAAGTTGGGCTCCGATACGGTACGTGCCATGGATATGGAATATTCCTTTAACGCCCGTCGCGGCATTTTGGAGGAACGTACGAACAACGCCCTGGACCGGAACGAAGCCTTTGTGCACGACGCCATGGACCGGCTTACCGATATCTCCGGGCCCAATGCGATGGAACAGCGGTACAATCCCAACGGTACCATTGCCTCCAATTCACAGATTGGGGCATATTCGTACCGGAATGACAGGAAGTATCAACTGGCGGGGCTCGACCTTAACGAGGCCGGGCAGGACCATTATCAAGGAAGGGCGGTTCGCGAAATTGTATACAATGCCTTTAAAAAACCGGTCTCGGTACACAATGAAGGGGCCGGAAGGGTAGATTTCGAGTACGGCATCCTAGGAAACCGTTCACATGCGTGGTACGGCGGCGACATGGAAGAGAAGGAGGAGCGGCGTTACCGAAAGCACTACTCGGCTATCATGCCCGTGGAGATCGAAGAGGACAACACCTCGGACAACGTAAAGATCATCACATATATCGGGGGAGACGGATACACGGCGCCCATGGCACATATCAAGACCAAGAACAACGATGTTACCGGGTTCCATTACCTGCACCGCGACTATCTGGGAAGCATATTGGCCATAACCGACAGCTCGGGAAGCGTAAGGGAACAAAGCCAGTTCGGGGCCTGGGGCAAGGTAGACCGTTTTCTACGGGACGGCATCGACACGGAGTTCGGCCACGACAGCCTATTGGGCCGCGGGTATACGGGACATGAACACTTTTTCGAAGTGGGCCTTATACACATGAACGGACGCATGTACGACGCTTCTTTGGGAAGGTTCCTTAGTCCGGACAACTATGTACAGGACCCGTACAACACCCAAAACTTCGATCGTTATGGCTATGTGCTCAACAATCCGTTGACCTACAACGACCCAAGTGGTGAAATAATCCCACTTGTGATTTGGGCAGGTGTTGCCATAGGCGCCTATCTGGGCGGGTCACAGGCCAATGGGAATTGGAATCCGCTGAAATGGAAATGGGGAAGTTCCAGAACTTGGGCGGGGATAATAGGAGGGGCCATCGTTGGTGGTGTAAGTGCGGGGATAGGTGCCGCGGTAGCCTCCGCGGCCACGGGCCTATTGGCGACTACAGGGCTTGCCGGAACCTTTGCCGGGAGCGTAATTGTTGGGGCTGCCTCCGGTGCCGCGGCCGGTTTTATAAGCGGAGGGGCCATGGAGGTGATGCCGGGCGGGAGCGGTAATTTTTGGCAAGGCGCAAAGCGTGGATTTATAAGCGGTGCCGTGCTAGGGGGTGTTATGGGAGGGCTTTCCCAAGCGTGGCGTTCCGCGAAGCTCAAGTACTTTTCCAAAGGTGCCACCAGAACCCCCCAGATCAAGGTGCCCACTGAGACCAAACCGGTTACCGGGCTCGATAATGAACTGGTCATCGATGCCGATGTACTTACCACGCCCAGGCCCAAGGTACCCGTTTCCGCGACGGGAAATACCACCACCGCTTCTACCGGAAGCCTGGTCGATGGCAAGGGAGTGGTGGAATTGAACATCAAGGCATCCCGACATTTGCATGATGTACAGAAGGTGCAAGGTGCCATAACAAATGGGGTGAAGCCCATAACTATGACGACCTCCTCCACTTCGACTGCTCCTTCAAGGGTATACAGTATTTATGACGAGTTCGGAAAACTTCAAAAATTTGGAGTCACAGGAGAAAATCTTAAAAGATTTAATCAGTCATTAAAAGCCGCTGGAAATGGCGCAACGGGAAAATATTCCGCACCAATGCCTAAATTTGAAGCTCATATGATGGAAAAGTATTTAAGAAGTCTTCATTATAATTCAACTGGGCAATGGTCACTTCCCGCAATGAAAATACCATATCCAGTTGATTTTTCAACGGGGATTAAGATAAAGCCACATTAAAATTATACCATGATTGTAGACAGAACACTTTTCTGGTTCTTCAATGAATCGGACAGCCTTCAACCAATGACGCAAAAGTACTTTGGTCTAGCTAATTTGCTTAACATTTTACTTAATAAATATTATTCTGGGAAAAGAATAAAGTTTATAAACTTAAACTATAGGACACAACAGATTTACGATCGTTTTCCTAATGCTAAAGTCGACTCCGCGCATTTTTATAATGGTGTGCTCACATTTAACGGACTCTTCAATGAAGAAGAATTTGATAAGTTTGAAAATACGGAAAAAAAAATTTTTTTATGGGACAAAGCGTGCAAAAGTATAGAAATAGCATCTGAAAAAGTTAATAATAATAATCTGTTGGACGTTATGGAACTGGTTTATGCCGAAGGACTTAAAGATGGTTTAAATACTAATTATGAAAATCTAAAGACACCCTTTTCTTATCAAGGTAATACATATGAGGCTTCGATTTTTTTTGAAATAGATGAGTATTATATGAAATCGATATTTATGGTTTCTAACGAAGGAAAAAAGTTATTTGAGAAACCAATTGACAGGACGCTTCCGGGAGTAGAGTTTTTTCTTGAAATGTATAAAAAGATTGAAATTGATTTCGAAGCTATTATTATCCGAGGGTCAAAGGATATAGAGTATCTGCCACTTAGGATTTCTTTTGATGAAATATTTCCTTCGTAACCCCACCTCACCTAATGATGCTCATAACTATAATCACCTAAAAGAAGTCTGGCCATGGGAACATGAGATTGTAGCCTTCCCCATCTCCTTTGCGAATTGAATTTTATAAAAACAATACAGACCCCTCTACAAGATGGCCGACAGTTATCTTAACGGATTTAAAATAGTACCCAAATGATGACCCTAAAACAAAAGATGGGAAACGACAGGCGCAGCTTTACCATTGAGACCGATGGAGTGTACGTGGATAGCACCGACCTGGAGAATACCCAAAAGTACAAGGTGAACTACGTTGAGATTCGAAAGGACGAATACATATACCGAAAGACCGCACACTCCCTGTTCTCATGGTTATGTGCATCTTTCCTTTTGAACGCAATCTTTTTGACCGCATTGCTCACCGAGAGTTTCTCACTGCTGGCCGATTATGGACACTATGTTTTCTTTGCGTCACTTTTGCCCCTTATAATACTGGTATCCGTATACCGTGAACATTTTCAAAAAGTGGAGCTGAAAAGCCTGGATGCCGACAAGGCACTTACTTTTATCTATACCAAAAAGTACGGGGAATCCGTGGACGCATTCATCGCGGAAATCAAAAAGGCGCAACAACGCTATTTTAAGGACAAGTACTTCAAGATCGACCCTATCATACCGCCCGATATCCAAGAGTCCCGTTTGTTATGGTGCTACGATAACGGATACATCAACGAGAGCGAGTACCGGGTCATTATGGAAGAGCTCGAGCACCGTTTGCTGACCAACGGAAATCTCGGTACCGAATGACCCTGAGGAACCTGAGTTGCCGGTCAAGGCCGCAACCGGTAGGCCGGGCTACTGCAAATTTATCCTCGCCCAAAAACATTCCGGTAGTTCGAAACCGTCGAGCTTCATGATCACACAATCCCCATTTGGATAACTGTACTTCAAAAAGGTATCCTCGTCGTTGCTCGCCAAATAAAGGGATAAGGGCCTTTTGAGAAGCTTACAGTTTGAGCTCGTACTCGTTCTACGTCCCATATTGACAGATTTCTTTTAAAAGCTATCAAATGAGAAATCCGTCATTATTGGACATAATGGTTTAGCATTAATGGTTGCCTTATGCCATCAGACCATTACCAACCTATCTAATTTCCGTAAAATTTCCCGGTGGCGTTTTTCCGGAGAGATTTCCAGGTCCGGTACGTTGGGACAGTAGGTCCTGTATTCCTCGATGACCAGGAACATTTTGCGTTCCACGGGCCAGAAGGTTTTGGTCGATTTTAGGAGTTCCCCGTTAAAGATAAGTTCGAAACGGTCGTCCCTATATACAGAGCGAACAAAACGTATTTCCCCTTGGTACGGCCCTGCCTTAAAAGTAAAGTTCCTACGAAGCCTTACGTTGTTCTCGTCCAGTTGCGATGATTGCATACTGTTAAATTTTGATTCTTGATATTCATTGGCTTACAACGGTATAAAGGATGCCCAATATCGGAAGGGAGCCTACCGAGGCGCCATAGCCATATATCCGCTGCGAAATACCGTTTCACTATACGACCTTTTATTATATTTAGTAAAAAGACCATATGGGAGCCATCTTTTTCCTACTTTAAATACCTCAGATATTTCATTGCAGGATGACGCCGTTTTGGCGTATACGCGCAGTTGAACGATGAAACGGGTATGTTGTCGAAAAGCCGTAAACCTGTGCCAGTGAAGCAGGGGCCATTTGCCCGTGATGATGGGCGGAGATACACTCCCCGAGCGAAATGTCCGTTTCAGATACGGACCCACAAAATCGACCTTTGCCGTCGCACCTCGGATAGGCCCACGGAAAAATTTCGTTCACGTCCCAACTGTCCCGGCGCGACCAGCCCGGTAGCATTTACCCTGTACCTTGAGTATTCCGGCACCAACAAATAATCTCTTTGGACAAGGTCACTGCCCTTTTTGATGGCTCCAAGCCGATGGTATCCGTTGTTTTCGGTATCGTTTCCCTTGACCTCAAAACCGGGCAGGTCGTTCACCTTGAACAAACCCAAGGACTTGGTAATCCTTTGTAAAAGTCCATAGTAGGTAGGTATGTTCAGGGTCCCTAACACCATTCGCAGAGCGGTACCATATAGCTCCATTTTAAGCTGCTGGGAAAGCTTGGATAAAAACGTGACGCTAGTGTTATCCTCGTCTTTCCATTTCCCTGCATCGTAGAAATGTAGGTTCACCAGATCATATTTTCCGCCTTTCGTATCCAGGATTCGATACAATTGGGCGGCATGGGAGAAATGCGTTTCCGTTCTCGGGGGAGTACCCCCAAAAGTTTTTGTTTCTTCTAAGACAAGCCCATCCTTTAAAAGCACCGCCATATGCCTTGAACGGGAATCGGTCGTAGGAACGGTGTGAACGGTATCATATGCCCTTTTAAGAAACCATTGATTAAAAAGCTCAAGATTTTTTTGGTTCTCTACCTCCTGGAGTACAAGGATATCGGCATCCACGGCCAAAATGGCATTGGCCTTCTCCCATGTCTCGGCCAGGGATAGCCTTATCTGCGGCTTTGGAAGTCGCTGTGTCTCGAACGTTCCCCGTTTCTTTTTGATATCCGAAATGAACCGGTACCATTCGTAGTCCCCAAATTCGTCGGAGAGATCCCATTGTTGGTCTTCGCACGCTATCGATTTCCATAAAGTGCGCATCCGCTCCAGCTGAACGGTGGATCTGTCCGTTAAGGACATGAGCCCGTCCAGTTCCTTCGCCATGCTTTCCTGGTCCCTTCCGGAGAGGTCCGACAATCCTTTGTCCCTGAAAAACAGGTTCCCGATATTATACGTGGCTATCTTCATGGTCATTGTTCTTTAAGTTGATCGAACGCTCTTTGATAATGGCATCGATCTGTTCTTGATCGTAGTAAAGGATGCCCTCCAACTTCGAATAGGGTATGGTGCCGTTGGTCCTTAAGTTCTGCAGGGTCCCCGGACTGATGTCCAGTTTTTCCATTAGCTCGGAGGAGCGTATCCATTTATCAAGGAACAGTTTCCCCTTTTTCTCCAATAGTTCCCTGATATCCGAGAGCAGGGTTTCCCTGAACTGTTTCAGGTCTTCCGTTGTTACGATGTTTACCGACATATGTATTGCTTTAGAAGGGAAACGGAAACGGCCCGATGGACCCTATGCCCGTTTGTCCCCATATGGTTACACTTGACGTTATCAAAGATGCGGGAGTCGGGCCCGGAAAACCCGGTACCTTTCCGCAACCTCCGGAAAAGTTTAACAGGTTTTTTGCATGGGGAACATCGCCAATAGAGGTGATTGGAGTTGCCGATGAATAGGAAGAAGAAAAGTATCAAAGGGCAATCGAGGTGACGTCAACCGTCCTCCCGGTCCATTTTGTCCAGTAGGGCACGGGACATGGAATCCATGAACTTGGTACGGCTCTTGGTACGGATACGCATTTCCGTTTTGTTCTTATAGGGGTTTCCCGGTCTTGCACCGAAAGCGATTTCCAATGCCGTTTGAATGTCCTTCACGTTTACGTTCCCATGGTTGACGGCACCCGAATATTTGAGGCCGTAGCTGAGCTCGGAAAGATCGATCGAGGATGCGGTCCATTTCAAAGCGCAGCCATTATCCATGGCGATTCCAGCCTCCTTTTCCCTCAAGTTGTCCAAACGCCGACCAAAATAATACGCTAAGCGCTTGTTGGCGATGAGCTTTGCCAACAGAAGATCATGGGAGGTTGAGAACTCCGGATCGCGATAGTAGGCATTGGAATGGCTAATGTTGAATTTTCCGAAAAACGCGCGGGTATAATAGCGGTCGTCCATGAAGGTCTTGTTATGGGCCACGTACTGGGCAAAATCCAGGTGGATACGAAAGAAAGTTTCTAGCTTTTTCTGTTCCTTACGGATATACTTGCGCTGCCTTAAAATACTGGTCCTTGGAAGCCGCACTTCGAAAGATTTGAGCTCGAAATGGTAGATAAGGTTTTCCATGGGCACCGGCTTGATGCGCTTAAAAAAGGCTATTTCCCGGGATAGATCCGAAAAGCCGTGTTTTTT
The DNA here is from genome assembly GCA_947500445.1 of uncultured Flavobacteriaceae bacterium. Classification (GTDB taxonomy): domain Bacteria; phylum Bacteroidota; class Bacteroidia; order Flavobacteriales; family Flavobacteriaceae; genus Pelagihabitans. The sequence continues at coordinate 42,117 of CANMSB010000011.1, read as the reverse complement.
TACCGCGGTCTTGAAGTCGGAGAGCAGATTCCGGCTGAGTTCTATCGAAAAATTGCATTGTTTGACGATATCCGTAGTACTTTTTTGGATGCCTATAAGTTCTTTTTTCAATTGGTCCACAAGTAATGAGTATTCCATATAAACCGCTTTTATGTTGTTGAAAAGAGGTCAGAAACATGGAAGACTTTGGGGGGCAAAACGTTCGATTGCGACAATACGAGTTTAACGATAAACCTCAATTATCATGCCTTACAAAATGTTAATTATAAAAGCTATAACAAAATGAGGAAAATTACAATAAGGGATTAGGGAAAACAGGGTTTCGATGAGTTAGGAAAACATATCCCATTAATTCGGTATGGCGCTAAATGTTTGTTTTAATAGAGAATTCGACGTTTCGAATAAAAAATGAAAAAGTGAGCAAAAAGTGAGTAAATTCCCAAACAAAAAAAGCCCTCACATCTGTGAAGGCCCGTGTTTATTGGTGGAGAATACCGCCCCGAAGCGTCGGGGGAACCGGTGCCCCAATAAATGGACATACCGATATAGTTTTAAAGAACCATAAAGGTGTTTGAACAGTCGTAAGAAATGAACGGTAGGTAACCAAACAAAAAAAGCCTTCACATCTGTGAAGGCCTGTGTTTACTTGGTGGAGAATACCGGAGTCGAACCGGTGACCTCTTGCCTGCCAGGCAAGCGCTCTAGCCAGCTGAGCTAATCCCCCAATTTTTGAGAGTCCAAAGGAACTACTTTTTCAGAAAGTATCAAAGTACAAATCAATCTTTCTTAACACTCAGCACCAAAACCGGTACAGTCGCATAAAATTCCGATTTCGGGACCGTATTTTTTTCCCATAAACTTTTAAAAAACCCACGTTTTCTTCTAAAGACACACAACAGATCCGGTTTTTGGGACTGAAAGTGCTCCAAAACCCCTTGATAGGTCGTCGGGTTCTCCGTAATGGTCAGGTTGGAACTTAGATCCATCAATGCGGTATTGATTTTGAGATCGTCATCGGTATATCCCGGCGTTTTTACCAGCAAAAGGTTCAAACGCGCCTCGAACTTTTTTTGAATGGTGATTAAAGGGTCTAAAATGCGCTTTCTTTTTAAGGCGCCCGATTTAAACGCGGTCAAAATAGTGGTAAACGGTCGGAATGCGGTTCCTTTGGGAACGATAAGCGTTGGAATATCCGTTCGTTTTACAATTTTCCCCGAAGTGTGGCCCAAATACATTTCTTCCTGTATGGAATTGCTTCGTGGCGCAACAATGATCAGATCGATACCCAGTTCCTTGTCAATATCCTTAATGCCGTCAACAAGTTCACCATTGAAAGTGGCGATTTTGATCTCTACGCCCTTGGCATCTATTTTGTCTATGGCCTCCCGCAACTTTTTCTTACTGTTTTTGGCCACTTTTTCGGTAATGTTCGATAGTCCGCCCGTTTTGGAACTCACATTAAAAACCTCCATCACAAAAATTTTGGCGGAAAAGGCAGCGGCAAAGTCCACAGCGTAAAGCAAGGTGGCATTGGAATCTAAGTTAACACCGATAGGTACAAGAATGTTCAACATGGCCAGGGATTGATTATTTATACGCTAAATTTACGATTTAAATAAACTGGTTTATGATTCGGAAAGCAAAGATATCGGAAATACCCGATATTTTAAGGTTGACCCAGTCCTGCGCGGCCCATATGATCGCCAATGGAATCTTTCAATGGAACGAAGCATACCCTTCCAAAGCGGCCTTTGAAACCGACCTTTCCAGGGAAGAGCTGTTCGTTCTGGAAAAGGAAAACAGCATTGTGGGTACCGTGGTGGTCTCTACCAAAATGGATAAGGAATACCAGGCGGTGCTTTGGACGACCCCTAATGAGGGAAATAGCTATATCCACCGGCTTTCGGTACACCCCCATCTACAAGGAAAGGGATACGCAAGGCAGTTGATGGATTTTGCCGAGGCCAAGGCAAAAGAAATGCAGGCCCCGTCGGTACGGCTCGATACCTTTAGCCAGAACAAACGAAACCAACGATTTTATGAACAGCGGGGCTACCGTCGACTGGGGGATATCTATTTTCCAAAACAGAGTGAACATCCTTTTCACTGTTACGAATTAGTGTTGTAATCCAGTAGATTTTGAAAACTACCATTTCGTTCAAAAGCATTAACAAGCTTGCCATACCGGCCACTATTGCAGGTATCGCCGAGCCCTTGTTATCCATTACGGATACCGCTATTGTCGGTAACATTCCGGTGGATGGCTTGGAATCCTTGGCGGCGGCAGGTATTGTGGGGTCTTTTTTGTCGATGCTGATCTGGGTTCTTGGACAGACCAGAAGTGCGATTTCCGCGATCATTTCCCAATATTTGGGTGCTGGGCGTTTGGAGGAAGTAAAAACCCTGCCCGCGCAGGCGATTGCCCTGAACGTGGCCCTTAGCATACTCGTACTGGCATCCACCATTTTTATCGTAGAGGAAATATTTATCCTATTGAACGCCTCCGGAAAAATTTTGAAGTATTGTGTGCAATACTATTCCATTCGGGTTTGGGGCTTTCCCCTTACCCTGTTCGCCTTTGCCGTAATGGGAATTTTTAGAGGACTTCAAAATACCTACTGGCCGATGCTCATTGCCATTGTTGGCGCGGTGCTGAACGTAGCGCTCGATTTTTTGTTGGTATATGGTATTGAAGGGTGGTTCGCGCCATTATATTTAAAAGGTGCCGCCTGGGCAAGTTTGATTGCTCAAGCGGTTATGGCATTAATGGCGTTCGTATTGCTGGTCACCAAAACCGATATTGGACTACGTATCCAAACCCCATGGCATCCGGAACTTTCCCGTTTGATAGGAATGAGCCTTAACCTGTTCGTAAGGGCATTGGCCCTGAACACCGCCTTGATCTTAGCGGTACGCGAGGCGACCGATCTTGGTGATCGTTATATCGGGGCACATACCATTGCCATTAATTTATGGTTGTTTTCGGCATTTTTTATCGATGGTTATGGCGCAGCGGGGAATATTATGGGCGGTCGTCTTTTAGGGGCTAAGGATTATGACGGGCTGTGGAAATTGGCAAAAAAAATCATCGCTTACGGGCTGTGGGTAAGCACCATACTTATGGTACTCGGGTTTGTTTTTTACCGCCCTATCGGAAGTCTATTTTCAAACGAGACCATTGTTTTGGAGGCCTTTTATGGTATTTTTTACCTCTTGATCATCGGCCTGCCCATGAATGCCGTAGCCTTTGTGTTCGACGGGGTTTTCAAGGGCCTGGGAGAAATGAAATACCTACGCAATACTTTATTGGTGGCGACATTCCTGGGATTTGTACCGATGCTATTTTTAGGGAAATACCAGCAATGGGGCCTAACGGGCATTTGGATCGCCTTTGCGGTTTGGATGCTGGTCCGTGGCGGCGCATTGGTATTGAAATTCCGCCACAAGTTTCGGCCACTGCTCTCTGCAACGGATACCTAATGGGTACAGCGTAAAAGCTTCCCGATAACCATACCGTTCTGGTTATAATATTTTAATTTTAACCCGGTTTTGAAGCAGTTTCGGACCGTAGTAGATTTTCTAATACACAAAGGGTTTAACCTAAAATCACACGATAATGACCACAAGAGAGAACGGTAGTTTGTATACAAGTATTAAGGACAAGGTGGCAACAGTAGAATTTGGGCATCCTGCGGGAAATTCCTTTGTGGCCGAGCTGTTGGACCGCTTGGTGCTCGAATTAGAAAAACTATCCGAAAACCCTGAGGTTACCGTCATTGTATTAAAGTCCGAAGGAGATAGGGCCTTTTGCGGTGGGGCCTCTTTTAAGGAACTGATCGCTATTGAAAATCTATCGGAGGGAAAGGTATTCTTTAGCGGTTTTGCAAATGTGATCAATGCAATGCGCAGCTGTAAAAAGGTAATTATTGGCCGTATTCAAGGGAAAACGGTGGGTGGTGGCGTCGGTTTGGCGGCAGCCTGCGATTATACCTTTGCTTCCGTTGCGGCTTCGGTCCGCCTATCGGAATTGACCATTGGTATCGCACCCTTGGTCATCGCACCGGCCGTTCGGCGTAAGATAGGCACGGCGGCTTTGTCCGAAATGTCCCTGGCACCGACCGAGTGGAAAAATGCCTATTGGGCACAGGAAAAAGGCCTTTTTTCAAAGGTTTTTGAGAAAATAGAGGAGGTGGACAAAGAAATCGATTTCTTTTCCCAAAAACTGTCGGCCTACAATCCGCAGGCATTGGAGGAGTGGAAAAAAGTGTTGTGGGAAGGGACCGAACACTGGGGCGAGCTGTTGACCGAAAGGGCAGGGATTACCGGAACCCTTGTACTGTCGGAGTTTACCAAAACCGCTCTTTCCAAATTCCGAAAATAATATTACCGGAATACCGCCGTTTTAGAACAAAGTCAAGCACATGGAAATTTTAAACTTTTTGAACGGGGACCTGATTTTCCCCATAGTGGCCCTTTTCGTAGTGATCCTATATATCGTAAACAGAATACGATCACGAATGAGGTATAAAAGATAGTATCTTTGGAATGCCCTATCGGCACAGTACTGTTCCACTAAAAGAAATGCAAGGATGTCGTCAAGGAAACGGTTACATATTGGTTTTGGGCTTGCGGTAGCGCTATTGGTCTTTTCATGTTCGGATGATAACGGGCCAACGGAATTGGATTGTAGTGCGGTAAGCTGTCCCGCGGCCGTTACCGCCCATAACGTTACCCTAAAGGACACCTCGGGAGCCGCCGTATCTCTAGACAGCTTTAGTGTTACGGATGGAGACACCAAAGAAGAACTCACCAAAAAGTTGGACAGTGCCTCATACCGTATCGCCCAAAACACGGGTACCTATCCGTTGTACGACGATTTGAGCGGTCCTTCCGGTCCCGTGGAACGCCGCACCCTGGTTTTTAGCGGTTTTATTGGGCAGCAAGCGGTAATTACGGCACAGTATGATGTGTTCAGTGATTGTTGTAGTTCCTCCATAACAAACGGTAGGTTGGAGCTTGTGGTTTCGAAATAACGATTCCCGAAGGGTATCCCGATTTGCCGATATTCCATACCTTTACCTTCCTAAAATAAGTTGATGGGCAAGATAAGAATTACCAAGCAATTCAGTTTTGAGACCGGCCATGCCCTTTATGGATACGATGGCAAGTGCCGTAACGTGCACGGGCATAGCTATAAGCTGTCGGTAACCGTTATCGGAACGCCCATTACCGATACGACCCATGTAAAACAGGGAATGGTCATCGATTTTGGGGATCTGAAAAAAATCGTAAAAGAGGAGATCGTGGACGAATTTGACCATGCCACCGTCTTTAATAAAAATACGCCCCATGTGGAGCTGGCCAAAGAACTGGCCGATAGGGGCCACAATGTAATACTGGCCGATTACCAGCCTACAAGCGAGAATATGGTCATCGATTTTGCCGCCAAAATTACCGCACGCCTACCTAAAAACATCCGACTACATTCGCTAAAGCTTCAAGAGACCGAAACCTCTTTTGCCGAATGGTTCGCCAGTGACAATTAGCGTGACGGCTTTTTCTGTTTTCCTATCTTTACCATACCATGACGACCATTGAACTCCCAGCAGGAAAAAAGGTATACTTTTCAAGTGACAATCACTTGGGTGCCCCTACCATGGAAGAAAGCCGTGTTCGGGAAAAGAAATTTGTTGCCTGGCTGAGCAGTATTCAAAAAGACGCCGGGGCCATATTTTTGCTAGGCGACCTGTTCGATTTTTGGATGGAATACAAAACGGTGGTTCCAAAAGGCTTTACCCGGACCCTGGGAAAGTTGGCCGAGATTTCCGATTCCGGAATCCCCATTTATTTTTTTGTCGGCAACCACGACCTTTGGATGAACGGTTATTTTGAGGAAGAACTTCAAATTCCGGTGTTTCACAAACCGCAACAGTACAACATCAATGGGGTAACCTTTTTTGTAGGACATGGCGATGGGCTCGGCCCGAACGACAAGGGGTACAAACGTATGAAAAAGGTGTTTACCAATCCTTTTGCCAAATGGTTGTACCGGTGGGTGCACCCGGATTGGGGCGTGCGTTTGGCCCAGTACTTTTCGGTAAAGAACAAATTGATTTCGGGGGATGAAGATGCCGAATTTTTAGGGGAAGCGAACGAATGGTTGGTACAATATGCCAAACGAAAACTGGAGACCGGACATTTCGACCATTTTATTTTTGGCCATCGGCACCTGCCCATGGAAATCGACCTCGGAAAAAACGCGACCTATACCAACTTGGGGGACTGGATCCACCACTACACCTACGCCGTTTTCGATGGAAAAACGGTTTCTCTTGAAAAATTCGTTTAGGGGCTTTCCGCCTCATGGGCGGCTACATCCTTTTGGAGATCTAATTTTCGAAAGCTTGGGGAAATCCATGCGGTAAATCCTACGGTAAGCAAGGTCATGGTACCCCCGAAAACCACGGCGGTAACGGTTCCCATCAATTTGGCGGTCAATCCACTTTCAAAGGCACCCAACTCGTTAGAGGAACCTACGAACATGGTGTTTACCGAAGCCACGCGCCCGCGCATATCGTCGGGGGTCTTTAACTGTAAGATCGTTTGGCGGACGACCATGGAAATACCGTCCAATGCGCCACTGGCGAACAGGGCGATTACCGAAATCCAAAACGAGGTCGAAAGGCCAAAAACAATAATACTGATCCCAAAGCCGAAAACTGCCCATAACAGTTTACGCCCCGCATACTTGTGCATCGGAAAACGGGTGGAGGCGATCATCATGAGCGCCGCACCGACAGCGGGGGCGGCCCGTAATATTCCAAAACCTTCCGAGCCTACTTTTAGGATATCTTGTGCAAAAATAGGAAGCAACGCCACGGCACCCCCGAACAATACGGCCACCATATCCAAGGTCAACGCCCCAAAAATGGCCTTACTATTGAATACGAAACGGAGTCCTTCCCTTAAACTTTGTAGTATCGGTTCCCCAATTTTAGGGTTGAGTATCGGTTTACGGGAAATACGAAAAAGATTGAGCAAAGCCATAAGGGAACAGCCAAAAATAAGACACATGGACCAATGCACCCCAATATAACCGATCGAGAAACCTGCCAATGCCGGACCTAAAACCGCGGCCATTTGCCAGGTGGTACTGCTCCAGGTAGCGGCATTGGGATATATTTTTTTGGGAACGATCAACGCGATCAACGAAAAAATTGTAGGTCCAAGGAAAGCCCGTACAATACCTCCCAAAAATACGAGTGCATAAATGGCAAAAAGAAGGTGGTTTAACGCAAACGATGCTTCAATACTGGGGATACTCAATATAAAAAGCCCCAAACTAATGATCGAAAAACCAAAAATACACTTGACCAGTAGATCGCGCTTCTCTTTTTGATCGACCACATGCCCTGCAAAAAGGGCGGTCGCCACGGCGGGGATTACTTCCATTAAACCGATAATACCCAAGGAAAGCGGGTCTTTTGTCATGGAATATACCTGCCACTCGATAACAATAAACTGCATGGACCATGCAAAGACCATGGCGAAACGAACCCCCAAAAAAATCCGGAACTCTTTGTATCGTAAGGCAGCGTATGGATCCATTTGAAGTACGGTATGAGTAATTCGGCACAAAGATATTACTCTTAAACCCGAATTATGCATTAGAACTTCGTAATGAAGTTTTTAGCAGCGATAAAATATGACATTTTTGAATGTAAGCATAGCACCGCTACGGTTACATTTAAAAATGTAGCGCAGCGCCATATTTTGAAGTAGCTGGAAGCTGTAATAGATTTTCTAATGCATAAAGCGGGTTAAACCGGGTTAAAGGTGCGAACGGAAAAAGAGATGGGATTGTGATACCGGAATTTCGGGTCAGGTTCGAACACTTCGGCCGATAAGAGGAATGTCTTCGGGAGGAAAGACCGCTTGCCTGGGGCTGCGCTAAGGGAGGAAGGACCGCTTGCCAAGGCTGCGCTGAAGGAGGAAGGACCGCTTCGCTGAAGGACGGAAAACTTGGGGTAAAACTTGACGAACAAATACTTTTTGTGTACGGAGGGACACGATGGTAATCATTTGTTTTTTAAGATGAAAGACCGATTGCCGAGAGTTGCGCCGAAGGAGGAAGGACCGCTTCGCGGAAGGACGAGAAACCTGTAATCGGATTGGAGCTATCGATTTAAAAAAGGCTTGTGAAAACCATATGATTATTGTTTCGCCATTGGGAGGAAAGACCGCTTGCCGGGGCTGCGCTGAAGGGGAAAGGACCGCTGCGCTGAAGGACTGAAAATGTCAAATAAAACGATGAGCTTGTACCGTGTGGGGACGAAGGGTTGAAATACATGCGAGTATGTATTATTTGGATAAACAGGGAGTGATGGTTTTTCCATCATTTGATGTCCTTCAACTTCAATTGTAGGCTCAGTTTTCCTTGCCATTCGTTCTCGTCCAGAGAGAAACAGGCATCGAAACGCTTTTTATTGGAAACGGTGTCCAGTTTGTTACCGAGGTAAAAACCGATACCCCCGATTGGCTTTGATGCGCCTTGTTTTACCGATACTTTCAAATGTTTTTGGTCTTCGCCCACCCCTTTTGCATAGCCGGTGTCCACAAGGTTTTCCGCCATAAAAACGGGCGTTTTGTTGCCCGGGCCAAAGGGTGCGAACTGTTTTAGGATACGCATGAGTTTTGGTGAGATATCCTTTAGGTCGATCAGGGCATCGATCTGGATTTCCGGGGTCAACAGCGATGGATCGATGGTTTCGGAAACCACTTTTTCAAACCGGGCCTTGAACCCCTCATATTGCGATTCCAAAAGGGTAAGGCCTGCGGCATATTTGTGGCCTCCGAACTGTTCAATATGTTCCGAACAGCCCATTAGGGCATTGTACACATCAAAACCGGAGACCGAACGGGCCGAAGCCGCCAGTTTCTCCCCACTTTTTGTGAATACCAGGGTCGGCCGGTAGTAGGTTTCCGTCAGTCGTGAAGCTACAATACCGATAACCCCTTTATGCCAATGGGGTTTGTATACCACCGAGGTAAAACGTTCCTCCTCATTGTCATCCAGTATTTGGGATAAGGCCTCCTCGGTAATTTCCTTGTCAAGATTTCTTCTGTCGTTGTTAAACTGCTCAATATTTTTGGCAAAAGCGGCCGCTTGGTCATAATCCGTTTCCGTGAGCAGGTTTACGGCATGTTGCCCATGCTCCATGCGTCCCGCGGCATTGATACGTGGGGCGATGATGAAAACAACATCGGTAATGGTCAGCGTTTCTTTATTTACCTGGTCGATAATCGCCTTGAACCCTATTCTTGGGGCGTTATTGATCACTTGCAAACCATAATAGGCCAAAATGCGGTTCTCCCCGGTAATCGGAACAATGTCGGCACCTATCGCAGTAGCCACCAGGTCAAGGTAAGGCATCAAATCGGTAATGGTCTGATTTCGTTCTGAACCAAGGGCCTGGATCAGTTTAAAACCCACACCACAGCCGCAAAGCTCGTCGTACGGGTAGTCGCAGTCGGATCGTTTGGGGTCCAGTACGGCAATGGCGTCGGGGAGTTTTTCTCCCGGGCGGTGGTGGTCGCAGATGATAAAATCGATATCTTTTTCTTTGGCATAGGCGACCTTGTCGATCGCTTTTACGCCGCAATCCAACGCAATGATCAGGGAAAATCCGTTATCGTCGGCAAAGTCGATGCCCTTGAACGATACCCCATACCCCTCCGCATAGCGATCGGGAATATAGGTGGCTACGTTTGGATAATACGATTGCAGATACGAAGCGACCAAGGCAACGGAAGTGGTGCCGTCCACATCATAGTCCCCATATACCAGAATGTTTTCCCCTTTGGCAATGGCAGTGTTGATTCGGGTTACGGCCAGCGACATGTCCTGCATTAAAAAGGGATCGTGCAGTTCGGACAGTTGCGGACGAAAAAAGCGTTTGGCCGCCTCAAAAGTAGCGATGCCCCGCTGCAACAATAATTGTGCGACCAAAGGCGATACCCCCAATGCCGCTGTCAGCCGATCGATGTCGTGTTGTTCCGGTTTTGGTTTTAAGGTCCAGCGCATGGGATAGAAGTTCAAGTTCAAGAAGCAAGTTCAAGTTCAAGTTCAAGTTCAAAAGTAAATCTTTTGGTTAGCGCAACAAATATCATTTGCCGTCTGAAGCGGTTCAAACCTACTTTTTGTTTTTTATAATAGTGGCGATTATTTTTATCAGTTGTTCTACTTCATCTAATAGATGAAGTATTTTTTTAGCGTCTCCATATGCTACTTTCATTAATATTTTCAGATTTACGCGTGACTCCTTCAATTCTTTCAAACAGATTCCGGCTTTGCTGATCTAATCTCTTTTACTATTGGTCCCTTGTGCTTCGCCAAAATTAAGCGCGGCACTTCCACCAGACCTTAAAAGTTGGCTGCCTAGTATTCTCCGGTAATATCCCTTGGTAAATCTTTACAGAACAGAACAACACTACTTGCGAACGCTACTAGGCGATCTTCCAGATCAAACTTTTTACCGACCATTGTCTATATTAAAATTGAACTTGATTCTTGCACTTGAACTTAAGAATGGAGCACCAACTTCACCTCGATCGTTGCAAATTGGCGGAACATTTCCATGACCCCGCAATATTTTTCTACCGACAGGTCAACAGCCTTTTGCAGTTTGGATTCGTTTAAATTGTCGCCATAAAAATGGTATTCAATGGTCACTTGATCGTAAAACTTGGGATGTTCGTCCGTAAGGTTGGCAATGGTTTCGATATGGAAGTCGGTCACCTCTAATTTCATTTTCTTGATCAAGGAGGCCACGTCCAGACCGGAACAACCGGCGAGCGAGGAAAGCATTAGGGCCTTGGGCCGAAAACCGGAACCTTCCCCATCGTTTTCCGGGCCGGCATCCATGCGTAAAACATGTCCGGAGGGGTTGGTGCTCTCAAAGGCCATTTTTCCTTTCCATTTGGTGCTGATATGATTTGTAGTACCCATAAATTTTTGTTTCTTGTGAGGAATAAAAGTACGATAATTTAGACCCTTGTAAAATGGTTCTATTTCGATTTTATATCTCTTAGTATTAACGTTAAATTGTAAAGTATGCCTTTAGTACAGCCGCTTGACCCAAGCCATAGTCCCGAAACCGCGGAACTCGCAAAATTCTTTAATGAGACCCTTGGTTTTTGTCCGAATTCAATATTGACCATGCAGCATCGACCGGCAATTTCCAAAGCTTTCATCAACCTGAACAAAGCGGTAATGGCGAACGAAGGTCGGGTGACATCGGCCTTAAAGCGAATGATCGCCTGGGTGAGCAGCAATGCAACGGGATGTCGGTATTGCCAAGCACACGCCATACGCGCGGCGGAACGGTATGGGGCCGAGCAAGAGCAACTGGACAATATTTGGGAGTACCGCACCCATGCCGCATTTTCCGAAGCCGAGCGGGCCGCACTGGATTTTTCGTTACAGGCATCCCAAGTACCCAATGCCGTAGATGCCGAAATCAAAACACGACTCTATGAACATTGGAACGAGGGCGAGGTCGTTGAAATGTTGGGGGTCATTTCCCTCTTCGGCTACCTCAACCGATGGAACGATTCTATGGGCACCTCCATAGAGGACGGAGCCGTGGAAAGCGCCGACCAATACCTGGGAAAACACGGATGGGAAAAGGGAAAACACGATGGAAGCAGGTATTAAAGGACAATAGACCGCGGGTCAAATTCAAACTCAAATTCAAAAATCAAATACAAGGATTGCTGGTCAACGAGCCGTTTGCTTATAAATACGTGCTGTCCGGTCGAGCGGAGTCGAGACCTAGTTAAAAAGTACAATGGACCGCTAAGGCTCATAGATGAAAGAAAAAAGAATAAGGATAAAAGACAAGTGCAAACGTTAAGTTCAAATGCAAATGCGCACCCCTCATTACTAATTACTTAATACTAGATACTATTTACTTTTCACTAGAAAAAAAGGACCGCTTCGCTGAAAGAACAAGGACGAAGGGACCCTTAGGCCAATCGAAAAGACGGATGTCATGTCGAGCTTGTCGAGACACATGTTCATGCCCAAACTTAAATCCACACCCTTCATTACTAACTACTTAATACTAGATACTATCTACTTTTCACTAGGAAAAAAGAATAAGGACAAAAGACAAGTGCAAATGTCATGTTCCAGTTCAAACACAAATGTCAAATTCAAACACAAGCTCAATTTCAGGCCAATTACTTTTACGCGTCACCAATTATTTTTTCATTGCTAATTGCTAATTGCTAATTGCTAATTGCTAATTGCTAATTGTTCATTGAAAAAAAGACCGCTTCGCTGAAAGAAAAAAGAACAAGGACAAAAAGTCAAGTTCAAATGTAAATTCGCCCCCCTCATTACTAACTACTTAATACTGATCACTTCGTACTAGGTAAAGTGAAAATTCCGGATACCTTTTCCTGCAATTCCGGTATCACCTGCTGTTCAAACCAAGGGTTTTTTCGCAACCAAAACCGATTGCGTGGTGATGGATGCGGAAGCGGAAAGTATCGCGGCAGATAGTTTTGATAGGCCCTGACGGTTTCGGTCAGGTTTTTTTCCTTTTGTTTTCCCAGGTAATAGTTTTGGGCATAGGTGCCGATAAGCACTATAAATTCGATGTTTGGCATCTTTTCCCATAGGGCATCATGCCACAGCGGGGCGCATTCCGTTCTTGGCGGAAGATCGCCACCCTTGCCTTTTCCCGGATAACAAAATCCCATAGGGACGAGCGCGATTTTACGTTCATCATAAAACGTTTCATCGGAAACCCCGAGCCATTTTCGAAGTTGCCGTCCACTGGGGTCGTCCCAGGGAATTCCCGTTTCATGGACTTTGGTACCCGGAGCCTGACCGATGATAATGATCTTGGCATCGGGGTGTGCCGCAACGATGGGCCTTGGGCCCAATGGAAGGTGTGCGGAACACACGGTACAGTCCCGGATATTTGCAAGGAGGGTTTTCATGATAACTCCGTTGGTTTAGCGATTACGGTTACATAGGAACACCGCCCATTTATTGATACACATCAATAGTTAGGACAACGAAAGCTACGAATTTTGTATCATAACCTTTTAAAACATTCTTATGGCGGCGTTATTCATCAGTGCGGAAGATCAGATACAACGGCTGAACACACTTCATAATCGGTTGATGCAGTTGCCATCATTACCGATACGGCAACTGGTTGTGCCGAGCAGTCCAAAGGCCTGGAGTATTATAGAAATTGTAGCGCACCTCAATAGCTCCTATAGCCTGTATAAGCATAGATTGGACCAAGCGGTAACACAGTGTCCGGCAAAGGATACGGAAAACGAACGGTTTAAGGCCCGCGCCTGGCAGCGTTTTGTTATCAACGGACAACGGCCCAAAGGAAATATACGCAAATGGAAAATGAAGACCTTAAAGCGGTTTGAGCCGTTGTTGGACGTACAAAAGTTGACCAAGACGGACATGGATACCATTTTTAATACTTGGGAAACGGACTATCACCATTTGAAAAACACCATTTCAAACAGTAGAAATCTGGACCTCTCCAAAGTGAAGATCGCTTCCGCGATAGGACCCATCGTCAATTTTTATCTGCAGGAATGCTTTGAGTTTTTAATTTGTCATACCGAGCGGCATTGGGTACAAATATCCGAAATACTTGCCTTGTTCCCCAAAACCACCGCACAAACCTAAGCGTTCCAGTGATAAACCTATTGCAGTGTTTTTAAAAAAAGGGCGCTGAGCGTGAAAAGGATTTCAATTGGCCATAAAAACTCTTAATTTTCGCTTAAACCCGGATTATGCATTAGAACTTCGTAATGAAGCTTTTAGCTGCGATAAAATATGACATTTTATGAATGTAAGCATAGCACCGCTACGGTTACATTTAAAAATGTAGCGCAGCATTATATTTTGAAGTAGCTGGAAGCTGTAATAGATTTTCTAATGCATAAAGCGGGTTAAACATCTAAAAGTTGAAACGGATAATATCATTTTTAATGGGTAATTTCAAGGTAGAAATGGTACAATATGGTAAAAGCCCTTGAAATGGAAGACAGTGATTTTAAAAGGTTGCTCGGTTTTTTTCCTCATGTACAGCTGACCGAAGAACAACGTGCTACATTTCGAACGCTTTGGACCGTTCGCACTTACGCACGTTCGGAGTTTATTACCGAAGCAGGACAGACCGAACGGTATTTTTATTTTGTGTTACAGGGGGTCCAGGCCATTTACGTACTGAACGACCGAGGGGAAAAAGTGGTGCTGGGCTTTTCGTATTCCGGAAGCCCATCGGGAGTTTTTGACTCCTTTATTGCGCAGACGCCCTCCAATACTTTTTTGGAGGCCTTAAAACCTTCCAAACTACTGGCGATTTCCTTGAGGGACTATCAATCGTTATTTCAATTATTTCCGGGCTTTGACCGTTGGGGGCATCATTTTTTTAGGGATATGCTTTTTGGAAGGTTGTTCCGTGAAGTAGAATTGCTAACACTTTCTGCCGAAGCACGCTACACTACTTTTTTGAAACGTTGCCCTGCCGAGTTAAAAGTAATTCCGCAAAAATACTTGGCCTCTTACCTGAACATGAAACCCGAAACCTTTAGTAGGCTGCGGTCTTCCGTGCGTTAAAAAATGAACTCAAGCCGGGTTCCATGTTTCCCTACCCATGAACAATATGGGAAAACGCTATTTTTTTCCGCCGATGACCAGCACAATTTCGCCCTTGGGAGGTTTAGCGGTATAGTGTTCCAATACCGATGCCGCCGTTCCGCGAACCGTTTCCTCGTACAATTTGGTCAGTTCCCTTGATACCGATACCGGCCGGTCTTCCCCGAAAAAGGATACCAATTGGGAGAGGGTCTTCAGCAGTTTATGGGGCGATTCATATAAAATGATGGTGCGGGGTTCTTCCGCCAACAACTGCAAGCGTGTTTGACGTCCTTTTTTTATGGGAAGGAACCCTTCGAATACAAACCTGTCGTTCGGCAGGCCACTGTTTACCAAGGCGGGCACAAAGGCGGTTGCACCGGGCAAACATGCTACGGGAACGTCCTGTGCAACGCAGGCACGGGTCAATAAAAACCCTGGATCGGATATGGCCGGAGTACCCGCATCGGAAATCAACGCCATCGTTTGCCCAGCCTTTAGGCGTTCCACCAAAGTGTCAACGGTTTTGTGCTCGTTATGCATGTGGTGGGACTGCATGGGCGTGCCAATATCGAAATGTTGTAATAGTTTTCCACTGGTACGGGTATCCTCGGCAAGGATAACATCCACTTCTTTGAGCACGCGTACCGCCCTAAAGGTCATGTCCTCCAAATTGCCGATCGGCGTGGGTACCAAATAAAGTTTGCCCATAATTTCAAATTTCGTCAAAAATAGCCTTTTCGCCCGTATGGTCCCGAGTTAATACGGACCTACGATACCCTCAATCGGCTGATATTCCTTTCCGAGGGCGTACTTTTTTTTCAAAGAAGTAAGAGACCAAAGTGGCGGTCAGCGCTAGCAAAGCGAACGTATAACCCGTGCCGTCGGTAAGGTAATGGGCGAAAAAAGCCAAAATGGTATCAAAAAAGAAACCGGCATAGGCCCATTCCTTCAACCAGCTGGAAAAACTCCCCCATACGGCGATCAAGCCCAAAATTTTGGCTGTGGCCAGTGGGTATACCAAATAAGTCGGGTAGTTGAAATGTTCAAAAAAACCAACGATCATATCGTATTTGGTAAAGTAATTGAACACGGAAAAAAACATAATGGCCGTAAGTACGCCCGTGGCGATGTAAAAAACGATTTTGTTGCCGTTCATAGTCGGTGCTGTAGTTATACCATTTCTGGCATTAAAATAGTTAGCTTAAACCAAAAAGCGCGGAAACATAGACTTTATCGGGCTTTTTTAATTCGAAGTGATTGAAGTACATTACGGTTGTATGGTCTGGACTTTATGAAAATTTACGTTCGATGAGCTGCATAAAGCGCTCCTCGTATTCCTCTTTTCCGACCCAGTTCTTATGGTCCGGTTTTACCATGTTCTTGATAAAGGAAACCGAGCGTTCGTGGGAATCAATGGTCTTTAGCTGTGAAAGTACCCTGTTGTAATCTTCCGTACTTCCGTCGAACAAATGTTTTACAAAGGCCAAACGATTGTTGAGGTCGATTTTTAACTCTTTGGTGTTCAGTTTATCGTTCAAGGATTTTGGTGTGGCCTGCTGTGGGGAACTATCCGTTTGTGTTTCTTGCTGCGGTACAAACAGTTCTTTATCGTTCTTGAGGTAATCGGGTTTGTTCAAAAACTCTGACAATACTTCGTCCACTGCCGCCTCATTGGGCATTTCCGAAACCATATCCTTAATGGTGTCCATGCCTGGAGTCATAATGTCTTCCTGATGTGGGTTGCTTTCGGGTACGGAGGTATTGGCATTGAGAACGGCATTCGCCATTTTCTCGAACTTTTCGGCAATGATGTTTTTGGACACGTCGATCTCAATATCCTGTAACTTCTCCTCGATGAATTTCAACACCGCCAATTTTTCGTACAGCGCCCTCGTCGATTCGTACAGGTCCGAAATTTCATTGAGGTCTCTGGCGGTAATAATATCCGTAGCTAATTTTCGAAGTTCTTCCTTTAATTTACGTTTCATCCCGCTTTCTTTAATTTCTGACCAAAAGGTGTACCTTTTTGGTTAATTTTATCCTCCCTAACAGTAGAACGGAAAAACGTTCTATTTTCGTCTAAAATTACAAAATGTTTCTTGAAAATACGGTGAACCATAAGGAACAATTCGGGTGGATCGAAGTGATCTCCGGGTCCATGTTCTCTGGGAAGACCGAAGAATTGATCCGTCGGTTGAAACGGGCACAGTTCGCCAAACAAAAGGTGGAGATTTTTAAGCCTATGGTAGATACGCGATATCATGATGATATGGTGGTCTCCCACGATGCCAACGAAATACGGTCTACTCCTGTACCCGCGGCCGCCAACATACGGCTTTTGGCAGATGGTTGCCACGTGGTGGGCATTGACGAGGCACAATTTTTTGATAACGAGATCATAACCGTTTGCAACGATTTGGCGAACAAGGGGGTACGTGTGGTCGTGGCCGGATTGGATATGGATTTCAAGGGCAACCCTTTTGGACCGATGCCCGCATTGATGGCGACCGCAGAATATGTGACCAAGGTGCATGCCATTTGTACCCGTACAGGGAATTTGGCCAACTACAGTTTTCGAAAAGCAAATAACGATAAGTTGGTGATGCTGGGTGAAACCGATGCTTACGAACCCTTGAGCCGTGCGGCATACTACAAGGCCATGCTCAAGGAAAAAGTAAGCCAGATGGATGTAAATGCCGAAGAAGTCAGCAAAAAACAGGACCCAAATGGGTAAGGTGCAGGAAACGGTTTTAGAAATCGATTTGAGCGCCTTGGCGCACAACTATCGGTTATTAAGGGGGCGTATTCGGGAAAAGACCAAATTGTTGGCGGTGGTAAAAGCATTCGCTTACGGCAGTGATGCCGTAAAAGTAGCGCAAAAACTGGAGGCCTTGGGCGTGGATTATCTGGCCGTTGCCTATGTATCCGAAGGAACGGTTTTGCGCGACGCTGGAATTCGGACACCTATTTTGGTACTGCACCCACAGATAGCCAATTTTGATAAGATCATCGAAAAATGTTTGGAACCCAGCCTGTATTCCGAAAGGGTGTTGAAAGCCTTTTTGGCGACCGCTGAAAAACACGGTCAAAAACAGTATCCGATACACCTAAAGTTCAACACCGGATTAAATCGCCTGGGTTTTTCGGAAGCCGAAATCCCATTGATCGCAAAGGAGATGAAGAACAATAGGGCGGTCAAGGCCATTGCCGTTTTTTCCCATTTGGCCGCTTCGGAAGACGACGGGGAACGATCGTTTACACAACAGCAACTAAACCGTTTTGAGGGGATCGCTGCCAAGATCGATTTGGAAATCGGATATCGGCCCTTTCGTCACGTATTGAACACCTCGGGAATATTGAACTATCCCCAGGCCCAGTTCCATATGGTACGCAGCGGTATAGGGCTTTATGGTTTTGGGAACGATGCCAAAGTAGATGCTCAACTACGCCCCATAGCAAGCCTAAAGACGATAATTTCCCAAATACATACGCTAAAGGCCGGAGAGAGTGTAGGCTACAATAGGGCATTCATAGCAGGGGAGAATTGTAAAATTGCAACGCTGCCCTTAGGGCATGCCGATGGAATAGGACGCATTTATGGTGGTGGTACCACTCAGGTACTGTTGCACGACACGGCTGTATACATTGTGGGAAACGTTTGTATGGACATGATTATGATAGATGTTACCGAAATCGATTGTTCAGAAGGGGACGAGGTAACGGTTTTTGGCAATGGCATTACGGCCACGACATTTGCCGAAACGGCACATACTATTTCCTATGAATTGCTTACCGGGATATCACAAAGAGTAACCCGCCGATTTATAGGAGATTAAAATGTGTATTAACATTTTGTTGTGACACTTTTTTTTCAGTACATTGCGATACTATTAACCACTAAAAAACACTAATTATGCTTAAAGAATTTAAGAATTTTATCCTCACTGGAAACGTCATCGACTTCGCAGTGGCCGTAATTATGGCAGGAGCGGTAGGCCTTGTCGTTAACGGATTCGTAAATGACATCGTAATGCCGGTCGTAGGTCATTTTGCGGGCGGTGTGGATTTTGCGAACCTAAAAGTAATCCTTACCGAAGGGGTAGGTGTCGAAGGTGCTGAAGGATACGTCGCGGAAAATGCTATTCGTTGGGGTGCTTGGATCAACACTATAGTAAACTTATTGATTGTCGGTTTTGTGATGTTCCTAATCGTGAAGGCCTACAATAAATCAAAACCAGCTCCAGAACCAGAAGCACCGGCAGGACCTACACAGGAAGAACTGTTGGCAGAAATAAGGGACGCCCTTAAAAAGTAATTTTCCGTTGGCAGTGCCACGGATGCCGCTACACTACGAATTTTGAAAACCCCTGCCGAACGGTGGGGGTTCTTTTTTGGCCAAACCTAATTCGTTATATTTAAAACAAATTGTTTTATTTTTAAAAAATGTAAACGGAGCTCTTGTTCCCTATGCAACATTGAAGTACATTTACGCTCTAAAATTAGAATAATGAAAGTAGCAGTAGTAGGGGCCACCGGTATGGTCGGCGAAGTGATGTTGAAAGTTTTGGCGGAACGTAATTTTCCGATTACCGAGCTGCTGTTGGTAGCTTCCGAACGCAGCGTGGGGAAAACCTTGGCGTTCCAAGGAAAAGACCATACCATAATCGGGCTTTCGGATGCCGTGGATGCAAAACCACATATCGCCATTTTTTCCGCCGGCGGGGATACCTCCTTGGAATGGGCCCCAAAATTTGCGGCGGTCGGCACTACCGTAGTGGATAATTCTTCCGCATGGCGCATGGACCCCACCAAAAAATTGATTGTGCCCGAAATCAACGCTCAAGAGCTGACCAAGGACGATAAGATCATTGCCAATCCCAATTGCTCTACCATTCAATTGGTAATGGCCTTGGCACCGCTCCATAACAAGTATACGATGAACAGGGTGATTGTTTCAACATACCAATCGGTGTCAGGAACGGGGGTCAAGGCCGTACGGCAACTGGAGAACGAAATAGCGGGTGTTGAGGGAGAAATGGCCTATCCGTACCCTATTAGTAGAAATGCACTTCCCCATTGTGATGTATTTCTTGAAAATGGTTATACCAAAGAAGAAATGAAACTGGCCCGTGAACCTCAGAAAATTTTGAACGACCGCACCTTCTCCGTATCCGCCACTGCGGTGCGCATACCCACTGCGGGAGGACATTCCGAATCGGTGAACGTGGAATTTGAAAACGATTTTGAACTGAACGATGTCCGCCGTCTTCTAAACGATACCCCGGGAGTTACCGTACAGGACAATCCCGATACCAATACGTATCCCATGCCCATTTACGCACATGATAAGGATGA
This sequence comes from uncultured Flavobacteriaceae bacterium, assembly GCA_947500445.1. GTDB lineage: Bacteria > Bacteroidota > Bacteroidia > Flavobacteriales > Flavobacteriaceae > Pelagihabitans. The sequence continues at coordinate 22,076 of CANMSB010000011.1, read as the reverse complement.
GGTGTTCGTAGGCCGTATCCGCCGGGACGAAACAAGAAGGAATACCTTGAATATGTGGATCGTATCGGATAACCTTCGAAAGGGCGCGGCCACCAATGCCGTACAAATAGCCGAGTACCTCGTAAGCAATAATTTGGTAGGTTAGGTCGGGCGATGATCGGGCCTTGTACCAAGGCGAACGATTCATGCGAAAGGGCACCATGCATTTTCCAAGGGAATTCCAGCGGAAAAGGAGAACCTAGAACGGTGTTCAGGGTGCTGTTTTTTGTGCTTATTTTAAGAAAGATGATTATTAACTTGCAGCATGAAAAAATTAGTCGCCATCATGATTACCGGTACTACAATGTTCATAGGTACCGCACAATCCGAAAAACAACAACTATCAGTGAAATACCCAACTACCGCAAAGATCGGGATGGTCGAAACTTACTTTGGAACGCAGGTGGAAGATCCCTACCGTTGGTTGGAGGACGACCGCAGCGAGGATACCGAAAAGTGGGTCCGCAGACAGAACAATACCACCTTTCAATATTTGGATGGTATTCCTTTCAGGAGTCAACTCAAAAACCGCTTGGAAGCTTTATGGAATTATGAAAAAATAGGGGCCCCTTTTAAAGAAGGCCCGTATACCTATTTTTACAAGAACGATGGCCTTCAGAACCAATATGTAGTGTACCGCAAGAAGGATGGCGGTAAAGCGGAGATATTTTTGGACCCCAATACCTTCTCCGAAGATGGCACTACCTCGTTGGCGGGCCTCCGTTTTACCAAGGATGGTTCGCTGGCGACCTACCTGATCTCCGAGGGCGGTAGTGACTGGCGTAAGGGAATCGTAGTGGACACCAAAACCATGGAAATTGTTGAGGATACCTTGGTCGATATCAAATTCAGCGGTATCGCTTGGAAGGGAAACGAAGGGTTCTACTACTCCAGCTACGATAAACCCGAGGGAAGTGAATTGTCCGCAAAAACCGATCAACACAAGGTCTACTATCACAAGCTGGGCACCTCCCAAAAGGAGGATAAGGTCATATTTGGTGGTACTGACGAAGAGAAGCATCGGTATAGCCAAGCGTACTTAACGGAAGACGAGCAATACTTGGTCGTTTCGGCTTCGGTCTCTACCTCCGGGAACAAGCTGTTCATTAAGGATTTAAGTCGTTCGGACGCCCCTTTAGTACCGATCTTGACCGATACCGATTCCGATAGTTACATTATTGAGAACGTTGGTTCCAAGCTTTATATCGTTACCAACAGGAACGCACCGAACAAAAAAGTAGTTACCGTGGATGCCAGCGCACCCGAACCTGAAAATTGGGTGGATTTTATACCGGAAACCGAAAACGTACTGAGCCCGAGTACCGGCGGCGGTTATTTTTTTGCAGAATATATGGTCGATGCCGTATCCAAAGTATTTCAATACGATTATGACGGAAAACGCATACGTGAGGTAGCCTTGCCCGGGGTAGGTACCGCAAGCGGTTTTGGAGGTAAAAAGGAGGATAAGGAGTTTTATTTCTCGTTTACCAACTATGTTACCCCGGGATCATCGTTCAAATACAATGTGGAAACTGGAACGTATGAGCGCTATTGGAAACCGGAAATTGATTTTGACCCTGCCGATTACGAATCGAACCAAGTTTTTTACACCACAAAGGACGGTACAAAAGTACCGATGATCATCACCCATAAAAAGGGATTGAAACGTGACGGTACTAATCCTACCATACTCTACGGTTATGGGGGATTCAACATTAGCCTTACCCCATCGTTCAGTATTGTAAACGCCGTTTGGATGGAACAAGGGGGCGTTTATGCGGTTCCCAACATTAGGGGGGGCGGTGAATATGGTAAAAAATGGCACGAAGCCGGCATTAAAATGAAAAAACAGAATGTGTTTGACGATTTTATAGCGGCTGCCGAATACTTGATTGCGGAAGGCTACACCGCTTCGGACTATTTGGCCGTACGTGGCGGTTCCAATGGCGGATTGTTGGTAGGCGCTACCATGACCCAACGTCCCGACCTGATGAAAGTGGCATTGCCCGCGGTGGGTGTGTTGGACATGCTTCGCTATCATACCTTTACCGCCGGCGCCGGATGGGCCTATGATTATGGTACCGCGGAGGACAATAAGGAAATGTTCGAATACCTTAAAGGGTATTCGCCCGTACATAACGTAAAGGAAGGCGTGTCTTATCCCGCCACGTTGATTACCACTGGCGATCACGATGATCGGGTAGTGCCCGCCCATAGTTTTAAGTTCGCGGCCGAATTACAGGAAAAACAGACGGGTGCGAACCCAACCCTGATCCGGATCGAAACCAATGCCGGACATGGGGCGGGCACCCCTGTGAGCAAAACGATCGAGCAATACGCGGATATTTTTGGCTTTACCCTATTCAATATGGGATTCAAGGAACTCCCGAACACCCTTTTAACAGAAAAAATCAAAGACTAAATAATACCATTTTTGTATTAAAATTACCCAAATAAAAGCCGTCATTTTTTGCTTGGACGAAAAAGAAAAATCAAGCATAGCAGTAGCTACGGTTGTTTTTTATTTTGAAGTATAAGCGGAAAAGGGCAATTTTTAATGGGTAACTTTGAGGTAGAAATGGTATACTTACCGTAAGCAATCAATATTGTACCGGAAAATCCGTTTTATCTAAAGGGTAATCCAACATCAGAAATAGTATTATTGAACAACGAGTTCCTATATGCTGCACATTGACCACGTTTCGTTCGCTTATGACGATGTTCCCATTTTGGAGAACATTAACCTTAAAGTTGCCAAAGGAGAACATATCGCAATAATCGGGGAGAGCGGTTGCGGTAAAAGCACCCTTTTAAAAATTATTTACGGATTGTTGCACGTAAAGATTGGCGAGGTGTACTGGGATGAAAATCAAGTATTGGGCCCCTTATACAATTTGGTTCCAGGAGAGTCGTATATGAAGTACCTATCGCAAGACTTCGATCTAATGCCCTATACCACGGTAGAAGAAAACGTAAGCCAATATTTATCGGTCTTCGACATCCCCGAAATGCAACGGCGTACCCAAACGCTTTTGGAAATGATCGAAATGACCGACTACGCCCAGACCAAGGTAAGAAACTTGAGCGGGGGCCAGCAGCAACGGGTGGCCTTGGCGCGCGTATTGGCCCAGGAACCGGAAGTGCTTTTATTGGACGAACCCTTTGGCCATATCGATAATTTTCAGCGAAACAGCCTTAGGCGCAATCTGTTCGGATATCTAAGGGAAAAGGAAATTACGGTATTGACGGCCACGCACGATCATCAGGACATGCTCCCCTTCGCTGATCGGGTAGTGGTGCTGAAAGATCAAAAAATCATCGCAAAGGATACTCCAAAAAACTTATACGAACGCCCCAAGGACCTTTATGTGGCCTCGCTTTTCGGGGAAGCGAACAAAATCCCCATCAATATCGTAAAAACCTATGCCGATACCAAAAGACGTATTATCGTATATGCGCATGAGTTTAAGGTCTCCCAAAAATCTGGTCTGGAAGTTATCGTAAAAGGCTCATATTATATGGGAAGCCACTATATGATCGTAGGACTGTATGAAGGCCATAATGTGTACTTTAACCATCATAAGCCTATAGACAAAGGGGAGGAAGTTTTCCTGAACATTGCCTTGGAAACCATTAACCAACGCATGGTAGACCCTTGAGCGTAAGCGAACCCTAGTACAAAGCCATCAATGTGAACCGGGAACAACTCCTAAGCGAACTAGAATTTAAGGCGGCCCGCAGCAGTGGTGCCGGAGGCCAACATGTAAACAAGGTGGCCACCAAAATACTGTTGCTTTTTTCTGTTGCGAACTCCTTGGCGCTATCGGAATCCGAAAAAGCCATGCTTTTGGAAAAGCTTTCGCAGCGCGTCAATAAGGAGGGCAATCTTATATTGCAATGTGACGAGACCCGAAGCCAATTCCGCAACAAGGCATTGGCCATAGCGCGTTTTCTAGCGTTGGTGGATACGTCCTTGCGGCCGGTGAAGAAACGAAAGAAAACCAGGCCTTCCAAAGCTGCGGACCGTAAACGTTTGGAAGCAAAAAAGAAAAAGAGCCAAAAAAAGGCTTCACGGGGCAAGATCGATCTTGATCGCGGTTAAAAAACCTCCAATACCTGAATGTTCCGCCCATTTATGACTACGGTGTCGCCTTTGGTACTGCCGAGCAACATTTTACCTATTGGTGTGGCCAACGATATGCAATAGGTACTGGTGCCCGAAATATGGGTTTCTCCCGCGGAAATGGCCAAAAAGTAGTTCCCTTTTGAAGTGTGCACCCAACTTCCTAGACCAATGCTATTCGTGTTTTTATGCAAGGGAACTTTAAGCAAAAGTTGTTTTTGTTTTTCCGCTTCGGCCAATTGGGTTCCCAATTTTTCCCTCTCCAGTTGCACCATGGCGCGGCCGGTCTCATGTTTGTCACCGGCACTGCTCTTGGTTTCCGATCGCAACGATTCCTGCAGGGCGGTAATACCTTTTTCAATTCTGTTGATGCGCTCCGTTATAAAGGCATTGCAAAAATTGTATAAGTGTTGTTTGGGGTCCATAGCGATGTTTTGTTTTCAACGAACTCGTTTAAACTTTTTCCATTTGCTAAAAAATTGCCCTTTTTCGTCCGTTCTTTGCCTTTTTTTCCTTCCGTAGCCCTGCTATGCAACTTAAAAAAGCCTTCCAATGGCCAAAAAATGACTAATTTTCGCTTAAACGCAAAAAGTTTAAACGAGTTCAGCATATAACGGTTCAAAAATAGGGTATGCAACTGGTATTATACGATACTTACAAATGTGGCTATAGCAGATCGCTTAACTCCTTGCCGATGGAACTTCCTATGGCAATACCCATTCCTCCCAAGCGTACGCCACAGAAAATGTTGTCCGAGATGACCTTTACGATAGGCTTTTTTTGCGGACCGACACCCATAATACCGCTCCAGCGGTGCTCGATTTCAAATGGCGTTCTCGGCAGTATGGCCGTTTTTAAAAGCTGTTCCAAGCGTTGTTGTATTTGATAGGTTTCGCCAAGGGCAAAGGTGGTCTCGCCCTTAAAATTCAAATTTCTTCCACCGCCCAAAAGTATGCTATTGCCGACGTTGCGGAAGTAGTAATACCCTTGATCTAAATGAAATGTTCCCTTAATGTGAAGTCGTGCAATAGGTTTGGTGATCAGCACTTGGGCACGTGCGGGTCGTACGGGTTCTTCTATCAAATGAGTGGCAAATCCGTTGGTGGCAATAAACAGTTTACGGGTATCGAACTCGAACTGGTCGGTCTGGACCGCTACAGCGGCCTTTTTTTCCGAAAAATGCGTAACACTTACGCCGTTGAGGATGGTAATGTCGCTTTTCAAGACTTTTTGTACCAATGCCCGCATCATTTTACCGGTATCGATTTGGGATTCGTGTGAATTGGTAATGTATGTCGGCAGTATATTTTTAAACCCAAAACTATTGGAATGTTCCCTAAATCCCGCTTTTCCAAAAATGGGTTCCGTTAGCGCATTGATGAACGGAAGCTGTTCCGAGCATTTTTGGTACAAGCCTGGGTTTTCGGAAATGAAAAGTTCGTGACCGCCATAATTTTGATAATCGATTTGGGTGTCGCCCAAGGTATTGCGCAGTAGGGCAATACCGTTATACCGTTGCCGTATTAAGCGCTGTACTTCTTCCTCGCTATGGTGTTCTAGGTCCGACAATATTTCGGAGATGCTGCCAAAACACGCAAAACCAGCATTTTTGGTACTCGCGCCCTGTGGTAAAATCCCTTTTTCGAGTACGATTATTTTGGCTTTGGGATAACGGAGCCGAAGTTGAAGGGCACAGCTGAGCCCTACGATACCACTTCCGACAATGGTGAAATCAATGTTGGCAAGCCAGGTGTTGTATTCCCAGTAGCTGAGGTTCATGTCACCAAAGTACAAAGAATACCATTTTAACTTTGAAATCGGGCGTATAGAAATTGAATTATTTTTTAGTTGTTCGAGGCAAAAAGCCTGTCCCCGGCTTGACCGGGGATCTAAGTATAGCCCCGAAACTTCGGGGCTACGGTTACATTTAAAAATGTAGCGCAGCACCATATTTTGAAGTAGCTGGAAGCTGTAATAGATTTTCTAATGCATAAAGCGGGTTAAAATGGTATAATATCATCGTAAGTTCCAAAATTCGGGTCTTGGGAATAGCGACTACTTTTCGGGGAGGCTATCCGTCTTTTTGGTAAAGGCCAACTGCGAAATAATGTTGATTCCGGGTTCGTTCCCGGTAACATGGCCGTTGATGATGATTTCGTTATCGTTCCCCTGGGTGGCCGATAAGCGAAGTTGTTTTAAGGGATTTAGGAACGCTTTCCACTGCGGTACGGCAACAATTTCCTGAAGTTTTTTAAAATCGATGTTACAGTCAAAAAAGGTAGTCCGAATTTGCTCCTGGGTTTTTGCAATACCTTCAAAAGTATCAAAACTGGTATTCATGGCATCCTCCTTTGCATACAGTTGGTAAAGGGGAAATGGCTCAAAAATCTGCTTTGGGCCTAAGCTCTCCTGCGCTTCCAGGTACTCCAATAAACTTTCGTTCGCCGCTCCCAAGTTCATATGAATTCTGGGAACGGTTTTGGTCTGCAAGGTCTTTTGGGCGACTTTTTCAAAATTATCATCATAGGTATAAGATATGATGGTATCCGTTTGGGTGGTGTTGCCGTTTACGGATATGCTGAAAAAACCATTGGTACGGTCCATCAGTTCCGATATTTGGAGGTTGTTTTTCTCGAAAAACGAAAATGATCCGAGCGCGGTGATCAGGGTATTTTTGTTGTCCTGTTGCTCAAAATTACCGTCATAATATAGTTGTAGGGCAGCTTCCGGCTCGAGTTCAACGCTTATCTCTTTTTGATACTGTTGCGGTTTTTCGGTAAAAACCTGTCCTTCAATAGTGGCGTTACCATCTTCGAAAAAGAGGTCTACGGCGCCATTTTCAGTGGCAAAAACTATATGGCCGTCGCCGTCGTCTACCGCAGCGAGCAGCGGATGATCGCTGTCGGAAATGGTCGATTCTTGCTCCAGAACATCCGAAAAAATTGGGAATAGGTCGCTAGCGGAAATTGCGGTGGAAAACGCAAATACCACTTGATCTGTGCTCCATGCCAAGGCCATTTTTCTTTTGGGCAACAGCGCATACTGGTAGCCGTCCTTTTTTTCAAGCACTTTTTCCGCTGTTTGAAGTTCCTTTGCGAGGTACTGCTCAAATTCCTGGGAATCGTCGATGTCGAGGGTACCAAAAACGGTATTCTCAACGGAAGGAAGGGTATACAACAGCAAATTATAAGGCTGTAGGTCTATGCCCTTACCACCGATACTATCCTTTTCCTCATCCGAATGGGAAAACTGAATTTGGTCATAATAGTATTTTGGTGCGCTAAGGGCATCCAAAACCAAAGTCTCCTTTATGTCATGAATGCCGATTTTGATAACGGCGTTGGCGTTCACATGTACTTTTCCCAAAAGGGAAGAAGTATTTTTAAACTGTTTGTATCCCCAATAGCCGATGCACAGGGCCAAAACACAAACCAAAATAAGGTGTCCCCTTTTTTTCATACCAATTCCGGTAGGGTTAGTCCATAAGGGAATCGATCATGTTGATGAAGTAGGCAAAACTGTTGTTGTGCCCTTCTTCCGGCGTATTCCATATCATTTCGCCCTCCATGCTGGTTCCCTTTATTTTTTCAAAATTGAAATACACGTCTTCCGTATTGGCGGTCAGGAAAGCAACCTTGTCCCGCAATTCCCTTGGAAACGATTCCGCTGGAATCTCCGAAATTATTTTCTTTCCATTGACGAACATGCTGGTAACATTCTTTTTCATATTCTTTTTATGGGTGCCGGAAAGCTTTGACACAAAGGTGCCGTTTCCAATGGCCAGCATATCTTTTTTGGAACTCCCCATAAACACCGTATTGTCCTTGAACATTACGTAAAGGTCAAAGGGGGATGCGTTCGGCATGTCTGTAATTTGGTAAATGCCGCCAATGGCCTTTAACTCGTTTTCACGAATACCGATACGTACCAATCGATTAAAAATTCCCTTTTTCTCAGAAGAGAACATGAACATAAAATCGGGAACGGTTTCCGTTTTGGTTTTTTCGACTTCTTTATAGTTGTACTCTTCATCGTACTCATAGTCGGTATAGGTGACCTCCCTTTCCGACAGGTCGTTCAATACCAACAGCATGTCGCCACGAATGATTTCGCCCGCCGCTTCTTCATCGATTAAGGTGCTGAACAGGTCCGTACCCAAACTGACGGCATCCGCATAGTTTTCGCCCTTACTGTTATTGAACACCATATCCATAAGCTGGGGATATGCGGTCAGGAGCCCTTCCGTACTCATGTTTAACGACCAATATCCCAACAGGCGGTCTTCGTTAATGTATTTGGTAAAGTTCGGATTGAATTTGCCGGAATACATTGGCTTATAGATATCGGCCAGTTCCCTGTTCATTTGATACTTGGTCTTTAGCGACGCATGGTCTTTTTCAAAGTTGAGTCGGGCAGTGATGGAAAAACCGTTGTACAGCTTGTCGATACCCATAAAGTCGTAAGGGTTGACCATTCCGCCATAATACGCGCCCATAACCATATCTTGGTAGATCCGTCCAAAATCGTTTACCCATGCTACGGCTTCGTCCTGCCCGTTACCGATGCTTTGTACATAAGCGGTATTTTTTAGAATGTTGCCGTTGGTATGGTTCCCTGCCATTATCGCCTTTGCTTTATCCAAGGTACTGTTTGCCTGTGCCTCCCGTTCTTTTTTACGTTTGGCTTCGCGCGCCAAACGTTTTTTCTCGCGTTCCTCTTGCTCCTTTTTGTAGGCCTCGCTATTGTAATAATCGTCATAATAGGGAGTTTCGGGTTCAACGGATTCGATAACCGTTTCCTCGATGTCGATGATGGTTTCTTCGATTACCGCTTCTGCTGCCGATTCGACCGACTCTGTGGCATCTTCCACTGCTTCCGCTGCTATCTCTGCTTCTTCGGCGCCTTCGTTGACACCCTCTTCTACGGCTATCGCTATTTCTGCCGACTCCAATGGTTCATTGTATCCGTAGTCATCATAGTAACTGTAGTCGTTTTTGGTGCTTTCCGAAAAGAGTAGCAACATGGCATTTTCGTTCCAAAGGGTAACGGAGCCGTCATAATCATCTTGGATATACGAAATACCGCCCTCTGTTACCATGCCTTCCTTTTGGCGTTCGCTCAAAAGGCTTAGCACTCCCTTGGCGTTTTTCAGGGGTATTAAAAAGCAATTGTGGAAAACGCCTTCTTTTGCTTCCAAAAAGTAATAGAAGTTATTATTCAGGTCCAATCCCAGTTGTTCCAGGTTGTTCACTTGGCCGTCGGTTTCCCTGCCCAACTCCTTGCCAAACATTTGGCCTAATCGTGAATTGGAAAATTCGGATACGGATACTAAATCCAGCATGCGTTTTCCTTTTATGGTCACCACCGCGGTAGCGTTGGAAGGAATTTTGGAAACTAAATCCTGCGATTGTCCCAAGTAGGCAATACATAGGGTCGATAGTGCAACTACGAGTCTTCTCATTTGAATGGTTTAGGGTACTGGTGTTATTTTGATAGTTGAATTTTATTAGCCAAGCTTTGTTTTCCCATAATGAAGTCCATGGCACCCACTTTGAGCATCACGGCCTTTTTGTTGGGGGATACTCTGGCCTTGGTATTCGAAATGCTTGTTACCGGGTTTTCAAACCGGTATATTGCCGTTAAGCTGGCATCTTGGAATACTTTCTGATCTTCGCTTTTTAAATGGTTGAACGATTTCTTGATGCTATCATCATAGGTAAAGTAACGATGAAACGTTTTTTCGGAACTGTTGAAGGCGAAGTTTTTTGTGGAAAAATGGGTGCCTCCCTTTTTGTTCTGTTCGATGATTATGTCCTTAAAAATACCGTTTATCTGTTCCACATCCTTAAAATCGCAAGAAACGGTAAAAATGTAATTGTCAAAATCTTTCGTTTTTTTGATGTTGCCGATACCCTCGGTTTTTTCAAGATAATCGGTAACATCCTTCAGAAACAAGTTGATTTCGTCTTCGGAAGGCACTTTGTGACCGTTTATGCTGTCCAGCATCATGATCGATGCCAGTTTTGTTTTGCTTTTACTCATATTGAAGGTCACCAACATGCTACCCGTACCGTCATTTTTGATATTGATCTCTTCAAGGATATCAAAGCAACTGGTGCAGCAGAGCGAACAAATGGCGAGCAAGCTGTAAAGCAAGGTTTTTTTAAGCATATTCTTGTATTGGAGGTATTATTCTTTAACTCTTTTTGGGAACTAAAATTGTACCAAAAAACGATTCGATTACAATTCCTTGGTAAAAGTAGTGGATAATGGGGTGAGCGGTACGCTGGAAAACCGTGAAACGGTTTCCCTGTTTATTGGGGGCGTGCATAAAAAAAGCCCTGAACAGTCAGGGCTTTTTAGTATTGAAGTGGTTTAAACTTTTCGCATTTAAGTGAAAATTAGCAATTTTTTGCCCATTTGAAGGTTTTTTTGAGTTGCATAGCAGGGCTACGGAAGGAAAAAAAGGCGAAAATTGGGTAAAAAAGGGCAATTTTTTAACGAATGGGAAAAGTTTAAACCACTTCATTATTCGCTTTCCGTTTCCATCTCAAAATCCTCCATAAATTTGGTGGTATAGTTACCGGCCAAATAATCGGGGTGGTCCATTAACTGTCGGTGAAACGGTATTGTGGTCTTTACGCCTTCGATAACGAACTCGTCCAAGGCGCGCTTCATTTTATTGATGGCTTCCTCGCGTGTTTGTGCGGTGGTGATCAATTTTGCAATCATAGAATCGTAATTGGGCGGTATAATGTAGCCGCTGTATACATGTGTATCCATTCGTATTCCATGTCCGCCTGGAATATGGAGTGTAGTGATCCTTCCCGGGGAAGGCCTGAAATTGTTATAGGGGTCTTCCGCATTGATCCGGCACTCGATGGAATGCAGTTTGGGAATGTAGTTTTTTCCGGAAATGGGGACACCTCCAGCCACTAATATCTGTTCCCTGATCAGATCGTAATCGATAACTTGTTCCGTAATGGGATGCTCTACTTGAATACGGGTATTCATTTCCATAAAGTAGAAGTTGCGGTGTTTGTCCACTAAAAATTCTACCGTACCGGCACCTTCATATTTGATATATTCTGCAGCTTTGACCGCTGCTTTTCCCATATCTTCCCGCAGCTTGTCGGTCATGAACGGGGAAGGGGTCTCTTCCGTCAGCTTTTGGTGGCGCCGTTGTACCGAGCAATCACGTTCCGACAAGTGGCATGCTTTTCCATATTGGTCACCGACGACCTGAATTTCGATATGTCGCGGTTCTTCGATCAGCTTTTCCATGTACATGCCCCCATTTCCGAACGATGCGGTGGCCTCTTGTACGGCGCTCTCGAAATGGCCTTCCATTTCTTCTTCGCCCCAAACGGCACGCATCCCTTTACCACCGCCACCGGCGGTCGCTTTGATCATCACGGGATACCCCATTTTTTTTGCTTCTTTTTTGGCATGTGCAAGGTCTTTTAGCAACCCTTCGGAACCAGGTACACAAGGTACGCCTGCTGCTTTCATGGTCGCTTTTGCCGTTGCTTTGTCCCCCATTTTATCGATTTGGTCGCCCGAAGCACCGATAAACTTAATGTCGTGCTCGGCACAGATCTTGGAGAACTTTGAATTTTCGGAAAGGAAGCCATACCCAGGGTGTATGGCATCGGCGTTGGTAATTTCCGCCGCTGCGATAATATTCGGTATCTTCAAATACGATTCGGTACTGGGGGCAGGCCCGATACAGACCGCTTCGTCGGCAAAGCGTACATGAAGACTTTCTTCATCGGCCTTGGAGTATACCGCTACGGTCTTGATTCCCATTTCCTTACAGGTTCTGATGACGCGCAGCGCGATCTCACCTCTATTTGCTATCAATATTTTTTTGAACATAAGCGTATCGTATCAAATTCCATGTGTTCGGGAGCATTGCAAAACGATGTTGTATCGGTCATGCGCGCCAAACGTTACGGTATATTTTAGTTAAGAAGGGTCTACCAAGAACAACGGTTGGTCAAATTCTACCGGAGACGAATCATCTACCAATATTTTCACGATTTTACCGGATACTTCCGATTCGATATCGTTAAAGAGTTTCATCGCTTCGATCACGCAGAGTACATCGCCTTTCTCGATTTGTTTACCAACTTCCACAAAAACGGGTTTGTCGGGAGAAGGCTTTCGGTAGAACGTACCGATGATAGGGGATTTGATGGTAATGTATTTTGAATCGTCGTCCGCTTCCGGTGCGGCCGGTGTTTTGGCAGGAGCGGCTTCTTGTTCTGCCGGTGCAGGAGCTACGGCCTGTGCAGCGGCAACGGGGATCTGTTGTACGTAGGTGGTTTCGGATCCGCCGCCGATTGGACCGGTCCTAATGGTAATTTTTACGTTGTCCGTTTCAAGTTTTACCTCTGAAGCCCCGGACTTCGCTACGAACTTAATAAGGTTTTGAATTTCTTTTAGATCCATGGAATTTGATTTTTAATGATCTGTAATTGCGCGTTTTGTTTGCTTCTATTAGATGAGCCTTGTTTTATTTTCGGCTATGACCCTTTTTAAAGGGGATACCATGTCAAAAACAAGATGACCCTCTTTTTTTGTTCCTTTATTTTACGCCTGTTGGTTGTAGGCCCACCTTAAATAAATGGCGCCCCAGGTAAAGCCTCCGCCAAAAGCGGCGAATACCAAATTGTCGCCTTTTTTTAATTTTTTCTCATAATCTGCCAACAACAAGGGCAGTGTTGCCGAGGTTGTATTCCCATAGTGCTGAATATTCATCATCACCTTGGAATGGTCCAGATTTACCCTTTTCGCAGTAGCATCGATAATGCGTTTGTTCGCTTGGTGGGGTACCAACCAGTTTACGTCATCATGGGTAAGATCGTTCCGTTCCATAATACGTTCGGCGGCGTCGGCCATATTGCTTACGGCAAATTTGAATACCGTTCTACCATCTTGATAAATATAGTGTTTTCCGTTTTTTACGGTTTCCTCGGAAGCGGGCATAAGCGATCCCCCGGCATCCATACTCAGGAAGGTTCTTCCGACACCATCAGATCTTAAGTATTGGTCCTGAAGTCCGAGCCCTTCATCGTTGGGTTCGAAAAGGGCGGCCCCGGCGCCATCGCCAAAAATGATACAGGTGGTGCGATCGGTATAATCGATAATGGACGACATTTTGTCGGCCCCGATGAGCAATACTTTTTTATAATGCCCCGATGCAATGTGTGCGGCCGCGGTAGACATCCCATAAAGAAAACTGGAACAGGCGGCCAATAGGTCGTAGGCAAACGCATTGGTGGCCCCTATTTTTGAGGCAACAAAGGCTGCGGTAGAAGCCACTAGGGTGTCCGGTGTTGCCGTTGCCACGATTACCATATCGATTTCCGAAGGGTCCAGCTGTTTTTTTTCGAGCAGGTTTTCCACTGCTTTAATGGCAAGGTAGGAGCTGCCTTCCCCTTCTTCGGGCTTTAAGATCCTTCTTTCGCGAATTCCCGTTCGGGTGGTGATCCATTCATCGTTGGTTTCCACCATTTCTTCCAACATTTTGTTGGTCAACACGTATTTCGGTACATAGCCCCCCACAGCGGTTATGGCTGCTGTTATTTTACCCATACTTAGGAATTGGTTTAACGAACTTGTTCTGCGTTATCCTTTTGCATCGTTACCTTCCTGTTTTTGCTTTTCGATCTTGCTTTGATGACAACCAAATAACGGCTGTATCGTTAAAAAGACCAATAGCGTAAAAGGCAACGCTTTTATTTCAAATGGAAACACAAGCGCGGTTCGACTCAAATTTGGCACAAAACTCGGGAAAATTAGTGATTTTTCAGCACTTTTTGTTTAAAAATGGGTTTTTTGAAAAGATTGTGCGTCACCGCATTTTGCAAGGTTCCCCTGAAAATTATGTTCGGATACTCCCAATAGGGTGCTGGCGGTTTTGTTGGATGGGACGCGGGTCGTTTTTAGTAACGGGATAGTATACCATTTTATCGTTAAAATGGTATTGCCATAAAAAAACTCCTGCCCTTTTAAAAAGGAAAGGAGTTCTTTGGTAATATAGCAAACGTTTATGCCTCTACTTCCTCAGTTTTGTCGATCAATATTTGGCCTTTGTAGTACAATTTGCCTTCATGCCAGTGGGCACGGTGGAACAAATGCATTTCACCTGTGGTAGGGTCGGTAGCCAAAGTAGGGGCTACGGCCTTGTAATGGGTTCTTCTTTTATCCCTTCTAGTTTTCGATATTTTTCTCTTAGGATGTGCCATTGATCACTTATTTATCCGTTATTAACTTTTTTAATGCGTCCCATCTGGGATCGTTTTCTACTGTGTCGTCTTTTGATGCTGCCGGCCGTAATGCATTGAGCGTATCCAAGGCCTCCGATTTAAGGGTGCCATCGGCTACTCCGGGATGTACCCTTTTCAACGGTACCGCCAATACGAGCATTTCGTAAATGTATTGCGCTAAGTTTACCTGATGTTCTCCATGCGGAATGATGAGTATTTCTTCATTGTCATCATTAAACTCCTCCCCGAACTTTACTACCAGATCCATGGTCGCGGAAATGGGAAGATCGAAGGGCTCGCTGGTAAGGTCGCAATTGACATTTACCGTGCCACCGGCATCGAAGGTCAATTCGAGCATAGTGCTCGACTTGTTCATCGTAACGTTTACCTTAACGTCGGCCGCATTAAACTCTTTATATTCAAAAGACTCAAAGAACGTATTGTCTATCTGAAATTCAAACGTGTGTTTTCCTTGCTTCAATCCTGAAAAAGGAATACGGTATTCCTTATGTTCCATCCTTAAATATACACTGGTTGAACTCGCTCCCATCCTCTGATGGGGGTGCAAAGATACTATTATTTTGGTAATTGCCAACACTGTTTGGGGAAAATAGCCCCATAACATAAGCGCACAAAGGGAATGGTCAACGGTTTTTAAATAGCAACTTCGGTATTTTGGTCGTCCGCCGGCGTACGCTTATCGTCTTACCTTTTGTTTTTGTAGCGGATTTTCGGTGAGTACGGCATATTCCTGTCTGTTTTTAACGATTTGAACGGCTGCAAAAACCGCCTCTTTGAACGAACTGTGATCGGCCGTACCTTTTCCGGCAATTTCGTAGGCGGTGCCATGGTCGGGCGAAGTACGTACTTTGGAGAGTCCGGCGGTATAGTTGACCCCTTTGCCGAAGGACAGGGTCTTAAATGGAATGAGCCCCTGATCGTGGTAGGCCGCGAGTATCGCATCAAATTTCCGGTACATGTCCGAACCAAAAAAGCTGTCCGCCGAATAGGGGCCAAAAACCAGGTGGCCGGCATCCGACATTTCTCGGATGACCGGTTTTAAGACCGTGTCGTCCTCTTTTCCGATCACGCCGTTATCGCCACTGTGCGGGTTAATGCCCAATAAAGCAATTTTGGGGCGGCGTATTCCAAAATCCATGGTCAGGGATTTTTCAATGGTCCTTACCTTCGTGCGTATCAGGATAGGATTGATTGCGGCAGGGGCATCCTTAATGGCCACATGGTCGGTCAACAACCCTACTTTAAGGGCCTCGGTTATCATGAACATAAGGCTTTCCCCTTCAAGCTCCTGTGCCAAATAATCGGTATGTCCGGGAAATGTAAACGTTTCGGACTGTATGTTGTTTTTGTTGATCGGTGCAGTCACCAACCCGTCAATTGCGTCGGTCTTTAAAGCAGCGACCGCCGCTTCAAGGGATTGTAGGGCAAAAGCGCCCGCTTCCTCCGTTGCTTCCCCGAACTGTATTTTCGGCACCTCTTTCCAAACGTTTACCACGTTCAATTTTCCGTCCAATGCCTTTGCCGCGTCGGCAATGCCATGGTAATTAATGTCGAGCTTTAGGGCATTCTTATGAAAGGAAACGGTTTTGTTGGAGGCAAAGATGATCGGGGTACAAAAGTCCATCATCCGGGCATCTTCAAAGGTTTTTAAAATTACCTCACAACCGATACCGTTTAAGTCGCCGATCGATATGCCTAGCTTTATTTTCCCGTTTTCATCCATGATTATCTGTACCTTTGCCCCATTGCTATAACGGCGGCCTTAGCCCGCAAAATTACTTAAATTCTTCAGAAGATGTTTACAGGTATAATCGAAACTTTGGGTACGGTCGCCGATTTGAAAAAGGACGGGGGAAATTTGCATATTACCGTAGCTTCCGCGCTTGCCGGTGAATTGCAGATCGATCAGAGCGTTTCGCACAATGGGGTCTGCTTAACAGTGGTCTCCTTACAGGAAGGTGCCTACACCGTAACGGCCATTGAGGAAACCTTGAACAAGACCAACCTTTCCGAACTGAGGAAGGGCGATACGGTAAATTTGGAACGTGCCATGATTCTCGGTTCCCGATTGGACGGGCATATCGTTCAGGGCCACGTAGATCAGACCGGAACCTGCACGGCGATCGACATGAAGGATGGCAGCTGGATCTTTTCCTTTGTTTATGATGACAAATTGGGCAACCCTACCATAGAAAAAGGATCGATCACCATTGATGGTACGAGCCTTACCGTAGTCGGTTCCGGAAGCAACACCTTCAGTGTCGCGATCATCCCGTATACCTATGAGAATACCCGCTTCAATACCTATAAAGTAGGTACGGTGGTCAACTTGGAGTTCGATGTTATCGGTAAGTATGTTGCCAAATTGCTACAATTAAGATAAGCTCGGCGCCAGTGCTTATTTTTCATAAACATACCGTTGTAGCAACGCCAGCGATGCGTGTTCCAATGCCTTTTCGTGTGTGGCCTCGAGGATGAGGTTGGGTGCTTTCCCCGCTTTTTCGGCCTCCAGCCATCGCCGTATGCAAAGGCACCATTGGTCGCCGGCCTTTAACCCCGGAAATTGCCAATAGGGTTTGGGTGTAATCAGGTCGTTGCCCCTGCTTTTCGAAAATTCCAAAAAAGCATCCGTCATGATCGCGCACACCACGTGTGTGCCTTGGTCTTCGATGCCCGTTTTACAGAACCCATCGCGATAAAACCCGGTCAACGGTCGGTAGCAACAGGCCTCCAGGGAAGTACCCAATACATTTTTAATAACTGTTTCCATACTCTTTTTTTCTCGTGCGGACGTTTTTACGCCCTTATGCCATTTCAAACTTAAAATGGTATTCGTTTTATGTTGCTATTGGTCGGTAGTGAACAAAGTTGGTATCAAGGTGCATCCATACCGCAGTGGGTATTGTAAAAATCGACGACCTCAAAGGCATAACGAAACGTTTTGTCCTCTATTTTGGCAATCAACGGGGCGCAGTCCGCAAAGAAGGGTAACATACCATTTCCGGTGTTAAATTACCCATTAAAAATTGTTCTTTTCCGTGTATGCTTCAAAATAAAATCGAACCATAGCTACTGCTATGCTTGGATTTTCTTTTTCGCCTACCCAAAAAATCCTTGGTTTTTATTTGAGTAATTTAACACCGGAAATGGTATCAAGCGTTTTCGCTTTAAGCCTAAAATTCCTTGGGTCGCCCTTACCAACCGTGGGCTTCCCTTTTTTCTAAAGTAATCGATTTCCATCGGTTCTTCTTCTCCCTGAACCTCAATTTCGTCAATGTAATGAATAAGGTTTCCCTTTGCCGCGACCCTTATAAATTGCTTTTGTCCCTCCCCTTCAACACTCCTTAAGTGCTCCGTTAGGAAGGTACTTTCCTTGGACAGCCAAATACGCTCATAAACACGGTTTCCCATCTGGTATGCAATAATATCTTTTGGGCCAAAGCGTTTTTTGCCCCTTTTCCCTTTAAACCTAATTTTGGTATAGACCTTCCCAAAAGGAGGGGACTTTCGATTTTTGATCGTTCCAAAAAGGGTGTCCTTGGCATTGGTTACCACCCAACCTTGCCCGTCCGATTCTTGCGCCACGGACTGGCCGGGAAACAGCGACCATAGCGCTAGTACGCTCAAATAAAGGGTTACAGTAGTGAAAGGCGTCTGTTTCAACTGTTTTGGTCTAAACTTTTATAAAAATAGCACGTCGGTACAATACATAGGCCAATAGGGCGTAAAACGCAACTACCGAAAGGCCATAGAGCAAGGAGGATAGTTGTAGCGATATGCCGTTATGCGCATAAACCATTTCAAAAAGCCAGGCATGTAACGAACGATCGCCAACCGGGATCATGCCCATAAGTTTGCTGATAAAGCTGGATAAAAAGTAGAGCAGTATGGCGTTTGCCCCTGCGTACTTAAAAATACTTCCAAAGGATATCCCTTTTACGTCGGTCAGGTAATAGATTAGGGCCAGTACCAAGTTGGCCCAGCCAGCGGTAACCAGAACAAAACTGCTAGTCCATAAGGCCTTGTTTATCGGAAAAACGATATCCCAAAGATGGCCGATAAGCAGTAACGCCCCGCCCAAGCCCATTAAAATGTTGGCCTTTTTTGGTTGTTCCGAGGTAATAATGCGCCCGGTAAATGTGCCCAACAGCGCGCTCACAATAGCCGGTATGGTGCTCAAAAAGCCTTCGGGGTCGTAGTCGGGCTTGTAATTGTGTGTGCCAAAAAGGGTGACATCCAAATAGTTCGCCAAATTGTTGGGCGCCCGTTCCAATGTAGAGGGCGCGCCGTTTACGGGAACCAGTTCCATAAGCCCCCAATACCCGACCAACAATACCACGGACACGCCTAGCAGGGTTTTCCATGGAAGATTGATAAACAGTATGGCGGTAAAAAAGAAAACGATGCCGATGCGTTGCAGCACGCCGGGAAAACGGATGTCGGCAAAATCCTTTACAAAAGGAAAACTTAGGGTGAAGGCCCCCAGAAAAATACCCAAGAATAGTAGTTTAGCGGCCCGCACCGTTATTTTTCGGTAGGTTGTCCCATTTACCGACCTGTTTTGATAGGAGAACACAATGGAATTGCCTACAATGAACAGAAAAAACGGAAATACCAGGTCCGTGGGGGTGTACCCGTGCCACTTGGCGTGCAGCAAGGGCGCATATACGTTCGACCAAGTGCCCGGGGTGTTGACCAAAATCATGAGTACGACGGTCATGCCCCTAAAAATATCTATGGAAACGATTCTATTTTTCATGTGAAATCGGTTTATATCCTGCTATGGGGCCAAGGGAACAACATGCTACTTACGCCCTGCCCATGTGACTAATAAGGGGCTCAAAACCCTTGCTCTAAAGAAGGGTTTCCTTCATGCCGTTCCACACCTTTGCCAATAATAGTCCGGAAACGACCACTGTTATCGAAAGCCCTATGGCCAAGGGGTAATTGCCATAAATCCAGTTGCCGGTAGCGAACATACAGCAATACACCAGTACACACCCCAACAGCATGGCCAGGATGCCCGAGGGAACCGACCATTTTTCCCGTCCCTCAACGATGGACCGACCGTTTTTCTCGGCTTTTTCAACGGTCTTTTTCCATCCCGGACCGCCAGGTTGTATTTTTTGATAAAAATGTTCCAAGGTTTCGTCCGACTCCGGTTTGGTCAAATAGGTGGTCGCCAACCAGATAATGGTCGTAAGCAAAACGACCAGAGGAAATTTGCTCCACTCGGGAAAAGGTGCTCCATCTTCCAAAAAAAGAACCTTTTCAAAATTCCAGAACAGCAGTGAAATGATACCTGACGACAGCATGGCAACAATTTCGCTCCAGGCATTGATGCGCCACCAGAACCATCGTAGAATAAAAATGAGCCCTGTTCCAGCCCCGAACATAATAATGATATCGAACAATTGTGTGGCGTTCGTCAATTTTAGGGCGAACAGCGCGCTAAGGACCATAAGTACCACTGTAGTGATGCGCCCTACGCCCACCAGTTCTTTTTCCGAGGCGTTCGGCTTTATCTGTTGTTTGTAAAAATCGTTGACCACATAGGAAGAGCCCCAATTCAAATGGGTAGAAATGGTGGACATGTACGCGGCGCCCAACGAGGCCATAACAATGCCCAAAAGCCCGCTGGGCAAACGGGTAAGCATGGCGGAATAGGCCAGATCGTTCCCTAGTTTGCTTTCTTCGATATTCGGGAAAGCCTCTTGAATACTGGCAATATCGGGGTATACGATGAGCGAGGCCAGCGCGACCAAAATCCAGGGCCATGGGCGCAATGCGTAATGCATGATGTTAAAGAAAAAAGTGGCCCCTATGGCGTGGTTTTCGTTTTTGGCGGCCAACATGCGTTGGGCAATATACCCGCCACCGCCGGGCTCCCCGCCCGGATACCAAGCGCTCCACCACTGTACGGCCAAAGGGATGATCAAAATGCCCATTAGTGCCTCCGTATTGCTAAAATCCGGTAAAATGTTCATTTTTTCCTGCACGGTCTCGTTGGCGACGAGTTTGGAGAGTCCGCCTACCTCGGGTAGGTTTACCAAATATATGGCGGCCCCTACGGCCCCTACGATAGCCAGAAAAAACAATAGAAAATCCGTATACACTACACCCTTGAACCCACCGATCGCACTAAAGACCACGGTAACGCTACCACCGATAAGTACCGTTTCCAAGGGGGTCAGCCCCAACATTACCTGTCCAATTTTTATGGCGGCCAAGGTTACGGCCGACATGGCCAGTACATTGAATACAATACCGAGGTATAAAGATCGGAAGGCGCGTAAAAAATGTGCGGGCTTTCCGCCATAGCGCAAGTCGTAGAATTCCATATCGGTAGCCACATTGGACCTGCGCCATAATTTGGCATACACGAAAACGGTAAGCAATCCGGTAAGTAAAAAGGCCCACCAGCCCCAATTGCCCGAAACCCCATCCGTTCGTACAAAATCGGTTACCAGGTTCGGGGTATCAGTCGAAAAGGTCGTCGCCACCATGGAAAAACCGAGCAGCCACCAGGGCATAGTCCTTCCGGATAAAAAGTACTCCGAGGTATTTTTCCCCGCCGATTTGGACACCAGAATACCGATGACCAGAACAACTGTAAAAAACCCGATAATAATGGAATAATCTAAGGTCGTAAGATTCATGTTTTGGCCGTTGGTTGTTAGCTAAAGATAAATATTTTAGGATACATTTGCCGAACAACCCAAAAACTTCACAAGTGTTCTCTTTTTTAGCGACCGACATATTGACTTTTTCTTGGGTATTGGCCCTTACGGCGGCCGTGGTCATCGGTCTTTCCAAAGCGGGAATTAAAGGTATCGCCATCGTAAACGTAACCTTGATGGCGGTCGCTTTTGAGGCAAAGGAATCGACCGGTATCGTGGTGCCCTTGCTTATTTTTGGGGATATTTTTGCCGTAATCTATTACAACCGTCATGCCAACTGGAAATACATCGCCCGTTTTTTACCCTGGATCTTGGTAGGCATGCTCGTGGGAGTACTCGTGGGCAACGATTTGGAGGAGTCGACATTTAAAATAGGGATGGCCGCGATTATTTTGATCAGTGTGATCATGATGTATTGGTGGGACCGTAGAAAATCGAAAAAAGTACCGACCCACTGGCTTTTTGCGGGAGTAGTGGGTACCATGACGGGAGTGACCACAATGATCGGTAATTTGGGTGGGGCCTTTAGCAACCTCTACTTTTTGGCGATGAGGGTTCCAAAAAACGAGTTTATAGGAACGGCCGCCTGGTTGTTTTTGATCGTAAACGTACTCAAATTGCCCTTACACATTTATGTGTGGAAAACCATTACGTTGGAAACCTTTTTGTTCGATCTAAAACTGATTCCCGGTATTGTATTGGGAATATTTTTGGGCGTAAAACTGGTGACCAGGATCAAGGACGATTTTTATCGGAAAATGATCTTGATCCTGACGGCGGTAGGGGCCCTGGTCATCTTTTTTAGGTAAACCGCTGCTGCTTCTAAGGAAAATTTCTGCCGTCAACGATAATACTAAACTAGGGCGTGTTAACACAAAATAGGTATCTTTGTTAAATGGAATTGACGGATACCCAATTTGAAACGATCAGCTCTCATTT
>CANMSB010000010.1 GCA_947500445.1 uncultured Flavobacteriaceae bacterium | reverse complement strand
TTCGCTCGACGCGCCGGCCGGCTCCTCATCAAAAGCCAAATCATTGGCTTTTTCTTTCGGCCCTGCCTTTTTTTCCTGTCGTAGCCCTGCTATGAAACTCAAAAAAGTCTTCAACAGGCCTTTAAATCACTTCCCGAAGCATCGGGATCGCTTCAATCCAAAAAGTCTAAATGAGTTCTAATAGAAAAACTGTTCCGAAAGGATTTTTCCGTTTTGCACTTTATAAACGATAACTTCATCTAAAGGCCATTGGTTGCCGTCTTTTAATTCAACGGTCATTTTGTATGGGATAGCGATATAGTCTTTAGCAATAATGGCATCACCCACTTCCATACCTTGCACACCGGCAATGTTTTCCTGCATCGCTGCATCTTTTGCTTTAATGGCGGCAACGCCCTTAACGTGTGCGAAATGTTCGGACTGTGGCTCGAT
This sequence comes from uncultured Flavobacteriaceae bacterium, assembly GCA_947500445.1. Classification (GTDB taxonomy): domain Bacteria; phylum Bacteroidota; class Bacteroidia; order Flavobacteriales; family Flavobacteriaceae; genus Pelagihabitans. Next base: position 143,229 of record CANMSB010000010.1, on the reverse strand, counting down.
ATGCTCAGCATCTGGATGAAAGAGCTCATCATACACATCATTGAATTTGCCATCCCTTAAAAGACTTACTAGTCTGTTTCCTACTTCTTGATTTGTCATTTCTTTTATGTTTATATTAATCGAATTGTTAAGAGACCTTCTTAAGCCTCTTTTTATTAAACTTTAAGTCGGATTTAGTTTTAATTTCAGTTTGCATATCGGTTTCCGCAAAATATTTTAAGTCGACCAAAGTCTGAAGAACGTCTTTTTTCATTTTTGGTACCATCATCCAACTCATTAATATTTTTGGAACAATGGCCAGCTCAACATTCAAATCCAGTTCCACTTCGGAAGTGTTTACGCTTTTCTTATTTACCGTAAAAGAATTTACCGCACTTTTCATCATTTTGGGTAATCCGTCTGCGCGATACCTATAGGTCATTCTTTCGGTATCCACATGTTCTACTATCTCGCTTATTTCGCCCCAAGCACTGTGGCAAGTACGTCCGCCATCTTCATTACCTAGCACTTTGCGGTCAGAAGAAGAATTTACTGTGCTTGCCCAGTCACAAACTTGTCCATACTTGTTCCATAAAATATCCCAGACTTTTTCTGCCGGTGCGTCTATTTGTATTGTTTCCTGTATTCTCATAGTGCAGTTATATTAAGTATACCCTTTTGATGCAAAAATTGAAGAGGTGTGACAACGCTGCTCAGTTTTCAAAAAAAATGCCCGCTGGATCAGCGGGCATTTTTTTAGTGCAAATTAGAATTATGCCTTCTCCGCCATTTTGGTTGACATTTCGTCAATGGAAGAATTCATAAATCCTTTAAACTGCTCTTCGTTCATTTGTGGGTTTTCCATAAATGCGTCATAGTTGGACCACCATACGATCATTGATTTATTGTAGCCCAAATCCACCACTTTAAAGTTGTTTACCAGGCCTTTTACAGGTACGCCCTCAACTACGGCATAAGTATATGTACGGTTGGTATCGTCGAACGAAAGGATATTTTCTTTAAAAAAACCTTTTCCGTCCGGTGTGGAGCAAACACGCTGCCCACCTGCGCCTTTTTCGCCCGTAAATTTTACACTGGCCACAGCGGATGAATATTTGTCGATATCATCCAGTTCTCGGATAATCTCCCAAACATCATCTGCACTTTTATTTACTACTTTGGTGTAGGTAAGTTTTGCATTTGGGTTTTGTGCAGTTGCGTTTTGATTTCCCGCTCCGATTGCAAATAGTACAACAAAACCTAGTAATTTTAATGTTTTCATTTTATATGTTTTTAAATGTTACAAAGCTTTGATGCAATTAAGTTTGAGGTGTGACGGATTACGCCAATTTTTTACCGGAGGGCGTGCCGAGTTGTTATTGAAGCATAAAAGCGAAACTCATTAAAACAGGTACTTTAATAGGTTTAATCAAGACGAAGTTGTCACATATTAAAAAGAATTGCATCTAATTCATAAACTAGGTCACAATGGACAACCCTTTCTCAAATACATATACCGGTGAAAAGACAGATTCCGCACTTGTCTTCGAGGCACAGAACGGAAGTACACAAGCGCTGGAAGAATTACTTTTAAAACACCAACCTTTTATATATAATGTGGCTTGGAAAATGGTGCGCCATCCTGCAGATGCAAAAGATTTAACACAGGAAGCACTTATAAAAATCGTTACAAGCTTAAGTAAGTTTCAAGGTAAAAGTAAGTTTACAACCTGGTGTTATAGGATTGTAGTCAATCATTTTCTGGAATCAAAAAGAAAACCGGGCGAGGAAGTGTTTACAGGTTTTGATGCACACGCAAATGGTCTTGAAAACACTCCTGATACGTCAATGACCGAAGCCGAGAAGCAGGAAAATGAAACGTATATCAAGGAAATGAATTATTCCTGTATGAGCGGAATGTTACTTTGTTTAAACAGGGACCAACGTATCGTTTATATATTGGGTGAAATGTTCGATGCCGACCATACTATAGGTTCTGAAATTCTCGATATTTCAAAAGAAAATTATAGAAAACGACTTTCTAGGGCACGAAAGGATATGTTCAACTATATGAACAATAAATGTGGTTTGGTCAATCCTGATAATCCTTGTAGATGTCATAAAAAAGTACAATTTGCACTTGATAATAAAATTATAGATGCAAAGCATTTACTGTTTAATAGAAAAGAGCATTCCAACTTTAAAAATGTCATAAAGCCGGACGCCGATTTTATGCTAGAAACCGTAGAAGACAAGTTTGATGAACTTTATAGGCAAATGCCTTTTAAGAAGGATTTTGATAAAAAAACCTTTTTACAGGATATTATAAATGACAAAGAAATTAATCGTGCAATGCGCCTGAATTAGTAGTTGACAACTAACGAAATTAGTAAATCCCAATGTGCACACATTGGGATTTTTTATGTGTATTTGTCACACCTTACTAATTTCTGCATCTAAAATTAAAATAGTAAAACGAAGATTATGAGAATATTTAAATTATTGATGATGTCCGTATCAGTATTAATGGTCGGGTGTAACGAAAAAGCTGAGAAAACCGAAAAACAAATCAAAGCAGAAGAAGTTACCATAAAATCTCAAGAATTAAAAGATGGGATTACAAATACCATATTCATTAATGCCAATGCTGATGACGTATGGTCACTTCTTAGAGAAATGGATAACATAGACGAATATTCGAGTGCAGTGGACAAAGTAGAGTGGAATGGTGATAAGGGTGTTGGCGGGCAACGTATGTGCACTTCATCTGATGGTAAAAACCAATTTAAAGAAAGTATCGTGGCGTTTAATGACCAGCAAAGAACATATTCCTATGCAGTTACGGAAGGTATACCCGCTAAAAATATGGTCAATACATTTAAAGTGGTAAATATGGGTTATCATAGATCTGCTATTGTCTGGACATCCAATTATGATATGTTTATAGAAAACCCGCAGATGGACGAAAATCAGTTTTTAGCTTTTGTAAATCAGTCCTCAAAGGAAATGATCGCTAATATTTCAAAAGTGGTTCAATAATGGGCTTTTTAAGCTTCATACGGATATCCATAGTAATGATTACATCAGCTTCGGCGAACCAGTGTAGTCCGGATAATCCCGTTGAGCAGACCTTTAGTCTGGACAGTAAGATTTTATCTGAACAGATTTCTGTTGTTCATTACAGTTTTTCTACATCTAAAGATATTCCTGTTATTTACATTACGGACGGACAAAAAATGATTGACAACGGTGCTTTAGAAAGGATAAAGACGCTTACCAGGGAAGAAAAAATTCCAAAGGCGGAATATGTATTTGTAAGTACCATTGCTGCCGAAACAAAGGAGGATAAGCGCAACACGTATTTTTTCTGTAACGCGGATTATATTTGGTTTTTTGAAGAAGAATTGGTACCTCGAATCGAGGGTGCACCTTCGCGAAAAGCCAAAAACAGAAGTTTGATCGGGATATCCTTTGGTGGATTGAACGCTGCCTATTTTTCGGGAAAAACGGATTTGTTTCAGAATTACGCCCTGTTATCGCCCATAACCTATCCTTGTGATGACGCGCTCAAGGCTATCGCTTTTTCGAAAAACAAAAATCTTAATATTATTATTTCAACAGGAAAAAATGATGCCGAAAAGTATGTGACGCCGCTTGCCAACCTTTATACATCAAAAGAATATAGGGTGAAGAATATTACAACTAACGGCGCCCACGATTTTGAAAATTGGAACGGACAGTTGCAAGAAGTACTAAATACATTGCTTCAATGAGATGGATCATGATGAACATACAACAATTTTTATTCACGAGCATATTATGCGTCACAGGATTGACATCTTGCCAAACCAATGAAAAAAACGCTTCACAAACAATAGAACGTATGCCAAAGGCACTCTTATTACAACTTTCAAAAACCGAGCAAGACCCACAAATGATGTTTTACTTGGAACAATCGGTCGAAGGTACTACCGTTGACGAAGTTTTGCTAAATTCCGAACAGGTAATGTTAAACTTCATAAATGCAATTCCCGATGATAAAATGTCGTACAACTACGGATTTGGTAAATGGACAGTTGCCGAAGTATTGCAACACATTATTTCGTACGAAAAGATAATGACCGAGAGTGCTTTGAAAATAGCAGAAAAGAAAGTAGAAAATCCTTTTGGAAATTACTCGCAATCATCTACCGCAGCAGCAGGGAAAGGTACAACTAAAGAGCAAATACTCGAACGTTTTAAAGTGACAAGAAAAGAAACTATGGCCACTTTCGCTTCCTTCACTGCCGAGGAATTAAAAATAATGGGGACACATGAATGGTTTGCTGCTTCCCCCAGAACTTTGGCACTTTGCATTTCAGGCCATCAGACGCATCATTTTGATGTGATTCAAAAACGGTATTTGGATTGAAACGAGTGTGGAAGAATGAAAAATGGTATTGGCTTTCCAATACTATTCTACTCATAAAATGGATTTGTTTTCACCTATCGGTTCAAGGATGTAGGACTAGTACAGTTTACGCACAGGCGTTGGACCAGTGTTGAGCCCATTGTATACCAACCGATGAACGGGTACATCTTTGATTACAGTGGTAAAATTAAGGTGCTTTCCATTGATCGCACATACGGGTTCCGTTACCGCACGGGTCACCTTGTCCTCATTAAACTGAATTCTTCCGCGGTATCCACCGAAACCTGGCGATAGCGGTGGTTATGGAACAATTGTCATTTCGTACCATTTTAACTTTGAAACAGCACTGATAAATGGTTTTTTTGTCACGGAGCCATACCAGCAAACCCTGTAAATCATGACATTTGTAGGGTTTTAAAACGCTTTGTATGTTTTAAAAGAGACCTCTTAGGGTACAGGGTCATAACCCTTTCCGCCCCAGGGGTTGCAACTGAAAATACGTTTTGTAGCGAGCCAACCCCCTTTAAAAAGGCCATGTTTTTTGAGGGCTTCAAGCGTGTATTGGGAACAAGTGGGGGAGTAACGGCATGTCGCCGGGGTATAGGGCGAAATGGCCAATTGGTAAAAACGGACGAGCCATAAGAAGGGTGCTATTAAAATTTTTTTCATAAACGGTTCGCTTTGCATGTATAGCGCCACTGGCTATAGTACGGTAAAAGTAGTACCCTCCTTGCCATCCTTGAGCTGAATGCCCAAAGCGGCCAATTGGTCCCTTATCGTATCGGAAGTGGCAAAATCTTTATTGGCACGCGCTTCCATACGCAACTGTATCAACAGTTCTACAACACCCGACAGTTGCTCGGAGTTGGCCTGGCTTTCCTCATGCAATTGGAGCCCCAAAACATCGAATACAAAAGCGTTGACGGTATCGGTCAACAACTGTTTGTCCGCAGCGGTGAGGGTCGCCTCTCCCTTTTTTATAAGGTTGATGTGTTTTACCGCCTCGAACAAATGTGCGATGAGTACCGGCGTATTAAAATCATCGTTCATTGCTGAATAGCATTGTGCTATCCAAGCGTTTACGTCAAAATCACTTTTTTCGCCGGTTTCCAGCCCTTTGATCTGGCTTACCGCTTCCATCAAACGTTGATATCCTTTTTCGGAAGCCAAAAGCGCTTCATCGCTCAGGTCCAATATACTGGTGTAGTGCGCTTGCATCATAAAAAATCGGACCACGGAAGGGGCAAAGGCCTTTGATAACACCTTGTTTTCCCCGGAAAATATTTCTCCCGGAAGAATATTGTTTCCGGTAGACTTGGCCATTTTTTTCCCGTTCATGGTCAGCATGTTGGCGTGCATCCAATACCGGACGGGCGATTTCCCATAACTGGCTTCGGCCTGTGCAATTTCACATTCGTGGTGCGGAAATTTCAGATCCATTCCCCCTCCATGAATATCGAAGGTTTCGCCCAAATATTTTGTGCTCATTGCGGTACATTCCAAATGCCAACCCGGAAAACCGTCGCCCCAAGGTGAGGGCCATCGCATGATATGTTGTGGTTCCGCCTTTTTCCATAGGGCAAAGTCCTGTGGATTTTTTTTCTCGTCCTGAGCGTTGAGCGCCCGGGTATTGGCGATCATGTCCTCCAACTTTCTGCCGCTCAGTTTTCCATATGTAGCCTTTTCATTGAATTTGGCCACATCAAAATAGACCGAACCGTTCACCTTATAAGCATATCCTTTTGCCAGGATATCCTTTATAATTTCAATTTGTTCGATAATGTGTCCCGTAGCGGTAGGCTCGATACTTGGAGGAAGAAAGTTAAATTTTTCCAATATGGTATGAAAATCCACCGTATAGCGTTGCACCACCTCCATGGGCTCCAGCTTTTCCAGTCGGGCCTTCTTTGCAATTTTATCTTCGCCATCCTCCGCATCGTCCACCAAATGGCCGGCATCGGTAATGTTACGCACGTAACGGACCTTATACCCCAAATGGCGCAGGTACCGAAAAATCATATCAAAGGACATGAAGGTGCGGCAATTTCCCAAGTGCACGTTGCTGTATACGGTAGGGCCACAGACATACATGCCCACATACCCATCGTTCAGGGCTACAAAACGTTCTTTTTTACCGGTTAAGGAATTGTAAATGTGAAGCGGTTGATTTTGATACAAAGGCATTGTTACGAGTACGGTATTAGAAATTGGTGTCTATATTGATGTAGTCCAAAAACTCCCGTCTTACGGAATCTTCCTTGAATTTACCGCCATATTCGGCCGTAACGGTACTACTTTCGATATCGCGGATGCCGCGCGAGTTGACACACAAATGTTTCGCATCGATAACACAGGCCACGTCTTTCGTGCCCAACACCTCTTGTAGCTCCTTAACGATCTGTATGTTGAGACGTTCCTGAACCTGGGGACGTTTCGCATAATAGTCCACGATGCGGTTCATTTTGGAAAGGCCTACCACGGTTCCGTTCGAGATATAGGCAACATGGGCCCTGCCGACTATAGGGAGCAAATGGTGCTCGCAAGTAGAGTAGAGCGTAATGTTCTTTTCTACCAGCATTTCGCCGTACTGATATTTGTTATCAAAGGTGGACGCTTTTGGTTTTCTATCGGGATGGAGGCCTCCGAACAGTTCGTTCACGAACATTTTGGCGACCCGCAACGGGGTGCCCTTTAAGCTGTCGTCTTCCAGATCAAGGCCCAGGGTAAGCATTACCGCTCTTATATTTTCTTGAATACGTTCTATTTTTTCCGAATCGGTCAATACAAACGCATCCTTCCGCATGGGGGTATCCGAGGCAGACGAAAAGTGATCGTCTCCCAAAGCTTCAAATTGCTCGTCCAAGGTATCCTTGATTTTCATTACTATCGTGAATAAAAAGAATGGCAAAGATATACATAATATCACACTTTAGGACGTCCATACCGCCCAAGACTACTTAAATTCCTGTTAAGGAGTCAGGAGCGTGGCGTTCGTTTCAGAGCGTATAAAAGGTGCTTTTTTTTAAGTACGTTCTTCATTTCGTCGATAAACGGTATAAAAACCCTGTCGAGTATACTAAAACATACCAAACACCAGTTATAAGCATAGTTATAGCGATGTTAATCAGCTCCGATACCTATGCGCAACCTACTCGTTTTTGCATGTTTCCTATGTCTTGTTATTTCCGTACGCGCGCAGACTTCTGCCGACTGTAGAACGGCCATTCCCGTATGTGCCGATGCCCCCATTGACGGTCTGCTGGACGGTAGGGGGGATATCGACGATTTTGACCCGGAGGTCATCGACCGTACCGGTTGTTTGGAAAAAGGGAGCCTTGGGAACGCTAATATTGAAAACAATACGGCATGGTACGTGTTTCGGGCGGGTACCGGGGGTCAGGTCGGTTTTGATATCGAAGGGCTCAACCCAACGGCAGAACTCGATTTTGCCGTGTATGGTCCGGATGTAGATTGCGGGGCGATCAGTAGTGGTGAGGCCCAGCCCATTCGCTGTAATTTTGAAGTAAACGAAACACGTTTTACAGGGGTGGGGGTAAACCCGGAAAATGGACAAACAGGGCAACCTTCCTTGACCCAAAACCTGAATACCTATGATGAGTGGCTGGATGTAGAACCAGGGGAAATCTATTTTATTTTGATCAATAACTTCGGAAGTGTGAATTCGGACCCGGAACCTTTTATACTCACCTTTACGGGAAATTCTGTAGAAGCCGATCAGAACACCGCATTGGACTGTACCCTGCGCGACGAGTTTTTGGGACTGGATATCATCGCTTGTGAAGGCGATCCCGACATTACCTTAAGCGCATTGAATTCTCCTGCCGGACCGGACATCGTAAACGTAAGTTGGACGGTAGACTACAATGATGACGGTACCATGGACGATACCTTGTTGAGCGGACCCGATGCCACCGAACTGATCGTTTCAAGCCCGAATTCCGGGCGCTATTTTGTTACGATTGAAACCAGTTTTGGTCCGGTAATCGATGATGTTTTGATTACGTTTTATGGCGTACCCATACTCGATCGAGTTGATATTTTGGAAGATATCCTTGATGACGATACCCGAACGAACAGTGTGGCCATTTTTGCATCGGGTGATGGCGATTACGAATATTCGGTCAATGATAGTCCCTTTCAGGACGACCCGGTATTCGATAATGTGCCCGTCGGCATAAATACGGTGATCATTAACGATAAAAATGGTTGTGGGACATCGGAACCCGATGAGTTTTTAGTAGCGGGATATCCCAAATTTTTCACTCCAAATGCCGACGGCATCAATGACGAATGGTTCGTATACGGAATAGAAACATTGACCGATCCTAGCGTATTCATATTTGATCGTTACGGAAAACTATTAAAACAACTCACCCCCAACGATACTTGGGACGGTACTTTCAACGGAAGGCCCTTGCCTTCATCCGATTATTGGTTTAAGCTCGATTTTTCTAGGACCGAGAACGGTATCGTTGTGGCCCGTACCATTCAATCGCATTTTACTTTGAAGCGTTGAATACTTCCGTTTCAACTACAGGGTTGTTAAAAGTTCAAGGTATACCCCAAACTAATATTCGTGTTTACACGATCCACTATAGCCGGTGTGGTCACCCCAACATCAAATAATTGTAGATTGGTAGTTCGTTCCGCACGGCTAAAGGCCAAATCGAGTCGGCTACCACCAAAATCATAACCTAGTCCACCTGAAAATCCGGTCAGATCTCCAACGGTAGTTCCGTTGACGTAAGGACTCTGTTCGTACCGATAACCACCACGAAGGCTAAACCGTTGGATACGGTATTCCCCGCCTACTCTTACTGTTGACACTCCAGTGAGTGCTTCCGTAATCTCTGAATTTGCAGTGTTGATAAATTCAGGATTGTCTCTGCGACTGAATTTTGAGCTTGAAAAGTCTTGATAATCATAATCGACGCTGAGCAGACCGCGTTTCCCAAATATGAGGGCCATACTTGCGGTTAGTTTCCCTGGAGTTTTTAGGGTATAGGTTTCAAAAAGATTAACAGCGTTGTTAAAATTGATAAAAATGATATCGGGATTTCGCTGGGCAAAATCAGAGTTTAGTTCTTGGGAGGTATCTGCTGTAAGCCTATACCATGTAGGGGATTGATAGCTGGCCCCCAAACGAACCGTTTCGTTTATTTTTAATATGGAACCTAGGCCGAGAGAAAACCCTCCGCCATTTATTCGCAACAAATTGTCAAAAGTGGTACTTGAAATTGCTGAATCGTCGTCATACCCGCTTTCCGTAAATAAGTCAATTTGCTCGTAGAAAACATCATGAATGTTAATTGAAGCGCCTAGGTGTAGTTTTTTTTGGTACTGTGTGGCAACGTTGATTGTATATTTTGCATTATATCCAGAGGTGATTTGTGTAAAGCGTTGTGCGACTTCTGAATAAGAAGCATTACGAATATAAGTGGTATTGGTATTTTCATTTGTGACGGGATCAATTATGCCGCCTTGAAACCCTAGGAAGGTTTGTTGGTCGTCAAAGGCAAAAGGGTTATTAGGATTTGCGCCGATATCCTCATATACACGTTCAATCAATTCACCATCATCCAATACAATTTCTTCAAGAGGAAGCCCGTTTGCAAAGGCCAAAAAGTAGGAGTCGATTCCTTGGTTGCTTCTTCCCTCGACCTGGGTACGGTCGTCAAAATTTTCCACGAGGTCATAGTTGAAGGCGATGGAAAAATGGTTCCAGTCGGCCTCATCGTCGCTGTTGTTGAAAACCAAAACACCACCGATTTGATTCAATTCGGAAGTGTTGAAATCGAGGTTTCTTGAAGTCCCGAAATAATTGGAGGTATTGTCCCTATTATAATTGCTGCCCGTCATGGTAAAAAGGCCGTGATTGAAGACCGCCGATCCTGCGGGATTGTTGTTCAGGGCCGATAGGTCTCCGCCCAACGCTCCGAAAGCACCGCCCATCGCTTGATATCGGGCCGTTCCCTGGAGGTTTTCCTGTGAAAAACGGAGAACGTCGTTAATGTTTTGCGCGCTGCCGATAGCACATACCAAACAGGTTATGAAAATGGATAACTTTTTCATTGCTAAATAATTTTGTATTTATACCATTTTAACTTTGAAATAGCACTAATAAATCGTTTCTTTTTTAGTTATTCTTCGTTAAAAAGCCTGTCCCCGGCTTGAACGGGGATAGAACCGTAGCTAAGGCTATGCTTAGATTTTTTGTCTTGAATTACTAAAAGATAATTCAATTTCTATACATGCCATTTCAAAGTTAAAATGGTATGAGAATTTGGAATACTACCCTCTGCTACGTCCGCCGCTGCGGCCTCCACCACTGCTTCTCCCGCCACCTGAAGAACGTGACGACCCGCCACCGGAACTTCGGTAGCTTCCGCTGCTGCGTGAGCTGCCACCGGAACTTCGGTAACTTCCACTGCTCCGCGAACTTCCGCCCGAACTTCGGTAGCTTCCACTGCTCCGCGAACTTCCTCCCGAACTTCGGTAACTTCCGCTACTGCGCGAACTTCCCGTTCTGCCGTAAGAACCGCTACTGCGGGTACTGTTGCGGCTTCCGCTGCCCCTGTAGGTGGAGGTCCTTGGTGTTGTAGCCCTTCCCACTCCTGTGGAAGAACCCCTTTGGTAGCCACTGCTTCGTGGAACGGTACTGCGATAGCTGCTATTACTTCTTGATGCGCTATTGTATCGGGAGGTGCCATTGTTTCTCGGTACTGCCCGGGTACTTCGGCTGCTCCGGTACGAACGGTTCTGATTGATACCGGCGGTTCTTCTGCTGCTCGAGCTGCTTCTATAGTTTCGGGAGCTTCGTCCTACGTTGCCACGGGTACTTGATGTACTTCTGTAGCGACTGCTCGCATTGGAGCGACCAGCGGTACGGTTGGAACGGCCAAGAATGTCGCTTCTGTTTCCATTGGCGGCAAGCGCCCTTGTATTGTAGTAGCCACGCCTTCCTTGGTTTACGGCAAAATTGCGTCTTCCATATCCATAGTTGTTCCATCCATTGTAATAGCCGTACGGTGGGCACCAGGTATTGAAACCTCCCCAACCCCAGCCAAAGCCTCCGCCCCAGCCCCAGTTGTTCCATCGGTTCCAGCCCCAGCCTCCGCCCCAGCCCCAATTGTTCCATCGGTTCCAGCCCCAGCCGGCATTCCAGCCGAAGCCTCCGCCCCAGCCCCAGTTGTTCCATAGCCACGGCGATCCGAAACCTGCGCCGCCCCAGCCCCAATTGTCATAGACATTGACCGTTACGTTCTGTGGGTTGTCTCCCCATGCCGGTTGTCCGGCGTAATCGTTGTCGCTTTGGTAGTAGTCGGTCAATTGCGATTCGGCAATACTATCGTTTAAGGTATCGCTGCTGTAACCGTCCACGTCCACAAAAATGTCGTCCTCCAGCAGTTCGCCATATTGGTCGGCCTGTTGCTCAAAGTAATTTTTATAAACGTTATCTCCGTTTGTACCCTGTTGTCGTTGTTGCCGGGTATTCTGAACCGGCCTTTCAACGCCCACCTGCCTTTGGCCATTGGAGTAAATACCGTCATTATCGTAGTAAGAGGCTTGCTGGTACGATCCGCAGGAAGCGGCAATTATACCGACAAAGATTAAAAGCATGGCCTGACGAAAGCGATGGAGGGGTGGCGATTGTATCATGGTTGCAATTTTATATTGTTGAACATTTTAAAAATAGTTAGTTTTACCCAAATATTTCACGTTACTAAGCACAATATTTGTGCCAAACTATAGACTATGGGTAAAAAATTGACGAAGCGTAGTGAGGATTATTCCAAATGGTACAACGAACTGGTGGTAAAGGCCGACTTGGCCGAAAATTCCGGTGTCCGTGGCTGTATGGTGATCAAACCCTATGGTTTCGCTATCTGGGAAAAAATGCAGGCGGCGTTGGATAAAATGTTCAAGGATACGGGGCATCAGAACGCGTATTTCCCATTGTTTATTCCCAAATCCTATTTGAGCAAAGAGGCCAGTCATGTAGAGGGTTTTGCCAAGGAATGCGCCGTTGTTACCCACTACCGTTTAAAAAATGACGAAAATGGAAAGGGAATCATTGTAGATCCCGAAGCAAAATTGGAGGAGGAGCTGATCGTCAGGCCCACTTCGGAAACGATTATTTGGGATACCTATCGACGATGGATCCAATCCTATCGCGACCTGCCCCTTTTGATCAATCAATGGGCCAATGTGGTGCGATGGGAGATGCGTACCCGACTCTTTTTGCGTACCGCGGAGTTTCTGTGGCAGGAAGGCCATACGGCCCATGCTACGGAAAAAGAAGCGGTGACCGAGGCAAAATTGATTTTGGACATCTATGCCGACTTTGCTGAAGAACATATGGCGGTCCCCGTGATCAAAGGCACAAAGACCGCAAGCGAGCGTTTCGCCGGTGCCCTGGACACCTACTGTATAGAGGCCTTAATGCAGGACGGTAAAGCATTGCAGGCAGGTACTTCACATTTTTTGGGACAGAATTTTGCCAAAGCCTTCGATGTGAAGTTCGCAAACAAGGAAGGAAAACAGGAATACGTATGGGCATCCTCCTGGGGCGTCTCCACACGTTTGATGGGCGCCCTTATCATGACACATAGCGATGATAACGGTTTGGTGCTGCCACCAAAATTAGCGCCGATACAAGTTGTTATTGTCCCGATTTACAAAGGCTTGGAGCAACTGGAAGTCATATCGGAAAAAGTACTTCCTATGGTACGAACATTACAAAAAATGGGAATTTCCGTGAAGTATGATGATCGTGATACGCACAAGCCCGGTTTTAAATTTAATGAGTACGAGCTAAAGGGCGTACCGGTGCGTTTGGCCATTGGGCAACGCGATCTGGAAAACGGTACCTACGAAGTGGCGCGTAGGGACACCTTGGAAAAGGAAAGTGTTCCCGCCGATGAAGTGGTCGCCAAAATCGAATGGCTTTTGGAGGACATACAACGCAACGTCTACCAAAAAGCTTCCGACCATAGGGATGCCAATATCACCGAGGTAAGCTCATATGAGGAGTTTAAAACGGTACTGGAAACGAAAGGCGGCTTTATTTCCGCCCATTGGGACGGAACGGGAGAAACCGAGGAAAAAGTGAAGAATGAAACCAAGGCCACTATACGTTGTATTCCCTTGGAGGATGTTGCTGAAAATGGGAACTGTATGGTCACAGGAAAACCTTCGGCAGGTCGTGTGCTGTTCGCAAAGGCGTATTAAGGGATGCAGGCCGATGTATTGGAGATAAAAAGGCGACCCGTTTTTAGGGTAGGTCTACCGGATATGCGACAGAAAATGAGGGTTTCTTTAAAAAAAAATAGCTAGCAGTTGTAGTAGTAAAAAATAATTGTATTTTTGCATCCGCAATTATGCGAAAGCAGGCCCGTTCGTCTAGGGGTTAGGACGCCAGGTTTTCATCCTGGTAACAGGGGTTCGATTCCCCTACGGGCTACTAAGGTACTTTTGTTTTGGTGCCCAATTTGTTTTTTGAAGTACCAAACGTATTGGCCCGTTCGTCTAGGGGTTAGGACGCCAGGTTTTCATCCTGGTAACAGGGGTTCGATTCCCCTACGGGCTACAAGTTTTAAAGCGGTTTTGCTTTAATCGAACAAGATAATATTTAGAAGAAATGGCAAATCATAAGTCGGCATTAAAAAGAATTAGAAGAAACGAAGCGGTTCGCTTGCGCAATAGATATCAGCACAAGACCACTCGTAACGCAATCAAAAAATTGCGTGGTCTTGAGGATAAGAAAGAAGCGGAGGCGTTATTGCCAAGTGTTGTGAGCATGATCGATCGTCTGGCTAAAAGGAACATCGTACACAACAACAAAGCGGCCAACTTAAAAAGTAAGCTTGCCAAGCACGTTGCTGCGTTATAAGGATTACACAAGGTAAAAGAAACGCCCTAACGGTTTTAAATCGTTAGGGCGTTTTTGTTTTAAAAGAGAAAGATCTAATATAGGCTCCGCAAGTGGACCAAGAAAACGTTCAACACATTTTTTCAGGAACGCTCATGGAATTATTAACCATCAACGACCGTCCATCTTCATAAATCGATTCATAGAGGCCATTTTTAGGTATCCTAGGATAAAACAGGCGTACATCATGGAAAGGGCGGCCATATGCCAAGAATATAAATTTGCCGTTCGATAAGTGTTGTAATCATATTCCAAAAGCAGCATTGCCCAGGGGTAGAACGAATGAAAAATGATATTCCCCGCACCAAGCCAAAACAAAAGGTTTCTGCTTTTTAAAACTTTTGAACTGCCCTTTTTGACCTCGATTATATATTGAACGGAACAATATACCAGTAAACAGGAACCGATAACGATGGCAAAATTCTGAGGCCTGATCATTACATTTTGAATAAAGGGATTTACGAGACTTGCAATAACCAAAGCCACTGTACCCCATACTATAATTTTTTTTGCCTTTTCCGATTTTACCGTCAACCAAAAAATCCTAAAAAAATAGCCGTACCAAACGACGTCAAAAATATTATAGATTATGCTATTGTATGCTTCGTATTCCTCTTGATAGATCAATTGAAAGTTTTCGAAATCCCGTATCAACGCCCCTAAAATTTCCATCAAAAGCGTATAGGAAAAAAGTATGGGTAGATATTTCAGGGGCGTATCAAAGTACAGTTTGTACCGCACGATGGATAACGCTACCGTAATCAAATAAACGAATAGAATGTAATTTTCCTTAATAAAATCCAATTCGGTCAGTTTTCATTATGGTAGGTCGGAAATCGTCCTGGTTCGTTCAATCGTTTTTTGGCGGTGGTACTCCATTGGCCCTATTTAAGGTAAGGCTCTGGCCGTTGAAATAGGGATTCGGCGAAACTGGATTTGGAGCGAGGCTCGGTAAAAAAGAGGCGTACGCTTTGGTGCTTTCGCTCTTTGATTTCCCTATGGTCGTGTTTGTAGGGCTGAAATCGTCCTTTAGCAACACGGGCCTCAAATCATTTGGATCGGCATCATCGATATAAAACAGAAACTCTCGGTCTCCCTTTTTTAAAGCTGGTGAAATCATAATCGAGTTTTGCCTGGGGTGTACGAATTTTTCATTGTCCGGATAGTTTGAAAAATAGAACCGTAGCGTTGAGATATCTACTTTTGCCGCGGCCGCCTGTTGCTCGATAAAAGTGATATAGTCCTTTATGGTCTTGTAATCATAGTACACATACCGGGCGACATCGAATTTTTCGTAGGCTTCGGAACGTTGCATGCTTTTGAGCGCTCCCTTGTCGGCGCCTTTCTTAGGGTCTTTTTCATATTGCTCTTGGTCACGTTCTTTACCGTTTCCGCGGTTTATGGAATCTTCATACCGCTGGATGAGCGGCACCCTACGTTCGGAATAGTTGTCGTAATAGCCCTTGGCATTGGCAATGGTGATAATTTGCCCTGGCGGGGGAACAGGTTTTTCTTCTTTGGGTTCTTCGGTTTTTGGCTGGCAACTTCCCAGCCCGATAAGTAGCAGTAACATAAGCGGTGCTACAGCATTTCCACGGTTTTTCATGGTTCTGGTTTTTAGAGGTTAAAATAAGATTACTGTTTCTCAACTAGGGGGAAGAGCGCATCTCTGCACGATAAAGATATTTATTTTAAGGATAACAGTACTTAAAAAAGTAATTATTCCTGAAAACAATAAATCCCGAACACCAAAATTGGAGCTCGGGATTTGAAGTATGTATTTCGCCTGATGGCGTCTATTGACTCATGGTCATTAAAAACTCTTCGTTATTACGGGTCTGTTTGATGCGTTGTTCAATGAACTCCATAGCTTCCACGGGATTCATGTCGGCCAAATACTTGCGCAAGATCCACATGCGTTGAATGGTACTTTCGTCCAACAATAGGTCGTCTCTTCTTGTACTGGAAGAAGTAAGGTCGATGGCAGGGAATATTCTTCGGTTCGAAATTTTTCGATCCAACTGCAACTCCATGTTACCGGTACCTTTGAATTCTTCAAAAATAACTTCGTCCATTTTGGATCCGGTTTCGGTCAATGCGGTAGCGATGATGGATAACGATCCGCCGTTTTCGATATTACGGGCGGCTCCAAAGAATCGTTTTGGTTTGTGAAGCGCGTTGGCGTCGACACCACCACTCAATACCTTTCCAGATGCGGGTTGTACCGTGTTGTACGCACGTGCCAAGCGGGTTATGGAATCGAGCAGGATGACCACATCATGGCCACATTCGACCAGTCTTTTTGCTTTTTCCAAAACAATGTTTGCGACCCTAACGTGTTCCACTGCCTCCTTGTCGAAGGTAGAAGCTACTACTTCGCCACGTACATTACGCTGCATATCCGTTACCTCTTCGGGACGTTCGTCGATCAGCAAAATGATCTGATAAACCTCTGGGTGGTTGGCGGCTATTGCGTTGGCAATGTCTTTCAACAACATTGTCTTCCCTGTTTTGGGTTGCGATACGATCATACCACGTTGTCCCTTACCGATTGGGGAAAACAAATCCATGACACGGGTAGAGATACTGCTCTGCCGTTCGGCAATATTAAATTTTTCCTGAGGGAAAAGCGGTGTCAAATGTTCAAAGGACACCCGATCGCGAACGACCTGCGGGTCTATTCCATTGATCTTGTTTACCTTGATCAGGGGAAAATACTTTTCACCTTCTTTTGGTGGGCGCACATTTCCCAACACCGTATCACCGGTTTTTAGACCGAACAGACGGATCTGCGATTGGGAAACATAAATATCATCGGGAGAGGAAAGGTAGTTGTAATCCGAAGAACGTAGAAAGCCGTATCCGTCCTGCATGATATCCAGAACGCCTTCACTTTCAATAATGCTATCGAATTCAAATTCGGGTTCCTTATAACGGTTGCGCAAATCTTTGTCAAAATTACTCTTATCGTAATTTTGCTGCTTTTGGGGCCGTTGGGGCCTATTTTTGCTTTGGGGTTTGTGCTGTTCTTTTCGAGGGGCGTTGTGTTCCGGTTTTTTAACTTCGGTCTTTTCTTTGGTATCGTTGTTCGATTCCGTTTTTTGTGACTTTTTGTCCTGTTCCGCACGGGGTTTCGGATTCGGCCTGTTTTTATCCACCCGTTCCCTTTTTACCTTGGGCTTTGCCGGGGCCGGTTTTTTTGTTTCGGTGGCTTCCGGTTGCTTTTTGGCTGGGGCCACTTCGGCTACTTTTTTGGGGTCGGCCGCTTGCACATCTAAAATTTGATAAACAAGGTCCAGTTTTTTGAGGGATTTGTATTTGGGAACTTTTAATCCGGATGCTATTTCCTGAAGTTCAGGTAGCTTTTTAGCTTTTAAATCTGAAATTTCAAACATTAAAGTATGTGTAAATTAGTACGAGTGTTGAAAATTGTTGAAGTCTTCTGTTAATTGGATAAACTGGGGAATGAAATCCCAGAGGGTAAGTGCTTTGTCTTAACGCAACAATAATACAAATTATTTTCAACATTAAATGAATATTTTTAAAAAGACCTGTACTTTTGCGATGCTTAAAACGTTAATAGTCCATGTTGCAGAGAATTCAAACCGTATATTTACTCTTGGTACTGATTATTGCGGGCGTTTTGCCCTTTTGGTTGCACCTTTGGTCCGATGCTAGCGGTACGGAAATTTATGCAAGCAATGAAATGTTGATTTCCATTTCGTTCTATGTCATCGCCGTTTTGGCCCTTGTGGCTATTTTGTTGTTCAAGAATAGAAAAAATCAATTTGTGATAAACAGATTGAATATGATATTAAATCTTTTTTTACTAGGATTTTTCGTTTACCGATCGCTAAACTTATCTGGAGAAACCTTGGTTTCGGAGAAGGGTATTGGGATGCTGATTCCTATTATTTCTATCGTTTTTTTGGTCCTGGCCAACAGGAACATTAAAAAGGATGAGGATCTTGTAAAATCTGTGGATCGTTTGCGATAAACCTTACATCTTAGTAGTATTAGTGCGTGAGCCCAGGGGTTGTTCCCTGGGCTTTTTTTGTACCATACGCAAGGTACTCTGCATAGTAATGCCATACTCGGAGCATACCACGGTAAGGGTGCCGTGCGACCGCTTTATTCAATCTTTAACGGAGAACGTTCCCTCCCTAAGGGCAGGTAACCAAAACGTTTCCAATTTTTGGGTGTAGGCGTCCTGGGAACCTTCTTTGGATTGGTGTTCCGAACGGGGCAACAACAACACTTCTCGATACCCTTTCAATTGGTTGATACCGGCATAAATACCCTCCGGCGGGCAAGTTTGGTCGAGCAGGCCAATACCCACGAGCATGGGGCAGGTAATGTTGGGTACAAAATTGGCCACATCATAATACCGACTGGTAGCCCATACTTTTTCCTTGTCTTTTCCTTCGGTATTGGTATACCAATGGGGCCAACCGCCCTTTCTGCCGATCGTGGGGCCCATAGTATCAAAACCTGCGGGTACCAAAGCCATGGAGGCGGTTATCTTAGGATGCAGTCCCGCCGTAACCACGGCCTGCAGGCCTCCCTGGCTCGTTCCCATGACGACCAAGGTCTCTCCGTCCCAATCGGGATGTTCGGTCAAGTATTCGGCGGCACGGAAACAAGAAAGGTACATGCGTAAAAAGTAGCTCTGTTCCCTACTCTCATTATCAATGGAGGGGTAATCTTTTAGAAAACCTTCTTTTTTTTCGGTATAAAAATGCTGCTCCCGGTCGATAGGCAGGTCATGGGGGTTGATGTTGAGTACCAACCAACCCTCTTTGGCCTTGTCGATGGCCCATTCGGGTTGTAATGGATATACCCCTGCCCATTGCACGATCAACAGCGCGGGAAGTTTTTTGTTGTCCTTTGGTTTTGCCATTTGGCCACGGATCCAACTTTTGTTAATGTTTTTCATCTGAATATGGGCATATTCGATATTCGGATTTTCCGGCAAATGACGGTGTTGTATCTGGGTGTTTTTGGGGATGGCCTTTAGTAGTTCGATCTGCTTGTCCCAAAAGGCATCGAAATCGGCCGGGCGTTCGCTTGAGAGCGCTATTTTGTCGGGGTCTGCAATGGCCCCGCTCAGCTGTTCGTTATGCGACCCGTTCGCAGTTACCCAGTCGAGTTCGAGTAAAATGGCACCAGGGGCGGTAAATTGATGTTGCAACCGTGCCTTGTTGCCTTTTGTGGGTAGGGCCCCCTCGGAAACGACCGTGAGCCCGCCAAGCTTTAAAGAATAGGTAAGGGAGTCTAATTTTGCATCCTTATCTAGGGTAATGGTCCAATGGACTGTTTCCCCCACCGAAAAGATTCCATCGGGTCTGTCCAGGGAAATGGATACTTGGGCAATCGCCGTAAATTGAAACAGTAAGATCAAGGCGATCATGGTCGCCATTCGTTGTGCAAAGGTCATTTTGAGCTTGATTAAAAGGATTGTTATGCGTTTTGTCGGTTTACGAAAATAAGGAGAAAAAGATGGTTCCTGAATAAGGTTATCGTTTCCCCAATTCCACGACCTCTAGGTTTTTAATGTCTTTTCCATCGATTTCGAAACGTAGCATGGTCCGCACATGATGAAAACCATGTTTTCCACAAGCTCCGGGATTCATATGCAACACCTGCAGTTTTTTGTCCATCATCACTTTTAAAATATGGGAATGCCCACAGATAAACAATTGTGGAGGGTCATTTTTGATCTCGTTCCGGGTACGCGCATTGTATTTTGGGGGATAGCCACCGATATGCGTCATAAACACCGATACCTCCTCGCAAAAAAAACGATCGTTCAACGGAAATTCCTGCTGAATGGCCGCGTTGTCGATATTGCCGTATACCGCGCGCAGCGGTTTGATCTTTGCCAGGGTATCGGTAACGGATAAACTGCCGATATCCCCCGCATGCCAAATTTCATCTGCCTGGGCAGCATATTTTAGTATGCTATCGTCCATATGGGAATGGGTATCCGATAAAAGTAGAATTTTGGTCACGTACGATTGCTATTGTTCGGTCCGCTAAGCTATAAAAATAGGAACGGCCAGTGAAAATTTCCCGATTAAAAATAATGCTTTAGTTTTTATCCTTTCGTTGCACATTTCCTTTTAGTGATCGAGCCTATGTACTCTTAAGGTTTAACACGATTATTACGGCTTTCCGATTCCGGTGCCACTTTTTAAGCAGGCTTGTTTCCCCTAATGTGTATCTTTGCATTCGTGAATCCTACTTTTCTTCCTTGAGATATTTTGTTCAGTTTTCATATATGGGAACCGCGTACCACGGGTGGCAAAAACAACCGAATGCCATTACCGTGCAATCGGTAATGGAAGATGCTTTTTCCAAGCTGTTGGGGAATGCCATAAACTTGGTCGGTGCCGGTCGAACGGACGCAGGAGTACATGCAAAGACCATGTTTGCCCATTTTGACAGTGATGGTATCGCCGAACAATCTGAATTGACGCATCGTTTGAACGCATTTTTGCCCGAGGGTATTGCCGTCGAGGAAATTTTTGAGGTTTCCGATACGGCCCACGCACGTTTTCATGCGGTGGAACGGGGTTATGAATATTGGGTGACACAGCAAAAAAATCCTTTTTTAACGGGTCTGGCACATTATGTTAAAATGCCATTGGACGTAGCAGCGATGAACCGTGCGGCATCCCTATTATTGGAGTATGACGATTTCGAATGTTTTTCCAAATCCAACACCGATGTAAAAACCTATCGCTGCGATATCCGTTCGGCACAATGGCAAGTTGTGGGGGAGCGATTGGTCTTTTCGATTACGGCGGATCGATTTCTAAGGAACATGGTGCGAGCGATCGTGGGTACCTTATTGGACATCGGAACGGGTAAAAAATTACCAGAGGCGCTACATGCGGTCATCGCCAGTAAGGACCGGGCCATGGCGGGCCCTTCGGTACCGGCAAAAGGATTATATTTAACCAGGGTTTTATATCCGCAGGAGCTATTTAAGTAATGAACTCATTTAGACTTTTTGGATTGAAGCGAAAATTAGTGATTTAAAGGCCTGTTGAAGACTTTTTTGAGTTTCATAGCAGGGCTACGAGAGGAAAAAAAGGCAAAAACAGGGCTGTAAAGGGCAATTTTTTAGCCAATTAAAAAAGTCTAAATGAGTTCAATGGAAAATAATTCGGGGAAGGCATTTGATTACAACTTGTTCAAGCGGTTGATCGCGCATACAAGACCGTATCGCACAACGTTTTATGGGGTGGCCCTTGCCGCTGTACTGTTGTCCGTTTTTGCCGTATTGACGGCTTCTTTTGCCGGAAAGATCGTAAACGAGGCCATAAAACCGAACGATGCCGACAAGTTGTTGACCCTTACATTGACCATGCTGGGAGTGTTATTGGGGCAGGTGATCAGTCAGTTGGGTTTTAACTATTATGCCAATTGGCTAGGGCAATCGGTGATCAAGGATATACGTGTGGCCCTTTTCCAAAAGATGATGGGTTTTCGAATGCAGTATTTTGATAACTCGTCCATTGGGGTTTTGGTCACCAGGGCAGTGGCCGATATGCAGCGCATCGGGGAAATTTTTAGTCAAGGCTTTTTTGTGATCGTTGCCGATTTATTGAAAATGCTAACGGCAGCAATAGTGATGTTATATCTTAACTGGAGATTGGCTTTATTGGTCTTTGCCCTGTTGCCGATCATCCTATATGCTACCCGATTGTTTCAAAAAGCAATGAAAATCGCGTTTATCGAAGTGCGTGCCCAGGTATCCAATTTAAACTCTTTTGTGCAAGAGCGTATAACGGGCATGAAAATAGTACAGTTGTTCACACGTGAGGAAATCGAGAAAGAAAAATTCAGGAAGATCAACGAGAAACATCAGAACGCTTGGTTAAAAACGGTATGGTACAATTCCATTTTTTTTCCGATTGCCGAAATTGTCTCTGCCATAGCGGTAGGTTTGGTGGTGTATTTTGGCGTATTACAGGATTTGAACAGCGTTGTACCCGACACCATCGGTACCATTGTTTCCTTTCTATTTTTGATAGAACTTCTTTTTAGGCCGCTACGGCAGATTGCCGATAAGTTCAATACCCTACAGATGGGCATGGTCGCGGCCAATCGCGTATTTGCCATTTTGGATACCGACAGCCGTATTGCCGATTCTGGAGCAACGGAACGGGAACAGGTACAAGGGGAAATCTCTTTTAAGGATGTCCACTTTGGCTATTTGGCGGACGAGGAGGTGTTGCACGGTATTTCTTTCGATGTGAAAGCAGGGGAGACCGTGGCCATTGTCGGGTCGACAGGGGCCGGTAAATCGACCATCATTAACCTTTTGAACCGTTTTTATGAAATAAATTCCGGTACCATTTCGGTGGATGGCGTTTCCATAAAGGAATACACCTTGTCCAACTTACGCTCACATATCGCGGTGGTTTTGCAAGATGTTTTTCTTTTTGCCGATACCATTGCCAACAATATCTCTTTAAAGGACGCGGAGGTGTCCCTACAGCAAATCGAGGCGGCGGCAAAACAGATCGGAGTGCACGAGTTTATCGAAAGTCTTCCCGGAGGGTATACCTATAACGTAAAGGAGCGTGGAACCATGCTATCGAGCGGACAGCGACAGTTGATCGCTTTTTTAAGGGCCTATGTCAGCGATCCGAGTATTTTGGTGTTGGACGAGGCCACGTCATCCGTAGATACCTATTCCGAGCAGCTCATACAAAAGGCAACGGAAAAAATTACAGAGGGCCGTACCTCCATTATTATTGCACACCGGTTGGCGACCATTAAAAAGGCGGATAAGATTTTGGTGATGGATGCCGGTAAAATTGTGGAGACCGGAACCCATAAAGAACTTCTGAAAAAAGGTGGCTACTATAACACCCTCTACGAGGCCCAATTTTTGGCCGACGAGGTTGCTTGATGATAGGTAGCCATATCAAGTTTGGTAATTCACTAAAGTAGCTTCTAAGTAATATTGGACCTGATGAGTTTCTTTAAACCAAATCCTCTTTTAGCATGTTGGAAAGGCTTTCGGTATCCTTAAAAGGGACAAAGGCGCCGTTTTTAATGTAGGAGATGTTTCCCGTTTCCTCACTGACTACCAGTGCGATCGCATCGGTCTTGTCCGTAATGCCCACCGCTGCACGATGCCGTAACCCGAAGCGCAGCGGAATACCACGTTCATTGGAAACGGGCAGTATTACCCTCGTCGCTACGATATAATTGTTTTCTATTACTACAGCGCCATCATGGAGGGGACTGTTTTTATAAAAGATGCTCTCCAAGATCGGTTGGTTTACCTCGGAGTACATAATATCCCCCGTCGATTTAACAAAGTCCAAGGAGTTGTTTCGGGCAAATACCAAAAGGGCTCCCGTTTTGGAACTGGCCATGTTTTCGCACGCCCCTAAAATGGCGTTCACATCCAAACTGGTGGTCAACCCTTCCTGTCTTAAAAACTTAAAATGTTTTACAAAGTTTCGTTTGTTCGCAAAATTGGTCGAACCGATCATCAGCAAAAACTTACGTATTTCCTGTTGAAATACAATGATCAGGGCAATCAGGCCAACTTGCATAAAGGCACCGACCATACTACTGATCATTTCCATACCCAACAATTCGGTCAGTTTCCAAAAGGTCCAAACAATAACGATTCCGATAAAGATGTTGATGGCCACGGAGCCGCGGACCAATTTGTAGATATAGTAAAGAAGAATGGCGACCAGAATAATATCAAGGACATCCGTTATCTTAAATTCGATAAAATTCAAAAAATCCAATTCCCTTTCGCCGTTTTGGTAAAATTATGAAAAATAGACGTACCAAAATCGATGGTATCCGAACTACCGGTGTCGGGAGGTCGAAAATCATGGTAATGGACGTGAACTTAAGCTAAAAGCTGTGAAAGTGTGATGGCCTCCATTGCCTCCTTAACGTCGTGTACCCGAAGTATTTGTGCGCCTTTTTGCAAGGCATAGGTATGCAAAACGGTAGACCCGTTCAGGGCGTTTTCCGCAGTGGTGCCCAACGCTTTATAGATCATCGATTTTCTGCTAAGCCCCACCAAAATTGGAAGTTCCAGGGCTTTGAAAGCGTCAAGGTGCGACAACAGCTCGTAATTTTGCTCCAGGGTTTTGGCAAAACCAAAACCGGGATCTACTACAATGTCATGAATTCCGAGCGTCCTTGCCGCGGCAATCCGCTCTGAAAAATAGAATAGGATGTCCGTAAGCAGATCGCTATAGTCGGTCTGTTCCTGCATGGTCTTCGCAGTTCCCCGCATATGCATCATAATATAGGGTACCCGCAAACGTGCTACGGTAGCCAGCATTTCCGTATCCCTTGTTCCGGCGGAAATATCGTTGATCATGGCGGCACCGGCGGCTATACATTCGGCGGCCACGCTGCTCCTAAAGGTGTCTATGGACAATGTTATTTTTGGAAAATGGTCCAACAACAGCCGTACTATCGGTAAAATACGTTGCAATTCCTCCGTTTCGGATACCGCTTGCGCTCCGGGGCGTGAGCTATAAGCGCCCAGGTCGATAAACGTGGCGCCCTCATCCAACATTTTGGTTACCTGTGCCAATACGCCCTCATTATCCGAGTATCGGCCACCGTCGTAAAAAGAGTCGGGAGTAACGTTTAGGATTCCCATTATTTTAGGAACGGTGAGGTCGATCAGGGTGCCTTTACAGTTTAAGGTCATATTCGCAAGGGTATCGTTTGACAAAACAAGTTTAAAACACGAGATTTGCCTTCAAACTCGGGGTTTACGACCGCCGAAGTCCAAGAATTCAAAATTTTGAACGAAATTTACGCAAATTAGAGCGATTACGATGCAGCAAACCTCCGAACAATACGACCACGTTATTCAAACGTGTCGCGCGCTATTCGAAAAGAAAATGAGCGACTATGGCAGTGCTTGGAGAATTCTTCGACTTCCCTCGTTAACGGATCAAATTTTTATCAAAGCGCAACGTATTCGAGGTTTGCAGGAAAATCAGGTGCGCAAAGTGGACGAAGGGGAGCGTTCCGAGTTTATCGGAATCATCAACTACTCCATTATGGCATTGGTTCAGCTGAAGAAGGGTGTTGCCGACCAGCCCGATCTTTCGGTCTCCGAAGCTTTGGCGCTGTTCGATGCCCACACCCATGAAACAAAACGGTTGATGGAAAATAAAAATCACGATTATGGCGAAGCTTGGAGGGACATGCGCGTGAGTTCGCTTACCGATCTTATTTTACAAAAAATATTACGGGTCAAACAAATAGAGGACAATAAGGGGAAAACGTTGGTCAGTGAGGGTATCGATGCCAACTATCAGGACATGGTGAACTATGCCGTTTTCGCCATGATCCATTTAGGGGCCGAACCGGAATAACGCGGTCAGTTGTAGCAGACCATTTTTTGGAACATGACAAACATAATGTGCGGAAAATATTTAAAAGGAAGTTGAGCAAATGATGAAATATTTGGTTTCCATAAGCAGGGTTTTAGTAGGGGTGTTATTTATCGTAAGCGGATTTATAAAACTGAACGATCCCGTAGGCTTCTCTTTTAAATTGGAAGAGTATTTTAGCCCGGGCGTGCTCGATTTGCCCTTCTTCGAACCTTATGCGCTGTATATTTCTATTTTTGTCGTCATACTCGAGGTGCTATTGGGGGTAATGCTCTTGGTAGGGTTTCGTATAAAATTTACGGTGTGGAGCCTTTTGGCAATGATTTTGGGCTTTACCTTTCTCACCTTTTATTCCGCTTATTTCAATAAGGTTACCGATTGTGGTTGCTTTGGCGATGCGTTAAAGCTGACCCCTTGGCAGTCCTTTATCAAAGATGTGATTTTATTGGTGCTCATCCTGATACTTTTCAAGGGAAGGGCCTTCATTAAACCGATCGTCGGTTCCAATGCCAAGCGTATCATTACCGTCGCGGCTTTGGTGATCAGTGCGCTATATGCAAGATATGTGCTGCGGCACCTTCCCGTAATCGATTTCAGACCATATAAGATAGGGGCCAATATTCAAGATGGAATGAACGTCCCCGAAGGGGCACCGGCGGCCATCTTTGATTATGCCTGGAAGTTTAAAATTGATGGCAAGGAAGAGGTTATCGTAACACAGGGCGATTACCCAAATGTAGAAGGGGAGTTCATCGATGTTGAAACTACGGAAGTGCAGAAGGGATATGAACCACCGATACATGATTTTACATTGGAACGGAACGGAACCGATTTTACCGATACCCTGTTGGTCGCGCCAAAGTTGGTAATGGTCATCGCCTATGATGTGGCCAAAACGGAACGCAATGTGTATTCGGAAATCAAGACCGTTACCGATACCGCCTTGGAAAAAGGCTATCAGGTCATCGGTATGTCCGCCTCCAACGATGCACTTACCGGACCCTTGATCAACGATTATGGACTCGGATTCGATTTTTATTTTACCGATGAAACGGCTTTAAAAACAATAGTGCGTTCCAATCCCGGAGTATTGGTGTTGGAAAAGGGCACTATAGTCCAAAAAGTGCATTTCAATGATTTGGACGAACTGGAATTTAAAGAATAGCAATAGGAACACGTATAACGTAATCACGAAAATAAACAGTCATTATAATGAGAAGTAAAATAGTAGCAGGAAACTGGAAGATGAATAAAAATAGGACCGAGACCGAAGCCTTGTTGGCGGAGTTATCGGCAAAACTGCCCGATACGAATGCCGAAGTAATGGTCGCCCCACCTTACGTAAATCTGGGTGAAGCGGTCCGGTATCTTGATGATTCCATTATAGCGGTCATTGCCCAAAACATGCATTTTGCAGAAAGCGGCGCATATACCGGCGAGATTTCCGCAGATATGTTGTTGGATATTGGTGTGGATACCGCCATCATCGGTCATTCCGAACGTAGGGCCTATTTTGGGGAAACCGATGCTATTTTGGCTAAAAAAGTAACGTTTGCCCTAGAAAAGAACATTCGTACCATGTTTTGTTTTGGGGAAGAATTGGAAGATAGAAAATCCGGGAACCATTTTAACGTAGTGGCCGACCAGCTAAAAAATGCGCTGTTCTCCTTGGATGCTTCGGCATGGAAAAATATTGTTTTGGCTTACGAACCGGTATGGGCCATCGGCACCGGGGAAACGGCTTCACCGGAGCAGGCGCAAGAAATGCACGCCTTTATCCGAAAAACGATTACCGATCGTTACGACGCCAATGTTGCCGGTAATGTATCCATATTGTATGGTGGTAGTGTAAAGCCTGGAAATGCCAATGAAATTTTCTCCAAACCAGATGTGGACGGTGGTTTGATCGGGGGCGCCTCACTGGTAGCCGATGATTTTATCGCCATTATCAAGGCAATATAGACAACCTTTTATTTTTTTGATGGCAGATACGGATACGGTTTATGTAGAGTATGTTTTTAACGTAAACCCTTTACAGCCCGCATGCGATATTTTGATTGCGGAGCTGGGCGAGGAGGGTTTTGAAAGTTTTGTGGAAAACGAAGATGGGGTACTGGCATATATCCAAAAAGAAGATTGGGACCCCGATGTACTTCAAAAAATTTCGATACTGTCGAATACCGATTTCGAATTTTCCCATTCCAAACGTGAAATTCAACAGGAGAATTGGAACGCAAACTGGGAGCGGCATTTTGAACCCATTAGCGTAGGCGATACCTGTGTAGTACGCGCCCCCTTTCATGACAAGGTGGATGTGGAATACGACATTGTGATCATGCCCAAAATGAGTTTTGGTACCGGTCACCATGAGACCACCCATATGATGCTGGCGTATATTTTGGCCAACGATATGCAAAAAAAAGCGGTTTTGGATATGGGTAGCGGAACCGGGGTGCTCGCCATCTTAGCAGCCATGAAGGGAGCAAAATCGATCGATGCGATAGATATAGACCATTGGTGTTTTTTAAACGCAAAAGAGAATGTAAATCGTAATGGCTGCTCCCATATACAGGTTTTTGAGGGGGATGTGGCTTTGATCGGTGAAAAGAAGTACGACCTCATCTTGGCAAATATCAACCGTAATATTTTACTGAGCGATATTCCTTCCTATGCCGGGGCCTTGCGCCCGGGGGGACAGCTTTTCCTGAGCGGTTTTTTTGAAGAAGACCTACCCTTGGTGAACGAACGTGCGTCACTATCGGGGCTCGAGTATCGGTCAAATCGTGAAAAAAATAATTGGGTCGCGGCCCATTATGCTATTTCTGATGTTAGCATACGCAAATAGAAACCAGGGATTTTTTGTTTAGGCGAAAAAGAACAAGTGTTAAGGGGCAAACTAACATCAGAAATGGTATTATGGTCTAAAGAGTTGACATGTTGGTGCTTATGTGCTGAAATTTCCCACGGTATTTCTCGCTGGACTGACATTCCTAAGCGCAAAATGATTCTGTTAAAAAAACCGGAAAGCGTTTTTTTTTCAGTTCAGAAGGTTATATTTAATCTTGAAACCACAGGTATAACGTTAAAGTTATTGTTATGGGTTACAAAGAAAAGTACCAAGAGGATGTATTATTGGAGGAGGAGACCGTCAAACAAAATGAGATCGTACTCTTCAATGATGAGGTCAACACCTTTGACCATGTAATCGAAACATTGATCGCCGTATGTGAACACTCCCCGGAACAGGCCGAACAGTGTTCCCTAATTGTACATTATAATGGAAAATGCACGGTTAAAACGGGGGAATACGATGATTTGAAACCACGTTGCAGCCGTTTGCTCCAAGCAGGCCTCAGTGCCGAAATCGTGTAATACGACTATCCAACTTCTTTTTTATAATTGGCAACTGTATTCGCATTACGCGAGAACTATTTATATCATCTACTTAGGTAGTTGGTATCAGTTTTTATAAACCAGTTGGGCACTGGTCCTTCCCCTTGAGGTGAACAGTTTGATCAAGTACATTCCCGTTCGTAGTTGATCCAAGACCACAAATTCCTGTTCCTCCGTTATCGTTTTTCGGAATACCTGTTTTCCGGTCAGGTCATAAATTTCTATCCATACTTCATCTGCAGGAATATCAGCGGAATAGACGGTAATGCCCGTGCTTATGGGGTTCGGTAAGGCTATAAAGGGATTGGTCCTTAAAAAAACGAGATCGGCTTCCCCTGAAAAGAAAGCGGTGCCATCGGTAAGATCGATACGTATGCGATAACGGTTGAGGCCTTCAATGGGCATGGGGTCGAAGTATGTCGTATCCCGGGCGTCCAAGGTTTCCAGCGTGCCGATTTCGACAAAGGCATCCCCTTGTTGCCGCTCAATGGCCACGGTAGCTACTTCATAAAGGCTGCTAAGGGCAATAGAAAGCGCCGCTCCGGTACCATCCTCGCTTTTATTGGCAATCAGTGAAGCGTCATAACAAGGGCCGCCGAAGGTGCGGTAATCGATTGTTTCGCTGCGTATGCCCGAACTTCCGTCGTTCAATACGGGTTTTATCGAAAAATAGGGCGATGCGATTTCCTGCACGCTAACGACCAATGCCGTGTCCCTAACGGTAGATAAGAGCTCAAGATCGGCCCCGTTCAAATTATAAACTTCGTACGCGTCGTCCTGTTCTTGCGCGTTCCAGGTAATTTCCACAGCGTCCCTACAATCCAAGGCAACATTAATGGTCGGAGCCCTGGAAATTTGAAAGGAATCGGAGAGGTATTCCCTGGTGCCAATGGTCATTTTAAGGATACCGGTGGCACTCAATCCCTCTGGCGGGGACCATAGGAGAAAACCTTCTTCCAGTGATGCCTCCTCCGCGATTGTTTCCCAATCGACACCGTTGTTATAGCTTACTTCCAGTATTCCGGACTCCTGGTCGAAGCTGTTTTCCCATCTGAGATAGCTGAGGGTTTCCCCATCATAGGGCAGGTTGTCCCCGCTTACGGGATAGTTCCATTGGAAAAAATCATTGTTTTGTACTTCATAGGCAATCGCAAAAGCTTGGGGGCCGCCAGAAATATCGAATCCCGATACCCTAAGGTCCATTTGTCCGGGCGCCGGGTCCGTTATCAGGATTTGTTCCACATTGTTCAGACGGTCAATCCCGGTGGTCGCTGCTGTTTCGAGTGCCGATAAGGAAGGGTCGGTACGCAATACCCATGGCATATAGGTGTTGTTTTGGCCATCGACAATGGTAAGGTCCAAATCGTTCACCAGTGCCTTATTGCTATTGACCTCCGCGGGTGCATCCGTCCATACCAAGGTCGCCTTTAAAAATTTGGTATTGGGAGGCACGGTAATCGTAAAATTTTGATCGGTTCCCCCATCTACTGTACCGGTAACAAAACGGTTCGATCTAATGTTTTCCAGTGCTTTATACGCATTTACCGCGCCGTAGCCCGAACGATGGTCGGGGCCTGGGGAATTTAGGTCGTCGGCCGTAGAGATCAATACCGCTTTTAATAGGGCTGCGGTCGGGGTTTCGCCATACCATTGTTGATACCCTTGGAGCAGTAGCGCGGCTACCCCAGAGGTCAATGCCGTAGCATTCGATGTTCCGGTAATGCTATAGGCCACGAGGTCCGGTTTGACCCTACCATCATAAGTCGGTCCGCTCGACGAAAACGAAACCACCTGTCCTTCCTCATTGGTAGCTCCTACAAGTAGGGTGTTTTTCGCCATTTTAAAGTTTCCCGTAAGGTTACCATAGGTACCTAGGTCTGCATAGGGGCCGTCCGTTGGAATTTCCTGTCCGTCATTCCCGGCCGAAAAAACATGTAGTTCTTCAGAATGGGTATAGGTGTGGTCGTCGTATGCGGCAGCTACCGAGCCGTAAAAGTTTTCGATGGCCGTACCGTAGGAATGGTTTTGCACAAAAATACCGGCCGACGATAGGTTGGTTTCAGGGTCTGGCGATACCAAGGAAAAGTCCGAGGATTGTAGTTTTGCCCCAGGGGCGATTCCCTTGCCCTTGATCGAGGAATTGCCCAGGCCGGCGATAATGGTCGCCATGTCAGTAGCATGATCGTCCACCGTTTCGGCGATCAAAGGGGAGTCGGTGAGTTTATCGATCAAGTCGATATCCCCTTCGCGAAACTTGTTGTCCTTTACCGAAACGGTTATCCCATTGCCGTTCAGTTCGGGATGGTCTCGGTATATTTTTGGAATATTATTTATGGATGGGTTCAAGTCCCTTACGGTACTTTCAGGGACGGTTTTAAGGGTTTCCTTGCCGATATAGCGGACAGTCGGTTCTGCCATAAGCTCTGAAAGAAAGGAAACCGTGCTTGCCTTGAAGTAAATGGTATTGAAATGACGGTGTACTATGGTAACATCCGGAAATTTGGCCAATAGCGCCAGTGTGCGTTCCGCATTGTCGGTTGTCGTCACATAGGGTAGAGCACTATTGGTATTGCCGATGTTCTGGATAAGGCGGTCCGCTACTTTCCACCAATCGTTTGCGGGTACTGCGGAAAGTCCTTTTTTCTTTTTTAGGATAGCTGTATCGGTGATGGAAACAATGGCGTGGTACGGGTCCAAAAAGCGTTTTAATGTATACCCCTCGTCCCTTAGGCGTTCTCTTTTGATTGGATGTGCGAAACGCACCAAAAATGTTTTTTGGCCATTTTTTGAAGAAACGCTTTGTTCCATACTGATGCTATCGCTGGCAAAAGAACTCCAAATCGGAGCTATCTTTTGCTGTCCGATACACCATTGGACAAAAAGGGCCATAAACCAAAAACACTTTTTCATAGCAGGTATTCACCTTTTAAAAGTATCGGTTTTCAAAAGAAAATCTGGTGTTT
The DNA here is from genome assembly GCA_947500445.1 of uncultured Flavobacteriaceae bacterium. Taxonomy (GTDB): domain Bacteria; phylum Bacteroidota; class Bacteroidia; order Flavobacteriales; family Flavobacteriaceae; genus Pelagihabitans. The sequence goes on along the minus strand of CANMSB010000010.1, from coordinate 111,123 downwards.
TTATCTTTTTTTCGACCAAAAACGTATCGTTTTTTTGTAGGAAACCAAATCTTAAAAAATGTTAACCCAAAATAGCGGAAAAATCGGCAAAAACAGCAGTATTTCGTCGATTTTTTGAGTAAAAAGTGCGGTTTATCGATAAAAGTTAATATTTTAACGGTGTCTTAACTTGGTGCACAAGGTTTGGACATTAATATATTATTAACATAAATCGTATTAAAAAATGAGAAAATTACGAAACTTTATGAAAGTGGTTGCTTTGTCATCCGTCGTTTTGGTCGCATCCTGTGAGAAGGACAACACCGAATCCGATGTGGCTTCTTCGGATGCCGTAAGTGATGATTTGGTAGCAAAACTAGATGGCTTTTACCTGAACGGTAAAGCTGCGGTACCTTTTGTTAACGAATATCCCGATGGAAGTTCGCAAGAGGGTGTTATGGTCGAAGATCTTTTCTTCAGTACAGAACAAATTCAGGCCATGCAGAATTTGAAGGATGGGGAAATGGAAATATGGAGCGAACAGTATCGCACCACCAATTTGGTCAGTCAGCCCAAGACGATCAGCGTTATCGGTTATACCGGTGGTCAATTTGCTTTGAGCAGCGCTGGAAGAACCGGTTTGCAATGGGCGGTCAATAACTACAATAGACTGAACTTGAACATCCGTTTCACCCTTACTTTCGCGGCTTCTACGAGCGCCGATATGGTCATTTATGACAATTCGGTGAACAATCCTGGGTCTTCAGGTGGGTCGGCTGGTTTTCCTTCAGGAGGAAATCCTTTTAAGTTCATTCAAATTTACGGGCTTTCCGGAAGCTCCAACAACGTGAACGAGCATGTTATCTGTCATGAAATGGGGCATTCTATCGGTTTCCGTCATACGGATTACTTTAGCCGTCAAAGCTGTGGTGACAACGTGAACGAAGGTAGTGCAGGAGTGGGAGCGATCTTGATTCCAGGAACACCATCCGGATTTGATCCGAATTCCATTATGTTGGCCTGCTTTAACGACGGTGTTAACGGTGAGTTCAACAACAACGATATTACGGCATTGAACTTTTTGTACTAAGTTTTTTGTTTTAATACTACTGAAGGGGGCCGTGGAAACGACCCCCTTTTTTAATGCGGTAACTTTTCTTTCACCAGTCCGTATGCAAAAGTGCCGATCAGTGCCGCAAATATTAAGAGCACAACACTATAATTACCGGTACCGATTAAAACATACATCGGACCGGGGCATGCGCCCGCCAACGCCCATCCCAGGCCGAATAACGAGCCGCCCACAAGGTATCGTATAAGGGACTTCTTTTTCTGGGGAAGTGCAATGGAGTTTCCCGCCACATCCTTGACCCCCATTCGTTTGAATAGGAACAGCCCGAGCATACCCACACCGACTGCGGACCCGATAATACCATGCATGTGCAGGGCTTCAAATCGGAACATTTCATAAATACGGTACCACGATACCGCTTCCGATTTCACCAAGATGATACCGAACAATATACCGACACTTAAAAATTTTAGAAACTTCATCTTAAAAAATTAATGGGAAGAGTACATGGGTCATCAACAACCCACCAATAAAAAAACCGATTACCGCGATCAATGAAGGCAACTGCAGATTGCTAAGCCCGGTAATGGCATGTCCCGAGGTGCATCCTCCGGCATAGCGGGTACCAAACCCTACCAAAAAGCCAGCGATTAAAATAATGGACATGCCCTTGACGCTCCAAACCTGATCCCAATCGTAAAGTTCGCCGGGCAAAAGCGCCGCACCGACCTTTTCAAACCCCAACTCGCTCAAAGCTGCAACCGTTTCGGGGTTTAAGGCAATGGGTTTTTGATCGGATAAAAATGTCACGGCAACAAAACCCCCGATAATCGCTCCCGCCACCACGGTTAGGTTCCACTTTTGGGATTTCCAATCAAAGGCGAAGAAATCGGCATGTTTGCCGGCACCACCCATAGCACAAAGGGTACGCAGGTTGGACGACATTCCGAATGTCTTACCAAAAAAAACCAACAGCAGCATCACTATGGCAATCAAAGGGCCGGATACATACCACGGCCAAGGGTCTAGAATGAAATCCATACTTTTTTTGATAAAGATACTCAGAATCCGTTTCGAGCTAGGTAACGAATGTTACCCTAGGGTTCAGAAGTTATGCCATTTCAAAGTTTAAATGGCACGAGCTTTCCATAACTGCGGAGCGGAACGGAAACCAAGACGGACGGAAACGGTCCGGAAAAGGCTATCAAAGGGCCGGTGACACAAAACTTTAACAGTATGATCGGTATAGAATGGAGGTATGGAATGTACTTAAACGATATTTTGTGCGTTTGGTTCTCATAGATATTGCCAATCCCAAATCGGCCCTATCATTAACCTACTAGTGTTTTGAAAAGAGTATATATCGTACTGTTCTTTACGGTGTTGTTGCAACAATTACAGGCCCAACAGCAGGCCGCCGTATGGTATTTTGGAGACAACGCAGGCTTGGATTTCAATAGTGGAAGTCCGGTCGTGCTTGAAGACGGGGCATTATCTACTGCCGAAGGTTGCGCCACAATGTCCGATGAAGAGGGAAACCTATTGTTTTATACCGATGGGGTTACCGTATGGGGGCAAGACCATTTGCCCATGCCCAACGGTAGTGATTTAAAAGGGCACTCCTCCAGTACCCAATCGGGAATTATTGTACCGGTTCCGGACAACGCTGATCGGTATATCGTGTTTACTACCTATTTTCAATTGAGGGACGGCCTCTATTACTCGGAGATCGACATGAACGCCAACAGTGGAACGGGCGATGTTGTAAAGAAAAATGTTGCGCTCCGGCCTTTGGTAACCGAAAAGTTGACCGCGGTCATGCACCGTAATGGTAGCGATATTTGGGTACTGGCGCACGATTGGGGATCGAATGCCTATCTGGCCTATTTGGTCACGGCAAGTGGTGTGAGTACCGACCCGGTGATCAGCAATGTCGGTTTCAGTTTGGATTATCCCGCTTCGGACGAAGATGTGTTTAAAAGTCGTGGTTATCTTAAAACATCGCCGGATGGGAGCAAAATAGCCGCTTGTCACTCCTTTGTCGGTCTGGAATTGCTCGACTTTGATGCGGCTACGGGAAAAGTGTCCAATCCAAAGGTATTGATGCAATCCGCTATCAAGGATTTCTACGGCCTGGAATTCTCGCCCAGAACCAACTATCTTTACGCTTCCATTATTAAGGAAGATATTTATCAATTCGATCTCAATGCCCCTGATGTGGCCGCCTCGGTCTTTCCGTTAAACGTACCCGAACAGACCACAGGTGGGCTTCAATTGGCGCTAGATGGTAAAATTTATGTTGCTGGGGCAAAACAACTCGCGGTCATCCAACGCCCCGATGCAGCTGGTGCGGATAGTGGTTTTATGGCCAATGCGGTTTCGCTCGGTACAGGGCACAGTACTTTTGGACTACCGCCGTTCATCACCTCTTACTTTAATGCCGGCATACAGGCAAACGGATTTTGTTTTGGGGATACCACTGCCTTTTCGGTAATTGGTGCTGAGCCGGAAACTCGTTTTTATTGGGATTTTGGTGATGGCGAAACATCGGACCTTGCAAATCCGGGTCATGTTTATGAAAGCCCGGGAATCTATAATGTAAGTGTAACTTTGGAACGCGATACCCGAATTCAGGATGAGCATGCCGTAATCACCATTTATGAAAATGCGGCCGCTTTTGAAGCGGAACACGCCCTGTGTGATGTTGATGGAACCGGAACATATTTTGTTGACTTGGCCCTTTTGGACAACCAAGTGTTGCAAGGGCAGGACCCTACGGTTTTTGAAGTTTCCTACCACCGCAACGAAACCGGAGCCAATACCGATGTGGGCGAGATTTTAAAAACCGAATATGCGACATCCGTGCCCAACGAACGTTTGTTCGCCAGGGTAACCAATGTGTTGTCGGAAAATTGCTATGCCGTTTCCGAGGTCGGTATCACCGTGTTTCCCATTCCCGAACCGCTTTTGGAGCAGAGGTATGTTCTCTGCCCTGATAATCCAATGTTGGAGCTGGACGGGGGTGCTTTTGCTACCTGGTCTTGGCGCGATGGTACGGACGAGGAAATTTCCAATTCGCGCGGTTTGACCATTACACGTTTTGGAATCTTCAGTTTAACCGTAACGGATACCACTGGGGATACCAACTGTTCCAATACGATTTATTTTGATGTTGTTCCGGCAACGGTTCTGGACGATTTTTCCACTACCGTCAACCATTTTACCGATGATCTGTCCATCATCGTTAATGTAGACAACCCTGAAGATTTTCAATATTCCATAGATGGTAATGTATTTCAGGACAGTCCCGTTTTAAAAGTTGAACCGGGCAAGTATCCGGTACATGTTAGGGCCAAAAATGGTTGTGGGGGAATGATGAAGGAAGTTGTTGCCTTGGGATACCAAAAGTTTTTTACGCCCAACGCCGACGGCCACAACGATTTTTGGAAAATAAGGGCAGGTGAGCATTTTCCAGAGTCGACCGTAGCGATATTCGATAGGTATGGAAAGCTGGTCGCACGGCTGCTCGCCCAAGAGCAAGGGTGGAACGGTACTTATCGGGGAACTCCGTTGCCCGATTCGGATTATTGGTTCCTTTTCGAAAATACCGATGGGGAAACCTTTAAAGGACATTTTACCTTAAAGCGTTGATGGGTTGTCCGATTTTGGTGGCTGTTATGGCTTAGTGGGCCGTAGTACCCCAAGCACAATCCTATTTTTTGACTGCCCGTTTTTAGGAGTGCGTGCGGATTTTTAAACAACCAAAAGCCATTCAGAAAAGAGTTCGATCAAGAACATTTATTCGGAAGATTTCATCAATGAGATGCAAATAGGAACGGAACTATGAGCTGGGTTTAGGACTATCTAGGTTTTTTATTGGAGCCATGTAGCGCAAACCGTGGTTACCTGTACAAATGGTCCATAATTTCTGAAAATGGTGCCACCCAATATTCCGAAGCGTTGTCCGAAAGAAATTCAAGTAATTTTTCGTGCGCTTCCCCCGATACTTTTATCCATTCCCCATCCACGCCATGGAACTGAAATACGGCGAGGCCGCCATCTTGTTTTGCCTTTTGCGCAAAGGCAATAAGGGCCGTTGCGGTTGTGCCTTCGGGAACGGCCCAAGAATACACGTGCATGCGATTTAAATTGTCAAAATCAGTAGTTACGATCGGTGTTTTGCCACCGCCTCTTGCGTATTGTATGAGCCCTGATTTTTTAAGGGGTACAATATAAGATTTTGAACCAACCTCAGTGTTATTGCAGGGATATGCATAGGAAAAGCGCTTTCGGTTCGGATCCAAGTTCTTAAGAAGATGGTTCACCGCTTCAATTTCCTTTAAAATATCCGCTACGGTATAGTTTTCGGTAGTGAGTTCTTTAGGCCAACCAAAGGAATTTGGGCACGGGTGGAAAAGACTATGGTTTCCCAATTCATGTCCAGCTCTTGCGGCTGCTTTCCAGCCAAGTATGTTATCTCTTTCTTTTACGGTGTTCAGATAAAACGTTCCCCGTAAGCCAAGACGGTCCAATTGGGGAATGGCCACGTCCAAATGTGATTGCATCCCATCATCATAGGTAAGGCATATAGCCGCCTTCCGTTGTCCCTGCCAAACTTTTGAAGAAGTAATTTTTGGACCGCATCCTACCAAAAGCAATACCGGCCAAATATGTTTAAAACCAAGCTTCATGCTGTTTTTGCGCTAATTCGTCAAAAGATAATGCGAATTTTTTAAAACGAAAGCAGCAGGAACCGTAAATGCTGTTGTGTCGAAAATTGGTTTTGGAATTTTTTTAGATCACTTTAACCAACAAACAAAAACAACGACAACCTGAACAACACTTACAAATGCTGGATAACATACAGGTATATCGGCATTCCTAAGGTGATGTTGAAAGGAAAGGTAATGGCAAGGGCCATGGGCAAGTACAAACTTGGATTTGCTTTGGGTGCCGCGATACGCATGGCCGCGGGTACGGCAATATATGAGGCACTTGCGGCCAATATGGCCAACAAAAAGCGGTCGCCGTCACCGCTCAAGAAACTACCGGAAAGTTTGGCAATGGCAATTCCGTTAATCAAGGGTACTAAAATGGCGAAAAGTAGCGCGAACCATCCTTTTTTGATAAGCGAACCGATTTTTTTACCGCTAGTGATGCCCATATCCAACAGGAACACTGCTAAAAATCCTTTAAAAATATCTGTCGTAAAAGGTTTGATACCTGCGGCCTGTTCATCGTTGGCCATAAAACCGATAACCAAACTGCCCAATATCAACAACACGCTTCCATTGGTGAGTGCGTGCTTTACTAGACCCAAGAGTTCGCGGGTAGAGCGTTTTCCATTCGAGTAAATACGCATTAACAATACCCCTACGATTATCGAGGGCGCTTCCATTAAGGCCATTACCGCAACCATGTGGCCGCCAAAATCGATTTGCTCCATTTCCAGGAAACTAATGGCCGTAACAAAAGTGACTGCGCTTACCGAACCGTAAGCCGCGGCAATGGCGCCGGCGTTTTCCACACTGAACCGGAGCCTTAGAATGAAATAGGTGTACAATGGAACCAGTAAGGCCAGTAACAGCCCGAGTACCACGGCCCATAGAATATCGGCGTTGAAGGTACTGTGCGCCAATTCCTGACCACCTTTAAAGCCAATGGCCAGCAAGAGGTACAGGGATATGAATTTGGACGAGTTCTTAGGGATTTCCAGATCGCTCCTGAGTTGCGATGCTATTAGTCCAAGAATAAAGAACAATAGGGCAGGGTTGGTCAGGTTATCCCCTAAGAGCTGTATATCCATTGATTGTTACGTGAATGCGGTTAGTCGATGATGTCAACGGTCAGAACGCCGCTGATACGCACTTTTTTACCAGAAAGTTTCGCCTCTTGGTACACTTCCTTAAAATTTTCTTTTTCCTGTAGCAATTGCGCTACGCGGCCATCATCGTAACTGGTGTCGCTATCGCAATCCCCTTCGCACATGGCAAGGCGCTGGATTTTGTGAAAATTGACTTTTTCGTTGATCAAGGAATTGACCACATCTTTTGCTTCCGTTGCGGTGAAAACACCATCTACCAATTGTACTTTGTGGGCTACTGCTGTTAAGGTTTTCATTTGTTGTTTGTTTTTAATATGACTGATTTGTTTGAATGAAAGGCTATAAAACCGACCAGACCGCAAATGACACCTACTTTTACCAAACTCCAAAACATTGGATTGTAGGTGATACAACTAAAAAGTAAGGCGGCGAAGTAACCGATAAAAAAAAGTACTGTCAGAAAAATGCGAAAGTTTTCGATCAGTTCCGTTCCTTCAAACTTTACAAGGGGGCTGGTCCTTGGCTCGGTCCGTACGTGTTCGGTGGTAAATTTTAGATTCCGTTGTATGTCCATGATAAAACGATTTTTAATTTAACACTGCAAAGCTGGGTATTTTAATTCATATATTTTTATTTATATTTATTATGAAATACATAAGAATTGTTTATGAAGTATACTTTGCATCAGCTTCAGGTGTTTGTCGAAATAGTGAACAAGGGCAGCGTGACCAAGGCTTCCGAAGCGTTGTTTTTGACCCAACCGGCCGTTTCCATCCAGCTCAAGAAGTTTCAAGATCAGTTTCCGCTCCCATTAACAGAGGTTATTGGTAGAAAGTTATACGTTACTCCGTTCGGTACGGAAATTGCCGTAGCGGCAAAACGAATTTTGGAGGAAGTTGCGGCCATTGAATATAAAACCAGCAGATATCAAGGGAAGTTAGCGGGCAAACTCTCCATCTCTGTGGTCTCCACGGGCAAATACGTAATGCCGTACTACCTCTCTGATTTTGTAAACGCACATCCGGATATCGATTTTTCAATGGATGTGACCAATAAACTTAAAGTAGTGCGGGACCTGGAAGAAAACAAAGTAGATTTTGCGCTGGTTTCGGTACTGCCCGATCATTTGGAACTGTCGCGAATGCCCTTGCTGCCCAACCGTTTATATTTGGTAGGTAGCGCGGTGCACGAAACGAACAGGGAGGGGAGCGAACAACTCATTTTTAAGGAACAGCCCTTATTGTACCGCGAGCAAGGTTCGGCAACACGCAATGCCATGGAAGCCTTTATTCAAGGTAAGAACTTACCGGTCAGTAAAAAAATTGAGTTGACTTCCAATGAAGCACTAAAACAGGCCGTTATTGCGGGCTTAGGGTATTCCATTATGCCGATGATCGGAATTCGGAACGCAGTGAACCAAGGGGCGATCAGCGTTATTCCTTTTGATGGACTACCGATAGAGACCCAATGGAACTTGGTTTGGCGAAAAAAGAAAAAGCTATCCCCGGTCGCCGCGTCCTTTCTCGAATATTTGGAAAGGGAAAAAACGGCCATTACCTCGAAGTTTTTTGATTGGGTGGACGAATAACCCGATGTTTTCGGCGGCCTTATACCATTTCTGTTGTTAAACTACGCAAATAAAAACCAGGAATTTTATTTTGAAGCATACACGGAAAAGATAAATTTTTAAAGGGTAATTTAACATCAAAAATGGTATTAACAGTGCCTTCCGGCAATACCGGACAGAGGCAAAACGCACTGTTATACCTGTCTGAAAAGCAAAGGAGGCGTTGGAGTGCTATCCCGGCAAGGAACTCTTGTCACTTAATGCGCTCTTTTAAAAGAAGGATGTAGTTTGGTCATTTCCTTGGTAATGGTCCAATTTGCAAAGCTTGAAAGCATCAGTCCGTAATTTCCCGAAATTTTTCATGTTCCGGTATGGGCACCATCTTCATATCATTATGTTTCAGGTCGATTTCCCTTTTGAATCCCAAATGGGGGTCTCTTTCGTAATGGCCTTGGAGCATAGCACCGACCTTTCCGGTCTCCTTTTCGATATCCTGCGATGAGAACCCTCCGCCCAATTCGGGAAACCGGGTTTCGTCCGAAAAAGTAAAATAGTCGTCCTGTTCCGATATGGTAATGATTCCGGGTTGAAATCCTTTCGACATGTAGGTCGTATCGAATTTAAGGGCCTCTAAAACAAATTGAAGCTTTTCTGAATCCTCTTGGTTCAAGTTCGAATTTGTAGTGAAATCGTTGTCATAGTCTCGGGCGCCGGAAACAAAATTGTCGGGAAGTGTGACTTTAATGTCTTTATAGTAGCTATTTTCCGTGGTGCTAAAACGAAGATTAAATCCAAACTGTACTTCTATTTTGATGTGGTTCGCCATCACGCGCACAAAATGAAAATCCGTTACGGTTATAGGTTTCTTTTGGGCCTTGTTAATTTGCTGTAGCGCGAGCGCGATAATATTCGATCTCCCGGAGGCGATCAACCGGTCGACCGCCGTAGAATTATCGATTATTTCTTCAAAAACCTCCTGTTGGCCCAGAGGAGTCGGACCCTTGGTCCGGGCATAGGAGCCCTCTAGTTTGGATAGGGTTTCCCCTGTGCTCTTATCCATTACCATAATACGATACCCCCCTCCCTTTTCAGGGGTCTTCGTTTTTTCGCGGATTTCATAAGTGGCCCCTTTTTCAAAAATACAGAGCTTTGCATCATAAAAATTTCGATAACGATTGTTCAATGGATCGATGTTTAAATGTTGTAGTACAAAACCGATAGGCGCCGCATCCGAAGCCTTGGGTCGATAGAGCCCCTTATTTTGGACAGTTCCATCCCCCTCAATTCCAAATTTGTGAACTTCATTGGCGGGTAGGGTAATTTCAATATCGCTATAAAAGCTTTCGTTTTCGGGTATATAAAGGATAGTGTTCGCAAACTGGACTTTGATGCTGTGGGTACTTTTCAATACGCGAACGGCATTAAAATCCGCTACCGTATACGTACTGTTTTCAACAACGTTCAAGCGCTCCAATGCCGTTGTAATAAGCTCCGTTCTAGCAAGGGCTAAAAAATCATTCAATACCATAGTGTCCGTTTTTAATTGTCCAAAGAGCAAAGGAAAAGCGAATAAAAGCAATAAGGACGATTTTTTTGACCATTTCATGACATTAGCGATATAGGGTTTGACGTTTTGACAACGAAAAGAAGAACATTTTTATTTTTCGCCAAACATGGTTTGTCTCCGGAAAGCCTAACGTTTCTTTTTGTAACGGTACAACAAAGGTCCCCCTTTCACGCCAATTTTTTTCTCGTTAGTGTTTTCAAGCAAATCCATTTGTAGAATACGTTTTCGAAAGTTTCTTTTGTCCAAGCGCGTACCGAGAATGGTCTCATAAAGGTTCTGGAGTTCCGCGAGCGTGAATTTTTGGGGCAGCAGCTCCCCAACAACAAGCTTATCTTTCAAGTTGTCCTTCATGTGGGTATGGGCGTCCCTTAGCAATTGCCCATGGTCGAATCCCAAATTTTCCGGGATACGGTCCATATCGAACCAGGCAATTTCTTCAACATCGCCTTTGAGGGCCAAGGGGTGGTTTTCCGGCTTTACCAAGGCATAAAAACAGATGGTGATCACCCGTTTTATCGGGTGGCGCAATAGGGCGCTATAGGCCCGTACCTGTTCAAAATGGATATCCTTGAATCCCGTTAGGGCGAACAGTACTTTTTCGGCACAGTCTTCCAAGGTCTCTTTATCTTCCATTGCACCACCGGGTAAAAGCCATCGGTTTTTAAAGTCGCCAACGGTTCTTTTGGTAAGCAATATTTTAAAACTGCCCTCTACGTATCCAAATACGGCAATGTCCGTTGTTACGGAGCATTCGAAGGAGTCGGACTTTACTTGAATATGTTGTAACTGCTCTTTTTCCACAAAATCGGTAACAAAGTTTATACGGTTTTATTTTTCTATTCTTCTAAAAAAACATATTTTCGATAAATGTGTGTAAAAAGTACACAGATTAAACGAAAGCGCCAAAAGTATTTCTTTTGACCGTAAAAGTATCCAAACACAATTGAAAATGAATCCCAACATATTTGATATTTCCGGTAATGTTATCGTCATTACCGGTGGGGTAGGAGTTCTGGGGAGCAATATGGCCAAATATCTTTTATCGGCGGGGGCCAAAGTGGCCTTGATCGATTTAAATCAAGAGGCTATCGACCTTAAGGTAAACTCGTTAAAAACGATAAGCGAACAGGTGGTCGGGTATGTGGGCAGTGTGCTTTCGAAGCCGGATCTGGAAAATATAAAGGAGGCTTTGCTGCACAAATGGGGTAGGATAGATGCATTGATCAATGCTGCCGGGGGGAACATGCCGGGAGCCACCATCGGGGAGGATCAAACGATCTTTGACCTGGAAATGGATGATTTTAGAAAAGTGTCGCAACTCAATTTGGACGGATCGGTAATGCCATCCCTTGTTTTTGGGAAAGCAATGGCGCATGCCGGAGCGGGTTGTATCATAAACATTTCGTCCATGACGGCCACGCAGGCGGTTACTAGGGTAGTGGGGTATTCGACCTCCAAAGCGGCAATCGATATTTTTACCCGTTGGCTGGCCACCGAGCTGGCTACCAAGTTTGGGGATAAGGTTCGGGTAAATGCCATAGCGCCCGGATTTTTTATCGGCAATCAAAACCGACGTTTGTTGACCAATGAGGACGGTAGTTATACCGCTCGCGGAAACACTATCGTTGCCAATACGCCGATGAAGCGTTTTGGTGAAGCGGACGAGCTCAACGGTACCATACACTGGCTTTTGAGCGGTGCCGCCAGTTTTGTTACTGGGGCCATTATCCCTATAGATGGTGGTTTCAGTGCCTTTAGCGGTGTTTAACAACGGAATAGCTTAAAAAATGATAGAAACTTGGAGATGGTACGGTCCCGACGACCCGGTGAGTTTGTCCGATATCAAACAGGCGGGCGCCACGGGAATTGTTACGGCCTTGCACCACATCGCCAATGGAGCGGTTTGGCCCGTAGAGGAAATTGAGAAACGCAAACAGCAGATCGCAGATGCCGGCTTGGTGTGGTCCGTGGTAGAGTCGCTTCCCATACACGAACAGATCAAAACCCGTTCGGGAGCGTTCGAACGCCATATCGACAACTACAAACAAAGTTTGGTAAACCTGGCCCGTTGTGGTATTCATGTGGTCTGTTACAATTTTATGCCGGTTTTGGATTGGACCCGGACCCGATTGGATCTGGAACTGGCCGATGGGTCAAAAGCGCTGGAATTCAATAGCGATGCCTTACGGGCCTTTGATCTTTTTGTTTTAAAACGACCGGGTGCCCAAGATGCCTATTCCGATACAGAGGTGATGAAGGCGAAAGCCTATTTTGAAACCATGTCCGAAAAGGAAACATGGCAACTGGTGAAAACTATTATTGCCGGATTGCCGGGTTCGGAAGAAAGCTATCCGGTTCCCGAAAAAGGCTATGATCTTGCCCGGTTCCAAGAAATTTTGGATACCTATAAAGGAATCGATGAAAACAAAATGCGGGACAATTTGGTCCACTTCCTGAACGCGATTATGCCCGTCGCCGAGGCAGAAGGAGTGCGAATGTGCATTCATCCCGATGATCCGCCATTTTCGATTTTGGGACTGCCCAGAATCATGTGTAACAGTGACGATTACGCCCATATTTTTAAAGCGGTACCCGCCATTAATAATGGTATGACATTCTGCACGGGGTCACTGGGGGTTTTGGCGGATAACGATCTGCCCGAAATTTTCCGACGTTTTGCCGATCGGGTGCATTTTCTGCATTTGCGGAACACGACCAGGGACGGACAGGGCAATTTTTATGAAGCGAATCATTTGGAAGGGGATGCCGATATGTTCGAAATCGTAAAACATATCGTATTGGAGCAGCAACGCCGCACTTCCGAGGGTAGGGAAGATGATCAAATACCTATGCGGCCCGACCACGGGCATCAGATGCTGGACGATCTCAGGAAACAAACGAATCCCGGGTATTCCGGTATCGGACGTTTGCGGGGACTTGCGGAGTTAAGGGGATTGAAAATGGGTATCGAAAAAGCCATGGTATGAAGCAATTTATGCATGACAACTTTCTATTGGAAAGCGCTTACGCCGAGGAGCTGTACCACAACTACGCGGCTACCGTACCCATTGTCGATTACCACAACCACCTTTCCCCAGGCCATATAGCGGCCGACCATAAGTTTCAAAACCTGACCCATGCTTGGTTGGTCGGGGACCATTACAAGTGGCGCGCCATGCGAACGTTCGGTGTCGATGAAGCCTATGTTACCGGCACGGCTTCCGATCGGGAAAAGTTTGCGAAATGGGCGGAAACCGTTCCGTTTACCTTACGGAACCCCTTGTACCATTGGACGCACCTGGAACTTAAACGGTACTTCGGTATCGATGCACTGCTAACCGGAGCGAACGCAATGGAAATTTATGACCGTACCGAAGAACGATTACAGGAACCTACCCATAGTGTACAAGGGCTTTTACGGCAAATGGAAGTGGAGGTCGTATGCACGACCGACGATCCCATCGATTCCTTGGAGTATCATCAACAAATGGCGAAAAGTGATGGCCCACTTCGTATGTTCCCGTCTTTTAGGCCCGATAAGGCGTTGGCTGCGGAAAATCATACCGAATACAAAAGCTATCTTGAAAAATTGGCCGCGTCGGCAGGGCAATCCATTACTTCTTTCGAGGAGCTGATCGGCGCACTTAAAAACAGAATCGCATTTTTTGACGCCAACGGATGTCGGTCGGCCGATCACGGTATGGAGCAAATGTACTACGTCACCGAAGGTACGTACGATATTGAAACGGTATTCCAACGGATTTCATCCGGAAAGGAGCTGAAATTGGAAGCGCTGCATTATTTCAAATACCATACGTTATTGCAGCTCTGTCGGGAGTATGCACGTTTGGGTTGGGTACAGCAATTTCACCTCGGACCGTTAAGGAACGTAAACCGAAGAAAATTTGATGCCCTCGGTCCCGATATGGGTTTCGATTCCATAGGAGACCTTCATCAAGCACATGCTTTGGGCAAGTTTTTGAACGCCTTGGATGTTACGGATCAGTTGGCAAAAACAATATTATATAATTTGAACCCCTCCCAGAACGAGGTTTTCGCCACCATGGCGGGAAACTTCAACGATGGAAGTATCCGTGGAAAGGTACAGTTCGGTTCGGGTTGGTGGCATATGGATCAATTGGATGGAATGGAACGGCAAATGAACGCCCTTTCCAATATGGGATTGCTCAGCTGTTTTGTAGGCATGTTGACTGATTCCCGCAGCTTCCTATCCTTTCCAAGACACGAGTATTTTAGAAGATTGTTGTGCAACATTTTTGGAAACGATATTCAAAAGGGGCATTTGCCCAAAGACATGGCACATATTGGCCAGGTGGTTCAGGATATTTGTTACCATAATGCCAACACCTATTTCAATTTCAAGAAAAAATAAGAATGAAAAAAGTAGTCACTTTTGGAGAAATAATGCTACGGTTATCACCTCCCGGATTTTTAAGATTTTCGCAGGCAAACTCCTTTGATGTGGTATATGGTGGCGGAGAATCGAACGTTGCGGTTTCGTTGGCAAACTATGGGGTTCCGGTAAGTTTTGTTACCAGGTTGCCCGACAATGATATGGGGCAATGTGCACTCATGGAAATGCGCAAACGCGGCGTACGTACCGAAAACATCGTTTTTGGGGGCGACCGCTTGGGTATTTACTTTTTGGAGACCGGGGCGGTAAGTAGGGGGAGTAAGGTGGTGTACGATCGCGCCCATTCCGCTATGGCTGAAATTAAGGCTGGAATGATCGATTGGAAAACGGTTTTTAAGGAGGTGGAATGGTTTCATTGGACCGGTATTACCCCGGCGATATCCCAAGGTGCTGCCGATGCATGTTTGGAAGCGGTGCAGGTGGCAAGTGAAATGGGAATTACCATTTCAACCGATTTAAATTACAGGGCAAAACTATGGAAGTACGGTGGCGATCGTGAGGCCATTATGACAGCGCTGACGTCCTATTGCGATATTATTTTGGGAAATGAGGAAGATGCCGAAAAACACTTTGGAATCAAACCGGAGGGGTTGGATATTACGATGCAAGGAGACCATGTGAAGGCAGAAGCCTTTTTATCGGTATGCCAACAGATGCTAGAACGTTTTCCGAGGGCAAAAAAGGTGATCACTACTTTACGGGGATCCATTTCCGCATCGCACAACACTTGGGCAGGAGTATTGTATGATGGTACTACACTATACAAATCACCGGAATATCAAATTACGGATATCGTCGATCGCGTAGGCGGGGGCGACTCCTTTATGGGAGGATTGATCTATGGGCTGTTGACCTATCCCGACGATGATCAAAACGCCTTGAATTTTGCTGTTGCGGCCTCCTGTTTGAAACATACCATAAAGGGCGATGCGAACTTGGTCACCGTTGCCGAGGTAGAAAAATTAATGGGTGGGGATGCCTCGGGCAGGGTCGCCAGATAAAAAATGTAAAAAATGATCGAAAGCGAAACCGATATCCGCTTTCACAACTAAAATATATGGCAAAATATTCCAGATTAGAAGTGGTAGGGGTCATGCAGGACACCGGTATGGTTCCCTTGTTTTATCATAGCGATATCGCTGTGGGCAAAAAGGTGCTACGGGCATGTTATGATGGTGGTGCGCGTTTGTTGGAGTTCACGGCTAGGGGCGATTTCGCCGCCGATGTTTTTGGGGAACTCAACAAATACGCCCTTAAGGAATTACCGGGGATGATCATGGGTGTGGGGTCCATTACCGATGCGGCCGCCGCCTCCTTATTCCTGCAGTTGGGGGCCAATTTTGTGGTTACGCCCTCCCTTCGGAAGGATATTGCCATCGTTTGCAACAGAAGAAAGGTACTGTGGTCTCCCGGCTGTGGTTCCTTGACCGAAATCAACAATGCCGAAGAATTGGGCTGCGAAATCGTCAAACTTTTCCCGGGAGCCATTTATGGCCCCGATTTCGTAAAGGCCATCAAGGGGCCACAGCCCTGGACGAGCGTTATGCCTACCGGTGGGGTAAGTACCGAGGCGGAAAACCTAAAAGGATGGTTCGAAGCCGGCGTCACCTGCGTAGGTATGGGCTCAAAACTGATTTCCAAAACCCTTTTGGAGGATGAACGGTTCGATACGTTGCAGCACAATGTGGCCGCAGTACTTCAAACCATACAAAACTTAAAAAAACAACTCGGATGAACCGTATCGTTCAAATGTTTGCTTTGGTATTCGTTCTGGCATCCTGTGCCAATGTTTCCGATGTAAAAACGATTCGTTTGGCGCACGGATTGGATGTCAATCATCCCGTACATAGGGCCATGTTCGCAATGGGGGAAGATCTTGTTGAACGATCGAACGGCAGTTTGAAACTTGAAATTTATCCCAGTCAACAATTGGGGACCGAACGGGAGGTTTTGGAACTCTTGCAGATCGGAAGTTTGGACATGACCAAAGTTTCCGTGGCCACACTTGAAAATTTTGCGCCAAAAGCAAAGGCATTGGGACTTCCTTATTTGTTTCGAAATCGGGAGCACGCTTTTTCCGTTTTGGACGGGCCTATCGGACAGGAAGTGCTGGACGACGGAAAAAAGTATTGGCTGAAAGGGTTATGTTTTTATGATGCGGGAAGCCGTAGTTTTTATACCAAGGACAAACCGGTAATGGCACCCGCGAACCTTAATGGGAAAAAGATTCGGGTGATGGAAAGCAATACGGCCATGGATATGGTGTCCAATCTGGGAGGTTCGCCCACCCCTATTTCATGGGGAGAACTGTATACCGCGCTACAGCAAGGCGTGGTCGACGGTGCCGAAAACAATCCGCCCAGCTTTTATTTGTCCCGGCATTATGAGGTCTGTAAGTACTATGCCCTTAACGAACATACCTATTCCCCCGACGTATTGGTCGCCAGTACCCACTTTTGGGATACGCTTACCGAAAAGGAACAGCAATGGATGCAGGAATCGGTGAAAAAATCGGTAGCGCACCAACGTTCCCTTTGGGCCGAGGCCGAGGCCGAGGCATTGGAAGCGGTAAAAAAAGCGGGCGTACAGGTGGTGCGGCCGGGCAAAGAACAATTTTCGGCAAAAGTGGCGCCCATGTACGAGGCCATTAAATCCGATCCGGAGCTATATGCCCTAATTCAAAAAATAAAAGCGGAGTAACCGATGAAAGCCAGAAAAATAGTCGATCGTATTCTTGCCAATGTGCTTATCACCATTATGGGCATAATGGTATTGAACGTGCTTTGGCAAGTGTTTAGCCGATACGTTTTGAACAGTCCGAGCTCCTTTACCGACGAACTTGCCCGTTATTTGATGATTTGGGTCGGTGTACTGGGTGCGGCCTACGTTTCCGGTAAAAACGGGCATGTGGCCATCACCGTACTACCGGACCGTGCTTCCGAAAAGACCCAAAAACAATTGCAGCAGATAGTACGGGGCGTAGTCCTGCTGTTCTGTTTTTTTGGATTGGTCGTCGGCGGTTCCAAATTGGTATACATCACCTATTTGCTCGAGCAATATTCACCGGCCCTTCGTTTGCCCTTGGCATTGGTGTATCTGGTGATACCGTTGAGTGGGCTAGTGATCATCTATTATAAAATTTCGGACATCCTAAAAAAGACGTAAAATGGAATACCTTCCGATATTGGTGCTTATTTTAAGTTTTGTCAGTCTTTTGGCCATCGGTACCCCAGTAGCCTGGAGCATTGCGATTTCGTCCTTGTTGACCATGTTGATCAGCATTCCGTCCGTAGCGGCGTTTACCACCGTATCGCAGCGGATGGCCACGGGCCTCGATAGCTTTGCACTTTTGGCGATACCCTTTTTTATCCTTTCCGGGGAATTGATGAACAAGGGCGGAATAGCCCACAGGTTGATCGCTTTTGCAAAAACCTTGGTGGGCGCCCTACCCGGTGGTCTGGCTTTGATCAATGTAATTTCGGCAATGCTTATGGGGGCCATCGCCGGATCTGCAATGGCCTCCGCTTCCGCCATGGGAAGTATATTGGGCCCCGAAATGGAAAAAGACGGATACGATAAGGAGTTCGGGGCCGCAGTAAACATTACCTCGGCTACTACCGGGCTGATCATACCACCGAGCAACGTTTTGATCGTCTTTTCCCTTGCCAGCGGCGGCGCTTCTATCGCTGCACTGTTTTTGGCGGGGTATATTCCCGGAATATTGACAGGACTCTTCCTGATGATCGTGGCATCGATATGGGCGAAGAAAAAAAAGTATCCCGTCGGTAAAAGAAGCTCCTTAAAATCGGTCTTTCGAACCTTTGTCGATGCGGTACCGAGCTTGTTTTTATTGGTATTGGTCATCGGGGGCATTGTAGCCGGTATTTTTACCGCTACGGAAGCATCTGCCATAGCAGTATTGTACAGCATGCTGCTCGGCTTTTTTTATAGGGAGATCTCATTGGAAAAGTTGCCGCAGATCCTTTTGGACGCTTCGGCGACCACGGCGATCGTAATGCTGTTGATCGGAGCATCGATGAGCATGTCATGGGTGCTTTCGTTCGAACATATTCCCCAAGAGATCAGTTCCGGGCTTTTGGGGCTGACCGACAATAAGATTATGATCCTGTTATTGATCAATATCATTTTGTTGGTGGTGGGTATTTTTATGGACATTACACCGGCCGTATTGATTTTTACGCCCATATTTCTGCCCGTGGTAACCAAATTGGGTCTGGATCCAGTGCATTTTGGTATCGTGATGATCTTAAATCTTTGTATCGGCTTATGCACGCCTCCGGTAGGTTCGGTCCTTTTTGTAGGGGTTGGTGTCGCGAAGACGACTATCGAAAAAGTAGTAAGGCCCTTGCTGCCGCTTTTTCTGGCCATGATCGTTGCACTTTTTTTAGTAACGTATTTTCCACAGTTGAGTTTATGGTTGCCCTCGCTGTTCAATTTATAGGAATAAACAACAAATCAAGAAAAATGAAAAAACAAAAGCATTACGTCAAATTCGCGTCCCTTTTCGCCCTTCTTTTTGCTATGGGATGTACGGAAACCCCGAAGGATACCACTCCTTGGGTCGCGCTTTTTAACGGTAAGGATCTTGAAGGTTGGTCGCAAAAGGGAGGAACGGCCACCTACAGCATTCGAGATGGCGCTATCGTTGGTACCACGGTAGACAACACACCAAATTCGTTTATGACCTCGGATAAAATGTATGGGGACTTTATATTGGAATTGGAATATCTGGTCGATGCTACGATGAACTCGGGAATCCAGATCCGTAGCAACAGTTTTCCCTATTATCAAGATGGAAGGGTACATGGGTATCAGATAGAGATCGACCCATCGGATCGGGCCTGGAGCGCGGGAATTTATGAAGAAGGCGCACGTGGATGGTTATATCCTTTGGAAAATAATACAGCGGCCCAAAAGGCCTTCAAACAGAACGAGTGGAACCACTACCGTATCGAAGCATTCGGCGACACTTTAAAAACTTGGATAAACGGAACGCCCGCGGCACATTTGATCGATGAACAAACCGCCAGGGGATTTATAGGGCTGCAGGTACACAGTATTTACGGCGATCAAAAAGCGGGAACCGAAATTCAATGGAAAAATATCAGGATCATAACGGATAGCGTAGCGAAGTACGTTAAAAAAACCTCGGTACCGCCACTGGTCACCAAAAACAAATTGACAAAAAAAGAACGTGAAGAAGGATGGGAAATGTTATGGGACGGAGCAACTTCCGATGGTTGGAGAGGTGCCCGTTTGGAGCGTTTTCCCGAAGAAGGTTGGGTAATCAGGGACGGGGTATTGTCCGTTTTGGCCACTGGAGGGGAAGAGTCTACCGCTGGGGGCGATATCGTTACGGTAAAGCGATATGCCGATTTTGAACTGAAAGTCGATTTTAAGTTGACCGAAACCGCAAACAGTGGTATCAAATATTATGTGGATACCGAGTTGAACAAAGGTCCAGGATCTTCCATTGGGTTGGAGTATCAAATTTTGGACGACGCCAGGCACCCCGATGCCAAGCTTGGAAGCCATGCCGGAAGCCGAACCTTGGCGTCGTTGTACGACCTTATAGAAGCCGATGCCGCAAAACCCGCAAAGCCGATCGGCGAATGGAACACCGCCCATATCGTATCCAAAGCAAACCATGTGGAGCATTGGCTCAATGGAGTAAAGGTATTGGAGTACGAACGAAAGAGCGATGCGTTCCGAAAACTGGTGGCCGAAAGCAAATACAAGGTATGGCCCAATTTTGGGGAGGGCGAAGACGGACAAATTTTATTGCAAGATCATGGAGATCTGGTACACTTTAAAAATATAAAGATCAAATCAATAGCTAAGGAATAGGAATATGGGAACAAGAAGAAGTTTTATCAAAAAAACGACGGCGGGAAGTGCTGCCGTAGCCCTTGGGGGCGTGCTGATGCCATCCAAGGGCTATGCCCGTGTTTTGGGCGCCAACGATCAGGTCAATTGTGCCATAATAGGGGTGCGCAGCAGGGCAAAGGCACATGTTATCGCCATTAGCAACGATGCGAACGCCAAAATTTTGTACAACTGTGACGTGGACGATGTGATCATAACGGAGCACAACGAATGGTGCCAGAAAAATATTGGTTACGTTCCCAAAGTAGAAAAGGATTTTCGAAAAGTATTGGAGGATAAGGATGTTGATGCGGTGTTTATCGCCACTCCGGAACATTGGCACGCCCCAATGGCCATTATGGCCCTGCAAGCCGGAAAACATGTATATGTGGAGAAGCCCTGTAGCCACAACCCATACGAAAATGACCTATTGGTGGCCGCCCAAAAGAAGTATGGAAAAAAGGTGCAGATGGGCAACCAGCAACGATCGGCGAAAACATCTATTTTGGCCATGGAGGATATTAAAAAAGGCATTATTGGTGAAGTATACCGAGGGGAGGCCTTTTATTCGAACAATCGCGGCTCGATCGGGAAAGGAACGGCTATGGAAGTTCCCAAAACTTTGGATTGGGACCTTTGGCAAGGGCCTGCCCCAAAAGAGGACTACCGGGATAATATTCACCCATACAACTGGCATTGGTTCCGTACGTGGGGTACCGGCGAAATACATAACAACGGAACGCATGAAATTGATATTTGTAGGTGGGCCTTGGGTGTGAACCTTCCAAAAACGGTTACCTCTTTTGGGGGCAAATACACCTACGATGATGACTGGCAATTTGTGGACAACCAACAGGTAACCTATCAGTTCGAGGGCAATAAATTCATTACTTGGAACGGGCACAGCCGGGGGGTAATGAAACCAAAACGCGATGGCAGGGGAGTAACGATATACGGATCCAAAGGGTCTATCGAGTTGAGTAGGAACGCCTATAAATTGTATGACCTTGGAGGAAATCCCCTTAAATTCGAATTTGAGGCAGCACAAAGCGCAACGACCAATACGCAGGGTATCGGAGCTCTGGATGTTGATCATGTCGGTAACTTTTTTGAGGCCATCCGTAAGGACAGATCGTTAAATTCCGATATTAAGGATGCCAGTATTTCTACCATGCTATGCCATTTGGGAAATATGGCACAGGACGCCGGCCATATGTTGCAGATCGATGCCGCTACAGGTAAGGTGACCAATAACGATAAGGTCATGCAGCATTGGAAACGGGAATATGCCAAAGGCTGGGAGCCTAAGCTGTAAAAGTAGGTGTCCGTCTATCTGGAAATTTACCTCGACCGTGGTTATGCTAAGACCTTTTTTGGGAAGAATCTAATTCACTGATTTGAGTTCGGCACATGTGATTTTGTCGCCCTTTTTTAAATAGCGTTCCAGGTCCTTTATGAAGTTTTGGTTCCTGTTGCCTATTGGGTTTGATTATGATCGGATTTAGAATTTCCAATGATACCTTTTGTTCCGGAAGTCGTAGACGTAGATCGGGAGGCCATTACCTTCCGGTATTCCAAATGTAAATATTTCCAAAATCGTCAAGAACGGTCCAAGTATCGTTTTGGGAACGGGGAATGGTACTGAGGAAATAGTCGTAGGAGTGACATTTATTTAAAACGACTATTGGAAATGGCATGTTTAAAGGGTAATGGTTACGGTAGGTTTCAGTTGTTTTGCAGGAGTTCGGAACCGCGCTTTTCCCGATAGTCCGAAGGGGTAAAACCGTAATGTTTTGAAAAAAGTTTGGTAAAGTTGCTGAGGTCGCCAAAGCCGCAATCATAGCAAATGTCGGTTACCCTTTCTTCGGAAGTTTTTAAAAGCCTGGCAGCACGGTCTAATTTTTTCTTGGTTATATATTGTCCAGGGGTAGTGTGATAGACTTCTTTAAACTTTCTTTTAAAGGTAGAAACGCTAATGTTCAATAAGGTGGCAAATTCATCTAACGAAAGGTTGTGGAACAAATGGGCCGCTACTACCTTTTTAAAGGCTGCCCTATGAGGGTTGAACATATCGCTTAAAATTGCCCGAACACCGCCACCGTCAAGTTGGTATAAAAGGCCTATGAGTTCCCTTAGTTTAAGTTTGATGCTATCTTCAGTGAACAGACTAGGGTTGTCAAAATACACCATAAGGCTATCGATATAGCTTTTGAGGATGGCATTCGCCCGAATTTTATGAAAAACGATATTGTTTTTGTTCCGAGGGGCCGATAGGTATTCTGGAATCGTAGGGTCGAAAACAGCTTTTAACACATCCGGAAAGAAATGTATGGCAATGACCTCGTATGGGACCGTCGTCTCCGTAACTTTCCAATTGCTAACAAAATTTCCACATTTCATCAATACACTCTGTTCGTTACCGATAGTTATGGAGCGGTCGCTTCCATAAATAATGCTGTTTCCGTTTAAGGCGTACATAAGACAGGCTTCGCTTTCCATTATTTCAGATCCTTTTAAGGGCGGGGTAAATTGTATGCGCCTGAAAACGGTTTTGTTTAGAAGGTCTACTTTTTGAAAATTTAAAATCATAACCGGTTTTTTGTGCCACGTCGCGCTCAGAAGGGGTAACGGTCCGTTTTATTGTAATACACTTTGCTTTCAATTTTAACCAGGTCGGGAAGTACGGTAATAAAATCACCGGATACCCTATAAATGAGTGGCCTAAAGCTTCTTACTTTTTCCGGAAACCAGAACTATTGCACCTTCTTCGATAAATCCGAGCGCGGTCGCATGGCCAATACCACCGTTATCACCCATAACGATGATAACGTTATCGTTCAAACGTCCCCATGTCGTTAGCTGTTAAATGAGGGCCGTGGCGAGCTGTTCAAGATTAGAGGTGCTTTCGGAATAGATATGCTCGATCTGTCCTTTTAGTTGGTTAAAAACCTCCTCCGATGCAACGTTCATCTCAACGGACCAAAATAGTGCTGTGTCCGCTCCCTTTTCTTCAAGTCGGATATAGCCTACGATGTCCTCGGCAGGAAAGGATGCTTGTTTGTGTACTTGATAGACAAATGTTTTTTCTATATCGGACACCAAAAACAACTCTTCCATAACGTCTTTTCCACCGTCGGGAGTAGGGATCTCACATGTTCTTTTGTTACCATTGACCTGTGAACCGGAAAGTATCGGTAGCCATTGTTCCCATTGGGCACCGGTTTTAATGAAGTCCCAAACGGTGGTGATAGGAGCTTTAATGTGATGCTGGGTCTGTATTCCTCTTTTCATTTTTAATTGTTTTTAATTGTTATGAATTTCAATACCACAAATTTGCAAGGTATGGGGGGAGATCATTTGGTATATCGGATCAAGGATTTGGTAATTTGGTTCAATGTGTTTTTAATTGTGAAGATCGATCTGTCCAAAACAGATACAAAACGGAATTACCAACCCACATAGGAGGGTGGTTTTATATCATTCAACCTCAAATACACCACTAGTTGTCCACGATGATGCGCCAAATGATTGTCCATAACATTGGCGATTTGATAACGAGCGGTTTTTCCGTACCAAACAGGTACCGTTTCATGAAGTTGTACATCATTCATGGCCGCTAAGTGTTCCAAAAAAGTATCGAAAAATGTTTCAAGTGCCGAATTGATCTGGTCCTTGGAGGTCATTTTTTCTTTTTCAAACTCGTAATCCGTTACAAAACGACTATGGGTCCTCAGCCAACTGGTAATATGGGCCAATTGGGATTTATAGGTTTTCATGCCGATTACGGGCTTTAGATCATAGTTTTGCTCGGGCATTGCCTCCACAAATTTTAGGGTGTATCGCTTGTTTCCCTTCCATTTTTTGATAAGTGCTTCTTTTGTCATAGGTTATGGTTCCAACATTAGGTTTAATTGTTCTTGAAATGCCGCTAGGGGTTCGTGGCGCATACCGGATTTCATCAATACCAAAGCACCGTTATACATAGCCAAAATGGCAAGGGTGAGCGTCCGAGAGTCCTGTTTTTTTGAAATGCCCCCTTCTTTTTGTCCGGCTCGGACGCATGGTTCAAAAACCGCAACGAAATCCTCGAAATTACGATGACAGGCTTCGGTAAAGGATGGGTTGACTTGGCCCAGTTCTTGGGACATTCCTACAAGTAGGCAGCCCCATTTGTAATTTTCGGTCTTGTACCCCTGTACGAAAATATCGAACAAATGAACCAAGCGTTGCTTCGGATTTAGTGCTTTATCGGTCAGCACCGTTTTCATATAATCGGTAGACCAAATCCCATAAAAGTCCAAGACCTGAACACCAAAATCATCCTTGTCCTTAAAAAAATTGTAAAAGGAGCCACGGGAAATACCCGCTTCGTGAATAATCTCATTGGTTCCCGTTTTGTGATATCCATTTAAGCGAAAAAGGGCCATTCCCTTTCGCAAGATGTCTTCCTTATTGTGTTTTCTGTTCATGATAATTAAATAGACCAATCTGTTTGTTTCAAATATGGGTCATTTTTTTTTGACTGACAAGCGCTTTGACAACAATTTTTGTTTTGAGTCTATTGATCAGAAGTTGTTTGGGGGCTCCTGGAAAATGCTAAATCGTTTTTAGGTAATAGGTGAGGTGTTTCCAACATTACCTTTTATTTTTGGAGTATGATTCCCCACGATTTTGTTTTAGATTTATTGTACCCCCTGCCCGCATATACCAAGCGGCTGTTCGGGACCTCCGCCATTTATATTGGGGACAAGGTAGTCTTGGCCACGCGACAAAAAGAAGAAATTCCGCAGGATAACGGAATATGGGTCTGTACAAAGGTAGTACATCACCAAGCCCTAAAGGAGCTGTTCCCATCTTTGAGAAACCTGAAAACCTTTAAAATAAAATCATGGCTCGTACTTCCGGAAAGCGCGGACGATTTTGAAGAAACGGCTGAAAAAGTTGTGACTTTGATCAAACATAACAGTAATTTGATTGGGAGCATACCCGCAAAACGAAAACCTAAAAAAGGAAAAGGCAAATGATGTTCGATACCCCTTAAAATTCCATTTAAATTTAAAAACGATGCTACTTTTGGTGGCGAAAGTGAGCGTTTTTTTGGTTTCGCCATTCGGCCATCTACGGAAATGATCCCGACCGATACCGGAGTTGGTTCCATAAAAACACACTGCGGATATCGTCAAAATCGATGTCCGTCCGAGTTGAACAACGGGCGTATATCTCATGGTAAACATCATGATGTACCCTTAATACAAAAAGCGATTGAAAGCAAAGGAAACATATCTTATGGGAAAGTCGGTTTTTACCGTTTCCCTAGTAGTCATCGGAATCACGGTTTTGATCGTTTACTTAACCGGACAAAATGATCAGCGCACGCTAACTTCCAATATATACTTATCCTTGTCGATTATAGGAACCGCACTCTTTTTGTTTATGACATACGGACTGCATAAAGGAGTGGGTTTAAGAGACGACTTTCCAAAATTCCAAAATTTAAAGAGCGGAAGCCTTATACAAGATGTAACACCGGATTTCGATGCTCCTTCCTTTAACGTTGGAGATGGAATTGGTGGAATCATACTCTCCGTATTGCTTTGGATCGGAATGACTATTCTGATCATTGTTTTGCTCGTATTTCTCGAAGCGGTGTTTTGGTTTTGCTTTTATACCATTTTAACTTTTAAATGGTACGTATAGAAATTGAATTATTTTTTAGGCATTCAAGGCGAAAAACCTAAGCATAGCCGTAGCTACGGTTATTTTTTTTAACGAAGAATAACTGAAAAAGAAACCATTTATTAGTGCTATTTCAAAGTTAAAATGGTATTATTATTCTGACCACCTTGTATTGGTTGTTTTTTAGAGCGTTAAAACTGGTGTTTTCCAAGTCCATTATTACAAAAGGGAATCTGGGAGTTGCAGCGGTTTATGCTTTGGGATACACGGCTTTATATTTGGGTTGGATATTTGGCGTAGTGTATGTGACGGAAATACTTCGTTAATGCGGCCAGTGGACTATGGCGGTAAAAGGGTAGCTAACAAAAATTGATTTTTTGGCATTTTTTTGATGACCGAAATCACCTAGTACATGCTTGTTCCAACAAGCCCATTATATTGCTGTTTTTTTCAAATAACCCATATACTTATCGCTTAACGAACAGCCCCGATAGTGGTCCGTAACTTCTTTGGGTAAACTCGAGGCCAAAAAGTATGGAACGGTCGACCTACTTGGTACAGATATCTGGTATGCAAAAAGTTCCCATCGTGGCCCCGGTTTGATACATGGGGTTTAAAAACTTTGGCGGAGAGCCGTGTTCGGTCTTTGACATTTATTGGGACGGAAGAACAGGGTAGAAACTTCCATTGCCATTAATCGGATCATGAGCGGTATTATCGGAGGTCTCCATTGAAGGCCTAGCGTTTTCCAAATTCCACCAAAGAAGTGTGTCATAAGTAGCGCGATACCTCTTGGCATCGTACATCGACATGTCCTAATAAAATTTCATCGTGCATTAGTGGGCAAAACAGCAATAAAAAAACGCAAATAGCTGTTTTTCAGCGTATTTGCGTTTGAAAAGGTGACCCTGACAAGATTCGAACTTGTAACCTTCTGATTCGTAGTCAGATGCGCTATCCAGTTGCGCCACAGGGCCAAAAAAAGAAGGTGTAACATTGCTATTCACCTCTTGATGCGAAACGGAATACATTCTTTTGGCACGCTTCACTAGCGCTGGGAATGCTTTTGTTTCCATTTAGCGGGCTGCAAATATATTTCTTTTTACTTTTAGGGCAAAATAACTGCCGATAAAAGAAATGAATTTCAACCATTACATCCGCGATGTCGAAAACTTCCCTTCCGAAGGGATTACCTTTAAGGATATTACCCCTTTACTTCAGCATGAAAAGGCTTTTAAAGCTTCGGCGATGGCATTGCTAAATTTAGTTCCGAAGACACCGATCGACAAAGTGATCGGTATGGAAAGCAGGGGTTTCTTTTACGGCCCTTTGTTGGCAATGGAATTGAACGCGGGATTTGTTCCCGTGCGCAAGGCCGGGAAGTTACCTTTCGAAAAGGTTTCTCAAACATACGACTTGGAATATGGCACCGACACCCTAGAAATTCACAAGGATAGTATTATCGAAGGAGAGCGTATTTTGATCCACGACGATGTGTTGGCGACCGGTGGTACGGCCGAGGCGGTCTGTGCATTGGTGGAGAAGCTGGGTGGCACAATAGTACAGTGCAACTTTTTGATCGAACTGGAATTTTTGAAAGGGAAGGAAAAATTAAAGGGTCACGAGGTACGCTCGTTGATACAATACTAGGATAGGGCCCTTGTGGTCACATAATACCGCCAGCCGATAATGGCAAGCTGTATTTTAGAGGCTTTGGAGAGGTCCAAACGTTTTTTTGTGTAAGAAGGCAACAACACACTGTTGACCTTGGCCAAAAATCGAAAAAACGCTAGTTTCATGTGGTGGTTTTTACAAATATAGGTACTTCTGAAAACAATAATAAGACCGCCTGCAGACGGTCGGGTTTTAATATAGGCCTATATGGGTTTGCTTTAGTACAGTGTCATGAACAATGAAAGCAACAGTAACATTAAAATCTTGGCGAGTGCAATCATATGAAATAAGGTTTTTAGGTTAGCCCTAAGAAGCTTTTTTAGGAGCGCTTATGGGTTGAGTAAATAGTACTCGATAATCGATTATCCAAATAAGATATATCAAAAAGTCACATATTTCCTAGCAAAATCATTGAAATTAATGCAATTGAATACGAAATTGTAAGTAAAAAGACGATTATGATATTAAAAGTATACACGACCTCTTGAGAGTTGTTTCAAACAGATAGTTATAAATCATTTTTGCCTTATAGAGTATTATGAATGAAGGGGTGTTTTAAACGACTTTTTTGATGACAAGGGCATTTCCGCTCCAAAAACACCTTTTTTTGAAGATTCCGTTCTTTTGAACCAAAAAATAATAATCAGAAAGGCGGGTGTTAGCGTTCGGTTTTGGTCAACAAAAAAATCGGTTTTGCAGCTTTTTGAAAGGTATGGGAAACCTATCTTTTGTCCGTTTTGGCAATTTACGTTGGTATCTTCTAGTAGTATTCGTTTAAACAGGTTCCTTTAAGGTGAGGTAATGGGGCAAATGGTTCCCTTGCTTGATTACCATGGTTAGTGGAGCGTATTCAATTTAGGGGAAGCCTTTCCCGGGAGTATTTGTAGCTTCAGATCTTCAACACCTTGGTAGTTGCATTTGGCGGTCAACAATTACTATGGATTAAAAACACCCCAAACCATTTCAAAGTTAGAATGGTATAACAAAGAGTTTTCGGTTTAGGTAAAAATCTTGTTCTATATTTGTCGGTAAGTTTATAAGCACTGACCAATGCTCAATCTTTTTTATATCATAGCGGGCCTAGTGCTCTTGATCGCTGGTGGAAACTGGTTGTTGAAGGCGGCCGTGGCGCTCTCCCTTAAGCTCAATATCCCAAAAATCGTAATCGGAATGACGGTGGTCTCCTTTGCTACCTCCGCCCCGGAACTTATTGTGAGCATCAAAGCGGCTTTGGACGGTTTTCCCGATTTGGCGTTGGGCAATGTAGTTGGTTCCAACATTGCGAATCTTGGTCTGGTTCTGGGAGTTACCGTTATTTTGGGCGGGATCGATGTGAACAAAAGTTTTTACACTACCGATTGGCCAGTAATGATGGTAGCTTCCCTACTGTTCTTTGGAACGATTTTTTTCGATGGCGAAATACAACAATATGAAGGTATTGTTATGGTAAGCCTCTTGTTCTTGTTTTTGGTTTACCTGCTGCGCTTCCAAAAAACCGCCGTAGTAGATGAAATTCCCGAAGACGATATTCCCCTGCCCTTGTTCAAAACGGTACTTTTTTTAGGTCTCGGCGGGACTGCCCTATGGGGTGGTTCGGAATTGCTCATTACCGGAGCCGTAGGGTTGGCAGAAACCTACGGGGTAAGCGAGAGGATTATCGGGGTCACCATTGTATCCATAGGAACGAGTATTCCGGAGCTGGCGGCTTCCATTATTGCGGTGATAAAAAAGGAAAAAGCAATTTCTTTAGGGAACCTTTTAGGGTCCAATATTTTTAATATTTTGGCGGTATTGGGCATCACTTCCATCATTACGCCGATACGGGTCATGGACCAACGATTACTCGAAAACGATATCTTTTGGATGCTGGGCTTTTCCTTCCTGCTGTTGCCCCTGGTTTTTTTCCCAAAAGGATTACGTTTAGGGTGGCGAGATGGCATAATTCTTGTGGGCCTTTATTTACTTTTTGTGTACTTTACCATTAAGTAATTGGAATCGTTTTTGCACTACTGAAATCTTTTGGATTTGAAGCCTTATTAACGCCTGTACGCCATGTAAGGTGTTCGAATATTGTGACGGGCATTGGGGTAAATAGCCGCTCCGTACTTGGGTTTCGGATAGGGGACAAGGACGCACTATTGGACTAAAATGAATGTTATGCGCTTTAGAAATACCCTACTGACCCTATTTTTTTTGATAACTGTCGGAGCTAATGGCCAGGATGGCTTTATAGAGGGGATGCTTTTTGATGGAAAAACGCAGGAGCCGATTCCTTTTGCCACCATACGGATAAAAGGATACTCCCTTGGTGTAATCTCGAACAGGGATGGTGGGTTTAAAATTCCAGAAAAATTTCAGGACTTTGGGGATGTTTTGGAGATATCGTGCCTTGGGTATCTAAAAAAAGAGGTGGACATGAAGAATCTTTATCGAACCATGGTGAATCGGATACGACTCGTTCCCAGCATATTTGAGCTCGACGAAGCTATCGTTATTGCCGAAAAAAGGAAACCGTTGTCCGCCAAAAAAATTGTTAAGAAAGCGATTGAGCGTATCATAAGGAATCATCCGATAAACTCCTTTTCAACGGTGGGCTACTATAGGGACTATCAATTAAAAGACAATAAGTATATAAATCTTAACGAAGCCATTTTAAATGTTTTCGATCGCGGTTTTGATGAGTTGGACTGGGAAACGTCCAAAGTGAAATTGTACGCGT
This sequence comes from uncultured Flavobacteriaceae bacterium, assembly GCA_947500445.1. Classification (GTDB taxonomy): domain Bacteria; phylum Bacteroidota; class Bacteroidia; order Flavobacteriales; family Flavobacteriaceae; genus Pelagihabitans. The sequence continues at coordinate 80,724 of CANMSB010000010.1, read as the reverse complement.
ACCGACAAAATGCCACCTTTGGAAGAGATACTTTGGGAGCGCAACCGTACGACTACGCTTCCAACCAAAAAATAATAGATAACAACAGTTATCTCAATAACTATGGCGGCAATGTGTTTACCATACTAAAGATTCACGATGCAATCCGCAACCACAGGATCAATTCGTATTCCTTCGTCAATCGCCTTCATTATAATTTTGTGCCCAATCATGATTTTTTTATCGGAAAAAATGTGGTTTTGGATGATGAGGTACTGTACCGCATCCACTTTAAAAAAACGATGCATCCCTACAATGCTTCGGGGACGATCTACATTTCCAAAAGGGATTTTGCCATCCATAAAATGGAGTATACCGTTTTGCGTAAGGTGAAGGAAAAGGATCCTTTAAAACCAAAGCACACCATTGAGAAAGAGCGTCTGCATTATAGGGTAATTACGGAATACCGAAGAAAGGAAGGTAAAATGTACTTGAACTACATTTCGTTCAACAATAGGTTTCAAGTTCGGAAACCACCGGAGTTCAGGGTACGGGAAGTGATGGTACTACCGGATCAAAAGGCATTTAAACTTTCGTTTACCGGTGATGTAGCAGAAAAAAGAGCCTTTCAAAAAGGGAATTATCGGTTCTTGTATAAGGGCAAAAAGTTGAAATTTGAACGGGTAGTTGTCATGGGAGATCAAGTAAAGTTGTTTCCGAAGCTGGCAAACCAACGTGAAGAACAGGCTTTTCGGGAAATTTGCGAACTGTCGCAAAACGTAGATTATGTATCCGGCGACCTGATAGTAAATGTAATGGACATTGAAGATACCTACGGGCGAAAGATAAACCATTCGGAAATAGAGGAGTACGATCAGTTTAGGGAGTTTTTTGTGCAACGGGTCAGTTGGATCACGGATGTTCCGGAGTCCGATATGTTTATGAACAAGAGTATTCCTATTTTTAAAGGACAGCCGGTTGAAAGACCCGATGATTTTGGGGATTATTGGATGAACACCCCATTGCAGAAAGTAGCGGGCGGTCTGGTATTGGAACGGTAGCCGGTTATCATTACCTAATGGGCCCGTACAACCTTGTCCGTTGGACGAAAAGGGGTATTTACCACAGGGGAACGAGCTGCTGTGAAAAACCAAAAACCGCTTTCAAATACAAGATTCGAAAGCGGTTTTTCTTAACAACAATTGATATGGTAAAACGACTATACGTCTGCTGATTTTACCGTTTTAATAATTCTACTTGCAATTTTGTACGGGTCACCGTTGGAAGCAGGTCTACGATCTTCCAACCATCCTTTCCAGCCACTTTCTACGGTAGCGATCGGAATTCGGATAGAAGCGCCCCTGTCGGAGATTCCAAAACTGAATTCGTCGATAGACTGTGTTTCATGGTCTCCGGTCAAACGCTGGTCGTTAAACTCTCCATAAACCGCAATATGCTCCTTGACCACAGGTCTGAAAGCTTCACATATTTTTTCATAAGTCGCTTTGTCCCCACAGGTTCGCAACGTATTGTTGGAGAAGTTGGCATGCATACCCGAACCGTTCCAATCCATATCCTTCCCTAATGGCTTTGGATGATATTCGATATAGTATCCATAGTCTTCGGTCAAACGGTCTAAAAGATATCGTGCTATCCAAATTTCATCACCGGCAATTTTTGCGCCCTTGCCGAACAATTGAAATTCCCACTGTCCGGAAGCCACCTCTTGGTTGATTCCTTCAAAATTAAGACCCGCTGCAATACATAGATCGGCATGTTTTTCCACCAATTCCCTTCCATGGGTGTTTCTTCCACCGACGGAACAATAGTACATTCCCTGTGGAGCAGGGTAACCTCCAACGGGAAAACCTAAAGGAAGCTGTGTTTTGGTGTCCATGATAAAATACTCCTGTTCAAAACCGAACCAGAAATCATTATCATCATCGTCAATAGTGGAACGCCCGTTAGAAACGTGTGGGGTACCATCTGCATTTAAAACTTCGGTCATTACCAAGAAACCGTCTTTTCTGGCGGGGTCTGGATAAATAGCTACCGGTTTAAGCAAGCAATCTGAAGCTCCACCTTCCGCTTGTTTTGTTGAACTTCCATCAAAAGACCACATAGGGCAATCTTCTAGCTTTCCGCCAAAGTCGTTTACCACTTTGGTCTTACTTCGCATGTTCTGTGTCGGGAAATACCCATCCAACCAGATATACTCCAATTTTGATTTACTCATAATATTCGGTAGTTAATTTTAAATTAAAAGACCTACAAAAATAATTTTTTTGACGAATTGAGCTCAAAAATGAGGGGGTAAATAGTTAACATTTTAATCTTTTTTTGATTACCCCCATTTTTTTAAGGGTATTTTGTGAAATAGTTATTTTTTGATGCTAATTTTGACAAGTTTTCAACAAAATGCTCATCGAAAAGTAGAACGACCATGTCCAAACAACGTTTTAAAGCCATTTTAGAGAGTCAAAAAAGGCCGATTATCGAAGTAAAAGAGGAGGGAAGGCGCTCCGATTTTTTTGCGAAAAACGTCTTTAACGAGGATAAAATGATCCAATATCTGACAAAAGACGCGCTGAACAGCGTAAAGGGAGCGGTTTTTTCGGGATCGAAAATAGATCGGAAAATTGCCGATCAGGTAGCGGAAGCGATGAAGGCATGGGCCATATCGATAGGGGCGACCCATTACACGCATTGGTTTCAGCCGTTGACCGGTGCTACCGCCGAGAAACACGACGCTTTTTTTGATCTTTTGCCGGACGGAAAGGCTTTAGAGAAATTTGGAGGGGGGCAATTGGTGCAACAAGAGCCCGATGCCTCCAGCTTTCCGAGCGGCGGTATCCGAAATACCTTTGAGGCCAGGGGGTACACCGCATGGGATCCTACATCCCCTGCTTTTGTGTACGACACTACCCTCTGTATACCTACGATATTCGTATCCTACACCGGTGAGGCACTCGACAACAAGGCCCCGCTCTTACGGGCGTTGAATTCCATTGATGAGGCCGCCACCGCGGTTGCACGGTACTTTGATAAGAACGTTTCAAAGGTGAATGCCACTTTGGGTTGGGAACAAGAGTACTTTTTGATCGATAAGGCCTTGGCACATTCAAGGCCCGATATCAATATGACGGGCCGTACATTGATCGGAAATGCCGCGGCAAAAGGGCAGCAGTTGGACGATCATTACTTTGGCGTCATACCACAACGGGCCATCGGTTTTATGAAAGACCTCGAAAAAGAATGTACCCTACTCGGTATTCCCGTTAAAACGCGCCATAATGAAGTGGCGCCCAATCAATTTGAGTTGGCACCGGTGTACGAAGAGGCCAATTTGGCGGTCGACCATAACCTATTGTTGATGGACGTAATGGAAAAAGTGGCCGACAAACACCATTTTAAAGTACTATTTCACGAAAAACCCTTTGCCGGAATAAACGGTTCCGGAAAACACAACAACTGGTCCTTGGCCACGGATACCGGGGTCAATCTGTTGAGTCCAGGATCTACACCGATGAAAAACCTACAGTTCCTTACGTTTTTCATCAACACCATAAAGGCGGTAGATACCTACGAGGAGTTGCTACGGTCTTCCATTGCTTCCGCTAGCAACGATCATCGTTTGGGGGCCAATGAGGCGCCGCCCGCTATTCTTTCCATATTTATCGGGGAACAACTGGGCAACGTATTGGATGAATTGGAAGGGGTGTCCCAAGGAAAACTGTCGCCGGAAGAAAAAACGGAACTGAAGTTGAACGTGGTCGGTAAGATCCCGGAAATTTTATTGGACAATACCGATCGAAACCGCACTTCTCCCTTTGCCTTTACCGGCAATAAGTTTGAAATGCGCGGGGTAGGGGCCAAAACCAATTGCGCCAAGCCGATGACGGTGTTGAACACTATTGTGTCCAAACAGCTCAGGGCGTTTAAAAAAGAGGTCGATGCCCTGATCGACACAAAAAACTTAAAGAAGGACGAAGCGGTTTTCAATGTTTTGCGGGAATATATAAAAACCTCCAAGCGTATCCGTTTTGATGGCGATGGATACAGTGATGCTTGGCAGAAGGAAGCCAAGAGAAGAAAACTGAGCAATAATAAAAATTGTCCACAAGCACTTCGGGTACTTACCGCAAGCAAGACCATTGCCTTGTTTAAAGCGACCAAGGTCATGAGCGAGACCGAAATTCGTGCAAGACAGGAAGTGGAATTGGAGGCCTACATATTGCATGTTCAAATTGAAAGCCGTCTTTTTGGGGAATTGGTATATGGCTATGTGCTACCGGCGACCATAACGTATCAAAACAAACTCATCAAAAACGTTACCGGACTCAAGGATATTTTTGGTGCTGCGCACCGTCCATTGGCCGGGGGACAATTATCCTTGATCGAACAAATGGCGGAACATATCGCTACACTTAAAAAAATGATCGATGCTATGGGCGATGCCCGCAAAAAGGCAAACAAAATATCCGACACCCACAAAAAAGCCGTTTCGTATTGCGAAAACGTACTTCCCTATTTCCACACTATTCGACAGCATTGCGATTCCCTGGAAAAATTGGTAGATGACAGCGTTTGGCCCTTGACCAAATACCGAGAGCTTCTTTTTATCAAATAAGGGTCTTTTTTCCATGTATGGTATCCTATCCACCACGGTGATGGTGCCCTTTGCGGGTATGTGCAGAAGGCTCGGGCGTTTTCCTTAGCATTAAATGATCGAAATGACATTTTTTTAACACGATTTCCTATTTTTGCCAAAACAGATTCCATGAGTTCCTCAGCCAGTGAAAGGTACCAGCAAAGAGGCGTTTCCGCCGATAAAGAAGACGTGCACAATGCAATCAAGAATATCGATAAAGGCATCTTCCCAAAGGCTTTTTGTAAAATTGTACCGGATTACCTGACCGGTGACGAGGAGTACTGTTTGATCATGCATGCCGATGGCGCGGGAACAAAATCGGCCCTGGCCTACATGTATTGGAAGGAGACCGGTGACCTATCGGTTTGGAAGGGAATCGCCCAGGACGCATTGATCATGAATATCGATGATCTTATCTGTGTTGGCGCGACCGATAATATCATGCTTTCATCTACCATCGGTAGGAATAAAAACTTGATTCCCGGCGAGGTGATCTCGGCCATTATCAATGGAACCGAATCGCTTATTTCAGACTTGGAAAAACATGGCATTACCATTCATTCCACTGGCGGGGAAACGGCGGATGTTGGCGATTTGGTGCGTACCATCATCGTAGATTCCACCGTTACCGCCAGGATCAAAAGAACTGATGTAGTCGACAACGCCAATATACGGCCAGGAGACGTTATCGTGGGCTTGGCTTCTTTTGGTCAGGCAATCTATGAAAACGAATACAATGGGGGAATGGGAAGTAATGGGCTCACCTCGGCGCGACACGATGTGTTTTCAAAATATCTGGCCGCAAAGTATCCTGAAAGTTATGATGCCGCCGTTCCCGAGGCTTTGGTATATTCCGGTGACGTGAAACTTACCGATACGGTTTCCGATGCGCCCCTGGATGCCGGTAAACTGGTATTGTCACCAACACGTACCTATGCGCCCATTGTAAAGGCTATCCTAAAAGATTTAGGAGGGCAGCAGATCCACGGTATGGTGCATTGCAGTGGAGGGGCACAGACCAAAATTCTTCATTTTATTGATAAGCTTCATGTGGTAAAGAACAATTTGTTTCCCGTTCCGCCACTGTTCAAACTGATTCAGGAACAGTCGGGAACCGATTGGCAGGAAATGTACAAGGTCTTTAATTGCGGTCATCGTTTGGAGTTTTATGTATCCCCCGAGGTAGCGCCCGAAATCATCCGTGTGTCGAAACGTTTCGGTGTGGCGGCGCAAATCGTGGGCAAGGTAACCGCTAGCGATACAAAAAAGTTGACCATTAAAAGTGCGTACGGGGTCTTTGAATATGCCTAGCTGTAAGCTTTTCCTTGGTTGCCTTGTACCATTTGTCCGTATGGTTCGTCCGTATGTCGAATTCTCCACGATTTTGATACGATTCCCACGTTTTGCACGTTCTTTTTGTAACTAGGTATGTTATGGAAAGAAAACAATTTTTAAGAAGTATGGGCGCAGGCGCGGCTTTTGCCCTGTTGTTCCCCTGTGTTCAAGGATGTTCCAAAGATGGGGACGAACCCGACGGGACGATAAAGGACGAACCCACGGGAGTCGATTTTACGGTCGATCTTAATTCGCCGGAAGCCGCTGATTTGATTGAAAACGGAGGATATATTCTCAAAAACGATGTGGTCGTCGCACGGAATTTGGAGGGGGAATTGATCGCTGCAAGCCAAATATGCAGTCACCAAGGGTACGACCAGGTTCGGTTCGTATCGCAGAACGGCGGTATTTTTTATTGCGATGTACACGGTTCCCAATTCGAACAGGACGGAACTCCATTGAACCAAGTGGATAACAGCCCTGCCAAGGTTTTAAAGGTCTACAATACCACGCTTACGGATACTGTTTTAAGGGTGTTCGAATAAGAATGGCACCCATTTTGTATGATTAAGCTAATGATGAAGCCGATACTTGCTCTTTTTGTCTACAGTTATGCTTTCGCCGCCATAGGGCAGACTTGGGAAGTAGACTATGCCCATGCCGTAAAAATGGCGAAGGAAGATAACAAAACACTTGTTGTGGTGTTCAGTGGTTCCGATTGGTGTGCACCCTGTATCAAATTGGATCGGGAAATCTGGCAATCGGAATACGTGAAAAGTAATAATAACGAGCAATTTATTTTCTACAAGGCCGACTTTCCCATAAAAAAGGTAAATCGGCTATCCGCGGACAAAGCGGACACCAACGCCGCACTCGCGGCGCGCTTGAATCCACGAGGTCATTTTCCGTTAGTGGTCGTATTGGACGCGGATGGGAATGCCACGGGAGCCTTGGGTTACAAAAAAATAAGCCCTCAAAACTATTTTGAACAACTAAACCGATTGGTCCCGTGAAAGGGCTCATTCCCTTTCTGTTCTTTTTATCGGTGCTGTATGGTTCGGCGCAGGATGGCGGGTACGTTACGGTCAACCGAAACGTGACCCTTATGGGGAGTCCTTTTGAGATAACCGTAGTATCCGTTAACGAGGAATTGGGATACATCAGTATTGATGAGGCAATCGCGGAGATCGAAAGAATAGAGAAAATGATTTCCGCCTGGAATCCCGACTCTGAAACGGCCTTGATCAACAAAAATGCAGGTATAAAACCGGTGAAGGTCAGTGACGAACTGTTTGCCCTGATCGAACGTGCGAACCAGGTATCCGCCATTACCAATGGGGCCTTCGACCTTACCTTTGCCTCGATCAATACCATTTGGAAATTTGACGGAACCATGGAGCGTATGCCCACGGCTTCCGAATTAAAAAAGTCGATCGCCAAAGTGGGCTACGAAAAAATTATATTGAATGCCGCCAAACGCACCGTGTATCTTAAGGAGAAAGGAATGAAAATTGGCTTTGGTGCCATAGGGAAGGGGTATGCCGCCGATAGGGCAAAACAACTTCTGGTATCGAAACAGGTGATTTCCGGCGTTATTAACGCGGGAGGCGATACCACTACCTGGGGTACAAAGGCCAGCGGCGAGAAGTGGTTGGTAGGGGTGGCCCACCTCAAAGGGCGACAACGGATTTTTTCGTGGTTACCTATTGTGGAGTCGTCCGTTGCCACCTCCGAAAACTCCGATAAATATGTCATTTTTAACGGAAAAAAATATACACATATTATAGACCCAAGGAACGGCATGCCCGCCACTGGCATTAAAAGGGTATCGGTATTTGCTAAAAGTGCCGAAACATGTGATGCGCTTGCAACAGCTGTTTTTATTATGGGCAAAGAAGCGGGAATAGCCTTGATCGATCAATTGGGCGGTCCAGAGGTAATCTTGATAGACGACGACGACAATATGTACAAAAGCGACGGGATCTTACTTGATGGTTCCGACTAAGGGTACTTAAAAAACCACTTTGCTTTAATTCCTCTTGAAGCCTTACATTTCGTGGACCAAATTCATTAAAAAGATTTTAGAGGGGCGTAGATCCGTTCTTTATTAATGTACAATTTATCGTAAATTCGCAATTGCAGCGGCGGAACTTCTTTCGCACCGAATAGAGGAATATGATCGATAAATTGAACATTGTAAAACAACGCTTTGATGAGGTGTCCGACCTTATTATACAACCGGACATTATAAGCGATCAAAAGCGTTACGTACAATTGACCAAAGAGTATAAGGATTTAAAACAGCTGGTCGAAAAACGGAACCGCTATATCGAAATCACCGATAACATTTCCGAGGCCGAGGAGATCATTGCCGATGGTAGTGATGCCGAGATGGTGGAAATGGCCAAAATGCAATTGGAAGAGGGCAAGGCACAAATGCCGCTTTTGGAGGAAGAGATCAAACTGATGCTCATTCCAAAAGACCCCGAAGACGCAAAAGATGTGGTGGTGGAAATACGTGCCGGAACCGGTGGTGATGAAGCCAGTATTTTTGCGGGCGACCTCTTCCGTATGTATACCAAGTACTGTGAATCAAAAGGATGGAGGACCAACGTTATCGATTTGAGCGAGGGTACCAGCGGAGGGTATAAAGAGATACAGTTTGAAGTAAGCGGGGAAGACGTATACGGGACCCTGAAATTTGAGGCCGGGGTACACCGGGTACAACGTGTTCCACAGACCGAAACGCAGGGACGGGTACACACCAGTGCAGCTACCGTTATGGTACTTCCGGAAGCGGAGGATTTTGATGTGCAAATAGACCCCAAAGATGTTCGAATCGATTTTTTCTGTTCCTCGGGCCCAGGAGGACAATCGGTAAATACCACTTATTCCGCCGTTCGTTTGACGCACGTTCCCACAGGTTTGGTGGCGCAATGCCAGGATCAAAAATCACAACATAAAAACAAGGAGAAGGCGTTTAAAGTACTTCGTTCACGACTGTACGATCTGGAACTCGCCAAAAAGCAGGAAGAAGATGCCGCCAAACGAAATTCGCAGGTGAGCAGTGGCGACCGGTCCGCCAAAATACGCACGTACAACTATCCACAAGGACGGGTAACCGACCACCGTATCGGATTGACGCTCTACGATCTGCAAAATATCATTGATGGCGATGTTCAAAAAATTATTGACGAACTAAGTTTGGTCGAAAATACCGAGAAGCTCAAAGAGGCGTCCGAAACGTTTTGATAGGGTGCAATTACCAAATGTGTACGAAAGGATGAAAATGTATTTATGAGGGTACGGCTTACTCAAAAAATTGACAATAATAGTTTGGTAAGCTTTTGCTCGCGACTTTGGCAATACCCTCGAGGATATCCGATCCCTCTATTGGACAACAGGCAATTTTTAAATTTTCCGTTTATAAGATTGTTCATTTTGAAGGCAGTTTTGGGTAACGAACATAGACCACTTCTTTGCCAATAAATTTTAATTCGTTGATAAAAAACCGTTAGTTTCCAATGACCATTGAAAAGTTAATCGAACAGATACATCAAAAACAATCGTTTTTAGCGGTCGGACTCGATACCGATCTTGATAAGATACCCCGACATCTGTTGGATTCGGATGACCCGATTTTTGAGTTCAATAAGGCCATTATCGATGCTTCCCATCAATACTGTGTGGCCTACAAGCCGAATATCGCTTTTTATGAAGCCTATGGATTGGAGGGCTGGAAGGCGCTAGAGCGTACCATTGGCTATTTAAATGAAAACTATCCCGATATATTTACCATTGCCGATGCAAAAAGAGGGGATATCGGCAACACCGCTTCCCGATATGCCAAAGCATTCTTTGAAAACCTGAATTTCGATTCCATTACCGTAGCGCCCTATATGGGTAAAGATGCGGTAGAACCTTTTTTGGCGTTCGAGGACAAGCACGCCATTTTGTTGGCATTGACCTCTAATAAAGGCGCTTTTGATTATCAAACACAAGATATAAATGGCCTTCCCTTATATCAAAAGGTATTGCAAACCTCCAAAGACTACCAGAATGCCCATCGGTTGATGTATGTTGTAGGGGCTACCAAAGCGGAATTTTTGACCGAAATCCGCAGTATCATACCCAATAGCTTTTTATTGGTGCCCGGTGTTGGGGCGCAGGGTGGAAGTCTGGCCGAGGTGTGTAAATATGGAATGACTGCCGATGTAGGCCTATTGGTAAATTCTTCAAGAGGCATTATCTATGCTTCCGACGGAGTGGATTTCGCTTCGGAAGCGGGTAAAAGTGCACAGCTGCTGCAGGAACAGATGGCGGTAGAACTTCAAAAAATAACGTCTTAAGCGACCAGGTTTTCTAAAATCTTTTTGATTTTTAGTGCCTTTAGTTCAAAAAACTCACCAAGCTTCGCATCGGCGTATTCTCCTTTTGAAGCTTTTTCCAAAAAGTGCTGATACTGATACTCCAAAAGTGCTATCGTTTTACTACCCGAACTGAGTGGGGTTACCGTTCCTACCTTACAATACTGCTTTTCCATAACAAAATGTTGCTTTTTACAAATATACGTTACAAACCGCCTTTTGGACTTGACAGATCGTTGTACAACCTTAAAAATCAGTTCTTTTGATGCGGTCGGTCCAAAACGACCGTTCAGGTGTATCCTTTACGGTTTAAAATGTTTCGTATAGGTTTTGGCGACAAATGGAACCAAGCCCATTATTTGGTCCGTGCGGATTGAGGGAATGGTATCTTTATGGTAGTTGGTTGTTTAACAGGGTGTTAAATGGATGGTCGTTGCCTTCTTCATGGTACCCATACTTTTCGAAATCAAGGGTCGTCCCAAATGTTTTTAAAACTATCTTTCGTAAAAACAATAGTTGTTTTAGTAGCGGTAGCAACATAATACCATTTCTATCCTAGAATTACCCATTGAAAATTGTCCTTTTCCGTTTATACTTCAAAATAAAGAACAACCGTAGCTACTGCTATGCTTTATTTTTCTTTTTCGTCCAAACAAAAAATGACGGCTTTTTACTTGGTTAATTTTAAAGTTAAAATGGTATAAAATGTTAAAAATAGCATCAAACCGGGCTTTACCGTTAAAAGTTTAATACATTGGTCACTTATAAACGGCCGACCGAACATTACCGAACATTTATGCTAAACTATACTACCTACGTGCGCACCGAAGCTACCCAGTGGGTGACCTTTGTACACGGTGCGGGAGGCAGTTCTTCCATCTGGCATAAGCAACTTAGGGAGTTCAAAAAGTATTTTAACGTGCTATTGCTCGATTTGCGAGGTCATGGCAATTCAAAGCCCAATCTCAAGGATGCTTTTAGCGACAAATACACCTTCGACTCCATTACTGATGACATTGTTGAGGTAATCGATTATGAAAACATTCCCGAATCACATTTTGTGGGTATCTCTTTAGGGACCATTTTAATTCGCAATTTGGCCGAAAAATATCCGGAGAAGGTATCGAGTATGGTAATGGGCGGAGCGATCATGAAACTGGATTTTAGATCACAGGTACTCATGCGGTTGGGCGTTATCTTTAAATCGATAGTGCCGTACATTTGGTTGTATAAATTTTTCGCGTTCATCATTATGCCCAACAAAAATCATCGCGAGTCAAGATCGTTGTTCGTTAGGGAAGCCAAAAAGTTATATCAAAAAGAATTTATCCGCTGGTTTAAACTCACTTCGGAGATAAACCCTTTGTTGCGCTTCTTTCGAGGGGCCGATATTGAAATTCCTACGCTATATGTAATGGGAGGAGAGGACCATCTTTTTTTACCGACCGTAGAAAACGTAGTGCAAAAACATAAGGCGAGCACTTTGGTAACCATTCAATTTTGCGGGCATGTGGTCAATGTGGAGCAACCACAACTGTTCAATGGGCTTGTAATCAATTATTTGAATAATTTACGACTTCCCGGTGCGGTCTCTGAAGTAGGATAATTCTTGCCTTCTGTTTTGTAAACCATCTGTTCCCGACCGAAACCGAGAGTGAAGAATTATGGTTAGCTAAAAGTACCATTTTAAAAAAGCCTTTGGCTTATCGTCGGATTTTACGTTTCGTTTATAAAAGGTATTTGTAACTGTACCCTGGTTCCAAGTTGGTGTTTCTCGTCGGCATATTGAATTTCGTATGTAGCATCGGTCCGTAACGAATTCGCATATAGCAAAAGGCGCTCTTCAAGAATTTTTCCCGATAATGACCGGTGCCTTTCGGTTACTTTTGTTGTTTTGTCCTTAAGGGTATTATAGTACCCTATTCCGTTGTCCACTATTGTAAATTCTAGTATGTTTTTTATTTTATCAATGTTAATATCAATAGTGAGCAGATTGCCATTGTCCGACCGGAATCCGTGGTCTATGGTGTTTTCGATAAAGGGTTGAACGAACATGGGTGGTAGAAAAATGTCATCTTGTGACAATTGATTATCGCAGTTGATGCTGAAATCAAATTTTTTCACAAATTGCGACTGGAGTTCCATATAGTTCTGAATCGTGCTGATTTCGTCTTTTAGGGAAACAAACTCTTCCCGGGAATTTTGCAACACCAAGCGCAGCAATTTAGAAAATTTCAAGATGTAGCTCGCTGCGGCCATGGCATTTTTATGGGTCAAATGATAAATACAGTTTAAGGTATTAAAAACAAAGTGTGGATCTAATTGCGTTTGCAACAGTTTCTGTTTTAAATATTCTTTGTCCAATTTGTTTTTTAAATTTTTCTGTTCCCATAAGAGATACCCTATTAGACAAATGATGAGAAGTAAAAAAAGGAGGAAGTAAATTATGGTTTTCTGCTGTTTTATACTTGATTCCTGGGTGTGGCTTATGTTTTCGAGAGCACCTATTTTTCGTTCTTTTTCGCGAACTTCAAAAATCGCTTCCAATTCTTCCAAATTCTCCCTGAGAATTCGGTCGTTAACGGTTTGGTCAAGGGCATTTTTTTTCAAGCTTGTTTCAAATGCCGCCCTAAAGTCGGCCATGGCGGTATACGCCATAATAAGTCCATCCAAGGTTTTTGTCCGCAAGTCTTGTACCGCCCTGTCTTTTTGGTCCAATTCATTCTTTTCAATAGCCTTTTGAACCGATTTTAGATTTTCTATGGCAGGCTTGTTCCTACCCTCCCAAATAGCGACATATGACCCGTAAATTATTCGATAAAGGTCTGAAATGGTATTGCGTTTGGGTAAGCGGGACGAAGGAGCGAACTCCCCGGTTTCTTTTATTAATTTGAAGTAATGTATTGCGGAATCTTTTTCTTTTTTAAGAAGAAATAGACTTCCCAAGTTTCCATAAAAGGTGGCTTTGTACTCCTCGTAATTTTTATGCTCCTTAAATTTTGTATCGATCAACGATAACCCTTTATGAAAGTGATAGTCAGCGGAATCGACCACTTTTTGGTAACTGTAAATTAATCCCAATTTATGGTGTACTTCCCATCCGGCCCGATTCATGAACCATAAATTGGTCAATAGTCCTGAATAGTACTTTTTAGCGGACGATAGATACCCCAATTTTAAATACGAATTACCAAGGTCTCTAGCGATGTACGGTAGGTAGTTACTTTTCTTTGAAAACAATTTTTCATCAAAACGAGCAATTTTAAGCCCTTTGTGGTAATGCGTTACCGCTTCTTTATATCGGTCGTCCAATCTTGCGTAGTAGCCTCGGACAAAATGTACCCTTTGAAGATTTGATGTTTGATATTCTTGATCGGCTTCAAAATTACGATGGTGCTTTATGGCTTTGTCGGCGTAAAACAAGGCCGAATCCTTTTTCATCTTTCTAAAAAAGTAGTAACAACGAAAGGCATAGTATTTGGTCCATCCTTTTAACTCCTCGTTGCTTTGCAGTTTTTTTTTGAACCCCTCCAATTTTTCAATGGTAATGGGGCGCATCTGAAAGGTGTCTATGTACTGCTGCCCATGGTCTTTTTGGCAATAGGAAGTCGACATATAAAATAGTGCCGCTAAATAGATGATTTTTTTCATGTGCTCGTTCTGGTTTCAAAACACAAAATTGAATTAAATTTTGATAGGTAATGGACATTGGAAGTTCTAATTTTCTCTTAATTTTTTTGGTGTCATTACAATTTAGGTATCTTGAGGAAGATATAAAAAATACGTTCAGCGGCCATAGGTCGTTTTTGAGCGAAGGGCAACGAAGACAATTTATTTGATCGGTGTTTTATTTCTGATTCATGGTACCCATTAGAGCAATAATTTTGGAAGATGACGCTGCCGCTGCGGACTATATCGGTTCGGTTTTGTCGTCTTTGACAAATATAATTTTGGAAGGCCACGCCAAAACCTTGGATACGGGTGTTCACCTGATCAATACCGTAAAACCGGATTTGGTTTTCATGGATGTGGAACTGGAAGATGGTACCGGATTCGATGTATTGGAAAAAATCACCGTAAACTCTCCCGATATCATATTTGTAACTGCCCATGATGTTTATTTGCGCACCGCCATGGAGCACTACGCGTTTTATTATCTGACCAAGCCGTTTGAACCAAAGGCACTACTTGGGGTCGTACATACTTACATGTCCAATCTAGTACAACGAAAAGCAAAATTCGAAAGGGACTATGGTGACCTGGTGAAGTTTTTGAAACATGACGACTCACGGTTGTTGATAAATGTCGGAAACGAGCATGTTTTTATAGCGGTGAACGATATTGTGAAATGTACGGCCGAAGGAAATTATACCTACTTTTTTTTAAAAGACTCATTGAAGTACTTGGCGTACCATCCACTGAAATATTTTGAGGACTTGCTTACAGAGAAAGGTTTTTTTAGGGCTAGCAGACAAGCTCTGGTCAACTTAAATAATATCAAATCGATTTATAAACGAGAGGCCTTCATTCTTACCAACGGTGATCGTGTAACCATTTCCACTAGAAATAAGGGAAAACTTGGGATGCTGATCAAAAAATTCGCTTGAACTTCAAAACATCACGCTTACAACGGTAAATACAACACTCCCATAAGCGTATGAATATGCTTTTCATCCATACACTAATTTAGGGCCAGTTACTTAGAATTCGAATTCGGAAGTAGTAGTGGAGTTTACCAAAAACCACTTAAAATAATAGTCGGTGTTAATCTTATAAATTAGAAGAACTATGCGAAAATTAGTGATTTTTATAGTATTGATAAGTTGTTATCAATTTTCAAGCGCTCAAGCGAAAAAAACGAGCCAAGAAGGGTATAATACAGGTTGCGAATTGGCAACCGCCTATTCTCAGGGAGATAGCAGTATGTATCGTTTGTATACGAATACGATCACCAATCCAAATTTTCCAATAGAATACAAAAATGGGGTGGTAGAAGGCTGGACAGCTTGTAAAAAAAGAAGTGATGATCGCGGTTGTCCGGATAAAGGATGTGATGATAAGTTTACTTCTCCTGCGCGAAAGAAACGGAAAAATTGAAGCGCGCCGATAGGTCTATAAACACAGTTCGGTAAATAGGGAAATCAGAATTTTACGGAGCACGGTTATAAGAAGACAGGTTTTAACAAACCTGTCTTCTTAATTATCTACGATATAAGCCATTTTTAAGAGACCTTTGATCGCTCAACTTTATTAACAGTAGCTTAGCGAAGTGTATACGTTGATTGCTCTGCTTTATTCGGGTATCGGTATATTTTAAAAAAGCATAAAAAAACCGGTGCTCCCACCGGTTTTAAACTAACTAACTCAAAAAATTACTAACTCAAATTCTCAAACAAATATCTTTTTTTTTCACTGCAATACCGTTCGCATGATATTAGGAAATCGTTACCATTGCCGTTTTATTTTTAACGTAAAAAACCGTAAAATAGTATGGCGTTCACAAATTTTTAGCGATCCTGCAGAACGAATACTTTTCTGAGAAGATCCGTGGTTCTTGAAGCCACATTGTTGCGTATTTCTTTTTCCTCCACCGCGATCATGGTGTATACTCCGGTCAGTGCTTCTTGCGTAACATATTCCGTTAGATCGGGGTCTACATTTTTAGTAAGTGGTATGGCGTTGTATTTGCTGATCAAGCTGCTCCATACCTTATCGGCACCGACCTTGCTAAAAGAATTTTTTATAACCGGTTTGAACTTGCCGTAAAGTGCGTTTCGGGTGGCGTTGTCCAAATATGATGTGGCGGCATCGTCTTTTCCCAATAAAATGGTACGTGCGTCATTAAAGGTAATTCCCTTTACCGCGTCTACAAAAATAGGTGTTGCTTCCCCTACGGCATCCTCGGCCGCTCGGTTGAGCACTTTCAGCCCTTCATCGGCCAACTTGGAAAGGCCGATATCACGTAAGGTCTTGTCCACCTTTTGCAGTTCTGCCGGCAATACGATTTTAACAAGTTCATTTTTAAAAAAACCGTCGGTTTTGGTCAACCGGCCCACTTGCTTGTCGATGCCCTTATCCAAAGCTTCCCGAAGGCCACGGGCAATTTCGGTATTTCCGATTCCCTGCGTGCCTTGCGGCAGTTGGTTGACCACTTGTTGAAGTTCTCCACAACCCAGCAGTTGAAAAGCCATAAAAAATAGAAGGAACCGTTTTACCATTATATATCGTTTTAAGTAGTTATTACGAAAAAATCACTGTTTTATTGTTGTACACCATGGTCTTTCGTTCCACATGGAGCTTCACCGCTCGGGAAAGTACTATTTTTTCCAAGTCCCGCCCCTTGGTTATAAAGTCCTGAATGCTGTTCGAATGCGAAACCGTGGTAACATCCTGCTCAATGATCGGGCCGGCATCAAGTTCTTCAGTAACATAGTGGCTGGTGGCACCTATAATCTTTACGCCCCTTTTGTACGCGGCATGATAGGGTTTTGCCCCTGCAAAGGCAGGTAGGAAGGAATGATGGATATTAATGATCCTATCGGGAAATTCGGCAATCAAGTTACCACTTACAATCTGCATGTAGCGGGCCAACACCACAAAGTCGATTTCATGTGTCCGCAACAACTCCAGTTGTGCCGCTTCCGCTTTTGCCCGGGCGTCCTTTTGTACGGGAATATGAAAAAACGGTATATGAAACTGTTCCGCAATGTTCCGTAAGGTTTCGTGGTTGCTACAAATGAACGGGATATCCACCGCCAATTCACCGGCATGGTACCTGCTGAGCAGGTCGTACAGACAATGGTTGTATTTGGAGACGAACACGGCCATTTTTGGCCTGTTTTCGGGTGTGTGAAGTTGCCACTTTATTTTATAGGGTAACCCTACCTCCTTGTCAAAATCCTCGCGCAGTGCCTTCAGGTCAGGTGTAGGCGTTTCGAACTCACTTTCCACACGCATGAAAAAAACGTTCGCCTGTTTGTCGACATGTTGGTCTAAATAAACAATATTTCCCCCGTTGGATTGGATGAAGCCGGTCGTTGCGTGAACGATACCCGGTTGGTCGGGGCAATGGATAAGGATAATGGTCTTCAAAGTTTTGGTATTTACCATCAAAATTAAGCATTGTACCGCTTTTTACGATAAAAAAATAAGGTATACCATTTCAAAGTTAAAATGGTATTGGTGACGTAGTGTCGGGTCGTTTTGATTGCGGTGTTGAGAAGTCAAAAATTTCCAAAGAAAAGTTGCCTGGTATTGCCTAGCGTTGAAGCGTTACGAAGAGGGCGTTCTAGCCAAAATCCCGCGATAGGCCTTTTCTCCATTTTTTATAGGAGCGGTAAAAACTGAGCAATTCATTTCGCAAAAGATGCAGGTATTCCCTTTCTTTGACACCATCTTTTTCAAGTCCCGTACAATACGAATTGATGTTCCGTATCATGATTTGGATAAAGGAAACGCTTCTCATCCGTTCGGAGTGGGATTTGGAACGTTCCGCAAGCGCAATTTGTTGTGGTATCAATATCGCATCGGTCAGGATGGCATCCGCCATATGGTCCCGCAAGCTATTGGAACGGTAGAGTTGAAGAAGGTCTTTGTTGAAAGAAACATAGGATGCTATTTCCCTGCTCATATGGCAAAGGTCCATCGCTTTGCGATAAACGGGAATGCTTCCTAATTGTTTTCTCTTGGCCATGATACCTCCTACAAATTTTAGAAAAGTAAAGTTACATCGGATTCTCATTTTTTATCTTTAGTATCGAAAGTCAATTATAATTTTTACCTTTAATTCGTAAGAATAAAACTGTCGAAATTTTGAAAGTAAAGATAGATGACCTTAATTGGGCCATATTGACCTGCTTACAGGAAAATGCGCGCGATTCTTTTGCCAACATCGGGCGTAAAGTAGGGCTTACCCCGCCTGCGGTAGCGGAACGGGTAAAAAAAATGGAAGATCTGGGTATTTTGGAGGGGTATCATGCCATGGTCTCCCATGTGCTTACGGGCCATCAGCTTAGGGCCATTGTAACGCTTAAGGCATTTATGGGGAAACTCAAGCCGTTTTTGTCCATGGTCACGGGTTTGGAAGAAGTGATCAATTGTTACCGCATTACCGGGAATGAGAACATTGTAATGGAGGTGGTGCTCAAAGATCAGTTTCATTTGGAAAAATTTATAGACCAGCTGATACAGTACGGGGAGACCCGAACGCATATTATTCTGTCCAATGTGGTGCGCAATGCCCACATTCATAAAAGTGTCCGAACATCGTAGCCGTTTGTTAAAAATGTCGGTCCGAACGTCCCAAAGGATAGGTATCAGGGAAATTATACCATTTTAACTTTGAAATAGCACTAATAAATCGTTTCTTTTTCAGCTGTTCTTCGTTAAAAAATATAACCGTAGCTAAGGCTATGTTTAGATCCCCGGTCAAGCCGGGGACAAGCTTTTTGCCTCGAACAACTAAAAAATCATTCAATTTCTATACGCACGATTTCAAAGTTAAAATGGTATTAACCCTAGTTACGTACTGTTTAAGTAGCCGTACTTTACTGGTTTTAGTACCTTTAAAACAGAAATTTGTTCGCAGTTGATGTTAGAATATGCCATAACCGCTATAGTATGTATGATAACCGCCATTGTAATACAGCGGATCTACAAAAAGGAACATAATGCAGCGGGAAAAAAGGAGGGCGTAACAGGCATCCTTTGGTTTGGTTGGGCGATTTTTGTTTGGGGCATGGGCGCGTGTATTACGCTGCTTGCCGTAAAAGGTTTAGGGGTATCGCCATCGACCAGCTGGCTGATTTATTTTGGGGTCTGTGTTTCCCTTTTAAATTCAATGTTCATTTTATTGTCCCTACCCTCCATAGAACATACGGGAAGGCCGAGTGCAGTGGTCCGCTTTGTGGCACGGTTTACCGAAAAGGAGTTTATTTTCCTGTACGGCGTGATCATGGCAATGTTGGTCTTTGTTTTTTTTGCGGCATCTTACACCAATGTTGCTATAGATAGCGCCCTGATATGGCTTATAGATATCCCCATTTCCATTCTTGTGGCACTTGCCCTGCTGCAAGCGTTGAACAAAGCTTTTTTCAATCGACAAATGCGTTTCATGGTTTTGCCCAGTACGGTACTTTTTATACTCATACTTATTGCCGTTACCCATCGTATCGTTCCAGTAAACAAGGTGCCTGAGGTTTTGAACAATGGAACCTGGGAATTGGTGGG
The DNA here is from genome assembly GCA_947500445.1 of uncultured Flavobacteriaceae bacterium. GTDB lineage: Bacteria > Bacteroidota > Bacteroidia > Flavobacteriales > Flavobacteriaceae > Pelagihabitans. The sequence continues at coordinate 61,164 of CANMSB010000010.1, read as the reverse complement.
TATCGTAACCGCGGTATCCTTCAAATTTCTTTTTATCCTGTTGTTTTCTATTTTACTGTATAGTTGGAAATTTTTATCGGAAAAAGAAGAAAAGGAATCGCGACTTGAATCGGTGTTGGAACAACAGCACCGACTTCGGACAAGGAATAACGAGCTGCTTCGATCGAATGCAGCGTTGGAAGCAACGGTAGCCCATTTGGGAAACGAGTTGCACCAACTGAGAGAATCGTCAAAAATTGAACTTTCCGAACGCCAAAAAGAAGTATTGGGCAATTTGGCACTTTTGGGCGAACAAAAATCGTATACCGAAATAGCGGAGGCCATGCATATCAGTGTGGACGGTTTTCAGGCCCACATCCATCAAATTAAAAAAGTACTAAAAGTCAGTGGTACCTCCGGAAAGCATCTGCTCATAAAATACGCCATAGAAAATGATCTGTTGCGTTATGCAACGCTAGGGCCTGGAACGCGTTGATCATTTGGCCGCATCCGTAACGGATATCCTATTGCCAATTCTTTTTTAAGCAGTGCGTAACCTTTTAAATTCATATTGAAAAAACCATGTTTGTCTTCCAATACCAATGGCCCGTTTTAATCCGCAATTGGTATCACACAAGAAAGGCACTATGGGTTTTCACTTTTTTCAACTTCCCTATCAACGGGGTTTTACCGCACAAGTATCCTTTGACCAGTCCATAAACGAGTGGTTCCGTTCGGCTACCGGGTGGTTTGTGGATGCAATTTTGGCGGAAATTCCGATAACCGAAGGGCTAGGTATTCCGTGGGTATTGATCGTATTGGTCTTTGGCGCAAGCTATTTTACCATCTACTTTAAAGGCATCAACTTCCGTGGTTTTTTCACAGCGATACGCATTGTAAGGGGCCGTTACGACCATTTAGAGGGTTCTTTTCCCGAAAAGGAAACCGCACCAAGGGGAACGAATGGGACGAAACCGGAACACGCAACGGAAGCGAAAGAAGGCGAGGTATCCCATTTTCAAGCATTGACCGCCGCACTTTCGGCCACTGTGGGTCTTGGCAATATTGCCGGTGTGGCCATAGCTTTGTCCATTGGTGGCCCCGGCGCCACGTTTTGGATGATACTCATCGGCTTTCTGGGTATGGCTTCGAAATTTGTGGAATGTACCTTGGGCGTGCGCTATCGCGAAATCGATTCCACGGGAAAGGTGTTCGGCGGGCCCATGTATTATTTGCACCAGGGACTTTTGGAAAAAGGATTTCCAAGGTTGGGTAAGGCGTTGGCGGTTCTTTTTGCGCTGATGTGCGTCGGCGGTTCTTTTGGCGGGGGCAATATGTTTCAGGTAAATCAGGCCTTTCAGTTGTTTGCCTATGTAACGGGGGGTGCCGATAGTTTTATTGCGGGGAAAGGATGGGTTTTTGGTGTGCTGATGGCCGTTCTGGTAGGTGTGGTGATTATCGGGGGAATACAAAAAATAGCAAAGGTCACCGATAAGATCGTGCCCGCAATGGTAGTGTTGTACGTTTTGGCGGTCATTACGGTTTTGTGCATCAACCATACGGCGGTACCCCGTGCCATCGTATCCATTGTAGAAGGGGCTTTCGATCCCCAGGGAGTTGCGGGTGGTTTTATGGGAGTACTAGTTCAAGGATGTAAAAGGGCGGCTTTTTCGAACGAGGCCGGAATCGGTTCTGCCTCCATAGCCCACTCGGCGGTAAAAACACGGTATGCCGCCAGTGAAGGTCTGGTAGCGCTCTTAGAGCCGTTTATCGATACGGTGGTCGTGTGTACGATGACCGCTTTGGTATTGATCGTTACGGACCAATTGATCATTGGTGAACAACTGTCCGATGCCCAAGGAGTGGTACTTACTTCCAACGCCTTAGAAAGTGGCATCTCTTGGTTTCCCTACCTTCTTTCGTTCGCTGTGATTCTTTTTGCATTCTCCTCCATGATTTCTTGGTCGTATTATGGATATCAAGCGTGGTCGTTCCTTTTCGGTAGGGGGAAACGGATGGAGTATACCTATAAAATCATCTTTTGCTGTTTTGTGGTGATCGGCGCAGCGTCAAGTTTGGGGGCCGTTATCGATTTTGCCGATGCGATGATCTTTGCCATGTTGGTTCCCAATATGATCGGCCTTCTTATATTGCTGTCGACCGTAGCTAGGGAACTGGAGCGCTATGGAAAAGCGATAAGATCGGCAACTGAAAACGAAGCCCGATAAATCCGCTAGGGGCATTCGCTTATACCTCGCTCACCTTTTGATAAAACGGGTTCGTACCGGTTCGGGGGCAGCCACAAATTCCGGAGTTATCGATTTTCGGGGGTGCCGTAATTTGATAGCGGTATCCTTGTATTTGTTTTGGTCTATAAAAACGATGTTAAACTTGTAGGAAAGGTATTAAATCGTTTAATTTAACCTATGGAATGGGAAAAACTCGACAGCTACCTTCAAATAGCGATTGATAAAGCAGTGTTTTATCTTCCGAAGATACTTCTTGCGGGAGTCATTTTTTGGATCGGGTTCAAGATTGTCAAAAAACTGGTCTCATTAGTACGGACGGCATTGAAACGGACGGGTTTTTCGGAAACCCTCAGGCCTTTTATTTCCTCGACCGTAAGTGTATTGTTAAAGGGTACGGTACTGTTCATCATCGCTTCGGTACTGGGTGCGGACCTTACCGGATTGTTCGCCATTCTTGCAGCGGCCGGTTTTGCCATCGGCATGGCGTTACAGGGAAGTCTTGGCAATTTCGCCTCTGGCATCCTTATTTTAACATTGAAGCCATATAAAGTGGGCGATTGGATACAGGTCGAGGACAAGTTCGGGAGGGTAGAGGAAATCGGTATTTTCAGTACCGATGTTTTGACTCCCGGGAACAAGATATTGATCATACCCAATTCAATGATCACCGATTCGGTGGTAACCAATTATTCTGAAAAAGGAATGATCCGATTGGAGCTTGAAGTGACCATGCCCTATGAAGACAGTTTTCCAAGAGTACAAGAGGTAATACAGAATGCCTTAAAACCGGTCGCTAAAATATTACCGAATCCGGAGCCGGAGGTGGGAATCTTGGATTTTGATTCGCACAACATTACCTTGATCGTTCGTCCCTATGTGCTTCCAGACGATTTTTGGGAGGTAACATTTAATGCCAATTCGGCCATTAAAAACGCCTTCCACCGCCATAACGTTAAAATTGCATACTCCGAAGGTGTCGAAATCGGGGCTATTGGCGAGTAATACCAATTACTCATTTTAATCAGCAAGTGGTATAATGTCATTTCAAAGTTAAATTGATATTAGACCCAAGCTTTTCTTAACGAGGCCTTAAAACAATTCAAAAAAAAGTAATTTTAACAAATACTAGGTTTGGCCTTGTTTTTGATATTTTCAGCATATCCATTTATGGTAGCCTTAAGATCGCTTCGGCCATAACATTGTTGAACACCATATAGCATGAAATACTTTTTACTCGTACTCACCTTTGGGGTCGTTTTTTATGCCTCCGCCCAAGACCTCTACTTAAAGAGAGGTAAGATTACCGATTCCATAGTTGTCAAGGATTCGCTTTCCGAAAGTTACGCTTTATACGTGCCGACCGATTTTGATACGACCAAAACCTGGCCGATCGTGGTTGTTTTTGATTTGAAGGGAAGGGCAAAGCGGGCGGTAAAAGTGTTTCGGGAAGCGGCCGAAAAAAATGGGTATTTGGTAGCGGCATCCAACAATATTTCAGATACGCTGAGCATCACTCAAAACATTTTGGTCACCGGTCGATTGTTATCAAGTATTGCAGCCCTTTTACCAGTGGATAAACGCCGGGTATATACGGCCGGTTTTGCCGGTGGCGGTCGCTTTGCGGGCACGGTGCCGACTTTTGTCAAAGAAATTAGAGGGGTAATTTCCTGCGGGGCGCCCGTTCCGAACACCGCCTTGTTAAACCGCAGAAAGCCGTTACACTTCATCGGTATTGTGGGTACCTCCGATTTCAACTACCCCGAAATGCTGTTTGTCGAAAAAGAATTGAACCGCAAAAGTTTTGAAAACCAATTGCTGGTTTTCGAAGGAGGGGAACAGTGGCCTCCATCTGAATTACTCGTAAAGGCTTTGGAAATCGCCACATTATCGTCCATGGCCAAAAAGGATGTTGCGGAAAACAAGGTGTTTGTTGATGATAGTTACCAACAAAGTCTTCAGATGGTGAACGTTGCCATGGGAAAACAAAAACAACTGTTGGCGTACGATTGGATGCAGGAAATGATCGAAATCTATACTCCGCACCGTTCAATCGACTCCCTTTTGGCAAGTGCTAAAACCGTTCGCAAAGGCAAGGGGTATCGCTTGCAGAACCGTAGTAAGAGCAACGCCCTTTTTAAAGAGTCCTTCTTAAAAGATGATTTTGATTACTATCTGGAAGAAGACATTCGCACCTATAACTACAATAATTTAGGCTGGTGGACCTATCAAATGGAAGAACTGGAGAAGTACGAGAAAAGCACGAATGTGTTCACAATGCAAATGGGACAGCGTTTGAAGGGATATGTGAACGCCTTGGTCGCCGATAACATCGATTTGATCTATGCCCAGTCCCCGGTAGATCTGGAGGCCCTCAATTTTCTATGGATGTTAAAGACTATTACCGCTCCCAAGGAGTATGAAAACTATCTTAAGGTAATTTCCAACAGTGCCTTGATCGACGATGACGGCACCGCCCTGTTCTATTTAGAGGAACTGTTGAAAGCCGGCTATACGGATGTGGATGCGCTGTACAGTTTGGAGCATACGGCCATTTTACGAATTTCACCGGAGTACAATGCCTTGATAGAAAAGTATCTTAAGGCATCGCGTTACGAGCCTATTGAAGAGTAATACCACTTTAACTTTGAAATAGCACTAAAAAATAATTCTTTTCTGTACCTGCCATTTCAAAGTTAAAGCGGTGTAATATGGGGTACTTGGTCCAGATCCCAGTCGATGACCAGCCCCTTTGCCAAAGATCGGGCTATTTCTTTCCCATACAGGGTTTCGCAGAGGTATAGTGCCGCCTCAAAACTTTTTGCACCTCCGGCGGAGGTAATGTATTTACCGTCATGCACGAAAAGCACACTGTCCTTAACCTTTAGTTGTGGAAACATGGTCCGGTATTTTTCAATATCGCTGGGAAATGTCGTTGAGGTAACCTCATTTAAAAGTCCGGCCTTGGCCAGAACAAAGGCACCATCGCAATGGCTGGTAACATAAGTAGCTTTTTCCGATACTTTTTTCACAAAATCCAACAAGCGGGTATCCTCCAGATCGGTATCCAAATGGTGTTCCGCACTCGGCACGACCAAAATATCGATATGGGGCAGAGAGTCTTTGGTATAATCAAAGTCCGGCAACACACGAACCCCTTCAAAGGTGGTGACCGGTTCCAGGGTGTTGGCCACCGTGAACGTATTCATAGCCTTAATATTTTTTCGATATCGGGTATGCTGAAAAATATCGAAAGGTGCAGTAAATTCGGTATTGAACGTGCCGTCCATGATCAGAAAGGCAACATTGTAGTTGTTGGCGTCCAGTTGTGGCAAGTTGCGATGTGCGGTGGTAATTGAAGGTTGTTTTGATGCGCTTTCTTGGCATGCCGAGCAAAAGGTGAAAACGATAAGAAAAACCAGTAGCTGTCTCATTTTGTGCTTTTATATGGGAAAGGTACAACCTTTTGTAAAATGAAAAACGCGGTATAAACCGGGTTAAATCGTACTTTTATCCCTTTATCTGTTGAAAATGCGTGTTATATCTCTCTTTTTGATCGGTGCTATGGTATTCTCCTGTAAGGGAGAAAAAAAGTATCATGATGAGCCACGGTCCGTATCGGTGACGGATTCGATAGGGGCTTTGGCGGCGATTCGAGCGTTTCAAGATGATATGAACGAAGAGTTCAAAAACCCGGAAACCTCACCCTTACCGGATCGTTATCGAAAGGATTTTGAGTCCTTGGACTTTTTTGAGGCAGATACCACGTATCAGATAAGGGCGCGTTTGGAACGTACTCCAGAGTCCATCCCTTTTTTAATGCCTACCACTACGGAACGTACCTCCAAAGAGCGGGTGTACGGTATCGTGCGTTTTCAATTAAAAGGAAAAGCTTTTGAATTGGAGGTGTATCAAAACGAAGCGCTGATGCAAGAGGAAGGGTATGCCGACTATTTGTTTCTACCTTTTACCGATATTACCAATGGGGAGCTTACCTATGGCGGTGGTCGCTATTTGGACCTTCGTATACCGGAAGGGGATGTGATCGTTTTGGATTTTAATAGGGCCTATAATCCCTATTGCGCTTATAACAAAAAGTACTCCTGCCCCCTGGTGCCAGCAAAAAATCATGTGGATCTGCCCGTTAGGGCAGGGGTAAGGGCATTTAAAGGGCAATAAAAAATCCCGGTCGAAAGACCGGGATTTTTATATACTATAAATAAAGCTGCTGCTACCTTTTGCTATTAAAATGCATATATTGCCGCTAGGTAGAAGACGGATAAATTGTCCTGTGGAGCTCCGTCACTATCGATAAAAGGCTCGTTGTTAGACCAGGAATCCAATCTGATTTCTGGTTTGATCGTTAAATTATCAACGGTATAGCTTCCGGTTAACGTAGCGGAGAAAACGCTAGCGGTATCAACATCATCCACATCGGTATGTCCTCCAAAGTACTCTCCACGAAGTCCGATGGCAAAACTATCGGAAGTGGTCAACTGAGGGTAAATGGCAACACCGTAAAAACCTTCGGTAATTTCATCTTCGGTACCATCAACCTCAAAAGAGTTGCTTTGGTACGCACCGTTAAGTCCGAGGAAAAACTTTTCGGAAAGGTCAAAACCACCGGTGTAATCTACCTCAAAACCAAGTCCGCCATCATCTGCCAATAGGTTCAAGTACTGACCTGAGTATCCTAATTGGGCGCCAAAAGCGTACTTTCCGTCCGATGAGTTGAACTCGGTCAAATCCGTTGGGTTCATTACCGCCAACATCAAACTGAAATCGTCGGATAATGCAAAGTCGGCCTTAATACCGGTATGGGAGAACGGACCGTTGGTAAACAAGTGTGAGGTACTGTAGTTAAAGTTTCCGGTCGGGGAAATTACTTCATAGCCTAAAAAGGTATTGAAGTTACCAATGGTCAAGGTTACTTTATCGCTTACGTTCCAGTAGGCGTACAATTGGTTCACAATGTTTCCGGTAGCCGAATATTGTGGGGAATTAAAAATGGCATCGGTTCCCCTTGGACCGAATACAAGATCCGCGACGGCACCTACTTTTCCGGTTTCATAAGAGGCGATAACGTTGGCCATACCCAATGCAAAACCATCCAGGTTCGCAAAAGATGTTTGCGGGGCCACCAACGCATCGTTGGGAGCGTTGAGGTTCGTTTTATAATAGGCATCGATACTACCGCTTAGGGTAAACTTCTTGGTGTCCGTTTCCTCTTCGTCCTGTGCAAAGGAAAAAGTGGTGGCACATACTAAAAATACAAGCGCAAAAATATTCCTTAATAAAGTTGTATTCGTCTTCATGTTTTCAATAGGTTTAGAACGTCCTTTGGTCTGTGTTAAAGGACGCCAATTTTAAATGTGATTTTTGTTTTATAGTAAGGTGATATAACGGAGCGTTCTGAAAAACGCTCCGTATGTGATATGTAACGTTAATCGTTCGTGAAATCGGGATAGGCATCCATACCGTGTTCGTGAAGGTCGAGGCCTTCGATTTCCTCTTCTTTGGAAACGCGGATTCCAGAGATCGCTTTTAACGCTCCCAAAATAATCAAGGAGGTAATTATACAAAACGCACCTACGATCAATACGCCGTACAACTGTACTAAAAATTGTTCTCCTCCAGCTTTGCTCCCAAAGATACCGACGGCCAACGTACCCCAAATACCACAGATAAGGTGTACCGTAACCGCTCCTACCGGATCGTCCAACTTTAGTTTGTCTATAAGTGCAACCCCTAGCACAATGATGATTCCGGCAATGAAGCCAATGACAACTGCTTCGTTTGGAGACATCAGGTCAGCGCCCGCGGTTATACCTACCAAACCTCCCAATATTCCATTTAAGAACATGGTCAAATCTAGATTTTTGTATAGGATAGTAGAAAGGATAAAGGCCCCAAAACCACCAGCGGCAGCGGCCAAACTAGTAGTAACCAATACCAAAGAAGTTAATTCCGGATCTGCGGAAAGTACGGAACCACCATTAAAGCCGAACCAACCCAACCAAAGGATCAATACCCCGGCAGTGGCAAGCGGAATGCTATGGCCTGGAATTGCTTTTGGTTTTCCATCATCCCCGAACTTTCCTATTCTTGAGCCCAGTAATGCAATAGCAACCAGTGCCGCCCATCCGCCAACGGAATGGACCAATGTAGATCCTGCAAAATCATAAAATCCCCAAGAATCGAGGAATCCACCTCCCCATTTCCATGCGCCTACTATAGGATACACTAATCCTACATAAAATAGTACAAACACCATAAAGGAGGCAATTTTAATTCGTTCTGCCACGGCTCCGGAAACAATTGTTGCCGCAGTTGCCGCAAACATGCCTTGGAACAAAAAGTCGGTCCACCAAGTGTAACCACCATCGGCATATCCGGGAGTCATACCTCCCTCAGGGGCTCCAATTCCGAAACCGGCAAATTTTAAAAAGCCGGCATCGCCATCTTCGAATCCGGGATACATTAAATTAAATCCGAAAGCGTAGTAGAGTAAAAGCCCACCGGTAATGATAAAGATGTTCTTAAATAAAATATTGATCGTATTTTTTTGTCTGGTCAATCCGATTTCCAAAAAAGCAAAACCGGTATGCATGAAAAATACCAAAGCGGTACATAACATCATCCAAACATTGTTAGCTGTAAATAATCCTGCGTCCATAATCTATAATATCGTTTGTTGGTTTATTTTTTTAGTTGATTCCGGCGTGTCCGTTTTCTTTTGTACGGATACGGTATGCATCGATCACATCGGATACGAATACCTTACCATCGCCAACATTGCCCGTATATGCCGATTCTAAAATGGCATTTACCGTTTTTTCCAAAAACTCGTCGGAAACTACAATGGATAGAAATCGGCGCTGTATGTCGGAAGTACTATAAGAGATACCGCGATATACGTGTCCTTGTTTTTCGTTGCCAACGCCCGTAACGTCCCAATAACTGAAGAAGTTAACCTCAATCTGATGAAGCGCTTTCTTGACGTCATCAAACTTGGATTTTCTAATGATTGCCTCGATTTTTTTCATTTGTATCATTTTATGTTTACGGGGTAAATATATCTTAAAAAAACAATTGCCCTTGCTTTTTAGGGGTAAGTGAAATCATTTTTATATTTATTTCAATAATACCCCCTTCATTTTAGGGGTGTCATATTTTAACACCCTAAAAATTATAATATTAACGATTACTTAACATCGCGAAATGACAAAACGCTAAAAAATCCGAGGAAATGCCCTCATTTTTTGAAGTATTGGCAAAGTACAGGGGCTGTGGTTAGGTTATGTGTAAAAAAATAAGAAATACGTTTCCAAAAGTTATTTTTATAACAATTTGGCAGACCATAGGCCTAGGGCGACAGCAAGTATACCGACACCCAAACTGGCGAACAGGTATAGGGCGGAGGACCAAAGATCCCCGGAACGAAGTAAGGAATGGCCTTCCAGGGCATAAGTTGAAAAGGTAGTAAAGCCACCACAAAAGCCGGTGACCAAAATCAAAAGCTGGTTACTGGAGAGCAAACCGTTTTTGAGGGATAGTCCCATAATCAGACCAATAAGTAAACAACCGACGCCGTTGACCAAAAAAGTTCCCAGAAAAAAATGTTCGAAATAGTTGTTGAAGGCCTTACCGATAACATAGCGGAGCACGCTCCCAACGCCCCCTCCTAAAAATATAAGTAATACCGGCTTCATTATAAGGGTTTAAACCAAAACTGTATTTGTGGAACGCCTGCCAATGGCGTCTTTTGGTTTTTAAAGATATAAAACTAAACCGCTTTTTTGTACTTGGAGGAAGTTAAGTTGATCGGGTAGATTTTAGAATCGGATTTCTTGGAAACTTCCTTTTTGGTTTTTCCAGCTTTTTCTGAAACTCCGTTCAAACTAAAAAACATAAAAACAGCGTTCGCCCCGATTAAAATGAAAAGTATGCTAAAAAATGTCATCATGTTTACCCCGTTTGTAAGATGAATAACGCAAAATTACGTTAATTGTTATGATATACGCTAGAAATCAGCATATTGTTGTGAAAAGGGGGATTTTTGTGGTAAGCGTAAGCTTTCTGTTAATTTTTAATGAAAAACTTAATCACGAACAGGCTGATTATGAAAATAACAAAGAAAATACCCACCCATTTAACACCTTTATAGTTTTTCCGATGAAACTTTTTGTCTTTTCGATAGGTAGAAACGATAATAACTGCAAAAACGACTACAAACAATAGCGCAAAAATCAATTGCCCAGTGCTGAACATATTCCTTATTTTTAAGCAAAATTAGTGAAGTGTTCCGAACTTTGTACTCTTTATACCATTTCTGGTGTTAAATTACGCAAATAAAAACCAGGGATTTTTTGGGTTGGCGAAAAAGAAAATCCAAGCATAGCAATAGCTATGGTTAGCTTTTATTTTGAAGCATACTCGGAAAAGAACAATTTTTAATGGGTAATTTAACACCAGAAATGGTATTACATGCGATTTAGGGGAACGATCTCTTTATCGACCTGTTTTTGCCTAAAGGAACGTAGGGTGTACTAGGGTCGCGCATCAAAAGTCGCTTTCGGCGCTAAAATGGTTTTACTATAATTACCACAACATGAAAGATAAAATACAGGCGGTAAAGGAATTTCATACCGCTTTCGGACTCGGGGTTTCCGAAACCCTTCGAGCGGATTTGGGAACGGAGAAGAACCGATTACGGTTTAACCTGATGGACGAGGAGAATAAGGAATATTTGGAAGCGGCGGCCAATAACGATATGGTGGAGGTAGCCGATGCTCTTGGTGATATGCTGTATATTTTGTGCGGTACCATCATCGAGCATGGTATGCAGCATAAGATTGACGCCGTTTTTGAAGAAATACAACGGAGTAATATGAGCAAGCTCGGCGCCGACGGGAATCCGATATATCGCGAAGATGGTAAGGTATTGAAGGGCCCGAACTATTTTAGACCCGACATCAATAGTATTTTGGAGAAGTAAGAGAAGGGCTTTAGGGGCCCGTCATGTTTTGTATTTCTTCAAGCGATACATAAAAACTATAATTATGGGAAAAAGGCTAAGAGATGGTTTGAAGGAGCCGATAGAGATTCCAAAAGAGGATTTACCAGATTATATGGCCAACACATATAGAGGTTATTTGCTATCGATAAAACAGCGTATTGAAATATTTGAATTAAATAAGAACAGAAAGTTTGGTTTTAGGGAGTTGGATGAAGAATTTTTCGCTTTACAAGTTCGATTAGTAATGGAGTTAATAGCATTTATGATTAGTACTTTTCATCAAAGTACTTCTCAGCCGATTGCCAAAAAGAAAAGAAGTGAAAATAGTCCTGAAAATATACTTAGCACTATAAAGGCTTTAAATGGAGACTTTAGTTGGCCAAATCCAGTTGACCCTGAATTCGTTTTTCCAAAAGAGAAAATTAATACCCAAGAAGAAGTTTCAGTACCAAACATAAAACTCTCTCTTTGTGATTATCAAGTTTTCAAATCAATACATGGAAAATTAGGAGCAATTTTACACGAACAACAGAGACCACGGGTAGTTAAACGAACCATAACGTTGGAAGAAATACATAAAACTTTAAGACAATTGAAACTGCTTGTTTTTAAGCATGTAATTACCGACAAAGATGGAAACGGGTGGTATATTGACGCTACTATGACCGATCAGCCAAGAGGAATAGGAATAATAAAGATTACTAGTTCAGAATACGTTGCCTAACAAAACCTCCGATTAAACAATGCGAACTTCGGGTGAAAGCTCTAGGTTTCTTCATTTAATGATATCCACAAAATTTTAGGCCCCGACGTTTCGGGGCCTAAAATTTAACGATATGTCTAGCGGGAGGCAAATGCTGGTTTACTGCTGTATTCTGAACAACCCGACCACTACTTCACCTCATAACGCCAACCGAATTTGTCGGCGGAGCGATTGTATTGAATATCCGTAATTCGTTTTTTGAACAATGCCGCAAAACTATCGGTAATTTCGGGCAATTCATAATCTACTTCCTTGTATCCAAAACCGGCGATAGGGGAAATTACGGCCGCCGTGCCCGCTCCAAAAAGTTCTTTTAACGAGCCATCTTCAGCCGCGGAAACAATTTCGGTGACACTTAGCTTTCGTACTTCGGTACGGATGCCTTCATCTTCGGCAATTTCCAATATGCTTTTTCTGGTGATACCATCTAAAATACGGTCGCTGGTCGGAGCGGTGATCAGGGTGTCCCCGATGCGTGCAAAAATGTTCATCGCACCGGCCTCTTCAATATATTCGTGGGAGTTGTCGTCCGTCCAGATGACTTGGTTATACCCTTTTTTTACGGCGAGCTGGGTTGGGTAAAACTGTCCCGCATAATTTCCACCTGCCTTGGCATATCCGACACCGCCATTGGCGGCCCTGGAATACGTTTCCTCGATAAGTACTTTTACCTTTCCCGAAAAATAGGACCCGGAAGGTGCCAGACAAATAATGAACTTATACTCATCCGCAGGGGAGGCGTGAAATCCTTTACCGGAGGCGAACATAAAAGGTCTAATGTATAGCGAACTTCCGGCCGCCTGCGGAATCCATTCCGAATCCAAACGCACCAGTTGTTTGAGTCCCTCCATAAAATATTCCTCGGGCAATTCCGGAATGGCCATCCTGTCGGCCGAGATGTTCAATCGCTTAAAGTTATCGAGCGGTCGAAACAGCCAAATTTTTTCATCAACATCCTTATAGGCTTTCATCCCTTCAAAAATCGACTGGCCATAATGAAAGATTTTTGCGGAGGGCTCCAAGCTTATCGCCTGGTAGGGCATGATTTCTGGAATTTCCCATGCGCCATTTCGAAAATTACAGACCAGCATATGATCGGTAAAGACAGAACCAAAGTTCAAGTTGTCAAAATCGACCTGATCGATCTTGGATTGTTTTGTTCGCTCTACGGGGATCTTTAATGTTGTGGTTTCCATGCGCATGATATTTTAAAGAAATAAAATTAAATAAATATACGGTTTAGCCTTTCGTTTTTCCTCTAAAAATGTCCAATTTTGTATGCAATCGCTCATTATTAGGGAATATGAAAAGATTTAACATTTTGCTTGTGCTTTTTTTGACGGCATCCGCTGCCTTTGGGCAAGAGAACGTTCCACAGGACGAAACCGAAAGCGCAATTCAGGTTCAACAGGCCATTTTTGGAACAGCCACCACGGAGGAAGGCAGTTTGGGCAATTCGGAAATGCTGGAACGCTATCAGGGGCTTTCCCAAAACGATTCGATTTCGGTAAAGTTCAAGGGGACCGTACAGGAGGTTTGCCAGGCGAAGGGATGTTGGATGAAGGTGGCACTTGCGGACGGACAAAACGTTATGGTGCGCTTCAAGGATTACGCATTCTTCGTTCCCAAGGATATTGCGGGAAAAGAAGTTGTGGTACAAGGCCTTGCCTATACGGATGTGCTTTCCGTGGAAGATCGACGACACTATGCCAAGGATGCGGGAAAATCCGATAAGGAAATTGAGGCCATACAAGAACCGCAAAAAACCTTCGGTTTTCGTGCCGATGGTGTACTTGTAAAGGAATGATTTGAACAGGCGCATCATTACTACCGGCGACGGATCGAAAACCATTCACCTCGAAGAATGGGACGAACAGTACCACTCCAAACACGGGGCCATACAGGAGGCGTACCATGTTTTTATCAAGAACGGTCTTTTTGAGCTGGAGACGGAAAACGTGGCCATCCTGGAAATAGGCTTTGGTACCGGACTCAACGCCCTGATTACTTATTCGGAAGCGGAAAAAATTTCAAAGTCCATACGGTATACCGGCGTGGAGGCTTATCCTGTAGTATCGGAAGAGTGGGGGCAAATGGGTTATGTATCCCAATTGGAAGGCCAAAACTTGAAAAAGGTTTTTGAACAGCTGCATACGTCAAAATGGGAGACGCCCACGCCCATAGGAGAGCGGTTTCTATTGCTCAAACAACAAAAGTATTTTAAGGACGTTTCAGAAACCAATTTGTTTAACCTTATTTATTTTGATGCCTTTGGGGCAAGAGTGCAACCCGAACTATGGACCGAACAAATTTTCGGGCAGATGTTCCGGGCCCTAAAAAAAGGGGGCATCCTTGTTACCTATTCCGCCAAGGGTAGCGTACGCCGGGCAATGCAGTCGGTCGGATTTGTGGTGGAACGCCTGCCGGGGCCTCCCGGTAAAAGAGAAATGCTTAGGGCCAGAAAACCAATAGAATAGCCCTATTATCCGCAATTTGCCTAAAACATAGCCCATATCCTGCTTACCAAGCTTAAACAACTCTGTTAAATCGAAATTAAACCTACCGAGGGTCCTCTGTAAAACCAATACTTTTACAATATGAAAGTATTGATTACCGGAGCAACGGGACTTGTGGGAGGGGAATTGTTGAAGTTGTGCAAGCAGCAGAACATTACGGTGCATTACCTGACTACCCGAAAGGAAAAACTTGAAAACGAAGCGCTTTATCGTGGGTTTTATTGGAACCCGGCAACCAGTGAAATAGATGCCAATTGTTTTGAAGGCGTTACAGCGGTCATCAACTTGGCTGGGGCCAGCATATCCAAACGTTGGACAGCGGAATATAAAAAGACAATACGCGAAAGCCGCATCAATACGCTTCAAACCTTGCACCGTGCGATGTCTGAAATAGATGTTTCCGAAATCACGTCCTTTGTATCCGCATCGGCAATTGGAATATACCCTACTTCGCTCACCGAGTATTACGATGAAGATTTTCCTGGTGTTGACGATAGTTTTTTAGGAGAGGTAGTGGCCGATTGGGAGAAAGCGGTAGATGCCTTTTCCGGTTTCGATTTTCCCGTGGCAAAAGTAAGGATCGGTCTGGTAATGAGCGATAAGGGAGGAGCACTTCCCGAAATGGCAAAGCCCGTCAAGTATTATGCTGGAGCAGCTTTTGGAAGCGGTAATCAATGGCAGTCTTGGATACATATCCGGGACTTGGCGCGCCTTTTTATGTATGTTGTAGAAAACGGTTTGTCGGGGGTATATAACGGTGTTGGGCCAAACCCGGTAACCAATACCAAATTGGTAAAGGAAATTGCCAAGGTACTCGAAAAACCGCTGTTGTTGCCCAATATACCGGAGTTCGCCATGAAAACCCTATTGGGCGAAATGTCCTATATCCTTTTTGCGAGCCAGCGGGTGAGTTCCAAAAAAATAGAGGAAGAGGGTTTTGTATACCACCATCAGAACATTTGCAAAACGCTGGAACACCTATACCTCAGTTCCGGTGAGCAGGATACCGACGATGTACTGTACCAAAACGGCTATGTATAGGCTCCATGGTTATTGAACGGTAAGCACCTAATTTTTGCGATATAACCTTAATAATAGGTACAGATGCTTGGCATTGCAAAATCGGTTGCATCAAGCCAAAACCTCCGTTCCTTTTTCTAAAGTTGGTTTTCATCGCTTTGTCATAATCATAGGCTCCGAATACAATACTGTTCCGTACCATAGACTTTCTATTCCTTTAGGTGAATGACATCATTTTTTACTACCTCCCATTATTTCTGAGTTAACGCAATAAAGAACGCATTCCGCTTCATTTCTACTCTGTAAAGAAAAAGATTGGCCGTACGATAAAGGTTTAATACCATTTCTGATGTTAAATTACCCGTTAAAAATTGTTCTTTTCCGTGTATGCTTCAAAATAAAATCTAACCATAGCTACTGCTATGCTTGGATTTTCTTTTTCGCCTACCCAAAAAATCCCGGGTTTTTATTTACGTAATTTAACATCAGAAATGGTATAATTGATGACATTTTGACATTTTTAAAGAATTGGCAGTACTTTTGCCAACTGTAATTTGTAAATCAATTTAGGAGTATCACATGAGCGATAAAGAGAAAACGGAAGGTATCGAGGAAACCGTTGCAGCGGAAAACACCGAGACAGTTACTGCGGCGGAAGATGCGGAAGCAACGACCGATGAAGAAATTTCTGAGGAAGATCGACTGCGGGAGGATTTGGCCAAGGAAAAAGAAAAATTTCTTCGTCTTTTTGCAGAATTTGAAAACTATAAAAAACGTACATCGAAGGAGCGTATCGAACTTTTTCGTACCGCGGGTCAGGAAGTAATGGTATCCTTGTTACCCGTACTCGACGATTTCGACCGTGCCCTAAAAGAGCTTTCCAAATCCGATGACACCGAAATGTTCAAGGGAGTAGGGTTGATTCAAAACAAACTCAAGGAAACCTTAAAATCCAAAGGGTTAAAGGAAGTAGCGGTAAAGGAAGGAGATGTTTTTGATGCGGAAGTCCATGATGCGATTACGCAAATACCGGCCCCATCCAAAAAAATGAAAGGAAAGATTATCGATGTGGTCGAAAAAGGGTTTTCCCTGGGCGACAAAATTATTCGACATCCGAAGGTAGTCGTTGGAAACTAAAATACTATGAAAGAGGACTATTACGACATACTTGGAGTTGCCAAAGGAGCTTCTACCGCAGAGATAAAGAAGGCCTATCGAAAGAAAGCCATTCAATATCATCCGGATAAAAACCCCGGTGATCCCAAGGCCGAGGAAATGTTCAAAAAAGCTGCGGAGGCTTACGAGGTGTTGAGCGATGCCGACAAAAAGGCCCGTTACGATCAATTCGGCCATGCCGCCTTTGAAGGTGGAGGCGGTTTTGGCGGTGGCGGAATGAATATGGATGATATTTTCAGCCAATTTGGAGATATTTTCGGTGGTGCGTTCGGCGGTAGCGGTGGCTTTAGCGGTTTCGGAGGTTTTGGTGGTGGCGGTCAAAGAAGGGCCAAAGGCAGTAACCTGCGTATTCGGGTAAAGCTAAGTCTGGAAGATGTGGCCAACGGGGTAGAAAAAAAGGTAAAGGTCCGCCGTAAAATTCAGGCCGATGGGGTTACCTATAAAACCTGTGGCACCTGCGGGGGTCGCGGTCAGGTAACCAAAATAGCGAATACCATTCTGGGTAGAATGCAAACCGCGGCTACTTGTAACGCCTGTGGGGGAAGTGGACAGTTATTGGACAAAAAACCTGCCGACGCCGATGCTCAAGGCTTACGGGTACAAGAAGAAACCGTATCGATAAAAATTCCGGCGGGTGTGGAAGAAGGGATGCAGCTCAAGGTCGGCGGAAAAGGAAACGATGCCCCCGGCAACGGAGTGCCAGGTGACCTGTTGGTCGCCATAGAGACCGAGGATCATGCCACCCTAAAACGGGAAGGGGACAATCTTCACTACGATCTGTACATTAGCATATCGGAAGCGGTTCTGGGAAGTTCGAAGGAAATTGATGCCGTTGGTGGTAAGGTGCGTATCAAATTGGAACCGGGTATACAATCCGGGAAAATTTTACGACTTCGCGGTAAAGGTATCTCAAGTTTGAACGGTTATGGTAGCGGCGATCTTTTGGTGCACGTTAACGTTTGGACACCAAAAGAGCTGAACAAGGAACAAAAAGAGTTTTTTGAACGAATGCGCGATAATGATAATTTTGAGCCAAAACCCGAAAAATCGGACAAATCCTTCTTTGAGAAGGTAAAAGATATGTTCTCTTAACATATTTTAATTTCGTTTTTAAAATAAAAACGTATATTTGGAACAGTATTGGGAGACCAATACTAATTTTCTTTTTCATAGCAATTTTTTTCCCATCCTTATTCATTTAAGGGTGGGTTTTGTTTTTTAGGGCCTGCTCAAACGTTTAACCTGATGGAAAAACCCTTCCATCGGGTACATTTTCCCCGACAACATCGTTGGACCATATTCCCCGCTTTTTATGATTCTGGGATATTTTCGTTGAAATATACGTCATAAGAAGCACGATACTACCGGGTGTATGAATGGTCTTTTTTTGGAGCATAAAATGGTACCCTAGCGCCAATAAAAATGATGGGTGCTAAAGTTGCCATTTGCAAATGACTGTTGGGGGCATTTAGCTATCTTTGGGAAAATTGCGTGCATGAACACTATTTTGGTAGCTAAGGAAGTCACCAAACGATTTGGAAACTACACCGCGCTCGATAGCGTTTCCCTGGAAATACCCGAAAACTGCATTTATGGCCTGCTCGGTCCCAATGGGGCCGGTAAAACCACGCTTATCCGTATCATCAACCAAATTTCGTATCCCGATCAGGGGGCTCTTCTGTTCAACGGTGAACCCTTACGACCGGAACATATTACGCAAATCGGTTATTTGCCGGAGGAAAGGGGGTTGTACAAAAGCATGAAGGTAGGGGAGCAGGCGCTGTATTTGGCCCAGTTGAAGGGTTTGGATAAAAGGGAAGCGAAAAAGCGGTTGCTGTATTGGTTCGAACGACTGGAAATCGGTGATTGGTGGAACAAAAAAGTTCAGGAACTATCAAAGGGAATGGCACAAAAAATACAGTTCGTGGTTACCGTGTTGCACGAGCCGCGCCTGCTGATTTTTGACGAACCGTTCAGCGGTTTCGACCCCATTAACGCCAGCTTGATAAAAGATGAGATTTTGGCCTTAAAGGAGAAGGGGACCTCCATTATTTTTTCCACCCACAGAATGGAGTCCGTAGAGGAACTGTGCGAGCATATCGCATTATTGCACCGGTCGGAAAAAATACTCGATGGCAGGCTTTCGGAGATAAAAAAGGCATATAAGAATAATACGTTTCGGGTGGCCATGGTATCGGACCGGGGTACTTCGGTGCTCGGGGAACTGGAAGAAAAATTTAAACTGTCCCAAACGGAGTTCGATCAGGAAGAAAAGCAGCTGGGCTTTACGGTACAACTTCCTTCGGACGATTCACGCTCCTTACTGTCCGCACTTTCCGAAAAAGGAAGGGTACAACGTTTTGAGGAAATCGTGCCCTCCGCAAATGATATTTTTATAAGAACCGTAAAAGAAAAAGGGAACAATGGGTAAATTACGGTTGATCATCAAACGGGAATACCTGGCCAAGGTCCGCAATAGATCGTTTGTGGTAATGACTTTTTTGAGCCCTATTTTAATGGTGGGGCTGGTGGTGTTGGTCGCTTATCTGGCGCAGCTGAACGATGGGGAAAAACGGATTATTGCCATTTTGAACGAAAGTGATTATTTCTCTACCGATTTTCATACTACGGAAAGTACATCCTATGTGCGTCTGTTCGATTTGGATATTGAGACCGCCAAGGACTCTACGGAAAAAATGGGATACACCGGACTGCTGCATATCCCTCAAAAAAAGACCTTGGAAGCGGTAGCGGAAGCGTCATATTTTTTCTCAAAAAACACGCCCAATACCCTGGTGTTGGAAAAGATAGAAGCTGTTTTTGAAGAACGCCTACGGCAGCGGCGACTTCAGGAAATGGGGGTCAGTCCTAAAGACTATGCCATGGTGGACTCCCGCTACGAGGTAAACATTGCCACCTTTTCGGGGGAACAGAACTTAAAACATTTTAATGAGATAAAAGCGGCCATTGGTGGGGCCTTTGGTTATTTGATCATGATGTTCATTATCATCTATGGCGGGTTTGTCATGCGTAGCGTAATCGAAGAGAAAACCAGTAGGATTATAGAGGTCATTATTTCGTCGGTAAAACCCTTTCAACTCATGTTGGGTAAAATAATTGGCACCTCTTTGGCGGGAATTACCCAATTCACTATTTGGATCGTTTCGGCCAGTATATTGTTGCTACTCGCTTTGGCCCTGCTCGATATGGATTTGGCCACATTGCGCACCGGTCCCGTTATGATTGCCGATGCCACCGGTCAATTGCCCACCGCCATGCCGGCGACCAATGAAATGTTCGCGTTGTATGCGCAGGAAATTTTCAAGATTCCCATTTTTACCCTGGTCGGCTTCTTTCTGGTATATTTTGTTTTGGGGTATTTGATCTATAGCTCCATTTATGCCGCTATTGGCGCAGCTGTCGATAATGAAACGGACACGCAACAATTTATTTTTCCGATTATTATTCCTTTGGTATTGGCCATATACGTAGGATTCTTTTCAGTGTTTAACAATCCGCACGGACCGATCGCGGTCGGGTTTTCCATTTTTCCGCTTACCTCCCCGATCGTAATGATGATGCGTTTGCCTTGGGGCATAGGCGAAGGTGGCGTACCGATTTGGCAGTTGGTTATTTCCATTCTTCTTTTAATCGGTACTTTTATGGGAATTGTTTGGTTTGCCGCGAAAATTTATAGGGTCGGTATTTTAATGTATGGGAAAAAGCCCAGTTATAAAGAACTGTTCAAATGGTTGCGATATTGATGCAGGAAAAAGGTACTGTTGTTGAGGATACGTTGAAAGAGGACGTTTGGGAATCGGTAAAACAGTTTTTGGATATTGGCCTACATCTGGGAGAGGGCGATAACTCCATTAACATTACCATAGGGCTTTTGCTGTTACTTTCCATCGCCTTTATTTCCACAAGTTTTGTGTTAAAATGGCTCCGTAATCTTTTTGTGCGGAAAATGGAACCCGATGACAAATTGAAGTTCATCAGTATCTTCAAGTTCATCAAATATGTGGTGTACATCATTGTGGTGTTGCTTACCGTAAGTGCTGCAGGTATCGATATTACCATTTTGATTACCGCTTCGGCGGCCTTGTTTGTAGGTTTGGGACTTGCATTGCAAGAACTTTTTCAAGATGTTATAGCGGGTGTTTTTATCATATTGGACAAATCGTTGCACGTAGGGGATATAATAGAAGTTGACGATAAGGTCGGGCGGGTGTTCGAAATAAAACTTCGGACCACTAGGGCGATTACCCGGGATGATAAGGTAATCATCATTCCCAACCATAAATTCATTAGCGAAACCATTTACAACTATACCCAAAACCATAAGACCACCCGGGAGGCCGTAATGGTCGGTGTGGCCTATGGTAGTGATGTCGCCTTGGTCACTACAATTTTAGAAGAGGTGGCCCAAGAACAGCAAGGGGTACTGAACAGCCCGAAACCCTTTGTGCTCTTCGAGGATTTTGGAGATTCTGCATTGCTATTTTCCTTACAGTTTTATATCAATGACAGTTTCGGTGGTCCAAAAATAAAGAGTGCGATGCGGTATCGCATCGAAGCTAAATTTCGGGAAAACCATATTGTTATTCCTTTCCCCCAAAGAGATGTACACCTATTTCAGCAGAAACCCAGTTCATGATCATACCGTCGCTACAACGGTCCATGGCCGTTTTGTTTCTTTTTCTTGGTTCGTTCTGTTCCGTACAAGGGCAGACGACCGATCTGTTTCGTTTGGAGTATACGGTAATACCCGAAAACCAATTTGGGATACGCACCAACCGTTATCGTGCCGCGGTAAACGTTCCTGTCAAATTAGGGGAAGAACGGTATTTGGTAACGGGAATGGAATACAATCGATACGAGTTCGAGTTCGATGTTGCCCTGCCTTTTGAAGTGCAAACCTTAGAACGTTTACATATTGTCGATTTAAATTTGGGCTATATCTGTAAGATACATCCCGATTGGCGTATGGTCACCATATTGACCCCCCGTCTGGCCTCTAATTTTGAGCGTGGTATCGATAACAACGATTTTTTGATCAACGGTTCCCTACTTTTTTGGAAGGACATGGCATCCAATGAAAAACCGGAACGCTTGATTTTAGGATTGAGTTTTAACAGTGCCACCGGTTTGCCCTACCCACTTCCCGTAATCAATTACAACAAACGGTTTCACCCGAAATGGTCCTATACTTTGGGAATTCCCCGAATGGATTTCAAATACCACCTGAACGATACCCACGAGTTTCAGTCCGTTCTGTTTCTCGACGGTTATTTTGTCAACATTCAAAACGAAATCGCATTGCCGGACGATATAGTGGGTGCTTCCATTTCCTTATCCGCCTTAGTGGGGGCGGTAGGCTATCAGTATAAATTCAACAAGATGATTTCGTTGTATGCCCTTGCGGGCTATTCCGTAATACAGGAAGGACTGATTAGGGACGGAAATAGAGATAGGGCGTTTACCCTGAATGATGAAGGAAATTTTTATCTTCGGACAGGATTTAAAATAGCAATTTTTTAAAAAGGGCAACATGTCAAAAATACTGGTTATAGAGGATGAGGCTGCAATTCGAAGGGTATTGGTAAAAATACTTTCCGAAGAGAACGACGCATACACGGTGGAGGAAGCCGAAGACGGTCTCAAAGGTTTGGAGACCATCAAGAACAATGACTATGATCTGGTGCTCTGTGATATTAAGATGCCAAAGATGGACGGTGTAGAAGTGTTGGAGGCCGCAAAAAAAATCAAACCGGAAATCCCGTTTATCATGATTTCGGGCCACGGAGATTTGGATACTGCCGTAAATACCATGCGCGCCGGGGCCTTTGACTATATCTCAAAACCGCCCGATTTAAATCGCTTGTTGACCACGGTCCGAAATGCCCTGGACCGAAAGGAATTGGTGGTCGAAAATAAAATCTTAAAGAAAAAGGTAAGTAAGAATTACGAAATGATCGGGGATAGCGATGAAATTACCGCTATTAAGGACATGATCGAAAAAGTGGCACCGACCGATGCAAGGGTGCTGATTACCGGTTCCAATGGAACCGGAAAAGAACTCGTGGCACATTGGTTGCATGAAAAAAGTGCAAGGAGCGGGGCACCTTTTATAGAGGTCAATTGCGCTGCAATACCGTCCGAGCTTATCGAAAGCGAACTTTTTGGCCATGTAAAAGGCGCCTTTACCTCTGCTGTAAAAGATCGTGCCGGAAAATTTGAAGCGGCCAATAAAGGAACCATTTTTTTAGATGAGATCGGTGACATGAGCCTTTCGGCCCAAGCAAAGGTGCTTCGGGCATTGCAGGAAAGTAAGATCAGTAGGGTGGGTTCCGATAAGGATATTAAAGTAAACGTACGGGTCCTCGCAGCAACCAACAAAAACCTGAAAAAAGAAATTGAGGACGGAAAATTTCGAGAAGACCTCTACCATAGGCTGGCAGTAATCCTGATCAAAGTACCCGCGCTCAACGATCGAAGGAACGATATTCCGCTATTGATCGGCCACTTTTCAAAAAAGATTACTTCCGAACAAGGTATTCCGGACAAGCGTTTTTCTTCCGGTGCCGTAAAATTGTTGCAGGGTTACGATTGGACCGGTAACATTCGGGAACTGCGCAATGTAGTGGAACGGTTGATCATATTGGGCGGGACGGAAGTAACCGAAGCCGATGTAAAACTGTTTGCTAGCAAATAAGTAACCGGCAGTGTTCGGACCATCATACAAAAGTAGCACTGTAAACGTAGTACCCGTAAATAGGAATCCATCAGTATTCGCATTCACCGATTTGGGACAACGCGGCGGCGGTTATTTTTTTTGTTTTAAGGTTGTAGTATTTTCGACCTTCGGAGAGGTTGGGCTGTAACAGTTCCTCTTCACATTCCTCATAAATTTCTTGTGCGAATTCCCGGGCCGCTTTACAATCGACGGTAATCACCACTTCGTCCAAACTCACCCGATATTTTTCCAGTGCACTATCAATGTTCTTTTTAAGTTCCTCCGAAGGCTGTTCGATTCGTTTTGCTTCTGCCACCACAACGTGTCGCGATCCCAAACTGTCTTTCGGAACATTAGGTAAAGGTGTTTTTTTATCTGCGGCATGCGCGACGATGGCACCAAGACTTTCTTCAGTGTTGAGCAGCGAGCGTTTCAAAAGGTTTTTTGAGTCGGAGATACTTTCTACTTTGGTCGCCTCTTTTAGCAAATGGTTGCTTTCCTCTATACCTACGGTAGCATGGTCGCAACCACATTCCTTCATATGTTGTTTTGATTTTTCGATTGCGTTCAATGCCTTATAGGCATGATAGCGGGTAAGATTGATATCTTCTTTGGAAAGTGCTTTTTCCGTTTGTGTCTTAATAAAATGGATATTCGATTGCGCGTACTCGCAAGCATCGTTAGGTTTTAACGAGGTCATCAATAATAAAAGAAGAGCGCAACTAAGCGGGTATAGCTCTTTCATGACGGTAGTTTGCTTTCGATTCGGTAGGTTTGGCGTATTGCGAATTTAATAAGAAAAGACTTGGATGGCTATTTTTTTCGACACATGACACCCCCTTTCGTTTTTTTTGGATAAAGCGTTTACAAAGATTGTCGAACTACTGTTTTTTTTAACAATTTGTACCGTTCAACGAGCAAAAAATTCTATATTTCGGTATGGATAAAATAGAAACGGAAGCCTATCGCGTAAAAGAGGGGATACAGTTATCCAATATGCCCACCCATACCGATTTGGGGATGTCCGATAAAGCATTGAAAAAGCTACTGGAAAAAATCCGTGAGCCCTTGGGGGACTTTCAAAATACCCTATACGCACACGGCAAATACAGTGTGCTAATCTGTATACAGGGTATGGATACCGCGGGTAAGGACAGCTTGATACGGGAGGTCTTTAAAGACTTTAACGTTCGCGGTATTACGGTACACAGTTTTAAGGTACCCACGGCTTTGGAACTTGGGCACGATTTTCTTTGGCGCCACTATATTGCGCTGCCTGCCAAAGGGAAGTTCGGGGTTTTTAACCGTACCCACTATGAAAACGTTTTGGTCACCCGGGTGCACCCCGAATATCTGATGGGAGAACACTTGCCCGGTATCGAAAAGGTAGCGGACGTGGATCAGTCGTTCTGGGACCGCCGTTTTGAACAGATCAATGCCTTTGAAAAACATTTGGCCGAAAACGGAACGATTATTATTAAATTTTTTCTAAACCTATCCAAAGAGGAACAGCGAAAACGGCTTTTAAGAAGATTGGAATTAAAGGAGAAAAACTGGAAGTTTTCGCCCGGCGACCTAAAAGAACGGCAGTTGTGGGACAGGTATCAGGAATGTTATCAGGAAGCGATCAACAACACCTCCAAGCCGCACGCCCCCTGGTATGTGTTACCGGCGGATAATAAAAAAGCGGCAAGAGTCATTTTTGCCGAGATCCTTTCAAAAAAGTTGCGGGAATATTCCGATATTAAGGAACCAAGTTTAGACCCTAAAATACAGGCAAACCTGGAAGCATATAAAAAACAGTTGGAAAAAGAAGCGTTATGAAACGAGCATAAACTTTTTTAAGCATACCCTACCGAGATGATTAAAATAAGTTTATGCGAATTACTGAATTTGCAGAAATTTTTAGTTTCTTCATTTCCAGCGGACTACAAAATTTTAAAAAGATGAATAAAGGAATCGTTTTATTGCTGGTCGTAGGTTGGTTCGGAATGGCCAAGGCCCAGACGGAAGATGAAAAACAGTTGAAAATGCTTTTTGATGCCGCACTGACGGAGGGTAAGGCCTACCAATGGCTTGGTCACCTCTCCAATCAGATCGGTGGTCGTTTGTCAGGATCCGTTGAGGCCGAATTGGCGGTGACCTACACTAAAAAACAGATGGATTCACTTGGCCTGGACAAGGTTTGGCTGCAGCCGGTAAAAGTTCCGAAATGGGTACGGGGAAATCCCGAGTTCGCCTATTTAGAAACCGACCCAGGAATAACGACCAATCTGCCCATCTGCGCTCTGGGAGGTTCAGTGGCAACCCCGGTGGGCGGTCTTAAGGCAAATGTGGTCGAGGTACAGGGCATTGAAGAACTGGAACAACTTGGCAAGGACAAGGTGGAAGGGAAAATCGTGTTTTTTAACAGGCCCATGGAACCGACTTTGATCAATACGTTTAGCGCATATTCGGGTTGTGTGGATCAGCGGTATTCGGGAGCCGAAGCAGCGGCCAAGCACGGAGCAGTAGGCGTTATCGTGCGTTCGATGAACCTTCGTATGGACGATTTTCCACACACGGGATCCATGGGCTACGGGGATACTCCCGTAAAAGACCGGATTCCCGCTGCGGCCATAAGTACCAATGGCGCGCAATTTTTGAGTACTACATTGAAGTTAAAACCGAATATCAATTTTTATTTCCGTCAAAATTGCAAGCAACTGGAAGATGTCGATTCGTTCAATGTCATTGGGGAAATAACCGGAAGTGTCCACCCCGAGAAAGTGATGGTCGTTGGCGGGCATTTGGATTCGTGGGACCTTGGGGACGGTTCCCATGACGATGGAGCCGGTTGTGTGCAGAGTATGGAGGTATTGCGCCTCTTGAAAAAGACCGGATACCGACCACGGCACACCATTCGTGCGGTGTTGTTCATGAACGAGGAAAACGGTTTGCGGGGCGGTAACGAATATGCTGCAGTTGCTAAGGACAAAGGAGAAAAACATGTGTTTGCCCTGGAGAGCGATTCGGGAGGCTTTACCCCAAGAGGTTTCACTTTCGATTGTTCCGATGCGGATCTGAAAAAAATACAGAACTGGAAAGGCCTGTTTGAACCGTATTTGCTACACATTTTTGAAAAAGGGTACGGAGGTGCCGATATCAACCCCTTAAAACAAGAGGGTATCGTTTTGGCAGGACTTCGTCCGGATTCGCAGCGGTATTTTGACCACCACCATGCCGAAAACGATACTTTTGAACACATTAACAAACGAGAGCTCGAATTGGGAGCAGCAGCCATGGCCAGTTTGGTATATCTGTTCGACAGTCAAACTTCAACGGCTAAATAGGGCGGGGTAAATACATTGTTACGGCATTTTCCGGTTTTTAAACTCCAATCAAAAAAGGTACCTTTGCCGCTCATAAAAAAAGAGCGATATGCAAGATGGTATTTATGCCAAATTCGACACCACAAAAGGTGAGATTTTGGTGAAACTTACACACGATAAAACCCCTGGAACGGTCGGTAATTTTGTATCCTTGGCCGAAGGGACGAAAAAAAACACGGTAAAATCTGAAGGGGAACCGTATTACGACGGTCTTAAATTTCACCGCGTCATTCCCGATTTTATGATACAGGGAGGATGCCCCCAGGGTACAGGTACCGGAGATGCCGGATACAAATTCGACGATGAGTTCCATCCGGAACTTGTGCACGATGCTCCCGGAGTACTTTCCATGGCCAATGCGGGCCCGGGTACCAATGGCAGTCAATTCTTTATTACCCATATCGCGACCCCTTGGTTGGATAACAAGCATACTGTGTTCGGACATGTGGCCACCGGTCAGGATATAGTCGATGCTATTGCCCAAAACGATGTTATCGAGCGCTTGGAAATCGTAAGGGTCGGAGAAGAGGCCAAAGCCTGGGATGCCAATGCCGCCTTCGATAGTCTGGCCGCTACAAAAGCAGCTAGGGAAGCCGAAGCGAAAAAACAACAGGCGGCCGAGCTTGACAAAGTAGCTGCAGGTTTCAACGAGACCGCTAGCGGTTTGCGTTACCAGATCATCCAAAAAGGCGATGGCGCCAAAGCGCAGGCAGGAGATAAGGTAGCGGTGCATTACGAAGGATCTTTGTTGAACGGCCAAGTTTTTGACTCTTCGTACAAAAGAAATGAACCTATTGCGTTTCAAGTTGGCGTAGGCCAGGTAATTCCAGGTTGGGACGAAGGCATTATGCTTTTGGAAGTTGGCGATAAGGCGCGTTTTGTAATTCCATCGGATTTGGGATACGGCAGTGCCGGTGCAGGTGGTGTCATACCGCCGAACGCTACCCTCATATTTGATGTAGAATTGATGAAGGTGGGCTAGTCCATCGGAACTTTTAGAATCTTATAAAAAAAGACCTTGGGAAACCAGGGTCTTTTTATGTCCGTTTTGTACGGACCTTCGCAAATAATTGGGTGTTCCGTCAAATTTGAAGGGCAGGCCTTGGAAATTTCTTATCTTGCATAAGTAAACAATCAACCCATTTCCGATATGAAAAATACACTGCACTTTCGTTTATTTATTGTCGTCTTACTGATGTTCGTTTCTTGTTCAAAAGAAGAAACCTACCCTACCGATCAAATTGCTGGGGAACCTTTGGATATGCAAGAGGAACCGTTTTCAAAAACGCAAATCGATGAAATCATTGAAAAGGAACTTTCCGCTAAGGGCGAGTTTAATTGGAATAGCGTTTCCGACAAGGTGCTCTGGAGTGCCGTGAAGCATTCTGAGGAAGTTTTGACTATAGGATATAACGGAGACAATGGTGGTTTTGAGAATAAAAATTCCAGTACTGCCTTGAACGCCAAAAACAACATTATCGAATTGGTTCGGAAATTGGAAGACAAGAACCCGGACGCTACTGAAAAATCCTCCAAAGTATTGTTGTACGATGATGCCACACTGACCCTCATCGATGTAAGGGCCACAAATATGGCCACCATTGCCGAATTGCGCAAAAATAAGGATATACGCTATTTGGAACCCGCCGGATATCCGTTTTTACAACAAACAGCGGAATCGAAATCGGATCTATCCAGCTTGGGCTGCGGATTTGAGGGCGAAGTGGTGCGACAAGAAGACTTTATCCCGATTCTCCCCAATGCCAAAATGCCCTGGAATTTTCCTTTGCACAATATCGATCGGGCTTGGGACTATAGCACTGGGAGCGGTATTACCATTGGTGTTGTCGATACCGGGCTATCGGCGGGGCAGTCGTTGTTGGGAACCGATTTCGGTAATGGGTATTCCAATACGGGAAGAACGATCGAAAGTTATGGGGTATATGTAGATTCTTTCTGGCCATGGTCCACAAAGACCGATGGTCCCGATGATAAGTGCGGTCATGGTACCAGTATGTCGGCAGCGGCTACCGCTCCTCGAAACGATATGGGACTACCGGTGGGGGTCGCCTACAACGCGGACTTGTTGTCCTATAGGGCTGCAAAGGATGTGCTTTTGAACGGTTATCATGAACAAAAAGGCGTGGCCCGTGCCATTACCGAGTTAGGAGCTCGGGATGATGTAAAGATCATTTCCATGTCCATGGGATATGTTTTTTCGGTTGGGCGAATAGCGGACGCGATCCGTTACGCACATGCCCAGGGAAAATTGATTTTTTGCGCAGGTGGTACGTCTACCAGTTTTACCAATTTCGTTGGGGTCATTTTCCCCGCATCTATGAGCGAGACGGTTGCGGTAACGGGAGTACGGGAACAAAACAGCTATAACGAATGCGAAGTATGCCATAAGGGCTCTGCCATCGATTTCACCATGATTATGGAGCGTGCTTCAGGGGAACATGTACCTACCTTGGGCTATTACAATGCAGAGGAGGACTATGTGGGAGGTTCTTCCGTGGCAACGGCAAGTGCGGCCGGTATCGCTGCGCTGGTTTGGTCGCGCAATCCCGAATGGTCGCGCGAGGCGGTATTGGACAAAATGATCAGGGCTGCGGACCTATATCCGAACCGGGACAGCGATTATGGTTGGGGCAATTTGGATGCGCTGAAGGCCGTACAATAAAAGGATCCAGAGGCGTGATGTCGTTTTTCATTGAGAAAAGGCATCGCGCTTTTCTTATAATGGGACGCCTAATCTTGATTTTTGGAGGAATCCACAGGAGTTTCTACGCTGACGACCAGAAGAACAAGATTGATAACAATCAATAAGAATAGAATAGCGAAAAAAGTAATCATGAGGTAGTAGGAGTCTTTTGTTTACGAGTAACAACGCACTATGAGAAAACCCTACCCGTAAAATTTAGAAGTTTTCTACCTCTACCGAACTGTACTTCATAAGTAAAAGAACGGCAAAATAGTATTTCCGCTCTTTGGTTATCCCTTTAGTGCTAGTTTTTATGTTCGTCGATGGTACGCAATAAGAAACCGATGTTGGCAATCACTAGGGCAATAAGAATTATAAAGAAAGTCACCATCCAAGATCTTGTGTTTTTCACTGACATTAGGAACACCTTGCGATGTTTTCGTTTCCTTGAGAAAATCACCTGTTACTCCCTTATTTTACAATTGTTAGTTGACGTAAAATGATTATAAGGTCGCAAAAGCTACTTTGCAGTTCCAAACAAACTGGTTGAAATGAGGTGAGTAAACGCGAATAGCGTGCTTTATGTCGATTCTGTTTAAGATAAGACGTAACATTTCGTAATGGTTGCGTAAAAAGTTAAACAAATTTCAGTAGTTGCAGCGGTTGGTTGAAAGGATACGCTTTACCGCAAGACTTTTCTTCGAGTACTCGGGGCTACTGATCTTCATCCATTCTGCAGTCATATTTGGCAGTCCATTATTTTAATGTATTACAAAATAGCTTACTACCAACTGTCCTAATGTAATGATGAAATAGAATTCCATTCTTTTTCCATAAACCGGTGCATTTTAGGTGCATAATAGTTTGGTTTCGATGCTTATGGGGTCAAAAAAAAGACCCCTACTTGTGCAGAGGTCTTGTATCAAAAAAGTTTATACGTGCCTAGTCAACAACTTTCACATTTACCGCGTTTAATCCTTTTTTTCCTTGTTGTAGCTCAAATTCTACAACGTCACCTTCGCGTATTTCATCGATTAAACCTGAAATGTGTACAAAGTGATCTTCGCTTGAACCATCTTCAGTGATAAAACCATAACCTTTGGAATCATTGAAGAATTTTACTGTTCCTTTACCCATAATAAAAAATTAAAAAATTATAAATTAAAACGCGAAGATATGATTTAATTTTTTAACACTGCATATTTTGGTAATCTTATCTTTGGTTCGTTTCGTACGATGGTTTAAAAAAGAATGCTTTGAAAAAAATGCCAACATTCGAAATCCGATTGGGAACACCTTTTTTACAAGCCTCGTCGCCGATATTCAAATGCTTATTGATTTGAATCGCGGTGGTAAAATAGCGTGCCCGATACTACCTTGTTTCGGTACTTATGAAACATAAACAAAAAGGCCCCGTTCTGGGGCCTTTGGTAATTACGATGCTGTTGGATCCGGTGTCATCCTAAGATAGGGTTTTACTTCTTCTACACCCTTTTCAAAAATCTCTTTCGCCTTATCCGTCGGTATGGCCGGACTGACCACCACATCCTGACCGGACTCCCAGTTCGCCGGTGTCGCCACTTTATGGTAGGCCGTCAGTTGTAAAGAATCGATTACGCGCAGCAACTCATAAAAATTCCGGCCTGTGGAGGCAGGATAGGTAAGGATCAGTTTTACCGTTTTGTCGGGAGCGATGATAAATACCGAACGAACGGTAAGGTTGTTATCCGCATTCGGGTGTATCATATCGTACAATCCACTTACCTTTTTGTCCTCATCCGCAATGATGGGGAAGTTTACGGTGGTGTTCTGCACTTCGTTGATATCCTTGATCCATTCGGCATGGGAAGCGGCGCCATCGACGCTCAAGGCGAGCATTTTTACATTTCTTTTATCAAATTCTCCTTTGAACTTTGCGGCCGTACCCAATTCGGTAGTACATACTGGGGTAAAATCGGCAGGATGTGAAAACAGGATACCCCAACCGTCGCCGAGATATTCATATAAATTTACAGTTCCCATAGAACTGTCCGCTGTAAAATCGGGGGCTTTATCGCCCAATCGTATTGTTGCCATTTGACACGTTTTAAATTAAATAGTTTGAACTCTATAAAATTAGTAGATTATATAGGAATACCCTATCAAGGGCCGTAAAAAAAGTGTTTAAGTTTAGTACTTTTACGATATGGATAACATTTCTCTAGAAATATTAAGATACCCGATAGGAAAATTTAACGCTCCCGAGCAAATCGATGCCACCATGCTCGCCAAATGGATAGAAATCTTGGAAACCTTACCAAAGCGTTTGGAAGATATGGTGACACCGCTAAGCGAAGCACAATTGGATACGCCGTATCGCCCCAATGGTTGGACGGTTCGGCAAGTGGTACACCATGTATCGGATAGCCACCACCATAGCTATATCCGGTTTAAATGGGGGATGACCGAGAATGCACCGGTAATAAAACCCTATCTGGAAAAGGAGTGGTCGAATCTTTTCGATGCCAAAACGGCGCCAATAGCACTTTCGCTAGCGCATTTGACGGCCGTGCATGCCAAACTGGTGTATTTTTTAAAAGGGCTTTCTAGTGCGGAGCTGGAGCGGACCTTTATACACCCAGAAGGAAACGTGGAAACTACTTTGGCGGTCAATATCGGAAGATACGCATGGCATGGCAGTCATCATTTCGCCCATATCGCGGAACTCCTGAAGCGCAAAGGGTGGTAGTTTTACGGCCAAACCCTTACTTTGGTCAGTGAAGGGATTTAACGTTTTTCGCGGGTGCCAGGGCTACAAATCTTCGACAAGTTCTTGGTCCAATATGTCGGCCGGTAATTTTTATGGATTATAAAATCTAATACCGCCAACTGTTTACCGCTACTTTGACGCACTATTAAGACAGTGTTATCCTTTTCCAATAAACCGATGCATTTTGAATAGATCGCGGTTTCGTCCATTCTTTTAAACAATATATGGAAAATACAAAGGGGTTCAATTTCAAATGCCGATACTAGGTTTCGAGCTATTATCGACTAGGTGGATTTCGGATAAGATTCCCGTTAAGGATACAATATCATGTGGTTTATAAACCAAAGGTACTTGTAGCTACTAGGTT
The DNA here is from genome assembly GCA_947500445.1 of uncultured Flavobacteriaceae bacterium. Classification (GTDB taxonomy): domain Bacteria; phylum Bacteroidota; class Bacteroidia; order Flavobacteriales; family Flavobacteriaceae; genus Pelagihabitans. The sequence goes on along the minus strand of CANMSB010000010.1, from coordinate 28,518 downwards.
TTTCGACACCTTTAAATACGGTGGGCCTACCGCCATTTAATATTGCAACCGATACTCGGTTTCTGATTTTCGGAAATCGGTCTTCCATCCAAAAGGGCATCCATTGCCCCGCTTAGGTCGGCCCCAGAAAGGGGTATGCCATTTCCCGGTCTGGAGTCGTCAAGCTGCCCCCGGTATACCAACTTCTGGGAACCGTCAAAAAGGTAGCTGTCCGGGGTACAGGCCGCATCATACGCCTTGGCGACCTCTTGAGAGGCATCATATAAATATGGAAAGGAATACCCCTCCTTCAAAGCCGTCGCCTTCATCAAGTCCGGAGCGTCTTGCGGGTAGTTATCAATATCGTTGCTCGATATCGCGACAAAGGTAATTCCTTTCGCCTGATATGTTTTGGCCAACGAACTGAGCAATGGGTTCACATGGATAACAAAGGGGCAGTGATTGCATATAAACAGCACCACCGTTCCCTTTTCTCCCTTACAGTCATCAAGGGTCATTATCGTGTCGGAAACCGGATCGGGTAGTTGAAATGCAGGTGCTTGGGTGCCTAAGGGCAACATATTGCTGGGCGTTCTTGCCATATCTTCGCTGTTTTTATGGTAAAGTTAATGGATTCGAAGGTTTTTTCCGATCGCTGTGGATTTGCAAATATCGGGAGGGGACATCGCTACGGGGAAAGACCATTAAAAAGGGAACACGTTAGCCTGTCGTACCGAATGGTCAGGAAGTGCAAAAGTATGGGACTTATACAGTATCTTGAGGTCTTGTATAAGACCAATAACATTAAATCGTTCATCATTGCTATGGGAGTACCAAATACCGCCCTTTTTCTTTTTTGCACCTTCACCTTGTGTAGGGCAGGGGGAATGGCTTTTCCTGGTGCCTTTTGGGGAACATGGCATTTAAATTTTGGGCCGATACGTTTTACAATCCGGGACAGGTTGCCCACAAAAACATAGCAATTGAGGGGATTGGCCTATGGAATAATAAAAATATGGATTCGGTGTGCACTGTTTTGCTATTATGGTAAAATTCGCCGTGTAGGGGTCGATAATGTACCAAAGAACGGAGCGGTACTCCTATTGCCCAACCACCAAAATGCCTTGATGGATGTGCTTTTATTGGCGGTATACTGTGGCAGAAAGCCCTATTTTTTAACGCGGTCGGATGTTTTTGCACATCCCTTGTTAAAACGATTTTTCACCTATTTGCAGATGCTTCCCATTTACCGTTTGCGAAATGGCAGCACGGCCTTGCAAAAAAATTATGCCATTTTTGAAAGCTGTGCCGACCTTTTAAAGAAGGATAGTGCAATCCTGCTTTTTCCCGAGGCTAATCACGATTTAAGAAGAAGGGTGCGTCCGCTCAGCAAAGGCTATGCCCGAATCATCCATACAGCAATCGGGAACACTCCCGATCTGAAGATCACTATCGTTCCCATAGGGCTCAATTACAGGAACGGAACGCATTTTCCCGACCGGGTATCCCTTTACTTTGGTAAACCCATTGCGGTAAACGGGGATGGGGATGATGCTTTTCTTCCCGAAAATGCCCGAAAGCTTACGGAACTATTGGCCGCCCGTATGAAAACCATAACGACCCATATCGACGATACGGACAGTTATGAACAAATCGTTTCACGGTTGCATGGCAAAGGGGTGGATTTTTTAGATCCGGTATCCGTAAACAAAGTTATTGCCAACTTGGATGGCCCGGAAGAGGGGACCCGCCCAAACCGTATTTTAAAAGGTGCCCAACTTTTTTTGAAGCCTGTTTTTGTGCTCTTGAACCTGCCGGTGGTGCTCGTGTGGTGGGCATTTGTAAAGCCACGGATATGGGAGCCCGAGTTTACGGCGACGCTCCGTTTTGCCTATGGCCTTTTTGCGCTTCCGATATACCTTATCATGTTGTTTTTCCTTGTAACCATATGGGCAGGTGCCTTATGGGCATTAGTTATCATCGGATTTCTTTTCTTGTTCGATTTCGGATATGTGAAGCTGTTTTGAGGGGCACTGTCAAAAGGGCCAGAATCGGTCTGGTTTTGATTCTGGCATCGGGAAGTATCGGCTACGGGCATGCATATCCTATCGTCCTCGGCGACATTTGAAATTTTAAGGTAGAAATGGTATTATACCATTTCTGGTGTTAACTTACGCAAATAAAAAACCAGGAATTTTTTGGGTAGGCGAAAAAGAAAATCCAAGCATAGCAGTAGCTATGGTTAGCTTTTATTTTGAAGCATACACGGAAAAGAACAATTTTTAATGGGTAATTTAACATTAGAAATGGTATTACATCATGTTTCCAAAAAATATGGCATTCATAAGCAACTTGTTGGTGCCGTACCAAAAACCCCTGAAGTTGGTGTTGTCGGTAAAGGCGATAACTTTTCCGCTGCCCAGCCTTTGAACTTGGAACGGAACGCTATTCTTGATCAATTGTTGGTTTTCCTCCGAGATATAGCCGCTCAATAAAGGCTTGCCGGTGTATTGAATGGGGTTGTCATAGCTGTCCTTTGCTGGGGCCATGTAAATATTGGTATTCCGGAACAACGGTAGTTTGTTGTTCTTATACCCGTAGTTTATGGGGTGCGACCGATCGATGTTCGCTTCAAAAATAGCACCTCCGGTGACCTGGGCACCTTTAAAATCCCGTTTTTGCTCAAAAGAGATATTCTTAGCGGTCAGGGTATCCCTTTTAAATTCGAGGTCCATGAATTTGTTTTTATGGAACCATTCCACGGTATTGCGGTATCCGACAAGGGTACCGCCCTGTTTTACCCAAGCTTTCAATTTTGTGGTCGTTGCTTTGTTCAAGGTGCCATCGCCCCAAAAACTTGGAAGTACGATATCGGTATAGGCATCCAAATCGACCCCGGAAATATAGGAAAGGTCGATTTTGGTAATGTTCATATCGTATCGGGTATCCAGTAAATGCCAAATTTCACCGGCATCATAAGAGCGTATCCCGTCTCCGACGAGCATGGCCACTTTTGGTTTTTTTATTGCCTCAAAATCATTGCTTCCCAAATCGATGCCCTGGGTGGCTCCCGTTTCCGTTGCGGTAATTTGAATGTTGCTTTCCGCGGCAATTTGGCCGAGCAGTTCATATAAGGCATCCGAATTCAGCTTTTGATTTTGTACGGGTACCATGATCGTTCCATAATCATAGTCCTTGCCCCCTAAGCGAAATTGAGATCGGGCGACCTTTGCACGGACTCCTTTTCGCAACAATGCCTGTAGCGCTTTTGGGGTGTAGTATTCGTGCCACTCGAACAGATAGGCGTAATCGCTTTTTGCATTTACGCCGCCTTTCGGTTGTTTAAGTTCGGTCACTAAAGGCCCTACTTGCTTTAAGCTGGCCAGTTCCGTATGGTCCACGTTAAAGGATAGGGGGAATGTCCAGGCCGATACGTCGTAAAAGATACTATCGGTAAAAGTGGTGCGTTTTTCGAACATGGCACGGAGTAATCGCGGATTTTTTTGGTCCATCGGTACGATGTAACTTTTTCCTTGTTCGTACTTTTTTCCGTTAAGGGTAAGCGGTTGTGCCAGTTCGTGAAATCGGATGTTGTGCCGGTTCAGGATTTCGGCAAGGTGCCATGTTTTGGAAGCATCTTTTGCATCGCCAAAAAGAATCGCTTTGCCCTTGTTTTTGGCGCTTTCTTCACGGAGTTCCGAATAGTAATCGCGTTGATATCGTAGGATTTTGACCCGCATGGCGTTGGCGGCGGTAATGGTGGAAACCGCGGTCGTAAATTGATTTCGGATGGTAAACGGGAAGGTAAGCAGTCCATTTTCGCTTTGTTGAACATGGCCTCTGGAGCTGCCCTGTTCAAAAAGGATACCGATACAGCCGTTTACATCGGGAAAGGTAGATCCCTTTCCGTAATAATAGTCATCAAAATTTTCCTCGGAATAATACAATGATCCAATGGCATCCAACGCTTTGGCGTGGTAAGTTCCTATTTCCGCGGTGAGTTCCTGATTGCGTTTTGGCGTCAACGGATGCACTCTACTAGGTTCCCCCGGTTGAAAGAAAAAGGTGGAATTGGTTCCCATTTCATGATGGTCCGTTAAAATGTTCGGCATCCATTGATGGAACGATTGTATTCGGGCCCTGCTTTCCGGCAGTTGCACCGGTAACCAATCGCGGTTCATATCGAACCAATAATGATTGGTGCGGCCACCCGGCCATACCTCTTGGTACTCCCTATCGTTGTTGTCGGGATTGAGCCGATTACCGCTCCGATTGGTATTCGCCCAATAGGCGAAACGTTGCAGGCCATCGGGATTGTAGGCGGGGTCCATTAAGATCACCGTATTTTTTAATATCGCATCGATTTCCGGGCCTTGCGCAGCGGCAAGGTAATAGGCATAGGCCAAACCGGCATTGGCACCACTGGGCTCGTTACCATGGATGGAAAAACCCTGGTACACCACAATGGGCATGTTTTCAAGATCGGCTTCCGGGACCTTTTTTTCGGTCAGACCCATATGTTGGATGCGAATGTCCTCAATTTTGGTATGGTTTTCAGGGCTTGTAATAGTGAGTAGCAGTAGCGGTCGGCCTTCAAAAGTTGCCCCGCGGTCCTCAATGGTAATACGGTCGCTGACGGTGGCCAAGCGTTGCATGTAAAACTGCAGCTTATCATGGGTTACGTGCCATTCTCCCACTTCGTGCCCGATAACCTCTTTTGGTGTAGGGATCTTATCGTCATAGGTAATGCCCTGGGGTAGGTAATAGGATAGATCGGTTTGGTTTTGCGCAAACGATTGGAAGCCCAATAAAAGGATAAGGCCGATAAATAAATTGTTTTTCATTCGTTGTATGGATAAATGTCCTTATACTATTGGCTCCCTGCCCAAATTGAAAAAACGGCTTTTGAAGGAAGCCGTTTCTGAAAAATTTAAAAAAAAGATGGACTAGATATCATCAAAGTCGATATCCGTAAAACTATCCGTTGGGGTAACTTCGCTACCCGTATCTTCGGAAGGTTCGTTTTCTTCTTTTTTATAGTCTTTCTGATGGCGTTCCGAAATGACCTCGGTCCCTTTTTCGGCTATAATGTAATCCATCATTTCACCTACATGTTCGCGAAACGATTCAAAGTCTTCTTTATAAAGGTATATTTTATGTTTCTTATAGTGAAAAGAGCCATCCTCGTGCGTGAACTTTTTACTTTCGGTAATGGTGAGATAGTAATCGCCTGCCTTGGTGCTTCTTACATCAAAAAAATACGTTCTCCTTCCAGCTCTTAAAACCTTGGAATAAATTTCTTCCTGCTCATCTGTGTGTCTTTCGCCCATGTTATGAAGTGTCTAGTTATTGGATTAGTGTTATTCTTTCAAAAATGAAAAAAAAAAGCGTATCCAACAACAATTTTTCAGTTTTCTTTCTCGGACAGTTGGTTGCGGTAAAGCTCTTGGTAGTAGCCATCTATGGCGTTCAATTCGTCATGGGTACCCTGTTGGATGAGCTTTCCATCTTCCAACACCAAAATTTGGTCGGCATTTTTGGCCGAGGAAACCCTATGGCTTACAATTAATGTAGTTTTATTCTGAGATGCCTTTTTCAGATTGTTCAATATTTCCTCCTCGGTTTCGGTATCTACTGCGGACAGGCAATCGTCAAAAAGATAGATGTTTGGGTCCTTTAATAAGGCACGTGCTATCGATACCCTTTGTTTTTGACCGCCACTTAGGGTAATTCCCCTTTCTCCCAGTACGGTATCGTATGATTTGGAAAAACCGATAATATTTTCATGTACTACGGCATCTTTTGCTTTTGAAACGACATCCTCATCAGTGGCCTCGTTTTTACCGAACTTAATGTTGTTTCGAATGGTATCGGAAAACAAAAAGGCATCTTGCGGAACGGTCCCGATCCCTTCCCGCAGACTGGTAAGGTTCAATTCCCTTATCGGAACATCGTCGATCAGAACCGCTCCCGAACTTACGTCGTACAAACGGGTTATCAGTTCCAGAACGGTCGATTTTCCCGACCCCGTTTTCCCTAAAATGGCTACGGTTTCGCCTTTATTGATCGTAAACGAAAGGTTTTGCAAGGCCGTAATTTCGGTATCCTCATAAGTGAAGGACACATTATCAAAACGGATCTTCCCCTGTATCGGGGTTTTTTCTACGACCTGATTTTGTATTTCAGGTTCTTCCTTTAAAAACATATTGATCCTTGCTTGGGAAGCCTCGGCCCTTTGTACGATGGAGGTCAGCCATCCGACAATGGCCACGGGCCAAGTGAGCATGTTTACATATAGGATAAACTCGGCAATGATGCCTATTGATTCAATTTCGCCGTTCATGTATTGAAGGCCGCCGATGTAGATGACAAAAATATTGCTGATACCGATCATCAAAATCATTAATGGGAAGAACCAGGCATCTACCTTTGCCAGATTGATACTTTTTGTTTTTCCCTCAATGGCCAAATCGGTCGCCTCGTCGTGGATCTTGGGTTCCAGACCGTAGGCCTTGATTACCGCAACGCCGGAAAACGACTCTTGGGTAAAGGTGGAGAATTTTGAAAGAAACTCCTGTACCTTGGTACTTCTCCGATGGATAATTTTACTGATTTTATAGATCAAAAACGATAGGATCGGAAAAGGGGCGATGGTATAGAGGGCAATGGTAGGGGCCTTTATGAACATGAGGGGGATCAAACAGGCAAAAAGCGTTAATGCGTTCATGCCATACATAATGGCGGGTCCTGCGTACATTCGAACCTGATTGACGTCCTCGCTGATCCGGTTCATTAAATCACCCGTTCGATTTTTTTTATAAAAATTGAGGCTGAGCCGTTGGTAATGATCGAACACTTCGTTTTTAAGGTCATATTCGATATAACGGGAAACGTTTATAATGGTCTGTCGCATCAAAAATGTGAACAGTCCAGATAACAATGCCGTCGCCAGAATAATTAAAATGTATTGAAGCAAAAGTTCCCTTGCCTCCGTTTCCTGAATGGTATCGGCTGCAAAGCCTTCGATGACCTCTATCGACTTTTTTACGTAAGAGGGCATTACCAAGGAAAAAATACGGGCAATAATCGTGATGAGTACTCCCACCAATAACTTTAACCAATATTTTTTGAAGTATTTGTTAAGATGCTTGAGTTCTTTCATGTACTGGTACCGGAAATCTTTTTAAGGGAGTTTTCGGGTCGCCGAACTTTTGGTGGTTTAACGGTCCCAAAAAGCCGTAAAGATAGCGGCGTTCCGCTTAGCTAACAAATTTAGGTTGCAAAGAAAACCTTAATATCTGCTGACATACCTTTCCGTAACGCAACAAGGGTATCGCGCAGGTGCTGATAAAAAGGTCATAGGGGGTTCCATATTTAAGGCGTTGCAAACGGTGCGGTATTGGAAATAGATTCCTATTTTTGCAGGCTTAAACGAACAGGTATTTTAAAAGTTCTTTAGCATGTTAACAAGAAGACATATTCGGGTAAAGGTGATGCAATGTATCTACGCGTTGACCCAATCAAAGGACGATTCGTTGCAGAAACAGGAAACTTTTCTGAAAGCGAGCATTGAAAATATGTACACGCTCTACCTGTTAATGCTCAGTTTGTTTATAGAACTGCATGCCATGGCAAAAGACCGGCAAGCGCGCTCCGCTAAAAATTATATTTCGGAAGGCAAGGACGCCTATCCCGATCCCAAAAAGTTTGTGGAGAACCAGTTGCTGCGCCAACTCGTTGAAAACGATGCGTTACGTAACGAGATCGAGGGTCGAAAATTAAAAAATTGGTATTTGAACGAGGAGTATGTTCGGCTGATCTACAAGGCGGTCACCGAAAGCGAGGCATATCGTACTTACATGGGTTCGCCAAAAAAATCATATGAAACCGATAAGGAACTCATCGTTACCCTTTTTAGGGAAGTCATCGCCCCGAACGAAAAAATATACGAGTATTTTGAAGACGATAAGTTGACATGGGTCGATGATTTTCCCATAGTGAACACCTTTTTGGTAAAACGGTTCAAAAAGGCAAAATTGACGGAGGAAGATTCCTTTTTCCTTCCGGCATTGCTAAAAGATGAGGAAGATATGGTATTTGCGAGGGACTTATTGACCAAAACCCTTTTGAACAATGAAAAATGGGAAAAGGAAATCGAGGGCAAAACGCCCAATTGGGATAAGGAACGCATCGCCGAGATCGATGCGGTGTTATTGAAAATGGCCATTTGTGAGTTGCTCAACTTTCCATCCATTCCCGAAAAGGTAACCATTAACGAATTTTTGGAAATCGCCAAGGAATATTCCACTCCCAAGAGTAGCATTTTCATTAACGGAATTCTGGATAAATTGGTTAAGGAGTATCGAAAGGATGGCAAACTCAACAAAATGGGTAGGGGCCTGCTGTAGTGCGTTATCCCGTATTTTTTGGTTTCGGCCGATAACCCATGCAGCCTTATTTTGATTTTTAATACCGGTTTTCGGGGGATTTAAGGCGGGCAGTTTTTGCATCCATGAGGTTGATATGGGAAAAGTTTAACCGACTGCTAAAAATAATTTAATTAATTTTGGCGCTGATATCATAATAAAGCAATAAGGTGCTTCGTTACCTTATAGTGCATGTTTACAAAGGCTAATCGATAAACGGCACGCGAAAATAGTAACAAAAAAGTAAAAAGATGAAAAGAGTTTTTTTGGCTTTTGGAGCCATCGCCATGTTAAGTTTAACTTCTTGTAAGGAAAACGCAGCCAGTAAAATTAATACGGCCAATGTTTCGGATGCTGCCGAAAGGGACGAAGCCGCAAAGTTGGTGCCTGTAATGACTTTTGACAAACAGGAACACGATTTTGGTACAATCGATCAAGGAACCCCGCAAGAAACGGTTTTTGCATTTACCAATACCGGTAACGGCCCGTTGATCATTACCGACGCTAAAAGTAGCTGTGGTTGTACGATACCCGAATATCCAAAAAATAAGGCCATCGCTCCGGGAGAAAAAGGAGAGATGATCGTAAAGTTCAACGGATCCGGCCAAAACCAGGTGACCAAGACCGTTACCGTTACGGCCAATACCGAAAAGGGTTCCGAGCTAATTCGTATCAAAGCTTTTGTAAACCCGAAGAACGGAGGGCCACAAGCAGCAGGACCAACAGTGGTCGAATAGACAAACCAACTATAGAACAGTTATATGGAACAGATTGGGCAGTTTGCGCCGATGATTTTAATTTTTGTGGTAGCGTATTTTTTTATGATCCGCCCACAAATGAAACGACAGAAGGACGAACGAAAGTTTGCTTCTGCGCTTAAAAAGGGCGACCGTGTCATTACCAAAAGCGGGCTTCATGGAAAAATAATGGAACTCAACGATAAGGACACCTCCTGTGTTCTGGAAACCATGGCAGGGAAGTTAAAGTTCGATCGCTCCGCTATTTCAATGGAGATGAGTAAAAAACTAAATGCTCCTGCTTCCGTTAAAAAATAAGCCGTCGTTATACTATAAAATAGAAGCGCTTGTGCACTGGCACAGGCGCTTTTTTTGTTCAAACGTACTGTTCATTTCAAGCCTAAAATGGTATACGGAAGTGCAATATCGAAAGGGCCGGGGGCGCATAAAAAAAGGAAGTCCATATTGTGCAGCGATACCCATGTCTGTGATAAGGGTTTCGCCATGGACAACCGACTGGAACACCGTGCCCTAAAAAGGGCCATTAAAAAGGGGCAAAGGACGGTACCTCCCATATACCATAGGTGAACTGGACATATATCAGGGTCAAAAAATGGCGGAACAACGACCACTACGGCCTGTCGGCCAAATACCTTCAGCGGTACTTAAACCGGTTGTGGGACGGGGCCGGTTGAAAAACAGCAGAGACCAGGACAGGGATTTTGTGTCGAAAACCGAGGATAACAGTGCCGCATACGAAAGGTACGGCAATGTCCACGATAGGGAGCAACATCTAATAGCAACGCCAACCTAAACCAGAACCTTTTGAATCTAAATCGATATCTTTAAGGTTAAAAGCGGACCGAACATGAATACACGAAGAGCGTTTATAAAACAAAGTGGTCTGGTTTTGGCCGGCACTGCGGCATCGTCATTTTTTTCAATGGAACTGTTGGCACAAATGCGAAGACCGGTCAGTCCCAACGACCAAATTCAGGTAGGGGTTATCGGTTGTAAGGGAATGGGTTTCTCGGATTTGTCTTCCATGTTGAAAATGAACGAGATTACCGTGGTGGCACTTTGCGATGTCGACGAGACCGTATTAGAAGAACGCCTTTCCGATCTTCAAAAAGCGGGCATTAAAAAAAAACCAAAACAATACAAGGATTACCGTAAGTTATTGGCCGATAAAGACGTGGATGTAGTCATTATCGGTTCTCCCGATCATTGGCATTGTCTTATGTTGACCGATGCGCTAAAGGCGGATAAGGATGTGTATTGCGAGAAGCCCATTGCCAATTCCATTGAAGAGGCAGATATCATGCTGGCATTGACGAACACGAGCGATCGCATTGTTCAAATTGGACAATGGCAAAGGAGTCAACCACATTTTGTAGATGCGATAAATTTTGTACACTCGGGAGCTTTAGGTGAGATCAGACTGGCCAAGGCCTGGGCGTACCAAGGTTGGATGAAGCCCGTGCCGGTACTTCCTAACGCTCCGGTACCCAAAGGTGTGGATTATGACATGTGGTTGGGACCTGCTCCAAAAGTACCGTTTAATGCCAATCGGTTTCATTTTAATTTTCGATGGTTTTGGGATTATGCCGGTGGCTTAATGACGGATTGGGGCGTTCATTTGATAGACTATGCGCTCTATGGAATGAAAGCGGCCACACCTTTATCCGTAATGGCCCTGGGAGGAAAATTTGCCTATCCGGATGATGCCTCGGAAACACCGGACACTTTACAAACGGTTTTTGAATATAAAGATTTTTCCATCTTATGGGAACATGCCACAGGTATTGATGGAGGCAACTACGGGCGAAACCATGGTATCGCATTTATCGGAAACAAGGGTACTTTGGTACTTGATAGGAACGGGTGGGAAGTCATTCCGGAAAAGGAGTTCCTTGGCTGGGGTGAGGAAAGACCCGCAAAGATGGATGCCGTACCTTTAAAACAGGGAGAAGGAAGCGGTCTCGACCTGCATACCCGAAATTTTATAGATGCCGTCAAAAGTCGTAATGCAGCAATTTTGAACGCTCCTATTCAGGTGGGCTACCAAGCCGCGTTGGTATCGCATATGGGGAATGTTGCCTATAAAACCGGAAACCGAGTGTATTGGAATGCGGAGGAACATTGTTTCAAGCAAGCGGAAGCCAACGCTTTAATGACCACCACCTATCACAATGGTTGGAAAATGCCAAAAATGTAATTGCCGTCACCCAAAAGTAAGGTAGGGTTATCGCTAAGGGTCACTTTTACGATATAACGTATTCAGCGCCTTACCAGCTTTGATCAAGGGCAGTATTTTTTTCAAACGCGTTTCCTTGGTCGTCTCACGCTTTGCCGAGCGAATGTATTCGGAATAGTCTCTTTGCTGAAACGGGGAAAGCGTATCAAATGCTTTTTTAATGTCTGCCGATTTGGAGAAAACAGCGGCCAATTCCTGCGGAAGGACCACTTTTGGCGCTGTCTTTTTCTTTGGGATCAGCTTAACGCCCTTTTTTTCATTTTCAACGGCTTCCGTAACGTAGGCCAATACCGCCATAGTATCTATTGCGTTGGGCTCGTGAAACTTCCAAATACGCATGGCCTGGGTCTTTCCATCCTGGGCATTGGAGAGCACTTGTTTTGTATCGCTTAAAAAAACACCATTAAAGAACCAGATACAAAAGTGCTTTTTAAACCGGCAAATGGACAACACATTTTTACCGTTGTAGGTATACGTAGGATACAACCACTTATAGGTTTCACTGAGCTCGGTCTTCAGAACGACTTCCCGTAATTGTTGTATACCCGCTTTAAAAGGATGTTCCTCTTCAAAATAAGCCGCTACCTTTTCAGAAATTTCCATGGTAATGCATCAACCTAATAAAAATACCAAAAAAAAGTTTTGCCCCTATGCTTGTTTTTGGGTCGCCGTCAGCTCACAAATTTTTACGATAACCTCCACCGCTTTTTGCATACTTTCTACGGGTACATATTCATATTTCCCGTGAAAATTATGTCCCCCCGCAAAAATATTGGGGCAGGGCAGTCCCATAAAGCTGAGCTGCGAGCCGTCCGTTCCCCCTCTAATGGGTTTGATAATGGGGGTAATGCCCAAGGCTTCCATGGCCTGTTTTGCGGTTTCAACGATATGAAATACCGGAGCGATCTTTTCCCGCATGTTTTTATACTGATCGGTAATGGTTATCGCAATACAATCGTTGTAAAGCGAGTTCAATTTTACGGTAACATCAAGGAGCAGCTGTTTTCTTTTTTCAAACTGCTCCAGATCATGATCGCGGATGATCAATTCGAACGTGGCCTCCTCAATACTTCCCTGCATGCTATGGATATGAAAAAAGCCTTCCCTTCCAGCGGTGTTCTGAGGGGTTTCCTCAATGGGCAAGATCCACATGAACTCGTTCGCGATGCTTATGGCGTTTACCATTTTTCCTTTGGCATAGCCCGGGTGAACGCTTTTTCCCCGAATACTGACTTTGGCCGAAGCGGCATTGAAATTTTCATATTCCAATTCCCCTATCTGGCTGCCGTCCATGGTATAGGCCCAATTGGCCCCGAACTTGGCAACATCAAAAAGATGCGCACCCCTGCCGATCTCCTCGTCCGGAGTAAAACCGACCCTGATGGTTCCGTGGGGAATCTCCGGATGTTGGATGAGGTACTCCATCGCACATATAATTTCGGTAATGCCCGCTTTGTCATCGGCTCCCAATAAAGTGGTGCCATCGGTAACGATAAGGGTCTGCCCGGTATACAATAAAAGGTCCTCAAAGTAGTCCGGGGAAAGCACAATATTTTTGTCTTTGTGTAGTAGAATGTCCTTGCCGTCATAATTCTCAATGATGTTGGGACGTACATTGGTGCCTGAAAAATCGGGTGAGGTATCGTAATGTGAGATAAAACCGATTACCGGAACCTCCTTTTCGATGTTACTGGGCAGGGTGGCCATGATGTATCCGTTATCGTCAATGGTCACCGCTTCCATTCCGATATGGGTGAGTTCGTCGACCAACAGATCGGCAAGTACCCACTGTTTTTCCGTACTGGGAGTAGTGGTCGAATTTGGATCGCTCTGTGTATCTATGGTAACATAGGAAAGAAATCGGTCGATAAGTTTTTGCATGTGTTCAAGTTAAAACAATGTTACTATTTTCAAAAATACAGTTCCATCTTTAATTAGGGCAAAAGGGTTATCAAAAAAGCAACTGGCACCAATATAAATACTACTAATGAAAAGGATAGCGTTTTGAATTCGTACGCGACTTGACCTAATTAAAGACTACCAACGGTTGTAAATAACTTATGGACAAAACTTTTTTTAAGGGTCCGAAGGTGAAATCACTCTATTTTAAAACAACTTTCCAATATTGAAGATTTTTATGAATATGTTGTTAAGAAAAAGATTATATTCATCGAATGGACGGCCAAATTAACATGAAACGGTACAATCCATGAGACAACTTAAAATAGAACAATATGAAGAAAAAAAACATGCTGTTACCTTTGGTAATGGCTTTACTAGCTGTAGCGAATGCCTGGTCTTATGGCGAGAATACGGTGCCAAAACATCTTTCTAATGAGTACTCCATCGTTGGGAATATGGCATTTCAAGAAGAGGTGAGTGGCGTTGTGACCGATGAGGATGGTGCGCCCTTGGGTGGAGCATCTGTAGTAGTAAAAGGTTCGACGGTCGGAACGGTGACCGATTTTGATGGAAACTATAGTATTTCCGCGGCGCAAGGTGACGTATTGGTCATTTCTTATATCGGTTTCGAATCGAAAAACGTAAACGTGAGCGGCAGTACCATCAACGTGCAGCTGAGCTCCGGGGTGGCGCTTTCAGAAGTGATTATCGTAGGTTCCCGTAACCCCAGCAGAACGGCTACCGAAAGTACGGTGCCCGTAGACGTTATCGACGTGAAAGAACTCAATGCGGTTGCACCGCAGGTGAACTTGAATCAAATTTTGAACTATGTTGCCCCTTCGTTTACTTCGAACACCCAAACCATATCGGATGGTACGGACCATATCGATCCTGCCTCTTTAAGAGGACTTGGCCCCGATCAGGTGTTGGTGCTGATCAATGGTAAAAGAAGGCACACTTCTTCGTTGATCAATGTAAACGGAACCTTTGGTAGAGGGAGCGTGGGAACCGATTTAAACGCCATTCCCGCCTCGGCCATACAACGTATCGAAGTTTTACGTGATGGTGCCGCGGCACAGTACGGATCCGATGCTATTGCTGGGGTCATCAATATCGTATTGAACAAGAGCGTAAACGAGCTAACGGCTACGGTAACTACTGGTGCCAACTTCTCCGAAAATGCGAATGGCCAGACCGGCGGGGTCGACGGGGAGTCTACCAACGTTGCATTGAGCTATGGCCTTTCCCTAGGTGATAAAGGTGGTTACCTTACCATGGCGGGCGATTTTGATGTGCGTAACGATTACAGCAGGATGAAAGAATGGGAAGGAAACGTATTCAACCTGTACAATGTAGTGGAACGTACGGCCAACGATACCGGATACAATATTGCCAATCTATTGGACGATGATGTTAGCGATGTCATCCAATTTGCGAACCAAGCGGGCATCGATTTGGGTGGTGCAACCACTAAAGAAGAGTTGCAGGGCGTTCTTTCCGCGGATGCTACGGATGCCGAATTGGCTGCAAGGGGGCAGCAAAGAAGTGATTATAACATGCGTGTGGGCCAGTCCGCTTTGCGCGGTGGTCGGTTGTTTGCCAACTTTTCATTGCCTTTGGACGATAACGGAACCGAAGTGTATTCCTTTGCGGGTATCAGTTCCCGTACGGGAAATTCAGCAGGTTTTTATCGACTGCCAAACCAGAGCCGAACGTTTACCCCCGCATATATCAATGGTTTTCTTCCGGAAATCAATTCCACCATTTCCGACCGCTCCTTTGCGTTGGGTATTAAAGGAAAAGTAGGTGATTGGAATGTTGATTTGAGCAATACCTACGGAAAAAATTCCTTTTTGTATACCATTGGAAACACCTTTAACGCTTCCTTGCAAAGTGCTTCGCCAACGACATTCGATGCCGGCGGTTTTTCTTTTATGCAAAACACCGCAAATTTGGATGTAAATCAGTTTTTTGATGATGTTCTCTCCGGATTGAACGTGGCTTTTGGCGCAGAATATCGCTTGGAAAATTATGAGATAGCCGCTGGTGAAGAGGAGTCGTATTCTCAATATACGGCCGACGGACAGCAAATAACCTTGGCCTCACAACAGGCTTCTCAGGACTTTTTTGGAAATTCCAGACCAGGCGGTTCCCAGGTGTTCCCGGGTTTTAGTCCCGATAACGAACTTTCCAGGGGACGCAGTAGCGTTGCCGGGTATGTTGATGTGGAGGCGGACTTTTCCGAAAAGTTCCTAATGAGTTTGGCCGCGCGTTTTGAAGATTATAGTGATTTTGGTTCTACCATTAACTTTAAGCTATCGTCACGTTATAAGGTGTCCGATAACTTTAATATAAGGGGAGCCGTAAACACGGGTTTCAGGGCACCGTCCTTGCACCAGATCAACTTTAATTCTACGTCAACGATATTCGACCAGAACGGAGATCCACAGGAGGTAGGTACCTTTGCAAATGATAGTAGGGCGGCCCAACTGTTGGGAATACCACAATTGAAAGAAGAGGTGTCAAAAAGTGCCAGTTTAGGGTTCACCACCAAATTGCCCGATGCGAACTTGACGATTACCGTCGATGGCTATTTTGTCAGTATCGATGATCGTGTTGTGTATACCGGACAGTTTAGTGGTCCCGGAACGGGAACGGAATTGGACAATTTGTTGCGACAGGCGAATGCTACTGCCGCTTCCTTCTTTGCAAATGCGATCGATACCGAATCCAAGGGACTCGATGTGGTAGTGACGCATAAGATGGATGTGAGCGATAAATGGCGACTACAGTCCGATTTGGCCGGTACGTTCTCCAATACCCGACAGGTAGGGGATATCAAAGCCTCGGACGTATTGCGAAATGCCGGTTTGGTCGACACCTATTTTCCAGAGGATAGTAGGGTATATTTGGAGGAAGCCGTACCGCGGACCAAAGTCAATTTATCGAACAGCCTACGTTCGGATGCCTTTACCTTCTTCTTAAGGAATGTCTATTTTGGAGAAGTTACGGAAGCGACCACTAACGTAGACCGCCAACAGGTGTTCGGAACCAAGATCGTTACCGATCTTTCTATTGGCTACAAAGCCACCGATGCATTGACACTCACAGTAGGTGCGAACAATTTATTGGACGTATATCCGGATAGGGCGGCACAAGAGTTGGCCGATGGTGGCAATAATCGTAGTTCGGGCCGTTTTGATTGGTCGAGAAGGGCCCAGCAATTCGGAATCGGTGGGCGATTTCTTTTTGCAAGGCTAAGTCTGACATTGAAATAGATTCGATTAAAGTCGAACATTTTATGTAAATGCTAAAAGGGGCTATATCTGATTTCAGATATAGCCCCTTTATAGTTGGTAATATCAGTGATAAAGTGAAAAAATTCTCTTTTTAATCGTTTTCTACTGCTCTTAATTTTTTTGCAATCGGGTAGTCCGAAAGAATTGCTCTAGTCGATTTTCAGTTTATCAAGGTAAATTAAGAATACCGACCATAGCCTAAATTCTTTTCATTAGTTTGATGCTGGAACCAATAATTCTAGTTTTCGTTTAAGCTTGATTTTGACTAAAAATAGATGTTTTTTAACCATTTCCACAGACGACACCGTTACTCGTTGTTGAAGGATTGGTAATAGACAAACCGTTCTGGGTAAATGTGGCACCGGTATTAGTTGTAAATGCAATGATATATTCGGTATTATTACCAACAGCGGTGAACCTATAATTATCTCCAGCTTGCATAAATCCATCTACATTTATCCAAGTTGCTTCTTCCATTTTTCCAGTGTTTCACCGAATTTGAGCTGTTGCCCGTTATAGGAAATCCCACAATCGTCTATTTCGATACGATGCTCATTGTTCAAAACCGTTGGGGTACGTTCCACAGAAAATTGACAGCTACTAAACTGTGCGAGCAAAAGTAATAGTAGACCCGTTCTTTTCATTGGTTTTTTATTCGTGAAGGTTTTGTTCCTTTAAGAAAATTTTTGCCTCTTCCGACCCTTTTTCGATGGCCCTTGTCAAAATCTGCTTTGCTTTTTTCAAAAGTTGTTCGTCGTTGTTCTCAAGGCCTTTTAATAGCTTATCCCTACCGGACTCAAAGTAGTCTTGAGCGGAATATTCCCACATTTCAAATACTTCAATGGCGTTGCCCTTTTCATAATCTTCCAGGGTTTCCCAAAAACGTTCCTCGTCCACTATGGGCTCGATCCTGGCGATATGAAAGTTATAGATGAACCTTCTTCCTTCACAAAAGGTAAGTGGCGGCCGGGTATATTCCCCCGGTACGCCATCATCCCTATAGGGGTCCGTACCACGGCGGACCTTGCTGTTGATCTTTAGTTTGCCGGATGCGCCTGTTTCGTCCAAACGGTCCTGTATCTCGCTAAAGCCCATACCACGGGACAATAGCGCTCCGTTGATGCTGATGGCGTCCTTGAAGGTTTTTTTAGGATATGTCTCGGGAGATACTGGATAGAACATTTGGGGGCGAAAATCATCATCGTTTTGAAAAAAAACCAGTAGCTTTTCTACAACTAAATCTCCGGGGTCATTTGGATTTTTTTGGTTTATCCTCGTTTGTATCACTCCTATTCCTAAAGAGTCCCAGAGCCTCGCTTTTCCTCTATGGATACTTTTTCCAAGGATTTTCTCCCATGTATCCAAAGGAACTCCAAATGGTAATGGTTGTCCATTGAAGGAAGCCCCACAATCATCGATTTTGATTTGATGTTTTTTGTTCAAAACCGTTGGGGTACGTTCTACAGAAAATTGACAACTGACAAGTTGTGCAAGTAGCAATAACCATAAAAAACCTGGATTTTTCATATAAATAAGCGTTATTCTTTTGAAAAATATTCTAAAATATCTTGATAAATATCGTCAAATTCGCCCATTTTCCGCTTCGCCTGTTTGTGGGTATGGGCTATGGTGGTGCTGTCCTCGCCCCGTAGCATCTTCTCGGGATTTTTTTTGGCCCAATCCGATACCATGGCATCCTGCCATTGGCATTTTACCGGGTGTACAAAAAAACCCGCCGCGGTCGCCAATACGTTTTCTTGCTGTGCCGGTCGACGTTCCTTCCAATATAAAATGATTTTTTCGGCAACCGCTCTTACGGCATGTTTGGCGAGCAGACCGGCCAAGGGATTAAAATGATGTTCCGGAGGATCTTTGGCGATCTGGGTATGGGTTGGGTCGGTACCGTAATTTTTATTGGTATACAGCGTCTGATGGTCCGCCGTTTCCTCATTGGTACCGTGCAACAACAAATTAAAGGCGAAATTGGCGAACCAACTAAGCTGATCGCCCATGGACTTCATAAAGCGGTCATGGTATTCCCAAAGTGTACCGCCAATATCTCCTTCCTGTATTTTGGTGGCCTTATAGTCCAAGTATACCAGATACTTTTCGTAAAGTGCCAACCATGCGGCAAAAGTCTTGCCCATATAGGTAGCTGTTTTTTTTGCCCCATCGGCCTTTTGGCCTTTGGCCAAATCTTTCAACAATTCCAAAATACCCATTTGGGTAAAGGTACGCTCCCCCGGTTTGGGTTTCCGATAGGCCTCAAAATCGGTAGGGAACAGGGTATGTGCCAGTTTTGGCAATACACTGGCAGAACTGTCATCGAGCCCAAAAATACCGGTAACAATGGGAATGTGCTTGGCCAAAGCCCTAAATTCCCCGCCATTCGCATAATAGGGGCGTTTTACTACGGCCTTGCCATCGGCAATAAGACTGGCCGCCGTATGATCTCCCTGCACGGCAAACCCTGTCTGCGCCACATGCTTTACCCAAGGGTAAGTTTTTGGATACCCGACTTTGATCAGGGAAACCTCCACAAAATTGGTATGGGCAAAATAGTCCTCCAGCACATGCAGTGCGGCACCGAAATGCCGCAGTCCCTTAGTGGTGCGGCCTGCGGCCATAGCTTCTTTCAATTGCCCCAGCATATAACTACGGGCACTCTGTTTTCCCGGGCCGCGATCGTTGATGATGTAATCCTTTAATCCATGTTTCAGATCGATTTGTAACAAGGGGTCCTTGCCACCGCCAAGGTAGTTTCCATGGTCGTCGTACCCACCTTTATAAAGGGTAATGTCGCGATCGCCATACT
This sequence comes from uncultured Flavobacteriaceae bacterium, assembly GCA_947500445.1. GTDB lineage: Bacteria > Bacteroidota > Bacteroidia > Flavobacteriales > Flavobacteriaceae > Pelagihabitans. The sequence continues at coordinate 9,103 of CANMSB010000010.1, read as the reverse complement.
GCCATTGGTACAGCATGCTCTCGTCTACCAAATTCTTTGGGTTGTCAATATGTTCCTCGGGGCGGTAGCCACCGAGAATTTCCGGGGTAAGTTTACCGAAACGGTCGTTAAAGTTGGCTTCATTTTGGATGAAGCCATGGTCAAAAGTTTCTTTTCGGCCTGCAATTTCTTTCTGGACCTCGTACTCAAATTCCTTGATTGCGGCAATATGTACCAAACGCACCATGCCTTCCGGTGAAAGTTTGGCGACCGAACTTTGCATCAAGTTTTTGAGGTATTCGTTTTTGGGATAGCGCTTTTTCAGTTCCTGCTGGGTAGCGGTGGTAAGGCGAACGGAACTGCCCAAGATGACTTGGGAAAAGTCGCGCAACCAGTTGCCATAGTAGATTTTGAGGCCCTCTTCCTCATTGAAAAAACCATTGTCGAAGTCAATTACCTCATCCAGAATATCTTGATGCCCAACGGCATCCTTGTACTTATCTCGGTCTACACGGCCGGCACCAAAGCTGTCGCGATCGGGATGGCGTTCCGTATCCCATTGTTCTTCCTCCGCTACATACTCCGTGAGCGCCGTATGGATTTCGGTCAGGTCCAATTTTAGCGGGCCGGAATATTCCGGACTTTCGGTATCTGCAAAATGAAAAACGGCTTTTTCAAAGGTGTCCAGAAAAAAAAGATTGTAGGCATATACGGCCCCCGCGTCGATATAATCGGTATCGGGCTTGTCGGACTCGGCAAAACTGGTGCGCAATAAACGGTCGATGTAATGCCCATATTCTTCTGTAAGCGCGGTAAGGAGCATTCCCCTTTTGTCGTTGTCCTCGATGGCCGATTTTAAAAGGCTTTCGGATACATAAATAATTTCCCTGTTCTTGTCGAATGCGGCCAAGCCTCCCGCGATACGGTTTTTGGTTACTTCTATTTTAGGGTTTTCTACCTTCTTGTCGCTTAATGCGCGATACAGTTTGCTATAGGAAGAAATGGAAATCTTTCTCCCAAAAGTACGGATCATAAAGGCGATAAAATTCATTTCCCCTATGTCGTCCGCAAGGACCATGAGCTGCCTATGGGCAAAATCACTTTTTAGGGCGTATTCTTCACTCGCTTCTATTTCGTCGGCATCGTTTCGCTCCACTAAAGGGTTCTCACTACATCCGGTGAATAATTCTGGGCCATTTGTATCGGTCCGTTCCGTGATGGTTTTATTGGCGGCGATTTCTTCAAGTGCAACGGCTTCGATCGATTTTGATGCAGGGGACACCATTACTCCGGGAACACCCTCGACAACCTGTCCACCATGTGCGGTAAGACTTCCTTGAAGCGCTATGGGTACACCATTGATCAACACTCCGGCGGCTCCTTGTACAATACTATCGGGCGGCCCGCAACAGGTGCACAGGTCGCCTACCAATGCTACGTATTTTTCGTTGATGCTGACCCCTAGGGCGCCAGGTCCCAAAATTGGACCTCCTACATGGGGAGTGGTTCCACTGCTCATTGGACATAAGTGGTTGTTGGACACCACTGCGATCGCTTTTCCCATGTTATTTGACCTCTAATTTATTGAGTACTCCCTGTAGCTTTATAGCAGCGGCATCGACATCTACATTGGTAGATGCTTTTAAGGCCACTTTTTGCCCCGCATTTAAATGTATTTCTTTGGCTTCGTTTATTACTTTTTTAGTTCCTTTTGCCGTAATTTCTTCTGCTTGACTGGCAATGGTTTTAGCGGCTTTCATTGTAATGTTTTGTTGCTTGGATTCCATTTGTAAAGATTCCTCGGCCGTTAACTGAATATTTTTCCCTTGCATCAAAATATCTCCCTCTGAAACGATACGGATTTGGTCATCCTTCGTGGAAAGCGTTATGCTATGCTTTTTCTCTTTGGTATAAATTGAAATCATCTCCCCGCCATCGGTATCGTCGAGTTCGATTACATGTCCGCTCCTTGTCTTAATGGCCTTGATGTTGTTGTCGGCATCGGCGAAGCCGCTGCTGGCGGCGTTGTTGTATCCCGCGCTGAGCACAAAGGGTTTTTCGGGATTGTCGCCCTCGAAGCCCACCAGTACCTCCTCGCCGTTCTCGGGTATAAAGTAAAAGCCCTTTTCGGCGCCCGAGTAGGGGGTGGCCATCTTTATCCATGGCGTTGCGGTGCCCTTGGCCATTTGCCATGGGAACTGCACCTTTACGCGCCCTAGCCCGTCCGGGTCGGCATTGTCGAATACCCTTCCGCGCTGTGCGCCCGCCCTTGGCGCGGCAAAGCTCTCGGAGTAGGGCGGGTGCTCGGTACCCTCGGGCACGCCCTCGAACTCGTTTCGGTAATGTCCGTTATGGTCGAAGCGGTGCACTACTTTGGTAATGTCGTAGGAACCATAGGGGTCCCTCTTTTGGGCATCCGAAAAATTGAGCCCTTCCAGGGTAAGGGTATCGCCCACCCGTAGGGCGACCAGTTCGGAGGTCCCCGATGCGGTGACCATGGCGGCGGCCCTTCCCAGTGCGTTCACCTTTGCGGCGGTATCCACACCGCCCTGTGCGCTGTATTCGTGCTGTCCCCTGTTCCACTCGTAACGCCCCTTTTTGGCGAAGAGGTTGTTCGATTCGGACCTCAGGGTATCGAGATAGGGATGGGAGGAGGTCGGGGAATGTGCGCTGGACTCGGCCTCCAAAAGGGTATCGTTCACCCAGTCGTGCGCGCTGATCGCGAAGGACTGCTCCCTTAGGGAGGTGCCCAGGTTGAAGGAGAGCACGTCGACCCCCACGGTGCCCTGCAAGCGGCGGTCGCCGCTACGGCCGATACACAGTTCGTTTCCGTTGTGGTAGAGCCATACCCCGTAGCGGCTGCAGAGCCGCTGTAAAAAGGAGAGGTCGCTCTCGTTGTATTGTACGGTATAGGGCAGCCTTACATCGGTGCCCTTTCCCATGGCGCTCCCCATATGTTCGCCCACATGTCCGTCCAGGGTGTCGTTGGCCACCTGCGACAGGGAGGTACCCTCGTCATAACTGGCGCATTGGGAGGAATGCGCGAGCAGCACCCCCGGTCCATAGCCCGAGCATACGATGGTGCCCGATGCCCCGATGCCCTTTTGCAGGTCCACCGAGGTGACGATACCGCTGTACTCCATTTCATTGTCGTTGAGCCCAATGGAGGCCTTTTTCCCCACGAAGCCCAGGGCATTGTCCATCAACGGCCCGGCATAGCCTTCGGTGGCGTTCGCGGGAAAGGCGATGCGGAAGGCGCTGTGCCCGCCCACGGACTGTTCTATGGTGATGCTATAGCCCGATTTGGGAAGGAAGGTCTCCCCGCCGACGATCAAGGTGATCTTTACGATTTTTGACATGTGTGCGCTTTGGTTTGTGATAGGTTTTTCTGAAATAATTTTGTAAGGGTACCCCTGCTATAATATACGGTAGCTTCCCTGTAAATAGTTTGATCCTATCGATGAAAAGGTCTAATTTTCGGTCAACGGTCATCACCGCTGAGCAATCGGGTATTTGGAAGGGCTTACTTCAAATAAAGGTCCATGGCCCCGGTAATATCCAATGGTCCGAATTGTTCGTCCATGTCGTTGGCCTGTACAAATTTAATGTAGTACATATCCTCATATTCCTGGGGAAGTGAGGGAAGTAGTTTTAAATCCCCATCCGGTGTTTTTTTAAACAATTTTCCAGAACTGTCCATGTAGATGCGAAGGGCCGGACCGTCTGTTTTGGACTTTTTGTTCATAAGCTGTTTTTTTGTTCGGCCGATTCCCCAATGGATAGCTACTAGACCAATGTCAGGATAAAGTTAAAAAAAGGAGTGGGAAACAGGGACCAAAAAGACATTTGTTCTATCGGTTTAACGCTTTGGTCACAAGTATTGGTTGAAAGGATACACTTTCGTGCAAGCCTTCCCTACAAGTACTCGAAGCTTCAAATCTTAAAATATTAGGTAGTCACATATCGCAGTCCGCAATTTTTATGGATCATAAAATAGCCAACCACTTGCTGCTACTTTAAAGTAAGGTTGAAAAAGTATTTCATTCTCTTCCAATAATCTTGTGCATTTCGGATGCATAGCGGTTCAGTTATAGGTGTTTTTTGGTCGAGAATGCTTTTTGTCGGAAAACGGTACCGTTTTTGGACATGATAACCAACCCACTTTGGCATAAATTGCAAGTGATGGACAATTGTTAGGGCCGCAAACAACAAATCCAAAACGGCTCATTCCATTGAAGCACAATGACATCACTTTTTGCAATTGATATAATTTTTGGCGAGAATTGTAGTTAACAACATAAGAACGGTCCTAATGTATACGATATGAACGATATAAAACGAGCAAAATGGTCGGTATGGACCATTATGTTGCTGCTATTTACGTACGGTGGTTATTCGCAACAATGCAACTTGAACGTCACTGGCGGCAATTCCGTTGAGATTATAGAAATGTTTCAATTGAACGCTGCCCAAAAGGCTACATTGGAAACTTTGAGCGGCGATTTCGAGTTGCTTCAAAAAGATGTGGAGGACCAAATTCAAAAATTGTTTCAAGATCATCCGCAAAGTACCCAAGAAGAATTGACCACGCTTTCAGCGAAATACAAAATGTTACAACAGAAAATGGTAAAGGCCTCTTGGGAAGCCGATAAGAGTTTTTTACAGGGGTTGAATCCGAAACAATATCAGCTGTATCTGAACCTTTGTACCGAGGCCATTTTGGAACCTATAACAGTAACACCGGTCATCTACACCGATAGCATTCCTCCAAAGAAAGAATAATCTTAAGCAATACGTTTGTTTAGGGTTTGGAAAATACTGTTAATCGTTTAACTAGGTAAGTAATTTTCTACGGCCTTCATATTCCGTGCTTTCCGTTACCGATGGTTTATTTTTGGCGAAAGACGATTGTTGAACAACACTGTTAAAAAATCGCCTTAAATAAAACAGTAAATGGGATGGAGTTTGTACTTTTGACAAAATCCTACCCCAAATTATGTACAAGTTTGTCCTACGTCCTTTCCTTTTTATGCTAGACCCGGAGAGGGTACATCATCTTAGTTTTTGGATGATAAAACTACTGTCAAAACTTGGTTTTTCCGGACTGTTCCGATCACTATACACCGTTAAGGACAAACGGTTGCAACGAGAGGTGTTCGGAATACGATTTGATAATCCGGTAGGTTTGGCGGCTGGCTTCGATAAGGACGCCAAGTTATATAATGAACTGAGCGATTTCGGTTTTGGATTTATCGAAATAGGAACGTTGACCCCAAAACCGCAAGAAGGGAATCCCAAAAAAAGACTTTTTCGATTAAAACCCGACGAGGCCATTATCAATAGAATGGGGTTTAACAATCAGGGCGTTTTTGATGCCGTGGAAAAATTGAAGAAAAAACACCGGGTAATCATTGGTGGGAACATTGGAAAAAATAAGATTACCCCGAACAATATGGCGATCAAGGACTACTTGATCTGTTTTGATGCCCTTTTCGATCATGTCGATTATTTTGTTGTAAACGTAAGTTCTCCAAATACGCCCGGTTTAAGGGAATTGCAGGATAAGGAACCGTTGACCCAGTTGCTGCTCGAAATAAAAAAAGAAAACGTTAAGGTGGCCGCCAAGAGCAAGGAAGGAAAGGAAAAACCTATTTTGTTGAAGATAGCTCCGGACCTGACGAACGACCAACTCAGGGATATCATCAAAATAGTAAATACCACTAAAATTGATGGGGTAATTGCGACCAATACTACCTTGGACCGTCGTAATTTGCGATCGGAACTCGTATTTACGGAGGAAAAAGGAGGGCTTAGTGGAAAACCATTGCGCAACCGAAGCACCGAAGTGATTCGATTTTTGGCCGAAAATAGCGGGAAATCCTTTCCTATAATAGGAGTGGGCGGTATTATGACCGCTGAGGACGCTCTTGAAAAACTGGATGCCGGTGCCGATTTGGTACAGCTATGGACGGGTTTTGTATACGAGGGACCTGCCCTTGTAAAACGCATCAATAAGGCCATCTTAAAACAAGCGGTGACTACAATCTAAAGGTATGTTGACTACTGCCGAACCCAATAATCCGTAACCAAAACATCTTCCAAATAGGGTTTAAGCAACCCTCCAAAGGCTTTATGTTCGGGGTGGGGCAAGTAAATAGCTCTGTCCGCCTCTGTGGCAAAAGTCAGGAAAAAACAATGAGTAAATCCCTTGTCCAAACCTTCTGGGCTATTGTTCGTTCCCCATTCAAAAGCCTTGATTTCCGGTATCTTTGCCGGTAGTTCCTTAAAAGCGGTCGCTATTTCTAAAATTTTTGCATCCGAAGTGCCCTCTTTAAATTTAAAAAGGACCACATGTCGCAAAAGGGAATCCTGTTCCATCATGAAAGTGGTTTTACCGGTATCGATTTGGTTTTGGTCCAACGCCATAAGCGTAAGGGAACATAATGCCGTAAATAAAACGGCAGCAACGGTTTGTGGTCGCATGAAATTATTTTTTGGAAAGATATGAAATTGATACAAAGTTTGATGGAATTTGTATTTTGTTTGTTCTACAAGCCAGAAATAGAGATATTAAAGGTAACTACTAGTTACTATTTTTAATGTTTGCAATCGGTTTTAAACAAGGGACGTGAATATGGATTACGAAATACTTACGACATTCATCGGTGCCACCCTGGTACTGGCCATCACTCCGGGCCCTGACAACATTTATGTGTTCACACAAAGTATTTCCAATGGGCGACGAAGTGGCTTGGCGACCACGGCCGGACTCATATCGGGTTGTTTGGTGCACACCACCTTATTGGCGTTTGGGGTATCGGCCGTTTTAAAGGCGAACAACAGGCTGTTCGTTTTCATCAAAGTTTTTGGTGCTTGCTATCTTATTTACCTGGCATGGCAGACCATACGGTCAAAAATGACCCTACCACTAACCAAAGATGCCACTTCGCATAAGAATTTTGTACGACTTTTTCAGCAAGGTTTTTTAATGAACGTGTTGAACCCCAAAGTGACCCTCTTTTTTATCGCATTTTTTCCCGCGTTCCTATTCAGTGATACCATGTCGCCCTTGCTACAGTTTTATGTGTTGGGTTTGCTTTTTATGCTCGTTTCGGCAATAACGTTCGGTAGTATTGCAATGTTAGCGGGTTCCATTTCCGACCGCTTGGCGGGTAAAGTCGGTATAGGAAGTTATGTGAAATGGTTTCAAGTGGTCGTATTGCTTTCCATTGCCGCATACCTGTTGTTTTCGAACTGATGTTCGGAGTTGAAAGTGGGAATAAAGCCTATAGAAAGAAATGCCCTTGGTCGGATATACCGATCTCCGGCAATCGATAGGGCGTTCCGAGTGTTGCCGTTACCACCCTTTTTCAATACCTTGTACCCATGTCGGAAACCGTAAAAGTTATCGAATGTCCCAGGGACGCCATGCAAGGAATAAAGACCTTTATTCCGACGGAAAAAAAGGTACGCTACCTACAGGCCTTGCTGGGTTGTGGCTTCGACACCATCGATTTTGGAAGTTTTGTGTCGCCCAAGGCCATTCCGCAGATGATCGATACCGCGGAGGTACTTTCCTTATTGGACCGCTCCAAAACTACAAGCAAGTTGTTGGCCATTGTGGCGAATGTTCGGGGAGCTAAAGATGCTAGTGTACACGGGGCCATAGATTATCTGGGGTATCCCTTTTCCATTTCCGAAAACTTTCAGATGCGGAACACGCATAAAACCATAGCCCAATCCGTAGCGACCCTAAAAGAAATCCATGAGATAGCCGCTGGAAGCGGAAAAGAAGTGGTCACTTACATTTCTATGGGGTTCGGAAATCCGTACGGTGATCCTTGGAGCGTGGAAGTAGTGGGGGAGTGGACGGAACGACTTGCCGATATGGGGGCCAGAATTTTATCCTTGTCCGATACCGTTGGCACTTCCGACCCGGAAACCATCGATTACTTGTTTTCAAACCTGATACCCCAATATCCCGAAATCGAATTTGGGGCCCATTTGCATACGACCCCTACCAAATGGCACGAAAAGGTCGATGCCGCCTACAAAGCCGGATGTCGTCGTTTTGACGGTGCGGTACAAGGGTTTGGTGGTTGCCCCATGGCCAAGGACGAGCTTACCGGAAACATGCCCACGGAGAAAATGCTCTCCTATTTTACGACCGAAAAAGCAAAGACCGGGGTGGATTGGATGGCTTTTGAAGCGGCATACAATAAGGCTACCGAACTCTTTTCGCAATATCACTGATCACACGGTCACTTCCTATAACAGGTCATCGAGACAGGCGTTCAGTTGTAGCTGGAACAACGTGCCCTCCAAGAGGTCGCGCAGTTGGCCCAGTTCGCTGGGACTAATGGCGAAGCTCAGTGCGGTCAAATGGGTTTCCAGCAAAAGGCTTCTACAACCTTCTTTGTTTTGGCAATCCGCACATAAAGGTTTGGATCTCATCAGCGCCTTGACATTTTCGGAAAATACGTTCAACTCCTGGGCACTCAGCAGCAGTCCGGTATCCCGGAAAACCAATTGTACTTTGGCGGTATCGCCGGTCTTCACTTTTTTCCAAAAAAAGGAGATTCCAATTTCGTTGTAATATAAGGGTTCGATATCTTGGTGCATAACGGTTGTTTTAGTATTATGGTATTAACCAAATAAAAGTCCGTGCCGTGCTTTACTGCATAGAGTAGCAAAGCGGTATGTTGGTAGAGGACAAGCAAGCTTCTAATAAAGACCATAATAAGCCGTGGTATCAAAAGCAACATCACAAACATAAAATTAATTTAGACTAATTAAAAATAATAAAAGATTTTCTTTTTTTGGATGTTGTAGTTGGTTTTAGCAATCGGAGCATAAGGGCTTTGGATTTTGCAATGGGCAAAGAGCGGTCGATAGGTAATTGGTAGCTAGTGATGTAATACAAAGTAATAAGTAAAAAGGAATTGGTGGATCTTGTAAATTTAATATTGACAGTTTACTGGTCTTTTTTTAAGTAGCAATTATCAGTTCGCAGTCTTGAACAGTGGTAGTTGGCAGTTGAACGTAATTAGGGCGTGTTAACACTAATTGCATCGAAAATCAGGGCGATATAGATAAAGGCCGTGAACATGACGTCGAGTTTGTC
>CANMSB010000009.1 GCA_947500445.1 uncultured Flavobacteriaceae bacterium | reverse complement strand
CGAACATTTCAAATCAAAAAATCAAAGAACGGCCGTAACTTGTATATTTTTAAGGTCTTTACAAAGATTACTATTACGTTAACCGGACACTATTGACTCGTTACTGATTACTCACTACTCGTTACTCACTACTAATTACCCCCACTCATCGCCCATCTTCCCCCTTCGACTGCACACGAACCGGTACCCACCACCCGACCCTTTTTAAGATTTTTTTAAGACGACATTGCAAAACTATCACGGAAAATTGAACTCTCTGTGACCTACATGTTATGCCGTTCCGCTTCATTTGTGGAAACATTTTAAAACTCCTAGAAATGAAAAAAGTACACGTATTTGCAAGTTTTTTATTTGCGCTGCTCCTGTTGGGCTGCAGCAATGACGATAACGACGAAAATCCGATAGTTCCCGTCGCCGGTAGCATTACCGGAGGACCTTTCACATTTTGTGTTGACGGTACGGCCGATACCGTAGACGGAATTTCGGTGAGCACCGACGATTCGGAAGGCACTAACAGTACCTGGGTGGTCACCGACGAAGCATTGAACATTCTTGGCCTCCCCCCTACCCTTGAGGCATTGGAAGGCGTTAATTTTGATGATGCCGGTGCAGGGGTCTGCTTGATCTGGTACCTGAGGTTCGAAGACGACCTACAGGGCGCCGAGGTTGGAATGAATGCCGGAGATTTAAGCGGTACTTTTGATCTTTCGAACTCCATAACCGTTAACAGGAACAAAACTGAGGCGGGAAGCATTACCGGCGGACCGTTCGAGTTCGACGTAGATGGCGAACCGGATATGGTAAGTGGTATCGTTTTGGAAAACCCCGACGCATCGGGCACCAATAGCACTTGGGTTATTACCGATGCCGATGGTACCATTCTTGGATTGCCACCAACATTGGATGCGGTACAAGGTGTCGATTTCGACGCCGCCGGAGCAGGAGTATGTCTGATCTGGTACCTGCGTTTCGAAGATGGGCTACAAGGTGCGGAAATGGGTATGAACGCCAATGACCTGGAAGGATGTTTCGATCTTTCCAATTCCATTACCGTTACCCGAAATCAAGTTGCCAATGCGGGAACATTGACTGGCGGACCCTATACCTTTTGTGTGGACGGCACTTCCGATTTTGTTACCGACATCAGCTTGGACAGTTCCAATGCCTATGGCGAAAGCAGTACCTGGGTGATTACCGATGCGGATGGTACCATTCTTGGGCTGCCCCCAACATTGGACGCTGTTAAAGGTGTGGATTTTGACGGAGCCGGAGCGGGAGTATGCCTTATTTGGTATGCCCGCTATGAAGGAGAGATCAGCGGTGCGGAAATGGGATCGAACGCCAATGATATTACCGGGGATTTTGCCCTTTCAAACCCATTGACGGTTACTAGAAACCAGCCCGAAGCCGGAAGTATCAGCGGAGGACCGTTCGAGTTTGACGTGGATGGTGTTCCCGATATGGTAAGCGGTATTGTTCTCGATAATCCAAATGCGTCCGGCGCGAACAGTACTTGGGTGATTACCGATGCCGATGGTACCATCCTTGGATTGCCACCAACCTTGGAAGCCGTTGAAGGTGTCGACTTTGACGCTGCCGGAGTTGGGGTATGCCTTATTTGGTACCTGCGTTATGAAGACGGACTACAGGGTGCCGAAATGGGTATGAACGCCAATAATCTGGAGGGTTGTTACGATCTATCGAATTCAATTTCGGTAAACCGAAAAGAACCGCATTAAACGGATACAACAGCTTTTGAAAAAGAAAAGTTTTGACCACTTCAATAAAAAAACCCTGGAAAACGTATTTTCCAGGGTTTTTTTTCAATGAACTCATTTAGACTTTTTTAATTGGCTAAAAAATTGTCCTTTACAGTCCTGTTTTTGCCTTTTTTTCCTCTCGTAGCCCTGCTATGAAACTCAAAAAAGTCTTCAACAGGCCTTTAAATCACTAATTTTCGCTTCAATCCAAAAGGTCTAAATGAGTTCAATAACTCCAAAGTATTTAAATGCCTGTAAAATTAGGCCGAATTCCGACTGGCATTGATATTACCATAGAGCGAACGGGTAACGATCTTCTCGTATTGTTCCTTAAAACCTGCGCCCTGGCCTATCTTCTGCAACGCATATTGCTGTATTACCAACAAAGGCAAAACAATGTTCTCCCGTATCTTTATGGACTCTCTTGAGATCACCTCGTTTTCCATCAGTATTTTAGAACCTGAAATCAGCAATAACATCTTTTTGGAAAGTTGGTATTCGTCGTAAAGGATGTTCCAAAAGGCACCGTATTCCTCGTTCTCTTTCATGTAGCTGGTCAATTCAAAATAACATTTTGACAATGACATCATACTATTGAGCATCAAGGCCCTAAACAGTGGCACTTCTTTGTACAGTTTTTTAATATCCTTTAGCTTTCCTTGATCTTTTAAGGTCTGTATCGCCGTTCCGATCCCGAAATACCCGGGTACGTTCTGTTTCAATTGGCTCCAAGAACCCACAAAGGAAATTGCCCTAAGATCGGTCAGTTCAAGCTTCTTTTTATTTCCTCTTTTTCCCGGTCTACTGCCTATATTGGCTTTGGTGTAGTATTTAAGGGTACTCATGTGCTCCAAGTAGGGCATAAATTTATCGTGATGTTTTAAAGCATCGTACTTGGCGAAACTGAGTTCGGAGAGGGACTCCATTAACTGTCGCGACGCGGCCGAAATAACATTTTCCTTCCCAAAAAGGTTATTGGAAAGCCCGGCCGTTAGCAGCTGTTCGCTGTTGTACATAAACTGTTCCTTGGTGCCATAGGTACTGGTAATGGTCTGCCCTTGAATGGTCAGTTGAATTTCATGATTGGCAATATCCTTTGTCTGCGCCGCATAAAAACGATGGGTTTTTCCACCACCACGTGCCGGTGGGCCACCCCTACCATCAAAGAAAATGGCCATAACATCGTTCTTACGACAGATTTTGGACAATTTTTCCTTGGTCTTGAATATCGACCAGTTCGCTTTTACATAACCGCCGTCCTTTGTACCATCGGAGAATCCTAACATGATGGTATGTTTGTTATCACGCTGTTCCAAATGTGCGCGGTATTCCGGGATGGCGAACAATGCTTCCATCGTATTTTCGGAGGTCGCCATACCGTTCATGGTCTCAAACAATGGTACGATGTCAAAGGATATTTCATCCGCTTTCCAACCACACCATCGAAACAGCCCAAACACGAACAGTACCGAAAATACGTCCTCGGAGTTACTGATGATATAACGGTTGCAACCTTCTTCCCCATTTTTATCCTGAATTCCCTTCAGTTGCAAAATGTTGGAAATGGTATCCTTTACCATATCGTCCTCAAAATCCTCGGGAACCAATTTCATATTTTTATGAAGCAACAGATCGATCAGTTTTTCATCCGCTACGGTATCGATATCTCCCTTGATGAGTTTCTTTTTCTGGAGTATGGTTTGCACTACCTTTTTATGTATGCTATGGTCCTGTCGAATATCGAGCGTGGCAAAATGGGTCTTAAATATTTTCACCTTATCGATCAATTGGTCCAATTCTTCCAAACGAAGGCTGTAATACCGGTCTATCAAAAGTTCACGAATGGCGAGCAGGGGTTCTATAATATCGGCATATCCTACGTTTTTGCTAGCATCGAACATCGCTTTATAGAGGTTTGCACGAAGTTCCTGTAACGGCTCTTGAACCGCCTTAAAGGACAGACTTTTCTGTAATTTTTTCAGGTCGTTATAATAACACTTCATTAGGTTGATCCGCAGCTCGTCCGCAACATCCTTGGTAATGGACGCGGTTACGTACGGATTGCCATCGCGATCGCCCCCCGGCCAAAAACCGAGCTTCATAATGTTGTGGTTATCGAACGCGTGGTCCTTAATATTGTCTTTTATATAAGCGTACAGATCTCCTACGGCATCATAATATACGTGCCTTAGGGTGTAAATGATATTTCTGGCCTCGTCCAAAGGAGTCGGCTTTTTCGCATTGATCAAAGAGGTAAGTCCTAATTGTTGCAACGTAGTATCGATAGCATCTATCTTATCGTCCAGAATATGGGATCGTAACTCCGTAATGATATCCAAGATCGCCGGGGTATAAAACTGTGTCGGATGCGCCGTTAAAACGATACGTGCACTGAAAGTGGACAGTTTTTTGGCCACCTTGTCCCAACTCTTGTTCTTGTCCACCAGCTGAAAATAGTCCTTTATGGAAAGGGTATTGCTATGCTCGTTCAACTTTGGGAACGCTGCGTCCTCCACACTATCGTACAGCACCACTTGCCGTTCTACGTATTGGATGATCCGGAACATAAAATCGATTTGGTCCTGTTCCTCCTCCAAATCGACATAACTGGCAAAAAAACCTTCCAAAATCTCTTGTGGATTTTGACCGGCTTGCAGTCCTTTTTGACAGAGATCCAACAATAGGGGAATCAAAATACCCACATTGTCCACATCCCGATAGGGTAAATTCAGGAACAGACTATTGTACACATTGAACTTGTTGTTTACCGATTTTCTAAACTCCTTTAACCTTTCTAATTGTTGCATAGCATTATAAACTTCCTTGTTGAATATGTTGTAACGCCAAAGCGCCCTTTTTTTGAAGACCTAAATATCGCCATAAATAACCTATTAGACTTGTTGAATTTTGGGTAAATAACAAATTTCACCCTTCACACCACAAAACCAACAGGCTTCACAACAATATTTTTAGCAGCGATCATCCCTAGTATATATTTACATCATAATTACCAACCAGTAATTTTTTTCATTTTCATATAGTGTTCTCGTAAGAAGGCCTTGTTCGAAAGAATAGGGCCTTTTTTAGTTCAACGGGGTACTCGTACCATTTTAACTTTGAAATGGCATAAAGAAAGAAGCATATTGCCGTACCCTATAGTCAAACGTATTAAAAGAGGGTTGCTTCAACTTTAATGCCTTGTATTCGGGCATGCTACCAATGGCCCGGTTGGCAGCACCGGACGGAGCTGTGAGCGAAACGGTGTTTATGGAACGACCGTCCACCTTAAAACGATGTATACGAGGTACTTTCTCCGACACGACCTCGAGTGTAGCTCCGTTGACCATCAGCTGTTTTCGGAAGAAATATTCCGGACCGTTTTTGCTATTTCCTCCCATAAACAAAATGGTCTCAATTTTGGGATACTCCCTTAAATGGCCCAATACATCCCTTAGAACGACCGAGCGCATTCCCAGATCGGAGGCGTTATCATCGGAACGATCGGCACTTTGCACGATATCACAAATTCCAATGTGACGCTTTTTTAAAAACTCTGTTCTTTGAAGTATGGCACGCTTGCTTGTTTCAAAATACAATCCCAATTCGAAGATGCGATCCAGTATCGGCCAAAGCAGGTTATCCTTGCTACCATAAGAGAAATCAACATCACCAGCTTTTAATCGTTTTGTCGTAAAACGGGGCGGCGGCAAGGTCCCCACGATGAGTTTTTTGGTCTCCGGAAACAGAAAAGGCGGATAAGGATGCACATGATGGAACATAGAAATCGATACTAATCCATTTTAACTTAAAAATGTCAGGTATAGGGAACATGTCAAAAATAGGAATGGCCAGACCAAAAAAAGCATTTTCACATTGTTTTTGTTGTCTTTTATTGCGCAATCGTGTACCTTTTCATCTGTTAATATTTATTGTTTTTTAATGGTCAGATGTAATTCGCCAATAACCATTTCGATTGGTATCAAGAATTGTTATGGCTCATTTCATAAGATAAGGATGTAAGGTGTTTTCATCCAATTTGGGAAAACACCATCGGTGTTTTTAGTTTTGGTATTTTGAAGTCCCGAGCGCTCCTATCCAAGCTGATGGAATGGCGTGTTCTATAGAACACACGACTTATAAAAATGACGTAAAACAATGTTTCAATACGTTCAAAAACAACATACACCATGGGTAAAGGCGATGTAAAAACAAAAAGAGGAAAAATCAACAACGGCACCTTTGGGGCGAGACGCAAAAGAAAAATTAAAAAGCGACCGACTGTGGAGGAAAAAATTAGCATTAAAACCAAAAAATAACCTACTTCATAGGAGTAGTTCCTTTACTCGGCAGTCATAGTTGTATCCTTTGCAATAGCTACTTGTACACCAATAACAAGCGACATTTTTCAGCGACGCAAATGGTAACCAAAAACCAATAACACTGCCCCTGAAAGATGCTACCGGCCCACCATTACTTTTGGGTCACCGCACAAAAACCGGTTCGTTTTCGTTGACGGTATGGGAGGGACTAAATTCATATTCGTCCAAATTAAAACCTTTAATATCGGATAGGGTCTTTGCACCGGTATCGGTTATATACCGTACCATGGACCCACGGGCCTTTTTCGCAAAAAAACTGATTATCTTCAGGTTATCGCCCTTCCAATCTTTAAATATGGGTGTAATAACAGGCACCTTCAACTGTTTTCGATCGATGGCGTTGAAGTATTCGTTACTGGCCAGGTTAACAAAAAGTTCCCCCTC
The DNA here is from genome assembly GCA_947500445.1 of uncultured Flavobacteriaceae bacterium. Classification (GTDB taxonomy): domain Bacteria; phylum Bacteroidota; class Bacteroidia; order Flavobacteriales; family Flavobacteriaceae; genus Pelagihabitans. The sequence goes on along the minus strand of CANMSB010000009.1, from coordinate 141,509 downwards.
TTCCAGTTCGTTGTTCAGGTGCTCGGTCAACGTTTTTTTCCAAAACTCATAAAGGTTTTTATGGCGTCCGACTTTGAGCTTGGTTCCCATCTCCAGCCGATAGGGCTGTATCAGATCTAAAGGTTTTAAAATACCGTAAAGTCCGGAGAGAATGCGCAAGGAATTTTGAAGTTTCTCCATTTTTTTTGTCGGCAAAGTATAGGCGTCCAAACCTTGGTAAACATCTCCGTTAAAAGCATAGATGGCCGGACGTGCATTTTCAGTGGAAAAGGGTACCGTAAAGGCCTGGTTCCGCTCCCAATTCAATTGGGCCAAGGCATCCGAAATGCTCATCAAATCGGATAATTCCTTCGGCTTTTTCTTGCTGAGCACCTTGTTCAATTTAACCGACTCATTTAAAAAATCGGGTTGGGTATGACCCAATTTTGGATACTCTTTTTCAAAATCCAATGATTTTGCCGGTGACACTACTATTTTCATGGAACTACGTATTTTTAAGTTTGTCCGATAATCCGATTAAAGCTTACTACTGTTTTGCCCGTTCAAAAACGTTTTCCGCTGGTTTGAACGATTCTCCCTTTATGATTTAAAAATAAGAAGGATTTCCGTTACGGCCACAAAGCACCAACAGTTGTTATTTATAGGGGCATCGACCATAACGATCGTTTTGCCTCAGGTTGTTTCCAGCGCTCCCTGATAAACGCTATCGGCGACTGTCAGAATAACGATGGAATGCTGGTTTTAAAAAAGCCCTCTTGGTCAATGACTGTGTTTGGAATACCGCCGCCATTTGTCGATGCAATCGCCCAAATCGGTCGGTATCTCCGAATCGAAACGCATCTTATCTCCGGAAACGGGATGAACGAAGCCCAGGGTTTTCGCATGAAGCGCCTGTCGAGGTAATATCTTAAAAGTGTTTTCTACAAACTGTTTGTATTTGGTGAAGGTGGTGCCCTTTAAAATTTTGTCACCGCCATACCGCTCGTCATTGAACAGGGTGTGCCCGATGTATTTCATATGCACCCGGATTTGATGGGTACGTCCCGTTTCCAATCGACATGAAATCAAGGTCACGTATCCCAAACGCTCCAATACCTTATAATGGGTAACGGCCTCTTTGCCCTCGTTGCCCTCGGGAAATACCTGCATCTGCAACCTGTTCTTGGGATTTCGGGCAATATGCCCTGAAACGGTGCCGCTGTCGTCCTCCACATTTCCCCAAACTAGGGCGATATACTCCCGCTCACTGGTTTTATCAAAAAATTGTTGGGATAAATGTGTCATCGCGTGCTCCGTTTTGGCCACCACCAAAAGTCCGGAGGTATCCTTATCGATACGGTGAACTAGGCCCGGACGTTCGTTACTATTTTCCGGAAGGTCTTTGGTATGGTGCAACAGCGCGTTAATCAAGGTTCCCGAGTAATTGCCATGCCCGGGATGTACGACCATACCTGCAGATTTGTTCACGACCAACAAGGCTTCGTCCTCATAAACAATAGTTAAGGGAATGGCTTCGGGTACCAAAAGATGCTCATGTGGCGGATGGGCGAACAGCACCTTCACCTCGTCCCCGGCCTTCACCTTATAATTTTGTTTTACCACTGTTCCGTTTACCCAAATGTTTCCACTTTTTGCGGCTTGTTGAATTTTATTGCGGGTCGCATATTCGATAAAGTTCATTAAAAACTTATCGACACGCAGTGGCTCCTGTCCTTTGGACGCCACAAACTTGTGGTGCTCGTATAACGCTTCGGAATTTTCCTGGGGCTGTGGTACGGGTTCCATATCCTATTCGGAAGCTGCCTTGATATCGGAACGTGCGGTTCTATTTCCATTTCCGCAAACCAATTCGATTTTTGATGTTTTTGGCAACTTGTCGCCCGGTTTGATGCGTTTGCCGCGAAACTTGATGTAGTAGACCATATCCTTGCCAAGTTCGTCAATATAAGTGGTGCGCTGCACATCGAGCCCGACGGCGCGGAGCATGGATGTGGCATTGCGCTTGGTTACCTGTTCGATCTTGGGAACGGTCACCGTTTTGTATCCGGATGGATTCACGGTAAAATATACCTTTCTATTTTCCTTTACCCTGTTCCCTGCCGCTGGGTTTTGATCGATAATGGAAAAACGGGGATAGTCGGGATTGTAATTTGCCGAATCCAACACCTCATAACGAAGGCCGGCATCGGAAACCGCATCGCGCATATCGGGAACGGACATTTTTGAAAAATCGGGAACATCAACGAACGTACCGTGGTTAGTGGAACTTTTCAACCATTGTAAGGAAAGAAAGACCAATAGCACAACAAGGGCTACCGCGATACCAAGTTGTATCAAAAATGTTCGACTTCTTAGAAAATTAAAAAAATTTCGCATCCATGGTACTTTTGCTCGGTAAAGATAGCAAATGCCCTTTAACAAATACGATGCAGCAGCTCGAAAATAATCAGGGCATAAGCCGAAAGATGCTTTGGGAAAGATCGCTTTTTAATATCATGGCCTTGTTCCCTTTGGAAAAACACGGATAATTTTCGCAAAAACCACACTTTTTCTTTTCTTTGACCGTAACCCGGATTTCGTTCGGGCAACGATGAGTCAACCTAGCAAGCAAACCGATGAAGAAAAATATTGCCGTGATCATGGGAGGATATTCCAGTGAGGCCGAAATTTCCCTTAAAAGTGGAAAAGTCGTTCAAGCGTATTTGGACAGCGACCGATACCATAGTTATGGAATCCAAATTTTGCCCGACAAATGGGTGTATGTCGATGCCGAAGGAGCGGAACACGCTGTGGATAAAAACCGATTTAGCATATCGCCTAAGGGTGAAACCATTGTTTTCGACTGTGTTTTTAATGCCATTCACGGTTCGCCCGGCGAAGATGGCCTTATGCAATCCTACTTTGAGCTGTTAAACATACCGCAGACATCGTGCAGTGCGTACCAATCGGCGCTGACCTTTAATAAGCGTGATCTGTTGAGTGTGCTAAAAGCATATGGCATCAAATCGGCCGCATCCTACTATCTCAATTTGGGAGACCCCATAGATACCGAGGCAATTGTGGAAAAAGTGGGGCTCCCCTGTTTCGTTAAGGCGAACAAGGCGGGAAGTAGTTTCGGTATTTCCAAAGTTTATGAAAAAGACCAGCTCGAAGCCGCCATAGCAAATGCCTACAAGGAAGACGATGAAATCATTATAGAAGCCTTTTTGGACGGCATTGAGGTATCCGTTGGTGTTATACGGTACCAGGGAAAAACCAAAGTGCTTCCGATTACCGAAATTGTTACCGAGAACGATTTTTTTGATTATGAGGCCAAATACGAAGGGAAATCACAGGAGATTACCCCGGCCCGAATAACCCCCTTACAGGCAGAAAGAGTAAGGGAAGTTGCCAAAAAGGCCTATGAATTGTTGAAAATGAAAGGCTATTCGCGAAGTGAATTCATCTTTATCGACGATGAGCCCTATATGCTCGAAATGAACACCACTCCGGGACTCACAACGGAAAGCATATTACCGCAACAGGCAAAAATAGCCGGTATTGGTCTTACCGAACTTTTTGGAAGCGCCATTGAGGAAGCCCTATCCCAGAAATGATTACATTTATGCGAACACTACGTACCGCAGCTTATGAAACGTGCCATATTCCCAGGTTCTTTTGACCCTTTGACCTTAGGACATTTTGATATTATACAACGTGGTATCACCCTGTTCGACGAACTGGTGATCGCCATTGGCATCAATGCCGAAAAAAAGTACATGTTCTCCTTAGAGGAACGTAAACGTTTTATCGAACAGGCATTTCTGGAGTTTCCCAACATAAAAGTGATGACCTATCAAGGGCTTACCGTAGATTTTTGCAAGACCATAGGTGCCGGTTTTATTTTAAGGGGCCTGCGAAATCCGGGCGACTTCGAATTCGAAAAGGCCATCGCCCACACCAACCGAAAACTTTCGGACATTGAAACGGTGTTTTTACTCACCTCATCCGGTAAATCCTATATCAGTTCTTCCATCGTTAGAGATGTTATCCGAAACGGTGGCGATTTTACTGGACTAGTACCCGAAACGGTACGATTATCACATTGATTTAAATGTTAACATAATGTAAGAATAAACTTAAAAATATATAAGTTTTTATTTCACTTTCCGTGTTTATTTTTTGAATTACCATATTTATTACCTACCTTTTTACTACGAAAACCTATATTTTACGCTCCACACAACGGATTTTACGAGATTCACAACAAACATGGATATAGGTTAGTATATCATTTCTATTTTAGTAAGAAAATTCTATCAAATGCTAAGGATTCATCAGAAACAATCCAATAGTTATCTTATCAAACAGCTTCCGACCGCGACGGTATTCTTAAATACCCGTTTGGAAGTGGAGTATGCCTCCGATTATTGGATAGACTATTTCAACTTTGACGATCGTAATGTCTTTGGGAAGAATGTTTTCACCCTTTTTGAAAAAGCCACGGATAGTTGGAAACAAACATTGCAACATTGTTTGAATGAAAAGAAAAGCAATACGGGCACAGAGTATTTTCTGGACGTCAACAATAAGGAACGATGGTTCGAATGGACCAACCTTCCCTGGCACGACGAAAATGAAAATGTTATCGGCCTTATCTTACAGACCGAAGATGTTACAAGACGGGTCGAAAGTGAATTAAAATTGCAGCGGCAGCATATGCTGTACAACGAAAAATCCAAAATTGCCAAAATTGGAAGTTGGACTTATGACCTGCAAAAACAGGAACTGCATTGGTGCGAAATGACACGGGCCATCCATGGTGTATCACAGGAATTCCGTCCGAATGTGGACATTGCCATTGATTTTTACAAACCCGGCCATAGTAGAAACACGATCGCTATGGCACTGAACAAAGCCATTAACCAAGGCATTTCATGGAATAAAAAAGTTCAGATCATTACCACAAAGGGTGAGGAACGTTGGGTAATGGCCGCAGGGAAACCCTTATACAAAAATCAGAAAATAGTAGGCGTATTGGGAACGTTCCAAGATATTCACGACCAGGTGATAAACGAACTGAAAACCAAGGAAAACGAACGTTTGCTGAGAACGCTTATCGATAATCTTCCGCTGAACGTATTCATTAAGGATGTGGACTCCAAAAAAATACTTGTCAATCGGTCAGAAGCAGACTTTTTGGGGTTCGATCATCCAAACGATTTGATCGGAAAGAACGATTTTGACATTTACCCCCGACATATCGCTGAAAGTTCTTATGAAGAAGACCAAAAGGTAATCAGCTCGTTACGCCCCATTCTTGGCAAGGAAACCATTTGTGAAAGGAAAGACGGGAGCATCACCACTTTTCTTACCTCAAAAATTCCGTTGATCGGAATCGACGGCACGGCAACCGGCCTTGTGGGAATCAGCTTGGACATCTCCAATTTAAAACAGAAGGAGGAAGAACTGCGCGACCTGATCAACGTTACCAGTCTACAAAACAAAAAACTGGTCAATTTTGCCCATATCGTGTCGCACAACCTTAGGTCACATTCCGCTAACTTTTCCATGTTATTGGACTTTTTGGTCAACGAAAAAGACCCCGAACAACAACAAAACATTACGACTATGCTGGTGGAAGCCTCGGACAACTTATTGGAAACTTTGAACAACTTAAATGACGTTGTAGCCATAAATACCAATACCAACATGGATAGAAATCCGGTCGTTTTAAATGACATGATACAGAAAGTTATTCAAAACCTACAGGGCGTTATAATAACCAACCGGGTACAAATTGTAAACGAAATACCAGAAGACATTGTACTTCAGGTTATACCGGCTTATTTGGAAAGCATCCTAATGAACTTTATCACCAATGCGATCAAATATAAAGATCCCGAAAGAGACCCTTTAATTCGATTGGGTACGGTACTACAGGACAATAAAATAGAATTGTCCATCAGTGATAATGGACTCGGTATCGATTTAGAAAAATATGGGGACAAATTGTTCGGCATGTACAAAACCTTTCATAACAACAAGGATGCCAGGGGCATAGGCCTATATATTACAAAAAACCAAATAGAGGCAATGAAAGGAAGCGTCACCGTCTGCAGCGAAGTAGGCAAGGGCTCTACCTTCAAAATCTACTTTAATGAGACAAATTAATTCCATTTGCATCGTCGACGATGACCCCATTACCGTTTTCGGGATCAAAAAAATCCTGAACAATGTTGTAGAATGTTCGAACGTCAAAAGTTATGGAAATGGCAAACTGGCGATCGATGCAATAAAAGAAGCGCTCACCAAAGAAGAAAACCTTCCCGATATCATATTTCTGGATATCAATATGCCTATTATGGACGGTTGGCAATTTTTGGAGGAATTCACGCAACTTGCCATTGATCAGAAACTCCGCGTAAATATCATTACCTCCTCCATTGATCTTGCCGACGTAAAAAGATGGGAGCATTACCGTACCAACTCCCAGCACTTGATTACCTACAATAACAAACCGATCAAAAAAGAAAAAATGGCGGAGATTACAAAGGTCGCCTAGCGCGTGTCTTTTGTTTTATTGTAGTCGTGAACTCCTTACATCAAGTATACACTAATGTGATTTTAAGCTACAGTTTTTTTGGCTGCAGTAACCGAAGTTGGAATAGGTAACACCAGAAATGATATAAAACCTTGAGGAAAAGGGGAAAAGACTTTATTTTTTTGACCATTAGAAAAGGTTGAACCACTTCTTTGTCTAATTTTACCAAGTAAACCAACATCTGTGCTGTTATGCGGGTACTTGTAGCCTTGTTTTTAGGAATTTTGTTTTTAGGTTGTGAGACCACCACGGAAGAAAAAGTTGCCGACTTTCCTACCCATTTCGAAAATAGCGAGGGTACTGAAACCGCTACCTATTTGCAAATTATTGACTTTTACATCCGATTGGCCAAGGAATTTCCCGAAATCAATTTTCAGACCATCGGCGAAACCGATAGTGGGCAACCGTTGCACATCGTCACCTATAACCCCGACAGTGACTTTAACTTTAACAAAATCGGGACCGAAAAAACGATCGTACTGATCAACAATGGCATACACCCCGGGGAGAGCGACGGGATCGACGCTACCATGATGTTGTATCGCGATTTTGCCACGGGAAAACTCGACCCCCCTAAAAATACCGTTTTGGTCTCCATTCCGGTCTATAACATCGGTGGGGCGCTAAACCGAAATTCGGAGACAAGGGTTAACCAAAACGGACCTGTTTCCTATGGGTTTAGGGGCAATGCCAAAAACTATGACCTCAATCGGGATTTTATGAAGGCCGATTCGAAAAATGCTTTGTCCTTCATGGAGATTTTCCATTTGACCAAACCCGACATTTTTGTCGACAACCATGTGAGTAACGGGGCCGACTACCAATATACGCTTACCCATCTTTTTACCCAGCACAATAAAATGGGCGGAACACTCGGCCAGTATCTGCACAAGCAGCTCATGCCCACGCTCGAGAACGCTTTGGCCGATCAAAGCTGGGACATAACACCTTATGTAAACGTATTCAATACTGTCCCTGAAAAGGGTTTTTCCCAATTTATGGACCACCCGCGTTACTCTACCGGCTACACTACCCTGTGGAACACCTTGGGGCTTATGGTAGAAACGCACATGCTAAAGCCCTATAAACAAAGAGTAGCGGGAACCTACGAGTTAATGAAACAACTTATCGCCATTGCCGAAAAGGATGGCGACACCATAAAAACCTTAAGAGAAAAGGCTTTTAGCGATTACCGGGCGCAAAAATATTATCCCTTGCAATGGGCCATTGATACCACACGGAGCAGTACCATCAACTTCAAAGGCTATATGGCGGACACGCTTGTTAGCGAGGTAACCGGTTTACCGAGATTAAAATACGACCGGAAGCGGCCCTTTGAAAAACCGGTCACCTATCGGAACCACATGCGACCTACCGACTCGGTGCCTATTCCCAAGGCATATATCATTAAAAAGGGCTATGAAAACATCATCGACCTATTGGAACAAAACCAAATCGAGTATCGACAGATACGGAACGATAGCGCGTTGGTAGTAGAATCCTATAAAATTAAAGAGTACAAAACCTATACCGAGGCCTATGAGGGGCATTATCCCCATTACGGTACAAAAGTAAGCAAGGAAACCATAAAGGTTTTGTTTTCCGAGGGAGACTACCTGGTTCTTACCGACCAACCCGGCATACGCTATGTTTTGGAAAGTTTGGAGCCCATTGCCATGGATTCCTTTTTCAACTGGAATTTTTTCGATACCATATTGCAACAAAAAGAGGACTTTTCACCCTATGTATTCGAAGAGGTGGCCGCGAAGCTTTTAAAATCGGACCAAAACCTGCGGGAAGCTTTTTTGGAAAAGAAAAACAACGATCCGGAATTCGAGTCGGATTGGTACGCGCAATTGGAATGGGTATACCATCGTTCCGTTCATTATGAAAAAGCACATTTACAATATCCGGTATATCGTATCCCAAAAGACTAAAAAAAGGAAACGACGGCCTTTGTTGCTACCCTGATACCGCTATTCGAACAATATTTTGATGTTGATATAAGAATTCTCGAGTGCCTTTCTGATCTTATCGGGCCCTTTCCATTTTACCTTTTCGATGCCCTCACTTTTTTGACCGGTCAATTTTCCGCTATACGAGGTACGCATGGCGAACCAATGCACTTCTTTTAACTTATGGATGCCATTGCGTTTAAAAATGTGATACGTAGTGCGCAAAAAATTCTCGATCTTCAATCCTTTGACGCCCGTTTCCTCCATCACCTCACGCAATGCACAGGCCTCGATTGTTTCCCCTTTGTCCAATTTACCTTTTGGCAGATCCCATTTATCGTTCCTGTAAATGAAAAGCACCTTGCCCTCCTTGTTCGCTACAACACCTCCGGCGGCAGTGACCAGAGGAATGTTTTTGCTGAATTTTTTTAGTATTTCTGCATGGTTGGGATGATAGATATACGCTGTTTCCAACCGTCCTTTCATCAAGGCCTTTATCGCCTCATGGATGGCTTCCGGGTTTAAGGCAAAATAATCGTTGTTCGCGGTTTCGGAAAGTTTATTTGTTAAGATCAGCGGCCTTTCGTTCACAAAAACTTTATACATTTGCGCTATGGTTTTAGACAAGGATACCGCTAAAAAAACAGCAGAGCTTCTGTTGCAAATTAATGCAATAAAATTGAATCCTGAAAATCCATTTACATGGGCTTCGGGATGGCGTTCACCGATCTATTGCGACAACAGGATCATCCTCTCACATCCCGATGTTCGGAACTTTGTAAGGAAAGAAATGGCCGAGCAATTGAAAGGCCGATATGGCACGCCCGACTGTATTGCCGGAGTGGCCACCGGGGCGATCGGAATAGGCGCATTGGTCGCCGATTATTTGGGATTGCCCTTCATTTATGTACGGCCCGAACCAAAAGCGCACGGTAGAAAAAATCAGATCGAGGGCAGCCTATCGGAAAACCAAACCGTGGTCGTGATCGAAGATCTCATAAGCACCGGAAAAAGTAGTTTGAACGCGGTAAAGGCCCTCAAGGAAAATGGAGCGAACGTAAAAGGAATGTTGGCGATTTTTTCGTACGGTTTCGACCTTGCCACGGAAAATTTCGAAAACGAAGCATTGGAACTGAACACCCTTGGCGATTACCAACACTTGATCGAGCACGCCTCCGAAACGGATGCCATTAGTAAAACACAGCTGGAAACGCTCATACAATGGCGAAAAGATCCGGCAAACTGGAAAAAATAAATACATGCACATAGAAACATCAAAAAAAATCGTTGCAAAAAGTCAGAAAGAAGTATTCGAATTTCTTTCCGACCTTCAAAATTTTGAGCAGTTGATGCCGGAATCCATTTCAAAATTTGAAGTATTGAACGAAGACCGGTTTTTGTTCCAACTTTCGGGAATGCCCGAAATTGTTTTGGAACGGAAACAACAATCGCCGGACCACCAGATCGTTTTGGGCGCGGCGAGCGAAAAACTGCCTTTTACCCTTACTACGGATATCAATACTTTTGGAGAAGAGCAGAGCGAAGTGGCCTTGAGTTTTAACGGAGAGTTCAATGCCATGATGGGAATGATGGTAAAAACCCCGATTACCAACTTCATCAACACCCTGTCCGAAAACCTCTCGCGGATCGCTTGATACCATTTCCGATGCTATCATACACCACTAAAAAACAGGTATTTTCTGTGTAGACGAAAAAGAATATTTTAGACACAGCAATTGCTTCGGCTGTATCTTGTTTTGGAGCCTACACGGAAAAGAATAATTTTGAGGGGTAACGTAACCTTAGAAATAGGCTTTGGACCCCGAAGATTTTTTTGTGCGAAATCGGATATGTCATAGGAGTGGAGGCATGATCAATACCGCATCCGTATCTCCTTTAGGCCGTATGTACCTAATGCCCCATTTTCGTGCAGCACCGATAATCTTCCATCGGGCATAACTCCCTGTACGATGCCCATTAACAAGCTCCCGTCCCCCAATTCAAAGGTTACCGGCACATTTTTTTTAAAAAGAGCGTTTTCGTAGGTTTCCTTTAGTTTTTCCCGGTCTTTTTTCCCGAAGCCGGTAAAAACGTCCTGAAGTTCCCTCAATAATTCCCGTAACAAAAGATCTAAATCAAAAATTCGTCCGCTAAGCATCTTTAACGACGCGGCATTTGGAAGATTTTCAAAAGACTTTTGGTTAACATTTAGCCCGATACCGATTATTGTTTCCTTGATGACAGCCCCCTGAAGTACATTTTGCAACAATACGCCACACACTTTGGCATTCCCTGACATTATGTCGTTTGGCCATTTGACCGTGATTTCCGGAATTTCCAACGAACGCAACAGGTTCAAAACGCTTAGCGAAACCATCATGCTCAAATGGAAACTATGGTCGACGGGAAAACCGTTTAACTTTTTCAAAATACTGACAGTGAGGTTTTTACCGGGTTCCGATTGCCAAACCGCGCCCTGTTGCCCCCGGCCCGCAAACTGTTCGTTTGCCACTACCACGGTAAAATCTTCAAGCTTGTTCGACGCCAATAGTTCCTTCATGTAGGAGTTGGTAGAATCTATGGCATCAACTTTGACTATTTTCATAGTAACAAAGGTTGGCGAATCTTTTATCAATTATCGAAAAGGTAGGGCTAAAAGAACAAAAAAATAATAACTTTGTAAAAATTAAATTTTTTGAATGCAAAAACAAAGAGCGAGCGCAGATGAGCTAATTGCATTGATCTTAGAGGGAATAGAAGAAGTAAAAGGACAACAGATAAATTTACTCGACCTTAGGGATATCGAAAATACGGTATGTGACTACTTTATAATATGTAACGGAACATCCAATACGCATGTAAATGCGATAGTGGGGTCCATCCAAAAAACGGTTAGCAAATCGATCAAAGACAAACCTTGGCACGTTGAAGGAGAAGACAACGCCGAATGGGTCTTGATGGACTATGTAAATGTTGTCGTACATGTATTCCAAAAACACATTCGAGAATTCTACGACATCGAAGGACTATGGGGAGACGCCAAAGTCACTGTAATAGACAGTAGTATAAACCAAACCCTCAAATAACGACCAGGGTAAAAAAATCAGCATGGCAAAAGAGAATAACTCAAGTCCCAAAAAACCAAAATTCAGTTCGTGGTGGATCTATGGATTCATCATCGTAGGAATTTTAGGGTATCAAATTTTGAGCAGTGGAAATTTTTCCAATACCAAAACCACCACCACCTCCGAATTACAAGAGTACCTTAGAAACGGGGACATCAGTAAAATATTGATCATCACCAATACCAATCAGGCCAAAGTATTTTTAACGGACGAAGCATTGGCCAAAGGGGTACACAAAGAGGTTTCGGAAAAGTCGATTATCCCTACTAGCGGAACGTTGCCGCAGTACGAGTTGGACTATGGTGACCTTCAGATATTTCAAAAAGAAATTACGGACAGTAAAAAAGAGAATAATCTGGATACCGTTGTGGAATTCGGAAAGGAATCGAACTACCTCGGGGATTTTCTTATCGGTGTACTTCCGTTCATTCTCATTTTTGGTATTTGGATCTACCTGATGCGACGGATGTCCGGAGGAGGGGCAGGCGGTGCCGGTGGCCAAATTTTCAATATCGGAAAATCCAAGGCGAAACTCTTCGACGAAAAAACGGACACGAGAACGTCCTTCAAGGATGTGGCCGGACTCGAAGGGGCCAAGGAAGAAATTGAAGAAATCGTACAGTTTTTAAAACACCCGGACAAGTATACCTCCTTAGGGGGTAAAATACCAAAAGGCGCTCTTTTGGTAGGTCCTCCGGGTACTGGTAAAACCTTATTGGCCAAAGCCGTTGCAGGAGAAGCCAAAGTACCTTTCTTTTCCCTATCGGGATCTGATTTTGTGGAAATGTTCGTCGGTGTGGGTGCCTCTAGGGTCCGCGACCTCTTTAAACAGGCCAAGGACAAGTCGCCATCCATTATATTTATAGATGAAATAGATGCCATTGGCCGTGCCAGGGGGAAAAACAATTTTACCGGTTCGAACGATGAAAGGGAAAATACCCTGAATCAATTGCTTACCGAAATGGACGGTTTCGGAACCAATACCAATGTAATCGTTCTTGCAGCTACCAACCGTGCCGACGTGCTCGACAAGGCGCTCATGCGGGCAGGTAGGTTCGATAGACAAATTTATGTGGACCTTCCGGACATCCGTGAACGAAAGGAAATTTTTGAAGTCCACCTACGTCCTATAAAAACATCGGAAACGCTTGACCTGGATTTTCTTGCAAGACAGACCCCAGGATTTTCGGGAGCCGATATTGCCAATGTCTGTAACGAGGCCGCACTCATCGCGGCGCGAAAGGAAAAGAAGGCCGTTAGCAAACAAGACTTTCTGGATGCCGTGGACCGAATCGTGGGCGGACTCGAGAAGAAGAACAAAATTATAACACCGGGAGAGAAAAAGACCATTGCCTATCATGAAGCTGGGCATGCCACCGTGAGTTGGATGTTGGAACACGCCGCTCCTTTGGTCAAGGTGACCATTGTTCCCCGTGGACAATCATTGGGCGCCGCGTGGTACCTTCCCGAAGAACGGTTGATCGTAAGGCCCGAACAAATGCAGGACGAAATGTGTGCCACCTTGGGCGGTAGAGCTGCAGAACGGGTCATTTTTGACAAAATATCTACCGGTGCATTGAGCGATCTGGAGAAAGTGACCAAACAGGCAAGGGCCATGGTAACCGTATACGGATTGAACGATGAAATCGGAAACCTTACCTATTACGATTCCTCCGGACAGAGCGACTATGGTTTTTCAAAACCTTACAGTGAGGAAACGGCACAAAAAATAGATCAAGAAATTTCCAAATTGATCGAAGAGCAATACACAAGGGCCATTGAAGTGCTCGAAACCAATAAGGACAAACTCATTACCCTGGCGGAAAGGCTTCTGGAAAAAGAAGTTATCTTTAAAGAAGATTTGGAAAAAATCTTTGGCAAACGCCCATTTGAATCCTTGACCGAAACAGCGGAAGAAACGGTACCTTCGAACACCGAGGCTACGGAAGATGGTGATGAAGAAAATAAACCTTCATAATTTTCGTTGTTTTTTTAAGAACTGATCGCGCTTACTTTATACGTTTACATGGGGCTATTGGATAAATTGTTCGGAGGTGGCAAAAAGGTTTCCAAAGAAAAAGTGGAAGCCCGGGGGCAACATATGCCCGAGCTAAATATTCCGGTTGATGAAAAGTTTACCATTCATTTTAAAAAAAATGGAGGTAAATTCCTGTATTGCGACTCCTTTACCGAGATTTCCGAAGCCTTAAAAAATATAGTAAACGAAAACAACTGGGAAGATGATCCCTTTTTTGTAATCGACAAAACGCTCGAGGAAGAGTTCGCTGAAGAAGCCATAGCATTTACAAGAAAAAGTAAGGATAGTAAGGTGTTTTTTACCCGCTGCGAACATCTTATCGCCCAAAACGGTTCTATTTTGGTATGCTCCAACCAGCTTATGGAAAGTAAGCTGAACGAACTGCCCGCAAACGTAATCGTATTCGCCTCTACAAGTCAGCTTGTGGAGTCTATCGGGGAAGGGCTGAAAAAGATAAAGAAAAAATACGGTCATAGCATCCCCGCGAACATCACCACGATCAAGCACTTTCAGGCAAATCGTGACAATTCCGATGATTTTTTGACGTACGGCAGTAGCTCCAAAAACCTATACCTTTTACTTTTGGAAGACCTGTAATATGAAAGAAATTTTAAGGCGCGCACTCACAGGGGCTGTTTTTATCATCTTTCTACTCTCTGCCATCTTTCTCAGTTCGGACGCGTTCGACTTTCTTTTAATGATTTTTGGTCTCGCCTGTATTTATGAGTACAAGCGTATGGTAGGCCTAAGGGGCTACTATATTTTTTTAGCTTACCTGACACTCTGGTGGATATTCATTTACCTGGTCAAGGAAAACGACCGTATTCCCATCAACAGCCTTATGTCCGTTACCATTGTGGTGGATATCGCCCTTTTGTATTTTCTTTTTTCAAAAAAGGGAAAAGCGTTCAACACTTTCAAAAAATTTGTGGCAGGGCTTTTTTATATCGGCGGGGGGTGCATCTTCCTTACCATGATACCCTATAAAAATAACGAGTTTGCCAAATTCTTGATCATGGGTATTTTTATCTTGATCTGGGTAAACGATTCCTTTGCATACTTGGTAGGTAGAAGCATCGGGCGAACTAAGCTCTTCCCAACGGTTTCTCCCAAAAAAACCGTTGAAGGGGCTATTGGGGGGCTTATATTTGCACTCGGTGCCTCATATGTCCTAGCCATGTACGAGTCCAGTATTTCCGTGGGACAATGGATCGCGCTTGCCGCGGTGATCGTTTTTGCGGGAAATCTTGGCGATTTGGTAGAATCGAAACTTAAACGGGTAGCCGGGGTAAAGGATAGCGGAGCACTTTTGCCCGGACATGGGGGCATGCTAGACCGTTTGGACAGCTTGGTATTCGCTGCTCCTTTTGCCTATTTAACTTTAAAAATATTTACCTATGTTCCATAAAGAGGGCCAAAAAATAATCTTGATCACCTTTTTTGTCGTAGTAGCTGCGGTGATGGCCGCTCAGTATTATGTGGTATTACCCTGGCTGCGAATTGCTATACAAGCCTTTTTTCTGGTGCTATTGATCCTGATCTTACAATTTTTTCGCAATCCGAAGCGAACGGTACAGCGAAGTTTTGACGAAATATTGGCCCCCGTGGATGGTAAGGTCGTGGTTATCGAGGAAGTGGAGGAAACGGAATACTTTAAGGACAAACGAAAACAGGTATCCATATTCATGTCGCCCACGAACGTTCACGTAACCCGTTATCCCGCAAGTGGGGAAATAAAATATTCCAAGTATCACCCGGGCAAGTATTTGGTGGCCTGGCACCCCAAATCCAGCACGGAAAACGAACGGACTACCGTGGTGGTCAGAACCCCAAAATTCGGGGATATCCTCTACCGACAGATAGCCGGTGCCCTGGCGCGCCGTATCGTAAACTATGCAAAATTGGGCAATAGCGCACAGCAAGGGGAAGATGCCGGCTTCATTAAATTTGGTTCTAGGGTAGATTTGTTCTTACCTTTAGATTGCGCGATTACCGTAAAATTGAACCAAACCGTAAAAGGAGCGAAAACCTGTGTTGCAGTGGTGATGCCTAAGGATGAAGAACGAGAAATTACATAAACTTTTCGATGAGGCGGTCGCCTACGTAAACAACTATACCGAGCCCTTACCTGCCGATGTGTTGTTAAAGCTATATGCCTATTATAAAATTGCCAACGAAAACAAGAACCACCCGGGAAGCAAAACACCTTTGATCAATGCCTTTAAGGCCAATGCCTTGATACAAGCGCAAAATTTGGAGCCCAAAGCAGCGATGACAAAATATGTAAAACTGGTAAAGCTGTTACGGTCTTCAGCCGACTAGTCAAGAGTATTGCCTGTTATACCACTCTAACCCTAAAATGATATTACTCAATTTCTACCACCCGCGTTCCGGAAAATTTATCGTGCCAACCGATACCTTCGCCCCCCAAAAATGAAAAGGCGTTAAAGGGTATGTGCCGACAGAGTGAGCGGATAAAAACGGTCTTAAAATCGGGACGGTCACCGTCTTCGGTGACCACCTTTGTTTTTGTAAAAAACTTTCCGAGCGATCTTCCCGTAAAGCCCTCAAAAAAACTATAGTACAACATGGCAATAATCACACCCAACACATATTCCACCAACCGGTTCTCTTCATCCAATAAATACAGGTGTTCCGGATAGAAATACACCAAAACCAAGCCGAGCATGACCCCGATCAACATGCCGCATCCCACCAAAAAAACTTGATCGATAAGGTAATTGGCCAGTCGTTTATTGGCACTTGCCGCCAAAATAGCGTTGGTATAGGAATGTTGTAATGCCACCTTTTGTTGCAGTTCTTCATCTTCCTGAAAGGTATCACAAGTATTTTCGAAATCGGCCAAGCGGTCGGTAAGGCCACAAACGATTCCCCTATTAAAGTCTTTTTTTCCGTTGGTACATACTTTACAAAATCGTAATTGGGCTTCACGTGTCATACAAGTTGGGGTTTTCGGGACTAAATACCATTTAAACTTTGAAACAACTCAATTTCTTTACCTCCATTTCAAAATTAAAAGGGCCTTATTACAACGGGGAAAACAAAGGGATACATCAATATTTTCGACCAATGGTCAAATTTTCGTTGAACTACAGGAAGCGTATTCCTGTTTTCGTTTGCTTCTGTCGTTTCATGGATGACGGTCAAGGCAGGTTATGGTCGTACCCCATAAAACCCAATAGTCTTAGTAGTTTATACCATTTTTACTTTAAAACTCCCCAAAGGAAATCAGTCATTTTTTGCTTGGACGAAAAAGAAAAATAAAGCATAGCAGTAGCTACGGTTGTTTTTTATTGAAGTATACGGAAAAGGGCAATTTCTAATGGGAAATTTAAAGGTAAAAATGGCATTAGTCTTCCTCCATTGCGGCGCAATACCGATTGTACTGCCACACCAGATCGGCAATTTTGTAGTTTTCGTTCACCTCGATCTCATCCAATACTTCCGCGCAGCCGGCAAACCATTCCCGCATCAGTGCCTTTGAAGGGTTGGCCTCCGCCCCTAGGGAAATGAGGGTTTCTTCCTTCGGTAGCTTTAAATATCTTCTGGAAAGTACAGGAACCTTCTTATAGCCGCTTCTATAACCGTGATTTTCGGGCGGAAACCCGGTTTCTGAATCCAAACCGCCACCAAAGCCATCCTCGTAAATAATTCGGGTAACCTCCTTTCCAAAATAGCCCATAGGGCCATCTTCCAAAACCAGTAGCAGCAACATTTTGTCCCTAAAACGTATTTTCCCATAACGATAGGTAGCATCGGAAGGGTATCCCTTAAACCTAATTTGATACACTTCTTCATGGTCCCACAAATCGGCATCATCCTCTAGGTTCATCCTAAATTTTATTTTATTGTTTTTCGTCAGGTCGGCATAGCCCTCAAACTGGGTACTGTCGTGTAATGTAAGTATTGCATCGCGAATTTGTGCCATCCCGAACTGCATCCAAAAGCATGCAAAACAGGTCAGCAATACCGAACGTAATGGATACTGTTTTGTTTTCCCCCCTACCCCATACTTGTTAAAAAAAGCGTACTTCACACCTTGTTTCATTTAGTATTTTCAAATTATTGTGGCTACCTACCCATCAAAACAATGTTTATGGCCCTTCCGCGACCGGGAGTTCAAAGTAGTACACCGCTGCATCGTGGTAGTGATCGGGCAATGTTTTGGAAGATGCCAGTTGTTGCATTTCTAAAATCTAACCATAGCTACTGCTATGCTTGGATTTTCTTTTTCGCCTGTACAAAAAATCCCTGGTTTTTATTTACGTAATTTAACACCAGAAATAGTATTACGCGAAAACTCGGGCCATACGTTTTCTAAAAATTTGCCGCGTTGGAGTACGGTCGCTTCCCGATACAACTCAAAAATCATATTGATATGATCCAATGTGCTCGTAGCAATGTGCATCCTGTACGCTTTGTTTGAAAAAACTTTTCGGTAAAAGGACAATCTCCATTCTTAAGTGTTTAACGGAACATCACTCACCCATTGCTATCGTTTCACGTCCTAGACTACCTATAATTCATTCGGTTTTTAAGGTTTTCATAAGTGCAAAGGCCAAGGCATCGATAGTATCCGAATTGGATCTATTGGCAGAAACATTGGAGAGTACTACAATACCGTTTTTATGCGCCACATCCATAAGTACCGCAGACCGATACCCGCCGGTTCCCCCGTTATGGAAATACCAAAGGGCATCGGAAGGCTGTGGTAACAAAAACCACCCTAGGCCGACTCCCTTGCCCTCCTCCAGTGTTTTGGTTTTTGCTCGTGTAAGCGCCAAAACCGCATTATCTTCATCAAATTGGGCAATTATAAATGTACTAAGATCTTCCACGTTCGATAAAATACCGCCCGCTCCCATCAGTACGGCCAAATCCCAGTTGGGCACCACCACTCCGCCATTGCGTCCCAAAACCAGTCGGTCCTCGATCGCTGCCCTATCCGTAGTGGTATGCCGCATTCCATATGTTTTAAATATGAGGCTGTCCGCAAGCTGTTGGTAGGAACTACCTGCAATTTCGCCCAGGGTATACCCCAATAATCCAACACCCAAATTGGAATAGGACATTTCCCGCTTTTCGGCCAACTCCATGGTATCCTTCAGGTAATTTTTTAACATCACCTCATCATAATTCGCATAGGGATTGTTCCTATGTTCAAAACGCATCGTCAAATTAGTAGGCAATCGAGGTAGTCCTGAGGTATGGTTCGATAACGATCGAAAAGTAATTTGCTGATTTTTGTGAAAGGGCACTTTCAAATGTTCATTTATGGTATCATCCAGTGCAAATTGTCCTTCCTGCACCAAGTGGGCCAACATTGTGGCGGTAAAAACCTTTGAAATGGAGCCTATTTCAAAAACCGCCCCACTGTTGGAAACGGTCTTTATGGTATCGCCAGAACGTTTCACACCATAAAAACGTGCCTTACCATTTGTTATCAGTCCTATGGAGACTACCGTTTCTTCGGAAAGTTTTTTAACCTTTTGAAAAATAGAATCGGACTGTGCCTTTGTAATCGCACCCCCTTCCAAATCCTCCAGGTAGTGCACGGCAGGTTGCTGTGCAAAACAAAATGTACCCGAGATAAAAAAGAGCATGATAGCTCCTACGATAACTGTCGGTAGCGATGAGAATTTAATCATTTTTCCTTCTTTAATTTGTGTTTGAAGATACAATTAAACCCGTTAAAACCATGGGTATTCTTGCCCTTAAACTCCATCAGATCACAAAACCATTTTTAATCTTATGGCTCAAAAAATGGAAAGTCATACCATTTTGCTTTGAAATTACCCAAATAAAAAGCAGTCATTCTTTGCTTGGACGAAAAAGAAAAATCAAGCATAGCAGCGGCTACGGTTGTTTTTTATTTTGAAGTATAAGCGGAAAAGGGCAATTTTTAGTGGGTAATTTCAAGGTAGAAATGGTATCAGGTAAAAAGGGAGCTGTAATTCCCTGAAACAAGGGACGCGGCACTATAGCAAGATGATGTATTTTTGAACATCGGACCACTGCCAAATGGTAGCATAAAAAAACCAATATGATTTTCTTCTATGGGACACGTGCCAGTAAAATAAAGGAGTATACCTTGCGAAACACCAGTTGTTCCTATTGCAATACCCGCGATTCGTTTCATGTGACTACCTACAGTCGCTACTTCCACTTTTTCTGGATACCCATTATCCCCCTTTACAAAACTTCGATAGCCGAGTGCAGCCATTGCAAAAAAACGTATGCGGAAAAGGAGTTCAGCGCTGATATGCAAAAAAGTTTTTCAAGACAAAAACTGGAAAAGCCATCAAAAAGACCGCTTTGGCAGGGATGTGGCTGTTTGGTTTTGGTAGTATTGGGGATATTCTTTATGAGCATGTCGTTCTATGGCGTGTATTTACGTTCCAATGGCGAGGATACCATGCCAAGAGACCAAGACCCAAGAAAACAACTGCTTGATATGGATATAAAGCAATTGACCTTAACCCCCGATAAACAAAAAGATTCCATTGCATCCTACTTGAAAGCATGCGTCGCCTATGATATTGTTTCGGGAATCGATACCGATAAGATTGCCTATTTTACCAAGACAGACCGGAACAAGTTACTGGTATTGCTCCGAATTCGCGATATGAAGCGAATTGCCGCCGCGGACCGTAAAGTGGTGATCACCATCATTGAAGATTGCCTTTCCACAATAGAGAATATGGAGGGCATTACCGAGTACTACTTGGTCGTTGAGGGCAAATGGAATACCCTTTTGGTTAAAACACCGTTCGATGCCGACCTGAGCGGGCGCTTTGCGGACAAATACAAATTACTGCCGTTTTACGGAAGCGATACAACACATACCATTACTAAACCCGACTCCCTTCTGGTTCCAAATTAAAGATATCATATCGGAAACAATAGATGTAAAATAATCTTTGGTGATTAAGACACACTTTAACTGAAACCTGCCTATATGCATACCTCTTAGATTATACTAGGTACCATCAAATAAACGTTTGTCAATTATCTCCGAATTTATCTTTTTCCATTGGATTGAATTTGCTAAAACAAACTTTACCATCGCATTCTCTTTATTTGAGATTAAGTTAGTTTGATGGTCTATTCTATTATCATTTAAATAAAACAACAAAATTATATCACCAATAAAAATGCCATAATGATCTTCTGACATTTGGAAAGCAGTAAGAACACCCACGAATTCTCTAAGCACCTTCTTCTGTTTATAGGCAATCAGATGATATTCCGGATATTTTTCAATGGTCTTTAAATTTTCTAGTAATTCCCTGTGAGTTGGAAGAAGATTAGCGTTTAAGAATAAACTCATTTCCAATTCTAATTCCACTGGCAGCTTAAAATTTTTAAAAATTGGATTTGATGTTATAGACAACCGCCATATAAGTGAAAAACAGAATAATTTAAATATTAACGGATTGAATTTTAGGCAATTTAAAATCTCGTTTGGACCAATATTAAATATTTCAAACTTACTTTTTTCATTTGTATAATTGTTAATCGATGTTATCTTTCTGGCAACGTAAGTTTCTAAAATACCCAGTCGTTTTTCGCAAAAAGAACATATCAAAAAGTCTTGTTTTGGTATATCTTGTCTTTTCCTATGCTTTCCACTTTTGTCTAATTCATAGATAAAACGAGGCTTAATATTTTCAAATAACGCTTTTCCTAAAAACTTAGGAATAATATGCGAATTCTTCTTATCTGCCGTGTTTATATTGCAGAGAGGACAAAGGTTCATTTTGAAATTGAGGTAACACTATGACAAACTCGCCAGACTCTTTTCAAGGGTTTCAATTTTTGCCTCGGCATCGGCTTGTTTTTGCCGCTCTTTGGCAATCACTTGCTCCGGTGCGTTGTTTACGAACCGTTCATTCTCCAATTTTTTGGATACGGATCGTAAAAACCCACGGGCATAGTCCAACTCCGTCTTAATCTTTTCTATTTCGGCGCCCACATCGATAGTACCGCTTACCGGAACAAAATACTCGTTGCTCTTTACCCGAAAACTCAGGGCACCTTCCAATGGCGCATCTACATAATCGATTTCCGATACGTTGGTAAGCTTTCGAATAACGGTATCCCAGGCATCCCCTATATTTTCTTCGTTTAACACGGAAAGCGCAATAGCGTCTTTCATCGGGATCTGTTTTTCTTTTCGAATATTCCGGATTCCCGAAACAACGCCTTCGGCAAACTCAAAGCCCTGAAGCAACGCTGCATCTGCGGCTTCCACAGCAGGCCATTTTGCAACGATCAATGCCTGATCGGGATTGCGTTCCCCCAATCGATGCCATACCTCTTCGGTTAAAAAGGGCATAAACGGATGCAACAATTTCAGCGTTTCCTCGAACCAACCGATTACCCTATCCTTGGTAGCAGTGTCAATAGGTTGTTGGTAGGCCGGCTTCACGATTTCCAGAAGCCAGGAACAGAAATCGTCCCAAACCAACTTATAAATGGCCATTAGCGCATCGGATATCCTATATTTACTAAAGTGGTCTTCTATTTCCGCCAAGGTGCGATGAAATTTCGAGGCGTACCATTCCAGACCCAGTACCGCAGCCCGGGGCTGATCGATTTCGGCCGTTTCCCATCCTTGGATCAACCGTAGGGCATTCCATATTTTGTTGGAAAAATTTTTCCCTTGTTGGCAAAGATCTTCATCGAACATTAAGTCGTTGCCCGCCGCAGAACTCAATAACAGCCCCACCCTTACGCCATCGGCGCCATATTCGGAAATTAGGGCCAAAGCATCCGGGGAATTCCCCAGCTGTTTGGACATTTTTCGACGTTGTTTGTCCCGTACCAGACCGGTAAAGTATACGTTCTGAAAAGGGCGCTCCTCCCGGTACTCATATCCGGATACGATCATTCTTGCGACCCAAAAGAAAATAATGTCCGGACCGGTAACCAAATCGTTCGTAGGATAATAATAGCTTACCTCCTTACCCTTGGGGTCCAAAATTCCTCCAAAAACGCTTATGGGCCATAGCCATGAGGAAAACCAGGTATCCAACACATCGGGGTCTTGACGCAGGTCTTCGGCTTTCAAATCGGGCCGATCGGCCTTTTTCCGTGCCATTAACAATGCATCTTCCTTGTTTTCTGCAACTACAAAATCGTTTTGGGCATCACCATAGTAATAGGCTGGTATCTGTTGCCCCCACCAAAGCTGGCGGGAAATGTTCCAATCGCGAATATTGGACATCCAATGGCGATAGGTATTTTCAAATTTCTTTGGAAAAAAGCGCACTTCTTCGGTGTCCATAACCGCTTTTATGGCAGGTTTCACCAAATCTTCCATCGCAAGGAACCATTGATCACTCAAACGCGGCTCGATTACGGCTTTTGTGCGTTCGCTGGTGCCTACTTTGTTCAAATGCGTCTCGGTCTTTACCAAGAGGCCCAACTCCTCAAGTTCCTTGGCGATCGCCTTGCGCACTTCAAAACGGTCCTTCCCTTCATAATGGAGTCCAAAAGAATTCAATGTGGCGTTCGGATTGAAAATATCGATCGTTTCCAGACCATGTTTCTCGCCCAAGGCCTTATCGTTGATATCGTGTGCCGGGGTAACCTTTAAACAACCGGTCCCGAACTCCACATCGACGTATTCGTCGGCTATAATGGGAATCGCCCTGTTACAGATGGGCACTATGGCCTTTCGTCCCTTTAAATGACGGTATCGGTCGTCGTTGGGATTGATACAGATGGCAGTGTCGCCCAAAATAGTTTCCGGCCTGGTAGTGGCAATCGTCACCATTTCGTCCGAATCCTCTATTTTATAGGATAGGTAGTATAACAGCCCCTGTTTTTCTTCATAAACGACCTCTTCATCGGAAAGGGTCGTCAACGCTTCGGGATCCCAATTGACCATACGATGCCCGCGATAGATCAACCCCTTGTTAAAAAGGTCGACAAACACCTTTATAACCGAGGCGTACATATCGTCATCCATGGTAAACTTGGTACGTTCCCAATCACAGGAACACCCTAATTTTTTAAGCTGTTCCAGAATAATTCCTCCGTATTCATCGGTCCAGCTCCAGGCGTGCTTTAGAAACTCGCTTCGGGAAAGATTGGATTTTTCGATCCCATCGGCCTTCAACTTTGCCACTACCTTGGCTTCGGTAGCAATGGAAGCATGGTCCATTCCGGGCACCCAGCAGGCATTTTTACCCATTAGACGGGCCCTACGGATCAAAACGTCCTGTATGGTGTTGTTCAACATATGCCCCATGTGGAGGACGCCGGTTACGTTCGGCGGAGGTATTACGATGGTATAGGGCTCCCTTTCATCCGGTTCGGAATGAAAAAAGCGGTGCTCCATCCAGTAGTCGTACCACTGTTGTTCCACCTGTTTAGGGTCATATTTTGAGGGAATCTCCATATTTTGGTATGGTATTTGTTTTTTAGCAAGTAGTTCGTTGATTGAGCTACCGTTTTGATGTTAAATCTTCAAACGATCTAACAATTTCCACTCGTTGGAAATACGAAACAAAAATAAGTAACGTTCATAGATAACAAAACAATTTTGTAGGTTCATCCTAAAAGATTTAATTTTGAAATTCACCCAAAACTAGAAAATCATGAAAAAAATAGTACTTCTATTATTTGTAGGCCTGTTAGGACTTAGTGCTACGGCGCAGGACAAGGCAGCTAAAATAGACTTCCAGTCGGAAACCGTGGACTACGGAACCATCGAAAAAGGTTCGGACGGTGTTCGCGTATTCGAATTCACCAATACGGGCGATGCGCCATTGATCATCAGCAAAGTAAGCTCGAGCTGTGGCTGTACCATCCCTAAAAAACCGGAAGAGCCGATCTTGCCCGGTAAAACAGGAGAGATCCAAGTAAAATATGACACCAATAGGGTGGGACCGATCAGAAAGGCCATTACGGTCATTTCCAACGCCGACACACCAACAAAAGTGTTGAAAATAAAAGGGGAAATTAAAGCTCCAGAAGGAAAATAATTTTACCGTCTTAACAAAAAAGCCCCGTTACCTTTGGTATCGGGGCTTTTTTATTGGTCCTCATCGAAGGGATAGCGGGAAAACCTTAAACCGCGCGTTACCATGGTACCGTTCTGGCAAGCTGCGCCAATAGCGACCCACTCAGGGCGATAAATAAAACGGACTCCCTTTGCTTTGTCCACAAGGATTTCCCATTTTTGCGGTAAATTAACTTGCTATGCCAAACGTCTCCCAAAAAGGGCGCTCCATGCCCGAATCCCCCATCAGGAAGCTTGTGCCCTTTGCCGAAGCTGCCAAAAAAAATGGGGCCAACGTTATCCATCTCAATATCGGTCAACCCGATATCAAAACACCGCAGGTCGCCCTTGATGCGGTAAAGAACAATACCATAGAAGTTTTGGCGTATAGTAGAACGGAAGGTTCCGAAACCTACCGTACCAAATTGGCCAACTATTATGGCACGCATGGCATTGCGGTAAACTCAGACAATATTATCATCAGTACCGGTGGCTCGGAGGCCCTATCCTTTGTTATGGGCAGTATTGCCGATGCCGGCGACGAAATCATTATTCCGGAACCATTTTACGCCAATTACAACGGTTTTGCCAGTGCCGCCAATGTAACCGTAGTTCCGGTAGTGTCGGAAATCGATCGAAATTTCGCATTGCCGCCCATATCGGAGTTCGAAAAGTTGATCGGTCCTAGGACCAGGGCCATTTTCATATGCAATCCCGGGAATCCCACGGGATATCTGTACAGTAAGGAAGAAATCGACCAATTGGCGGACATCGTCCGTAAAAAAGATATCTTTTTGGTAGCCGACGAAGTCTATCGGGAGTTCACCTATGATGATCGGGAGCATTATTCCATTTTGCAAATACCCGGTCTGGAAGAACATGCCATCGTGGTCGACTCCGTTTCCAAGAGATATAGCATGTGCGGTGCCCGGGTGGGCTGTTTGGTATCCAAAAATAAGGACCTTGTTCAAACGGCGATGAAATTTGCCCAAGCACGATTATCGCCCCCTACCTATGCCCAGTTGGCCAGTGAGGCGGCCTTGGAAACACCTGCTAGCTATTTTGAGGAGGTAAAAACGGAATATGTTGCGCGAAGGGACCTTCTTATTTCGGAACTGGAAAAAATTGAGGGCATAAAAGTAGCTCGGCCGCAAGGCGCTTTTTACTGTATAGCCGAACTGCCCATAACCGATGCCGATGATTTCGCGCAATGGCTCCTGGAAGACTTTAGGGTAAACAACGAGACCGTGATGGTTGCCCCGGCCGCCGGATTCTATGCCACTCCCGGACTGGGCAAGAATCAGATCCGTATCGCTTACGTGCTGGATCAAGAACGACTGAAACGGGCCGTACACATATTAAAGGAGGCCTTAAAAAGCTATATCGGTTAATGCAGTTACAGGAAAACAAATCACTTAAAGCGTACAACACCTTTGGAATAGAAGCCAAGGCACGCTATTTCCTTGAAATTAATTCCATAGCGGAATTGGAGGAGGCCTTGCAGTTAAAAAAATTCAACACGCCTTTCGTGATCAGCGGGGGAAGCAATATGTTGCTTACCAAAGATATTGAAACCCTGGTATTGCATATCAACTTAAAGGGAATCGTTATTGTATCGGAAAACGAGGATTCGGTCATCCTAAAAGTCATGGCCGGGGAAAATTGGCACAGCTTGGTGCTGTGGACCTTGGAACGGGATTATGGCGGATTGGAAAACATGTCGTTGATTCCTGGAAATACCGGTACCGCACCCATCCAAAATATCGGCGCTTATGGGGTGGAACTAAAGGATAGTTTTGAGAGTTGTGAAGCCATGAACATGCATGACCAGCAACTGCAGACCTTTTCCAAGGAGGCATGCCAGTTCGGTTATCGCAATTCTTTTTTTAAAAATGAAGGTAAAGGGAAATTTATCATCACCTCGGTAAACTTGCGGCTTACCAAAAAAAATCACCTTTTGCGCACGGAATATGGCGCAATAACGGAAGCGTTAAAACGCAATAAGGTTACCGAAGTGACCATAAAGGACATTTCCGAGGCCGTAATCGCCATTCGTCAACAAAAACTGCCCGACCCCAACGTTTTGGGCAACAGTGGTAGTTTTTTTAAAAATCCCATTATTTCGGAGCAGGCGTTCCAAACCTTTAACGCCGAATATCCAAGGGCCCCTTTTTATAAAGTATCGGACAGTGAGTATAAAATACCCGCCGGTTGGCTCATTGAACAATGTGGTTTTAAGGGAAAACGTTTCGGGGACGCCGGGGTGCATAAAAATCAGGCTTTGGTTTTGGTAAACTACGGAGCGGCCACCGGAAGCGAACTATTGGCACTAGCCGAACGTATTATGGCGGCGGTCTTCCAACAATTTCAAATCAGCATAGTACCAGAGGTCAATATCATCTGAACGGCGTTACCGTAGCCCTACAAATCTCGTATCGGCCCAAAAAAATAACCCCCGAAGAATCTCCGGGGGCTATACCAAACCAAACTAACCAAAAACTAAATGCATAGTTACCAGCTACACATTTATCTAATTAAAATTTTGAGATAACGCTCTTTACAATCAATTTTATAAATTCGCGTTGTCTTATATACGGTGGAACAATCACCTTTGGATGTCCAAATCAAAAAAAAAAATAAAAATCCTACAATTTATATGAGTACACTTCTTGAAAAGCACATTGTAGAACTGCTTCAAGAGCGAAATGAAAAAGCCATTTCCCTTTTGTACGAAAACTATGGGGACACCCTATTCGGCGTGGCAAACAAAGTAGTTAGGGACGAGGAAATGGCACAGGATGTACTTCAGGAAAGCTTTGTGAAAATTTGGAAAAAGTCGGACTCTTACGACCCTTCAAAAGCAAAACTTTTTACCTGGCTTTTTAGGATTACCAGAAATACCGCCATTGATAAATTGAGAAGTGCCAACACAAAAACCGATAAGGAAATCCAAATAGATGTTTCGGACGTATATACCTTAGGTGTAAACAGCACTAAGCCGGAGTTGATGGATGTCCGTGAAAACTTGGAAAAAATCGAACTGAAGTATCAGGTGGTTTTGGAAGCATTGTTTTTTCAGGGGATGACACAGCAAGAAGCAAGCGATGAGCTCGATATTCCCTTGGGAACTATTAAGTCTCGTTTGAAAATTGGACTTCGAGAACTGAAGAAAATTTATGACCCAGTTGTTATTTTGTTGTTTGTACTGCACTTGATTCAATAACGGGCAAGGTTTACTCTGGGGGCCAAAACAGATAAACGTTGCAAGAAACAAACAAATCATGAAAGATAAAATAAAGATTTTTCTGGATTCCGATCTTTTGGAGAAGTACTTGATCGGGTTGACCACCGACCAAGAAAATTTACAGGTAGAGCGTTATATTGCGCTATATCCAGAGGTTCGTGATGCATACAATGAATTACAGGACAACCTGGAAGCGTATGCAAAAATGTATGCCATTCCGGCTCCCGAAGGACTGAAAGAGCAGATTTTGAACCGTTTGAAAACGGACAAGGTCAGCAGCAGACGCTTTTTACGTTATGCGGTAGCTGCAAGTGTAGCCATGCTCCTCTTTGCGGGGGCGTCTTATTTCTTTTGGTCGGAAAATCAAATGTTACAACAAGAGAATGCCATTGTTAACAGTAAAATAGAAAGCCTGGAAGCCGATATGCGCGAAGGCCTTGAGGATGTTCGAAACCAGTTTATAGTGTTGAACAATCCACAGACCAAAAAGCTCAATATCAAGGGAAATACCAAGGCTAAGGAGTTGAAAGCGGTCGCCTATGTGAACCCGGTGAAGAAACTCTCTTACATCAACGTAAGTAAGCTGCCCAATCTTCCGGAAAACCAGTGTTTTCAAATGTGGGCCGAAGTTGATGGTAAAATGATCAACTTGGGAATCATTCAAGAGGCTACGGAAAAGGACAAGTTATTGGCACTACCCTACGCCGATAAGGCAATGGGCTATATTACTATAGAGCCGGAAGGTGGCAACGAGAAACCTACGGTATCCAATATTGTTGCCAACATTACGTATTAGGTTTTCTTTGAACAACATTTTAAAGGCCCGGCAGACATGTCGGGCCTTTATTTTTGTAAATTTGTAAAAAAGTAGCGTATGAAATTGTTTTTTCTGACCATAGGGCTCTTGGCGTTGGCATTTGCCGGAATCGCCATTAAAATATGGTCTAAAAAAGATGGCAAATTCGCAGGTACCTGTGCCAGTCAAAGCCCGTTTCTCAATAAAGAGGGAGAAGCCTGTGGCATGTGCGGCAAACTACCGAGCGAACAGGACTGCAAAAAAGATACGCTTACTGCATAAGAACCGTTTATAACCCCCGTCAGCAGTTTCATGTCCTATGCGTTGAAAAACACCCCCGAAACCCTGAACGACACCATTCAAAAGGCTAAGCAAGGCAATCAAATTGCTTTTAGCATTCTTCTCGATTGGTTTTGGAACGATGTTTATGGCTTTCAATTGAAACGCACCAGAAACGAAAACGACGCCGAAGACATCAGCATACAAACATTTTCGAAAGCGTTCGATAAAATTCAAAGCTTCGACGAAAGTTACGTGTTCAAAACGTGGCTGATCACCATTTCAAAAAACATCCACATCGACCTTGTCCGAAAACGGAAAAAAGACATCCTGAACACGCACTCGGGAAATACCGACGCGGCCAAAAAGGTACTGGATGACGCCCCCACGGTAGAAGATAGGTTGATTACCGAACAAAACCTTGCCACGCTATTGGGGCATATCAAAAAATTGAAACCCCACTATCGGGAAATCATCAACCTGAGGTATTTTCAAGAACTGTCGTACGCCGCTATTGCGGAGCAATTGAACGAGCCTATGAACAACGTAAAGGTAAAATTACTGCGTGCCAAAAAACTGCTTTCCCAGTCCATCAAGGGCTCTTAACGGCCCACCAGCGTATTCGTTGACCTTGCATCCAAAACAAAGAAAAAAACCTAAATAAGGTTGAATTCCTTTTGCTGCCGAATCGCCTAGGCGGATTGTGAACGGGAAATGTACAAACGGGCCAGACCCAAATAGTTCGTATATTTGTACTTCAATAAAAAGCTATGAGTACGGAAACAAATACTAGTGTGGCACCCCCTAAGGGAAAACCGAAATGGCTACGTGTTAAACTCCCTACAGGAAAAAAATACACCCAACTTCGCGGACTGGTAGAAAAGTACGACCTGCATACGATATGCACCTCCGGAAGTTGCCCGAACATGGGAGAATGTTGGGGAGAGGGTACGGCAACATTTATGATTCTCGGGAATGTATGTACGCGATCTTGCGGGTTTTGTGGCGTAAAAACGGGCAGGCCCGATCAGGTGGACTGGGCCGAACCGGAAAAAGTGGCACGATCCATAAAAATCATGGGCATCAAGCACGCCGTGATCACCTCTGTAGATCGGGACGACTTAAAGGATATGGGTTCCATCATATGGGCCGAAACCGTACAGGCTATTCGCCGTATGAATCCTGAAACCACCCTAGAAACCTTGATTCCGGATTTTCAGGGAATCGAAAGACATTTGGACCGTATTATCGCCGTAGCACCGGAGGTCGTCTCCCATAATATGGAAACCGTAAAACGACTGACCCGCGAAGTACGTATTCAAGCACGGTACGAACGAAGTTTGGAAGTACTGCGCTATTTGAGGGCCAACGGTATCAATCGGACCAAATCGGGTATCATGTTGGGCTTGGGCGAGCGTGAGGAAGAAGTGATCGCTACGTTGAAGGACCTAAGGGAAGCGAACGTTGATGTGGTCACCCTAGGACAATATTTACAACCTTCCAAAAAGCACTTGCCCGTTAAAGAATTCATTGTTCCCGACCAGTTTAAAAAATATGAGGAAATCGGACTCGAAATGGGTTTCCGGCATGTGGAAAGTGGCGCTTTGGTGCGCTCTTCCTATAAGGCCCACAAACATATTCATTAAGGATAGTAGCAAAGACCTAGGGGATTTTCGTTGAGCGGTATTAAAAATGTCGTTGTTAAAAAATGAACCTAGAGTTCAATCTGCACTGAATAATGTTTGAAAACCGGTCCTTTCCTTTGTAACACCAATTTACCTTTAAAATGAGCCGACCCAAGCCGTTCATTATCCACTTCCTTTTCGTTCAAAGGCTTTGGTAAATGAAAAAACAACTTGGTAGTTTGTGACGCATTTTAAGGATGAATTGGTATAAATCGTTTCTTTTAAGGCATAAAAAACCAGTATTGAAAAAAACTACCATAGGCATTAACGGTTTCGGAAGAATTGGGCGCACCTTGTTTCGCCTATTGTCGGACTACCCTCATTTGGAGGTTCGCATGATCAACGATCTCTCGGATGCCCGGACCCTATCCCATCTCTTAAAATACGATAGCATCCATGGTCCGTTCAAGGAGACGGTCACTTTTGATGAAGGGGAGATCATCGTAAACGGCAAATCTATAGCATTGACCAATGCAAAGCACCCCAATGAAATCGATTGGGCTTCCGAAAATGTAGATGTTGTGGTGGAAGCGAGCGGCAAATTCAAGGACAGGCCTACACTGGAACAGCATCTGAAAAACGGTGCCAAAAAAGTTATTCTGTCGGTACCTCCACAATCGGAGGATATTAAAATGATCGTATACGGCATCAATGAGGAAACACTGACCGCTGGGGACGCGATTATTTCGAACGCCTCGTGCACCACGAATAACGCGGCGCCCATGATCAAGGTGATCAACGACCTTTGTGGCATAAACCAGGCCTATATTACCACGATCCATTCCTATACTTCCGACCAAAGTTTACACGATCGGCCACACCACGATCTTAGACGGGCCCGAGCGGCCGGACAGTCCATAGTACCCACCACCACCGGAGCGGCAAAGGCATTGACCCATATTTTTCCGGAGCTATCGGAGGTAATCGGGGGCTGCGGTATTCGCGTTCCGGTCCCGAACGGCTCCCTTACCGACATCACTTTCAACGTAAAAAAACAGACTTCGATCCGGGAAATCAACGAAACTTTCAAAAGTATTTCGCATAAAAAATTGAAAAACATACTTTTATATACCGAGGACCCAATAGTTTCCGTGGATATAAACAATAGTTGTTATTCTTGCACGTTTGATTCTCAGATGACTTCGGTAATCGGCAGCATGGTAAAAATAATCGGTTGGTACGACAATGAAACCGGATATAGCAGCCGTATTATCGATTTGATCCAGTTATTGGTCGACAAAAAATTTATTTGACACGAATACCGCTACATATCCGTCGCTTTCTTAACTTCCTGGCAGTACTCCTGTTATTGGGGTCGGGCAAACTGTATTCCCAAGATTCCATCCCCCCAAAAACCTATGATGTCTATTTTCAAGAGGCCATGGCCTTTCGGCATCAGAACAAACTGGACCTGGCCTTGGAAGCATTGGAAAATGCCGCTAAGGTAGCCGAGAAGAACGATAACATTAAGGCGGTTATCGATGCGTTGCACAAGTTTTCGATCATCTACCTGGAACTGGGGAAGAAAAGCAATTCCGAAGTCTATTGGGATCGGGCGAACGCCCAGCTTAAAAAAATGGAGTACCCCTATGGAAATGCCGTACAAAAATATATCGGCGCCCTGTACAAGTATCGCGAGGGCAATAATTTTCAGGCGATCGCGGAACTCAACGAGGCCAAACAGCTGAGCAACGATCGTAACTTGGTCAATAACATCGTGCTGGCGGAAGGCAATATTTACTTGGCCCGGGAAAAATATGACACCGCCACCAAAAACTTCAATTCGTTAATTATCAATACCGACCCTTTTGAACAGCAATACCTGTCGGCAAAGGCTCGGCTCGGTCTGGCCAAATTAAATTTGGCGCTTAACAATTTGGAGGCCAGTGCGATCCATGCCGAAAATGCTCTGCAGCTCGCCAATAAAAACCAATTTTTTGTTCAGATCGTTGCTTCCAATGAGTTGTTGGCGGGCATTTATGAACGGATGAAACGCTACGACAAATCGCTCGTAAACGTCAGAAACCTGCTTACCATAAAGGATTCGTTGTTTACAGTGGATAAACTGAAGAACGAAACAAAGGCTGCCGAAAAAATACAATTCGACTTTTTTACCAACGAAATTGCCCGTTTGGAAGAAAAAAACGAAGCCTTGAGCCAGAAAGCACGTAGTTCGGAACTGACCACGATTTTGACCTCGGCCTTCCTTACCATTATTTCGTTATTGGCGGTATCGCTATATCGTAACAACCAGATCAAATTAAAAACCAACGATCTCCTGCAGACCAAGAACAACGAACTTCAGTCTGCCCGGGATGCTGCCGTCCAGGCCATGGAAGCAAAAACCAATTTCCTTTCCACGGTAAGCCATGAGCTGCGTACACCTTTGTACGCTGTAACCGGACTGACGCATCTTCTTTTGGAGGAGAACCCCAGTAAAAACCAAAAAGAACATTTGAAAGCACTAAAATTTTCGGGTGATTACCTATTGAACTTTATCAATGATATACTACATATCAATAAGATAGACGCCGACAAATTAGAGCCGCTAATGGTGGAGTTCCACCTTAAAAAAATGCTACAGGAGGTCATCGATTCCCTACAGCAGAGCGCCAAGGAAAACAAGACGAAAATTGTGCTCGACTACGACGAGGAAATTCCGTCCCACTTGATGAGCGACCCCGTAAAACTTTCCCAAGTTTTCATGAACCTCGTTGGCAATGGCCTGAAGTTCACCAAAAATGGGGAGGTAACCGTAATTGCCAGACTGATGAAGAAGTTCGAGGAAGACGTAACGCTCTACTTCGAGGTAGCCGATACCGGCATCGGAATTTCAAGGGAACAACAGGAAACCATTTTCGAAGGTTTTGAACAAGGGTCTATACAGATCAATAGGGAATATGGCGGTACGGGGCTCGGACTCACCATCGTAAAAAGCTTACTGGGGCTTTTCGGAAGTAAAATACAACTACAGAGCGAACTGGGCAAAGGCAGTTCATTCTTCTTTGAATTAAAACTAAAAAGTAAAGACGGCGTGACGGAAGATATCCCTTTTGAAAACAGTGAGCGGACCTATGAATTTAAAGGACTCCATATTCTGATTGTGGAGGACAATAAGATCAACCAGGTCATTACCAAAAAAATGCTGACCAAAAAAGAAGTGACCAGCGACATCGCCAACAACGGTATGGAAGCGGTAGAGATGGCGAAAAACAATCGGTACGACGCTATTTTGATGGACATCCATATGCCCGGTATCAGTGGTGAGGAAGCCACGATAGAAATCCGGAAATTTGACAAGCAAATCCCGATTATCGCCCTAACGGCCATTTCCCTGGACGATAGTTTGGAGAGTTTTTATGCGGCAGGTTGTGACGATGTAGTGACCAAACCATTCAAACCGGAAGTGTTTTACCAAAAAATCGGGGAGAATATTTTCCATAACAAAAGAATTAAGGACGCCTCTTAAGTCCTTAGGCGACCGTTTCCATAACCCATTTTTCGAATACCTCATCATCCGGCTTGAAAAAACGATGGGCAATGGGCAGATAATACAATTCGGAAACGTTACCCTTTAAACGTACATAGTCCTTCTCGGTAGTCAGTACCTGCGATTTGGTATTTATCCGTTCCAAATCAGCAGCAGAAAAGCTATGATGGTCCGGGAACTTCAAATGGGTGACGTTCAACCCCAACCCTTTAAGATAAGCCACCAGCGGAGCAGGATCGGCAATACCGGTCACCAAAGTGATATCGGTGCCCAATACCGCAAGTTCTTGAGGCCCGTTTTCGCCATAGATGGCCTTGCTATACTCCAAATACGAAAAAACCAAACGTTGGTACGCGCGTGGCCTTAGCCGTTCGACAATCCTTTGTTTTTCATTTTTGGAAAGATCCAGCGGACACTTGGTAACCACAATAATATTGGCCCTCTTTGCTGCCACCTTATGGTCCCTAAGGTTTCCGGCAGGTAGGTAAAGATCATCGACATATAGCTTTCCATAAGCGGTCAAAAGGATATAAAGGGTCGCCTTTACCTTTCGATGCTGGAAGGCATCGTCCAACAAAATCAGGTCCGGTGCAATGGTGCGCTCCAAAGTGCTTATTCCGTTCCGGCGATCGGCGTCCACCGCTACGGCTACCTCGGGGAACTTTTGATATATTTGGTAGGGCTCGTCCCCTATTTCCAATACCGAACTGGTATTTTCCGCAAGTTGGTACCCTTTTGAACTTCGTTTGTATCCGCGGCTCAGTACCGCTATTTTTTGAGACTTAAAACCACTTGAGAACATTCGGATCAAGAACTCGATCATCGGCGTTTTCCCCGTACCGCCTACGCTTAGGTTCCCCACACAAATTGTGGGTGTATCGTATGTTTTTGAGGAAAACCAGCCCCTATCATAAGCGAGGTTTCGCAGCCGTACCACTAGCGCATACAACAGTGAAAAGGGATACAGTATTTTTCTAAGCATCAACACGGCAACGAAAATATAATATTTTATCTTTGGAAGGCATTTTGATTATCAAAGGTATCGCCATTTTGAAAATATTTGTTTGAAAACCTTACTTGTGGCGCGCTTTTAAACACACGCACCATCTGACACGAAGAAGGTTTGCACGGACACTGCACCAAACCTAAGGCAAACAAGCTTTTATGAACCGATATGTACTAATTTCACCGCTACATGACCGTTAAGGAAGTAACCGACATTTTAGAAACCTTGGCCCCGCTCTCACAGGCGGAAGATTTTGATAATGTAGGCCTTTTGGTCGGCGATGCATCTGCCGAAGTTTCCGGGGTGCTGGTCACTTTGGACACCCTAGAAAACGTAGTGGACGAGGCCATTGCCAAAAGTTGCAACCTCATTGTCAGTTTTCATCCTATTATCTTTGGGGGCCTAAAAAAGTTGACCCAGGATACCTATGTGACGCGGACCGTAGCGAAGGCTATACGCAATGACCTTTCCATTTACAGCATGCACACGGCCTTGGACAATTCCTCCCAAGGGGTAAATGCCAAAATATGTGAGGTATTGGGTATCGGTGACCCAAAAATTTTGATTCCTAAAAAAGGAACGGTCAAAAAATTGACTACTTATGTTCCAGAGGCGGAAGCATCGGCATTGCGAAAAGCCCTTTTCGAAGCCGGGGCCGGCCACATTGGGAATTATAGCCATTGTAGTTTTAACGGTCAAGGCATCGGCACCTACTTGCCCGAGAACGGGGCAAATCCCGTAAAGGGGACCTTAGGAAAAATACACCAGGAGAATGAAATAGAGATCAACCTTATTTTTTCCGATTTCCTGGAATCTAAAATACTGCATTCCTTAAAGACCAACCATCCCTATGAGGAGGTGGCGTACGAAATACTGACCATAGAAAATAGGAACCCCACTATTGGAATGGGAATGGTAGGTACCTTGGCCACTCCCATGAAGGAGCTCGATTTTCTTGAGTTGGTAAAAAAACGTATGAACGCTGCGGGTATCCGTCATTCGCGACTACTGGGCAAGAATGTACAAAAAGTAGCGGTTTTAGGGGGTAGCGGTGCTTTTGCCATCGGCGCGGCAAGGGCCGCGGGAGCCGACATGTTCATCACCGCCGACATCAAATACCACCAATACTACGAGGCCGAGTCAAAAATAGTGGTTGCCGATATCGGACACTATGAAACAGAGCAGTTTACAAAAAATCTTTTAGTTGATTATCTTACAAAAAAATTACCTAATTTTGCAATCCATTTATCGGAATGCAAAACCAATCCGATCAATTATCTATAAAGTATGGCAAAAAAAGCAGAAGCAACGGTAGAAGAAAAATTAAGGGCATTGTACGATTTGCAGTTGATCGATTCTAGAGTTGATGAAATCCGCAATGTACGCGGAGAGCTTCCCTTGGAAGTGGAAGATTTGGAAGACGAGGTTTTGGGGCTTAAAACAAGGATCGACAAGTTAAAGACCGATGTGGAGACCATCAATTATGAAATTGGTGCAAAAAAGAATTTAATCGAGGAAGCAAAGGCCTTGATCAAAAAATATAGTGAACAACAAAAAAATGTTCGCAACAGTAGGGAGTTTAATTCGATCAGCAAGGAATTGGAGTTTCAAGAACTTGAAATTCAACTGGCCGAAAAAAACATAAAGGAATTCAAGGCGCAGATCGAGCAGAAAAAAGTAGTGGTCAACGAAACGAAGGAAAAACTATCGGAACGTGAATCCCATTTGAAACACAAAAAAGGGGAGCTTGATGCTATTTTGGCCGAGACCGAAAAGGAAGAAAAAGCGTTATTGACCAAATCGGAAAAGTTTCAGGAAGAAATAGACCAACGTTTGGTAAAGGCCTATACCCGTATTCGCCGTAACGTAAAAAACGGCTTGGCCGTTGTACCGATCGAAAGGGGTGCCTCCGGAGGCTCGTTCTTTACCATTCCTCCACAGGTGCAGGTAGAAATCGCTTCCAGAAAAAAAATCATCACCGATGAGCATAGCGGTCGTATTTTGGTAGACCCGGTGCTCGCCGAGGAAGAACAAGAAAAAATGCAGCAAATGTTTGCAAAGCTATAACCAGCGATCATTTTATTGCTCAAAGTAAAAAGCCATTCTTCTCGAATGGCTTTTTTGTATCTTTTGTTTTCGTTAGGAAAAGGTCCTATTCGAAAGAATCAGGCGGTTTATGGAATAGATGTTTCGTATTGTACTAAACCCCTAGTATCGAACTGCAGTAAAACTAATTAAACCCGAAACGGCATGACTACAAAAATTACCGGTACCGAAGTTTTTTTTCTGTTGCTTGCCGTTGTCGGCCTATGTGCGACATGGTATTACAATATCCGTTTTTACTTGGAGGTTGATGATACCTCCATTGGCAATTTTATCGCCCTAACAAAAACGACCTTGCCCGCCAGTTCCATCAACGCGGATATTGCGGTAGTTGCCGTTGCCTTTTTGGTATGGATGGTGCTAGAGGCCCGTAAACTCAAGATGAAACATTGGTGGATTTTTATCCCCCTCACTTTTTTGGTCGCCCTTGCTTTCAGTTTCCCGCTATTTCTATTTTTTCGGGAAAGGAACTTAAAAAAGAAAAGCATGCTTGCATTGGAGCCAAATACGTAGATAATGAACAAGTTGGATTGCCCCATTTTAACGCTAAATCGGTTTCAGACCTTTGCCGCAACTATCGTTTCGAAAAAGAAAAATATGTGTTAGCACAGCGCATAGCCACGGGTAGGTCGAACGTATAGAAACGTTTTAAAAATCGAATTTATAGGTTGCGCCGGCAAGAACCTGTATTCCCTGAACAGGAAAATTGGCCCACCGCTGGTAGTTGTTGTTCGCAATGTTCGCCGCTTTCAGAAATACCGACAATTGATTGTTCAAGCGGTATCCAACGTGTGCGTTCGCATCAAAAAAGCTGTCGAGGTCTAGTATGGTAGCAGGGAAGTCCGCAGTAACTCCACTGGGAATAGCCACCGTAGCCACATCTTGTCGTTCCCCCACAAAAAAGAGGTTGGCTCCCATAAACCATTTTTCGCCCAACTGATAATCCAAGAAAAGGTTGGCCGTAACTTCCGGTAGGTTCCATGCCGGATTGTCCGTTTCCGTGCTGTAATTGAAGTATGCGGCATTCACGCTCACGGTAAAGTTGCGGTTGAAGTCTACATTGAGCTCCCCAAAGATACCGAGCGTCTTTACATCGTCATAAAACACATTGAAGGAGTTCCCAAAATTGTATCCCTTTTCATCCGTGCGCAAGGTGTTTTGGGGATTCAGCAAGAACAACGGTTTACGGTTCTCCGCTTTGTAGGAGGCTTTTACATTATAACTTAAATTGGGCAACAATTGTCCGCGAAGTCCCAAATACCCATCGTATTGCTGGTCTGTTGGTACAATATTCAGTGTTGGGGAAACGAACGGGTTGTCCGCTACAAAACCGTAATACGAATTTTGCCTTAGCGTACCTTCTATACCGCCATAAGCAATTGCAAAATCGTCCAACAAGCGATAGGACGCGGTAACCGCCGGGTATATGTAAAAGTTACCGTCGTTTCGTTCGCCATCGAGTCCATACACCAGATTTACTCCCAACTTAAGGGAAAGGTCGTCTCGCAACATGGTCAGTACGGGGTTTACGCCCACCTGTAGATTGCTATAACCGATACCGGTGGTATTGTCGGGAACGCTCAAGGGAGCATTTTCAAAATTTCCGTTCACATAATCTACCTTTAACCGAATCCCAAACATTTCGTCTTGTACCGGAAATTCAAATTCCGGTTCCAATACCACTCGGTTCTCCCCTGATTTTACCGCATCCCAAAACCGTCGATACTGCACGGAGGCTCCTTTAAAGTAGGCATCGGAAACATTGATATGTGCACCTGCCTCGGCCATAAAGTAATTCTGCCGTTCATCGATACCATCGATAACGGTCTGATCGAAGGTTTCGGCCGGTAGTCCATACCAATTGTACAGCTGGTGCTGCGCCCCAATATCAAAACCCCAGTCGATGTCGCGGTCCCGTTTTTTGTAGGCGCCTTCCAACTCGGTATTGCTAAAAATATTATCCAGGGCAACGCCCGCAATATCGCCCCGTGAGGAGTTGTGATCAAGTCCGATAGTATATCCCGACTCCCGATCTATGGTTCTACTGGTATAAAATTCGGCCATCACATTGGCCGGGTTTCCCCCTCCTGCAGCGGCATAGGAATTGAAGAGCTCGGGTGGGGGCGTTTTTTTAACGGTCGACGCCTTTCCCTTGGCCGGCGTAAATGTCGACGCTACGGGAACCGAAAAGATGCTATAGTCTATTTTCTTTTTTTGAAGTACGATGGAATCGTTCAAATTCGGTACCGTTTTTATTTTAAACGCATCGGAAATGGTCGGGGAATAGGCTTTGGTCACCGTAACCGTTTCGGTTCCCAAATCGTTTTCATCCTCATCTTCCTGTGCCCGAAACGTATGGATCACGGCTACGAACAGTACCAATGAAATATAGAATTGCTTATACATACAGTGTTCTTTTGTGTAGGTAATTTAATTTCGGGGATCTACCGACGAATTGCTTTTTGCTTCTTTGGATTTTATAATGCTCAACTCTCCCTTCGCTTCGGAAACGATTTCTGGATATTGGGCAAAATTATCGATAACGCTTTCCAAGATATAAGTGGCTTGATAGGCATCGCCCAGCGCATAGAAATTCTTGGCCATGATCAACAGCCCTTTTCCGCCCCACTCCTTATAGGCCGCATAATCCTTTGCCAAACGCTGTACCGCAGTGTTGGAATTTTCATAATCGGAAGACCTGTTCATAAAATACGCACTGTAGTATAGTGCCTCCGCAGCAGTGGCACCGCTGGCAATTTTTAAGACCTCCCCATAGGCCTCTTCCGCTATTTGGTCGTCCCCCGTGGCTATGGCCGAGCGAGCGATCATAATTTTGGCATCACTCTTTATCCTGTTATCGATACTAGGGGTCGCCAACACTTTTTCGGCATATGCCAAGGTTTGATCGTAATTTTTTTGTTGGTAGTACCCTTTCATCAAATTCGATTGGGCAAAGGTCCGGTTCTGTTGAATGTCGGCCGTAGCTTCCAGTCGTTCCAAATAGGGAAGTGCGCTCGTATAATCATCCTTACCGATATATACCTCGCAAACCCTGGTAAGTGCCTGCTCGGCATATTCATTGCTTCCCTTGTCCGCCACCACACGGTAATTGGCCAGTGCTTTTTCTTTTTCCCCTTTAGCA
This sequence comes from uncultured Flavobacteriaceae bacterium, assembly GCA_947500445.1. Lineage (GTDB taxonomy): Bacteria > Bacteroidota > Bacteroidia > Flavobacteriales > Flavobacteriaceae > Pelagihabitans. The sequence continues at coordinate 101,031 of CANMSB010000009.1, read as the reverse complement.
AAATACAGTTGCGCGAGCTTAAAGTTGGCCTTGATAGCGTGCCGTCCGTTGGGAAATTGTTGTAGGTATTTTTCATACCCCTTGATTGCCGCGTCTTTCTTTCCTTCTAAATTTTGCTTGTCGGCCGATTCGAATGTGGCGTTGTCAAGTTCGGAATCGGTAACTTCTACAAAATCCAGGTTTTTCACCCAAGCGGCATACTCGTCCACCCTACCCAAGTCCACATAGATCAGTTTTGCCGTTGCAACGGCCTGTATGGCCTCTTGGGTATTGGGGAAATCCCGTACCACCGTTTTAAATTTGGCCAAAGCTTGTTCGTTCCGGCTGCCGTTATAGTGGACCAACCCTTGTCGCATAAGCGCCTGGGGCACTAATTTACTTCGGCCGTACTCGGTAATCAGCACATCGTACGTTCGTAATCCCTGCTGTTCTTTTCCGGAAGACACATAGGTATTGCCAAGTTCGAAAAGGGCATCATCTTTAAGGGTGGATTTCGGATAGGCGGATACAAAACGATCCAACTCTTCAATTTTTGTATCTCTACGATCCACAAAACCGTAGCTCATCGCTTTTTGATAGGCGGCATAATCCTTTTGCGGTCCCGACAACTCCAACGCCATGTTATAGGTTTCTATGGCAGGCCAATACGCCCGGGTAACAAAGTGGCTATCCCCTAAACGTAAAAACCCATCATATTTTTTTTGGACATCATCGGTATTCGATGCCGTAAAACGTTGAAAACTTGATATGGCCTCCGGGTATTTTCGAAGTTTAAAATAGGTGTATCCCAAGTTGTACTCAAAATCGTTGAACACTTCGGTAGATTTGGAGATAGGATTGTCACGAAAGGCAATAAAATTGGTCAATGCCTGTTCAAAACGGTTCAATTGATATTCCGCTTCCCCTTTCCAATAATGGGCCCTGGCCTTGAATAACGCATCCTCGGCACTGCCTAACGATTTTTGGAGCACCTCGGAAGCGGCCCCAAAGTCGCCTTCCATAAACAATTCGATTCCTCTATAATAGGCCACTTTTTGATAGGTGGCCTTGCTTGCGAAACCTTTGTTCTTTTCCAAAAGCTCCATTGCCCCGGCAAAGTTTTTGGAAGTGATATAGGAATCGACGAGTAGTTCTTGCATTTCCTGCTGATGGTCGTCGTTCGGGAAACGCTCCAAATAACTTGAAATGACAAGGGGCACCGGTTCGTAAGCGTTACCGATTTCATAACTCAATCGGGCATAGTTCAAATACGCGTCTTTTTGGATTTCGGCCGAGAATTCCATTTGGGAGGCGTTGCGAAAGGCATTGAGCGCCTCCTGCTTTTTTTCCAGTTTCAGGTAACATTCCGCAAGATGATAATACGCATTTTGCGAAACGCTATTGGTACCGCCGATAATTTTATTGAACTGTTGAATAGCGTTGGCAAAATCGCCTTGCTTGTAATAGCTATATCCCAACAGATAGTAATCGGTATTGCTCCATTTTCCTTTTTTACCGCGATACGCTTCCAAATACGGAATCGCATCGGCATATTGCTTCATGTTAAAATAGCTTTCCCCAATAATTTTGTTCAACTCCGATTTCTCACTTCGGTCCGACTTTGGCAACTGCTGTTTGGCCAAGGCAATGGCCTTTTCGAATTTGCCCAGTTTAAAGTTCATGTCCGCCTGGTAGTAGCTCAGTTTTTCGGCCAGCAGTTCAGGGTCGTTAATTTGATCGAAACGTTGGTTGGCTTCCTCATAATCATCTTGCTGGTAGGAAATATATCCTAAGTAGTACTTCGCCTGAGAGCCATATGTGGGGGAGTCGCTTACTTTTTCGAGGTAACGTTCCGCTTCCTTTTGCTTGCCGGAAGAGAAAAGGGAATAGCCGTAATTAAAATTGAATTTGCCCATCTCCTTGCTCGATAGGGCCTTTTGGTCAACCTTATTGTACCATTTAAGCGCATAGGGATACTTTCCGGTCTCGAAATAATATTCCGCAACATCGGCAAAAGCCACGTTCCTTTTGGTGGATGTGGGATAGTTTTCCACAAAATCCTCCATTAATCGATCGGCGCCCAACTGATTCAGCCGAACGGCGGCGTTGGCTTCGTAATACGCGCTGTTCGCCTTCGTTTCCAAATTTTCGGTCGTATTCTTTACATTAGAAAAAATGGTCTGTGCGGCCTGATATTGTTCATTGTTGTACAATGCCAAGGCCTGCTGGTAGTCCTTATCGTCGTGGGTGTAAATTTTGGTCTCCTGGGCGATTCCCGAAAAAACCATCCCCATAAAAAAGGGGATCAAAGCGGTTGTTTTATTGAGCATAGTGTTCTAACTATTGAACTCGTTTTGAGTTGTTCCTTTACTAAAAGCTATAACGACAAATATGATGCCTAAGTATATTTTGAGTTCGTTTAAACGTTTTCTTTTACCTACCTGCGAGGCGTCGGGGTCGCATTTTACACCCTGACTTTCCCATTTTAATGTCCCTAGCCCAGTTATGCTCACTAAAAATAACTTCGCTAGGGCACAAAAGCCGGTTTTTTCGGTTGCAACAAAAGCATAAACGGATTTATCATATTTCCAAAAGAAAAGATTTTAACGGCAGTGCCCGTTTATATCCCCGGGAACTTATTACTTTTATATCAACAAATGTGCGTAATCGGGAACTAAAACCCCTCCTTTTCAACGCCTTTGAACGGTGTTTTACGCACGACCCAAAATCTTAAATAGCCATGCCGGAGACCATTTTACAACTTACGGATGCCAACATCTTTCAAAAGGACAGTCTCGTATTAAAGGACGTAACCCTGAGCATCGACTCGGGAGAGTTCGTATACCTCATCGGAAAGACCGGTAGTGGAAAAAGTAGTTTTATGAAAACCCTTTACGGGGATATTCCGCTTAAAAAAGGTAACGGAACTATTGTGGACTTCGACCTTCAAAAGCTCAAAGAGAAGGACATCCCTTTTTTACGCCGAAAATTGGGCATCGTATTTCAGGACTTTAAACTGTTGCCCGACCGCAACATCAACAATAACCTGAAGTTCGTTTTAAAGGCTACCGGCTGGAAAGACGCGCAAAAAATGACCGCAAAAATTGAAGCAGTTTTGGATAAAGTGGGCATGAAAACCAAAGGCTTTAAGTTTCCACATGAAATTTCCGGTGGAGAACAACAACGTATCGCCATTGCCAGGGCCCTTTTAAACGACCCTGAACTGATCATCGCCGATGAGCCTACGGGCAATTTGGATCCGCAAACCAGCGTAGAGGTCATGAAAGTGTTGCAGGACATCAACAAATCGGGCCGTACCATTTTAATGGCGACACATGACTATGCGCTCATCTTAAAATTTCCATCGAAAACCTTAAAATGTGACAACGGCAAGGTTTTCGAAGTGGTACAACGGGCAGTTTAGAACAATTTCTTGTTCGAACATCATGGTATTTCACATTTCTTTGCTATCTATGGCGGCCTCATCCTTATTTTTAATCTAATAAGCTATTTTTGAAATGTAATTTTTTCAAAGGGCTTTGATGCGCTTTCCCAAAGCCTGTTGAATTTTGACCTAGGTGGGACACTATCGGACGACTTCCCTACGATCCCAATCAATTGTTCAGGAACATGGTATTGAACAGCGTTATCAAGCGTTCGTCCCGCTTAGTAAGATCGATATCAACATTCTTTAAAAATAGGTCCAGTTCTTTTTGGGCGCTGTCCGACTTCCTTGGGCTCTTTCCCTTAAGAAGACGCTTCATGTTCTTGGTCACTGTAATTTCATTCACTGCTGGATGGGAACTGGTAACCGCTTTTTTCCATGTCCAAAAAGCCGTTCCACAAAAATCATATACCTCGCTGACCAAAAGTGTTCCTATGGTCGTAAGATCATCTATCGAATCTTCACCCCATTCTCCGCACCATACCGGTGCGCCGACCTTCTTGGCAAAATCACTATGTGATTTTAGCTTACGTTGTTTTCCCTTGTTCCCACGGAACCAAGGGTAAAAATGAAAACTAAAAATTTGATTTGTGTCCAAAAGGGAATCAAAGCACTTGAAAGAGTGCGCGAATTTGTTTCCTTCTACAATTAACAAATGATTTTTATCAACCTCCCTGATAGCACCGATAATGCCTGTGTAAAGACCCAATAACTGCGAGCAGTCCTTAACACTTGGCTCATTTATCAAATCATAACCGGCAACAATAGTATTGTTTTGATAACGTTGCGCGATCGCCGACCAAATTCGAATTGTTTGCCGCCGGTGTACCGGACTTTTCCATAAATCAACTTCATCGGGATCCGATATAAATACTTTGTTCTGGCCACCGGGCAATGCATGTAAATCCAAAATAGCATAAATCTGTTCCTCCTGGCACCATTGCAATATTTGATCTAACCAATAAAAGCGCTCTTCATAAATCATGCCGCCTGGTACTCCCCCATCCAGTACGGCATGATTGATCGGGATACGAATACTATTGAAGCCTGCTTTTTTAATTGCAATAATATCTTTTTTCGTTACATAGTTCTTGTAGATCGTTTTTTGAAAATGAGCAGCGTATTCCCTATCGATAACTTTTGTGACGTTCCGCATTATTCTTTTCTCGGAGTGAAATCCACCTCCCCAGATCCAACCTTCCCAAAGCAACCAACCTCCAATGTTAATTGCATTTAACGAGATGGTATCGGAAGAACCATCCATAAGCTTTCCATTCTCCAAATGCACAAACCCTTGGGCAGTCATTCCGTCAGGAAAAAGCAAAACTGTCCAAAACAAAACGATGATAGTCTTTTTTAAATTCATTTTACACCAATTATTGTAAGTAGCCAGTCCGTTGACCGGACCTAATATCTATGTATAAACGAAACTTTTCTAAAATACGTGTTAACATATGTGACGAAATACCTGAACAAAGCCTATCCATTGCATATCGGATAGCTTAAAAAACTATTTTTGACTTGCAGGGCTATCCTATATCTATGTCCAACAATGTTATAATAGATACTATCTTGTACCAACATATTAGTACACCGATGTATTACCGCAAATTACATGATGCCCTAGAAGGTATGGGCCTCGACAAAAAAGAAATATCGTTGTCAAAAGAAGTCTTTAAGGAAATATCCTTTGAGGCCAACTCTATCCTATCAAAACCTGGACAGGTCTGTAATTTTATGGGGTTTCTTATTGCCGGTTACGTAAAAACTTATATCAGGAAGGAAACAACGGAAACCATTACAAGATATATGTACGGTCCTTCTTCATTCTTTACCATTATGGGAAGTTTCTCCTCTGGCCTACCTAGCAATGAGGGAATTCAAAGCATTACTTCGGGAACTATGTTAATAGTCCCGGTAAATACTTATAATGCAATAGTAGCGGACCGCCCAAAACTACAAATGTTGCTTTTAAAACTACAGATCACACTTCTGAACGAGGTAATGGAGGAAAAAAACATTCTTTTGGGAATACCCGCAAAACAACGCTACTTGTACTTTTTGAGCAAGCATCCCGATCTGGCACATAAAGTTCCTCTAAAAGATATAGCTTCGTATTTGGGCATTAAAAGACAATCGTTAAGTAGAATTAGAAAACAACTTCTTGAAAAAAGTTATCCCATTGAATAAATTCCCGAACAGCCCTTTGTTTTACCATTGGAGCGACCCAAAATTATACTCCCGAAACGATGTCCACCTCCTGGTAACTATCCCTACAAAAAGAGATGCCATTCGAAGGCCAAACTTTTTTGTTACTTTTGCCCGAGAATTTTAACCACATTCCATGGAAGTTTTAGGTATCGATATTGGGGGAACGGGTATGAAAGGTGCATTAGTGGATTCCGTTACGGGAGAAATGTTGACCAAACGTTTTCGAATTCCAACACCCGCATCGCGAAAACCAAAGGAAATGGCCAAAGTAGTTGCCGATATCGTGACGCATTTTGACCACAAAGGTCCCATTGGTGTGGGGTTTCCGACGGTCATTAAAAACGGGGTCTGCAAATCGCCCGGTAATTTGCATAAAAAGTGGTTGGGCCGCAATGTTGCCGAGCTGTTTTCGGAACAAACGGGCCAGAACGTTACCGTAGTGAACGATGCCGATGCCGCCGGCTATGCAACTGTTAATTACGGTGTCGGTAAAGGCAAGGAAGGATTGTTGCTAATGATTACCATAGGTACGGGTCTTGGCAGTGGTGCCTTTTTTAATGGAACACTGCTACCGAATTTCGAGTTGGGGCAAATTCCTTATAAAAAATACTCCAAAATTGAACTTTGGGCGGCCGACTCGGCAAAAGAAAGGGAAAACCTAAGCTATGCCCAATGGGGTAAACGCTTTAATAAATTTTTAAATCTTGTCGAACTGATCGTATGCCCAGATCACATTATTTTAGGTGGGGGCGCCTCAAAGGATTTTGAGGCCTATAAAAAATATATTACCATCGAAACACCCGTGATGCCCGCCGAGCTTAAAAATCATGCCGGAATCATAGGCGCTGCTGCAGCAGCATTACAATAAAAACAGGGAACGCGTCAACAAAAAAAGGCCTCGATGATTATCGAGGCCTTTTTTATTTCTCATACCAAACCAATGCCATTTCTGGTGTAAGGCGTCTAAGCGATCTTATTTCGTTTTCGTTCCACTTCTGTCAAGTATATTTTACGCAACCGTAAATGTGCCGGGGTCACCTCAACATATTCATCTTTCTGAATATATTCCAAAGCTTCCTCCAGAGAAAACTTAATGGCCGGTACAATTTTAGCCTTATCGTCCGCTCCCGCAGAACGAACGTTGGACAATTTCTTGGTTTTGGTGATGTTGATGGTCATATCATCGCCCCTAGAGTTTTCACCAATGACCTGACCTTCATAAATATCCTCTCCAGGATCAACAAAGAACTTCCCTCGATCCTGTAATTTGTCTATGGAATATGGTATTGCTTTCCCTTTTTCCATGGATACCAACGATCCATTTTGACGCTGCGGAATATCGCCCTTCATCGGTTGGTATTCCAAAAAGCGGTGCGCCATAATGGCTTCTCCCGCGGTTGCGGTCAACAGCTGGTTTCGAAGTCCGATAATACCACGCGAAGGAATCAGGAATTCACAGATCATCCGATCTCCTTTTGCTTCCATACTGGTCATCTCCCCTTTTCTGATCGCCACCATTTCTACGGCACGTCCGGAAACTTCTTCAGGCAGATCGATGGTCAAGGATTCGATCGGTTCGCATTTGACGCCATCGATTTCCTTAATGATTACCTGAGGTTGGCCAATCTGCAATTCGTAACCTTCCCTTCTCATGGTCTCGATCAATACCGAAAGGTGCAACACGCCACGGCCGAATACCAAAAATTTATCAGCACTGTCGGTTTCACCGACACGTAAGGCCAAGTTCTTTTCCAGTTCCCGCTCCAAACGTTCCTTAATGTGACGCGACGTAACGAATTTACCGTCCTGTCCAAAAAACGGACTGTCGTTAATGGTAAACAACATGCTCATGGTAGGCTCGTCGATGGCTATCGTCTTTAAGCCTTCGGGATGTTCGATATCGGCGATCGTGTCGCCAATTTCGAAACCTTCCAGTCCGACAATAGCGCAGATGTCACCGGTAGCCACCTCTTTCACTTTTTTACGTCCTAAGCCTTCAAAGGTGAAAAGCTCCTTTATTTTTGATTTGGCAATGCTACCATCCCGTTTTACCAACGAAACCTGTTGTCCTTCCTTAAGTACGCCACGCTGCAATCGACCAATGGCGATCCTTCCTGTAAAAGAAGAGAAATCCAATGAGGTTATCAGCATTTGGGTGGTACCTTCCTCCGGTTTAAAGGTGGGAATGTGTTCCACCACCATATCCAACAAAGGTTCAATGTTATCGGTTTCGTTTTGCCAATCATCGCTCATCCAATTGTTCTTGGCGGAGCCATAGACCACAGGAAAATCAAGCTGCCATTCTTCTGCTCCAAGTTCGAACATCAGGTCGAACACTTTTTCATGAACTTCCTCGGGCGTGCAGTTTTCCTTGTCCACCTTATTGACAACAACGCATGGCTTTAACCCAAGATCGATCGCTTTTTGTAGTACAAAACGCGTTTGGGGCATAGGTCCCTCAAATGCATCGACCAATAAAAGAACACCGTCGGCCATATTCAATACCCGTTCCACTTCACCGCCAAAATCGGCGTGACCAGGGGTATCGATAATATTGATCTTGGTATCCTTATACACCACTGAAACGTTCTTTGAGGTGATGGTTATTCCCCTCTCCCGTTCCAGATCATTATTGTCCAAAATCAAATCTCCGGTATTCTGGTTCTCACGGAACAGCTGACAATGGTACATGATTTTATCTACCAGGGTCGTTTTACCGTGGTCTACGTGGGCAATAATCGCAATATTCTTTGTTGTTGACATAAGCACATATATTCAATAATAGACATCTATTATTCAGGCGTGCAAAGATACTGCTATTTTTCAGTCCTCAACACAATCTTATGTTATTTTTATGTAGTTGATTTTGAGGTAGTTATTTTTCTACCCTCGTTTACCGATCACCCAACCCAAACGGGCATTGAGCATCAGTCCAAAATCAGTGTCAAATTCATCCTTAAACAGCCCTGGGCCAAAGGATATGCCCCAATAAAATCCTTTTTTACGGGTACGCTGTATCCCATATACCACACCCAGGTTATAATAGTAGTTGCTGTTAAAATCCAAATTTCCGATAAGGGAGTTTCCCGATTGAAATTGATTGGCAAGGGCAATATAGTTACCGCTGTTTCCTGCAATATACTTCCTTTTTGATTTTCGCCGTTCCATATTCGTGAAGTATCGCAATTCTCCGGTAAAACTGGGAAAGAGACCAAACTCGGTGTCCCTATCCGATCCCCCACGTGCCGCAAAGCCAAAAAACAGACCAAAGTCCAGTGTGGTATTCCGGCCCACACCAAGTTCGTAAGACACTCCAGGAGCCAGGGCGTTGACCTTAAATAATTGGGGCGCTACATTTTTCCCGGATTGGGCGGCAAGGAGCGCGACACATAGTAAAAAGAAATAGAGTAGACATTTTCGCATAATGGTCGATTGTTTATAGCAACCGATTATCAAAGACCGGACCAAAATGAGAAAGTTCAAGTGCAAGTGTCAAGCTCAAGCTCAAACTCAAGTTCAAATTCAAATTCAAAATTGGAGGAGTACCCAGTGACCACTTTCCACTTTTTACTAATTACCGCAAACCGCTAATTGCTAACTGAAAAAAGACCGCTGCGCTGAAAGAGAAAAGAACAAAGACTAAAAAAGTGCAAGTGCAAGTATCAAGTTCAAGCTCAAATGGCAAATTCAGATTCAAACTCAAATTCAAGCTCAAATTCAAATTCAAATTCAAATTCAAAATTAGGGCAGTACCCACTAACCACTTTTTACTTACCACTAATTACCGCAAACCGCTAATTGCTAATTGCTAATTGCTAATTGCTAATTGAAAAAAGACCGCTGCGCTGAAAGAGAAAAGAACAAAGACTAAAAAAGTGCAAGTGCAAGGGTCAAGTTCAAACTCAAATGTCAAATTCAAATTCAAACGCAAACTCAAACGCAAAATTAGAGGAGTACCCAGTAACCACTTTTTACACACCACTAATTACTGCAAACCGCTAATTGCTAATTGCTAATTGCTAATTGCTAATTGCTAATTGCTAATTGAAAAAAGACCGCTGCGCTGAAAGAGAAAAGAACAAAGACTGAAAAAGTTCAAGTGCAAGGGTCAAGTTCAAATTCAAACTCAAAATTGGAGGAGTACCCAGTAACCACTTTTTACTTTCCACTAATTACCACAAACCGCTAATTGCTAACTGAAAATTTCCCAACTACTTACCACTCAATACTCCATACTCAATACTTTTCACCACCTACTTTTCTTTTAGGCGTCCAACCGAGGGAAAGTCCGAACAAGGGACCGTATCCGGAAAGCACGCCATCGCCCCTATAATAACCGGCCCCAAGTTCCGCGGTAAAATTCAGTCCTTTTGGATACGTTCGCTGTATGCCGTAAACCATTCCGTAAAAGCCGACATTAAAATCGTTAGGCCCCTCTATATTGGTAGCTACGCGCAACTGGGAGAAAAAAATAGCTTGCGCCGCCGCAATGTAATTACCGGAATTACCGGAGACGTTTTTACGCAGCTCCTTCCGTCGTTTGAGATTATGATAGTACCGATAGCGATTGTTCCAAGCAAGGCCAAAGGCATATCCTTCCTCATACGTTGCAAGGCCAAGACCTAAGGAAGTAGATATGGTTTGGTTCCTGAACAGCCCTATTTCATAACTTACCCCGGGGCTCAAAAGGTTAAAATTGACCTGATGTTTCTCCAAGTTGATGAGTCCGTTCCCTTGTTCACTGTATTTACGTACCTGGGCATTGCCGATCGTTACCCAAACAAAAAGTATAATACCGAGTAGTTTTTTTATCATTTACAACCAGTTTTTGAGGTTTAAAGCTAAAAAGGAAAACCTACGGAAACGCTATCTTTGTGGAAATTTTAAGAAATGGAGCTGACCCGTATTCCGAAAATCAAGCATGCCGATAGCGGCAATTTTTTTTTACTTTCCGGACCCTGTGCCATCGAAGGTGAGGAAATGGCACTTCGCATTGCCGAAAAAATAGTTACGGTAACCGATCAATTGAGAATACCGTATGTTTTTAAGGGCAGTTTTAAAAAGGCCAATCGAAGCCGTGTCGATTCTTTTACCGGTATCGGGGACGAAAAAGCCTTAAAGATATTGCGAAAAGTATCGGAAACCTTTGAAGTACCGACCATTACGGATATCCATACCGAGGCAGACGCCGCCCATGCGGCAGAATATGTCGATGTACTCCAGATACCCGCTTTTTTGGTCCGTCAGACCGATCTGGTCGTCGCTGCCGCAAAAACGGGTAAAACGGTCAATCTTAAAAAAGGACAGTTTATGAGTCCGGAAAGCATGAAACATGCCGTAACCAAGGTTACCGACTCCAAAAACGAACAGGTCATGATCACCGAAAGGGGAAACATGTTCGGTTATCAGGACATGATCGTAGATTTTAGGGGAATTCCCACAATGAAACAGTACGCTCCCGTGGTGCTGGACGTCACCCACTCCCTACAACAACCCAATCAATCTTCAGGGGTAACCGGCGGTAGGCCGGATATGATCGAGACCATTGCAAGGGCCGGAATCGCTACCGGTGTGGACGGACTGTTTATGGAAACCCATTTCGACCCATCCATCGCAAAGAGTGATGGTGCCAATATGTTACATTTAGATCATTTGGAAGGATTATTGAAAAATCTCACGCGAATACGCAATATCATAAACGATTTATAGTTCTTCAAGATAGCGTAATTTTTGAATGAAAATCTGAACTCGTTTTATCAGAAATTTCAAGAAAACAAAAAAGTCAAAAGGTAATACAATTACTACGGTTTTTTTCTTTTTGAGGTAAGCGGATTTGGTACCGGCTTCTTAGCCCCGGCAAAAATCACGAACAATCATATATAGTACTAATTCAAATACCACCAAACCAAACCATCATGTTTTTACGAAGTATCCCTTTTATCTGTTGTCTATTGCCCAGCTTTTTCGGTTTAGCCCAAATGCCCGATACCTTTGGACGATTGAGCGAATCCGAGAAAAAAATGGAGTTTTATGAAAAAGATCCTGAAGCGCATGCCGTGGTCCTTTATGAACGGGGCGATAATTATTTTAAGGTCATTGACAATCGTATTTTACTGGTAAAAGAGTTCCACAAAAAAATTAAGATATTCGATGAAAAAGCTTTTAACGAGGGAACCATCAAAATATACCTGTACCACAAAGGGGCATCTACCGAGAAGTTGGCCAATATAAAGGCCGTAACACACAACGGGGCCAATCAATATAATGTATTGTCCCAAGAAATTTTCAACAAGGATGAAACGGAACGATGGCGCTCCAAAACCTTTACCTTTCCTAAAATTGAAAAAGGAAGCATCTTGGAATACAAGTATACCATTACCACTCCATTTGATTTTAATTTTGAGGGATGGCGTTTTCAATCGAACATTCCCAAGATCTACAGTGAGTTTAATGCCAGTATTCCCGGAAACTATGTATACAACCGTGCGCTAAAAGGTTCTTTGGCCCTGAGCACCAACGATGCGAAGATCAAAAAAGATTGTTTTTATGTTCCCGGATACCCCGAAGGTGCGGACTGTGAGGTATTGAAATACACGATGAAGGACATTCCTGCATTTCAAATGGAAGAGGACTATTCGCTGTCCGAAGAAAACTATATTTCGCAAATTGAATTTGAACTGTCGGAATATCGCCATTTGGACGGCACTACCTCCCGGTATACCAAAAGCTGGAAGGATGTGGACAAGGAATTCCGTTCCGATAAGGACATTGGCAGACAGTTGTTAAAGAAGGGCTTTTTTGAACGGAACGTTCCTGAAAAACTGCTTACGGAAGGAGACCCGATGACCCGTGCCAAGAACATTTACAAGTTTGTGCAAAACCATTTCAATTGGAACGAACGCTACGCCAGTTATGGCACCGCCAGGGTAAAGGACGCCTTCGATGCCAAAAAAGGCAATGCCTGGGAAATTAATATGTCGTTGATCAATTTGTTGAACGCGGCCGATATTAAAACAGATTTAATGATGATATCGACCAGAAACAACGGGCTTCCAAAACAAAAGCATCCGGTAATGAACGATTTCAATTATGTACTCGCAAAAACGACGATCGATGGTCAGGACTTTCTATTGGATGCCACGGATAAATTTTATCCCTTTGGCTACCTCCCCTATCGTACGCTTAACCATTATGGTCGGGTGATGGACTTTAAAAACGAAAGCTATTGGCAAGACATTGTCCCTATGGTCAAAAACAAGTTCCAAGTGAGGGCAAGTATCAAATTCGATTCCGAAGCCGAAAAGGCGATAGGGGTTATGGACGTTTTAACCGATGGCTATAACGCGATCAGCCAAAGAAAAAGATTAAAACGGCTTACCAAAGAAGCCTATTTGGACGAGATGCAAGAAGATGGGGAGGAAGATACTTTTGTTATTACCGACTATAAAAAGAACGACGAACGCAGTACCGACGAACGGGTAATGGAGCGCTTTTCATTTGAATTGGAAGATGTCGCTCAGGGCGACAAGCTGTACTTCAACCCCTTTCTGATCCATTTTTTTGAGGAAAATCCCTTTAAATTGGATAACCGTAGCTATCCTATCGATTTTGGATATCCACAAAAATTTCGTTACCAGATCAATATCGAAGTTCCAGAAGGCTACAAGATCAAAGAACTTCCCGAAAACAAGGCGATGTCGTTGGACGAGGCAAAAAGTGTTACCTATCGTTTTAGCTGTGATCATAAGCAACGGAATGTGCTCTTAAGCTTTGATCTGGCATTAAACGGTACGTATTTCGACCCTGCGTTTTACGACTTGCTCAAAGCGCTTTTCAAACAAGCCGTTAACGACCAAAAAAACACCTTCATCATTTTTGAAAAAGTATAGGTTTCCCAATCGTTCCGTTTTGCTTTTGTCTCATACCATTTTAACTTTGAAATGATATTATATCTTGATCGGCAAATGGATTATGGGTCGGTAACTTAGGTCACCCTTGTTTTTCCCTTTTTGGAGTACCTTTACCCCATGCGACGGTTTCTCCCCATTTTGGAATGGTTGCCCTCATATCAAAAGCAGGACCTCAAACGAGATCTTGTAGCAGGGCTTACGGTCGGTATCGTACTGGTACCGCAAGGAATGGCCTATGCCATGATTGCCGGGCTACCTCCTGTTTACGGCCTGTATGCCGCCTTGCTCCCGTTGGTCTTTTATGCCCTTTTGGGAACCTCACGGCAAGTGTCCACGGGGCCGGTCGCCATGGACTCCCTATTAGTTGCCGCAGGCTTGGGTGCATTGCAGCTTAGCGGAACGGAAAACTACATTACGGCCGCTATAGTACTCTGCTTGATGGTAGGGGCCATACAGCTTCTTTTGGGAATATTACGAATGGGGTTTTTGGTGAACTTCCTATCGAAGCCAGTGATCAACGGCTTTACTTCCGGGGCGGCGATCATCATTATTTTTAGCCAGCTACGCCATTTGCTCGGTGTTGAAATTGAAAAAAGCACCCAATTTTACGAACTGGTGGGCAATGCCATGGGAAAATTGGGCGATACCAACCTATACGACCTAGGTATCGGGCTTTCCGGTATTCTGATCATTCTGCTTATCAAAAAATGGGACAAACGCATTCCTGCCGTGTTATTGGTGGTCATATTGGGCGTTCTGTGCATGTATTTTATAGCACCAACGTCATTTGGCATCAAGATCGTGGGCGAGGTTCCCATAGGGTTTCCAAAATTCGACACCCCGAACATTTCGTTGGAATTGATTTCCCGTCTGTGGTCGATCGCTCTGGTATTGGCCCTTGTAGGATATTTAGAAACCATTTCCATAGGCAAGGCCATGGAAGAACGCAACCATACCGACTATGTAAACGCCAACCAAGAATTGATAGCTTTGGGAACCGCCAATATTGTAGGTTCCTTTTTTCAATCCTATGGTTCGACCGCCAGCTTTTCCAGATCGGCGATCAATTTTGAATCGGGCGGGCGTACCCCAATGTCCGGAGTGTTCGCTGCGGCTCTGGTGCTGCTCACGCTGTTTTTTTTAACGCCGGTGTTTTATTATTTGCCCAAGGCGGTATTGGCGAGCATTATTATGGTTTCGGTGGTCGGGCTGGTCGACCTGAAGTATCCAAAATTGCTTTGGAGACTCCGGAAAGACGAGTTTGCAGTGCTCTGCATTACCTTTTTGGGAACGCTGACCGTTGGCATTACGGGCGGTATTTTGATTGGGGTATTACTTTCGCTATTGCTGATGGTGTATCGTACCTCCCAGCCCCATTTCGCAATTCTTGGGAATATCGGGGGCTCCGATTATTATAAAAACGTAAACCGTTTTGAAGGGGAGGCCCTGCTTCGGGACGACCTGCTGGTCGTCCGTTTCGATGCGCAGTTGTATTTTGGGAATTCCGCATATTTTAAAAAAATACTGTTACGCTATGTGGACCAAAAAGGAGGTGCCTTACGGGCCGTTATCTTGAATGCGGAGGCCATCAATTATATCGACGCAACGGGAACGCGGACATTGATCGCCGTAATCGAAGAACTGCACGAACGCCAACTTCAGTTTTATATCGCAGGTGCGATAGGCCCCATACGCGATATTTTCTATAGCAACGGGATTATCGATTGTTTAAGGGAAGAATGCCTCTTCGTAAAGGTAAAAGAGGCGGTCGCCCATTTTGACGATCCCAGATATGGGACGCCTTTACAGGATAAAATTGCGCATCAAAACAAAACATCGACGGCCGAAGACCTGCGATGAAATGTAAACACTGTTTTTATGGCCTTCAAAAAAGTAAGGTTGTATCAATTTAAAGAAATGCTATGACGATCGAACAAATTTATACCGGATGTCTCGCCCAAGGGGCCTACTATATCGAAAGTAACGGGGAAGCTGCCATTATAGACCCGCTTAGGGAGGTGACCCCTTACCTGAAAAGAGCGGCAAAGGACAACGCAAAGATTATGTATGTTTTTGAAACACATTTTCATGCCGATTTTGTAAGCGGTCACGTTACCTTGGCCGAAAAAACTGGAGCTCCCATCATATACGGGCCAAACGCCAACCCGACTTTTGAGGCATTGATCGCAACGGACGGGCAGGAATTTAAGCTTGGTAAAACCACTATAAAAGTACTGCACACCCCCGGGCACACCTTGGAGAGCACGACCTATCTTTTAAAGGACGAAAATGGAAAGGACCATGCCATTTTTTCCGGCGACACGCTTTTTCTTGGCGATGTAGGCCGTCCGGACCTAGCACAAAAGGGTGCGATGACCCAGGACGATTTGGCCGGATTGTTATACGATAGTCTGCGATCCAAAATTATGCCCTTGGCGGACGACGTTACCGTATACCCCGCCCATGGGGCCGGATCGGCCTGCGGTAAAAACATGATGAAAGAAACGGTAGATCTTTTGGGCAACCAAAAAAAGGTCAATTATGCCTTACGGGCCGATATGACAAAGGCCGAGTTCATTAAAGAGGTTACCGATGGTTTGGCACCTCCCCCGGAGTATTTTCCGTTGAACGTAAAAATGAACCGCGAAGGCTATGAGGACATTTCCGAGGTTTTGAAAAGGGGACATACGGCACTCGACGCGGAAGATTTTGAAACGGCCGCCAACACCACCGGCGCAGTGGTGCTCGATGTACGCCATCAAAACGATTTTATAAACGGCCATATTCCAAGGTCCATATTCATCGGGCTCCATGGCGATTTTGCCCCATGGGTAGGTGCGCTTATCGCCGATACGGAACAACCGCTGTTGCTCATTGTTCCGGAAGGAAAGGAAGAAGAAACCCTGACCCGTTTGTCCCGTGTTGGTTTTGATGGTACCATAGGATATCTAAAAGGCGGTATCGAAGCTTGGAGGCATGCCGGAAAAGATTTGGATACCTTGGCTTCCCAACCAGCTGCCGAGGCAGCCGAAAAAATAAGAAATACGGAACAACCGGTCTTTGATGTCCGAAAAAAAGAGGAGTATCGTGCTGAACGGCTTACCGACGCGGTAAACACACCATTGGGCAAATTGAATTCATATCTGTCCAGCTTCCCAAAGGGCGAGTCGTTTTTTATACATTGTGCCGGAGGGTACCGTTCGGTCATCGCAGCATCTATTTTAAAGAGTAGGGGCATCCATAATATGGTCAATATCGAAGGGGGCTTCAATATATTGAAAGCAGATGGTCTCGAAACCGTTGGTCAAGCATGCTCCGGAAGCTGAGCGATGAGTGCCCATAGTCAACTAATACCAATTGCCACCGATGATGATATGCCTTATGGAAACAACACGGGCAATTGGAGTATTATTTTGTGCGATTGTACTAAAAAAAGACCTAATTCTTTCCGATATTTGCAAATGTTAAGGAAATCATAATATTTTTAGGGCCAGCGCTTTTTAATTAACTATCTTTAATAAGAATTACTTTACGAAAAAATGATCAAAGACTTTATTGAGAAAGTTGGAGTCATGAACATCGTCATGCTCCTGGTAGTCATATCGATTATACTTGTCTCGGAATACAAGTTCCTTAGCGGGGACAAACTGGATGCTATTTTTATCGCATTTTGGGCACCGACCATACTTGGTTTTATGAATTACTTTAAGGATAAAAAATAATGGATTTCATTTTGATATATTCCATTTTTGTTTCGGTCATTTTTTTGATCTGGATGCTCTTTATCATCCGCATGTATCGAAAACTAAGAGAATAACCGATTTAAGAAACGACCGTTTCCGATAGCGCAATGCAATTCCCCTTGCCTTTGTTCAAGTAGGCACGAATGATACTCTCCGTTTCCAGTGTACTCTTTTGAGCCATCAAAAACCCTTCGATATCGCTTTCGTTCCGGATGGGCACCTCCTTATCGATAAATCCATAGCCGCAATACGCCCCATTTTTCAACAATACAAAAGCTTCCTCCGATAACGAACGTCCCTTTTCCTTGATCAAAATAGTTTCTTCCGCGTTCGCCCCAATTTCCGAAATGGCATCGTGCACCCTATCATTATATTTCTCCGTAGCTTCTTCCCCGTTACAGATACCTTTGCAGCTGGTCAATAAGTAATGCGAGCACGCCCCTGAGCCTTCCTGAAGCTGACAAAACCTAGGGCATAGCGCATACCGGTCGCAAAGCTCCTGCAAAAAGGAACGACAGGCCGTTATGCTATAAAACGTAGCTAAGGGAGCCGGCACCGATTTCAATTTGTTGAAGGCCAAATGCAACACCCCTCTCCGGTTTTCATATGCAAATATCCCATAAGAGGGCACGGCTTTTTTTTGGGCCCTATTGTATTTGGGAAAGTGTTTTTTAATTGCCGTTGATTCCATTAAGAGTGCCAAGAGGTTACTTCCCGAAAGTTCAAAATCAATATGCGCGGTCTCTTGGCATAACCGTACCTCTTTGTTGGATTTATCGTAAAAATGGCCCAATACCCTTTTCTTGATATTGATGGCCTTGCCTACGTAAATAATAGTACCATTTCCATCGCGAAAATAGTACACCCCTGCGGCCGAAGGCAATTTTAAAAATGTTTCCTTGGGCAATGAAGGCGGTAAGGTAGCTTCTTGTGAACGGGCGTTCAAAAAGTTTTTAAACACTTTTTCGGCACCATGGGCACGCAATAATTTTTGGAACAATAATACCGTAGCGTGCGCATCGCCCCTGGCACGATGCCTGTTTTCCAGTGGTATGGAGAGCGCGGTGCATAGTTTGCCCAAACTATAGGAACGGTAGCCCGGAAGCAACTTTCTGGAAAGCCGTACGGTGCAAAGTTTTTTACGTGAGAACTCCAGACCAATGGCCTGCAGTTGGTGCTTTATAACATTGTAATCGAAGTTGACGCTGTGCGCCACAAAAATACAATCCTTGGTAATTTCTAAAATTTTGTTGGCAATTTCCTCCAGCTTCGGAGCACCACGAACCGTTTCATTGTCGATACCGGTCAATCCAGTAATAAAAAAAGGGATTTCACATTCGGGGTCTACCAGTGATGTAAACTCGTCGACCACTTCATATCCGTCGAACTTAAAAATGGAAATCTCGGTAATCCGGTTGCCCTTTATACCGTTCCCGGTGGTCTCTATGTCTACGATACAATACATCCAACCCTAATTGATAAGATAAAGTTACACTATTTTCAATATCGATATGTACAATTAAACTTCTGCAATGAGACTAAACCAAAATGTATTTAAAATCAAGAGACCTATAGGAAATGAACTAGATGCTTTTTAATAGTATATTAAAGGATAGGGAATCTATTGACAGAAAGCTGTTTTCTATACCATAAAGTTGTTGATCGTCAAGCGCTACCGCCGACCTGTTGGAGATTTGTCGCTCCGCGTGTTCGGAGGAAAGACTTGCGCTAAAGTGAATCCTTTCAACTTATGATTATGACCAATGAAAACGGCATGTTATCCAATGCCCTAGTCTTGAGCTCAAATTTTTAACGCTTTTGGTTCTGAAGTAACTTAAAACGGGAATGGAGCTTGCCCGGTTTCCGAAGTACCCGATTCAAATAATATTCAGCTTACTTTTTGAAGCAATAGTTGATCTGCATCATGTTCCGCTACAAAAAAATAGGTCGTATCGGTCATGTTAAGGTCCTTCAGAAGCGCCTTATCAAAAACCTGATCAAAACATTGTTTAAAAAAGTGCAATGATTTTAATACCAAAAAAACTTTCATGTCGCCTATTTCATCTTCAAAATCGCAATCATCGATTTCCACATCGCAAGCATCAAGCTCTTCCATTTCCATATTCAAGGCCTTGTAGCGTAAGTTTCCATAATTTTCAAAAACAGGATGTTCAAAGGAAAACGATTCAGAACTGTGGACCTCTATTCCTGCGTAACCATTCAATGTTAATGTTCCCTGGCTTGGATTCACATAAAACACAAATGCCTGCACAGCGTCGCTATAGGTTTCGTTGTTTAACTGCCCCAACAGTTTTGTTATTCCGTTCAACAAGCCCCGTTCCTCATTATTTACAGATTGCAGCCCTTTGTTTAAACTGCTGAATACTTCCTTCAAATACTCTCGGATACTCTCATTTGTGCTATCATCATCGGCCTCTTCAAAAGTATCGATGCTACTCTTTATCCTTAACAGTTCTTTGCTTAAATCTGGCATATAGTTTTGGCTATTTTGGAATTCCTGTTGCGGTGCCCTTGTTTCGTTGAACGTTTTACTAAAACACCATTGTATCAAAGAACGACCCAACAAGATATTTAGTATGTAGGTAAGATTATCCTTTTGTAGCTCTCGTTCGTAAAACAATTTCTTGATGAAAAAATACCCTAATAGAATTGTCGTTTCCTTTCAAAAAGATGGTACTCTTGCCCCCTAAAATGTTTTATAAAATGCGGTAGTATTCTCTTTAAAGTACCAGCTATTCGGTTCGGCGCCCCCGTTTTTTCGAAGATCGTACTCCAAAATAGGGTTCACGTGATAGTTCAGGTTTTTAAGGGAGTAAAAAAGCGTAAAATGTTTATTGTTGATATCGTCCATGATATTTCCCAGGTCCTGGCCCTTTAACCGTAAGGCCGCTAGCTCGATCTGTTCCGATTCGGCCTCTATCCGTTTTCGCCATTGAAAAACGTTGAGACTGCTATCTACCTTGGGGTTGGCAATGCGATCTTTGAGGGTGAGCCCCAAACGGGTAACCGCCTGCGCATCGGTTTTGTGCATGGAAACGGACTCCGGAATCTCGTATCGGTTGTTCCTATGCTGTTCCAGATATTCCAAATAATAGAGCTGAAAAAGGTACTGGCGCGTGCCATCGGCGTGCAGGTGCAGCTTCATAGGCACCCAATGCTCCGCGTAGCGGGGACTTTTAAACGATAGTTTTACTTTTCGGGGAAGTTTTTCCGCACTCAAAATGGAAATGGTGATCGGTACCAATTTTCTGAAATTCACATCATCGGCAAAGGCTTTGGTTTTTAGACCAAGGGCTTTTTTAATGGATACAAAGGCATTTGTACCCAACAATGCAAAAGGCGCTACCGTACCGCCCAACCCACCGACAAGAAAAGAGGGAAGGGCCGTTAATGCCGTACGCTTCCATAGTTTGTCGCCAAACAGGCCTACTACCCGCCGTGCACTTGGTTTATAAAGACGATCATAAAGGTCGTCGGCAAACCGATATTCCTTGGTATAAAATGGTAGTTCCAGTAAGGTTCGGGTATACCGCGCTTCTATCATGGACAGCTCCGACCCGCCAATGACCGCAGCTTCGCCAGGTTCCCGAAACGACTTTAAGGGGTCTTCCTCCCGAAGGGACAATAAGGTACTCAACCTTCCGTATTCAAAGGCATACTTTCGCGATTCCAATGAGGCAAAACCGGCAAACGCCTCTACCTCACTGCCCGGTAATTTGATGGTGTATAAGTTCTCGGGCATTACCGGTAGTACCGACAACTGCTCCGCTTTCTCATTTTTACCGACCGTACCCAGGGAAAAGTCGGCCACCATTCGGAAAATGGTCTGGGCAAACAAATTGATCCTTACTTCCGCGTCTTCCTCCGAAACCACATTCGCGTTCAACACCCCATAAATCTCCTCCATACTAGTGCTGTTGGCTATTATGGCATTGTGGATATCGGTTAAAACGGGAATGGGCACCGTGATCGGATCAAGCCCATGGCGTTTGCAATTTTGAAGCAGTTCATTTTGAAAATAAGTAAGCACATCGCGAGTACCCAAGGGAATCAGCCCTTCTTGCAGATTTTTATGAATTTTATCAAAAGCCGATTTTACCAGGGCTACCGTGAGGTTCCGAAAACTACTTGACTCGATGTAGTCGAACAATTGGTCGCGAAACCTGAGGTTCTCCCGAACGTCGGCAATACGGTGTTCTTCCTTTACGCTGCCCTGGTTGGCAAGTACTCCTACCGTATCCAATACATTATCAAAAAGTTTGCTTACCTCCCCTTTAAAATTCGTTTTCCGTTCCTTGGTAACGACAGCGGCAAACGAACGTGTGTTAAAGGAGTTGTACTTTTCCTCGCGAACCGCGGGATCTACAAAAAGTACAAGACGGTCAAAATCCTTTTCTTGGTTTCCAAAATCCTGAAAACTGGCTATTCTAAAAGCCTCCTTAATGGGTTCGTTATTAAAGGTTCCCCCGTCAACATATGGAAAGTTGAAGGAATCGTAATCCATATAATTGTCCCCGTTCTCATTAAAAAAACTTTTTTTTCGAAGGTCTCGTTGCGGTAGTTGTTTTAGCTCCTCCTTTATTTTTTCGAACACCTTGGGCCAGGTGTTGTTGGGAAATTCTTCTGTATAACGTTTTAACAATACCGGTTCAAATGCGATGGGAAAGGCACCACAGGCCAAAGCGGTAGCCGTGATCAAGCGCCACGCTTTTTTTCCGTTAAGGTTCAGGTGCATCTTTTTATCGTCACCACTCTCTGAAATCTGGAACCAACAAGGATCCGTTGTTTTCTTTCCCAAATGCTCCCTATCAAAAACAAAATCGATAACACGCAATTCGGTATGGTTTTGGGAACCGGTAGACTTAATCACGTTTTCCTGTAAGCGCCTGCCCGGGGTCCCTTGATCCGTACCCAGTTCCATTGGCAACATATTGGTAAGGGAACAGGCCAGCACAACCCTTTTGGGGTCTAGCAGCTGTCGGTTGTTTAGGTCAATTTCATTATTCGCAACAGGTACCACATAGTCTTTCGCCAAAGCGACCAATAGGTTTCGATCCAATAGGCCAAAAGAACTGTGTGGGTCTTTTTTTGGCTTTTTTGCCACCTTTTTCCCGAACAGCGCCTTACTGTCCAAAGCGGTCACCCAAATTTGGCGCTGCACCTTTTGTGCCATTTGTAGGGCCACCAGTTTTTCCCTGATAGCCTGATCCGCTGGAAGGGCATTTTTATCTGTATTAAAGTAATCGTCCGCGATTTCCTGAAGCAAGGAATCATAAGACACCTCGGATTCCGAATTGTCCCTCTTGGCATTAAAGATGGTCATTACCCTTTTATAATCCAGTAATGACCGTAATAAGATGACCAAGGCAATGGCACCGGCACTGGCGCCGCTCATCCCATCGATTACCACATCGGTATAGGGCATGTCCTTTTTATCACGCCCAAATAGCAATAACAATTTGATCGCTTCAGTAAGCGAAGCCCCTGAAAAAGAGCCTAAGGATACTCCCCCACCCATGGCAAGGCATACTTTAACTTTTTTTGACATCACTTGTGATTGTATTCGTTTTCAAAACCCCGTCTTGCTTAGCTACCTACTTCATATCAGGTAAGGATAGCGGCCCATTGTTCGCTAAAACTAAGGTACTCAGTAAACTTTAAAAGGCTTACATTTTAAAAGGAAAATACCTTAAATTCTCCAATTTACCGTTTCCAAAATTGGTTCAAAATAATACCATTTCTGGTGTTAAATTACGTAAATAAAAACCAGGGAATTTTTGGGTAGGCGAAAAAGAAAATCCAAGCATAGCAATAGCTATGGTTAGCTTTTATTTTGAAGCATACACGGAAAAGAACAATTTTTAATGGGTAATTTAACATCAGAAATGGTGTAATATTGGTGCTTTTTGAAAAAGCACTACCATTACGCCTCCCCGTTCGTTAAAATAGCGGGACAAGTCCCGCTATTTTTTATATTTATATTTCTATTATATGGCGTCTTATGAGCCTTGGTACTTTACAATCATTACCAAATCCTTGATGCTGTCCCGATCCGCATCGGCAATGTCGATTTTAAACAGACTATCCAAACTAAGCCCCATCGTTTCGTTGATACACAGCTGCCAATCGTCGTTTCGGTTCAAGACCAGATCGGTATCGTCTATCTGAATGGTTATCGCTGCCGGATTGTCCTGTACCTCGGCAATGAACATAACATAGTCCACCGCCAAGTTCAAGGGTTGTACAAAATAGGGCAAACGCTCTTTTTTCACTTCGGCATTTACCGTTCCGGTTGTCGTGAGCAAGTGCCATTCGTTCGGCATTTCGTATTTAAAACTTATGGCCTTATGGAGCCCTTGTTTGTTCAATTCTTGGGCCATAGTCCCTATTTTTTCCACCAAAGTGGTCTCGGCAAGGTTTCGCAAGGTACTGCCACCTTCACGTGCGGTATAGTTCACATGTACGATAATATCCCTAATGGTGTTGTAATCGAACTGTCGCACTTCGGACGGGAGCTCAAATCGCCATGAGCTAACGGCACCTTTTCGTTCGAAAGGCAGGTAACGCTCGTCACGAAAATTAAGTTCGAACAACCCACTATCGTTCTGTCCTTGGCTCGTGGCAACGGATTGTATGGTTCCGATGTTGTAGGTGAAACGGGAATCGTTCCCTGCAACTTCCTGATACTCTTCCAAGGGTGTGGCGGCCCCTTGGGCCTTATCGGTATTTTTACGGTATTTGTTGGCCACCAAGGACAACTTGCCGCTTACCGAGGTATATGGGCCGGCGATACAGGGAATGGATATGCTCACCGCTTTCAACCTTCTAAAATAATGTCCGGGATGGTCCATATCAAAAAGCGCTTCCGGAATCTCGAAATCACAGGTTCCCGTCGCTTTTAATTTGGTCAGTGCCAAGGGGTCCAACATATCCAAGGAAACATGCTTTGTAAGCTCATACTCGCGTTTGTCATTATCGAGATAGGCAACTTCCATCCGTTTCAAGTCGTACAACAATTGATCCGAGGCCAACAATCCTTTTTTCATACTGTCCCAGTATCCAAAATCGATAAAGGTATCGGTATTGCCCAATTCGTGCTGATAGCATTTTTCGGCCTTTTTGGCCATGTCGAAGGCCAATTGGTACGCTTTGAAGTATACTCCCGTAATTTCCCCTACCATCCATTGGTAAAGTTCTTTATGGGTATACTTGTCCTTCATAAAGTCATCGTTCTTTTCGTTGTTCTCGATTTGGATATCATGGTTATCCAAATCTTTTTCATTGCGTTCCTTGCTAATTTCGGCAACAACGATCTGTTGGTCCATCTGCTCCAGTTCTTTATTGGATAGGTGTTCCTGAAGTTTCCAATCGTCCCATCTTCTATCGTACCCTCCCAGTATGGAAGCCCTATTGGCCTCGTAATTGGCTACGCTCGAAAAAATATTGAGTACGCTGGAGGCGGCGCTGGCCGCTTCCGCCAAATTGGAGCCCCCAAAGGTGGCATGAAACGCAGGGGACCCTCCGGCGCCGTGCCCTCCTATATTAAAGTCGGGAATCAACCCAAGGATAGCACCGGTCGCCTGAACGATCTGGGAAGCAAACTGAAAATTTTGTCCTTCTGCCAGTTTGTCCAGGTTCAGTTGTTCGTTCGGGATTATTCTTTCCACTTCCTTATAATAGGAGTTTCGTTCTTCGGTTACTTTCTTTCCTTTTTTGAGTACCGTTATCTGCTCTTCCGCTTCCTTGATCTGTAATAGTTTTACTTCTCGCATTTGCTGTAGCACCTTTCGCTCCAAACTGTTTCGCAACAGTGCCATTTCCTCCGCATCCTTTTTCTCCAACGCCTGTAACAGGGCATTGCCCAGGGCACGAACCTCTTGTACCAACTCCGAGGTCTTCTGGGCCAAAACATTGAAACGGTAATGGGGCAAAGGGGCATTGAGGCCACCTAAAATTGCCGAAATATCCATTCCGGCGGCAGCGGCCTTTACCAGGGCCCCCGGATCTATAGGTGGTGAGAACAAGGCCAAGCTCCGCTCCACGCCGTCAATGTTTTGACAGTTTCGGATCTTAAAGAGACGGTCGGCTATCAAATCCCAATAAGAGAGCATTTTATCGTTCTGCGGAATACAAAAGTATAGGCTTGACAAGGTCGTCGGGGGCGGTGGCAATTCCGCACCCTCCTGGGGCAATACCGCTAGGTCGGGTATCAGGTTTTCCAAAGTCACCAAGGCATTCCCAAAAGCGTCCAATTCGTTCTCTATCTGATTATAGGTCTGGTATGGTGGTTTTACAATGGATGGTACTATTCTTGGTTTTTTGCCCAAAAGCTTGTCGGCCAGCACATACAACTGTGTCGCCTGTACGATGGACTCCATGGTATCCATACCAAACTGATTATCGCCCCAATCGATAAGGTTTTGGATGTAGTTCATCAGTACCGTCTTCTGATATGCCACGGGTCTAAAACGGGCAACGGTATGGGGTCTAAACGGTTTTTCCCTCCATTGTCCTATCGCGAACTCCAGTTCCTTGATCTCTGGTGTATTCGGATCGGCCACCTTGTAGAGCAAGGTATCGATGCGCTGGTCGATGTAATCGTCCGAATTGTGAAGGAAAAACGGTTTTGTTACCCAATACTTCTGTGGCGCACTACCTTCCAAAGTACCTGTAGGGTCGAACATGTAGTGGTACCACTGCATGGCCTCCTCAAACTTTTGATCTTGCCGCAACCGATTTGCGATCATCAGGGGAGTATGATAAAACAACTCCCAATTGTACGCGGCATAACTGCCATCACTATCAAAATTCAAATCGGCTACAGGATAGGGTTCCACTACCGGAAATGCCGGATCAAAAGTGGCCTTAAAATCAAAAGAAGTTTGGGTAAGCTGCACTTCTCGCTTCATAATACCCGCAACACCTTCATTATAAAGGGTCCTACGAATAAGACAGATCAACGGATGGTAAAGGTTCTTATATTGCTCCCCTATCCTTAAGCCACGGTATCCTTGCAGTTCTTCCTTGATATGGAGCGTATCGGGATCGTTCTGAAATTCCTCCACAAAAGCAACCGGATCCTGATTCGGGTCTTGGTTCCATTTAGCGGTATATTTCTGAAAGAGTGCAAACATTTCCAACAGCAACCTATGAATATCGGAAAAGGTCCTTTTTACCGAATACTCCTTGCCTTGATCGTCTTCTTGAATACCATACATTCCGGGAACAATAGCGAAGGCACGGTCACTGTCCTCAAAAAAGTAAGGAAAAAGGGTTCCCAGCGGCAGTTTGGCAAAACGTGAATGTACTTTTCCACTGGAAGCCGCTGCGGAAATCAATAGTTGCAGCAGGTATCCGATGATATCGAATACATTCAGTTGAAAAGGATGGGTAATCCGGAAAAGGCCGGGCGTCTTTCCCAAACGTTCCTGAAAACCAAAAAATGTAAATAGGTTGATGACCACCAGGTTGTCAAAACTGTCTCCACCGAACTCATGATAGCGCTGTTTTTTTAAGCGCGTATCATTGATATCGGGGAAAAAGTCGGGGAAATTTCCTTGGTTGGTACTGATCAACTCTGGATATCCCTGACAACCGGCGATGTTAAAGACACCATCGGTGGTGTGGAATTCCGTGTTTTGATCATAATCGGTATGGAATACGATAATATGTTCCGAAAACGGTTCATAAATGAAATTGAACTTTGAGCGATCCAAGTCGTTCTCGTCCTTGGTATAGTTTTTTGGGGTAACGATGCCGTCCTGTGAGATTTTTTTAGGTTTCCACATACCGTTCGCAAACTGACTGATGCCCAACTGAATGCGCATCCTTCGTTCGGGCTTGGTATCCTCCGCATCCATAGTCGATTCGGTATCGGAAATTGCCGGAACCAGGGCCTGCTCGTTCGGGTTGTGTTCCTCGCTGAACAAGGGCCAGGCCAAATGTAGGCGACCGTTACGTTTAAAAGCCAATAATTGATCACTAGAGATATCCAAAGCAACCTTTTCCCAAGGTGTCCAGTACCGTTCCCCTTCAAACCTGCGGTAATAGTATTGCGCCGGATCACCGCCTTTGGTCCTGGCAAATACGTGCATGGTATAGGTATCGACCTCGTAGTAGGCCGTCATTACTTCCAAGAAGGCGATATCATCCAGTTTTTCGACATATCTGATTACCGCATCTTCTGTGGTGTATTCGTTTAGCTCGTTTTGGAGTAGTTCGTTTTCCAATTCCTCGAATAGAAAGGACTTGTCGTCGAGCAGTTCCGGCATAATCCAGTTTTCGGGATAAAGGAATACTTTTCGGTTGGCCTCCCATGGCCGATACAGTCGCATCCATTTCCATTGGTCCCAGCCCGTATCGTTCTCCACATCAGCGGCAGTTTCGGGTTCCAATCCCATTAAACAGCGCTGTACGAACAGTTGTATGGTTCCATGGGCCTGCACGATCCGCGATGAAGGCATACAGGCTTCCATTTCCGTATCCACTAAAAAATAATCGTACAAGTGTTCCGTAGCCTCCATATTGGGGTTGACCGCGAGTAGGTATGTGGTAAGGGCATCCCTTTTCTGCGGACGTATGGCATCCATAATTTCCTTTAAGGTGTCCAACCAAAGACTATCGGCGTAACGAGACTTTAATGCTACCCGCAGAGCAGTGGTATCGGTAGCGGTCAGTTGGGGTTTTATAAATTGTATGGCATCGGCTACCGTTATGTTCATCTTTCGTAGCAGCTCCATACATTGTTCCATTTGCATCCATACCTTAGGATCGGTGTAGGAATTAAGATTAGGCGCCGACCATCCAAAATGGGCGTCCAACGCTTCTAGTTGCGCGCGGTCGTAGGCCGTTAGTACCGAAAGGGCGTCGAACCAGTCCGAATTGGCCGTTGCCACCGTGGGATCCAAGAGGTCCAATACCGAGCGAAAGGTAAATGGCGCCGTAGGATCGGCGGGATTTTCTACCGGTCCATACTTCTTGGAAAGGTCCATTAGGAGTATAAAACTTTCCCAAGTGTCGTAAGCGACCGGATTCTGCCCGTTCTGATATGGAATGGTTTCCAAAAGAAGCCAGTTGGGAACCGCACCGATCTGTAACCACCACAGCAGTGCTTCTTCTTCCAATGCAAAAGCGGCCCATAATGGCAACAGCTTATGGGTTAAGCGCAAGGCCCTGTATTGGTCGGGATAGGCACCTTCATCGATTGCCGGCAGTGTGTCGATGGCGGCGGTATCGATAAGGCTAGTATCGGTCAGGATATCCAACAAGGTCCCCGCCGCCGGTGCAGGTTGTCCCAATTTCGACAAGCTGATCACATGGTCGGTCAGTGTGGTATCGGTACCGTAAGCTTCGGATAACAATTGGGTAATAGCGGTCTTTTTTTCCAAGGTGAACAAATAGTCCGAAATCGCCGCTGTTATCGTTTGTATAAATACTTTTTGTTCCGTTTCCAGATCGGGAGCGATCGCCGCTTGGGCGGTCTTCACACTGGTCGTATCGAAAAAATCCGCAATATGGTCGTCAATGTAAGTCGCCGCGGGCGGATCGTTGGGCGGGTTCCAATCGCCTTGTGCCATCCGCACGAAAGTGTTCGCAATTTCTTCGGTAATGCCAGGTAGGCCCTGTAATGCTATTTTGAATTCGACCGTCAATTCCTCAACGGACAAGGTATCATCAAAGTTGGAAACTGTATTTAGGTATGCATCCCGCACGACACCTTGCAGGGCTGTCAATACTTCCAAAATCCGTGTATCGGCCATGTTCCTGAGGTCGATATCCGCGGCTTGATGGCGTAACATGAACCGAACATCCTGAATTCCAAGAGGACTTTTCTTTGCACGGTCCAAGGCATCTAAAAACTGATTATAAGAAGCGGTATTCGCAAAGAAATCTATGGCGGTAAGTTCTCGATAGGCTAAAAAATCAGCTATGGTCATTTTTCTTTTTTGACATAACCTTACCGTAGCGAAGAGCATACTTAGATTGCCCCAATTGAGCTTTCCATCGGTTATTGCGATCAAGGCGCCCAGCTCTTCTTCGGAACGCTGAAAGATGAGGGAAAGCGAACCCAAGACGTTTTGTAGCTGCCCGGACCCATCGATTTTCTCGGGAAAAAGGCCCTCATCGACCACTCCATTTTTGGCGGTATCCAAAAACACCTCCTGATATAAGGGAATAGCGTCCGAATTCGTTTTTAGGGTATGTGGTATCGTTCCGAAACAACCTATTAGTTCGGTATTTTTTATACCGGTACGCTCTTGAATGTTCGCCATCTCGGCCATCAAAACGATGGTCCGATCGTTCAAGGTTCCGTTACCCAAATTGGTCTGCTCAACCATTGCGTCCAACACATGGAATGCCCAACCCGTTTTTTTCCATAACCGCAGAAAACGGTGTATCCTATCGAGCATGGCAACATCAAGGTTGGCGATTTCTTTTTGGGCGGTATCACAGGAACTGTCCAAATGTTTGATAAAGGGGTTGTCCGCTTTGGCGATAAAACCAAGTTCCAAAAGCTCCGCCAGCTGTTGGTAGGTCAATCCCGTTTTATCCAACATCTTGTCTACCACCTTCATTGTCGATAAAAGGGCAGGTGCGGTGGTGTTCCAGTAGTGTTGTTGCCCTGCGGTATCGGGCGTAACGATAATAATACGTTCCTGTTCGGTGAGTCCTAACCGTTCCGAGGCTATCGCCTCCTTGACCGGTGCGCCAGCGGTCTCGAAGTCGTTCATCATTTCCGCTCTTCTTAGATCAAAACGGGAAAAATAGGCTTTCGCTTCGGTATGGTTCAAATCAAACGGTAGTCCGAACGCAAACTTTTTGGTATTCAATTCCGTATAGGCCCCTGCATTCACATAGTAGGGTGCCGCGGCCAATGCCGCTGCACTTCCATAGGTTTGCCGCAGTTCTTTAATGTTCCATTGGTTCGGCCCGGTATTGGTGATTTTACAAACAAGCGTTTTGTCCCGTAAAATAAAATCCCCATTAACGTCCGGCGAAAAAACAGTTGCCTTTTCGGTAATTTTAAAGCCCGCCGTTTGCATCGCGTTAAGCAATACATTGGTTACGGCCCCTTTGGCAATGAGCCCGTTGAAAGCGATCCCTGTGGCCGGACTTACCTGCTCCTCCAGTAACTCGCAAACCAGGTCGATATAGGGTACCGGGGTATTTGCATTTTCGCAGCTCAGGTCAAGGTCCCCGAGATCTGGTCTTCGTTCGAACAGCTTATCCTTGGCCAAACTTCCATAGGTAAAAGGTGTAGTAGTGGTATCGACTATGGCGCGTTTGTCCAAAAACTGCAAGGTCTCCACCATATAGGCCGCAGGACTATAGACCGAACGGCAATGTTCGCACTCGCAAAGGTCCGTAAGCTTGAAAAGGGATTTCAGGTCTGGGAAGTCTTCCCCGACCTTTTCCATATTCGCCTTTAAATTTGCCGGATTCAAGGCCGGAATATCCACCCTCCTTTTTGCCGCCTGTAAATCACCGGCTATTAACATGGTAGCGGTATTGATACGCTCCGCTTTTTCGTAAGTAGCCTTTGCCTCGTTAGCGTTCATTCCGACCTTTGGTGCGATCTCCTTTACAAAACGGGTCTTTCCAAAAGAAACGATTCCCTGGGCGGAATGCACGTTATTTTTTTGCAATCCCTTGATGTGTTCGTAGCGAGGCGTGAGTCTAAAAAGGCGCTGGTGCTGTTTTATTTTTGCTTTGACCGCATCGTCTTTTGGAGCGCTTTTTTTATTTTTTTTGAAGTAAAGATCCAATTTGGTCGTGGCCAAATCAACAGCTTTGTTTTTTTCTAAAAAAGAAAGTACTTTTTTGTCCGATGGTTCCAGTTCTTTTTCTGCCCTTAAACGCTTTATGTAGGCTTGTGAAGGAAATTTTGCTTCCAGCTTTTTTACGAGTGCCCCGGAATGATAGGCGGCCAGTTTTTTGCTCATTGTTTTTCCTGCAATGGTAAAACCGGTTTCGCGTTTGGATAACTTTGCCTTCCACTCCTTGGCCTCCAAAAACACCAGGTCTTTTAGGTCCTCTGTTTTTTTTATGCCCTCTTCGGTCTTTACCTGTTCCAGAATATCATCGTCAAAACCCAGCAGTTGGGTTAGCATTACACTCGATTTTGCCAACTCGCCATCGTCCTGGTTATTGAATACGTTTTCTTTTTCCATGCTTCCCAAAAAAGCATCAAAGCTTCCATTGGCCTGGGCAAACAAATCACCGATCTTGCCCAACTTATCGGAGATTACAAAGCTGGAAATGCTGTTCAACAGTTTTGTTTTTTTCGTCTCCTTGGTATATTTTTCCGCGGCTTCCCTAAACTTTTGTAGTACGGCCAAAATAGACCTCAATTCCTTTTTAACGCCCGATTTGATCCGTTGTTCTTTGATCGCCTTACCGATATCCTTGGTAATGGTTTTTTCATCCAACAATACAATGTCGTAAAACAAGGGTTCCAACGCGGTATCGACGGTAATTGAAAAACGCACATGTAACAAATCTGCCATTTCCCTTTTCATCAGGGTCTCGGTCCTAAAAAGACCATAGAAAAATGCCGGCTCGATATCATACTTTTCGGAAAGGCGATGCGCAACGGTCAAATAATGCAGGTGCCCCTCTTCAATGTTACACTCGTTGCTCAAAAAAGAAAGGTCCTTGGTCTTTTCATTTTCTTCTAGGGCGGCAATGGAAAGATTCCCACGTACGGTAGCGGTATCGGTAACATAGGCCGTAAACTCGTCATGTTTTCGGGGCACCTGCTGTCGGAGTTGCACGGAAATGTGTTCCGTTCGTTTTGCGTTGAACCGTACTTCTGCCATCGAAGGTTCAAAAAGCAACTTTTTACCATCGCCAGAAAGCACTTTCACCGCCAAATCGGGGTACTTTTTTTCGGACCTCATGAATTCTTTGGGATCATAGCGCAATTCATAGTTTCCTTTACGATCGGTACGGATTTCACCGATCAACTGTTCGGACCTTAGGTCTTTGTCAAAAACCTGTACCATCAATTCTTCCAAAGGAAAACCTTGAAGATCGGTAACAGTTCCATGTACTCTGTGCTTACTTTTTGTAGTTGCCATGATTTGATTTTTATGTTTTAAATTTTCATTTTTTATGGAATGGCACTTCTTTTTTAAAGGGCCGAAATTTGCTTCTCTTTTCTAGTTTTTTATATGTTCCGGATGGCATTGGTCATCTGGAGTAATAGGGGTGTGGGGTGCTTTCGGCCGATACCATATCCGGGGTCATGCTCA
Organism: uncultured Flavobacteriaceae bacterium; assembly: GCA_947500445.1. Lineage (GTDB taxonomy): Bacteria > Bacteroidota > Bacteroidia > Flavobacteriales > Flavobacteriaceae > Pelagihabitans. The sequence continues at coordinate 68,468 of CANMSB010000009.1, read as the reverse complement.
TGCCCTCCGTTACCGCCTCGCATCTTGGACATCTTCTAAAAGGTTCCCCGGCATTGGATCCGTTGGAACGGCGAACCGAAGTGGTGACCTGAGCCAAATCCCAGGGTGTCATTTCACGTTGTAAAAGGCTCGCCCTGGCAGTTAACGCATCGTTGGTAGAATTGATTTCGGCATGTTGTTGTCCGGGTCTCCCGAAATACGGGTTATCGGCATCCGGTCTGGTAGAAAACTGATTCATTCGTTTCTGAAGAACGTCCTGTATCGGTTTGCTATAGGGCTCGTTACGCCCTTCAAAAGTTCTTCTTGTAGCGGGGTCGTAGGATGCGGATCGTGCTGGACCTGGACCACGTTCCCCACGGGCTACCGCTGCCCGATCGGCCCGTACCCTTCCCAAACTTGCCGCTCTTGTACTAATATTGTTTACGGCCCGGGTAGCAATAGGATCTATTACCGGACCCAGTGCAGCTCCCATAAGGGCACCGCTACCGGTCGATTCGGCGATGCGATCGGTATCAAAACCGTCGTTGGCACTGTATTCCCCGCTCACTACCTGCCGTGTTGTTTCTTGGGTAGCGCCTCCTACCCCACCGGCTACGGCACCCATAGTGGCCCTACCGGCCGATCTTGTCGCTACGCCTACGGCGCCCGGGGAATGTGCGGCCCTGGCGACGGTTGCGGCAGCATTGGTGGCCCTTGAAGCATTTCCAGTGGCGGAAGCTGCCATTGCGGCGGTTCCCCCACTTCTTGCCGCAGCGCCCAACGCGGCGCCTACCCCGAGCGTTGCGACCCCTGCCACACCGCCGGATACGGCAGCATCGACCAACGAATCGTCCCTTCCCGTTATGGCATTGGAGGTACCGGTCGCCGCAACACTCCCCAGTGCTCCGGAGGCGCCCGCAACTACGACCGCTCCCGTTGCAGTAGCGGCGGTCGCCGCCCCTCCGGTGAGTCCCGCTGCCCCAACGGCACCGGCTACCGCTGCGGTGCCCACACCAGCGGTGGCCACGGTGACCACAACGGCGACCGTAACTACCGCCGCTACGGTAAGTACCGTTCCCCAACCCCAACCATCATCGTCATCCGTACCGTTAGGGTCGATAAGCTTTATAGGGTTTCCGTTTACATAGGCATATAGGTTCACCCCTGCAGACAGCCCCACGGGATCTGGTTTTAACCACCTGCCCAGCCAAGGGATATAGTATCTGGCATTATGGTAGCCTAGTCCACTTTCGGTATCGCGTTCCATACCGGTGTACCGATAGCGTTTGGCAGCAGCTTTAATGGAAGCATTTACGGCTTGGTAAGCCGTAGTTCCAAAAGGGTGGAACTCTTCATACCCGATTACTGCACCGTTCCCATCCAACTCGATCGAAGCACTATTGGAACGGTTTCCAAGTTGGTATCGCGTGGTCGTCACATCGGTACCATCGTCAATACCGTTTCGGGTATCTATCATGGCGATCCTCCCCTGATCATCGCTGATATGCAAAGTGGTCCGTTCCAAACCTGTATCCGTCCCGCTAAATTTTAGGTATACCTCTATATCCCCTAAATACTGTCGTTCTTCCTTTAGGGTCGGTGCGTTTCCGTTAACGGATTGGTTTTCCGTTATTTTTCGTACCCGCTTTCCGCTACCGTCGTATACATAATAGGTGGTTTCGGGTAATTTTCCGGTGCATACCGTTTGGGAGGCCGTGCTGCTCAATTCGTCCCTAAAGTTCCAATCCATGGTCGCCAAATGGGGCATATCGGTTATATTGCCATGAAGTGGATGGTAACTATAGTTATAGGTGTTCGCACCGATATTGGTACGCAATAGCCGATTGTTCGTTGCGGCATAATCGTAGTTTCGGGTCCAGTTGCCGTTGATCGCGATATGTCGCATTTGCATAATGTTCCCAACGAGATCATACGCATAACGTTGGGTATAGTTGCGCCATTCCATATCCGATCCCGGGCTATAGTTTTTCATGAAGGGCAAATCGTTCCATTGATCACAGTTACCGTGTGTGGCCTGACCGATATGTTCTTTGCCCTCTGCTACGATCAACCGATAAATGGCATCATAGGTATAGGTGTTTCGGGGAACGACCCTGTGGTTTCCAAAAAATACCGTAGGGATCGCCCTATCTTCGGTTTCAACAATGTTTCCTACGGGATCATAGGTATAATACAAATCCTGAATCAGCTCGTTATCGATTCGGTTCGTGCGTATGTTGTGCAAGCGAAACGTTTCGCTATCGTAGGCATATGCCGTTCGTACATCATTGCCATAAACGATGCTTTCTCGTTGCCCTTTTACGTTGTATCCAATATTTTTTACATACGTCTGGGTAGCACCGTTTTGGGTAGCGCGTACTTCGCGCAGCAATCCTGCTTCGTTATAAAATGTATTGGTGCTACTCCCATCCGGGTTGGTTTTTAGGGTTACCCTGTTCAGGGCATCATACGTCCACTGGGTTTCTTTGGGCGGAGCCGTTTGTAATAAGAGGTCGGGGTTCCCTACCGACCAATCCGGGGTTGTTTTATAATTTTCCAAAAACTGCCGCTGTTGCTTTAGGAGGTTGCCCTTAAAGTCGTAGGACGGATACGTGATTTTTCCTGCGGTATCGAACTGTACCCTTAGCTTTCCGCGAAGATTGTGTTGTTTATCATTTGGTGCCCCTTCTCCATATTCATTTTTTTCATAAACCTTGTCCAACGAAACCGCACCGTCCCCACCCGTTACTTTTTTGGTCAATACCCGTTGCAAAACATCATAGGTCGTGAATACGATATGGTCGCGCTGGTCCCAGCGGCGGATCGGGCGGCCAAGGGCGTTGAAGAAGTTCCATCGCTCTCCCGCGTCCATACTGCCCGACCATAAACGGTGCCCCAACATATCATGCCGGTATTCCATTACCGTATTGTTGCGCGCATCGGTTACGGAACGGGTATTTCCCTCGATATCGATAGCGATCGTCGTTTGTATGAATTCATCCGAATTGTCGGACTTTCTGTTATGTGCCATTGTGAGCACCGCTCTTCCCAAAACATCAAAATAAACCCGCGAAGGGGTCCCGAAATGGATCGCAGCCTTTTCGGCCGCGCTTTTTTCCTTGGCGGGGTCTTTGCCCTGTGCCAAAAGTTCGGCATCGATCTGGTTGTTGATCCGGTCGGTATACCAACCGCTGTCGGTAATGGTATCGTTCCGATCGAACACCTCTTTTTGCCAAGCATCAAATTTAATTTCTGAAAAGGTACGGTCGGGAAACACCACTTTTACAAGCCTGGAAAGACTATCGTAATAGGATACCGTGGTCACCCCTTCCGCTATAAGTTCAGGGGCATCTTCATACTGGGGTACAACGGAGAAAAAAGGTTCGTACTGTTTTACCGGGTTTCCCTTATTGTTCAGTACGGTACGGCCGTTTCCGACCCACCGTACCACGGGTTGCGGAAAAGCAGTGGTATCCATTTCGGTAACGGTATAGCTAAGGTCTTCTTCAACGACAACGCTTTTCGCCACGCCCGGCTCGGCTTTTGCCTTTGCCATAATAACACTTCCGGAACCGCTACTGTACTCAAAAACGATTCTTAGGGGAGTTGTTTCACCCGGGTTCAACTGACTGTGGTGCTGCTCGTTTTTGAGGGTGCTGGACGCCATTGGCTTTCTCCTCAACATAAATGCTTCCAAATCGTACAGGTAGCGCACACTTGCCCTTTGTAGTAGCGTTTGAGCGGTTTGCTCAAGGATATTGGAATCGGTTTCCTGAAAGTATTGCGCTATAAGTGCCGCTTCCCCATCGCTCCATTCCGTAATATTGGAAAGGTCATCCCCCATTTCAAGTTCGGCCATCCCATCGCCATCGAGATCTTTTCCCAAGAGGGCCATTGCCTTGGGCATGCCCAATTCATCAAAGATCACTTCTTTTAGGTTGTCATTACCATCCCTAAGCCTTGTAGGGGCCAACGTTCTGAAATTATAATTTTCAGCTGTCGTTTCGGTAAGCAACGGGTTTATCGTCTTTCGTGTAAAAGCCGCATAATCCTTATAATAAACGATCTGGGTGCGGGCTCCGGCGGCATCGGAAAACGAAAGCGGCACATAAAATCGGTTTTGAGCAGCTGCAACCGTTTCCCCGGCATCGATATATTGGATCGTTCCGGAAGGCACCCACCAATCGGCATCCCCATTGAAATGCACATAAAAACCATTGGTACCCGGGAAATCGGCCGCCAATTTGCCCCCAAAAATATCGGTCAACACCTCCGGGGTAAATGCCAATACATAGGATTCATAATCGATTCCTTTGGATTCCAAAACCCCTGGGGCCAGGGGACCGCTAAGGTCATTCTTATAATACAGTTGTTTAAAATGTTCTATTTTTCGGCGTTGCGGTACTCCAGGGGACGGCGTTGCGGTATATGAAATTTCTTGTGTGCCCGCGCCTAGCAGGTCGACAAAATCGACCAACTTATAATAACCGTCCATTTTTGGTAGTTCCGTTATTTCAAAGGTTTCGTTTTGGAAGGGCAGTCTCAAACGGTGTTCGCGATCGGAAAACACATCGTTGGTATAGGTGTTTTTGGTATAAACGATCTGATCCGATGATTGGCTGTCCCTCACCTCTTGCGGTAATGTAGCATCCGACGTTTTTCGGGCATAGGCCACTTTAGCGGTTTGTAAAACGTTTCCATAGCGATCTATTTCCAAGTTCAAGCTATGTGAGATACGGGGATCATTTACATCCCTTTCGTATTGAATGGTGAACGCTTCGCTTTCGATTACTTGAAAGCAGGCATGACGATTTGGGCCCAAGGGCTGTTGCAATAGAATATGACAGTTATGCGTGGCAACCGAATGGGGCGTGAGCTGCAATTGGGTTTCTTGATCGGTTGGGGTATCAGGGGCATCCAAGGTGAACACTTCCGTTCGTAATACCATTCCTTTGCAAGCGCGTGCCGCTTCACGAAATTCCTGAGACCTCAACCGCTCCATTACCGTAACATCACCAATATGACCGGAGGGAAGCAATAACGCATCTTCCAAAATGGGCTCGCCCACAGGGGGTAAGACCCCAGGGAAATGTCTTTCAAATTCGTTGTACCAATGTTCCTCGTTATAGTGATCCAAGATTTTATCTTGATCGATAAAGGCACCGGTATGGAACCATGTTTTGGTCAACACCGGTTTTTGAAAAAGATGTTCCGATCGCTCCATTTGGTTGTCTCCGTCGAGATCCTTCCATTCGGAATAGTGCTCGGTATCTGTTTGTTCGACCAGACCGAACCCTCTGAACTCCCGTTCCCCATGATCGTAATATCCATGGCGATAAACATACTTTGTTGTAAATTTTACATTGGTCGTATCTTCGGTGACGGTCATGTTTTCTACCACTTGCACGGGAAAGGGCAGTTTTGTGATCCATGGTGTTCCCTCGCGTTTGTCCTTCAGGTAAAAATGTGTTGAACTTTTGTACCCTAACTGGGTACGCATGCCCATATTGTTATCATAGGCAACGAGCACATGGGGTTTTTTGCCCGACATTAAATCGATGTAACGTAATGGCGTACGGCTGTGTGAAGGGAGTCCTGAAGACCAAACCAAACAAGCGGTACCTTTTCCCAACAGATCCACCACTTTTAAATTGGACATATCGTCTATAGGAAAGAACGGATCGATAATCTGAACGTCCGAAAACCCGTTTCCACCCAAATTCAAGAATGCCTTAAACGTATCGGCTCCTTTGTAGATCACGTCAGCTGTTCCGGTTCCACTGATATCGTTCAAATGGATATGTTTGGGATCGAACTTATCGGGATGGTCGAACCAGGGGGCATTTTGCATGGCCACTTTTGCACTATACCTGCCATAGCCCATATTTGCCCAATAACAGGTTTCCCCATTTCTGACCCGAACAATATCGGTGAGGCCATCACCGGTCATATCGGCCAAAAAAATGGTATTCTGGCCATCGGCGAATACGATTGCAGGGCCCTCTTCTTCCCCAAACGATTTTAATGCCGACAAGGCACTTTTGTATCCATCGCGTCCTCGGGCCTCGTAATAGGTGATGACCCGTTCTTCCGTCATTACGATATCCGCTTTGCCATTGCCGGTAATGTCGAATAATTTTACGTTAGGGTCACCAAAATCAATATTGATATGGTGTTCGAACGGTCGGTAGTTGTTGAAACCGTTATCGTCGTTCACTTCAAAATACCCCTGCAATCCAGTGGTCTTGGAAACCAACTGTTTTTTGCCATCGGCATCAAGATCGACCAAAGTAAGTTTCCCCGTTTGAAGTCCGGTAAACGATGGCTTCTCCATTACTTTCGTACCTACCTCAAAACCAACGTTGCCATCACCTTCCACGTCGCCCAGATTGTGTTTGTAATACCATCCTTCGGCCTGTTCGCTCAGTATTCCGGAGATTCCTTCTCCAAAAAGGTCCGTCCATCGATAGTCTCCTTGGAGGCCCGTGGGAAGGTCGACCAAATCGTTCTGGTGCGCCGTCATCACGGTGGTACTCCATTGCAGCGCTTCGTATTGCAGGTCCAGTGGCGGTAGCGATTTTTTAGCATAGCTGCCGTCCGGTTTTCGTACATAACCGCTTTCCATAATCGTTCCGAGATAGTTTACCTCGGTCTGTCCGGAACCGTTGTAACCGGAAGGTCGGTATCCCATGGAAAGGGAACGAACGAGATAGTCGGTCCCAAAAGGAGATCCATCCTGTTGGAGTTCGTCCGGAAAATGATGAAACATTAGTACCCTCTCGCAACGGCGGTAGGTACGTATCTCAAAACCTGATCGATAGGTAGAAAAAGGGTCTTCCCTATGGTTCCAAAATTGACCCGGTATTTCCTGAACCGTTGGTTTTAGCAAATCGTGTTCGCCATAATCCAACACCAGTTCCAAATGGAAGACCGGATCTAAAGGTACAGGAGGATCAAAGGTATCGGCAGCATCGACAAAGTAAGGAATGGCATTGAAATACCTTACCCTTTTTAAATAGCGATTGGTGAGCTTTTGTATGCCCGACAAACGATTCGATTCGTTACTGTTATTGGGTACCGCATCAAAATTTTCTGCTTTGTATTCATATATGATCCAATTGCCTTTGTCGTCAAAACTAAACTCGGGCAACCAAGAATAAATTTTCTGAGGATCGGTAGGATCTGCAATTCTACTTTCTGGGGTTCTACCATAAATTGTAACAGTATTTGCGGCATCGATCACCCGCCAGTAAATGCCCTTTACCGGATGGGCTATTTTTTCTATCTTGGAATGGTCCGATGTAATTCTGGGACGATATCGGGATATCGTAAGGGCACCGACCACGGTTTCTTTTTTTGTCCAGTTCCCGGGAGTCTCCTCTTCCATAAAGGGAATCAGGTCATCAGCTCCCGAGAACATAAAAACATCCTCGTCCGTATACCTGGGAATGCCCTTGTCCGTTTTTCTGGTAATCACCGAAAAATCTATGGACCACCCCAAACCAAAAATTCCGTTTCCGGAACCGGAATTGTAATTAAGGCCCATTGCCGGGGAAAAACCATTTCTTGCCGGGGTAATCGGTAGGGGCACTTCTAAGGCCGAAGTACCGTTTGCGGTGTTTACAGTAAATTTTTCATCGATTCCCTTTAAGGCACCTCCCCCTTTTGGAAGTGAAATTGTAGGGATTTCCAGAGCGTTGGATTCCGTAGCTTTTTCGGTGGTCAAGTTTTCGACACTGGTGGCGTTCGAGAGGTTTGCCGCCCGGGACGCATCTTTTGTATTGGGTTCCATAAAAACGATAGGTTCTTAGGGGGAACTAACGATTTCTCTTACTAGTGGTTTAATTTTTACCCTTACAAGGTATGTAGTAGTAGCGCGGGTACGAACCCGATCTGTATGAATGGTTTTACATTTTGTGTAAATGGTAGTTCCCTTACGTATTGCTCACTTTTGAAACAAAATGGTATAAGAACCGCAAAGCAATCTACAGCAGTACTATCGGCCCATACTTCAAAGTAGCCGTAAGGTTTGAATGGTGAATGGATTCTATTGGAAAGGTAATTGCTATCGGCTATTTACTATTTTTTGGTATTTTTTCCAAAACATAGGTAAGGGTATGGAGATCTAACGAAACCTTATGAAGCTCAAATTCTCCAAAAGAAGGACTTGTCGTCAAGGTAAATAGCAAGGTATCCGCCCGAACTACGGGCAAACAATCTGCTATTTTAACCGGGAAATCATCTTCTAAAAAAAGGTATAACTTTTCTTCACTTATTATTCTTCCCTTATTCAACAAAACCGATATTAAAAAAGCAAATGGTTTTTCGTTTCCTCCAATGATATCCTTTATTGGGCAGTCGAGCTGTTTTGAAACAGCGGCCAGTTCCGCTACCGTAGCTATTTGCAGAAGCTTACCCGTATCTAAAAACACCCTAAATGGATTACTTCCAAGAGCGTTCCCCAACGCATAGGAATCTGCTTTATGATCAACACGTAAAATTTTTAAAACGTGCTCACAAAAGACTATTTCCGCTATTACTTCCATTGCTTAAAAGTTTAAAAAACGTGACAATGCCCTGGTCAATTCTGCATCGGTAATCCCTTTTAGGGATTCATAAGAATCGGCAATACTGACCGCCAACGCCCTTGGATCCATTACCGATCTTTTATAGGCCGAAGAATTGGAAAGTCCGTTCGTTACGGCAAATTCGGATTCCGCTGAAAAAGCTCGTAACTCTGCAAAGGCATGTTCACTTTTTGATGCATTCCCCGGCAAAGGTATAACCCCTTCGGCCATATCCAATGAATGTCTCCCTTCATGTACCACGGTGTTCAATACATCGTCCATATGCATAGCATTGTTTACGGTTATGGCATCAGGAGAGGAAGTTTTTCCGGAGGTCTTCAATCCCGGATCTAAATTGAGTTTCAACGAGCCGTTTTCCAAGGCGTCCAATACTTCCTTTGAAGTATCGGTATGCTTGGCATCTTTCAATTGTTGTATAATCTTTTCTTTTGATACCTCAGGGCCTGTTGAGGCCCTTGTACCCGAAGTAAAGTGCGTTCTTTTGGGCGATGCCCCAGCGGTTTTTCTAAGCATTATTGAAGTATCGGGCAAATCTACCCTGGTGGTCCTGGAAGCGCCCTTGAACTGGCTCGAACGCAGTGGCACATCGATCAATGGTAAAACCTCAAGTCCAACCTCTAACAAGGCCATTGCCCTGCTGGTCGGTTTTCCCGTTACCGTAACGCCACTGACCAAACGCAATGAAGGGTCAAGGAACGGAACATGCGCGGCCCCGGCCTCCATTCCCGCTTTGCTCATGTTGGTCGGATTATCTTCTAAGATATCGGTCGCTCGCAGCGTAACGGTATCCGCGACCCCTCCCATTACACCGCCTATACCCCCTTTTGGTAATTCCGGTTTTTCATCTCTACCAGGGTCGGCTCTTCCTCCTACAAAAAACTCAAAAACAGCTCCAAATCCCCTAGCCATTTGGTACATTGGGTCGGGATAGTATTCGCTAGGGACCTCTTGTTTTCCGTTGGTATCGGTATAGTTTATAGGATTGTTTCGGGAATACCGATACAGGTTGATTCCTGCTTCGATACCTATGGGGTCTGCACTGGCCCATCTACACAACCACGGAAGGTAGTACCGTGCCGAATGGTAGTTCAAGCCCGATTCCTCGTCCCTTTCCATACCGGTATACCGGTAGCGCTTTGCAACCGCCTTGACGGTTTGGTCCATTGCCTGGTAAGAGGTAGCCCCATAGGGGTAATATTCCTCATAGGAAATTATGGTTCCTGCCCAATCCAATTCCAGGGCCGTTGATCCTAAATGATTGCCATACTGGAAGCGAACCAACTGTTCCGGGGAATCGTCCGATGGATGGTCGACTGTTTTTGTTTCTAACAAGGCTACCTGTCGTGAACCGTCTTTTACCAACAACGATTCGCGTTCTAATTTCACGCTCCCATCGCTATTGAACTCACGATATATCTCGAAAGACCCTAAATAGATGCGCTCCTTAACGATTCGGTTTCCGTCGGTACGTATTTTTTGACTCCGTTGTCCCGGACCATCGTAAATGTAATGTGCCGTACCTTGGTTCGAAAGCTGTATGAACCCAAGCCGATCAAAACAGTCCCAAGCGGTATTGAACTGCCCGTTGCCAGAATTGGGGAGTAGGGCCATCATGTTCCCATGGGCATCGAACGAAAACTGCTGCAGGTCGGTCCCCACTTGATATTGGAGCAATCGATTGCTGTGGACCGTTGCCGGATCGACCCCAAGGGCGTTCCTATCGGTTCCGTTATTGTTGTAGGCAAACGTCTTGGTCCATCTGTTCGTAAGGTTTCCAAGGCCGGCAAGATGCCGTACAAAGCGCATATTGCCCACTGCATCATATTCATAATACTGCCGATAGTTCTGTAACGCCCCGCCATCTCCCGGATGCGGAAGGTTTGTCCTGAATACATCCGTTCGGTCATCTGGACTATTGGCATGCACCCCGGCCTGCCCGATATGCTCCCTTCCGGTTGCCCGTTGGAGCCTGTAAAGGGCATCGTACTCGTAATCGTTGGAAGGTGCAACGCTTTGGTTGTTAAAAAAAATGGTGTCCTGAGCTTCATTTTCAATCCTGGCAATGTTACCTACTGGGTCATACGCGTAGTTCAGATCTTGTACTTTTCCTGCCATGCCAAGGGTAACCAAGCGTGTTAAACGAAAGGTATCCTTTTCGTAGCTATAGGCAGTGGAACTGCCATTGCCATATGTGATACCGACACGCTGCGCTTTTTCGTTATATGAAATGCCCGTAACTGCATTTTTCGCACCCTTTTCGGCGGCTTCACACTGAACCGTATACAGCAATCCCCCGCGGTCGTAACCATGGATTATGGTACTTAGGGGCAGTCCTAAGCGCCCCGTTTTTTGTAAGAACGACCTGTTCATGGCGTCATACGTATGTTGTTGTATAAAGGTTTCGGTTTCCAACTCGAGATCGGCATCCCAATTGGGCAGTAAATAGGTGTCTTCCGTGAACATAATTCTACTTAAAACGTTAACTGATATCCAACATTTAGATTGAACCTGCTGTTGCCCCCATTGATGTTGATCCTGGAGTTGGTATCCAATCGAAATTGATGACGGGGTACTTGGGTCGGTGGCCCATCAGGGCTGGTTTGCACGGGAATGGTACCCAAGTTTAGGCCCAGACCGAGGCCTAGACCGACATAGTCCGTCGCCGGACCTTCCGGGTTTGCAGGGGTCGTTATCGGCGCTGATCCGGGAAGCCTTAACCTAAGATTGTCGCCAAGGGGTATCTCCGGGGCCAGTCCGCTCAGGTTATTGAGTACTCCCGTTAATGCGGTACCATCACCGGAACCGCCCGTTTGTGCCGCGCCGTAAACGAGATACCCGGCTACCCCGGTTATGGTCAATGGCAACAAGGGCCCCAAAGCAGCTTCTTTCACCTGATCTACAAGGCCTGCATTATCGGCAATGGCCAAACCTGCACTTGCCAGGGTCGCGCCCACTTCCGGCGTTTCGGGCTCTTCCCCGATCATTAGCCTAAATCGTGTTTCATCTTCTTGCAAAGACCTGCCCAGATCGAATGTTCTGGTTTCTGCATTTCTTTCGAAGGTTGCGGCGCCTTGCTGTATTCCATACAACAATCTGGAAAAAAACGGCATGCTCCGTAGCGGGAGTTGTGGAACATCCGGTGGCGGTGGCAAGGGCTGTCCCGATGGGGGACGGTTTGCAAGGGGTACCAAACGGTCCGGATCGATCGGGGGCAGCAAGATGGGAGGCCCAAACATTTGCCGGGCCCATTCGGGATCGAGCTGAAGATTTAGCGGTCGGTCCGGCGTTTGCCTTTCCGCTTCCGGAACGGTCTCGGTCTCTTCCGCCGGTTCTAGTTCTGCTGGCTGCTGTGGTTCCTCATCATCCGGCGGATGTGTTCCACTGGGGTCGTTCAATTTCACAGGATTGTTATACACATAGGCATATAGGTTTATTCCTCCCGCTATGCCGATCGGATCGGTATTGAGCCATCTTGCCGACCATGGAAGGTAATAGCGGGCGGAATGGTAATTCAGGCCCGATTCCTCGTCCCTTTCCATACCGGTATATCGGTAACGTTTTGCCGAAGGGGCAATGCTTTGCCCTACCGCTTGGTAGGCCGTAGTACCATATGGGTAATACTCTTCATAGGAAATTACCCTTGCCCTATCGTCGAGTTCCAGCGCGGAGGAACCCAAATGGTTGCTATACTGATATCGCGACAGCTGCTCCTGAGTACGATCGGAAGGGTCGTCCACTGTTTTGGTATCTACCATAGCGATCCTTCTGCTACCATCGGTGATGTGAAAGGATTCCCGTTCTATTTTTACGGTACCGTCGGAACGGTATTCACGGTACACCTCCAAGGCCCCTGCATATATTCGCTCCTTGAGTATTTTGTTGCCGTCCGTAATCAGTTTTCGCTCTCGCTGCCCATTGGAACCATATCGATAGTGTGCGGTTCCCTGATTGGCCAATTGTAAAAAAGCCAATCGGTCAAAGCTGTCCCAATCTATTTCAAATCTGTCATCGGCGGCATTTGGTGCCAGGGCCGACATGTTTCCATGGGCATCAAAGGCATATTGCTGTGGGTCCGTTCCTACACTATACCGTAGCAATCGGTTGTTTTTTGTTGCCGTTGAAGGCACGCCCAGGGCATTTCTATCGCCATCGTTATTGTTATAGGAAAAGGTTTTGGTATACCGATGGGTAAGTGCGCCGAGGCCGGCAATGTGTTTGATGGTACGCATATTGCCTGCGGCGTCATATCGGTATTGCCGTCGATAACGCTGTAAGGCCCTCCCATCACCGGGATGCGGAAGATTGGTCCGAAAGGCGTCCCATTGATCATCGGGCAATGCGGCGCCCGATCCCGATAGGCCGGCATGTTCACGGCCATGGGCCAAGCAAAGGCGGTATAGTGCATCATATTCATAGGTCTTGGACGGAGAAACGTTTTGGTTGTTAAAAAAATGTACATCGTCGGCCGTGTTGTCCACTGCAACGATATTACCTATGCCATCGTAATGATAATGGAGTTCCTGTAGCGTTTCGGTTGCCCTCACAGTTCGCAAAACGGAAAGCCGGTAGGTTGCCGCCTCATAGGTATAGGTGGTTCTCGTTCCGTTACCAAAGGTGATTCCGGTGCGGTGCCCTTTTTCGTTGTAGTCGATCTGCGTTACATAATTTTTAGATCCTCTTTCCGCGCAGTCGGCCATAATCCCTTTCAATAGCCCTGCCGGGTCGTACGTTCGTACAATAGTACTCCTCTGTAGCCCCGAACGTCCGATCATTTCCTGAACGGGACGCCCTAGGGCGTCATAGGTGTCCCAGTACCGAAACACCTCGGGTTCTAACTGGGGATTGTCTTCCCAGTTCGGCAAATGATATGTGGTGGCATCGAACATCGTTTTTATTTTTTCAGCAACTGTTTTCTATGCTCTAGGATATTCCCTTTAAAATCGTACGCCACAAAGGTTGTAATCCCTGAGGTGTCTTTGTGTACCATAAGTTGTCCCAACATATTTTTTACAATTCTTTGGGTACGTTCGGCTGTCGGTTGATTTTTTCGATCCCCATATTCCAATACCTCGTATACATGATCCAGATTATTGGCTCCTCCGCTAACCTTATTCCGTACGGCACGTTGCAATTCATCATACTCATAACTGAAAACATGGTTCCTGCTGTCCCAACTTTTTACGGGATTGCCCATGGCGTTGTTCAGCATCCAACGTTCCCCTGCGTCCATACTGTTTTGATATACCCGATGCCCTAACATATCATGTAAATAGGCCATCACGGTATTTCCCTTGGCATCGATCACGCTCAGGGTGTTACCTTCTGCATCTAGCACAATGTAGGTGGCATAAAATTCATCGGTCTGCGGAATAAACCCGCCCTGATTATCTCTAATGCCCGCCCTATTGTGCGCTATACTAAGTATGGTACGTCCTAAGGTGTCCGAACAAAGAATGGTCGGTGTGTTGTTATGTTTCAATGTCTTTTCCGCGGCACTCTTTTGCGCCTCTCCCAATTGACCGTTTTTCCGATCTGCATACCAACGGCTGTCCGCTACCGTATCGTTTTGGTCGTATACCCGTTGTTGCCAACTATCGAATTCCGTTTTGGAAAAGGTACCATCCGGGAATTCTGTTTTGATCACCCTGCCCATGGCATCGTAATAGGTAATCGGCGTTACTCCCCTTTCTACCAATTCCATGGCATTTTCGTAAAACGGATTCACCGAAAAATAGGGTTCGTATTGCTTTACGGGATTTCCCTTATTGTTCAGAACAGTTCTACCGTTACCGATCCAACGCAGGCGGTCACCTGTATTGGTGGTTTGCAGAAGGGTGGTGCAATCATCGTTTATGGTAAGTTCCAGCGCTTCGCCCGGGGCGGCCTGAGCTTTTGCCATAGCTATGTTTCCCATACCGTCGGAATACTCAAAGCTCAGTTGTAACGGTGAATCGGGGTCAATATGCCTTTCGCGTAAAATGGTGGCGTTCACCGTGGGTTTGGCACCGATCTCTTTACAAGGGTTCATTGCCAGTATATTTGGGTCTTGCGCTTCCCGAGCTGCCATGGCATTTTTATAGGAATCGAAATCATATACAAAACGCGTTGTCGCTTTTTGCAATAATGCTCGGGCCTTGACTTCGAGAAGCGCCGAATCGCCTTCCACAAAATATTCCGAAATCAGGGTTCGCTCTACCTGATCCGTGAATTCCGTTATGCCTTCCAAGCTATCGGCCTCATTACCCTTTCCCATTACGGCAACCGCTTTTACGCTACCAATCTCATCCAACAAAATGCCGGAAAGGTTGTTATTGGCATCCTGCATCCTCATGGGACTCAGGGTCCTGAAGTTAAAGTCCATCGCGCGGACTTCCTTTCCGAGCGCATCGGTCACCTTATCCATCATTAAAAAATAGTCCTTGTAGAAGGATACGCTGGTATCCGCACCGAAGGGATCCTGATACTTTTGAGGTGAAAAAAATCGATTTTTAACCAAACTGGGATCGCCGCCGTTCAAAAAATCGGTTATTCCCGAACGGATCCACCAATGGCCGTCCCGTTTGGAAAACTTTGCATCCGCCTGCTGGCTATCGGTATCCCCATTGCCCATAATAGCTTCCAAAGCAGCCGTATTGACAGGAAGTTTATCCCCAAAAATGGTATTCAAAATGGTAGCGGTATAGGCCAATTGGTAGCGCTGATAGGTAATCCCATGGCTCGCAAGCGTTCCAACATGCAATTCTTGCAGAAGCGCTTCGTCATAAAAAGTTGTTTGTACCCGTTCTATCAAACGTTTTTGGAAGATGGTCGGATCCGCTTCTTCGAAATAGTCCAAGACCGCGGCAGCCTCCACGGTTTCAAAATCGGATGTCGTTAACAAGGGCGTCTTCGCTTTATCCATTCCGGTCAGTTCAAACGTTTGGGTATCTGCCAAAGTACGAAGGCGATAGATGGCCGGTGAAACAACATCACCGGTATAAGTATTTTTGGTGTAGGTAACTATTGGTGTCGCCTGAGCGTTGCGGGCAGCGGAAAGTGCCGCAATATAGGCCTGTTTTTCATCTTCCCTTTCATAGACCATGGCAGCGGCGGCGGCTTTCCGTTTTAGCAACGGATGTTGTTCCGGGGCTATTTGACGCGGGTAAACGACCGATGCCGTTTCTAGGGGTTTTCCCAGTTCATCGATTGCCAAGTTGAAAGTATGCCCTATTCGGGGATCCTCTTCCAATCGTTCGTACGAAACATTGAGGGTTTCGCTTTGGGTCGGTAAAAAAACCGCATATCGGTTTTCTTGTTTCGGCTGGAGCGATCGTACCGAACAGGTGTGGGAAGCCACCGTAAAGGGTTTCCATTGTCGCTGCAATTCCGTATCAGTGGGATTTTCCGGGGCGTCCAAAGCAAAAACCTCCTGGCGTATTGCCATGCCCTTACAGGCCCTGAACGCTTCCCTTAGTGTTTCGAAATCACTGGCATCGACGGTATCGGAAATTGTAATGTTGGGCAATTCAAGCGACGGAACATTCAACGGAAGTTGGGGAAATTGTTTCTTATACAGCTCGTACCAATACTCCTTTTTAAATTGTGATAAAAGTTGTTCCCGATCTAAAAAAGCGCCGGTATGATACCAGGTTTTGGTTAAAACGGGCGGTTGGTACAGAACCGGATCTTGTTCCAAAGTATCCGTAGCAACGTTCTTTGCCCAGGTGTTGTAGTATTCGGTATCTTGCTGTTCTACCCTTCCGAAGCCCCGAAATTCCCTCTCGGCATGATCGAAGTATCCGTGGTGATAACTATAGGTGGTCCTGAACCGTACATTCGTTACTTTTTCCACAGTGGTTTGCGCACTCAGTACCTGAACGGGAAACGGTAATTTGGTAAGCCAAGGAGTTCCTGCCAATTTATCTTTTATGTAATAATGGGTAGCACTCTTGTATTCCAAATACGTTTCCTTTCCAAGGTTGTTTTTATAGCGCTGTAATACATGCGGTTTTTTACCGTTCATTAGGTCGATATATCGCATGGGGGTACCGGAATCGCTCGGTAAATCGGAGGACCAGACCACACATGAGGTACCGGAACCCAATAGGTCCACAACCGAAAGTTTGGCACCGCCTCCCATAGGAAAAGTGGGCGTTATCAGGTGTTCATCGCTCCAGGCGTTTCCACTAAGGTTGATATAGGCCTTAAAGCTATTTTCACCCAAATAGATCAAATCCGTTGCTCCCGTTCCGCTGACATCCGCCAAATGTAAATACCGCGGGTCGAACTGGTCGGGACGGTCGAACAAAGGGGCGTTCGACATGGCTATCCTAGCGCTGAAAACACCATACCCCTTATTGGCCCAGTAACTCACCGCTCCATTGCGGATCCTAACGATATCCGTCAACCCATCACCGGACATATCGGCCAAGAAAATAGTTTGCTCGCCATCCGCAAAAACAATGGCCGGACCTTTTTCTTGATCAAAGGTCTTTTCGGCAAACTCGGCGGGCAGGTATCCTTGTTTTCCGTCCGAGGCATACCATACAAACGCGTTTTCTTCGGTGATCACCAATTCGGGCCGTCCATCGCCGTTAAGGTCCAATAAACGGGTATTGGGGTCCTGTAGGTCAATGTTCGCCATTTGTTCAAAATGCTGTAGCGGGGTCCATTTTTCGGTATCGGTGAGTTCAAAAAAGCCGTTGACCCCCGAACTCGCGACCACCAGTTGTTTTTCTCCGTTCGACTCCAAATCCCTAAGCGATAAAACACCTGTGGAAAGTCCGGAAAAGGAGGGCCTTTCGGCAACCTTCCGCATCGGGGCAAAAGTGGCCCGGCCATTCTCGTCGACATCCCCTAAGTTGTTTTTGTAAAACCACCCGGATGCTTCTTCGGTCAAAATTCCGGGAATTCCCTCGTTATAGAGATCTACCCATTGATAATTGTTGGATAGGCCTACAGGGGTGTTGGCAATATGGGCCGCATCTACCACCTTAATTTCATTGCCCCATGAAAGTCGCTGATAGTCGAATTCCAATTCGGGGAGCGATTTTATGGAATACGTTCCATCCGGTTTGCGTATATAGCCCGATTGTTTGATCACGTTCAAATAGGTGACTTCGGATACCCCGGAACCGTTAATGGAGGATGGGCCATAAAACAGTTCCAAGGAACGCACCAGGTAATCGCGACCGAAATCGCCCTCTTCGGCCGTACCCTTAAACTGCTTTTCTTCTTCAAAATGATGAAACATCAAAATACGTCGGCACAAACGGTTCGTACGGATTTCAAATCCGGAACGATATGAGGAAAAGGAATCGGACCTATATTCCCATGGGCGCTCCTCGGCCGGTGTCGGCAGGGCCTCGTTATGTTCCCCATAGTCGAATATCAAATCAAAAAAATGGACGTCACTTTCGGGGTCTTGCGGGTCATACGGTTTTGTATCGTCGGCATAATAGGCCTCTTGATTGCCATAGCCAATACTTTTCAAATAGGTATTTGTGAAAGGCGCCAGGCCGGACCTTCTATTTTTTTCGAAAAGTGTATCAGGAAGCTGTACATCGGACAGCGGGTTGCCATCCGAAGCAACGTTGGTATCCTGTTTGTACCCATAACGCATCCAATTGCCCTTGCTGTCGTAGCTAAACTCGGGAAGCCACATAAAAATTCGGGAATGGTCCTCAGGGTGGGCGATCCGGGCGTGTATACTCCGGCCAAAGATAGTAACGATATTCGCCCCGGACGTTACCTTCCAGTAGGTACCATGATCTTGATGAACAATTTTTTCAATTCGCGCAAAACCGCCTTCTATCCTGGGCCGGTATCGTGTTATGGTATACCCATCGGGAGTGACGCTTTCTTTTTTAACATAAGCACCGCTATTGGTATCCAATTCAAGATAGGGCACCAGATCTTCGGCCCCGGAAAACATAAAAACGTCTTCGTCCAGCGCATCCCGGTATCGGGGCAAACGTTTATCGGTCTTCCTTTGTATGGTGGCAAATTCCAACGACCACCCCAAACCGTAACTGCCGTTCCCGGCACCCGAACTATAGGAAAGGGAAAGCTCCGGTGAAAATCCGTTTCGTCCCGGTGTGACGGGCAAAGGGATACTAAAACCGGCCGTGCCATTAGCGGAGTTCACCTTAAACTTCTCATCGATTCCCTTTAAGGCCCCTCCCCCTTTTGGTAAGCTTATGGTAGGGATTTCAAGTGCATTAGATTCGGTAGCTTTTTCAGCGGTCAACTTTTCGATGCCGGAAGCATTCGAATTTTTGTCGGTACGAGCGGTAGTTTGCCTGTTTGGTTCCATAAAAATCAAGCGTTCTTTAAGGGCTTTATTATTAAAGTGGTTTGCACTTTTGTTTTATCCTATAGCATTATAAGCGTTATACTTACAAGATATGTAGTTGCCGGTAAAACACCTTTACCGGGTGTATGGATGACCCTTATTCTTGTACAAATGGTCGTACGGCCCTTAAAAAAGAGTAGTTCATCGTAAAATGATTAAACGTTTAACTATTTTATTTTTTTATTCCCAATTTTAATGGTATCCTTGCCGCCGATACGCAAAAAAAGTGTCGTTAAATTAAGAATATGGGAATCAAACAATTACTTACAATGTGCTTTTTCATGCTGTTTTTGGTCATGGGATACGCGCAGAACATTTATTATGTAGATGTCAATAACGGGAACGATGACAACTCTGGGCTGAGCGAAGAAATGGCCTTTAAAACCATTCAAAAGGCGTCCTTTTCGGTAGCTCCCGGCGATGAAGTAAACGTACTGCCCGGCATTTACAAAAATGAAGATCCTAACAATCCCTACGGAGAAGTTGGTTTTTATGATTCGGGAGCGCCCGGACAGTATATCACTTTTAGGGGTATCAATGATGCGAACGGCAACCGCCCCAAGATAGAGGTTACCGCAGGAAAAGGCTTCGACTTTTTTAAGGTCTCCTATATCATCATAGACAACTTTGAATTTTATGCCTCTGAAGACGACCCAAAAGGCATCATCGACAATCCTGATTTCGGAATCGAATCATGGTATCAAAGACGGGGTGTGGGAATCGACAACGAATCGCACCACATCATTATTCGGAACAACTACTTTCATGATCTTCCCGGCAACGGTGTGGCCGTATCCGTAGAATTGGTCATTATCGAGAACAACATTATCGAACATTGTGCCTATGCCGCTATCAATGCCAATAGTGGAATTTCCTTTTACCAACCAAAAAACACCGGGCAACCCGGTTTTCCCGAATATCCGAACCATAGGATCATCATCAAAAACAATATTAGCCGCTATAATACCAACCTGCGGGGATTTGCAGGCTCTATCGGTGGCAATCGCGTAACGGACGGGAATGGCATTATCATCGATGATTTTAGACAGGATCAAAAGGATGCCTCGGTAAGGCAATTGTACGAGGGCCGAACACTTGTAATCGATAACCAATGTTATGGGAATGGCGGCCAGGGCATCAATGTTTTTTCTAGTGATTTTGTGGACGTGGTCGACAACATTATGTTCGATAATGCCCAATCTACCCGAATTGCCGACCCCGCATATCCGGTAGCCATAGGCGATTCACAACTTTCCCTTGGTCGTGTAAACGATGTGGTGGTCAAAGGAAACGTCATGGTAAACTCCAACTCCGATACGGACGTCATTTCCAAATACGAGGATACCAATGTTACCTATATCGACAACATCCATTGGAATACCGGCGGAAACGCGGTTATCGTGGGTGGTAACGACCTGGTATTAAATCCAAATTTCAGCAACGCAACAGGGTTGACACAGACACAGACCAATTTACTGAGTACCATGAGCAATCCGTACGACCCGAACTCTGCCTCGGCCCAAGTACGGACCCCAACGGTAAACAACGGTTTTCCGGTACATAATTTAAACACTTCGTATGCGCTGCCGGCGCAAAGTACTTTCGGTAATGGTGGTAATCCCTGGGCCATTTCCCCAGGTACCGTTCTGGAATTGGAGAACTATGATCAGGGTGGACAAAATGTTGCCTATAACGATGTTGCGGACGATGCGGAAAATGGGGTACGGGATGCCTGTGGACGTATCGACGAGGTAGATGTTGCCAGCGGTTCGGGCGGAAATTGTGTCATCACTTTTACGGAGCCCGGAGAATGGTTGGAGTATACGGTGAACGTTGCCGCAGGGAGTTATGACATTAACCTTTTGGCGGCCACTTCCCTGGCGAACCAAGAGATCAGAATACTGTTGGACGGAATTCCGCTAGGGGATCTGCCCATAACCAATACAGGTGATTTTGGAGTATACCAACCGAATTCCCTTTTGGGAGTGGCTCTTCCCGAAGGAGAGGCCGTGCTTCGACTGGAGGTAAAAGGATATTACAATTTGGATAACATCTCGTTTACTCCGGGTACCGTTATCGCCAACGATGGGATAGTCGTCCGCGCCAAGGGGACCACTGGTGAGGAGACCTTTGATGTAGAGGTAAACGGGGTAAAAATAGGGGAAACCCAAATAGCTACTACCGAATACGAAAACTACGTTTTTGAAACGGCCGAGCGCGGAACCGTTCGTGTGGTGTTCACCAATAATGGCGAAACCGCTACGGGTGCCGATATTACGTTGATCGTTGATAGGATCAGTATCGATGGTATCGTATTCGAGGCCGAAAACCAAGCGGTAAATACCGGTGCCTATGACGAAACGACCAATTCATGCGGGGGCATTTCTTCGGAACGATTGGACTGCAATGGATTCATTGAATTTGAAGGAACGGATTCCGGAGGTGATGACGGCGAACCGAACGTTACCGAGGCTGCCAATATTTTCTTAACGGAAGCGGTACCGCTATTAGATGGAATTAAGGATGCGGCCTATGGCGCACAAGGTTATGACCTCAACAGTGCCAATATGGATACCGGAACACTCAATATTGACAATTCGGACGACCTCTCCGGTACGTACTATGCTACCTGGGACGACACCAATCTCTATTTTTTCGTCAGCGTTACCGACGATGTGTTGGTTTCCGATTCCCCGGAACCCTATGAAGACGATGGGGTAGAAATTTATATTGATGGCGATAATGCGAAGGGGGACAGTTACGATGCCAATGACTTTCAATTTACATTTAAATATAATGACGGTACCCTTTATGAAATCGGTAACGGGTATGATGTTTCCAATGCTGCTTTCGAAATGGTAGAAACGGCGGATGGATATGATTTGGAAGTTGTTTTCTCCTTGGCCTCCTTGGGAATTGTCCCGAATGCCGAAACCAGCATCGGTCTTGATGTCCATTTGAACGACGATGACGGATCGGGAAGGGAATCCAAGCTGGCTTGGTTCGCTACGGCCGATAGCTCTTGGAACGACCCAAGTTTGTTTGGTGAAGCCAATTTGATCTTGGGAAGCCCTGCCAATGAGATTATCGTTACCGCAAGGGGTACCACTGGGGAAGAGCTTTTCGAAGTACAGGTCAATGGTGAAAAAATCGGGGAAAGCCGAACCGCAACGACCTCAAATGCAGACTATTCTTTTTTTGCACCGAGCACCGAGGGTACTATTCGTGTGGTATTTACCAATAATGGTGAAACCGACAATGGGGGCGATATCACCTTGATCGTAGATAAGATCATGGTCAACGGGCAGACCTTGGAAGCGGAAGACCAGGCCATAAACACTGGCGCCTATGATGCGGCTACCAATACCTGTGGCGGTATTTCATCCGAAAGGTTGGATTGTAACGGTTACATCGAATTCGTAAACGGCGGGAGCACTACCGGCCTTGTATTCGGAGAAGTGGGCAAATCGAGCAATAACCACACCTTTAAAACGGTTACCTTGAACAATACATACAACGACCCTATCGTATTCGTTGGGAGTATCAGTTTCAATGGGGGCAATGCAGCCGTGGTACGGGTAAAGGACGTGGCATCCAATAGTTTCCAATGGCAGGTAGATGAGTGGGAATATCTTGATGAGGAACACGCCTCTGAAGATGTCGGCTATATGGTGGTAGAACGGGGAGAACACATTATGTCGAACGGAGCGGAAGTAAAAGCGGGAAGCTTTTTGGCAAGCACTTCATGGACGACCGTACAGTTCTCTTCGGCATTTACCGAAAAACCGAACGTATTTGCCAACGTAGCATCCCTTAACGGCGGCGATGCGGTAGGAGTACGTATCCGTAATGTGAGCACTACCGGTTTTCAGGTGCTCATTCAAGAAGAGGAAAATGGAGGTACCCAAGACGGGAATCGTGGCCATAACGATGAAAACATCCATTACATTGCCATTACTTCCGGTACCGGTTCGGGTGACGGATCGGCCAAATTCGAAGTTTCCGCAACACCCAATTCGGTTACCGACGCCTGGTATACCATCAATTTTGAGCAATCGTACAGTTCTCAGAACGCCCTGTTCATGGCATACGACCAAACCACGGATGGTGGGGATACCGGTACGGTCAGGTACCGTTCCTTTAACGGTAACAGTGCCCAAGTGCGCTTTCACGAAGAAACCTCCAGGGACTCGGAAGTGGCCCACGCCACTGAAATTGTCGGGTATGCGGTATTCGATGCCATAGGAGATCTCACGACGGGGTCGGCGAACGCCGTTGCCCGTTTGGAAGATGCGCTATCGGCCGAAGTCAACATTCGCTTGGCACCCAACCCAGTGTTGGATGGTACCATTACCGTAAGTAGCGATCTGAACAACTATTCGGTACGCATTTTTGATATGTTGGGCCGAACAGTGTTCACGAAGACCGAACTGTCCGGTGAGGAACAACTCAACATTGGCCGTTTAAAGCATGGAATGTACGTGCTGAACGTCATTGGCGACCAGGGAAGTACGTCGGTAAAAATGATCGTCAACTAGACGATAGCCGACAAAATTGCCAAGGAATTAAGTACTTGTTTGAAGTAATAAAGAAGCGGGGAGCGATCCCTGCTTCTTTTTTTGTTGGCCATTGTAAATGCATTTCGCGGCATACCCTCGAAGTGATACCGAAACCTTACTTTAGCGAAAATGACTTCCGTTATCCACAGCAACCTTTTATCAAGACCGCATATGCACTTTTTTTCAACACCCCTTCGTTCCCTTACACTGCCGGACACCCGAACATTATTGGCTTTGCTAGGGTTCCTGATCGGTAGCGGTATGGTTACCCTGACCGCACAGCACGCCCGACCTTTGGAGTTTAAGGATGGTGACCGTATCAGCTTTTTGGGAAACAGTATTACCCATAGCGGAACGTACCATTCCCTGTTACGGCGATTTTATGCCACCCGCTATCCCGATAGCACCATTTCCCTGATCAACTGTGGAATCTCCGGGGACGTCGCCGAACGAATGCTGCACCGGGCAAAAAAGGATGTATTGTCCCATAACCCGGAATACACCTTTCTTATGGTAGGGATGAACGATGTAGGGCGTGAACTCTACTTTTCGGGCGAAGCCGCCGCGGACACCATCGCCCTGCGCCAAAAGGCATTGGACCATTACCGTAAAAAAACCGATACACTGGTCCGTTTACTGGTCGGTTCGGGAACGGTCCCTATTCTGATGACCCCCAGTATCTATGAACAAACGGCATTGCTGGACAGCGATAACCGTTATGGGGTAAACGATGCCCTGGCCCGTTGCGCCGATCACCTACGACAGCTCTCCCGAACATATGCGCTGCCCTTGGTAGACCTACATGCCAAAATGGACAGCATCAATAACAAAAGACAGCAACGGGACAGCACCTTTACCTTGGTAGGGGAAGATCGAGTTCACCCGGGTACCCCGGGCCACGTGGTCATGGCCTATGAAATTTTAAAGGCTTTGGGAGCACCGGAATACGTTTCCAAAGTGGCGATCCATACCGCCGATAAAAAAGTACTTACCGCCATAAACGCCTCCGTTGAAAATATCGCTACCGACCCGGGGCAAATCCGCTTTGATCTTCGGGAGGGAGCACTCCCATTTGTTATGGATCCCGAAGAAAGAAAAGGGTTGGACCTGGTTCCGTTTATGGCCCGGTTCAATCGACAACAGCTCTTTTTAACGGATGTACCGTCGGGCAGCTATCAACTCAAGATCGATGGTGTTCCAGTTGGAATATACACCCATGTAGCGCTCCAAAAGGGTATCGATCTAGCGCAAAATACAAACACTCCCCAATACGCACAGGCTCTAAAGGTAGCGGCCATTTGCGATACCTATCATGAAAAAGAGTCGGCATTACGTACCATTCCCTTAATAGCGTACGCCCATCTTTCCGACTACCAGGGGGATGGCTCCTTGGATTCCAAGGAAAAACACCTGGCGAAAAAACTTGAACAATTTCAGGGCAAACCCTGGTACGGCTATTTTGAACGGGAGTTTGCAACCTATATTAAGATCAAACCGCTCGAAAACGTGTTGAACAGAGAGCTGGAAACCTTACAGCAACAATTGTACGACATCAATACCCCTAAAACACACCGTTATGTGTTTACCCGGGAGTGAAACAAGACCATTGTTAGCGAACATGGTTCCAATATGTTTGAATTATGCTAATTGCTGACTTTTAAAAATATTTATACCATTCTTGTATCAAAACTCCATCAATACTTTTACCCCAGAGCAAACCGCAAAGGTCAAACAGTGACCCAGGTCGTCTTTTCCCTTTCCGGGAGTACCTCAACCTCGTAATTTCCGACCGTCCCGATTTGATCGGGTAGCTTTCCTTGGGACAGCGCATTGAACATCGGCGTGGGATCGGCATCAAAATGGACGATTCTCAGCTCGTTGTCCATCAGGGTCCTTAGCACGGCAACCTCGTACTTCAATAGCCGGAACAACCAAGGAAGCTTAAAATTTTTCTCGAACAGATAGTCCGAAAAATTGAGGGCCTCCTTGTAACTGAGCTGCTCGGGCGCACATCCGCTCCAAAAATCCCTTAAAACAACGACGAAGGCCTCCTTTCCCAAAACCAACATCATATAGCGTGTGGTCAGCTTAAAAATACGGGCGATCATAGAGGCCCGAAACTCCCGGATAAGATATTGATAGGTATCCACTCGTGCCCGATCATCGTACCCTAAGTTCTCCGTTGGTTTTCCAATGACCAAACTTCCCAGTATACGCTCCCACTGTTCAGGTTCCAATTCGCTATTCATTTTCTGAACGGCAATCACTTCCCTAGGCATTTGCTTTGTTTCCGGAATGGTATAGGCCGTTTTTCGGTTTTCCCAGAGGTTTCTAACATTTTCCATTTCGCGGATGATGGTCCGATCTCCGACTACGGGGATGTACGAATCAAAAATTTCATAGGTGATTTGCTTGAGGTTGGGAAGATCCGGTAGTATTTCACGGGTTATGGCGAGCAGGCGCTCGTCTATCGGGCCCGAATGGGAATCCATCCACAATCCGTTCAATTCGGTTCCGCCGGCAATATGTATTTCAACCACATGTTCCAAAGGTATCTGTTCCAAAAACGCCTTTATGCCCTGCCTGCCGTTCAATTGATTGGCAAAAAGGTTATGGATATCCAAAAGAATACCACAACCGGTACGCTGGCAGAGTTCGGCCACAAACTGGCCGTCGGGAATTTCCCTGTCGTTCGGTCGAAGGTAGTTTACCCCTGTTTCTACGGCGATTGGCACACCAATGGCATTTTGCAGTTGTTGTACATTGTTAATGGCCTGTTGCAGTCCCTTTTCCGTTTGACACGGCGGCAGAAAAAAGCCGGTATTGAATTCCGTGGTCGCATTAAAACTAAGGTGTTCCGTCACCCAGGGGCTTTGAAACAGTTCGGTGGCATATCGGATCAGGGCCAATTGTTCTTCGGCGGGCGCAAGCCCCCCTCCTACCGGTGCCCCGATGCTGTGTACCAGTTTATGATAGGGCATTTCCGCTACGGACTCAAAAGCGGTCCAAGGCGCAATAAGCTTATCCTCTTTGTTACGGATACAAAGGGTCTGTGGCTCTATTTCCAAAGTGTCCAGCAGGCCGTCCGGAAACGCTATTTTTTCGATAAGGGGCGAATAGATAATGCCTACCCCTAATTCGGGTAGGCATTGTAGTTGCCCTAGTTTTGTTGTCTTAGGCATCGTCTGGCATTAAAAGTTACGTTCAAATTGTTCTTGAAAGAAAATGTCCTGTCCGGAACAACAGGCCAAACAACCGATTTCCTCAAAAATATCCTTTAACGCCACCTCTATTTTGTCAATGTTATAGGCGGTTTCCTGGCTTAGACCAACATTTAACGTGTTGCCTTGAAATGAAATGGGCTTTGCCAAGTTTGCCGTCTCCTCAATCGGCGTAACACTTAGGTCGCTCGGGTTTACGAGATAGTCCCGTATGTTGGTAAAGTAACAGTCAACCCCCGAAAAGCATTTGGGACAGCCCAGTTCGTCCAGTAAATTAAAAACGCTTTTTCTAAAAGTATCCGCATTGTAGGCGACCTTCGCCGGAATGGATAATCGGATCGCTCCTTTTGATACTCGCTTCATTTTAGTTTCCATAATATAAATAGTTTAAGATTACGTTTTAAAGGGGGGAAATTTCATGTTCTACCGATTTACGGTAACATTGGTTGGGGGAAGCAAAGGAACGGCCAGAACTATCGGCCGTGTTTCAAAAAGTATGGTCTTTACCGTTCTCGGACCAGGATTTACGCACCGTGTACGTTGTTGGTGTTCTCCAAAAACTTTGCCCGTTTGGTGAGCATCGGGCGGACGCTTTTTTAAAACTGAGGGCAAGGTAAAATAGAAGTACGGGGCAAAACTTTAAGGATGTATAATCCGTAATAATTACTGTATAATTTGTAAGAATTATAGGATTTTACCGGAAGAAAGGCGTGTGCTCGGTCGTGTACGTTTTGTTCATCGGAATTATGGAATATGCTATATTTTTGCAGCTAGTGCTGCCAAATGATTCTTAAAAGGTGTTTTGCCATAATAGTTCAATTCTTGTTGGTATTATTGGGCGCTAAAAAAGAACCTGCGTTGTACCGATGTTTATCCACATACTTTTCAATAATATAGGGGGTAATCTTTTTTAACGTTTCCCCATTGACGGGATGCCTGCCGGGATATGTATAATATTCGATTTCCCCGTCCTTGCTCTTATAATACCATATACGGGGTTTGTTGTCCTCGGTAAAAAAATCATATGCGGCATGTACCTTTACTTTGCGCATGCTTTCAAGAAATGTGAAATTTAAGGGTATCACTTCGGTTCCGGACGTAGAAGGAGATGCCATATTGCAGGATACGGTAACATATAAAGAATCGGCCCATGTCATGCAAAATTTATCCTTAATTCCTGACTCATCGTCAATACCGGTATTTATACGATTCGTTTCATTTTTTACCTTATCTCTATTAGGTGTGTCGTCTCTAATGCCACGTAATATCAAAACAAACGCCCCGAAAGCAATACCTATTGTTAGTATCAGTTTCCATTTTGGACCGGTACCGCTCGAATTTTCCTCAACATAATTTTTATAGTCTTTATAACCCAAATACCGACAGTATAGATTAATACTTTCAGCTTTTGGTGGACTAATGTTTTTTTTCTTCTCTAGATATTTAGAAAAGGCTCTTTCCAAGGTCCTGGGACTTATGTAGCTGTATTCTTCTGATATCACATTCGCAACTTCATTTGATAAAGCATGTTTTGTATGCGAGACTGACTTTGTCTTCGCCTTATCAAATACTTTCTGAACAATCTCCGCTACTTTTTTTTCCTCCATCATCTTAAAAATACAAAAATTCGTTAGACGGCAATTGGGCGCAAACCTCTGGGAACCCTCGATTTTATTTATGTCAAAAACAAGTCGAAAACAAGTCGAACCCGTGTCTGCAACTACTTTACGCTTCACTTCTACATTGCGGTCAAGTTTGAATTCGGTTATGCCTTTCTAAACATAGCCATTCTAGAAAAATCATGCTTACGGAAATCTGTAAACGGTGGGGTTTGGCCCATTGGAAAGTAGCCTAACGCTACCGTCTGTTGATTTCACTTTCCACAAAAACAGGGAGTACTCCAACACTCACGGGTGGCTGGTAAAAAAACAAATTCGGGAACGTCCCGGACGGCCACCCCTTTGTTTAATCCGAAAATTTTAAAATTATGAAAAAAGTAATCATAGCCGTATTGGCACTAGTATGCAACACCTTTTTATTTTCTTGTACCAACGAACCCATTGCTGAAACCGATGCTCTGTATGAAATGCAGGCCACGGAAGGAGATGATGGGGATGTTGATCAGGAAAGAGAAGACGGCTAAGCTATTATGTAAATCTGTAAAAGCCACACCACATGGTGTGGCTTTTTTTTATTTCCATACTTTTAACGAAAGATATTTCCTAATGTCAATCAAGCGTTCACCCCTTCTTTTTTTGTTGTTCTTATGTACAAATTGTCAGCATTTTGAACCCGCATCTTCCAAAAGCCTACAGAAAGCTTCCATTCTAGGGTTATTGAAAAAAAGTAAGAATACGAAGCTGAACCTGCAAGCACGCATGCAATTTGTGGACAGCGCTTTTAAGTGTTCCAAAAAATTGCCTTTCGACTCCCTATATTTGGCGGTGATCGATTATAAAAGTTCCCTTCACCATAGGGACGGACAACCGGACAGCACGGTTTTTTACGATCGCCATTTATTGTATGCCGCCAACCGATCGGCCAACAAAGCATATCAAGGCAAAGCACATAAGAACTTGGGAATATATTACAAAAAACTCCAAGTTTTTGACAGTGCGTTCTATCACTTCAACGCCTCAAAAGCTGCATTTTTAACGCTAAAAGATAGTAGTAATGTGGGGCGACAGTTAATAAGCATGGGGCTTATACAAAAAATTCAAGGCGACTATTTTGGAAGCAAGGAAACCTTAACCGAATCATTGGACTATCTCACCTTGGAAAAAGACGCGAAGTACATCAGTTCTGCCCAAAATGCCCTCGCCACCGATCATAGAAAATTGCTCAACTATCCCGACGCCATAATGTATTACTCCATCGCCATAGACAACGCTCCTTTTGAAAAAGAACGGCAGGTTTACCAAAACAACCTCGCCGCTACCTACATTGACTCCAAAAAATACGACCTGGCCATAACGCTTTTAAAAAAGCTTAAAAAGGATACCGTTTCCCTTAAAAATAAAAGAGCGCGCGCAAGGGTTCTGGATAACCTGGCTTATGCCCAATGGCATAAAGGAGAGGACGTAGCGCTAACGGCATTTCAAAAACCTTTGGAATGGAGAAAACTTCAAAACGACAAACGGGGACAACTCGCAAGCTATACCCACTTGGGTGAATTTTATAGCAAAACCGAACCGGGAAAGGCAAAAGCCTATTTTGATTCGGTCATCACCTTGTCAAAAACCCTAACTATTCCACGAGCAGAAAAAGATGCACTTCGATTTTTAATGGAATTGCAACCAAAAAATGTACCCCTGCGCGACCGATATGTTTTTCTACAGGACAGTCTTTACAAACAGGGCCTAAGGGTGAAAACCCAATTTGCCAAATACAAATACGACGACCAGCGCAAACAAGAGTCGATTTTACGATTGGAAAAGGAGAACGCACAAAAAGAGCTGGAAGTTGCCCAAGAGCGCAATCAGAAGATCATCTCCTTGGCTGCAGGGATATTGCTGCTACTGTCTTTAGGGTTTACCGGGTATTACTTTGTGCAACGTGCCAAACGCCAAAGGCAAGTTGCCGAAAGGGAAAAACAAAAAGAAGTATATGATACGGAAGTCGCCATGTCGCAACGTATTCATGACGATTTCGCCGGGCAACTGAACCATGCCATGATGCTATTGGACACCAATACCCCCAAAGCGACGGTAAAAAAGGTAATCGGGAATATCTATGATTCCAGTCGGGATTTTTCCAGAGAAATCAACGATATCGATACCGGGCCAAATTTCCAACACCTCTTGGCCACCATGCTCAAAAGATATTGCCCCAATAAAAGCCTGATGACCATAGGGGAGAAAACAATGCAATGGAATACCGTACCGGATTTCACCAAAAAAACGATTTTCAAAGTGCTTCAAGAATTGATGATCAACATGCAAAAACACAGCAAGGCCGACTTGATCGAAGTCCGTTTTGAACAACAAAAAAATGCCCTGAGCATCACCTATAAAGATTATGGCGTAGGCGCCTCGAAAGAAGAGGTGATGCATAAAAATGGACTATTGAATACGGAAAAGCGTATTCGGGCGATTAATGGAAGTATTATTTTTGAGACAGCGAAAAACAAAGGTTTTAAAGCCCTCATCAGAGCGCCTTATTAAAACACATCCCATGTTCCAAAAAATATTGATTGCCGAAGATTTTCAAGGGGAAAGCCAAGGTATTGCCGACGCGTTGAAAAACAAGTTACAAATTCAAGAAATACAACAAGAGCTGTATTGTGACAAGGCCTACAACCGGTTTAAGGTGGCCCAACAAAACAACGTACCGTACGACCTGCTCATTACGGACCTTCATTTTAAAAAAAACCATGTAACTCGCAGGATCACTTCGGGGCAGGCCCTTATTACAACCTTGCGAAAACTGGACCCTACACTGAAGGTAATCGTAAATTCCATGATCGACAATCCGGCAGAAATAAACCCATTGTTCAAAGAACTGCATATCAACGCTTATGTATGCAAAGGCCGGGACGGGCTGCTGGAACTGACCAAAGCCATACATGAAGTATACCACAATAGAACCTATGTATCGCCACAGATCGACCTGAACAGTACCGATACCGTTTTTGAAATGGACGCGTTCGATTTAATGATATTAAAAGAACTGGCCGAAGGATTGACCAAAAAAGAAATCTCCGAAAAGTTCAAACGGGAAAATATTAAACCCAACAGCGAAAGTACCATCGATAAAAAAGTGAGTAAGCTTTTTGATGCGTTTGGTGCACGCAACACCCAAAACCTTATTGCCAAACTGGCTCGAAAAGGTAAAATTTAACCGTATTATATCATTTCAAAGAAAAGAATGCCAATCCCTTACGGATATCCGTAAGGGATTCTTTTTTGATGGGTGTAGGTTTGGAGAATAAATAAATCATCATGAAAAACAGGATATTAGGCATAATGATTTTTTCTTTTTTCAGCGTTTTTCCTCAACAAAATCAAAAGGTAGATAGTCTTCATAAAGAAGTAATCAAATTAGAAAAAAAAAATAAAAGAACTAAAATCAAAAATCACTGAGGAGGTTCAAGAAAACGGATACTTTATTGAAGTACGAAAGAAATACCAATACTCAACAATAAATTTGAAGCGAAAAATCGGAAGTAAAACTATAGCTATAATACCAAATGGTTCAATCATCAGAATTATCAATAAAAAACAATATCATTTCAAAGTGGAGTACAATGGTCTTACAGGTTATATAGACCCTTATAATCTTGAAAATCATGACGCATTACCTCTCCATCTTCTTCACATCGCTTTTCAAAAGCCATCAGCGCTTAAGCAATCAAAAAAATCTGCTTACCGGAAAACTTTGGACTATTCAAAACCGGTAAATGTTCGTGGCCATTACCGTACCACAAAATCTGGAAAAAGAGTATGGGTAAGACCACACACCAGAAAAAATTGAATTCGAATCCTTCACCCTTATGCAACTCCAAACCCAATTAAAAGCCCTTGCCGAAAAAATAGGCAAGCTCAAAGACCAGATCACTACCGAAGAATCGACCAAGCATGCCTTTGTACTCCCTTTTATCAATGCCTTGGGATATGATACCTTCAATCCTATAGAGGTCGTACCCGAATTCACGGCCGACATCGGACTCAAAAAAGGCGAAAAGGTAGACTACGCTATTTTTCAGGACGGCCAGCCGATCCTTATCATCGAATGTAAAAGTTGGAAAGAGAAATTGGACGCACACAACTCCCAATTGATACGCTATTTCCATGCATCCAAAACCCGGTTTGCCCTATTGACCAATGGTATCGAGTATCGGTTTTACACCGATCTGGAAGCGACCAATAAAATGGACGAAAAACCTTTTTTGGAATTTGATATTACTACCCTAAAGGAAGGTACGGTTCACGAGATCACCAAGTTTCATAAATCGAACTTCGATGTTGAAAAAATAGTGGACAATGCCAGTGCCTTAAAATATACCAAGGAGCTTAAAAAATTGATTCTTGCGGAATTGCAATCCCCCTCATTGCCGTTCGTAAAACTATTCGCCGGTAAGGTACATACGGGCCGGCTTACCGAAAAGGTGTCGGGGGAATTCACCGATTTGGTAGGCAGGGCCTTTACCCAAACCCTGAGCGACAAGGTGAACGACCGGTTGAACGCGGCCTTGAACAAGGAAGCGGAGCAACAACAAGAGGAAGTGCCGGAGCCACAAGAACGTAGCAAAGTCGTTACCACTGAGGAGGAATTGGAGGGGTTCCGCATTGTGGTAGCCATTCTCAGGAGAAAACTACCGGTCGCACGTATTGCACATCGGGATACCCAATCGTACTTCGGTATTCTCCTCGACGACAACAACCGAAAACCACTGTGCAGGCTACACCTCAATGGTCGAAAGAAGTACTTGGGCGTATTTGAAAAGGATAAAAGTGAAACCAAACATGCTATTGAATCGATCGATTCGATCTACGAGTTCACGGAAGCCCTATTGCAGACCGTGGAAGATTATGAGGAGGATTAAAACCGAGGAGCCATGAAAATACTTTCGCTACTGCTATTCAGTTCATTTCTGTTTCTACGACCTGCCTCCCTTGCCGAAACCAAAGTCTACATCTGCAAGGGCAAAGGAAGTAAAAGGTATCATTGCACAGCCTCCTGTAGGGGCCTTTCCCGCTGTTCTACCAAAATATACGCGGTTACCAAAACAAAGGCCAAAGCAATGGGGAGGACCCTTTGCGGTTGGGAAGACTGACAAATATGTATGTACCAATAAAGAAAAGGAACGGTTGAACGACCGTTCTTTTTTTACTTTACAGATATCTGTAAGGAATTGGTTTGGAATGGAATTAGGTTTGCTTCATAACCAAAACCAACAGAACATGGAATATAAAGTAATACCGTTCGTAGCTTCTATCGACCAAAACAAAGGCTCGTCCAAGCACGTTGCAGAGCAGTTAGAAGATATTGTAAAGCATCACACAAATGCAGGGTGGAAATATGTAAGACTTGAAAGTGTAAGCACCTATGTGCAACCAGATAATGGTTGTTTCGGAATTGGTGCCCGGGGAGGCTATACCACAACAAGACAAATGATCGTGTTTACAAAATAGGACATGAGAATACTGCTCCTATGGTTTATTGAGGGTTACTGGCAATTTATTCCTCCTAAGAAAAGAAACAAATGCCTTTTTAAAAAAAGTTGCTCTCGCCATGTGTTCGATGTAACCAAAGAGGACGGTTTACTAAAGGGCCTGAAAGCACTTCAATACCGATTTAAACATTGTAGACCCGGCTATTATATCATAAATGGAAAAGAGGGTAAACTATTGATTTCCGCGAGGAACGAGGTATTCAAAAGCACAGAAATCAACCAACAAATTTTGAAAAATATTTGAAATGTCAAACATAAAAATAAGATTGATCTTGTACAAAACGAGCTCAGTACTCATTGTTTCAGTACTGTGCCTGTTTCTAGTTGGTTGTGTTTCAAAACAAAAGCATCACTTTGAGTTTGTTCCGTATTCTACTCCATTCGGAATACCGCCCAAGTTAAAGAAAATTGATTTTTTTCTAGAGACTTCCGTTAGTATGAAAGGGTATGTCAATACGCGCAAACCTGGCAACTATCCCTTAAAGGATGTCGTGTCCTTCTTACTTACAGATTTAGACAAACATTATAACAATAGTACTACCATTTATACTGTAAGTGATTCCCCAAGAAGGTATTTACATTCCAAAGAGCATTTTAATGAACAATTGCGCAAGGGTAATTTGCTAAATGGAAAGTCATCAAAGCTTCAACATATATTCGGTCCTATTATAGATTCTTTAAAATCAAATGCCATAAGCATACTGGTCTCCGATTGTATTCTAGACTTGGGTGACGATGATACCATTACGGATGGGTCTTCAGTGACGACAAAAATATATGACCACCTTACCAATAAACCTGATGCGGGGGTAGCGGTCTTCAAATACCTAAGTGATTTTAATGGCACTTATTATTACGACCGTAAAAATACCGGCAGCCGAGATCGCAGGGCAAGACCTTATTACAATACTATCTTAAAAAACAGGCCTTTTTATGTTTGGGTATTAGGCGATAAAAAGCAAATTAAGGAACTCTTGTGTAAAAAGCTCTTTGAAAACTACGATAAGGCGTATGCCTATAATATTTCAATGGAGGATATACCATTTGCCATCTTCAAAGAACCCCGAAAAGGGAAAGTGGCCATTGATCCCGCTAAGAATACAGTTGTAATGAAAGATGTTGAACGAGAACGCCCGGTTCAATTTACTATTGGAATGGACCTGAAAAAATATCCTTTTTTTTATGAAAACTTATTTATGAATGTTGAGAACTATAAAATTTCACCATCCTATTTAAACGAAACGATTGTTTTAAAAACGGTAGCCAAAAACGAACTAAAAGGAAATCAAGGTAATGGTTTTACCCATTTTTTACAACCAAAACTGTTCGGTATGGATATAGCCACAACAGAAATTATCTTTTCCATAAAATATCCTCGATCTACCTGGTTCAAAGAAACTTCTTTAGTAGATGATTATCAGGTTACCCCAGAAACATTGGAACATAAAACGTTCGCTTTCAATTTTATCACCGATGCTTTTGACAAAGCATATCACGATAAACCTTACCCATTAAAATTCAAACTTATCAGAAAACCACGAAAATAAATATGGAAACTTTCTACTTTTTATTTGAAGACACCAACAATTGGTCCGTTTGGGATGAGAAAGGATTCACCGTTGGCTTTATGATACTGTCATTTTCAACGCTCCTTTTTGTTTCAATTTTCTACCTTCTTTTAGGCAGAAAAAGTATGCGGTTCTCTAGTGTGGGCCATTGGTTCCTATTTGGGTTCTATAACAATATTATCATTTTCGGCATCACCGTTTTACTAGAAGGGTTTCTGGTTTTTGAGTTAGCGTCTTTTCAGGACTTCGATTATGAAATATGGTTGTTCTCCATTATAAACACTTTATATGGTTTTGTACTGTACTTTTTGTTTTCCATGGTATTCAAGTATTTCTCTATTTTTTCAAAATACTATCCCGTAAAATTTTAACATCATGCCAAAACCGAAATTATATCTATTTGCTATCGGTGGCACGGGTTCAAGGGTCCTTAGTTCTTTGACCATGTTGCTAGCTACCGGAATAAAAATAAATACCGAGAAAATTATCCCCATGATTATCGACACCGATATCAATAACGGGGACGTAGAAAAATGTAGGAATACCATAAAAACCTATAACAATATCCATAAGACGATATTCGCCGGTGTTCCGGAAGAAGAATCGCAAGGTCATTTTTTCAGAACCCAAATTATGCCGCCCAAAGAACTGAACGTAAGCGGCACCGACTACGGAACCCTTAGAGAGATGATCGATTACAATGCTATGGGTGCCAAAGGTTTTGGAAAAACAAAAGGGCTTTTTGACTTGCTTTACAGCACCAAAAATAAAGACATGCCCTTGGAAAAGGGATTTTTAGGAAATCCGAACGTAGGTAGTGTGGTCTTAAAAAATGTAGTAGAGTCCTCAGAATTCAAGGAGTTCACACAAGACTTCAAAGAGAACGATAGAATATTCGTTATCAGCTCTATTTTCGGAGGTACCGGTGCCGCTGGTTTTCCGTTACTCGTAAATGTCTTCAGAGACGAAACCAGCGGTATGAACAACAAAACATATATCAACAATGCCATTATCGGAGGCGTATCGGTACTCCCATATTTTCAAGTTGATGTTGAAAAGTTCAACAATGGAGAAAGCGCTATCAATTCGAGCACTTTTATTACCAAGACCAAAGCGGCATTATCCTATTACAACCGTAATTTAAAACAGTTGATCAATGCCATGTTCTATATTGGTGATACTAGGCAAAGTAACTATGAGAATTTTGATGGGGGCCTAGAACAAAAGAACCCTGCCAATTTCATAGAACTTACCGCAGCCTCTTCGATAGTGGAGTTTATGGACTACGATCCCAATGCCGGTACCGTCGATGACCTTACCCATACCTCAAAATTTTTTGAATATGGCATTACCTCGGATACGGGAACCCTTCATCTAAAACATCTTGGAAACGATGAGAACATCAAACGCTTTTTATGCTTTCATCATTACAATATCTACGTATCAAATTTTATGACTCATGCCCTAAAAAACGATAAGCTCGCTTGGAGGAATGAGTTAAAACTTGCAAATAATTATGAAAAACAACGATTCTATGGAGATATGGTTTCTTTTACCAGCCGTTATTACTACAGATGGCTTTATGAATTGGCCGCAGATCGGCACGATCGAAAATTTCTTCCTTTCGACTTGTCCATAATACGAAACAAAACAGATCTGGATAAGGACATAACTGGCACTCATCCCGCAAAAGTGGTGGTTGATGAGAAAAAACTATTCACTTTGGTCACCGCTATTCCGGCAAAAGACAGTTCCAATTTTTTCATAAAAGATCGCATCAAATACGATGAAGAATTTTCAAAAATAAGCAAAGATCTTATAGCCAATCAATTTAGCAACAAGGAACGCATGGTAGCCGAGATGCTGAATCTAGGCATCTCTAAAATAATCGATGAACGTTTTTCACTTTAGCAGCACGCACCACAGACAATTCAATATGCTATGCCACACAAATTAAGCCTAATAAAAGAACAGACCATCAGTGAAACTGGTTGGGGACAGTTTGCGAACAATCCATATGATGAGGGGAAAATTGCCGACATTACCGATAATATGGGCAAATTGGAAGTGCCAGTAACTTCGATTCCCTCCCCTTTCGCCCAAATGCATTTATTCGAGACCTCTTTTTCCTTTGTCAATAAGGCATACTCCAGTGAGAATACTGAAGTATCTGGTTTATCAGGCAATACAACATACCATAATTATATATCTAACTGTTTGGATATTTTTGAACTTCTATTCAGTTATGAAACCTTAAAATTAAGAGGCCGCATCGCCATTGAAATATGGAAGAAAGAAGAGTTGGAAGAATTGTTGGAAAGCCATAACCCTGGCATAAAAACATTCGCGGGAACACTTAAGATATTTATCAATAATTATAACAATGCCCAAAGGTTCAAAAGCAATGGAATAACGAACCCCTTTAATGAATTCACACTCATTTATATAGACAATACCATTGTTGCGGGTACTTCTCCCTATACCGGTTTTTTTACCATTGGCGACGAACTGCCCAAGACCATAAAGAGTAACTATAACAATCGCTGTTTTTTTACGACCAACGTACCTTTGTACAAGCGTGGCTACAAATTCCAGGAATTCATTAATGCCTTTTTCGAATCTCATAGTAGCGTGTCCGGTTCGTTCAAGGAAGTTTATAATTATATCAAGATCAATAGAAAGTACATTGGGGACAACGAGGTGAAAAATACCATAAAAACTATTGAACGTAATAGAGGAGACGAATTCTTAAAGGAATACACCAATATAGAGATAAGCCGAAATGAAGTTAGCTTTTTAGGGGGTAGCGTTCCCTACATGTGCGATAGGTACGATGCAAAAAAAGAAGAAAGTACCGTTAAAAAAAGTGATTACATCATTCGTACGGGTAAAACGCTAGAACGGTATCCTTTGGCATTAATAAAGGGGTTGAACAAAAAAAGATGGACCTATTATGGAAGTAACAGGTTCACTCCGGACTTGATACTGAATACTTCTTCCTTTGTTGAGAAAAGAAAACTTCCGGGATCTGTAATCCCATATCCTTGGATTACCAGAAATGATCTGCTTTCCAAGCATCTCATTCAACTGAACTATGCGGTAAACACCTCTAAATTTTGGTTGCCGCCCGGGGATGTCCAGAACATTCTTATCCCTGTTACTCCCGAGTATTTCAATTACTTTACCATTGCCGATTTAAAACAACACATTTCGATTACCAAATTAAAGCTAGGTGCCATTGTTGTTCGATTGGATATTCCGGTAGCTGCCGATAATGGAAGAGGGGTAGTGACCTTTGAAAGAACCTACGATTCGGTATCCCCAGATGCTATAGACAACGAGGATTATGGAGCTATTTTAAAATCGTCCATGGCGTTCGGTATCTATCCTTTCTTTAAAGTTGCCGATCCCCGGTATAACGATCGATATAAAGTTCTGTCATACCATATGATGGGAGAAGAAATAACCTATCAATTTTTCAGGGAGGACACTACTGCACCGACACAAACAAAAGTTACTTCAAGTCTTATTTCAAGAACAAGAAAAGAAGAGAGTTACCCATGTGTGTCCAACTACTTGGATTTGACCAATATCAAAACGAACAACCAAGGAGAAGCAATAGCTGATCCAGATATTGACATCACATTTGATGGTATACAGGTCTCCATTAAATTTTTAGATAAGGATGAACTCGCAAAAGGTGTTTTAATTCCGTTAATGGGCGAACCTATCCAATTAATGGACGGTAGGCCGGTTATTGCCTTTGACATTGGGACAAGCAATAGTTTTGTTGCCTTTAAAACAGGAAACACACCTGAACATCTATCCACTTATAAAGGGAAAAAGGGTACTGCCCAACCAGATCTCGTAATGCTTAATGAACCCAAAGTCAATTTAGAAGGGAACAAAACGTTTGACATCGATGTTGTAAATGCCGTTTATGGTTCTACACAAATAGCGGAGTTTTTGCCCACACTAGTGGGAAAGGATTCCTTTTTTAAATTCCCAATACGCTCCATTATCAATATCGATAACGATACCAATCCGGAAAATACAGATAGTATTTCTTTACTATCCAACGTAAATATCCCTTTCGGGTTTGGACAAAGCCAACTTCGAAAAACCTTTGATGTTACCCATTCAAATATTAAATGGGGCGTAGCGGACGGTACCAACATAGCCGCATATAATAAGTTGAACGCGTTTATAGAACAGTTGGTATGGCTAGGTCGAAACAAGCTTTTAAGTGAAGGTTACAATCCTGGGGCTACAGATGTGCTATGGTTCAAACCTTTGAGTATGGGCAGTAATCAAGCTTCGATATTTAATAGTATTTGGGAGAAACTGTATGATAATTACTACGGAAAATATACCGGCGCCAAAAAATTAATGAGTATTACCGAGTCGTGGGCGCCATTTTATAGTTACGATAAAACTTTTGGAACAGGGGAAGTATACATGAATTTGGATATTGGTGGCGGCACTACCGACCTTATTCTTTTTCAAAATAATCAACCGGTTTTGACCACTTCTTTCCGATTCGCCGGAAACAGTTTATTTGAATCTAGAAGCGGAAATAATCCGTTTGACAATGGGTTCGTCTCCAAATATGAAAGCATAATGCGTTCGGAATTTGGGGAAGCGTTTACGAAGACCGACATTATCGATTACATTAAAAATTCGAAAGGCCTGCTCTCAACGGATTTAATCAGTTACTTTTTCTCTTACAATTCTTTCAGCCGAAAGTTAATGTTGGATAGCGAATTTAAACTTCTGTTTCTACTTCACAACAGTGCCATTTTCTTCCACTCGTTCCAAGTCTTGAAAATGAGCGAAATCGACAAACTTCCAAACTACATAGGAGTAAGCGGAAATGGGGCCAAACTTTTAGAGATTACCAATGGCTTAAACGATTTAAACAAACCCAATGGAACCGCTTCTTTGGCTTCGCATATTATGAAAAAGGTTTTTGAAAAAGAAACACTCCCGAAAATCGAACTACAAATTTTGAACAATCCGAAAGAATCTACCTCAATCGGAGGAATACAGGGTCTGGAATACATCCGTAAAAATGAATCCGCCGATAGAGACAATTACTTTTTGTGCGTCGGCAATGATAAAGATTTGTTCCGCGAAACGGACACACAGATCAGAAAAGAGTTTAAGTATGACAATTTTATCAAATCGACGGATACTACCATACATGAAGTCACCGATAATGTAATAGGTTTTTTAAACTTCTTTTTCGACGAACTATGGCATGAAGCCGGTTTCATTAAAAACTTTGGACTGGAAAAATCCTA
This sequence comes from uncultured Flavobacteriaceae bacterium, assembly GCA_947500445.1. GTDB lineage: Bacteria > Bacteroidota > Bacteroidia > Flavobacteriales > Flavobacteriaceae > Pelagihabitans. Next base: position 27,743 of record CANMSB010000009.1, on the reverse strand, counting down.
TAATCCGGAAAAGCTTCGGAACTTTTTTGCTGATGTTGTCAAAATAAACGATACCATACGAGAGGTAGTCAACCACAAAATTGATGTAGAGCAAGAACCCGAACTAAATGATTCGTTATTTTTTGAAGCTATAAAGTCGTACCTCTATGCCTTTTCCAAAATTATCGTTTCTAAAAAAATCAACGAATTTAAAGGGGTATAAATATGAAAGGTATTGTCCATTTTCTTATTCTGGCAATAGGCGTACTATTATTCAGCATCAGTTGTTCCAATAAACCCGAAAAGACCATTGTTGAAACCAAATCAGCTTTTAATTCGTTTAAAGATTCCTTATACAAAAATTATAGTACAGGTGTAATAACAAAAAACCAGAGCTTACTGCAAGAACTATTTGATAGTATCGCCTATAACAGTTTAGATTTAGTTTTGACCAACAGAGCTTATGAATCCAGGCCAGAAAAAGCCCCATCCTTAAAAGGAGTCCCCCTTGGAGAAATGAAGTCGAAAATCAACGGCGAAAGTAAAAATGACCATTCGATCCGAGTTTATATCGACGAATTTATTGGCTTAAGAAATAGCTTTCCAACAGAAGGGCTTAGCGAAAAACCTGTATTCGTAAATGAAACCGATGCAATCACTAAAAGCGAAGTTTATCTTAAAAATATCATTAAAAACAAAGCTGAAGATTCCCTCTATTTAGATTTAACAAGTCGTTTAGAGCGGTTTATCACAACTGCGCAACTTAGGTATGAAAACACGATTTCTAAAAAAGAATGGTTAAAAACACAAACTAAGGTATTAAAGGGCATTTTTGATGCGTGGCAAGAAAAGAAAATGGAGCCCACCCCGGACTCTTACTTAACATTAAAAAATAACAGCTGGCCGATAATCTGTTTGCTCGCAATAAGCTTCCTTACAAATCTCGTTTTGGGAATACTATTTTTCAGAAACAGAAATAAAATCCAAAAAGTAGGAATTCAAGAAAATAGCACTCTAAAAGCAGGGCCAAAATTAGATTCACCTATCGTGATGACACCTTTGGAAGTCGATAATCACATTTCACGGGCCCTGGTACAATTACAAACCGATTTAACCGGAAAATATCACCCAGATTGTGTTAAAGCACAAATTGAAAAACTGGATTCTCTAATATCCGAGATATCGCAAAAAAGTAAATCAAGACAGTTTACTTCTTCTCTTGAACTCGAAAACTTTGTTACACCTTTGATAAAAAGATACCAAACCTCCATGGTTGAGAAATTGGCAGAAGTTTTGGACAAACAATCTGCAATATTATTTTTTGAAAGAAAAATAGATGACGAACGCTTTGTACTTAAATATGCCTCATCCCTTGTTCCGGAAGAAGAAATACGATTAAAAATGAGGACACTTAAAAAAAGGGCTTACAACGAAATGACCAAGGTCATTACTAAAAGTGAACTTGAGACAACGATCCAAAGTCTAGGAGAGGTAATCGCAATAGCACTTGAGAAAATGATAAAGGAAAACAGTAAACTATACTTTCCTTATGCAGATGCCCAAGGTACGCTCCATAACGATAAAAAATCAAAAGAAAAAGAACGCGATAGTGCCATTATACTCACCTTAGACCCGAAAGATAAAACGCGAGCCACTTTTCAATTACTTTATGAGTATTTCGACATGATGCAGGCGGGAATTGAAAGTTATGATATTTTGTTACTACCGATCTGTAATTTAAAAAGCGAAGATTTTAATAGAAATGGCACGAAAATATACCAAAACGGAAAAGACGGAGAAATGTTTCTAGAAAATGGGAGATGGAAATTAACCAACAAATTAACAATAAAAATTATATAGAGGCAAAATGATTTACCTAATCTTATTATTACTTATCACGCACTTCTTGGTGCTCTATTTGCTAAAGAAATATCTTGATGCATACAAACAGAACAATCACAATTATATTTCAGATCAATTATATAAAATAGATTCGTTGTTCACTCAGAGTATTCGTTTGATAGAATCAGACCTGACCGTTCATTACAACGAATCAAATACCATATTGAAAAAACTAAACCATAGTGCAAACGATTTCAGCCGTCAGAACACCAAAAAATTCAATGAACTCACCTCTTTTATAAAATCAGATTACCGTTCGATGACTCAATTACTGAGAAAGAACAATGACTTGTTGGGGAAACTAGTAGAAAATACAAATATCAATATCACAAAGAACCAAGAACTGAAGCCACTTTTGGAAAACAGCAACGAGGCATTAGAAAAGGTATATGGTAAAATTAAAATGTCAATATCCAATTATGAAAAAAGTTTGAAAGATATTAAAATTGAAATCGAAGATGTTCTTTCCATGGTCCAAAAGACCACTAATGATAAAATCCAACAAATTGCAGTAAACGGTGAAAAAACCATCTCAGAAACATTAGAAATTAACAGAGAGGCCATAACTACTATTACAGAGGATACCAGCAAGCAATTAAAGCATATGCTCCAAGACAATCAAATAAAATTCCTAGCAAATAAGATAGAACATATAGATGAAGAATTAAAATTGAATTTATCTCAGATATACAAATTAATATCAAGCTTGGACACCTCTTTTATTACTGAGTTAAGAGCTTTAAAAAAGGGGGACAAGATCAAAAAAGGATTTTTTGGATTTTGACATTTAATAAAATCACCTAAAATCAAACCGCAAAAACACCGGCAAATGGTCCGATAGTTTTCGGGCCTTTTCCAAGTCTTCGCAAAAGCGTACAAAATCGATAACACCGCCGTCTACCTTCCGGATCGCTTTTGAACAAAAAACATTGTCGATCGCATAGTTCAAATAACTTTTTTTACTGCAAACCTTTTTAAGCGTCGTTTTTTGGCCGGTGATCGCCGTGGTAAAACCGGCTTTTTTAAAACGATCGAATACTGGTTTTTTCTCGTCCACGTTAAAATCGCCCGCTAAAATTACGGGCGCTGTTATCGAATCGCAGATATGGGCGGTCAACGCCTCTATCTCGGCTTCGGGATTTTTATTAAATGGACGGGAATGAAAGTTAAGGATAGCGAACTTTTTACCGTTCACATAAAAATACATGAGGTACGGCTCCCGATCGATTTCTCGATCCAAAGCAGCGATCAATTCGCCCCTGTCCTTTATTTTTATGTGTTTGGTTTTCCAAATAAAGGCGTAGCGTTCGGTCACATATTTGGTACTGTGGGTCGCGTCACTAATGACGTAATCCCATTGCGCGCCCTTCCTATTCAAAACATCCGACAGTTTGGCCACGGCCTGCGCCCCACCAAAGCCGGCGACCACCTCCTGGATCGCCAAAATATCGGCATCCCTTACAATATCAGCGATTTTGTTCAGCTCCTCACTACTTTTGGTTTTTCCAAAATCCCGGATGTTCCAAGAAATTAGGGTAAGTTCATTGGTTTGGGAAAAAACGGCAAAGTGAAAGCATAACGCACTTAAAAAAAGGAGTCTTTTTATCATGAGGGTCGGTTAATGGTCTATCCAAAAATAGCATAAATCCCTTTCTTGTTTTACAGAAAAGCGTAAACGAAAACGGAGCGATACTGTGCAAACCTATGAAGTCGGTAGCGCTACAAGTTTAGATTTTAAGAAGAACAACGTTCCAATGGTTCGTGAATAAAGAAATATTGTTAACTTCTCGAGCACTAGGATGCATTTACCAATTATTACAACCATCATGATCAAGTTAAAAAAGACCGTTAAATGTACCCCTATCGTATTCCTAATATTGCTGTTCTTAGTCGGATGTAAAAATGGAACCAAGGCCGAAACTACCATTTCTAAAAACAGTTCCATTACCATTGCCAACGCCTTTATCGATGCCTTTTATTCCTTTGACAGTGACTCTTTACAAGCATCCCTTAGCCAAGCTAAAAAATCATGGCCCTCTATTTTGTATTATCAAAAATGGGCAGAATGTGGCAACTACGAGGTGCTACAGCGGTTTCCATGTATTCAAAAGAACGACTCCCTGGTACTATGTCCTGTGATGGTAAAAGATGATCTGATGCAGGCACTTGAATTGGCATTGAACGTAACGGACACCTTTCATTTGATCGTGGAGGAAAGGAAGATCCTATCAGTGGAGACTTCCTCGAACGACCCCGACATCTACTACGAGGGCAAGGAATGGATCCGTCAAAATCGGCCGGAACTCATTGCAAAACCCTGTGAAGGGGCTTGGGAAGGAGGACCAACGCCTTGCGAATGTATCAAAGGAACCGTACAAGGGCTTGCTGCATTTAAGGCAGATCAGAAGTCTTGAAAAATATCCAAGCAGTTAGTTATAAAAAGCGCCTGGCTTATGCCGTCCTTCAAAAACGGATATTGTTATTTTGCCATTGAATAAAAGGGAATTGAGGTGGGGGTATTTAGCCCAATGGAATATAAAAGCTTTGCAATGGCCGGAAGCGACAAATCAGCTATACATAGTGCTAGATGTTAGAATATATCGGTGATTTTAATACTATCAAACTCATTACGATCGGAAATCAATTATTCTATCCAATAGAAATTTTTATTTAAAGTTCGAATAAAGGAGGATGTTAAAAAGAATGTTATTGCTAATTATTTTTGGAATGGGATTGTTAGGTTGCGAAAACGACTCGCCACCTTGTAAAGATGGGTTTATAGAAATAATGGGACAAAATGGGCCTGTTTATGTACCTGAAAGAGAGGTAAGCGCTATTCACATGGCAACACCCTAGGTTTAAAAAAAATGATAATCCAAGTATTGAAATTTCAGATTACTTTTTTCAATCCATACGTCAATAGAAATCATACATACGTTTTAGTTACCTCAGTATATAACAAACTATATGTTTAACCAAAACCAGAATATCGAATACCATGAACATTTCTTATGCTAGATTTTTGTGCGCTCTTTAAAAGTAGGGGACTGCCGCGCTGGCCTTCGAAGCCCGCAGGTAAAACGAAAAAAACCACCCGAAGGTGGTTTTTGAAGTGGAGCCGGAGACGGCCGAGCGTTAAGAAAAAGTCCGGTGGACCTTTTTAGCGAAGGAGCGGGACTGCCGCGCTGGCCTTCGAATCCCGTAGGCGGAACGCAAAAAACCACCCGAAGGTAGTTTTTGAAGTGGAGCCGGAGGGATTCGAACCCTCGTCCAAACAAGCAATGCCAGTGCTTTCTACATGCATAGTTTCCGCTTGATTTTCGACGCACGCCTGACCGGAAACGGCCTAACGAACGCTTAGCTTCTTAAGGTTTTGGTGCCGCTATCGAAGCGCTAACGGCCTTATATCGACATTTATGGTGCTCCGGATTGAATCGCCGTCGACAGAGGCTATTCAGGAACATCTCGCTTCCCTACCTAGTAAGGACGAGGCTAAATCTTACTATAATTCAGATTAAGCGGCAAGAGCGTAGTTATTATCGCCAATTAAAAGTGTGAAATATGAGATTAACGAGCTGTATCCCAGCGCTCGACATGCTTACATTGCCATTGGTCTCGCTGTCAAAACCAGTCGGCCCCTTAACCGGTATCGCAATTCCTGCAAAGGCAAGAACGAATTGCATCGATACCGCTTATTTTTTTCAATGAACATTAATGATCGGGGCGTTTCCCTCGCGTCACCGCTCGGGGCGGGCTATCCGCTCCTACTCCTCCCCTTCTCCGTTTTCGCTCCGCGCAACTCCAAAGGCTGCGGGGTAACCGCTGCTATCCCTAACGCGGCCACCATTGTACTAACAACAGCCGAACCAAAGACCGTTCAAAACACCGACCCTGGCCGATGTTGCGTACGAACGAAGCAGTAAAGATACCCCAAAAAGTATTCCAAAAAAAGTTTTGCCAAGCCCCTGCCATCCGTTACATTTGAAACCCTTAGCGGCAAGGAAGTTACAAAACCACATGTCTATGAAGTTTGGAATCATTCGCGAACGTAAAAATCCGCCGGACCGTCGGGTCGTCCTATCCCCCGAAGCCTGTGCAGCGGTAACCAATACCCATTCCGAAGCCTCCATTATCGTGGAGCCTTCCCCCATTCGCACGTTTAGCGACTCCGAATACCGTAGCAAAGGATTTACCGTAGCATCCGAAATGGAAAAATGTGATGTACTGCTGGGCGTTAAAGAAGTTCCCATAGCGGCATTGCTTCCCAATAAAAAATACTTTTTCTTTTCACATACCATTAAAAAACAGCCGTACAATCGCGACCTGTTACGGGCCATATTGGATAAAAATATCGAATTATACGACCACGAGGTCATTACCAATACCAACGGCATACGGTTGGTGGCCTTTGGGCGCTACGCCGGTATTGTCGGCGCCTATAACGGTTTTCGGGCGTATGGCCTAAAGCATGGTACGTTCGCGTTGCCCAAGGCGGAAACCCTTCCCGACCAGAACGCCTTGATCGCCGAATTGCGCAAGTTGACCCTCCCCAACATAAAAATTATCCTTACGGGACGCGGACGCGTTGGTAATGGCGCCCGCGAAATACTCGATGCCATGGACCTTAAAAGGGTGAACGTTGGCGACTACCTGGAACATGAATTCGACCAACCCGTATACTGCCAAATAGATGCCTCCGAATACAACAAACGAAAGGATGGCGTACGCGGAAACAAAGCCGATTTTTTTGCAAATCCCCAAGAATATCGTTCCAATTTCTATCGTTTTGCACGGGTAAGCGATTTCTATATTGCGGGTCACTTTTATGGGCAGGGCGCCCCCTACCTGTTTACCCGGGAAGATGCCAAAAAGGACGATTTTAAGATTGGCGTGGTCGCAGACGTCAGTTGCGATATCGATGGCCCGGTAGCCACCACCATCCGCCCTTCTACCATTGCCGACCCTATATATGGGTATGACCCCCAAACCGAAACGGAAGCAGATTTCAAAAGAGAAGGTACCGTAGCGGTTATGGCGGTGGACAACCTACCCTGCGAACTCCCAAGGGATGCCAGCGTGGGTTTTGGCGAGGCCTTTGTAAAACATGTGATCCCCGCTTTTTATAATGGTGATAAAGACGGTATTTTGGAACGCGCGCGAATGACCCAAAACGGAAAGTTGACCGAACGCTACGCCTATTTGAAAGATTATGTAGGTTCTTAAAACCAGGGCAAGCGGCATATGGTCCTGTTTTGCTTCAAACAGAAGCTGTTTTACTGTCGTTAAAACGTCCGTTTTGCCCCCTTTTTTCACTTCCTCCTTCCACTGCATAATGTCATTGCCATGAATGAAATGGAATTACACCGAAAAAACGATTTAATTCGGTTGAATACCATTTTAACCATGAAATAGCACTAATAAACGGTTTCTTTTTCAGCTGTTCTTCGTTAAAAAATAGAAACGTAGCTAAGGCTATGCTTCCATTTTTTGCCTTGAACAACTAAAAAATAATTCCATTTCTATACATGCCATTTCAAAGTTAAAATGGTATAATATGTGGCAACATGTATGTAAAAAACTTATATTGTAAGGCTATTTATCCGTTACGGCCCATGACCTTCCACTGGAAACTGAATGACGATACCGACGAAAAACTAAAACGTTTTTGCGTTGAGCTGGAATATCGGTTACGGCCAAAAATCACCCGTTTTTTACTAAAACGATTGGATACCGAATTCGACGGCGACCTGTCCCGTTTCCATTTCGATATCGACATGATCACAAAACGGATCTCCTTTTCTGCCCAAACCCCTTTGGAATACATACAAGGCATTGAAGCTGATTTTGATATGGAAATCAATCGGAACTGCTGCTGACCGTACGCCCTATCGTTCGCATCATTGCGGTTCCCCATAGTAACAATAGGGATAAAAACCCGCCAAAAGCCAAGGTAACGAACCACATGCGTGGTTCCCCCATACTATTTCCAATGGCCAATGCCAAAGCGAGCGGATCGCTGACCACGTCCCATGAATTGAAGCGTAAGAACCGTCCGAGGTAAATGCCATATCCGCATAAAAAACAAACGATAAACAGGCAGACCTTGGAAAATGCTTCCGAAAACCGCTCTTGAAGCATTTGATATACGTCCCAAAGCGATAGTATTCCGAAAAGTAGTCCGGTAAACGCAAAAACAAAGACCAAAAAAAGATCGTACCAGGGAAAAACGGACAGCTCGTTCTGTAGGTGGATCAGATCGGTAATTATATACGGACTGTTCGGCAAAAAAAGCAACCAACAGCCCAGTACCGTAAAAAAGGGGATGGTTCGCATGTTCCGCCATCGGCGAAGCCTTAGGAAGCTGGTGCACAAGTAGGGTACAATGGCCAGGAACAAGTTCCAAACCAGGAAAAGAAAAAACAAACGCCCCGTCAACCATACCCGAAACAATAACAGGCATAAACAAAACAGCACAAAACCCAAAAGGGAGCTCCATGCGCCCCTTATTCGGAAGGTGCTCGATAGTAAAGTAGTTTTTGCAAACATCAGATAAAATAGGTTAAGGTGATATACAATTGCGCTCCATGGAAAATGGAAAGAAAAAAGGCCATCAAGTGTTCTTGATAAGCTTTCAAACTCGCCAAAGTATTTACGAACATCGCAAAGGTGGTAAAGCAGATAAAAACGATCGAAAACACCAAATAACCCAATATCAGGTAGCGCATGCCCAGGGTATCCACCATTTGGTATAGGAGCACCATTAGGTTAATGATGGCAATATTCCCAATGGCGGCATAGGCGATGCATTTGTTAATGCCATGGCGAAACAGTGTGTCCATCCTATTGTTTTTTTACCAATTGGTACCAGGTATATTCCTGCCATGTTTTTTCTTTTTCCGCCAACACAAAATCGGTGTAACGTTCATTGATCGCCGTTTGTTGATCAAGCATCAAACGGCCACTATGCGCTTTGCCGTATCGGAACAATTGCGGTAAATGCCCGTTTTTCAAACCGAGCAAATAAGCAATATCGGGACGAGCGACCTGATTTAGATTGTACCAGGTAATCGTCCGATCCCAGGGTACGCCCGTCGCCAAAACCAAAACACTGAAAAAAACGACGGTATTGCTACGTACCAGGTACCAAAAACTTCTAATATGTGCTACCTTGACATAGGTAGTAATAAGGCCGGATACGGTGAGCAGGAGATAGACAAACACCCCGATCCGTTTGTAGGTAAGTCCCAATGCGGCAACGTACATCCAGTTTTTGTACCAAGTGGTCAATACCAGTATCAGGTTGCATACCAACCAGGTATAGGTCAACTTCCGTAGGGCGCCATTGGTATTAAAAAAATTGAGGTTTCCCCTAAAGAAATATAAAATGGTACCGATGGCCATTACAATAGAAAACACCAATGCATACAACCCTTGGTGCACCGAACTGGAATACGCGGCGTTGTCCGATATGGACGGGCCTGTCAGGTATATCACATCGGTAGTTAAAAACAGCAGCAACAATACGTTTAAAACGCCCAGGACCATGGTACCGACGGTATACTCCTTTTTTAGCGTACCGGCCCGCGCGCTCAAGAACGCTTTGTCAGGAGCCTTGAGTGCGTTTTCACAATTGGCATCAAAAGCCACCAGTTCCTCCAGATGCCGCGACGTTCCGATATTCAGGAACAACAAGTACCCCAATAGGGTGAAAACTAGCCTTGGCAGGCTCAAAACACTAAAATCGACCTGTTGTACCAATGCCTCGAATACCGGGTTGGCCGTGCTATATAACCAAGTGAACAAACAAATGGCCAAAATACTGATCGCCGCCCCCAAAACATAGGTGCCAATATTTTTGGTCGTTCCCGGGCGCAGCGTTTTGGGTTTCCCCCGTAATGTTATATAGTCCAGTACATAACCAAAAAAGGACTGGACAAAACCGATAAAAGTGGCAATGTACAAGGAGGTTTTTACGGTCACCGTAGTACCGATAAAAGCGGCAAAACACAACAGGTGCACCAATATATGGAAGGATGAGGCATCCATGAATACCATAATCGCGGTAAACAGGTATGCAATGGCATACCGCCATGGAATGGTTTTCCAATTGCGAACGGTACACAACAGAACAACTACTATAAGGGCCATTAATAACACATTAATGCCAAAACTTTTACCGTAAAACAACCAACTGAACAAGAAAGAAGCCGATAACGCACGAATTTGATAACGCATATTTTGCTGTAATTAGAATTAAACAATGAACTCGTTTAGACTTTTTGGATTGAAGCGAAAATTATTGATTTAAAGGCCTGTTGAAGACTTTTTTGAGTTTCATAGCAGGGCTACGAAAGGAAAAAAAGGTAAAAACAGGGCTGTAAAGGGTAATTTTTTAGCCTCCCGACAGTTCGGGAAAAAAAGTTTAAATGAGTTCAATAGGTAAATAATACCACACCAAGAGCATGTTGGGTACTACCGCCCCCAGGGCGATACCATGTTCGCGATACGCGGTAAAACGGAAAACGCCATGGACCGTTACCATCAGTAAAAAAATGGTATTGACCACCGCGGCCAGTACCATACACCAAAAACCGATACCGACCAGACCGCTATCACCGCTGCCCTTGCAGCGTAAAACACAAAGGACCCCGATGCAAAAACTGCCTAAAGCGGCCTGCACTGCCCTGTAATACCAATTGCTACTTAAAATGGGCCAATCTAACTTGTTCATTGTCCATTTACTTTTCTTGTAAGCGTTTGGTGTAGCTATGGCTATGCAAAACCCTTACCGCGGCAGTAAATGAAAAAGCAACTTCGTTATCTAAGGCGCATTTTAAGTAGCAATTGGTATAATTGAGTACATATTTGAATCTTCGTTTCATTATTGTGGTTTTATTGTATTGCGAAGGCTGTTTTGATGGAGTTGATCGGCTGGCCCAAGAGCTTAAAAAAGTGAAGCTGATGAAAGGGCAATGCCCTTTTTCCCTTCCGAAAAGCGCGGATAAACCGTTTGATCTCATCGGGATAGAGCAATGTGCCCAACACCACCACCGCTACCAAATAAGCACTCCGCTTACCGTTGCCCCATAAGTAATATTGCATGCTTACCTCCTCCGGAACCGATGTACCCGTGCCAGTGAGTACATGAAATACATCATGACTTTCCAATTTCGGTTGTATTTCAAAATGATGTTTCAGTAAAAAACATCCTAAATGAAAGCCAAGGGATTGCTCCGGGTACCGCAACAAATCGTTAGCGGTCAGCTGCCAAGCGGCATCTCCCTTAAAATATTTTTGATAGGGCGCCTTGCTCCACTCGTAAAGGGCTTCCAATATAAATGCTCTCATAATAAAAATTTAAAAGTACTTTGTATTTCAAAGTAAATAGATAAAAAAATTTATTTTCCGATCAATTTTTCCAACGCTTCAATATGCTTTTTAAAGGCTGTTTTCCCTGATCGGGTGGCTGCATATCTGGTGTTCGGTTTTCGACCGATAAACTGCTTTTCCACACTGATGTAACCCACCTTTTCCAATGCCTTTGTGTGGCTTGCCAAATTACCATCGGTAACCTCCAACAGCTCCTTTAACATCTTAAAATCGGCATGGTCGTTCACCATCAAAACGCTCATGATCCCCAAACGGATGCGATGGTCAAAAGCCTTGTTTATGTTATCGATCAAACTCATGTATGCCCTTTTCTCAACTATTTTTTCCTATGGCCCTACCGTGCCGGTCGGCCAAACGACCAATACGCTTTTCCTGACTATCGCCTGTCATATTTAAAATACATCATACTTCCGTATAACACGTGGCACACACCAAAACCTAAAATCCAGAACAGGAGGCCGTATCCCGTAAAATAGGTTGCCAACAACCCTAAAACAATATTGGTAATGCCCAGGTAACGTACGTCCCCAAAAGTATATTTGCTGGCATTTAAACAGGCCATCCCATAAAACAACAAGGTAGCAGGTGCGATCAACATCCAATACTCCAAGCGCAGTAATAACAATACAAAAATACCGCCAGCCCCCAAGGGAATCAAAAAGTTCACCAACAACCTTCTGGACGAAACGTTCCATATCTTCTCCCCGCTACGTTTTGCCTTCCGAAAGGTCAACAGCATTGCGGTCAAAACGGCGAATACCACCACCCCGAGCGCCACGGCCACTAAGGTCAGTTGAATTTCCTCATAGGTATCAAACTTCCAAAAACTGGGATACAAGATCAAATAGCCCAAGTAACCGCCGATCAACGCATACACCCCCGCCAAAATTCCGGAAAGGCCGCTCAATGAAATGAAGCGCGACGAACGGCTCATCATACTCTTTATTTCGGTAATGTCTTCTAAGTATTTATTCGAGTCCATGTAAAAGTACTTTGAAATACAAAGTTAATTAAAAAAACGAATTGGACTACTTTTGGGCGCAAAAAAAAGAGCACCCTGTTCCTTGTCCATGGTTTTAAACCGATAATCGCCGCTTTTTTCAGTTTCGGTGCGAAAATCAATTGACTGGCGCTACCTTAAACAGACAAGATGCTGGCTTTATTATAGATATAGAAAGCATTTTAAGTGCATGACATCCCATAAATCAAAAGAACAACGATTATTTACAATAATTATCCTACACCATATTACTTTTGAATTACAAAATTCGGTAAACATGCTTCCCCTTAACATGATTGCTTCTTCCCTCTTGTGTCCTAATACCAAAACAGGCTATTTATTTCTGCTGCTTTTTCTGGTTTGTGCATTTTCGTTTCGAGCACAGGATACCGATAGCGACCTCATTCTGGATACCAACGAATGCGAACTTTTGATTCCAAGCCAGAGTTTTGAAGATGCCGTGCCCTACGACACACCGCCGCAAGGTTGGCTTGCCAGCGGTTATGATTTTGGTTTTGGTTGGGGTACGCATGATTTTCCATCCGGGAATGCCAACTACGATGACGCCCCCCATGGCAACCAATTTCTCAAAGTAAACACACAAGCCTTATTCACTCCGCCAGACATCTATACCCCGGTAACCAAAACGCTTACTATGAATGCGCAAAACGCTGTATATAGTGAGAGTGGTTACATTTTTACCTTTTGGGCGGGAGAAGGGGCAAGTTTCCATAACTTTCGCAATGATGGTACTACCTTTGTACAAATGGGCTATGGCACCAATGCAGGGGACTTCACCCCCATTCCCGACCCTGATGCAGAATTGACCATCAACCCTTTGGACACCCCACAAAGCTTGTTATCTCCTCCCGAAGGCATATGGACACAATTTTCGATATCGTTTTCTATCGATGCAGCGAGTCCGGCCTTGGGTAAAGGAATTCTCATCCAGATATCCCATACCTCAGGTATCGATATCAATAACGATCCCTCCAACCGGATCAACGGTTATGCCGGAAATTATGATGATTTTCATTTGCTTTTGGATACGGATAGTGACGGTATCGAAAACTGTGTGGACCCCGATGCGGATGGCGATGGTGTGCCCGATGGTATGGAAGCCGGATGGGCCACTTATGATGCCAATGTAGATGGCTCGCAGTACGATTTTGATAATGATGGCGTGGTAGACGGGAACGCCTACCTCAGCTTTCCCGGATCCGACGACCCCACCCTAATTCGAGATTTGGACAGTGACAACGACGGTATCGACGATGCCATGGAGGGCTGTCAACTCGGCGGAGGTACGGGCTTTGATTTTGAAAGTACGGTTATTGTTGACGACCCCCTTTCCCCGGCCACGAACGAAATGTATTCCGATGGAACCATTACCTTTTGGGACGTGCAGACCACGGGCTCCGGCGGCAATGCCATTGGGGTGCACTACGCCAACGTTCAGAATACTGTTGAAAACAACATCACAGGAGAAAACTATGCTCCCAATTATTTGACCGATGGAAGGGGTATTTACAATGGCCCCAACCCTCAGGACAACGGAAAATTTGCTTACATCAACGGTACCGGTACCATAACACAGTTGCCGGACCCTAGCCGAAATGCCCTGATAGAAATGGGCAGCTACATCCTTACCGTGGCCCTGGGCGACGGCATCGATTATGAAAAACTATACCGAAACGACGGCCAAACGACCTTGGAGTTGGGCTATAATGATGGTGGTACGTTTACACCCTTATCGAGCAGAGTGATAGCGGGACATGAAACCCCGAACGGACTTTGGACCGATTTTCAGCTCTCCGTTGCCATTCCCGATGGCTCTCCGGCTATCGGTAATTTGTTACTGGTCCGTATTTCACATGTAGGGGACTTTGATAACAACCAAGGGGTGGGGAATTACGATAATATCCGTATCGCTTTTGATTTTGATGGGGACGGCGCCCCGGACTGCCTGGATCTCGATTCGGACAACGATGGTTGTTCCGATGCCACGGAAGGGGGAGAAGGGTATTCCGATGATGACAACGACGGTTTTCTTGGTGTTGGCGTACCTACGGTAGATGCCAATGGTCTTGTTCTTGGCGCCGGGGGATATGTATTGGCCGAAAATATCGCCGTACGCTCCGATGGAACGGTAAGCTTGAGCAATATCTTGACCAATGCGAACGTCTGTGTTGCCGCCGAAGCGAGCTTTACCATAGCTGCCAGCGCCACCAATGGTGGCATTTTACAATACGAGTGGCGTGTCAGTACCGATGGGGGAGCTACCTTTAGTGCGCCGTTGGCCGAAACCTCCAATACCCTTTCGTTCGATACTACCGCTGCCGACAACAATAACGTATATCGCGTGGAGGTATGGTCCACCAACTATCTGTGCCGACAACGGTCCGCGGCCACGCTTACCCTAATCGACGCTCCCGCACTCACCGATATTTCCGCAGAAGAAAATAGCATTTGCGTAGGTAGTGAAGCCGTTTTCAATATTACGGGCAATCCGAACGATACGATAACCTTTACTATAGATGGTGGAACTTCTACAACCACTAGTATTCTGGATGGGGCCGGAACCGCTGCCATACCTGTACCCGACCTGACCGCGGACGTTACCCTCGAGGTATTGTCCATTGTTGATGCCGTAACGGGCTGTACGGCCAATTTTGTAGCGCCTTATCCCTACACGGCAACGGTAGTTGCTGACGTTGTTCCCACGTTCACCATAGAAGAAACACCATGTGCGCCGGACCTTCAAACCTATTCCGTTACCTATAGCGCTCCGTACGGAACGTTGACGACAGACCCGTCGTTCACAGTTAACGGAACTACCATCAGTGGCATCCCTACAGGGACCGATTTTCAGGTACAAGTAGCCAACAACAGTTGCGTAAGAACGTTTGAAGTATTCTCACCAGAGTGTCCATGCCCTATTATAGCACCTCCAGTAGACCCCGTAGATGCGCAAACCTGTTTCGGTGAAGCCATGCCTACCCTATCGGTGTCCCTGCCTTTCGATGGCCTTGGCGATGATATCAATTGGTTCGATAGTGCCGAAGACGGTGCGCTTTTGGCCATCGGTCCCGATTTTACCCCTACGGAGACCGGAATCGGGAGTTACACCTATTTTGCCGAAGCGATACAAACGGTATCGGAATGTACCAGTATCGAAAGAATTCCCGTTACATTGACCATTATCGATCCCGCACTCCCGACCGAAGTGACCGTAACCCTTTCGGCCATGAACGGTAACGGCAATACCACAAATCAGGTAACGGTAAACACTTCCGGTACCGACACCCTTGACAATATCTTGGAGTATAGTTTGGACGACCCCTTTGGCCCGTACCAAACTTCCAACATGTACAGGGATGTTCCCGGAGGATTGCACACCGTTTATGTACGAAACACCAACGGATGTGGAACCGTGGTCAATAGTGAGGAGTTTCTGGTCATCAGGGCCGCCAAATTTTTTACCCCCAATGGCGATGGCATCCACGATACTTGGAGCGTTGAAGGATTCTCCGATACTACCACCGTTTCGGAACCTTTTATACAGCTATATGATCGTTATGGTACCTTTTTAAAATCCTTGGACCCGAATGGGCCGGGCTGGGACGGTATTTTTAACGGGCGAACACTGCCCGAAAACGACTATTGGTACAAGGCCGGGTATATCGATCGAAATACGGGAAAAGCCATACAATTCACGGGGCACCTTACCTTAAAACGTTGACGTTCCGCGGATGCCCCTTATTGATTTAAATTTGGCTTTACCTTAAAATTCAATACCGCCTTATTTTCCGCGTAAATGGTGAGGTATGTTGTCTTTTTTAATCGTTTTCGAAATTTGATCTTAGAAACGAAGCCCTGGTTCTTTTTTCGAATGCGCATTTTTCGCAACTTTCCTTCATCTGCCAAGGCATAATAGATGCTCTGTTTATCGGCAACCGCACTAAATTCAAAAGTGGAACTATTACTTTCGGTTAATTTTACCAGCCCCACCGTATTGGGCATTACCTTGATATGGCCTTCAAAATAATCCGGAAAATAAACAGGCGCACTAAAAAATTGGTGTAATCCGACCGGAGTTTCCAATAGTTGCCAAGAATCCTTGGCAGGAAAATGATGCTTTATAAATAGTTCGGGCGGTGTTAGGTAATAATGTTCCGAAAACCGTTTTACGAATTTGTTCAATCGGTTATCAAAATATCCGGCGCCCCAAGTGGCATCCAAGAGTTCCCATTCCCCATCTATTTGCACGGCGTTCCAGCTATGGTTCTTTACCAAACGTTTTCCCGAAACGTCCATAATATCCGTCTTGGTAAGTCCAAGAATCACTTTTGAAGGTATGGAAAAATCGTTACAGAGATAGTCGAACATCAGGGAATACTCATTACAGATGCCTTCCCTTTTGGAAAAGGCCTTCTTGATGAGTTTCCTTTGATGCCGCTCTATTTGATATCGCTTTCCGAACTCCGAATAATAGAGCATTTCGGGTGCGACGGCAAAAACAGCGTCCAACTCATATTTATAACGAATGTTGTGGGTCAACCATACAAAAGCAGCACGTACCCTATTTGCATCGGAATCAAAATCATTTTGAATACGAATCGACAACTGCTCGATACTGGAAAAATCAGGATAGTTTTTTACCTTGCTGTCAATATGGTCATACTCCTGGGCCAATACTGGAAGTCCGACCAATAAAATGGCAATTCGTAAAAATACTTGTCGCATGCTCGCTTTTTGTTAAAGATATGAATCCTGCAGAACACTACATACTGGACCGGCCAGAGCCTTACCGTAGCATTTTACTACAGCTTCAGGTCATTATAGAACATACGGTTCCCGAAGTGGAACTAAAATTCAAATACAAAATCCCCTTTTATTATATCGACGGGAAACCGTTCTGTTATCTTAACCATACCAAGGATTATGTGGACCTTGGTTTCTGGCATTCGGCGCATTTGACCGTGCACTTGGAACACATGACAACCGCCGGAAGAAAGGTGATGCGTTCCTTACGTTACAAGCAGGTCACCGACATCGACCATACCATCGCAACCGAAGTACTCCAAAATGCCTTTGAAGTACGCTCAAAAAAGTTCTGGAAAGACTAGTGATCAATCGTTCAGCTTGCCCTGAAAAACGTTCACCTTTGGGTTTATGGGATTTCCGGCGATACGCCTGAGCGTTACGATCTGTCCGGCATGCCAAACGGCATCCTCAATCGGGCCGTTGATGTTGTTCCAAAAAGGAAATTCGGAGCGTCCATTTTCTCTGACAAATACTACCGGGAAGTCTTCCAGCCGTTTCGCTTTTGAAAACAGCATACTGGCCATTCGCAACTGTTCCAAGGTCGCTTTTCGTTTTCCTTCCAAGGTGAGCTCTGGGAGGTCTACCGTAAAATCGCGGGGCTGTCTTTGCGCCGATTTTAAAATGACCAAGGAGAGGTTATAAACATGGTCCATGGTTTCCGCTATCGTCCTTCCCTCGTTATCGGGAGCATAATGTATCGCTTGCTCGGTAAGCCCTTCGGTGGCCCAATGGTACCGAAACCCCAATCCATCGATCATCCGCGATACTACTGTGCCCGCAGTATAGGTTTGTGGTGCTTCCGGTATGGTGGCATAGGGAAGGGAATCGGTAGCCACCTCCTGTGCATTGAGGGTTGAAATTGCGACGATAGCAATGAGGACAAAAATTCGTTTCATGAAGTGCTGTTCTGGTTAAAACAATAAAATTACGGTAATATGTTCTGAAATAAATACTATGGCAAAGAAACTCGGATTACCAGGTTCAAAATCAAACTCAAATTCAAATTCAAACTCAAACTCAAATACAACCCGCACCTGAACGCCAATCAAAAAACGCATGTCATGCCGAGCCTGTCGAGGCACCTGATCAAAGTCAGGCTCAAGAGTCAAATTCAATTACAAAAA
This sequence comes from uncultured Flavobacteriaceae bacterium, assembly GCA_947500445.1. Classification (GTDB taxonomy): domain Bacteria; phylum Bacteroidota; class Bacteroidia; order Flavobacteriales; family Flavobacteriaceae; genus Pelagihabitans. Next base: position 9,521 of record CANMSB010000009.1, on the reverse strand, counting down.
CAAGCTCAAGAGTCAAATTCAAGCCTCTTAATACTAACTACTTTTAAAAAAAAGACCGCAGCCCTACAAGAACAACGACGTAAGACAAATTCCAGTTCAAATTCAAATTCAAGCGAACAACTTTTTACTCACCACTTTTTACTGATCACTTATTGTTTATTGCTAATTGCTCATTGTCCATTGAAAAAAGACCGCTTCGCTGAAAGAACAAGGAGAATAGACTGAAAAAAGTTCAAGTTCAAATCTCAAGTTCAAGTTCAAACTGCCTCATACTTTTTACTCACCACTTTTTACTAATCATCTATTGTTTATTGCTAATTGCTCATTGTCCATTGAAAAAAGACCGCTACGATAAAGGAACAAAGACAAAAGACAAGTTCAAGCGCAAGTGTCAAGTGCAAGCTCAAAGCCAAACTCAAACTCAATGGTCAAATATAAGCCTCTTAATACTCACTACTTTGTACTAACTACTCACTAAAACCACTGCGCAATGGTATTCCTTCAAGCTACAGTTCCAGTATCTTTAACCGGTTCCGTTGCACGATCAACTTCCCCTCCCCTTCCAACTTTTTTAGCAAACGCGATACGACCACCCTTGAGGTATGCATGTCCGTAGCAATATCCCGATGGGTAGTATGTACGGTATCGTCTTGGTTGACTTTGGCCTTGTCCTGCAAGTATTTCAACAGCCGTTCGTCCATTTTCATAAAGGCCAAGGTATCAACGGTCTCCAAAAGCTCCATCATTCTTATATGGTAACTGTCCAATACAAAATTTCTCCAAGTATGAAAACGGCCCATCCATTCCTGCATCTTCTCTACGGGAATCATTAAAAGTTCGCTATCGGTTTCGGCAACAGCACGAATTTCGCTTTTTTTGTTTCCCAGACAGCATGAAAATGTCATCGCGCAACTATCCCCTTTTTCCAAAAAGTAGACCAACAATTCGTCGCCTTGCGCATCTTCCCGTAGCACCTTGATCGCACCGGTCAACAACAACGGCATTTTGGTAATCGGCTGCCCAATATCGATGACCGTTTCCCCTTTTGAAATGTGTCGGGCGACAGCGACCATTTCTATCGCCTTTAAAAGTTCCGGCTCAAAAATATAATCGTAACGTTCGTGAAGTTTTTTGTTCATTGCTTCCCATTTTTACCCGAGAGAATGCCTATGCATCGGGACATTTTCGATACCGTTCTGGTCGTGCCCCGAGCACTTGCCCTTATCGAAAAATTTAAGCTACCTGTGGTTCCGGTCGCAACTTAACCGTAAAGCGTTTCGGAATATCTAAAACATAATCGAACCCTTCGTGCAACAGGTGTTGTGGCACGGCATAAGGATAAAATGTTATGGGTTCGATACAGACCATGTTCCGCACCTCGGTCCATAACATAAAACCTTTAAAACCTTCGGTAGTTATCGACAATCCGCTAGTATCTTGCAAAACCACGCTATTACAGTTCGGCACTTCCAAAGCACGACTGCCCACGGCCAATACCTCATCTAAAGCAATCGTACGCTCCCCCGTTTTGATCGAAACGTTTTCTCCGTGCAGTTTAAATGCCGGGTGATAGCCCAACATAAAAGGGGTATCCCTTTCGCCGGAAATGGTAAAGGTAATTTCAAGCGCATCGGCCAACAGGCGAATCTTTTTTTCGAATTGGAAGGCATAGGGCCAATATAAAAACTGCTTATCGGACTTGTTCGGGTATTTGCTATTCCCTACTTGCGTTCCGGCGGTATAGGTCTTTTCATACTTGAGTTCGGATGCCGATTCAAAAGTCAGTTCATACTCCATTTCCCGCAACAACCCATGTTGGTCCTGTATTGCGATATCCTTAGGTGTCTGTACCTGAAAACGTGCCTCGGCGGTAGGTCCTATGATCGGAAACATTTCTGTATCGGCATTGCGCCATCCGGGACTTCCCTTCTGATGGATATACTCATGGCCATTGACCTCATAACCGACCAATTCCCCCTTGTCCACGGTCACTTTTTGATTGTTGTGTTCTAGTATTTGCATTTTTTAATAGTAATGAAACGTTATCGTGTAAAGTGCCGAATTCAAATATCCAGACCTACTTATAGTGCTTCGATCGCACCATCGAGCCACAACACCCTGGCCTCGATCCAATTTATCAGATATTCGTTTTCCTGCTCATAGGTACTCCCTACAAAATTATTGGGCCATACATAAATACCCAGCACGTTCCACGTTAGAAAATTGTTTTCAATAGCCTTGGCGTTCCGCATGCGCCCCACATAGGATGCTATTCTATCGGCCATAGCGGTATTGGACAAAAGGGTACCGCGCAAACTTGCCCAACGTTGTTTTAACTTTACAACGTAAGCGGGGTCCTGCAAAAGCCGTTCCCACCAGATGGGCACCAACCAAAAGTCCTGCGAACAGCGTTCGTTGAATTTGTAGGCCCAAACATTGGTTTCCCCTCCACTGCAATAATCGGCGTTTCCAAAGGCCAAATTAAAGTCCCAAATCGGGCCCATGACCATTTTTTTATTTTTATCCTTGTGCATGTAGGTACTCAAACGGTATCCGTCCACATTGTTGGCGAGTTCGTTCAGAATAAAGAAATCGATAAAACTATCCACATCGATATAATTCGCATAGCCCGTAACAGCATCCGTAAAGGTTTCCGAAACCAATGCCGCTTCAAAATCGTTTACATATTCTTGTATATACGCTTTTTGTTCCGCGGTAATTACCGCAGCATCTGGATATTCATACAAAAACCGAATGGTTTGATCGGAAGCTGCCGATGCAGGGGCCAATTGCGACTCAAAAGAATTGGTGGCGTTATAGGTGCCGTCGCCACCGCCCGAACCCGAAAGTTTGTCGATTTTTAAGATATACCCTCCGGTAATGGCCTCTCCCGCATTCTCGTCCGGATTCAATTTTGAAATAGCGATCCGTCCCGCGTCCCGTTTGAGTTTTTCCATGAACACATAAACGCCCCGGTAGGTGGTATCAATTTGTAGCTCTACCAATTCCGACCGGCTCGCATAACGCCCCATGTCCCTTGCCAAATTATAAATCAGATGATTTCGGATCAAGGATTTGTCGCTATACGGACCATGCAACACCCAATCCTCTTCCTCCGGAAAACCCAAAAGCGGAACATCGATATCTTGATCGTTGGTATCCCAAGTTTCTATCCCAAAAGACTTTTTTTCAAAGCCTTGTGAAGTTGCTCCCCTGAATTCGATTCCGATGGTTCCCTCGAAAATCGACTTCCGGTTCTGTGCTACGGTAAGTGTGGCGCTTACCTTGGGCTCGTCAACAATGGTATTGCCCTTGGTATCGATCCTGAAAAAGGGAAGGTCCCCATTGGTTTCCAAATCTTCGGGGCGTTCCCCATTGTCCGCTGACCCGTCGTCCTTGTTACAGGTAAACAGCAGGCAGGACAATAGCGCAAAACCCAAGGCCTTGCAAAATCGTTTTGTCGTATACTTCCTCGGAAACATTTAGGGTTCTATTTACTTCTAAGATACGAACTAATCCAAAAAGCCCTTTTCCCGCATCCAATCATCGTTGAACATTTTGCCCACATACCGACTTCCATGATCATGAAAAAGTACCACCACCACGTCATCCTTGGTAAAATGTTCCTTTAATTGCAGCAGTCCTTTCATTGCGGCCCCTGCGGAATTTCCTAAAAACATACCTTCTTCCTTGGCAAGCCTTTGGGTATACACCGCAGCGTCTTTGTCGGTTACTTTGGTAAAACCGTCAATAACTTCAAAACGTACGTTTCGCGGTAAAATATCTTCCCCGATTCCTTCGGTGATATAAGGGTAGATCTCGTTCTTATCAAAAATTCCGGTCTCGTGATACTTTTTAAATACCGAGCCATAGGTATCGATGCCCCAAACTTTTATATTGGGATTCTTCATTTTTAAAAAGGAGCCTACTCCCGAAATGGTTCCCCCCGTGCCAACACCTACCACAAAATGGGTGACTTTTCCTTTAGTCTGTTCCCAAATTTCCGGACCGGTGCTCAAAAAATGTGCCCTACAGTTCGAGGGATTGTCATATTGGTTCACATACCAGGAGTTCGGGGTTTCTTTTGCCAAACGTTTTGCCGTGGAATAATAACTACGCGGATCTTCGGGCGCTACATCGGTGGGGCACACATGTACCTCGCTCCCCATGGCCCTAAGGATATCCATCTTTTCTTTGGACTGTTTATCGCTGAGTACACAGATAAGCTTGTAGCCCTTTACGGTGGCCGCCAAGGCCAGTCCCATACCGGTATTTCCGGAGGTTCCTTCGATAATGGTATAGCCCGGTTTTAAAATACCCGCCGCCTCCGCATCCTCAACGATCTGGAGCGCCATGCGATCTTTAACGGAATTGCCCGGGTTAAAGGTCTCGTATTTTGCCAACGTTAAACACGGCAGTTCCGAAGCCAATTTATTGAGTTTCACCAAAGGGGTTTTCCCTATGGTCCCTAAAATATTTTCTGCGTAATCCATTTCGTTTTCCGTATGCATATCGTCCAATGTTCGACCTTTTGCCGCGCTTATATGTTGTTGCGCTATTCGAATTTTATGGCCCTAACGGGCGTAATTTTTGTAATGATGTAAGAAGGTATCAGCAACATGAGCAAACACAGTACCAATACCCCGATATTGAGAAACACAACGGTCATCAGATCCAGATGTACCGGAATGTAATCGATATAATATTCTTCGGGATTCGGAAACTTAAAAAGCTGAAACCGCTGTTGCAGGAAAAGGAGTCCCAGACCGATAAGGTTTCCCCAAAACAGTCCGATACTGATCAAATAAGCGGCATTATACAAAAAAACCTTTCGTATGCTCCAGTTCGCGCTACCCAACGCTTTTAAAATTCCGATCATTTGGGTACGTTCCAAAATGAGCACCAGCAGGGCCGTGATCATATTGATACCGCCCACAATAATCATAATGCCGATGATCAAGGCGGTGTTGAAATCGAACAATTCCATCCACTCAAAAATTTGCGCGTAGGTATCCTTTATCGTTCGGGTGTCCAAGTTGGAAAGTGTTTTTCCGTAAATTTCTTTTCCTTTGACGTCCAAGTCCCTAAAATCGTCCAAAAACACCTCAAAGCTGCCTACCTCCGTCGGTTTCCACCGATTCATACGTTGGATATGGCGCAAGTCTATAAAAATATATTTGTTGTCCAATTCCTCAAAACCGCTGTTATAGGTCCCCGTTAATGTAAATTTTCTTTGGTTCGGCGATTTTAGGGCAGCTTCTTTTTTGGGGAAGAGCGCGTAAAAAGTATCGCCGACCTGTAACCGCAAGCGGTTCGCCATCAAAACGGACATTAAGGCCTCCTCATTTATCTCGCCGGAGTACTTCGGCAGGCTCCCGGCGACCAAGTACTCCTCAAAGACCGTCCAGTTATAGTCTTCTCCAACACCTTTTGCGATAAAGGTATCAAAGGTCTCCTCCGTACGGATAACACCGGCCTTAGTGGCTACCGCCTGAACATGGGCCACGGCATCGACAGTGGTGAATTCGGGATAAAAATTTTGTGCTATGGGAATGGGAGCGACCGAAACTTCCGAACGGTTGTTGTCGTAATTTGAAATTTGAATATGACCGTTAAATGCCGAAACTTTTTCTCGGATCTTATGCTTCAGCCCAACGCTGGTACCGATAGCGATGAGCATCATTACCAATCCTATGGCAATAGCGGCAATGGCGATTTTTATTATTGGGGCGGAAATACTAATTTTATGTTCCTTTCCTTTAATGAGCCGCTTGGCGATGTAAAATTCAAAATTCAATTTATGCCCTTTGTTTTCGTTTTCAAAAGTACATTTTTATTGTGGGTTTTATTCGCCTATGCCTGTGGAAACCCTACCAAAGAAGCGAAAACAAGTACGGACACCCCACTTATGGATAAAGAAGGGGACACGGTACCTCCGGTGGTCGTTGCCGCCAATAGAACTGCAGTCTATTTACCGCTGCTACAGGGGAAAAAAATAGGGGTCGTCGCCAACCAGACGAGTGTGGTCTTTACCGGAAATAATACGAAGGACGGTACGCCCGTAAATCATGTGCATTTAATCGATTCCCTAGTGTCCTTAAACATTGATATTGTATCCGTTTTTGCACCTGAACACGGGTTTCGAGGCACGGTGGATGCCGGTGAAAAGGTCAGTGATGGCACCGATGCCAGAACGGGGCTACCATTGATATCACTCTATGGAAAAAACCGAAAGCCCAGTGCGGAACAATTAAAAGGTTTGGACCTTATTCTTTTCGACATTCAAGATGTTGGGGTACGTTTCTACACCTATATTGCCACCTTGCAATTGGTTATGGAGGCCTGTGCGGAAAACAATATACCGATAGTGGTATTGGATCGCCCAAACCCAAATGCCCTTTATGTTGACGGACCCGTAATGGAAGCCGAGCATACCGGTTTTTTGGGAATGACGGAAATCCCCTTGGTCTATGGCATGACCATTGGGGAATATGCGACCATGGTCAATGAAGAGGGATGGCTCCAGGCAGGCGTAAAAGCCGACCTTCAAGTCATCCCATTGGAAAACTGGACCCACGACACCGCTTACAGCTTGCCCATACGTCCTTCGCCAAACCTACCGAACGACCGCTCGATAAACCTCTATCCCAGTCTTGGGCTTTTTGAGGGAACAACCATCAATGCCGGGCGGGGAACAGAGTTTCAGTTTCAGCGCTACGGCGCCCCTGACCTAAAACAGGAAGCCTATACCCTGACCTATACGCCGGTGTCCAACTTCGGTGCCAAAAACCCGAAACATAAAGGAAAGCGCTGCTATGGCAGGTCCCTGGACAGTATCCCCTTTATGCGTTCCGTTTCACTGCGATGGCTAATGGATGCCTACCAACACGCAGAGGACCCCTCGACCGTTTTCAATACCGAAAATTTCACCAAACATGCGGGTACGGCCCTGCTCCAAAAACAGATCGCAGCAGGGGTATCGGAATCGGAAATTAAAAAATCGTGGCAGGCCGACCTGGAAAAGTTCCGTGCCATACGCCTTAGGCACTTGATGTACGACTAAAGCTGACTTCGATAAAAATTATTGGTCCGCAACGGTTGTAACGGTCGGCTTTCGGTACTTATGGAAGGGTTGTTTTAAGAGGGACTTTATACTACTGTTTTCTTTTTCATCGGGAAAAGTGTCTACACCGTACACAATGGCATCACGATCATATTTAAGATACGTTCCGAACAAACGATCCCATATGGAAAAAATATTCCCATAGTTGCTATCGGTATAGGGCAATACATAATGGTGATGTACTTTGTGCATATCGGGAGAAACGATTACCCAGCTTAAGGCATTATCAACAGCTTTGGGCAATTTGATGTTCGCATGGTTGAATTGACTCAACACCAAGGATACGGATTGATACAACATTACGATACCAATGGGAGCTCCTACCACCAATACCCCCACCAAAGTAAAGATAAAGCGGATAACACTTTCAAGGGGATGGTGCCGATTGGCGGTGGTGGTATCCACATTATGATCGGTATGATGCACCAAATGAATCATCCAAAGTGGTTTTACCTTATGCTCTACCAGATGCGCCAGATACGCCCCGATCAAATCGAGCAATAGCAAACCGATCAACACATAGGACCAAAACGGGATTTCCGGCAACCAGTTAAGCACACCAAACTGTTCTGATACGGTAAAATCAGCAGTGCGCAACAATAAAAATGCCAGGGCAAAATTGACGATAATAGTCGTCAGTGTAAAAAAGAAATTCGGTAAGGCGTGACGCCATTTTTTGTAATCGAACCGAAACAAGGGAACGGCTCCCTCCAAAATCCAAAATAAGGTAATACCCCCAACTAGCAGCGCACTGCGATGTGTGGAGGGAATATTTTCAAAATAAGCGACAATCTCTTCCATATCCCTAAAGATATTAAAATCAGGAGAAACGGCATCAAACTAAACCACTATGGACTAAAGTACCATAGGTTTTTAAATCCAACTAAAGTTAGCTGTTCGGAAGACTACTCCAGTATGAAAGCATCGGTATCGTTACCGGACTTACGATGATGCTCCAAATACTCGTCCACCATTTTATCCGTTATATTGCCCGTGCTCCAACAGCCGAATCCCATAGCCCAGAAATGCCGGCCCCAATATTTCTTCTTCAGTATCGGGAATTCCATTTGAAGTTTCCTGGAACTTCGACCCTTTAGCTTCTTGACAAGCGTACCGATATCCTGGGACGGGCGATACTCCAAATGCATGTGGACATGGTCCTTACTTACGACACCTTTCAAAATGTTGACCCCTTCCGCGTCACAGATCTCTATCAGGACCGCACGGCAACGCTTTTGCACATCTCCCACAAGGACAGAATATCGGTATTTCGTACTCCAGACTATATGCACCGAAAGACGAGAGACCGTATGTCCATTTACCCTTTGTTCCGACATAATAGCAAAAGTAGGTTTTTTTAGAAGCTAAAGCGAAATGCACTAAAGTGCATAGGTTGAACTATTGCTGTGACCACTCAAGCTCAAGTGTCAAGTGTCAAGTTCAAACACAAATAAAAATAACAAATTCAAGCTTTTTACTAGCTATTACATCCTTCTTATGAACTACCGAAAATTGCGAATTGAGAAAAGAACGCTTCGTCCAATCGAACTGAGGGAAAACCAGAAAAAGGAGCGCAGTCGAGAACTTAGGAACACAGAGAGGTCTCGACTCCGCTACCGACCGGATGAAACGAGTACAGTTGAAACCTCTTTGGGAAAAGGAAAAAAGACAAGTTCAAACTCAGACTCGAATTCAAATTCAAATTCAAATTCAAAATTAGAGAAGTACCCAGTAACCACTTTTACTTACCACTAATTACTGCATACTGCTACTGAGGACTACTCATTGTTAATTTCTCATTGTTAATTGTTAATTGGAAAAGGACCGCTGCGCTCAAAGAGTAAGGAGCAAAGACCGAAAAAGTTCAAGTTCAAGTGTCAAATTCAAGTTCAAGTTCAAACACAAGCGAACAACTTTTTACTCACCACTTTTTACGAATTACCACCAACTAACTGTCCATTGAATAAAGACCGCTGCGCTCAAAGAGTAAGGAACAAAGACTGAAAAAGTTCATGTGTCAAATTCAAGTTCAAACAAAAGCGAACAACTTTTTACTCACCACTTTTTACTAATTACCGCCAACTAACTGTCCATTGAAAAAAGACCGTTGCACTGAAAGAGTAAGGAGCAAAGACCGAAAAAGTTCAAGTTCAAGTTCAAACAAAAGCGAACAACTTTTTACTAACCACTTTTTACGAATTACCGCCAACTAACCGTCCATTGAAAAAAGACCGTTGCACTGAAAGAAAAAGGAATAAAGACAGATGAAAGTGTCAAGTTCAAACACAAATTCACACCCTTAATTACTTAATACTAAACACTCAATAGTGTCCGGTTAATGTAATAGTAATCTTTGTAAAGACCTTAAAAATATACAAGTTACGGCCGTTCTTTGATT
>CANMSB010000008.1 GCA_947500445.1 uncultured Flavobacteriaceae bacterium | reverse complement strand
ACCAACGAACTTACGGACCTTAATCTTTCGGGCAACACCTTGACCCTTACCAATCCCGCAACGGGATCGAATAGCGTGACACTGCCCACCGCCAACGGTTCGGAAACCCTGGTCACCGCAGGTAGCGATATCTCGGTATCGGGAACCGGGATTACCGGAGACCCGTACATCATCGCCAACACCTTTACCGAAGTCGATGCCAGTACCACCAATGAAATTCAAACGCTATCCCTATCGGGGAATACTTTAAGTATTACAGGTACCGGTGGTAATAGTGTGACCTTACCTGCCACTACCGAGACAACGACAAACCTAAGTCAAGCCACGGCAACCGGTACGATTACCTACACCAACGAGGACAACGCTTCCCAAACCGCGAACGTCATCGGTGCAGAAACGAACAACAGCATATCCGCCGGCGCAAACGGTGGCGCTTTTTACGAAAGTCCAATTAAAGCCTTTGGAAAGATATCGGCCGCTGGGGGGCTTACCAAAGTAACCACTGGAATTACGGTAACCAAATTGGGAACGGGAAGATATCGGGTAAATTTACCTTCGGGCACCGTTTCCGATGCCAATTACATCATTCAACTCTCACAACCGGGAAGAGGTGGCGCCGGGAATGACGACCCGGGGATATCATACACCAACCAAACCAATTCCAGTTTTGAGGTAATCGTTGGCGATAACGACAATGGCGGAACCGATAGAAGTCGTTTCGATTCCGAATTTATGTTTACGGTTCTTGATCTTTAAAAAAATAACATGATAAAAAAAATAAGCCTTTTGACACTTATGTTGTTTGCCATTGTAACGGCAGAGGCACAAATTGATGGTGGACTACTATTAGGGTTGGTACAGGCGACCACGGCAGAAATGGCGACCATTACAAACCCTGTGGAAGGATCGTTGATCTATAATTCCGATGAAGAAAAGATGTACCTGAACACAGCTACGGGTTTTACCGCAATCCCTTCTTCCGAAGATGCTTCGGCAAAATTTTATGTCGGGAGTTTCTTGATCAACGCAACGGGCAATGTAATCATATCCGGTCTTCCTTTTCAACCCTCTTCGATCACGTTTACCGCCTACGCCAATATTACCAGTTCGGATATCAATGCCGACAATGGCGGCGACAATAATGACAATACCGCGATCAACGTTCACGGTTCCATGAAAGGGTTTGCCCGAAACGACGGGGCGACCAACGCGCAACAGGTGATTTTTAACGGTGCGAACGGCAACTCCGTAAACGATATTACAAGATATGCTTCCAGCACACATTGTATTGGTTTGCGCTATGCCAATACCAATGGGGACCTTCTGGGACTCACCACGGCAAGCATTTCTAGTTTTAACACCGATGGTTTTACCATTAGCACCGATAATTTTACCAGTGGAATCCTAGTCATTTATGAAGCGTACCGATAAGGACATACCGTGCCAATGGCTTAAAACCAAAGGCTTGTTTTTGCTAGCGTTGCTATCGTTCGCGGGGGCTTGGGCGCAGGAGCCCTTACACAACTTCGGAAACTTCAAAATTCATTCGGAAGGGGCCATTGGGTTCCATAACGACTTTATTAACGATGGTATTTCCGATGACAATAGTGGTCTTGCCGGTTTTTATAATGAAAACGACCTCATCATTTCCGGAGCATTTCGACCTATTTTTGAAGATATGGAGATTGTAGTGACCCAAGACCTGTTTTTGGAAGTAGGTGTTGGAGTGACCAACAATAGCAATTATATAGTAGGCAACGTTTTTACGCCTAGAAGTTTGACCGATATCTCCCACGATTTTATCAATGATGCTTTCTACACGGGCGCAGAAGACAATACCAAGGTAGACGGATATGCCGCAAGCAACGGAAAGCAACGTTTTTTGTTTCCCATTGGCGATGCCGACAAGTTGCGACCGCTAGAGCTGTTTTCAGAAAATACCACCACAAGGGCCAAATGTGCCTATTTTTTGGAAGACCCCAACACGCCATCTACTTTTCCCGTTTCGTTCGACACCGCGCAACGAACGGATATCCTTACCGGCGTCAGCACCTATGAATTTTGGGACTTGGACAGTTCGGAAACCGTTCGTATCGCACTGACCTGGGACAATGCCAGTAATCTCGGTACCTTTATTTCAAGGGTAGCGGACATCCGAATCGTAGGTTGGAATACCCAAAACGGTACTTGGGAGAATTTAGGCGGTAACACTATTACGGGTACTTTGGCCGAGGGGGAACTACGCTCGGATCCTTTTGTACCGGACGACTATTCCGCCATTACCTTTGGTAGCAGTTTGAGTACCGATAGTATCGATCTTGGAAATTATTTGGTAACTCCAGATGGGGATGGGGTAAACGATGTACTCTATTTTGATGCCATATCCCTTTCGCCCAACAATGAACTTCAGATTTTCAACCGATGGGGAAGGCTGGTATATACCGCACAAAATTATGAGAATACCTTTGACGGTAACTCCAATGGAACCGCTATAGTGCGATCCCAAAAAAGATTGCCGGACGGTATTTACTTTTACATTCTAACCTTGAGCGATATTGGCATCAAACATCAAGGGTTTCTTTCATTGAACCAATAAGGAAACGTATGGTCAATTCCCATATATGCTGTCTTTGGTACGATAGTTGAACTTAAGCAAAACAACAACAAGAAAAATAGTAACTTTGGGAATCATCACGTAATTGCTCGGCTAAAAACGACATCATTTTCATCCTTTACCATTGCTATTTAAATTATAAACTATCCAAAAAAAACCATCGATTATGCAAAGAAGGTCATTCATTAAAAAAAGTAGTGCCGCAGGCCTTGCCTTAGCTACCGTACCCCAGATTGCAATGTCACAAGAAGTTTCCTATTCCATACTGGAACTAATGGGTAAAACCGACATCGCTCTTTTCGGAAAAGGAATCAACCTCAGGGCGACCGCCCATGATGCCTTTGTAGAAATGAAAAAGGCCGCTTATGAAGATGGGATCGATCTAAAGGTAGTATCTAGTTACCGAAATTTTGAAAGACAGGCCGGCATTTGGGAACGAAAGTTCATTCGGTACACCGATGACGATAACCTGACCCCGATGGCCGCAATCGATAAAATCATCGAATATTCCACCATACCGGGCACGAGCCGTCATCATTGGGGAACTGATATCGACTTGGTAGACGGAAACAAAACCGTAACGGGCGATGTTTTGGTGCCCAGTAAATTTGGTTCAGGCGGACCTTATGAGGATTTCAAAAAATGGATGGACGAACATGCGAATACCTTCGATTTTTATCTGGTGTATACCGATGACGCAAAAAGAAAGGGATTCAAGTTCGAGCCCTGGCACTACAGTTTTGCACCCTTGTCCGTACCCATGCTTACACAGTTCAGGAAAAAGAATATTTTGACCTTATTGGAACAGGAAGATTTTATCGGGAGCGAACATTTTACCAATGGTTTTCTAACGAACTACATCCAAGACAATATCTTGGATATCAATAAAGAACTTCTGTAAGTCTTTTGTATCTTGAACCCTATCACAATCGGTCAATATGAGAAGAAGTAGTTGGAAAATCCGGATTTTTATAGGCTTGGCCATAGTGGCCTTTGCCTTTGTCAAAAAATGCAATAGCAAAGAGGAGAACCCGTATACCGGTCGCGTACAGACCATTAATATGAGTCCGGAACAAGAAATTGCGATAGGCCTTCAAAGCGCCCCGCAAATGGCGCAGCAACATGGTGGGCTTTATCCCGATGAAAGATTGCAGGCGTTCGTTGACGGTGTAGGAAAGAAACTCGTAAACAGTAGTTTGGCGCGTGACACTCCTTATCAATTCGATTTTCATTTATTGGCCGATGATAAGGCCATTAACGCATTTGCACTTCCCGGCGGACAGTGTTTTATTACCTACGCCCTGTTTTCGCAACTTAACGAAGCCCAATTGGCAGGAGTCATGGGACATGAAATTGGGCACGTTATCGGAAGGCATTCGGCCGAACGTATTGCAGAAAGCGATTTTTGGCGTACGGTAAGCATGGGCGCTTCGGTAGGAGGCGATATGGGAGGGCTCGTAAACGGAATCGGGCAAAACACCTTATTAAAAAACGGGCGTGGCGACGAACTCGAAAGTGACGAACTGGGAGTGCTGTTCATGATTCAGGCGGGTTACGATCCTGAAGAAATGATAACCGTTATGAAAATTTTAAAGGCCGCTGCCGGCCCGAACCGCGTACCGGAATTTCAGAGTACCCACCCCGATCCCGAAAATCGCATTCAAAAAATACGGGAAGCAATCGCAAAATATAAAAAAGCGTAATACCGTTCCATGCTATTCGTCTGATAGCGAATATGAAAACAATCATAAAACTTCCGACCAACTGCGCCGTATTTTCGACGAACGGCATGTTAATTAATTGATAATCACCTCTTTTTCTCTCTTTTTTTAATTACTTTTAGCCCGTCCCAAAGACTTATTTTGCCTCAGATTTAACCCTTATAGCGTTGTTTAATCTTTTAAATCAAACTATAATGGGAACACTAATACACTTTCGCAACCTGTATGCACAGGCTTTTCAGGATTGCAGACCGCTACTGGCCGTTGTTCTGCTAAAGGTTTATTCCATTTTCGCGGCATTTATGCTGTTTATGGCAGTTTACGCCTTAATGGACCGGGCCATGAACGGCTTTGAATTTTAATAGCTATCGGTGAACTAATACCATTTTAACTTTTAAATGGTTTATGGTGTCGCTTTTACGTAATTGCTTTTGCGAGAACACTGGTAATACGCCGCGCGCCATAAAAGTTTACTGTCGATACGTGTAAAACTGGCGTTGTACCAATGGTTCATTTTAATTAGCAATCGGTAGTATTCGCCTGAACGCTGCAAGCCATTTCGACGGTAGACGAACCGACATTGAAAAGCCCCCTAAGAACATTATCTTAGGGGGCTTTCGGGTAAATAAACACTAAAGCGTCCTATACCATTTAAAATGGTATTACATTTTTGATTCCAATACCGCCAAAACATCCGTCGCCTTGGAAAGTTCCGCATGTTTTTTAATCGTCCATCCCTTGTCACACTTTTGGCCGAGATCGGCCCCATTTTCAATCAGTAATTGAAGTATTTCAACCTTATTGAAACGGGCGGCAAAAATGGCCGGTGTCATCCCTAAAGATTTTTGGTTTACATCTTCCCCAAGTGCGATCAGCCGTTTAACCGTAGCGGTATCTCCTTGCACTATCGCCTTACAAAAAGAATTGATCTTAACGGAGTAAACCGCCAATGGTTGCGTTTCGGACGAAGATTCATTGGCATTTGCCATAAGTGAACCAGTCAACATTGTCATTAGGGCCATGCCCAAGCATACTGCAGTTTTTCTCATAATAATTGATTTAGACCTATCATAAGATAGGCTGATTGATGAATTTGTTTCCTTACTATATATAAAGACTGCTATATTTCTTTTTTGTTTCACCAAAACTGTTAATTGACTCAATATTAACATAATGGTCCACGTACTTCGTTTCCCTTTATACCATTTCAAAGTTAAAATGGTATGATATGAAAGCGTCTTGAATGGTTGTTTTAAATCGGTTCAAAAGTTCCCCTTTACGGTACTGGTTTCGTCTTTTTTGCTCTAATAACCCTACGATGAAGTTTAAAAAGTCTTTTCTGGCTTTTAAAGCTGTTTAATTGCTGATTTTTGCTTCAATCCAAATAGTCCAAAGAAGTGCTATGCAGGTCTGTCGCTCACGCAGGTAAAAAGCGATGGACAATTAGTTGAATAACTTCGGAAAGAGGGCTACATTTGAAGCTGTTTAAATTTGATAGCATGAACAAAAAAGTTGTACTGATGATTTTGGACGGTTGGGGAAAATCTCCAGACCCTTCCGTTTCGGCCATTGCACAGGCCCACACTCCTTTTATAGACAGTCTTTATAAAGAATACCCCAATGCCAATCTGCTCACCGATGGAATGAACGTAGGGTTGCCCGAGGGCCAGATGGGAAATAGTGAAGTGGGGCATATGAACCTTGGTGCCGGTAGGATCGTGTATCAGGACCTTGCCAAGATAAATTTGGCCGTAAAAGAAAACACCCTAAAGGACGAAGCGGTACTTCAAACCGCATTTGCCTATGCTAAAGAAAACCGCAAACCGGTACATTTTTTGGGTCTCGTCAGCGATGGGGGCGTTCACAGTCATATTGAACATCTGAAAGGGTTGATACAGGCGGGAGACGATTTTGGTGTACCTGAAATGTTCGTACATGCCTTTACCGATGGTAGGGACGTAGATCCAAAAAGCGGAAAAGGTTTTTTGGATACGGTATCGGCTTTTTGTGAAGGCAAAAATGCCAAGCTTGCCTCGGTCATCGGAAGGTATTACGCCATGGACCGTGATCAGCGCTGGGAACGGGTGAAGCTGGCCTATGACCTGTTGGTAAACGGCGTAGGCGCTAAATCGACCAACATTTCGGAAACCATAGCACAAAGCTATAACGACAAGATTACCGACGAGTTCATAAAACCCATTGTTGCGGCCGATAAAGAGGGGAACGCCCTAGCCACCATAAATGAAGGAGATGTGGTCATCTTTTTTAATTTTAGAACCGATCGGGGCCGAGAACTTACACAGATGCTCAACCAGGCGGAGTTTCCCGAGCAGGGAACCAAACCCCTACCCTTACATTACGTTACACTGACCAATTACGACGAATCGTTCAAAGGGGTACATGTGGTTTACAACAAAGATAATATTACCGCCACCCTTGGTGAAGTTTTGGCCAAGGCCGGAAAAAAACAGATCCGTATTGCGGAAACGGAAAAGTACCCGCACGTTACCTTTTTCTTTAACGGAGGACGGGAAACGCCGTTTGAAGGGGAACAACGCCTTTTATGCCCCTCCCCAAAGGTAGCTACCTATGACCTACAGCCGGAAATGAGTGCCTATGACATTCGGGATGCCATTATTCCCGAACTGCAAAAAGGGGCTACCGATTTTGTATGCTTGAACTTTGCCAATCCCGATATGGTAGGCCATACCGGTGATATGAAAGCTGCCGTAAAGGCCTGCGAAGTAGTGGACGATTGCGCGAAGGCCGTTATTACGGCGGGGCTTGAAAATGGTTACAGCACCATTGTTATCGCCGATCACGGCAATTGCGATACCATGGTCAATCCCGATGGAAGCCCCAATACGGCCCATACCACCAATCCCGTACCACTGATACTAGTAGATCCGGAACTGACCAAGATAGCCGATGGGGTGTTGGGCGACATTGCACCGACCATTTTGGCGTTGTTGGGCATCGCACAACCGGAGGAAATGACGCAAAAATCGTTGGTATGACCCTTGGTCGAAATCTTTACCTTTGTGTCCTATGATAAAAATTAAAACGCCGGAACAAATCGCCCTAATGCGTGAAAGTGCCTTGGTGGTCTCCAAGACCTTGGGCATGCTTGCAGCCGAAATCAAACCTGGGGTGACCGCACTGTATTTGGACAAGCTCGCGGAAGAATTTATTCGCGAGCAGGGAGCCGAACCTGGATTTTTGGGAATGTACGACTTTCCCAATACCCTGAACATGAGCCCCAATGCCCAAGTGGTACACGGCATTCCCAACAAAGAGCCCCTTAAGGACGGGGACATTATTTCCGTCGATTGCGGATCCTTAAAGAACGGCTATTATGGTGATCACGCCTATACGTTCGAAGTAGGCGAAGTTGCCGAAGAAACCAAAAAACTATTGCGGGTCGCCAAAGAGTCGCTCTATCTGGGCATCCGGCAATTCAGGGTAGGAAATCGCGTTGGCGATGTCGCCTATGCCATTCAAGACCACTGCGAAAGCCACGGCTACGGTGTAGTTCGGGAATTGGTGGGACATGGCCTTGGAACCAAATTGCACGAAGGTCCGGAAATGCCAAATTACGGCAAACGCGGTAGGGGGAAAAAATTTGCCGAAGGAATGGTCGTTGCCATAGAGCCTATGATCAATATGGGAACCCGCCGCATCAAACAACTGAAGGACGGTTGGACCATTTTGACGGCCGACGGAAAGCCAAGTGCCCATTTTGAGCATGATGTGGCTATCGTGAACGGAAAACCCGAACTGCTGTCCACTTTTCAATATATATACGATGCTTTGGGCATTCAAAGCGACGAAGAGGACGAATTTAGAAGCTCCTGATCGACGGACCCGAGCGGAACAATCCCACGAAGCGTGTCAAAACTATTCAGCTTTATTTTAAACCGTATTCCAAGGCCCTTACTCATTCGCCTTAGCTATTGGGTGCGCCCGATCTTTGCGCTCTACTTTCGGGGCAATACCTACACCGACCCGATCGATGGGAAGGGGTTCCGTAAATTTTTACCCTATGGTTACGAACGTCCGCGAGCGAACGTTCTTTCGCCCTCCACGCTCTCCCTGGAACGCCATCGCCTGCTTTGGCTTTACTTAAAACAAGAAACACCGTTTTTTACCGATAAACTCAAAGTGTTGCATTTTGCTCCGGAACAGGCGTTCTACAAACGTTTTCGAAAATTGCCCAATCTGGAGTACACCACCACAGATTTGCTATCGCCATTGGCCGACGTAAAGGCCGATATTTGCGACCTCCCCTTTGAGGACAATAGCTTCGACCTTATCCTTTGCAATCACGTTTTGGAACATATACCTGACGATAGGAAGGCCATGCAGGAACTGTTCCGGGTCTTACGGCCCGGTGGATGGGGCGTTTTTCAGATCCCACAGGATTTGACAAGGGAGAAAACCTTTGAGGACGATAGCATTACCGATAAAAAGGAACGGGCCATGATTTTTGGGCAATACGATCATGTTCGTGTTTACGGAAGGGATTATTTTGATACCTTACGTTCGGTAGGGTTTACCGTATCGGAAATAGATTATACCGATCAACTTTCAGCTGCCGATGTAGAACGTTACCGATTGGCCAAGGGTGAGATCATTCCCGTTGTTCGAAAGTAAGGCCGATCAAAACTAGTCCGTTACCACCAATTCCCGAAATCCGTCGGTCATATATTCCTTGGTAACGCCCCTTTCCAAATAAACGATATAAGCCTCTAAGTCGTTCTGTCGGGAAATGAGCGACAATGCATCGTCAAGGTCCATGGCCATAAAAGCCGTCGCATAGGCGTCCGCTGTAGCACAATCAGCAGCCAAAACGGTAGCGGCAAGGGTGTTCGCACTTTTGGTAAAACCCGTTTTCGGGTCTACGGTATGCACATACTTTTTTCCGGTAAGCGTATCGACCCGAAATTTTCGATAGTTTCCTGAAGACGCCAAGGCCCTATCGGTAAGGCGCAACAACAGTTTTAATTTTCTGCCCTCTTCCACCTGTGGGTCGTCCACACCGACCGTCCACGGTTTCTTCTTCACCTTGTTCGTTCCTTTTGCGACCAGTTCACCGCCTACCTCCAACAAATAGTCGGCAATGCCCCTTTGGTCCATTAAAAGGGCCAAACGATCTATAGCGTACCCCTTAGCGATCGCATTGAAATCAAAATACACATTGGGATGCGCCTTTTCTACCGTACCCATTTCCGTGAGGCCTACCTTGTCAAACCCTACGTACTGCAACAGGCTATCGACCCGAACGCTATCCATAACAACGGCTTTACCAGGGCCAAATCCCCAGGCGTTGACCAAAACCCCTACCGTGGGGTCAAAATAGCCATCGGTGTTTTGGTGGATTTCTTTGGAAAGGCGAAAAACCTCCTTGAACATGGTATCGACCACCACGGTGGTATCCCCGGCGTTTATCTTTGAAATATCGGAATCGGGGATGTAGGTGGACAACGATCGGTTGACTACTTCGAAAACAGAATCGATAGCGGTCTGAAAATCCAAGGTGCTATCGGACTGGTAAATGATGCTATAAGAGGTCCCCAAAGCTCCTCCGGTAGCTTCATTTTGAACTATAGGCTTTTCCGTAGGTGCACATCCCGTAACGCTCCAAAGAAGACACCAAACAAAGAAGTACATAAGAAAGCGACCGAAACCCGCTCTTTTCCGATAGGGCCCATTTAAAGAGGAGCAAGCGGCATTAAATTGGTATGAGTCCATCATAGTCGACAATATATTCTTCGTTCAAATATACGGGAAGTTCGTAATCCGTAGCATTTACCAGACCAACAGGAGCGAAATAGGTATCCGCTTCAAATTTTAGGGCATGCTCCTTCATTTTTAAAAGATCGCCACGGTATAGCTCAATATCCTTTGGATCTCCGGGGTACGCGATACTCTTCACCACTACAAAGTGCAATTTTTTATCGCGCAAACAAACAAACTGCGGATTCTTTTTCAGTTCGCTGTTTACCGCCATAAACTCGAAACCGTCCTCTTCTAGGCGGTGACCCACGATATTCATGGCCAAATTATGTAATTCCTGATCGGTCAGCGCCTTCATGTTCACAAGATTCATCAAAAAAACCGATAGTGGACTATCGGCTTTAGTGTTTTAATTCATTCTATTTGGAGCACCCATATAGGTACTTCCAATGTGTAAAGGGATGGTATTACCCTCCAAAATCATCAAATCGGATGTGTTCGTCGGGAATACCGAAATCTTCTCCCATTTTTTGAACGGCCTTGTTCATCAATGGTGGTCCGCAGAAGTATAGTTCAATATCCTCTGGCGACTCGTGATGGTTCAAATAATTATCGATAACACAATTGTGTATGAACCCTACAAAGCCATCCCCCTCGTCATTAATGTCCTTTTTCACCTTCCAATTGTCCTCTTCCAACGGCTCGGAAAGCGCCAAATAAAATTTGAAGTTCGGGAAACTGTTCTCCAACTGTTTAAAATGGTCGATATAAAATAGCTCCCGCTTTGAACGACCACCGTACCAGTATGTCACTTTTCTATCGGTCTTCAATGTTTTGAAAAGATGGTACAGATGAGATCGCATAGGTGCCATTCCCGCTCCCCCACCTACGTAAAGCATTTCGGAATCGGATTCGTTGATAAAGAATTCACCGTAAGGTCCTGAAATGACCACATCATCCCCTTCCTTTAAGGAGAAGATATAGGACGAGGCCACACCTGGGTTTACGTCCATCCAACCGTTTTTAGATCGATCCCAAGGCGGAGTGGCAATACGTACATTGAGCATGATCTCACGTCCCTCCGCAGGGAAAGAGGCCATAGAATACGCCCGCTCTACCGTTTCCGGATTTTTCATTGTCAGCGGCCAAAGATTGAACTTGTCCCATTCCGCCTGAAATTTATCAGGGGTATCGTGTTCTTCCGGATGCGCGGTAATGTCGATATCGGCATATTTTATTTCGCATGGCGGTATTTCGATTTGGATGTATCCACCCGCTTTATAACCCATATCCTCAGGAATTTCAACTACAAATTCCTTGATAAAAGAGGCTACGTTATAGTTCCTTACGACTTTTGCGTCCCATTTCTTTATACCGAAAACCTCCTCGGGTATGGTGATCTCCATATCCTGTTTTACCTTTACCTGACATGCCAAGCGTGCACCGTGCTGTAATTCTTTCCGTGAAAAGTGCGGTGTTTCGGTAGGCAACGCCTCTCCTCCACCCGCAAGTACGTGACACTCACATTGGATACAGGTACCGCCACCACCGCAGGCCGATGGCAAGAATACTTTCTGATTTCCCAAAGTGGACAACAAGGTACCTCCGGAGGCCACCTCTATTTTCTTTTCCCCGTTGATGGTCAATGTAACCGGACCGGATGGGGATAATTTTTCCTTTGTGAACAATAATAAGGATACCAATAATAAAACCAGTACCAAAAAGGCAACGACGGTTATTAGAATGGTACCACCAGTACTTGTAGCTAGAATCATCGTTATTTGTGTATTACTTCGTTATAGGAAACTACTTTTTCATCTTCCTCGATCTCTTCTTTGATCAAGAGTTTTTCTTCCGTTTTGTCGGCTGTCGTAGCTGGCGTACCATCCTCGGGCGGCTCGTTGTCACCGGTTAGCATTCCTCCAAAACTCTGGAACCCGATTCCCATTAAACCGGTGATGATGAACGTAATTCCCAACCCTCTTAATGGCGCCGGCACATTGGAATATCTGATTTTCTCCCGTATGGCGGCGATGGCCAAAATAGCCAAAAACCAACCGATACCGGAACTTATCCCATAGTTGAGCGCCAAGCCCAAGGTAGGGATATCACGTGCCTGCATAAAAAGCGAACCGCCCAAAATAGCACAGTTCACCGCGATAAGCGGCAAAAAGATACCTAAGGAATTGTAAAGGGACGGTGAAAACTTTTCCACTACGATCTCCACCAACTGTACCATGGTAGCAATAGTGGCGATAAACAGGATAAAGGATAAAAAACCAAGATTGTAATCCGCATATTCAGGTCCTAACCAGGCCAAGGCCCCATCGCGCAGCAAGTACTGATCCAACAACCAGTTCAAGGGCACCGTAACCGCCAATACGAAAATTACGGCGGCACCAAGGCCAACAGCGGTAGCTACTTTTTTAGAGACCGCCAAATAAGAACACATTCCCAAGAACACGGCGAACACCATGTTGTCGATAAAAATGGACTTAAAAAATAATTCTAAATGCTCTAACATAGTTCTTTTATTTATGCTTCTTCGATCAAGGCAGGGTTACGGGAACGTTGTACCCAAATAAGGACACCTACGACGATCAAGGCCGCCGGTGGTATGATCATAAATCCGTTGTTCTCATATCCAAAAGCGTATAGTCCGGTTTTTGCGATAGGATCGCCCAATACCGGAAAACCGAACAAGGTACCTGAACCCAACAACTCCCTAAAAAAACCGATGATAATCAAGATGACCCCATATCCCAACGCGTTACCGATACCATCAAGAAAAGAACGCCATACGCCATTACCGAGAGCAAAGGCCTCAAAACGGCCCATGATGATACAGTTGGTGATGATCAGGCCCACGAATACGGATAGCGTTTTACTCAACTCATAGGCGAACGCCTTTAACACTTGGTCCACTACGATGACCAAGGTCGCCACAACGATCAATTGTGCAATGATCCTGATTTTTGAGGGTATTACATTACGCATCAAGGAAATTACAATGTTTCCCAGACCCATCACGAAAATTACGGAAACCGCCATTACGCAAGAAGCTTGCAGTTCGGCGGTAATCGCCAAAGCCGAACAGATACCCAATACCTGAATGGTAATCGGATTGTTGTCCGCCAACGGGTCCAATATTAAGTTCGTATCTTTTTTTGAAAGTAAAGCCATTGGTTAGTTATTTCTGATGGTTTCTAAATACGGTTTGTAAGCTTTTAAGGTTTCTTTGATCATCGCGGAAACCCCGTTACCGGTAATTGTGGCACCGGCAATGGCATCTACCTCATTGTCCTTCTTATCATCGTTCAATGGGTCGTTGTTGGTCTTTGATACCGCTACTCCTGCATAGCTATTTCCGTTCAACAGTGTTTCCCCCTGAAAGTCGTCCATAAAAAACCGAAGTTTGATGTTCGCTCCGAGTCCGGCCGTTTCGCCCTTGTGATCAAAGTAGACCCCTTGGACCACCATATTTTTGTCCACGGACATGAAACCCCATATGGCGTCCCACAGTCCCTTACCGTACATGGGTAACACGTATACCTTTTCACCGTCCTTTTCGCCGACAAAAATCGGTAGTCGCGCTTCTTTACCGGATTTAAAAGCGGCCAATTGTTTTTTAACATCGAGCAAGAAGGCCTGGTCGTCTTTCTGCACCTCACCGTTCACCAATACATACTGTTCCGTGATGCGTTCGTTAAACTTGCCCTCTACCACCTCGGTTGGAATAAAATTCACCCCGCTGTCCGGCGTGTTTTCGTTTACGCCCATGGCGTAAAGAATGTTCTGTTGCTTTTCAAAACGTTCGTTCTCTTTGATTCGGTCGCTTAGCCCCGAAGCCAAAAATGCGAGCACGGAACCTACGACGACCACCATGATCACCGCAAATAGCACCGTATATCCGTTTTTATCCGTGTTAATTGCCATTATTAAACTGTTTCTGGTTGTAGTTCAGCTGCTTTGCCTTCCGAATCCTTAGGGAAGATCGTTGCCTTTTTTAATCGCCGCATTCGTTTTTTCACGTTGCCCTGTATTACATAGTGGTCAATAGTAGGCGCAAATACGTTCATCAATAATATAGCGAGGAATACGCCCTCGGGATACCCTGGGTTGAACACCCGTATCATTACCGATATGAATCCGATAAAAAAGCCATAGATCCATTTGCCCCTCGTGGTTTGGGATCCCGTAACGGGGTCCGTTGCCATATACACGATACCGAACGCTAGTCCTCCCACGATCAAATGCTTCCAAAACTCAAACTGCATCAAACCATAAAACTTACTGTATTCCGGGATCCAACCGGCATCTACGACACCGTTAAAAATAAGCCCCATAGCCAAGGCGCCTACCACGGCACTTACCATGATTCTCCAACTGGCGATTTTGCTAAAAACGAGAAATAATCCTCCGAGCAATATTAAAAACGTAGAGGTTTCACCGACCGACCCTGGTATAAAACCAAAGAACATGTCCGAAATATCAAATTTTGCAGCATATGCCGCTTCCTTGTTCTGGGCCAGATACCCTAGAATGGTCTCTCCTGTAATGGCATCGGCGGAACCGGCCTGGGTTACCCCGTCCTTTGCACCGTGTACCCATACCTTGTCTCCACTCATCCAAGTAGGATAGGCGAAAAACAAAAAGGCTCGAATGGTAAGTGCAGGGTTTAAAATATTCATTCCCGTTCCTCCAAATACTTCCTTTCCGATCACGACACCGAACACGACCGCTACGGACAACATCCATAAGGGAGTATCTACGGGTACAATCAATGGCACTAACATTCCGGTAACCAAATAGCCTTCCTCTACTTCGTGGCCCTTGATCACCGCAAAAATAAATTCCACGATCAACCCTACTCCATAGGAAACGATAACCAACGGTAGTACGGTAATCAGTCCCAACCAAAAGTTGTCCCAGGTGAGGAAATGCTCCATAACCGAAAAGTTTTCGGGGAACCCGTTGATTGCGGAATAATGTTGGTATCCGGTATTGAAAAAAGAGAACAACAACACGGGAACCAAGGCCATAATAACGGTATTCATGGTCCGCTTGAGGTCATCCGCCCCTTTTACATGGGTACCTACCCCATGGGTGGTTTCGTCCGGAGTAAATAAAAACGTATGAAACGCGTTGAAAGCAGGAGCCATTTTCTTGCCCTGATACTTCAACTTTAACTCGTGCATTTTTGACTTTATGCTCATATTTTATCCTATTTCTTGATATAATAGATCTAATCCCTCACGAATAATTTTCTGATGGGGCTGCTTTGATATGCAAATAAACTCGGTCAGTGCAAAATCTTCGGGAGCCACCTCATAAAGGCCCAACTGCTCCATTTCATCCAAATCTTTCACCATACAGGCCTTTAAGAGCTGCATAGGAAAAATATCCAATGGAAAAACCTGTTCGTATTGCCCTGTAACCACAAATGCACGGTGTTCCCCGTTGGTATTCGTGGTAAGGTCATATTTCTTTTTGGGCTGCATCCAGGAAAAGGTCAATGCCCGAGTGGTCGAAATTTTATTGAAAATGGGTTTGTTCCAACCGAAGAGTTCGTAATCGTTCCCTTCTGGAATGGCCGTCACAGTATTGTTATAGAACCCTAGATACCCGTCCTGGCTACTTTTGGCCCCGGTAAGGACATCGCCGTTAATGACCCTGAAATTTTCTGAATTGACACCACTGGCATACAAGAATGTAGCGATTTCGGTACCAATTTTCGTTTTAAAGTATTTTGGTGCCTTTACGGAAGAACCGCTCAAGGCCACAATACGTTCCGGGTTGAAACGACCTGTTAATAACAGTTCCCCGATAATTACCAAATCCTGCGGTGTTACGGTCCAAACGGTTTCGCCTTTGTTTACCGGACTTATTTTATTGATCTGTGTTCCCACCAAGCCTGCGGGATGCGGGCCTGAGACCTTGTGAACGGTTACATCGTTTAACCCGGCCAGAGGGGAACTTCCCGACTTGCCTACCGAAACATGTACCGCCCCAGGGGTCAACTTGCTCAACGCGCTTACCGCGGCCTGTAATTCTTTTTCCTTTCCCTTTAGGGTGAAATCCAGTTCCGCCGCCAATGGGGAAGTCACGTAACCCGAAGTAAAAATCGCTTTCGGCGTACTTTCCGGGTCGGCAATAATATCGTAGGGGCGCTGTTTGATGAAAGGCCAACATCCGGCCTTTAGCAATACCGCCTTTATCGCTTCGGGCGATGCCTTCGCAATATCGATGCTGTCGTGTGTGAGATGCTGTTGCTCTTTATCCGCAAGAATTTTAAGTCTCAGGATGCGTCTTCTCGCCCCACGCTCGATCTCGATCAACTCTCCGCTTACCGGGGAAACAAACAACATATTTTCGTTGTTCTTGTTGTAGAAAAGTGCCTCTCCGGCTTTTACTTCGCTACCGACCTTCAGCAGCATTTTTGGTGTTATTCCGTGGAAATCTTCGAGATTGATGGCGTAAACATTGCTCAAAACCGCTTTTGAAATGGTTTGTTCCGCAGCACCTACAAGGTTAATGTTCAACCCCTTCTTTATTCGAATGTCTTTAGACATATGTGGTAGCCCTTTAAGGTTATCAAAAGTTGCGCAAATTTACTACTTAAACGATCGTTTTCATAATTATTGCATATAAATTTGGGCTTTATAACGATCAAAATTTGCTTGGTACGCTTTTTGTTTACCTTTGCCCAAAATATTGCTTGTAAATGCGCTTTTATCTTAAACAATTCATATTGCTACTTGTTGTCCCCACCGTCTTTGGACAGGTGCAGGAAGAAATCAATCCGCCGGAACATATCAAGTCGGTAATTTTGAGCGGACCTACGGGAGACCAGTTTCCCGTGGTGCAAATAGGCGAACCGATCTATCTGGAGTTTGACGATATTTCGGCCAGTGAAAGCGATTATTATTATAAGTTGGTGCATTGCGATTACGATTGGACCCCGTCGGACCTTCTAAAATCACAATACCTAAAAGGTGTCGATAACCAGCGTATTATCGATTACGGAAATAGCTACACCACCCTGCAGCCGTTTTCCAATTACCGCCTTACCATCCCCAACGAAAATGTGAGCCTAAAAGTGAGCGGCAACTATGTGCTCGAGATTTATGATAACAGCTATGAACTGCAGTTTTCACGACGGTTTGTGGTCTACAAAGATCTTGTAAAAGTAGGGGGCACCGTTAAACGGTCTCGCGACTTCAATTTTCTAAACGAAAAACAGGTCGTACAATTTAGCGTAAACGCGGGCAATTTTCAATTGGTCAACCCGAAAAAAGAAGTCAAAGTAGCCATCATACAGAACTATTATTGGCCCTCCGCTATCTATAACGTTCCTCCGCAATTTACGCTAGGGAAGGAACTGGTCTATAAATATGATAAGGAAACCAGCTTTTTTGGCGGTAACGAATTCTTGAATTTTGACACCAAGGACCTTAGGGCCCCAAGTTCGGTGATATCCCGTATAGAACTTAAAGACCTGTACAACCATTATCTGTTCAGCGACCGATTTCGGGTACAAGAGCCCTACACCTACTACCCCGACATCAATGGCGATTTTGTAATCAGAACCCTGCAGGGCGAGGACAATTCCAGGGAAGCCGAATATACCCGAGTGCATTTTAGCCTGCCGTACGACCCTTTGCTGAACCTTGATGACGTATACGTGTTCGGGAAGTACAACAACTACGCCATGACGGATGAAAACAAACTTTCCTATAATGAAGAAAACGGCATGATGGAAGGTGATATGATCGTGAAACAGGGGTTTTACAACTACAAATATGTGCTAAAACGTGAGGATGGTACCGTTGACCTCAACGCCATTTCAGGAAATTTTCATTTTACCGAAAACACCTATTTGATTCTGGTCTATTATAGAAATTTTGGAGACCTCTACGATAGTATTATCGGCGTCGGTTCGGCCAACGCCAGAAACATCAGCAATTAACAAGTACCGAACCAAAATATCGGTCAATACAACAGGTCCGTATTCATGAGTACCAGACCAACCATTGTTCCAAAGGGACGATTCCAACAAAAATACCGCGGGAACAGCTGCCTTAATTGCGAGCACCCCTTGGCCCTTAGCGACCGGTATTGCCCCAATTGCTCCCAAGTAAACAGCACCAAAAAAATAGCATTAAAAGACTTTTTTAGCGAATTTTTTTCCAGTCTGTTATCCTATGATTCGAAACTGATAAAAACGCTCTCCACCCTTTTACTGCGCCCGGGTACGATCACCAAAGATTATATTTCAGGAAAGCGGGCTTCATATACCAACCCGTTCCGTTTTTTATTGAGCTTGGCCATTAGCTACTTTTTGATGCTCGGCTTTTCGGGAAATTTGAGCGACCTTGACCATTTTGGAGAGGATAGTGATACCGGGTTCAACATGACCGGCCCTTTTAGCTTTGCGATCGACTCCCTGGAGGTGAACGAAATAAAGGAAGGGCTCGAAAAAAATGGGGACACCCTACCATTGGGCAATTGGAACGTTGAAGCGTTGATACATAAAAACGATTCGATCGTACTGAGCGATCCGAAAAAGCACTTTCAAACATTTGCGTACAAGCCGCTATGGGACCGGTTGAACGGGAAAGCAAAATTTTTCAATACCCTTCTCCGAAAGGATAAGGTATATCGTTTTTCCGATGTCGACAAAAAATACGGCATACCTGCCACCTTTGAGAACGAACGTGTTTTTAACGCGACAAGGAGTGCCCTAAAAGTATCAAAACGGCCGGGAACCTTTGCCAGTGCATTGATCTCCAAACTACCCTTTTTCATCTTTTTCTTTTTACCGGTATTCGCGCTGTTCATTTGGATATTGTATGTCAGAAAAAAACATACGTACACCGATCATTTGATCTTTAGCTTTCACAATCAATCCCTGTTGTTTATCTTGCTGACCATAAGCTTTTTACTGGATAGCCTTATCAACAAGACCACCAACGGTATCTTCTTATTGATTTTTGGGTTTTACCTTTACAAAGCAATGCGCAATTTTTACCAACAAGGCCGCGTTAAAACTATTTTAAAATATGTCGTTCTCAACGTCATATTCGTTATTTTAGTAGTGATATCGGCCACCGTGTTCCTCACCGGGAGCATGATGACGTTTTAGAAGAGCAGAATTATGATTACACAGGTTACTAAAGGCATAAAAGTTTCGGTGAATACCAGTTTCGAAGGAACCTTCTTCAAAAATTACAAGATGCACTTCGCTTTTGGGTATACCATTACCATTGAAAACCAAAGTAAGGATTCCGTACAGCTAACTTCACGTCATTGGGAAGTATACGATGCACTTAATGAATTGGAAATTTTGGATGGTGAAGGCGTAATCGGCAAAAAGCCGGTAATAAAACCTGGAGAATCCCACACCTACAACTCCGGTTGCTTGTTGGCCTCGCCCATAGGCGCAATGAAAGGGCATTACAACATGGTCAATTTCAGTAACACTGAAAAGTTTAGAGTATACATTCCCACTTTTAAGTTCAGTGCACCCTTCGCATTGAATTAGGCAATACATCATTTTCGCATTGTCCTCTATCGATAGTCGATTACTAACATTGCTTTTGGGACGGTTAAGTAAACGCTATTGCATTACCTGAATATTGGACCCATTTGCAATAAAAGGTTCGTCCGAACCACTAGGAAAAAAAGATAAAGAAAGTGGACCGCTGGGTGTTAGACCTCTTTACTTTCCGTATGGAATTTCCCAACATGATTTTCAATAGACCCTCAGGGAAATCTCAACTACGATTACGCTCTGAGTGTTTTAATGTTAAAATGGTGTTATACTTCCCATTAAATCTCGTTTACTAAAGCTAAATTTGCCCCAACTACAAACTCAAAATCAGTGAACCATGGGCAAAGGATTTTTCCAAGTACCGACCGCATTCAACGAACCTATAAAAGCTTACGCTCCGGGGTCTCCCGAACGAGAGTCGGTGCTACAACAATATAAAGCCTATTTTAACGGCAAGGTCGAAGTACCGTTGTATATCGGAAACGAGGAAATAACAACGGGCAATACCGCAACAATGTCGCCACCCCATGACCACGCGCATGTGGTCGGCACCTATCACATTGCCGAAAAAGCACATGTAGAAAAGGCGATCGCCAACTGTTTGGAAGCAAAAAGGCAATGGGCCGACCTGGCTTGGGAGCAACGTGCGGCCATTTTTTTGAAGGCCGCCGAATTGATTGCCGGACCTTACCGGGCCAAGATCAATGCCGCGACCATGATCGCGCAATCGAAAACCATTCATCAAGCGGAAATAGATGCCGCCTGTGAGTTTATCGATTTTCTGCGTTTTAACGTGGAATACATGTCCCAGATCTATGAGGAGCAGCCCGATTCGGCCGAAGGGATCTGGAACCGGGTGGAGTACCGCCCTCTAGAAGGTTTTGTATATGCCATTACTCCTTTCAATTTTACCGCCATAGCAGGAAACCTTCCCGCAAGCGCCGCAATGATGGGGAACGTTGTTGTGTGGAAACCGAGCGACAGCCAAATTTTTTCGGCAAAGGTCATTGTTGATGTCTTTAAGGAAGCCGGACTTCCCGATGGCGTAATCAATGTCGTTTATGGCGACCCGGTAATGGTTACCGACACCGTATTGGCTAGTACCGACTTTGCAGGTTTACATTTTACCGGTTCTACCCATGTGTTCAAAGCGCTATGGAAGCAGATCGGGAACAATATCGATACCTACCGCACCTACCCTAGAATAGTAGGGGAAACTGGAGGAAAGGACTTTATTATCGCACATCCCTCCGCTAACACAAAACAGGTTGCCACCGCAATTACTAGAGGGGCCTTTGAGTTTCAGGGGCAAAAGTGTAGCGCGGCCTCCAGAGTGTACCTCCCAAAATCGACGGCTACCGAAATTTTAAATTTGGTAAAGGAAGATATCGCCTCTTTTAACCGCCCAGGTTCTCCCGAGGACATGTCCAATTTTATAACGGCCGTCATCCATGAAGGGTCGTTCGATAAATTGGCCCGCTATATCGACCAGGCCAAAAAAGATTCCAATGCCGAAATTTTTGCGGGGGGAAATTATGATAAGAGCAAGGGGTATTTTGTAGAACCGACGGTGATCGTCACCACCGACCCCAAATATACTACCATGGAAACCGAGCTGTTCGGCCCTGTGGTAACCGTATATGTTTACGATGATCAGAAATGGGAGGATACCTTGAAATTAGTGGACAGCACTTCTGAATACGCCTTAACGGGAGCAGTACTGTCTACCGACCGATATGCTATTGAAACAGCTACGAAAGTGTTGCAAAACTGTGCCGGAAATTTCTATATCAACGATAAACCCACTGGGGCCGTAGTAGGGCAACAACCTTTCGGTGGCGGCAGGGCTTCGGGCACCAATGACAAAGCGGGATCTGCACAGAATTTGCTGCGTTGGGTATCCCCACGTTTGATCAAAGAAACGTTTGTTACACCGGTGGACTATCGCTATCCGTTTTTAGGGTAAGGCATACGGACAGGCTAGAGGCCATTTCCCCAGATATCATTGCTTCTTGGGTAAAGCCCCTAATTTGGCAAAAATCAAGCTCTCAATGATTTTGAGTACCTTTAGACGCTTCTATGGAGAGGCCATAAAAGTATCAGCAACCATAACGATAAGAAAATGAAAAAAATCGCAATTTGTCTATTCCTTGCCTTTTCGGGCTTGGTTTCGGCACAGGAAAATCTGACCCAAACCACCATTCAAGGAGTTTTGCAGGGAAATCAGGCACAAGTAGTTCAATTGGCTGAAGCCTTTTCAGAGGACCAGTACAACTGGCGCCCCAGTGAAGGCGTCAACTCCGTTGGAGAGGCACTATTGCATATCGCCGGAGGCAACTACTTTATCCTGTCGAAAATGGGTTTTCCTCCACCGGAAACGGTAGACATGATGGGGCTTTCCAAAATAACCGGAAAGGACAACATTTTAGCCGCTTTAAAGCAATCCAATGAATTCGCCCTTGCACATATCACAAAAGTGGAGACGGCCAAATTCAGTGAAGAGGTCGATTATGGTTTCGCTAAAATGAACATGTTGGCCGGGTTATTGGCCATTATGGAGCACAACGGGGAGCATAAGGGACAATTGATCGCCTATGCCCGTTCCAACGATGTGGTACCGCCCTGGAGCAAGTAGGAAACTACCATTTAACGATCAAGCCTTCGGTGCCACTAACGCATCGAAGGCTTTTTTGTGCCAATTTTCCTGTTGATCGAATTTAACCTGGCTTATCAAAATAGGTAACAATGCAGCTTCCTTTTGATTTGTCGACCGTGTACGTTCGATACGTGATACCATTTTGCTTTGAAATGGTATAATAATCCCTTCACAAAACGCTTGCAAAAAAACAAAGGGACAACCAACAAGCTTGGATCGGCTCATTTTAAAGGGAATTAGCCACTATACAATGTCCTGCATGTTTTCCCGTTAAAGAATACCGTTCGAAATCACCATTCCTTTGAATCATGACAAGAATCACAATGAAAACCTTTCTAAAAATAGTGTTTGCCCCGCTATTATGGCTTATCAATAGTTGTTCGCCGCTCGGCAATCCTGTGGACGAAAAAAAGTCCGACAGCCATTACTACAACAAGCAGAAAAGTGATATCAACTACAGTCCCATGGGAAACTGGTTCGAACTGGCAAATACCCCTATGAACGCGGATGTTTCCAGTTTTAAGGTATTGACCCGGTATTTGGCAACAGACAAGCATCGGGCCTATTTTATGCAACACCCGATCGCCGAGGGTAAAGTTGACCTAAAAACATTTCACGCCAAAGAAGGGTTCTACATGTCCATGATAGGATTGGACCGCAATCATGTGTATCAATTTAGCAAGGAATATGGTGCCGAAATTAAAAGCATTGTCCCTGTTAAGATCGAAGGGGCAGACCCCGCCACCTACGAAGCCATAGATTACCTTTGGGCCAAAGACGATGAAAACTTTTTTTACCGTCAACAAAAGGTGCCCGTCGATTATAACAGTTTTGAGACCTTAGGGGAAAGTTTCAGCAGGGACAAGGACAGCATTTACTACCACGCCCTATCAAACTTTAAGTCCGTATCGGCAGACGTCGGTTCTTTTAAAATCCTACACGAACGGTATTATGCGATGGATCGAAACACCGTTTTTGTCAACCATTATACCGGTAACGAAGAAGACACCGATATAATTCCCATACCTATTGCGCCCGGTGAAACGGTACGGCTTTTGAACGAAGCCTACGTGCAAATAGGCGCGCGTATCTTTTATGGGGCTGAACCCCTTGATCTTGATGCCAGTACCACCGAAATTATCGGAACGTACTACATTAAGGACCATAAAAAAGTATTTTATCAAGACCAATGGCTCCAGGATGCCGACCCCCAGAGCTTCTCCACTATTGGCGACTTTAATGTCGGTGATAAAAAGGGAGTGTTTCGCGGTGCGGAACGTGTTTCCAAAAACTAGGGAAAGTTATGCCATGTCATCATTTTTGGTAAAACCAATACGGCACCTCCTGAACCCTTATTGGCCAGCACCAGCAGTATCCCGAGCCCCAATTCGGAAGACACTCGATTTTCTTTTCATTTTAGAATTTCATGACAAAGTTCCAACGCGCAAACCGGGTTTAATCAGCAGTTCCCTTAAATTTTATGGGGAGATACACGACTTTTTTGGTTTCAAAAAAGGGATCTTCAAAATAATCGGTCAAATTAAAGAGCTGCGCATTGCGGTAGTCCTTGAGCTCTTCGCACAGGTCGCCGCCCTTTAAATAGAGAATACCGTTGCGGCGTGAATGAACAGCGGTTTTTTTTATTTTCCCCTTGGTCCAGCGGGTAAAGGTCGGCATGGGGGCAACCGCCCTGCTTACAATAAAATCGAACTGTTCTTTTAGTTCTTCTACCCTTGCATTGATGGCGACCACGTTTTTCAATTCAAGTCCATTGACTACTTCGTTTACGACCTTTATTTTTTTCCCGATGGAATCGACAAGTGTAAAGTGCACCTCGGGAAACATGATCGCCAAGGGGATTCCCGGAAAACCACCTCCGGTACCCACATCCAATACGGTACTACCCGGAAGAAAGCGTTGTACCTTGGCGATGCCCAGGGAGTGTAGGACATGCCTTAGATAAAGCTCATCGATATCCTTTCTGGAAACAACGTTTATTTTCTGGTTCCAATCCTGATAAAGGTGGGCCAATTGTCGGTATTGTTCCCGTTGTTCGGGAGTCATCTCCGGAAAATATCTAAAAAGTGTTTCTTCTTTCATACCAGCAGCTATCTGCCGCAAAAATAGTATATTCGAGCTTGTTAATTTTTAGCATTTTAAGAAAGCTTTCATACCTTTTCCTACGATTGCCCCTATATTTACAAAAAAATAGTTTTATGAATGCAAGTCCCGTTCGGTTTTCCCGTAAAGATTCCGCGCAGTTTTTCAAGACCTTGAACAAAAGGGTCAATGAATATTTTAAAGAAAATAGCATAAAAAAGACCGGAAACTGGAAATTGCACCTGAAAACGGTAATCATGTTCGCCCTTTTCCTCACCCCTTATTTTTTGATTCTTACCCTTGGCCTTCCCAACTGGGCCAATTTATTACTGACCATGGTTATGGGCGTTGGTATGGCCGGTGTGGGCATGAACGTAATGCACGATGGTAATCACGGCTCTTACTCCAACAAAAAATGGGTAAACAAGCTTATGGGGAGCAGCATTTATATTTTGGCCGGTAACGTTTACAATTGGCAGGTACAACACAACGTACTACACCATACCTATACGAACATACACGAGCATGACGAGGATATGGAGGCAGGTCGCATCCTACGTTTTTCAAAACATGCCGAATGGAAAAAACACCATCGCTTCCAACATTTTTATTCTGTATTCCTTTACGGCCTATTGACCTTTAACTGGGCGATAACCACCGATTTTCAGCAGATGTACCGGTATATGAAACGCAAACTGTCCTATGGAAAGTTGCCCAGCCCCGCCGTTAATTGGAGTACGCTCGTGGTTACAAAATTGCTTTACGTAACCATATGGATCGTTATCCCATTGGTCTTTTTGGATATTGCCTGGTATAAAATTTTATTGGGCTTTTTTGTAATGCACTATGTTGCCGGGGTCATCCTCAGCGTCGTTTTCCAATTGGCCCATATCATCGATCATGCGGACACTCCATTACCCGATGCCCAAGGAAACATGAAAAACACCTGGGCCATACACCAGCTTTTCACGACGGTAAATTTTGGAACCAAAAACAAAATTGTCAATTGGTTTACCGGAGGTTTGAATCACCAGGTGGAACACCATATTTTTCCGAACATCAGCCATATTCATTATACCAAGATCTCAAAGATCGTAAAACAGACCGCAAAGGAATTCAACCTTCCCTACCACGAATATAAAACGACCCGAAAGGCCGTGATATCCCATTTCAAGCATTTAAAAGAACTGGGGAAACAGCCTTCTTTACAATACTAACGGCTCGCTGGTTTTCAAAGAACTCGTTTAAACGAGTTCTTTGAAAAACGTAGGACCGCACCGGAAACGGAGCGGTTTTTTTATGGCGCCGACGGTACATTGGTATAAGATGATTTTACACAATCGCGATCAATATTGTAGAATCCTCCATCTTCATGCCCAAAAGAATCCCAAAAGTTTTAATTTTGACCAAAATGGAACGGGCGCCCTTTTGGTCCGGTTCAACATAAACAAAAACACCTCTAGCAATGAGCGAGCGATTATCCGAAAGAATCAATAACGTAACCCCTTCGGCCACCTTGGAAATGGCGGCAAAAGCACGTGAGCTAAGAGCTTCGGGAAAAGACATTATAGGCCTTAGCCTTGGGGAACCTGACTTTAATACTCCGGATTATATAAAAGAAGCCGCTATACAAGCGGTGAACGAAGATTACAATTCCTATACGCCGGTCGACGGTTATGTGGAGCTAAAGGATGCCATTATCACCAAATTTGACCGTGATAACGGACTTCGGTACGAGCGTAGTCAGATTGTGGTCTCTACAGGTGCCAAGCAATCCCTTTACAACGTCGCCCAAGTAATTTTGAACAAGGGGGACGAAGTTATTTTACCCTGTCCCTACTGGGTAAGTTATAGCGATATCGTAAAACTTGCCGATGGCGTTCCCGTAGAGGTGCCGACGTCCATTGACAATGATTTTAAAATGACACCGGAGCAACTGGAGGCGGCCATTAGCCCGAAAACCAAAATGCTTTGGTATAGCTCACCATGCAACCCGAGCGGTTCGATCTATAGTAAGGAAGAACTCCGTGCGCTGGCCGATGTGCTGCAAAAGCATCCTCAAATTATTGTTGTGAGCGACGAAATTTACGAGCACATCAATTATGGGGTTACGGCCCATGCCTCCATGGCCGAATTTGAGGACATGTACGAGCGTACCGTAACCGTTAACGGTGTGGCCAAGGCCTTTGCGATGACGGGATGGCGTATCGGTTATATCGGTGCCCCTAGTTACATCGCTCGCGCCTGTAATAAATTACAAGGACAGGTTACCAGCGGTGCCAATTGTATCGCACAGCGGGCCGTAATTACGGCATTGACCGAGTCGCCAAGTAGAATTTCCTATATGGTGGACGAGTTTAAAGTGCGTAGAAGTCTTATTTTAGGGTTATTGAACGGTATCGATGGTTTTAAATGCAACTCCCCTGAGGGTGCCTTTTATGTTTATCCGGACGTCACCGCTTACTTTGGAAAGACCATTAATGGCGTAACGATAAACAACGCATCGGATTTTGCCATGTATCTGTTGGAACACGCCAATGTTGCCACGGTTACCGGGGATGCCTTTGGAAACGGTGCCAGTATCCGTATTTCGTATGCGGCGGCCGAAAAGGAAATCCGTGAGGCCATCAAAAGGATCAAAAACGCTTTGGCCGGGTAACAAAACCGTTTTTATTACGGCCATAAACCTTTATTTTTCAACGCAATATCCCGATTTTCGGTAAGGAGTGATTGGGGTACGGTCCTTTCTAATCGAACCGTTCGGCCAACAAAACCAGTGACATGAAAACAATGACGTGCAAACAATTGGGAGGGGCTTGCGACATGGCGTTTCAAGCGGAAACGTTCGAAGAAATGGCAGAACTCAGTAAAAAGCACGGTATGGAAATGTTCGAAAAGGAAGACGCCGATCATTTGAAGGCGATGAACGACATAAAGCACATCATGCAGTCACCGGAAGGAATGCAAACCTGGTTTCAGGCCAAAAGGAAGGAATTTGATGCGCTCCATGAAGGATAACCCAAAGCTTGACTTGTTTTCGGCTATACGCGTTTCCAAAAATAGGGTGTAAGGATAATCAGTACCGTAAACAGTTCCAGACGGCCCGCCAACATTAAAAAACAACACCACCATTTACCAAGATCCGGTAATCCGTTAAAGTTGCTCAAAGGATTTAAACTTCCAAAAGCAGGACCTACGTTCCCCAATGACGAGGCGGCACCCCCTATGGCCGAAACAAAATCGAGACCTAGCGCGCCAAGCACCAAAGAACCGATAATGAACAACAACATGTATAGTACAAAAAAGCCGATAATGTTGTAAACGATATGTTCTTTCACGGTTTTATTGTTGTACCGAACCGGAATAACGGCATTCATGTGAAGTGTTCGCTTGAACTCCAAAAGACCGTTTTTTATGATCAACAGATGGCGCATTACTTTCATACCGCCCGAGGTGGATCCTGCGGAACCGCCAAGAAACATCAACCCGAAAAAGAAAACGGTCAAAAAGGGTGTCCAGCTCGTAAAATCCGCGGTAACAAAACCGGTCGTAGTAATCACTGCGATTACCTGGAACAACGAATGGCGAAAAGCGCTCTCCGCTTCCCCGAAAACCATGGGGTGGTATTCCGTAATGGGCACGTTCGCTTTAAAAAACACCACAAAAGCGGCCAAAATGGCAAAACCGAAAATGAATATCGCATAGAAACGGAACTCCTCGTCCCGGATTATTTTTTGCACCTTCCCTTTGAAGGCAAAATAACTCAATACAAAATTACTCCCGGCCAAAAACATAAAAAGGATAATGATGTACTGAATGAGCGGTTGATCGTTCCAATAGGCAACGCTTAAATTTTTGGTAGAAAAACCACCGGTAGAAAGGGTGGCCAAAGAGTGGTTGACGGCATCAAAAAACGTCATTCCCGCAAGCTTCAACAACAGGGTCTCCGCAACGGTATACCCAAAGTAAATGAGCCACAACCGCTTGGCGGTATCGGTAATCCTTGGGTGAAGTTTATCGGTATTCGGACCGGGCGCCTCTGCGGCGAACAGTTGCATGCCCCCGATACCCAACAAGGGCAAAATGGCAATTGCCAAAACGATGATACCCATGCCCCCGATCCAATGGGTTAGGCTTCGCCAAAGCAATAATCCTTCAGGAAGCGCCTCAATATCGTCTAAAATAGAGGCCCCCGTGGTGGTATACCCCGAAATGGTCTCAAAAAAAGCATTGGTAATACCGGGTACCGCTCCAGAAAAAACATAGGGAAGCATTCCCGATACGGACATGATAACCCAACCAAAGGTTACGATGAGATACCCCTCTTTTCGTTTTACCTCTTTTTTATGCCCCCTGGTAAAATACATGGCGGACACCCCAACGAACAAGGTCGTGATCGCGGCAACGGTTATGCCCAAGGTAGCACCGTCGCGATACAGGCCACTAACCAAGGCCGCAATGAGCATAAAGCCTCCATTACAGAGCAACAACAGCCCCATGATGTGTAATATGATCCTAGTATTGAGCCCCATCTATAAAAACAATCGTTCGATAACCGGTATTACCTCGGGCAAGCAGCAGACCACTACCCTATCGCCCTCCCGAATTTCAAAACCTCCCAGCGGTATGTACCCTTTACCTTCCCGTACCACGCCCCCGATAGTGGCCGATTTCGGAAAATCGAGCTCCCGTATAATATTGCCGGTAACCCTGGAATCGGATTTCACCACAAATTCCAATATTTCGGCGTTAAGGTTGTTCAAACGCATCAAAGCAACTACTTCGCCCCTTCTGATGTGACGAAAAATGTTATTGGCCGCCAATAGCTTTTTATTGATCAACGTATCGATCCCTATGGATTGGGAGAGCTGAAAATAATCCATGTTCTCGACCAATGCGATGGTTTTTTTAATGTGTTTCGACTTTGCCACCAAACAGGACATGATGTTGGTCTCCGAGTTTCCGGTAACGGCGATAAAGGCATCCATGGATTCGAGACTTTCCTCTTCCAAAAGTTCAACGTTTCTACCATCGCCATTAATGACCAGGGCGTTCGGAAGATCGTCGGCAAGGTCAAAGGCCTTTTCCTTATCCTGTTCAATGAGTTTTACGTTGAATTTTTTGGCGCAGAGGTCGCGGGCGGCCTTAAAACCGACTTGGCTCCCCCCCAAAATCATCACATTTTTAATATCCTGTTTCTTTTTTCCGGTAAGTTTGTAGAGTTCATCCACACCCTCTTTTACCGTTATAAAGTACACTTGGTCTCCTTCCTTAAAAACGGTATCGCCCCTAGGGATTACCGTAAACTGTGTTCCGGTACGCTGCAACGCAATGGGCATGAAATGCAGCTCTGGAAAAATAGTAGCCGCTTCTTTCACCATTTTACCTACGAACGGAGCGGTCTTGGGCAAAGAAACCCCGACCATGATCAAGGTACCGTCCTCAAACTCATAGGTATCGTTAAAGGCCGACTTGTTCAACAACATTTGAATTTCCGTAGCGGCAAGCTCCTCGGGAGAGATCAGTTCATCGATCCCCAATTCGTGAAATTTCACCAACTCTTTGTTGTCCACGAATTCCGTGTTGGAGATACGCGCAATGGTTCGCTGGCATCCGAGCTGTTTGGCCAACATGCAAAGGGTAATATTGGTGGTTTCGGAGGAAGTGACCCCGATAACCAGTTCGGAACTGGCTACCCTGGCATCCTTTAACACCGATATAGAGGTGGCGTCGCCGCGCAATACCCGAATGTCCAAATGACTATCGGCATAGGCCAACCCGGTCTTGTCCGTGTCGATCAACGTAATATCCTGAGATTCATAGGAGAGTAGTTTTGCCAAATGAAAGCCGACTTCACCTGCTCCAGCAATTATAATTTTCATCCGATTAAGTACATGGTATAAACTTAGGCGTATTTTTTGTTCGCCGATAAGAAAGAAATGCTCGATCAACCGATTCGGTCATATTGCAATCCACGGAAAGATAAGATTTGCTTTTCGTGCAGTACAAAATTACGCATTAATTGGGTCGGCATCAAAAGAACCTGTATTAAAAACACATTCCGGACCGCTTTATTGCACCCGATACGAGTTTATGCGGTAAGAAAATCTCTTGAGTGGACCTTTCAACGGTAACTTTTAAATTTCCTATCAAAATTTCGATGGTTTTGGCTTGCTTGAAATGGGTTACACCACCAAAGAACAGTTTCGTTACCGCACATAATCGTTCATTGCCAATCTCGAACAACAACTTGGTACACGTTCCCATTGCGAAGTCGTATCTTTGCAAAAAAATTGTTCGCATGTCGAAAAAAGTCACACCCTACGACGATTCCCAATTGGGAAAAAAGGCCCAGGTCACTAAAATGTTCGACACCATCAGCAAAAATTATGATGGCCTTAATCGGATAATTTCCTTCGGTATCGATATCAAATGGCGTAAAAGGGTGGTCAATATTCTAAAGAAAAAAGCCCCTAAGAATGTACTGGACATCGCTACCGGAACCGGTGACCTTGCCATCAACCTTATGGAAACGGGTGCGGAACAGATCGTAGGACTCGATATTTCGCCAGGAATGCTCGAAGTAGGCAAGAAAAAGGTATTGGATAAAAAAATGGGCGATACCATTAAAATGGTCGTGGGCGACAGCGAAAAACTGGCCTACGACGATCACAGTTTCGATGCCGTAACGGTGGCCTTTGGGGTACGGAATTTTGAGACCTTGGAAAAAGGGTTGGCAGAGATTTATCGCGTACTCGATAAAAACGGGACCCTAGTGATTCTCGAAACCTCGGTTCCTACCAAATTCCCTTACAAACAAGGGTATCGGTTGTACACCAAATTCATTCTCCCGGTCATTGGCCGTTTGTTTTCCAAAGACCGTTCGGCATACACCTACCTGAGCGAATCGGCTGCAGTTTTCCCCCATGGGGAAGCCTTCAACAATATTTTGCGTAAAATCGGGTTTATAGAGGTAGAGAACAGACCCCAGACCTTTGGGGTCGCATCCATTTATGTTGCCACAAAATAAACCTATGAGGATTACTTTTTTACTGTTGTTTCTAGTATTTTTTTCCGGAACGACGGCTTTTGCCCAGTTCAAGGAAAATCCGGTACTGAATATAGAGAACAAGGACAAAAAGTTCCTGAATTACGGGTATTTCCTCGGATTCAACCAATACGATTTCAAGTTCGATTATGAAACCGATCTCGGTATGGAAGATGAAATATTGGTAGACAAATCGGTGGGCTTTAACGTAGGGCTTATCGGCGAAATGCGACTCAACGAGTTTCTTGACCTTCGTTTTGAACCCGGGTTGCATTACAATGCCCGAAACTTGAACTACACCAAATTTTCACCCGAAGAAAGTATTCCCGCCAACATCTTAAGGGAAGTAAAATCGACCTACATCAATTTTCCGTTACTCCTGAAAGTAAGTACCAAACGTTTTGGGAATTGGAAACCTTTTTTAATAGGTGGACCATCGGCATCCCTCAATTTGGGAAGCAATGAAACCAATTTGGACGATAATAGCAGTGGTACCTTTCGAATGACCAAATGGAACTACAACTACGAACTGGGCTTCGGTATCGACTTTTACTTGGAGTATTTCAAATTTACGCCTTCCATAAGGGGCGTGTTCACCATGTCGGACGAACTGATTCCCGATGCTGACCCAAATAGTCCTTGGACGGGCAACATCGATGCAATGCGTACCAGGGGGCTGTTCATCAACTTTACTTTTGAATAATACCGTTTTTACCTTTGAAATAGTATTACGTTTTTTATACCTTCCTTATTTCATGTAAGAAAACGGCGGTAGCCATGGCAACATTGAGGCTCTCCGCACCATTGTCCCCATAACGGGGGATGCTCACTTTTTTTGAAACGATGTTTTCAATTTCTGCCGATATCCCCTTTCCCTCGTTTCCCATGATCAAAATGCCCGACTTTTCGAGGGATAGCCCATAAACCGGTTCCCCTTCCATAAAAGCCCCATATATCGGTCGATTGGCATCGCCCAAATAGGAGGCTAAATCACAATACCCTACGGTAACCCTGGTAATAGATCCCATGGTAGCCTGTAAA
Source organism: uncultured Flavobacteriaceae bacterium (assembly GCA_947500445.1). Taxonomy (GTDB): domain Bacteria; phylum Bacteroidota; class Bacteroidia; order Flavobacteriales; family Flavobacteriaceae; genus Pelagihabitans. The sequence goes on along the minus strand of CANMSB010000008.1, from coordinate 118,245 downwards.
ACTTTGGGGTTGTAGCAATCGACCGTATGTTCGGAACACACCAAATGGCGTATTCCGAACCAGTCGCAAAGCCGAATAATGGTTCCCAAATTTCCCGGATCGCGTACATCGTCCAACGCCAGTATCCAATCGGTATCGTTGGGCTTGCCGGAAGCAGGTATACGAAAGACCCCAATAGCGGTATTGGGCTGGGTCAGACCGCTCATTTGCCCCAACTCCCTTTCGGTAATCAAGGACACCGATAGATCGGTGGTGTTCAAAGCCGATGCGTCCACCGTGTACACCGAAACCGCCTCATAATCGGAGGCTAGAAGCTCGTTTACCATTTTGGCCCCTTCCACCACGAACATTCCGTTTTGGTTGCGGTATTTTTTTTGTTGCAGACTCCTGACAAATTTCAACTCATTTTTTGTAGCCATACGTGAATCCCAAAATTTAGACCAATTTATACCATAAAACACCAAAGTTGCTTTTTCATTTCCTTTTTTTCACAAGGGTATCCCGTAAAAAATAAAGATTCCCGTACTACAAAACCATATTTGGGTATTTTGGCACGGGGACTTTACCGAATTCAATGTATTTTTGATTTCTATGGGGCAGCCGTTGCGAGCAAAAAGAAGTATTCGTCACCTTGGTTTGTGGGTATGCACCCTACTCTTTCTCTCGTGCAACAGCTTAAAACTGGTCGGTGATGATCAACTGCTCGTTAAAAAGAACGTTATTTATGCCGATAGCGTAAAGGTGAGCGAAGAAGCCATTGAAAACTTCATTTTACAGGAACCCAATAGCACTATTTTGGGCTATCCGCTTCGATTGAACCTGTATAATTTGGCAAAGCAAAATCCGGACTCCTCCTTTCAGGCATGGTTGCACAAAAAGGAAAATCGCGAAAAACGTCTGAACAAAATCCTGTCGGAAAAGCAAGTGTCCCGTTTGGGGGAATCTTTTTTGGTCAAAGGCCTTAGCGAGACCTTAAAAAAAATTGGGGAGCCACCGGTCATTTTGGATACCGCCTTGACAAGGGCTACCATGGAACGGCTTAATGCCTATTACAAGGCACAGGGATATTTGAACAACACCACATCCTATTCCATAGATACGGTCGCGTCATCACAACGGGCCTTGGTGGATTACCGTATAACGCTCAACAAACCTTTTATGGTAGATTCGGTAGCGGCCATTATAGCCTCTCCCACCATAGATTCCCTATATCGGTTGAACGTTGCCGATGCGATCATTAAAAAGGGGAGCCAGTTTAATGTAGATGAATTTGGTAGGGAACGCGAACGGCTCACAGAGGTATTCCGGAACAACGGGGTATACAATTTTCAAGAGAGCTCCATAAAATTCGATATCATCAGCGATACTACCCGTTTGGCCAATGACCAAAAAATGGGTGCGATATTGAACATCGACGATCTTAGAAAACGTGGGGAAGGTACCATTACCACGGAGCCCTACAAGGTTACCCATTTTGAGAACATCAACATTTACACGGATTTTCTTTTTGACGATAACAATACCCAGCAGGAATTCATTCGCTATAACGGATATACCATATTTTACAGGGGAAAGCTACGCTTTAAGCCCAAGGCACTTACCGATGCCGTGTTCTTTGAAAAAGATAGCCTTTACCGCGATATCGACAAGGTGCGTACCTACCGGCAAATTACCAATTTGGGGGTTTTCAAATATCCGACCATCACCTTTGATACCGACAGCACGCGAAGAAAATTGACATCCAATATTTATTTGGCCGCCCGACCAAAATATTCTTTTGGGGCCAATTTGGATGTGACGCATTCCAATATTCAACGTATCGGTATGGCGGTGAGTCCGTCTTTACAAGCAAGAAACCTTTTCAAAGGAGCCGAAAACCTCAGCCTTTCCACGCGTTTGAGCCTTGGTAACTCCAGTGATCCCAATATTCAGGACAATCGCTTTTTCAATATTCAGGAATACGGAGCGGACCTCAGTCTGGATTTTCCCCGCATCTGGTTTCCGTTCATTAAAACCAATACCCTCATCCCAAGTTATTCCCTTCCCAGGACGCGATTATCGGTTGGGGCGAGTTTTCAGCAAAATATCGGGTTGGACAAACGTACCCTAAATTCAGTTTTAGGATATAGTTGGAAACCCTCACAACGCATCAACCATAACATCGAGTTACTGAACGTGCAGTTCGTAAACAACGTGCGTCCCGATCAATTTTTCTCGTTCTACCGAAGTTCCTACGCCGAATTGGACGATATTGCGGATGCCTACCAGGATGATCCTACGCTTAGCGATTTTTTCGACCCCCCGGAAGGTCAAACAGAACCCAGATTGGAAATTCCGGACGGGACCGCCGGGTTTATTCAGGCCGTGCGCAATAATCAAGTTGTGGGACTGAGCGCGGAGGACCGCACCGATGTGGGCCGTATTGAAGAACGAAGGTTGCGCTTGGTAGAGGACAACCTGATCTTTGCAAGTAACTATACCCTAAACCTCAATAACCGGGAAGCGTTGACGGATAATGACTTTTACCAATTCCGGTTCAAGATCGAAAGTGCCGGAAATCTGTTGTCGGGGCTGTCGCAGCTTATCCCTTTCGGCGGGGAGGAAGGCAGTAGGGAAGTGTTGGACGTAGTCTTTTCACAATATCTAAAGGGCGAGACCGAGTTTGTGAAGTATTGGGACTTTAGGCGTTCGAACGTACTGGCCTTTCGTTCCTTTTTTGGAATCGCGGTCCCTTACGGAAACTCCAACAGCATCCCCTTCGTACGTAGTTATTTCGCCGGTGGGGCCAACGACAATCGTGGATGGTTCCCCTATAGTCTGGGTCCTGGAAAAACGAATGCCATTAATGATTTTAACGAAGCGAACCTGAAAATTGCCCTTAATCTGGAATACCGCTTTCCGGTCGCCGGTAATTTTAAGGGAGCCCTTTTTGCCGATGCGGGGAACATCTGGAACGTATTTGACAATGTGGAAGACCCCGACGCCAAGTTTAAGGGCATCGGTTCTTTGGGCGACATTGCATTGGGTTCCGGTTTCGGGCTTCGTTATGATTTTACCTATTTCCTATTTAGGGTAGATCTTGGGTTTAAGACCTATAATCCCGCAGAAGAGCAATCCAAACGATGGTTCCGCGATTATAACTTTGCGAATTCGGTACTTCAAATAGGCATCAATTATCCTTTTTAATTTTTTTAAATCGCAGCTTTGTTCGGCTAGCACAAAACGTTTTCGCACAGCGGGGTTTCCCTAAATGCAAAAGGAAGGCGTTTACCCGTTTTGGTTTGCCTTAGAAAATCACAATTTACGTCCTTATTTTGCCATTTTTAACAACCGTAGTCCGCTGGCGCCTCCTAAAAATGACTACAGACCGGTACGAAAGCCAGTTTTCGCCGTTCCGAACAAAAAGAGGAATCAAGTTCCATAAAAAAACCGATCGTCCACTATTAGTTATTTTATTACTTTTGTGCCATTCCAATAAAAAAATTTAACAGACAAAAATATTATGTCCCACAACATTAAAGCAGGTGTCGCTACCGGTGACGAAGTACAACAAATATTCAACTATGCAAAAGAAAAGGGTTTTGCACTGCCCGCGGTAAACGTTATCGGTTCCAATACCATTAACGGGGTTTTGGAAACCGCTGCCAGCCTAAACGCACCGGTCATCATTCAATTTTCGAACGGTGGGGCCCAGTTCAATGCGGGGAAAGGTTTGTCCAATGAAGAGCAGCGTGCTGCCGTACAGGGTGCCGTTGCGGGCGCGAAGCATGTACACCAATTGGCCGAAGCTTACGGGGCTACGGTCATCCTACATACCGACCACTGTGCTAAAAAATTATTGCCTTGGATCGACGGCATGTTGGAAGCGAGCGAAAAGCACTTTGCCGAGACGGGGAAATCCCTTTTTAGTTCCCATATGATCGATCTTTCGGAAGAACCTTTGGAAGAAAATATCGAAATATGTAAGGGCTATTTGGAGCGTATGGCCAAGATGGACATGACCCTTGAAATCGAACTTGGTATTACTGGTGGTGAAGAGGATGGTGTGGACAATTCGGATGTGGACGATAGCAAATTATACACCCAGCCCGAAGAAGTGGCCTATGCCTATGAGGAGCTTTCAAAGGTCAGCCCTAGATTTACCATTGCCGCCGCTTTTGGAAATGTACATGGGGTTTACAAACCGGGCAATGTAAAGTTGACGCCAAAAATCCTCAAGAATTCCCAAGAATACATCAGTGAAAAGTACGGGGTGGAACACAACCATATCGATTTTGTTTTTCACGGTGGTTCGGGATCTACGGTGGAGGAAATACGGGAAGGTATCAGCTACGGTGTTATTAAAATGAACATCGATACCGATTTGCAATATGCATTTCTTTCCGGGGTCCGGGACTATGTTCAGGAGAAGCACGCCTTTTTACAGACCCAGATCGGTAACCCAAAAGGCGACGATGAGCCCAACAAGAAGTTTTACGATCCCCGCGTTTGGTTAAGGGAAGGTGAAAAAAGCTTTGTAGAACGTTTGAAAAAGGCCTTTGAGGACCTTAATAATGTAAATACCTTATAACGCCCTTAAACAAGGCACTAAAACCGTCCGTAGTATGACAGCATGGTTCAAAAGAAAGGAAAAGGGTATACAAACGGCCACCGAGGAAAAGAAAGACACCCCTAAGGGACTTTGGTACAAGTCCCCTACCGGAAAAATCGTGGAATCGGAGGTATTGGCCAAAAACTTTTATGTAAGTCCGGAAGACGATTACCATGTAAGGATCGGAAGCAAGGAGTATTTCGAAATACTTTTTGACGACAACAAGTTTAAGGAGCTTGACGGCAAGCTTACCTCAAAAGACCCGTTGAAATTCGAGGATACCAAAAAGTACTCGGACCGTTTGAAAGCGGCCCAAAAGAAAACGGGCCTGAACGATGCGGTTCGGACGGCGGTAGGAAAATCAGTGGGAAAAGACCTAGTGGTCGCCTGTATGGACTTCTCTTTTATCGGCGGTTCTATGGGGAGTGTCGTAGGGGAGAAAATTGCCCGGGCGATAGACCATTCCATTAAAAAGAAAATCCCATTTTTAATGATATCGAAGTCCGGAGGGGCCCGTATGATGGAAGCGGCCATATCATTGATGCAGTTGGCGAAAACTTCGGCAAAATTGGCGCAATTGGCGGAAGCCAAAATACCCTATATTTCCCTTTGTACCGACCCGACTACCGGAGGTACCACCGCTTCCTACGCCATGTTGGGCGACATCACCATATCGGAACCCGGTGCGCTTATCGGTTTTGCCGGACCTAGGGTCGTAAAAGAGGCTACCGGAAAGGAATTACCAAAAGATTTCCAAACTGCAGAATTTTTGTTGGAGCATGGCTTTCTTGACTTTATCGTACATCGGAGCCAACTGAAGAAAAAAATCAATCTGTACATCGACCTGATTCAAAATAATCCGGTCCGTAGCGAAAAAGCTTCTTAGCACACCCTTTTATTTTGATGGCAACCGTTTTACAGTTCACAAAAAAAAGACACCTATGAAATGAGCCATAACAATTCTTGATACCAACCGAAATGATTATTGGCGAATTACATCTGACCATTAAAAAACAATAAATATTAACAGATGAAAATGTCCCCCATCTTAATAGGATTCCCGTTACTTATCGGAATGCTTTTCTGTTGTTCTACCGACAAAATAAGTGCGGACGAGCAAGAGGCCTTGGCCGATTCGGATATTGCCTCCAAAGAGGGCGGGGCAAAAACGACCCTGGTCGAGATCAGCGGGGAAGAGAACGCCTATCGTTTCAACGTAACGGTTTCCAGCCCCGATACCGGATGCGAGCAGTATGCCGATTGGTGGGAGGTAATCGATACCGATGGCAATCTTTTGTTCCGCCGTATTTTGGCCCATAGCCATGTAGGGGAACAACCTTTTTCAAGGTCTGGCGGGCCCATTGCCATCTCCGGCAATACCGAAGTGTATATCAGGGCACATATGAACAACCTTGGGTACGGCGATTCCGTACTGAAAGGTAGTGTTGAAAAAGGATTTGAACCGATTCGGTTGGATGCCGAATTTGCCGAGGCATTGGCATCGGAGAACCCTTTACCGGAAGGGTGCGCTTTCTAAAGGACATTCTTTTTGGGTAATGGAGCCAACTTCTAGGAGAAAGCAAACATTTTCAAAGAATTACGCGAATCAACTTGATTTCGCGCGCATTGAAATGTACTTGCGCAAAGCGACCTAATAACTACTTCGGCCTTATCCCATTTCTTGTGTTACAACGGTCGGTGCTATCAAAAAGTACGACCGAGACGCCTCACCATAATTCATCCCGGCCGCACAACAATTGAACTAAACCAACTCAATATTATTTCTTGGAAAACCGTCTTAGGGTTACCTCCTCGATATTTCCTTCTGCATCGGTCAACATTCCTTTTGCATCACATGTACCGTCACCGAAATCCAAGCTTGCGGTATTACCGTCCCTCGAAATACGCAGCACACCGCTAACGATAAACCGACAGGACCATTCTTTTCGCAATGGTTCTACAATCTCTTTGGTGTGCGTCTTGCCCGCCCTGTTGGTGTGCGTTCCCGATCCGGAAATCAAAAACACATTATCCCCCCATGAGCCGGACCCATATCCTTCGATCCATTCCCGGGTCCTGTTGCCTTCAAAACTCGTAGCCTCCCCTTCGGGCCAAACCCCTTCAAAACTCCACGACGCCATTCCCTTGGGGTTCGCGCCTTCAGTGGCCCCTGTTCTAACTACCGATGCCCCGCCGGAAACAGCAACACCATTGAACGTAAAATTTTCCAGTACCAGCTCCACAGTTTTAGTGGCCAGCCCCATATCCTTATTGTAGCTCAAATACATGGTTCCCGACACCACATTACCGTTAGGCAACTCACAGCCTTCACCAAAAGCAATGGTTTTTTCTTTGGAAGTATCCGTCGTTACCGTAGTTACAATGGCACAGTCCGGTAAAAAATCGGAGCGATAATTGTTCTTGGAAACGGTGGAAATTTCATCCGTAGCGTACACATCCTCGGCAATTCCCATGATATCCTCGGAAATCAATTCCGCTTCATCGCTTATTTGTAGTTCCACGGCACTGATCACCCCAGTATCCCCAAAGTTTAAATCGGTATTCGACTCCCTGTCACAAGAGGCCAGTACTATGACCCCTGAAAATAATAGTCTTACAATTCCTTGTTTCATCATTATAGATTTTAATGTTCATCATTATTCAAATACCCTTCCCAAAAAATGTTCGCTAGCATTTATCCCATTTTCTATTAACCGGGTACTTCACATCAATTCATACCAGTAAGACCTTTAAGAAACCAAAAGGTTTAATCCGGATTAAAAAAAAATTCATGTGCGGCATCTAAAAAATAGTTTTATCTTTGCGGCCTGATTGAAAATCAATCGGATACATAAAAATCATTTAAAACAATATTGGAATGTATTTAACAAAGGAAGTAAAGGCCGAAATCTTTAAGAAACACGGCGGAGAAGAAAAAAACACGGGTTCAACTGAAGGGCAGATCGCCTTGTTCACCCATCGCATCAACCACCTTACCGGACACCTTAAAAAGAACCATAAGGATTACAACACCGAACGTTCTTTGGTACGTTTGGTAGGAAAGCGAAGAAGTCTACTGGATTATTTGAAAAAGAAGGATATTGTAAAATATCGTGAATTGATCAAAGAACTAGGAATACGAAAATAATCTCAAAAATGGGGGAAGCGATGCTTCCCCCATTTTTTATATCCGTTCAAAAGTCCCTGAATCGCTCGGACGTTTTCGAGAGGGCAACACAAAAAGCTGCACACAGTTTTTCATTGGTCAACACAACAACACAACAACAAAGGCCGGTGACCTGTTCGATACCATCGCATGGTGTAGGAGTATCCCAAAATGGAGATGCCGCTACCTATACGCTTTGGTGAAAACGGCACTCCGCCAAAAAAGACCATTGTTTAACGTATCCGATAAAAAATTCGGAACAAAATCAAATGTATGATTCCAAAAGTATTTAAAGAGGTGATCGACCTCGGTGATGGAAGAGAAATTTCCATCGAAACCGGAAAATTGGCCAAACAGGCCCATGGTTCGGTAGTAGTGCAATCCGGAAAATGTATGCTGTTATGTACGGTCGTTTCCAATTACAAACAAAGTGATGTCGACTTTTTACCGTTAACGGTGGATTATCGCGAAAAATTTGCCGCTGCCGGACGATATCCAGGTGGCTTTTTCAAACGTGAGGCACGACCCAGTGATGGCGAGGTATTGACCATGCGCTTGGTAGACCGTGTTTTACGTCCTCTTTTTCCAAAAGACTATCACTCCGAAACACAGGTAATGATCCAGTTGATGTCGCATGACGAAAACGTTATGCCCGACGCTATGGCAGGATTGGCCGCTTCGGCCGCAATTCAGCTTTCCGACTTTCCTTTCGAATGTGCCATTTCCGAGGCAAGGGTCGGTCGTGTAAACGGCGAATTCATCATCAACCCTACCCGTGCACAGTTGGCCGAATCGGACATCGATATGATGATCGGTGCATCGGCAGACTCGGTAATGATGGTGGAAGGTGAAATGGATGAGATTTCGGAAGAGGAAATGACCGAAGCCATCAAGTTCGCACATGAGGCCATTAAAGAACAATGTGCCGCACAAATGCGTTTGGCGGAAGCCTTCGGGAGAAAAGAAGTTCGCGAGTACGAACCGGAAAGAGAAGATGAGGAACTGGCCAAAAAAGTACACGACCTCGCTTACGATAAGGTGTATGCCGTAGCCAAGGCAGGATCGGCAAAACACGAACGCAGTGCCGCTTTCGGTGAAATAAAGGAAGCCATAAAAGCTACTTTTTCAGAAGAAGAGTTAGAAGATATCGGAGGTTTGGTATCCAAATATTTCTACAAGGCCGAAAAGGCCGCGGTACGCGACCTTACCTTAAACGAAGGACTTCGCTTGGACGGTAGGAAAACTGACGAGATCCGTCCCATATGGTGCGAGATCGATTACTTGCCCTCTACACACGGATCCGCGATTTTCACCCGTGGGGAAACCCAGGCACTTGCAACGGTTACCTTGGGAACCTCAAGGGACTCCAACCAAATAGACATGCCATCGCATGAAGGCGAAGAACGCTTTTACCTTCACTACAACTTCCCCCCATTTTCAACGGGAGAAGCAAGACCTATTCGAGGAACCTCTCGTCGGGAAGTAGGACATGGTAATTTGGCACAGCGCGCCCTTAAAGGAATGGTACCTGAAGATTGTCCGTATACCGTACGTGTCGTATCCGAGGTATTGGAATCCAATGGTTCTTCCTCTATGGCCACCGTTTGTTCGGGTACTATGGCGTTGATGGATGCCGGTGTGCAATTGAAAAAACCCGTTTCCGGTATTGCGATGGGATTGATTTCCGATGCCGATTCTGGAAAATACGCTGTACTTTCCGATATTTTGGGTGATGAAGATCACTTGGGAGATATGGACTTTAAAGTTACCGGTACCGCTGACGGTATCACCGCCTGTCAAATGGATATCAAAGTGAAGGGACTTTCCTATGAAATTTTGGTAAAAGCGTTGATGCAGGCCAAAGATGGTCGTTTGCACATCCTTGAAAAACTGACCGATACCATTGCGACCCCGAATGCCGATGTAAAACCGCATTCCCCAAAAATGGTTACCCGAATTATTCCGAACGAATTTATCGGTGCCTTGATTGGCCCTGGTGGAAAAGTGATCCAGGAGCTTCAAAAAGAGACCGGTACTACCATCGTTATCAATGAAGACCCGGTAACGGAAGAAGGAATCGTAGAAATTTTGGGTACCGATCAAAACGGTATCGATGCCGTACAGGCCAAAATAGACTCCTTAATGTTCAAGCCAGAAGTAGGGAGCGTATATGAGGTGAAAGTAATCAAGATGTTGGATTTCGGAGCCGTGGTAGAATACCAAGACGCACCGGGCAACGAAGTACTGTTGCACGTATCCGAATTGGCATGGGAACGCACCGAGAATGTTTCCGATGTGGTGAACATGGGAGATGTATTCGATGTGAAGTACCTGGGTACGGATCCAAGGACCAGAAAGGATAAGGTCTCCAAAAAAGCGTTGCTCCCAAAACCGGAGGGTTATAAGGAGCGTCCGCCTAGAACCAATGATCGTCGTCGCGATAATCGTGATAGAAAACCGAGAAGGGACAGAGATTAAGTATTTGTCCATAAAACAAAGGCCCCAATTCAATTGGGGCTTTTTTTATACCCGATAAGGCCCATTACCCGATTGGCCCGACCAGCGCCGTCGCCTTTTAACCCGGCTTAAGCTTTGTAAGGAATGTATGTCATTTGCGACGAAATACATCGACCAACTGCATTCGGGAGGTCATACAACTAAAAAAGCAAGTTTTTTTTATGCTATTGTAACATTTCCCGTATTTCTACGTATAAGTATATGCAGTCTATGCAAATAGGAACTTAATTTAAGTAAATGAGACAGCTAAAGATTACAAAACAGGTCACCAATAGGGAGACCGCATCTTTGGACAAGTACTTGCAAGAAATCGGCAAAGTAGACTTGATTACCGCTGATGAAGAGGTAGAATTGGCACAACGCATCAAGGCAGGCGACCAGATCGCTCTTGAAAAACTCACAAAAGCCAATCTTCGATTCGTGGTATCGGTTGCCAAGCAGTACCAAAACCAAGGACTTACACTGCCCGATCTTATCAACGAGGGCAACTTGGGACTGATCAAAGCGGCACAACGTTTTGACGAGACCCGTGGATTTAAATTTATTTCATACGCCGTTTGGTGGATCCGTCAATCCATTCTTCAGGCACTGGCAGAACAATCCAGGATCGTTCGCTTGCCGTTGAACAAGATCGGATCGATCAATAAAATAAACAAAACCTTTGCTTTTTTAGAGCAAGCACACGAACGTCCACCTTCCGCAGAAGAAATAGCGAAAGAATTGGACATGACCGTGGAAGACGTAAAGCAGTCCTTAAAAAATTCGGGACGCCATGTATCCATGGACGCGCCCTTGATCGACGGTGAAGATTCCAACCTTTACGATGTATTGCGTAGTGGTGAATCGCCAAACCCCGACAAGGAACTGTTGCACGATTCCCTGCGTACGGAGATCGAGCGGGCCTTGGAAACATTGACCCCAAGGGAAGCGGACGTAATCCGTCTTTACTTCGGTCTGGCCGGTCAACATTCCATGACCCTAGAGGAAATCGGAGAAACCTTTGATCTTACTCGGGAACGCGTAAGGCAAATCAAGGAAAAAGCGATCCGTAGACTAAAACATACCTCAAGAAGTAAAATTCTTAAAACCTATTTAGGTTAAGGTCAAGTAATTATGATGTTAAATTTTTATCAAATTGGAAATTTGGCATATATATTGTAATTTTACCAGTACAAGCAGTTATCATGACTGTTCGTTTTTTGATTGATGAATAAACTCCGGCTGATTACCGGAGTTTTTTCATTTTATACCCTAAAGCCCATACCCGATGTCCGATTTTAAAACACAACCGAACAATCCCTTACATGGTGTAAAATTGGCGGATATTATGGTATTTTTGGTAGAACGTTACACTTGGGAGGAGTTGGCCGCGAAAATCGATATCAACTGTTTTAAAAAAGATCCCTCCGTAAAATCGTCCTTAAAATTTCTTAGAAGAACTCCATGGGCCCGAACCAAGGTAGAACAGCTCTATCTGCGTGCCGTAAACAAAACATCGGGCAAAAAGTAATTTGCCATTTATCAAAGGGAAGAGCAGCAATACCTAAAGCCCTATGCCAATCTTACGAAAAATACTTTCATACCTCCCTTGGGCCTTGCTCAGCATTCTTGTCTGTATCGCATTCAAGTATGTACAACTGGGACCTTCCGTTGCATCGGAAAATAGGCTACAACAAATTTTTGATATTCGCGATTTCATCATTTATGCCTTGGGCAGTCTTGTCGGAATCATCAGTTTTACATTATTTTTGATTCTTGACCTACTGTGGTTCAAAAGAAAATGGAAAGGGCATCGAAATAGCGGAATCTATCGTACGGTTTTGGTTGTAGCGTTAGGGCTGTTCGCCTCTTGGATGCATAACGTTCTTGAATTTGAATTGGATTGGTTTTGAACATTAAAGGTCGCCCATACCCATCCTCCTTAAAAATGACCCCATGCCGCTCAACATCGTATTGATTACCCCTGAAATTCCGAACAATACAGGAAACATAGGACGTTTGGCCCTGGCCACCGGCTCCCATTTGCATTTGGTACGCCCCTTGGGCTTTGAACTTAGCGACAAGCGCGTAAAGCGGGCCGGCCTGGATTACTGGCAACATGTATCGGTAACGATATACGAGAATACCGAAAGCTTTTTCGAGCAACACGGTGATAAAAAAATGGCGTTTTTGTCCAGTCATGGCGAAAAGGAACATTGGGATATCGACTTTGAAGAGGATATGTTTTTAATTTTTGGAAAAGAATCCACCGGTCTTCCAAAATCGATTACCGAGTCCCATGGGGAAACCCTTTTTAAGATACCGATGTTCAGCCAACACATCAGAAGCTTAAACCTGGCAAATGCCGTCGGCATCGTCGTTTATGAAGGTCTTAAAAAGCTTAGGCCGCTCTAATAGGCACCGTATCCCTTTGGTTTTCCAACGAAAGCCATTGGCGGTATACCATTTCTGGTGTTAAATTACGCAAATAAAAACCAGGGATTTTTTGGGTAGGCGAAAAAGAAAATCTAAGCATAGCAGTAGCTATGGTTAGATTTTATTTTGAAGCATACACGGAAAAGAACAATTTTTAATGGGTAATTTAACATTAGAAATGGTATTATCGGAACTTGTGCCCAGTACCAACAACAATGCCCTCCACAATGGCGTTTGCGCAATTTATCGTTCAAAAGGGATGGCATAAGGTATAAGCGGCACCAATTCCGTATTTTTGCAGCCCATACAAGAAGTTGAACGATATGAGTACGATCAAAATAGCACCCTCCCTATTGGCAGCGGATTTTGGAAATCTGCAACGCGATGTTGAAATGGTAAACCGGAGCCGGGCCGATTGGCACCATATCGACGTGATGGATGGTGTTTTTGTTCCCAATATTTCCTACGGGATGCCAGTAGTAAAGGCGATTGCCGAACATGCTACGAAACCTTTGGACGTTCATTTGATGATTGTCGACCCTGACCGCTATATCAATGTTTTTGCCGATTTGGGAGCTTCCGTACTGACCGTTCATTTAGAAGCCTGTACCCACTTGCACAGAACCGTTCAAGCGATAAAAAAAGCGGGAATGCAAGCAGGAGTGGCATTGAATCCGCATACGAACGTACAACTCTTGGAGGACGTCATCACCGACCTCGACCTGGTTTGTATCATGAGCGTAAACCCTGGGTTTGGGGGACAATCGTTCATCGAAAATACCTACTCTAAAACACGGGCACTAAAACAGCTTATCGAACAAAAAAAGGCATCGACACTTATCGAAATCGACGGTGGGGTAACATCAAAAAATGCCAAAGCGTTAAAAGATACGGGTGCCGATGTGCTGGTTGCCGGCAGCTTTGTATTTAAGAGCGACTCCCCTGAAAAAACGATTACGACATTAATACAAGCGACCGAATGATGGAGCACCTAGATCTTGTTATCGTAGGGGGCGGCCCCATAGGAATCGCCTGCGCTTTGGAAGCACAAAAAAAGGGATTGACCTATGTGATCATTGAAAAAGGGCCTATTGTAAATTCCCTGTTCAATTATCCGGTGAACATGCAGTTCTTCTCTTCCTCTGAACGGTTGGAAATCGATAATATTCCATTTATCAGCAAGGAAGCCAAACCAAAGCGCAGTGAAGCCCTTGAGTATTACCGCAGAATCGTAAGCAGTAATGGACTTCGCATCAAACTGTTCGAAAAAGTAGATCAGGTGGTTCGTTCCGATGATGGTTTTTCCATCAAAACGGACAAAAACGAATACCAATCTGACAATGTGGTAATTGCCACCGGTTTTTATGATCTTCCGAATACCTTGAACATCCCTGGGGAAAACCTGCCCAAGGTTTCCCATTATTACGGGGACCCCCATTTCTACGCCCATCAAAAACTCGCGGTTATCGGTGCCAGTAACTCCGCCATTGATGCGGCATTGGAATGTTGGCGAAAAGGTGCGGAGGTAACCTTGATCATTCGCGGTCCGGAAGTCGGAAAAAGGGTAAAATACTGGGTACGGCCAGACATCATCAATCGTATCGAAGAAGGAAGTATAAAGGCATATTACCACAGTCGGTTGGCGGAAGTTCGCGCTACCGAGATCGTTGTGGAAACTCCTGAAGGCACGACCGTCATCGAAAACGATTTTGTTTTGGCCCTGACCGGTTATCGGCCCGATTTTGGATTTTTGGAAAAACTGGGTATCGTACTCTCGCAGGATGAGAAACGAATTCCTAGCTATGATCCCCAGACGATGGAGACCAATATCGAGGGGCTATATTTGGCGGGGGTCATTTGTGGCGGCATGGAAACCCATAAATGGTTCATTGAAAATTCTAGGGTACATGCCAAAATGATCGTTTCCAACATCGTGGCGCATACCGACAACAAAGAACCCATGAATACCAAGTAGATACCCCTTACAAAAACGAAAAACTTCCTTTCCCATTATCAAGACCGGCCAAATAATAGCATTAAAATTGGACCCGGGCAAATACATGGCTTTAATACCTTTTCTACCTTTGAATTGATATAGGCCGTTTTGTGTATTAGAAAGCTACTATAACTCAAAACTACGCGATGCCGAACGTTTCACTTTTTTTACATTTTCGACCTTAATGATAAAATAAGAATGATAGACCGGATTAAAAAACGGCTTGTTCCTTAGGTACATCCCTGAATTCAGGGAACACATTTTGGCCGACAACCGCGGTTCCGCCCAAGCCCCGTTTCCCCATCTTTGTAGTATAAA
Organism: uncultured Flavobacteriaceae bacterium; assembly: GCA_947500445.1. Classification (GTDB taxonomy): domain Bacteria; phylum Bacteroidota; class Bacteroidia; order Flavobacteriales; family Flavobacteriaceae; genus Pelagihabitans. Next base: position 103,242 of record CANMSB010000008.1, on the reverse strand, counting down.
ATTATACCCACATGCGTTTTTTACTGCCAAAAACAATCGCCTTATTGATATCCTTCTTAGTGTATTGTGGTTACAATACGAACAAAAAAACCACCATTTCATCGGACATGTATACCTTGACCGTAAAACGGGGCGGGTATCATAACGATATGTTTCAATTGATCGGCAACAGTATCTTTTACTTTCCCGATAGCACCGATGTTAAGACAATCGAACGATTTAACGTATCGAGCGTTACCCCATTGGAAAAAAAAGTTGTGGACTCCTTTTTCTCCAAGTTGGAATCGGAACGTTTTTGGACCTTAAACGAACGCTATCGGACGGATACTTCTTGCAGCAGCAGTATTGAAATAACCTTAGAGCATGACGGTCGTAGTAAAACCGTTTTTTGTGAGGATTTTGGTCGCGATTGTCCCGATCTTATAAAATATATCGACCAAAGCATTGTTGTATTTGAAGGGAACGACCTCAAGTGGACTTTTCTTCCCGGTTAGAATGATGTAATTTGCAAACGTCCAAGATGTTTTAGAGCGATGATATGCCAGGTAATGAAACTCCTATTGTGGCGTTTGGAACCGGGAAGGAAAGCTCGGTGCAGGAATGATGTTATTTTGCGGGTATAGGTTCCGGAAACCTCAAAACTACGGTATAAAATGGGACCTCAACGCCTCGGTGTTAGGCAAGCGAACAACTCGAGACGTGTTGATCAAGTGGTTTGAACTTTTTGAACTCGTTTAAACTTTTTCCATTTGCTAAAAAATCGCCCTTTTTCGTCCGTTCTTTGCCTTTTTTTCCTTCCGTAGCCCTGCTATGCAACTCAAAAAAGCCTTCAAATGGCCAAAAAATGACTAATTTTCGCTTAAACGCAAAAAGTTTAAACGAGTTCTTAAATAAAAAACAGCTAATAATGAAATCGAACTTTATTTTGTGCTTTCTTTTGGTCCTATTATCTTCCTGTGGTTACAGTCCTGAGGATTACTACAATAGTGCTATAAGTGCTGGCAACCAAGTATACGTTTTGCGTAATTTTGAAAACAGACTCGAAAGATTGGAAAAGGGATTACAACTGGGACCGGAAGATTTGGTCCTGACCACCCCGACGCATGTACGTATGATGGAAGAAAATGTAACCAAGCTTCAAGGAAAGTTGGGCAACGAGGATTCGGATGCCATGATAACATCGGCAATAGCCTATATGGAATTCGCTATTGAAACCGCAAAAAATCCTAAAACCTTGGCCGCTTTCGAGGCTGCCGGAAACGCGCCGGACCTTGATGCCGCCAGCGTTGCCCTAGAACCTTATGGCGATTATTTAGATTCCGTATTCGATAAAAGGGAAGCCGTTTTTGTGACTTACGATAAGGCCGTAAGCGACTTTGCCAAAAAACATGGTATCGAAATGAAGTTTTACGGTCCCGGAGCATCGTCCAAGTAATAGGCATGAAGTGTTTTTGGCCACATATTTTTTTTTCAAAAAACATTTTCAAGAAAAATGTGTCTGCATGGTGCGTGCTATGGATACTCTTTTTGTTCGTCCCCTCATTTTCGCAAACAGCGCCTTTTGAAAAAATTGGAGCGGATAACGACGACAAGATATGGTTCTCGATGATTCCCATCGAACGCAGAAAATCTTTGGAACCCTACTATGAGGCTTTAAAGGATGCCGCATACGGTACGGAACGTTTTTCCATTTTTGAGCAATTGGCAACTGCCCATATGGAAAAAGCCTCGGCAGACTCCATACGCCATTACGGGAACTTGTATATAAAGGAATTGACCAACTGGGATCGGCCCGAAGCGGAGAAAACCTCCCATTACGCCAAGGCCTATTATTTTTTAGCGGTGGGCAATCAATTTAACGGGCTTCTGGACAACGCCATAGAATGGCATCTAAAAGGAATTCGGGCCGCGGAAAAATGCGAACACACCGGTTACCAATACCAACATAAAATCGGACTTGGGAAAGTATATAATTTAATACAGCGCCATAAAAAGGCGATCGAGATGTTGGAGAAGGCCATTGCCGATTTTGGCGAAGAATGGCCGAAATATACGAACGAGGCATTGATCCATTTGGGCGACGCCTACTACAGCAGCGACAACAGTAGCAAAGCGAAAAAATACTATGAGCAGGCCAAAAAAGGAAGCACTGCAGTCGAAGATTTGGGAAAAACGCTGTTCCTAGATCTAAAACTGGGCGAAATTGCCGAACGAGAGGGAAAATACGACAAGGCGTTCACGCGCTATAACGGAGCACGTGAACGCGCCCTTGCGGAAGGGTTGAACGTGCTCTATTTCGAAGGCACCATTAGGGTGGGCGAATTGTTCTATAAGGAGAAAAACTACGAAGCGGCGACCATGGCCTTGAGCATGGCCTATGTGAACGCCATGGAGCGCGACAACCTGCATTATCAAGAGGAAATTTTGAAGATCAAGAGCAACGTTTTTGCCGACGCCGGCAACCACGAGAATGCCTATGCCGTGATGACCCGCTTGGCGGCCGTACGTAAAAGGATAAGCGAACGCCAACAACAAAAAATAAGCAAAGAACTGGAAGTACAATACGAAACCTTGGAAAAAGAAAAGGAAATATTAAAGTTACAGGAAGATCAAATTCTCAAGACTACCGAGCTTGCACGTCAAAAAACTTATAAAAATGCGTTCTTGATCGGATTCTTGATCATTCTTGTGCCTATTATTGCGTTACTCTTTACTTACTATCAAAAAATACAGGCCCAAAGCGAACTATCAAAAAAACAAGAGGTCATCAATTCCCAAAAGGTTGCCGCATTGAAAAAGGAACAGGAACTCAACCTGATCAAAGCGGCAATAGCCGGACAGGATGAAGAGCGAAAACGTATTGCGCAGGAACTGCATGATAGTATTGGAGGTAATTTAGCGGGCATTAAACTACAACTGGCCAGTGTTGACGAAAACTCCGAACAATTGGGCCTTATCGGCGGACAGTTGGACGAAACCTATCAATTGGTCCGCGATATTTCCCATACGCTCATACCCAAAAAATTCAGACAGAACGCTTTTACACAACTTATCGCCACCTATATAAAATCCATCGAAAGTACCGGTAAATTGAAGATAGGCTTTCACCCACACCCCGAGGATGAAGTGAACGCCGTGGCGGACAAGTTACAAATGGAACTTTTTAACATTATCAAGGAGTTGATGACCAATACCTTAAAACATGCCAAGGCAAAACAGGTAGACATCCATCTGAGCTGTATTGCCAATACCATATCGCTATTGTTCGAAGATAATGGAGTGGGTTTTGAAATGGGACAAAAAGTAGCAGGAATCGGTTTTAAGAATATTAAAGATCGTGTGCGGGAAATGAACGGAACCTGCCATTTTGATGCCGCCCCGGGAAGAGGAACGGTAGTATCCATTGAAATCCCAAAAATATAATCACCATTTTCCTCATATTTATTGCGACACTTCAACTATTGCGCTACCGTTATTTTGATAAACAAAGGTGCAAAGTTGTCAGTAGTTAGTAGTTAGTGATTTTTTTCAAGGAACGGTTTGCAGTAGCAGTCGTCGGTTGGCATGGTTAGTAATGAGTAATGAGTAAAAAGTATGTAGTGGCAAAGTTTGAATTTGATATTTGACTTTGAATTTGAGTTTGATAGTTGAGTTTGAACTTGACGCTTGAGCTTGAACTTGTCTTTTGTCCTTACTCCTTCAGCGCAGCGGTCTTTTTTCAATGAACAGTGATTGGATCGTAGTTTGTAGTAATTAGTGGTAAGTAAAAAGTATATGGTGGCAACGTTTGAATTTGAGCTTGAATTTGAGTTTGAATTTGAACTTGACACTTGAACTTGTCTTTTCTCCTTGTTCTTTCAGCGCAGCGGTCTTTATTCAATGAACAGTGATTGGATCGTAGTTTGTAGTAAGTAGTGGTTAGTAAAAAGTATGCAGTGGCAAAGTTTGAATTTGAACTTGAGCTTGAGCTTGAACTTGATCGTTGCCTCGTATAAACCTTGCTAAGACAAATCCCAATTCCCTTAAAAAGACCTCCAGAGAGCAAGTATGGGGAGTAGTTTTTATTAGTAACTTTATGCAACGGTTCTGGTAGCTTACGAAGCATCGTAAGTTTTGAAATGTACAATACTTTTTGCCACCGATTTCGGCCATAACTAAACCGTTAACCAAAAAACAAATTATGAAGTACAATTTGATCATTGCGGACGACCACAAAATGTTCATCGACGGTCTTATGAGCATTTTACAGGACGCCCCCGAGTTCGCCATTACCCTTACGGCCAAAAACGGTGCACAGGTAGTGAAATATCTTGACATCAACGGTACTGATCAGCTGCACCTATTGATAACCGACCTAACGATGCCCGAAATGGATGGTATCGAACTCAATAGCATCGTAAAGGAAAAATATCCGGCGCTAAAGACGCTTGTGGTAAGCATGCATATCGATGGGGGTATGATCGACAAACTCATCCGGAACAACGTAGATGGCTATGTACCCAAAAATGCCGAAAAAGAGGAATTGCTTACCGCCATACGAACCATTGTGAAAGGGGAAAAGTACTTTTCTACCGAAATAAAAAAAGCGTACACCGACGCAATGTTCGAAAACAAGAAGCAGGAGGAGGTTTCCCTAACGGATCGTGAAGTAGAGGTTTTAAAACTGATTGCCGAAGAAAACACTACCCAAGAAATTGCGGACACTCTTTTTCTGAGCAAACATACCATAGAAAGTTACCGAAAAAACCTTATCTCCAAATTACAGGTTAAAAATTTGGCAGGGCTCACCAAACATGCCATAAAAATGGGATTATTGGACGCTTAACGGCTTGTAAAAACTAAGCACACAACACTGGGTAACCGACCCAGTATCCGCGCTATCCAAACGGCCCTGTTATAACGCTCCCTGAAAACAGGGAGGCCTTTTTCACCTAATTGGGCCTAAAGCGGAAGACTGCCCTACCCCATCTTTGTACTATAAAAATAGTTAAAGATGAAAGTACACCTTCTAATCGCACTGACCGCATTATTTCTCTCCTGTAGCAATGATAAAAAAGCAACGGAAAAGATAAAACCGGGGTCCCCAATTACTTCGGATGTTCTGCTGGAAAACCAAACCATAAAAAACCTTGGAGCATCCGACAAAGAGGCTTTTGAAAACCATCGCTTGGTCATCTCCGGTAAAACGGTGTTGGAAGGTACCGCAATGTTGAAGATCACCAACTTCCAAGGTGAAGAGACCTCTTGCAAAACATTCCCCGCCAAAACCTTGATCGATGCGGAGTATAAAACCGCGAACTCCGTACTGCAAGAAGCACACATCCGCGAAATTGTTGCCCAATACTTTGAGGACGAAGACCAGTTTGCCGTATTACAATAATGCCAAAACCAATGGGGGTGTTATCAGCAAAGAAAAACTGGTGGCACTACATTCTAAAAGGCCTCTGCTCGGAGTATTTAAGCATCTTCACCAGAAATCATCCTATTAAAACCACATGATATGCGTCCCAACAACACCTACAAACTTCGACCTGCCTACGGATCGGAAAATCTTTTGATCGAATTTGGAACTGCCGATGATGGAGAGTACCTGCTGTTCGAAATCATGAAACTGTTGTCCATGCATGGTTTTGAGCAACAGGGAAAGATAGACCTTTGGATGAACGACGAAATTTTAGTCGTTATGTGCTCCCAAAATGGTAGGGTTACGTTAAGCCTTGATGTGTGGGGGTCTATTTATATTTTGGCCAACAACAACCAACAGGACATTCGCCGCATTGACACCTTGCTACAAAACACCAAAAAATTTAAGAAAGAATCGGTCGACTTCGACCAGTACCGCATGCCGTTATAGCATTTGAGATTATAGGGGGCTCAGTATGGCCTTTTGACCATTAGTATACCGGGGACGGCCACGTTCAAAAAGAGGTAAAAAAAAGTCCATCCCGTGGGGATGGACTTTTTTTTATTGAAGGGTTATCCCTTAAATACCCAATTCTTTTTTTACATCGGCCAATAGGTCTTTCCCTTTTGCTACGATGAGTCCTCCGCCTACTTGCGAATCCACCACGTAGTCAAAGCCTTGTGCTGCAGCAACCTTTTCTATGGCCGCTTTTGCTTTCTCGGATATCGGGGCGAAAAGTTCTGCCTGTTTTTGCTGAAGGTCACGTTGCGCCTGCTGCTGGGCCTCTCCAATGTTCTTTTGAACACCTTGTAGTTCCAATGCCCTTTTTTCGTTTTCCTCTTTTGATACGGTAGCCGATTCGTTTCCGTACTGCGTATATTTGTTTTGGAGCTCGGTCATGGAACTCTCGATATCGGCATTATAGGTTTCCGATAGTTTCTTCAATTCGGCCTCCGCTGCTTTCATCTCCGGCATGGCCGACAATAGTTGTGTCACGTCGATGTGTGCCACTTTGCTCTGCGCGTTTACAAAACTTGTTGCAGCTACAAAAAGTACGAGTGCTACCGCTATTTTCCTTAGGTGTTTCATGAGTTAAAATTTAATGGTGTTTACATGTCATAAACCGTTCTTAAAAAGTACGGCTATGTCGTGTTTAATTTAAAATAATAGTTATTAATGGTTTTTAATTAATCGTATCCTTGGCGACCGCTCCTTGGCGTTGCGCCTCTTTTGCTTTCTTTTTTGCTTCTCTTTCCTCTAAAAGTTTTTTGCGCCGTTCTTCATAGGCCTTCTTGCGTTCCTCCCGTAACCGAAGCTGTTCCGCCCTTCGCTCCTCCGCCGTTTTGGTTTTGGCATCCTGTGCCTCCTTTGCTTTTGCCCTGCGCTCGATTATGGCATCACTTGGCGCTTCCTTCGTTTCCTCTCCTTCAAACTCGTCTATCTTGCTTTTTTGCTTCTTTTTTTTGGGGGCGCTAACCTTTCTGGTGCGCGCGATTCCCCTTAAAATTAAATCGCTGATATCGTGCCTTTTTTGGGAGTACAACATTACAACATCCGCCGATTTATCAAAAATAAAATCATACTTTTTATTTGTACCTATTTTCTGTACTTCATTGAATACTTGGTCCTGTATCGGTTGGATCAACTGTCTCTTTTGTAATACCAGATCGCCCTGTGGTCCGAACCGGTTTTGTTGGTATTCCAACATTTCCTTTTCCAAAATCAGGATCTCTTCTTCACGTTCGGTAATCAGCTCATCGGTAAGCAATACCTTTTCGGCCATCAAATCCTTTTTCATTTGCTCGACCGCGCTTTGCTTTTGTTCGATCTCTACCTTCCATTTCTGGACTTTGGTCTCCAACTGTGCCGTGGCATCGCGATATTCCTCCACATTTTCAAGAATATACTCCATATCCACGTATCCGATACGAACGCCGCGCTGTGCAAAACTGTAAGCAACGAACAACAAGCAGGACACTACTAAAAGAACGTTTGTTTTTTTCTTCATTTGAATTTCATTTAATACCATAGAAAATATCGTGCCAAAAATACCAAATATTTTAAAATGAAACAGTTAGCACTTGATAAAGCGATCCAATTTTTTGTTTTTAAAATTGTTGGCCAATAATGAAGTGTGTTTGCCAACCGCTCGGTCCTCCATTGGGATTAACATAATCGGAATCAAATCCGTATCCAAAATCAATTCCCAAAAGTCCAAACGCCGGCATAAATATGCGCAGCCCCACTCCGGCCGATCGTCGTATTTCAAACGGATTAAAGTCCTGAAAATTGTTGAAGGCGTTTCCTCCTTCTAAAAAAGTAAGTCCGTAAATAGAAGCAGACGGCTTTAAAGTAAGTGGGTACCGTAATTCCAGGGAATATTTATTGAAGACTACGCCCCCTTCGGACCTTCCCGTCAAAGGGTTCAGCGGAGTGAGCGTCTGCTCGTCATAGCCCCGAAGCTGTACGATATCCCTACCATCGAGAGTAAAGTTACCAAGCCCCGTACCTCCTACAAAGAAACGCTCAAAGGGAACATTACCGATATTGGTATTGTAACTCCCCAGAAAACCGAGTTCCGCATTGGCGCGAAGCACTAGGGAATGATCGGCACTACCGGCCAGGGTGGTAAACCAGTCGCCCTTAAACTTTATTTTATAGTACTCCAACCATTTGAAACGTTGCTCTTCCAGCACTTCGCGCTGATCGCCGAGTTCTGCACGCAAAGGGTCGTTCAAGTCCAAAGGACTGAGTTGTTCGAGCAAGTCGTCGCTCTGCTCCCGTATCTCCTTAAAATCCTTGTTGCTAAAAAGCGAATAGGGCGGGGTGAGCTTAGCGGTAATTTCAAAGTTTGAACCTCCCCTAGGATAAATACGTCCCCCTGCAATGGCATTTCTGGAAATACCCAAGGTATAGGTAAAGGAGTTCACCGAACCGTCGCCGAAATTGAACAGCCCAAGATCGTAGTCCTTAAAATTGTACAACTGATATCCTAGCGAGTGGGAGACCGTAAAAAAGTCGTCCGGCCATTGTACCCTTTTCGCCAAACCGGCAGAAACCCCCGTAATGGAGAACTGTTGGTCCTTGTTAGGTTGGAAACGCCCCCTACTGTCGCGGGTTACACCAAACTGTTGCGTTCTTGAAAAACTAAGGTTGAACCGAACCGGTTTTCTTCCCCCCAACCAGGGTTCCGCAAAATTAAGGCTGTATACCCTAAAGGTCCTACTGGCCTGCAAACGCAAAGCAAAGGTTTGCCCGTCTCCCATGGGAACCGGCTTGTATTCTTCCTTATTGAAAATATTACCAATGGAAAAGTTGTTGAACGATAGTCCGAGCGTACCGATAAAACCACCGCCACCGTAACCACCTTGGAGTTCGATCTGGCTGGAACCCGACTCCACTAGATTATAGTTTACGTCTACCGTACCGGCATTGGGATCGGGATTTTCGATATCGGGCTGAATCTGTTCCGCATCAAAAAAGCCGAGTTGTTGTAGCTCGCGTATGGTACGAATGATATCGGCCTTGCTATATTTTTGTCCTGGTCGGGTGCGCAGTTCGCGAAAGATAACATGATCATTGGTACGGTCGTTTCCGTTTACGGTAACATGGTCCAGAAAGGTCTCTTTCCCCTCAATGATCCGTATTTCAAAATTGATGGTATCGTTTTGGGCCGAAATTTCTACCGGATTGATACTGGAAAAAAGATAGCCATAGTTCTGGTATAGGCTAATGATATCCTGGGCATCGGGCTTACTGTCGTCCTGTATGCGTTCCCTCAGGGCGACCCCATTGTAAACATCGCCCTTTTTGATACCTAGGACACGTTGTAGCTGTCGGTCCCCGTAAACGGTATTACCGACAAAATCGATGTCCCCGAAATAATATTTGTTCCCCTCTTCGAGCTTGAGTAAAATATCGATATTATTCTCGTTGACCTTTATAATGGAATCGGAAATGATCCGCGCGTCGCGAAAACCGTTCTCGGCATACTTGTCTATAAAAAGATCCAAATCGTTTTCATATTCGTCCTCGATATACTTGGACTTCTTCCAAAAACGACCAAAGCGTTTTTCCTTGGTTTTTTTCATGGCGGAAAGCAGCTTTCTCTTTTTGAGCTGCTTGTTCCCGTCCAAAATAAAGTTCCTGATCTTTACCTTGTCCCCTTTTTTGATATTGATGACCATGGTTTCGGCATTGGTCTCCGAGGTATCCTTTGCCGTAGCAATGGTAGCTTTTGCATTTAGGTATCCTTGCTTTTTATATTTGTTCTCTAGGAAATTTTTGGTGTTGGAGATAAGGCTTTCGGTAATTTTCTTTCCCTTTTTTAAATCGGTATCGTCTAAAATATCCTGAATCTTCCTTTTCTTGACCCCATAAACCGTAACATCGGTCAGCGTTGGTCTTTCCTTAATATTAAGTTCAAGAAACACCTTTTCACCTTCAATGTTATTGATGTAGAAACTGATATCGGTAAACAGTTCGAGCCCCCAAAGTTTGTTGATCACCTCACTGATCTTTTCCCCGGGTATGGTTATTGGTTGGCCCACGCGAAGGCCGGTATACGTTTTTACGGTTTGTTCGTTATAGCTTTGGAGCCCTGTGACCTCCAAACCACCAAGAATGTATTTTTTCCCGTCTTGATAGCCATCCTGTGCAAGGATAAGAAGGGAGTTAAAGAGGAGTAGAAAGGTTAATGTGAGTTGTAGCGGCGAGAATCTTTTCGCACCGTTAGATGAGTTGTTCGCTAGTTTTTCCAAATCTTCGTTCTCTATTTTGGTAATTTTTTATTGCACCTACCAAATGATGCTCACTAAAATCGGGCCAAAATACGTCAATAAAATATAATTCCGCGTATGCTATCTGCCAAAGTAAAAAATTACTGATCCGATGTTCCCCGCTGGTTCGTATCAGCAGGTCTACATCTGGCAAATCATGCGTGTAAAGATGAGTATTAATAATGGTTTCATCAATATTTTCGGGAGAAATTATATTATTTTTAACTTTGGAAGCGATGGTTTTAACGGCGTTTTTAAGCTCTTCCCTAGCGCCGTAGCTAAGGGCCAAAGTTAGGGTCATCCCGTCGTTGTCCTTTGTTTTTTCCATGACCTCCAAAAGTTCTTTGTTGGCCCTTTTTGGCAAAGAGGAAATGTCGCCAATAGTATTAAGTTTTACATTGTTTTCCTGAAACGTTGCCAATTCCTTTTTTAAGGATGAAACGAGCAGTCGCATTAGCGTGTCGACCTCCAGTTTGGGGCGTTTCCAATTTTCTGTTGAAAAAGTATATAAGGTAAGATAGGATATGCCTATCTTGACACAGTCCTCTACGGTCCTACGTACGGTGGCAACCCCGTTTTCATGACCAAATACGCGAAGCCTTCCCTTCTGTTTGGCCCACCGGCCATTACCATCCATTATAATTGCGATGTGCTGCGGTAAATTGTGGGATGAAATATCTTCAATGGTATTCATAGGGCAATTACTCGAAACAATCCATACACGGCTTTCTACCGAAGGTGTAAGTTAAGGTAAATCCTGAAAATACGTACCAATCATCGCTATTAATGTTACCGAATATTACGGTGTCGAACTGTTGTGCTACGGTCAATTTCTCGGGATTGCTACCATCCAAGTTATCGGTGAAGGTATATCTTGCACCGATTTCGGCGCCTAAGATAAGAAATTGGTTGATCCGCATTTTTGCACCAACGGTCATTGGAATGGCAAAGGAACCGTCTTTTTGGTTCGCGTTTTGGAACTGGCCCAGATCAAAATAATTATAGTCATACCTAAAATAGGTGAGCCCTGTATATAGGTATGGCGTGAAAGCCGGTCCCAACTTATGTAAGTTGTAGTCCACAAAATTAAACTCCAGTCCGACCGAAGCCTCTAAAATGGAATTATCGGCCACGAAACCGCGCTGCTGCCGTGCGGGAATATCCGATTTGGTATCGTCCGCCGTAAATTTCCCATATAGCATACTGGCCCGCCATGCATAGCGTTTGCTCTTGTTCCACTTAAAAACACCGCCCAACGCAATATCGGAAGGCAATATATAGTTGGTACGCCCGACATCCCCTATGTTATTTGCCCCTCCCGCAAATAGCCCTATCTCGTACGTTTGAGCACTGGCCTGAACGGTCATAAAAGCGATGATGCAGTATAAGAATCTTTTCATTGCGTTAATACGTTTTCAAATAAAAGGATTGTCCGTAAGGGTATCATAAAAGCGACAATCGATACTATTCTATCTTGATAAACAGTGATTACCTCTATTTATTGTTTTTAATGGGGTCAATTCCGACGGTCTTCGCCCCATAACAGTTTATTGCGAAGTGTTTTGAGAAAGCTCTCAGAGGTATATTCGATCATAATTACGGAAAACGGGGCTTTTCGTACGATAATTTCCCTGCCATTTTCCAAAGAAGCGATACGGGAATCCAAGGAGACCAGATGATTTTCTTCCCTTCCGGAAACTTTTAAACGGATCACGGTATCGTCGGAAACGACCAAGGGCCTGGCATTGAGATTATGGGGCGCTATAGGCGTAAGCACCAACGACTTTGCAGAGGGAACGATCACTGGCCCGCCACAACTTAAGGAATAGCCCGTAGACCCCGTAGGGGTGGCAATGATAAGGCCATCTGCCCAATACGAGGTGAGGTACTCATCGTTCAAATAGGTCTCTACGCTGATCATAGAGGTGGTGTCCTTACGGCTCACCGTTATTTCATTTAGGGCAAAGTGCATGGATTCGAATTCCGGTATCGGAGTGTCGGATACCACCTCCACCAAACTGCGTTCCTCTTCACGATACGCGCCCGCCTTAAATTCTTGGATCACTTTACGCACATCCTCTTTTTGGAAGGTGGAAAGAAATCCAAGGCGTCCCGTATTCACCCCCACCAAAGGTATGCCCAGATCACGAACATAGGTCGCTGCCCGCAGCATGGTTCCATCGCCACCAAAACTTACAAAAAGATCAACGCTGGAATCCAATCCACTTTTTAAGGAAAATCGGCCATAGTCCGCTGTAGGTATAGCGGTGCTCAAAAATTCTGCAAAGGCGGTCTCGATACGGATCTGCCCCGAAATTTTCTTGATTTCTTCCAGCAGTTCCGCAACATAATCAATGATACTTTCTTGATAGGTTTGACCGAATATGGCGACCTTCATTGCTATACATTTAGGTATTTGTCCAAATAATCGGAACGCTGCTTCAAATCTTCAAGGAATTGGTCGTCATCATTACCAAAAAGAATATTGTAATTGTACCGACGTAAAGTCTGTATAATCTCGTTCAAATTGGAAGTCCCTACCTTTAACGTTACCTGTACCACATCGTTTCTGAGATCGGTAATGAAACCGCCGATCAAACGGGTGTTGTTGCTTTCCACAATCTGGGCGAGCTCACTGAACGAATAGTCCTTTATTCCCGTGGCGACCACAATAATACCGCCCGGCTCGGTAAAAAAAGGCGTGTCGATAAACACCCCGATGACGTCAGTAAGATCATAATACCCCAACACGGTACCCTTTTCGGAAACTACCGGTAATAAATTGGCCTCGTTTCTTGCAAAGGCCTCCAACACATCCAACCACGAAGTGGTCTTGCTCACAAAAAAGCCTTCCAAAATGTATCGGAAATCCTCGATTGTTTTATCCGCTTCAAAATTCTCCAGGTCACTTTCGTTGAGCACACCCAAAAACTGCCCGTTCTCTACTACCGATACATGGGAATAGGTACTATCGCCAAAAAACGCGATAACCTCCTTCAACGGGTCGTCAATTTGAAAAACGGGAATGTTGGATATGATATGGGATTGGATCTGCATAACGTTTATAAGAACGCAAAATACTAATAAAAATTCTACCGTGCATTATGTGTACTTCCCGAAAAGCTCCATGAATCCACTTTTGGGGAAGGCCCGGACCACTTCGGTATGGCCAGATCAAGGAAAAGCTAAAAAATCGAGCATTGATACCTCGTACTTTTACAGTTATCACTAGAAAGCTTCCGTAAATGTGGGTAGTTTGGAATGTTTTCCATTTTCCTATACTGAAAATGTACAACCAAAAGGGCGACCTTATTTGGACGCCCTTGACCAAGGTAGGCTTGCCCCTAATTCGTATTTTTGCTTTTCTAATCTTTTATCGGCGCATCCTATGACGAAATTGAGTGTTAACATCAACAAAATTGCCACGTTACGAAATGCACGCGGGGGGAACGTACCCAATGTGGTGAAAGTAGCCCAGGACATCGAGGATTTTGGGGCCCAGGGCATCACCATCCATCCAAGACCCGATGAACGCCATATCCGCTACCAAGATGCAAGGGACCTAAAAAAAGTGGTGACTACCGAGTTTAATATTGAAGGAAATCCGATCAAAAAATTTATCGATCTGGTACTGGAAGTACGTCCCGAACAGGTGACCCTGGTCCCCGATGCGGTAGACGCCATTACCTCTAATGCAGGATGGGACACGGTGGTCCACGCCGATTTTCTTACCGATGTGATAGGCACTTTTAAAAATGCCGGAATACGCACCTCCATTTTTGTAGATCCCGACCGGACCATGATCGAGGGTGCTGCAAAAGTCGGTACGGACAGGATAGAACTCTATACCGAAAGTTACGCCAAAGCTTACGAAGCTGGAAACAAAAATGCGGCCGATCCTTTCGCCGAAGCTGCGAAAATTGCCCACGTGAACGGACTGGGCATAAATGCAGGGCACGATCTGAGCCTGGCAAACATCAAAAACTTTAAGACCAGTGTACCCCATTTGTTGGAGGTATCCATTGGGCACGCCCTGGTGTGCGAAGCATTATATATGGGGCTTGAAAATGTCGTCAACATGTATCTAAACAAATTAGGCTAATGGAACAGTTACATTCCCTTGTTTTGGGAGAAGGAGAACCGATGATCATTTTGCATGGTTTTTTAGGAATGTCAGACAACTGGAAAACCTTGGGCCGGCGCTATGCCGAAAATGGGCTACAAGTACATTTGGTGGACCAACGCAACCACGGAAGAAGTTTTCACTCCGATACCTTTAATTACGACGTTCTGTCCGATGACCTTTACCGATACATGAGGGAAAAAGGACTTTCCAAAGCCATTATTATGGGCCACTCCATGGGGGGTAAAACGGCCATGCAGTTCGCTTGCGACCATCCTGAAATGACCAAAAAACTTATTGTGGCCGATATTGCGCCAAAGTTTTACCCACCACACCACAACAGCATCCTTTCGGCTTTAAAAGCGTTGGATTTGGCTGCGATAGGTTCCCGAAAAGAAGCGGAAACGGCATTGGCCGAACAGATAGAGGAGCCCGGAATCCGTTTGTTTCTCTTGAAAAACCTGTACCGGGCCGAAAAAGATCGCTTTGCCCTACGCATCAATTTGGACGTACTTGGCGAGCGAATGAACGAAGTTGGGGAAAACATAGGAAACACCGATATTTTTGAAGGTCCGACCTTGTTTATAAGGGGTGGCAATAGTGAATATATCGATACGAAGGATACTCCCCAAATCGTCCGCCATTTTCCGTTGGCCACGGTAAAAACAATTCCCGAAACGGGCCACTGGCTGCATGCCGAAAACCCTGACGCGTATTTTACCATTACCAAACATTTTATAGAATCCTAAATTTAAAAGGGGTATTTATTATGCATGCATAATTTTTACGGCATATCCTTGAGCGTATGATAATTTTACCTAAATTTGACAATACCATAAACTAACTCGTTTAATCAATATTTAAAAGATGAAAAAACTCTTCTTGTTGTTCGCATTTTTTGGATTTCTTTTGACATCCTGTAGCGATGACGACACTCCCCCTGCAACCACTACCCCACCGGAACCCGTACCGGAAAATTTTTCTGCAGGTTCCGCAGATTTTTCCAACTATGTAGCTTTGGGCAACTCCCTCACCGCAGGTTTTTCGGACAATGCGCTTTTTGTAGACGGCCAAACGGCCTCTTATCCCAACATGCTGGCGACCGCCTTTGCCGAAGTTGGTGGCGGTTCCTTTGAAATTCCTTTTATGGCCGATAATTTGGGAGGGGCTACATTGGGCGGCAACCAAATACTCGGAAACAGATTGATACTATCTTTTGCCTCCGGTTCCCCTGCACCGGTTCAGGTCGAAGGAACGGGCACTACCGAAATTTCAAACGTTTTAAGCGGGCCTTTCAATAATATGGGTGTACCGGGTGCCAAAAGCTTTCACCTTGTAGCCCCGGGATATGGAAATGTTCAGGGCGTTCCTGTAGGAGCCGCCAATCCTTATTTTGCACGGTTCGCCTCGGAACCCAACGCTACCATATTAGGAGATGCCGTAGCGCAAAACCCGTCTTTTTTTAGTTTATGGATCGGAAACAACGATATTCTAGGTTATGCCACCAGCGGTGGTTTAGGGGTCGATCAAACCGGAAATCCGGATGCGACGACCTATGGAAGTAACGACATTACCGATCCCGGATTGTTCGAAATGATTTATACCAATCTTTTGGGAGCCTTAACGGCGAATGGCGCCAAAGGCGTAGTGTCCAACTTACCGGATGTAACCTCCATTCCGTTTTTTACCACCGTACCGCACAATCCAATACCTTTGGATGAGGCCACAGCGGGCTTTCTAAATAGTGCTAGCGGTTATGGTGCCTATAATGCAGGGTTGACAGCATTGCAACAGGGTGGTGCAATTTCCGCCGAAGAACTTGCGCGTCGCACCATTAGTTTTGCCCCGGGAGAAGGAAATGCAGTGGTCATTATCGATGAAGACCTTACCGATTTGACCAGTTTTAATCCCGCTTTAATCAATATACGACAGGCGACGGCAGAAGACCTATTGGTGTTTACATCCCAGACAATCATAGGAGAATTGGCCGACCCGAACGACCCGACCTCCATTAATGGTGTTTCCGTTCCCTTGGCCGACAACTGGGTACTGACCCCGGAAGAACAGACAGCGGTGGCCACGGCCCTTGCGAGTTATAACACGACCATAGAGAACTTGGCCAATCAATTCGGTTTGGCATTTGTAGATGTCAATGCCATTTTAAATACTGTTGCCAGTACCGGTATCACCCTAAGCGATGGAAGTTCGCTCACCGGTGTTTATGCCACTGGAGGAAGCTTTTCGCTAGATGGAATACATCCGTCCCCTAGAGGATATGGGCTTTTGGCCGGCGAGTTTCTAAAAGCCATAGAAACGACCTATGACGCTACCCTACCCGATGTGGAGCCCCTGGATTTTACGGGACTTTACATAAAGTAGTCAGAAAAAAATAAATGCATACATTTAGGGCACCGAAACATCGGTGCCTTTTTGCATCCCATAAATAGCGAAAAATGAAAATGGTATTACGATTGCTCCTGAGTGCCGTTGCGGTGGTGGTCCTTTCCAAAGTGTTGCCCAATGTCAGCGTTGACACCTATGCCACCGCCCTTATCGTTGCCGTGGCATTAAGTATCCTTAATTTTTTAGTGAAACCCATTTTAACGGTGCTTACCCTACCGATAACCTTGATTACCTTCGGACTTTTTTTGTTGGTGATCAATGCCGTCATTATCCTTATTGCGGATTATTTCATCGACGGCTTCGCGGTTGACGGGCTGTTATGGGCACTGTTGTTCAGCCTTTTGTTGTCATTTCTTCAGTCCGTGCTGTTTTCACTACTAAAGGAGGATACCAAATAATACCAATTCACTTTTAAAGTCAACCAAGCTAATACCATTTTGACCTTGAAATGGTATAAAACGGTCCATTTGGAGCATCAAACGATAAAACTTGGTAAGGGATAGAAAATGTAGTATTTTTGCGCTCCATTAAAAACAAGGGAATAACGGATACATTTAGGATTACGGATCCTGCACCGACAATACCAATGCCCAGTTCCCCGTGACGGGCCTTTAGTGCTTTTCGTATTATCCTAGAACCAATTTTAAGATATAGAACCGTATGAATATTACCAAAGAGCAGATCGACGAACTGAACGCAGTGGTAAAAGTGGCCATTACCAAGGACGACTATCAGGATAAGGTAGATGCCATTTTAAAGGACTACCGAAAACAAGCCAACATACCCGGTTTTAGAAAAGGCCAGGTACCCATCGGACTGATCAAAAAACAATATGGCAAAGCAGTGTTGGTAGACGAGGTGAACAAGCTCATTCAAGATAACTTAAATACCTATTTGACCGAGGAAAAACTGGATGTTCTGGGAAATCCATTACCAAAGCAGCAGGACAACTTCGATTGGGACCAAGAGGAATTTGATTTTGAATTTGAATTGGGCCTTGCCCCCGCTTTTGATGTCTCCTTAAAATCAAAAAAGCCGATTACCCATTATAAGATCGTTGCCGACAAAAAAATGGTCGATGAGCAAGTGGAGCGTATACAAAAACAATACGGAAAACTCATCCAAAAGGAGACTTCGGACAAAACCGACGAACTTACCGGAACGTTTAAAAACGAGGAGGAAGGGATAGATAACAAAACGACCTTGGAACTGGACAAGGTAGCCGGTAAAAAGGAACTTGGCCAACTTACCGGAAAAAAGGTGGGCGACACCGTAACCATAAATACCAAAGGACTTTTTAAAGAAGACTATTTGCTTTCCGGTGCTTTGGGCATTGCCGCTGAAAAAGCGAAAGACCTTAAAATAGACGTTGATTTTACCATTTCGGAAATCAATGAACGCCAACCCGCAGCATTGAACCAGGAGTTGTTCGACAAACTGTACGGTGCCGAAAGTATTGCCTCGGAGAAAGAGTTACGGGAACGGATCAAAACGGATTCCGAAAAACAGTTTGAGCAGCAATCGGAACAAAAATTATTGAACGACGTTACGGAACATTTTATCGAAAACACAAAATTCGATCTCCCTGCCGATTTTCTGACCCGCTGGATCCAAATGACGGGTGAAGAGCCGTTAACATCAGAACAAGCCACCGAAGAATATCAGAAATCGGAAAAAGGGCTTCGCTACCAACTCATAGAAGGCAAAATCATCAAGCAAAACGATGTACAGATCAACTTTGATGAATTGAAAGAGTTCGCCAAAGGCTTTATCAAATCGCAAATGGCGCAATTTGGCCAGTTAAACCCACAGGAGGAAGAACTTGACAATATTGCCACCCGTGTACTGAGCAATCAGGATGAAGTAAAACGCTTGTCCGAACAGTTGATGAGCCAAAAATTGATTGCCCTTTACAAAGAAAAAGCAAACCTAAAAGTAAAAGAGGTGACCTACGAAAATTTCGTCAAGGAAGTATACGGATAGTTTCATAAAAATAATAAGTATCTTTACGGTGCCGAAAAACCTGTTTTCGGCACCTTTTTTTATCCAAATATTTATAAGAACTTTCTTCTTTACATAAATGTTTGAGACAAGTCTAAAACATTGAACTGAACACTATGGATTACGGAAAAGAATTCAAGAACTACGCCATAAAGGACCAAGGTATCAATAGCGCCTATTACGACAAGATCATAAGCAGCATGTACCCTACGAGCATGACGCCCAACATCATTGAAGAACGCCAAATGAACATTGCCGTTTTTGATGTATTTTCTCGATTGATGATGGATCGTATTATATTTTTGGGTACGGGCATAAACGATCAGGTCGCCAATATCGTTCAGGCCCAGTTGTTGTTTTTGGAAAGCACCGATGCCTCCAAGGACATTCAAATCTACATCAACTCGCCCGGTGGAAGCGTGTATGCCGGCTTGGGCATCTACGACACCATGCAATTTATAAAGCCCGATGTCGCTACCATTTGTACGGGAATGGCCGCTTCCATGGGAGCGGTACTGCTCTGCGCAGGGGAAAAAGGCAAACGCAGCGGGCTCACCCATTCACGGGTAATGATCCACCAGCCTATGGGAGGCGCCCAAGGGCAGGCCAGTGATATTGAAATAACCGCTCGCGAAATTTTGAAATTAAAAGACGAACTGTATGCCATTATCGCACAACATTCCGGGCAAACTGTTGAAAAAGTGCATGAGGACAGTGATCGCGATTACTGGATGAAGGCCGATGCCGCAAAGGAGTACGGAATGATCGATGAAATTTTGGTAAGAGAACGGTCATAATTTCGACAAACTACACAGTTTCATCGGGAGCTTACTACAAAGCACCGAATAAAAACCGGATTCTTTCGTTAGTTTTATAGTTAGGACCAGATTATTATGGCAAAAGAAAATTTAGAATGCTCTTTTTGCGGGCGCAAAAAACCCGAGACCAATCTATTGATCGCGGGATTGGATGCGCATATATGTGACCGTTGTATCGAACAGGCACACGGCATCGTCGCAGAGGAATCAAAACAGACCAAGACCAACGACCTTTCGGCCGAGTTGGTGCTCAAAAAACCATTGGAAATCAAGGACTTCCTTGATACGTTTATCATTGGACAGGAGCGTACGAAAAAGGTGATGTCGGTAGCGGTGTACAACCACTATAAACGCCTTTTACAACCTTCTTCCAAAGAAAATGATATTGAAATACAGAAAAGTAATATCGTAATGGTCGGGCAAACCGGTACGGGAAAAACCTTAATGGCAAAAACCATAGCCCGCATGTTAAATGTTCCGTTGGCCATAGTAGACGCTACCGTTTTAACCGAAGCCGGCTATGTGGGCGAGGACGTGGAGAGCATTTTAACAAGGCTGTTACAGGCCGCGGACTACAATTTGGAAAAAGCGGAACGGGGTATCGTGTTTATCGATGAAATCGATAAAATTGCGCGTAAGGGGGACAACCCTTCCATTACCCGGGACGTATCGGGTGAAGGCGTACAGCAAGGCTTGTTAAAACTTCTTGAAGGTACGGTGGTCAACGTACCGCCGAAAGGGGGCAGAAAACACCCCGACCAAAAGTTTATCGAGGTCAATACCGAAAACATCCTGTTTATCGCAGGCGGTGCCTTTGACGGTATCGAACGGGCCATTACCAAACGTTTGAACATGCAGGCCGTAGGGTATAGCGCTTCAAAGGCAGATGAAAGTTTGGACGAGACCAATATGCTCCAGTACATTATACCCAAAGATTTAAAGGAATTTGGGCTGATTCCCGAAATTATCGGTCGTTTGCCGGTTTTGACCTATATGAATCCCTTGGATGGGAAAACGTTGAGAGCGATTCTAACGGAGCCTAAAAACGCAATCATAAAACAATACGAAAAGTTGTTCGAAATGGATGGTATCACCTTTAAGATTACCGACCATGCCTTGGACTATATTGTGGAGAAAGCTATAGAGTACAAGCTCGGGGCGCGTGGATTGCGCTCTTTATGCGAAGCTATTTTCACCGATGCCATGTTCGAGATGCCAAGTTCCGAACAGACCGAATTTAAAGTAACTAAACCTTATGCGGAAGAAAAGCTGTCGTATGAAACGGTGAAAAAACTAAAGGCGGTATCTTAACGGTAACTCCCGTAAAAGCGCTTCCACCACCATATAAAATTATGGCAATACGCCCTTAGCCCGATAGAAATTGGATCAGGGGTTGAAAATAATAGAAGGCCCCTAATGTTCAACAAAACTTTAAGGGCTTTTTTATTGGTGTAGTATCACGCGATGTCGCGATGTCTCGCGATGATAAGAATGAAAAAACTTTCAGCTAGTCAGGTAGGAGATGATTTTACGAAATATCGGCATCGTTGGGGTACCAAGCGCGTAGAACGTACTATCACCGCAGCACTTTTACACCGCTTTTTTTGCAATGGTTTCTTTTGTCGTAATCGCTGCCAACAAGTCCCTGCAGACCTTACCGATTATTTTTTCATCGGCATAGCACTCATGGCCGAAGTGGGATAGTATTTCCAAATCCAGACCTATCTTCTCGGCCCAATCCGCATCGGGTCGATACGCATCTTCGCCACCGAATACCAAACTAGTGGGACAGGAAGGCTTTACGTCTTCCAAACGGACCCTAGTCGCCGAAACAGCATAAAGGGATTTCATGGGCACTCCCTTTAGGGCAGCCTTCCAAGCAATCGTACCACCGGTACTGAAGGCCAGATAATGACCGGACTCTTTTTCCTTTTTCAGAAGATGGGCAACGGCAGTATCGATACCCTCTTCTACGAAGGCCCGGTGCAAGTTTTCCCCACTCTTTATGGCAAGGTCGATGTTCGCCAGTTGTTGAATATCATAAAACACGATATTGTAATACTGCTGAAGGTAACCGAGATAAGAGGTTATCCATAAACCCTTTTTTACGCCCCATATGTCGGATAAAACCACTAGCCTTTCTGTCATATTATAATTTCTTGGATGATCGTTTTTATTTTTTGGGGGTTATTAATGTCTTTATGTGCTTTAAACTTTTTTATCTATCCCCGAAACATCGGGAGCGCATTTTGTACCCTTACCTTACCATTTTTTGCATACCGTAGTTAATACTATGCTACCAAAAAATGACTTTATCAGGTCACAAAAGCCTTCCTTTTCGTTTCCAATCAGAAAGTGTAAACCGCTTCATTGCTAGAACGGGTAAAAATCGCTTTTATTGGTTTTCTTAAAAAAATATTCTCCCATTTTCTAAAAGCATAAACGCATTCAGCGAAAGCCCACATGAAAAGAAAAACAAATGTAAGATGTATCGTTTTACTTACCGTAAATTTATCCCTACAAATTAATACCCAGCTGTTTTTTTTTCCTGCTCCCTTCTTAAAATCACCTGGTCCTTGTAGACCATATACCGGAAGAATGCCTGGTATCCGGTCCAATAAATTAAAATTGAAGATGCGATGCGCAAAGGGTAATAACTATAAGGAGCCTTCATGACGTCCGAAAAAATATTGAGAAGTACGGCGACTGTCCAAAGTGCGAATATCAGTCCTCCCCAAACAACGGTCCGCTTGATCCATTTTAAATTATCGATCTTTAAAATAGCCGGATTCCGTTTGGGGTACCGAAAGGCCAAAACTACCACTTTGGTAAATATGAAAATAGAATATCCCAAGGTAATGGCATCTTCAAAGGCTACATAGGTAGTCAGTATTCTTGCGTTAAAAACACCGACATCCACTCCGTAACTAATGACAAGCTGTACTAAAAACTCTCCTATGAAAACTCCTATTGATAACCCCAAAAAAGTTGCATACCTTTTTTCCAATCCAAAATAGTAGATCAAAAAGGCATAGAACATCGGTACGATCATTACGTACCAAGGGAATATAAAATGCTGTGCAAAAAATAAGGTAGTGCTGTAACCTTTGGCCAATAACCAGGACTGTAAGTTGTTAAGCGATAAAAATAAAACGAATAAATTAAGGAAAACCACTGGCATTTCTATCCTTCTGCGGTACAGGAAAGTCGCCACATTAAATATGAACCCGTGCGTAGCGCCCGCAATCAGCAAAAAATTCATAAAGGTGTGGAGTTCCATTAATGTTCGGGGGTTTCGGAAATTTACTTTTTATTCAGGTCAAGGAGCTCCTCAACATAGTTACGTTTATTCGATAGGCGGGGAATTTTATGTTGCCCTCCCAATTTATCTTTTGATTTCAGCCAGTCGTAAAAAAGGTTTTCCCTGGCCATATGCACCTTTGGCATCCTAAGGGTCGTATTATTATAGCGTTTGGCCTCATAGTCGGAATTTAAAGACTTTAAAGCGTTATCCAAAAACTCGGTAAAGTAATCCAGGTCTTCGGGTTTTTTTCTAAACTCTATGATCCATTCATGCCCGCCTTTTTCCTTTCCCTCCATAAAAATGGGTCCTGCTGTATAGTCCATAATCTCTGCCCCCGTTTTTATACAAATTTGTTTGAGGGCTTCTTCCGCGTTTTCAATGATCAGTTCTTCCCCAAAAACGTTTATATGGTGTTTGGTACGCCCGGTTACCTTTACCCGATAGGGGGCCAAGGAGGTAAAACGTACCGTATCCCCTATTTTGTAGCGCCACAATCCGGAGTTTGTGGTAATGATTATCGCGTAATTTTTATCTTTTTCAACTTCCCAAAGCGGTATGGCCCGTGGTTGCTCGTTTTTATACGCTTCCATGGGAATGAATTCGTAAAAAATGCCATAGTCGAGCATCAAGAGCAACTCATCGGAATTGTTACGGTCTTGAATGGCAAAAAAACCTTCCGACGCATTATAAATCTCATAATACTTAAAGCGCTCTCTTGGGAGTATCTTTTGATACTGCTCCTTGTAGGGGCTAAAATTGACCCCGCCATGAAAGTACACCTCCAAATTTTCCCAAACATCAAAAAGATGGCTCTTTCCGGTTTCTTGGAGTACCTGGTTCAAAAGCACCAACATCCACGACGGTACGCCGGCCAAACTGGTTACGTTCTCGCTCGTGCTTTCCTTTATGATCGCCGAAAGCTTGCTTTCCCATTCGCTCATTAAGGATACCCTGCTGCTGGGGGTGCTGCTAAATTCGGCCCACAGTGGCATATTATCGATCAATATCGCCGATAGGTCGCCGAAAAAGGATCCGTTATCCTCATAGAGTTCCTTACTACCGCCCAATCGCAGGCTTTTTCCTGTAAACAGTTGCGAGTTTTCGTTGTTGTTCAAATACAGACAAAGCAAGTCCTTACCGGATTTATAGTGGCAGTCCTCCAGCGCTTCCGAACTAACGGGAATAAACTTACTTTTTGCGTTGGTGGTACCGCTGCTCTTCGCAAACCACTTGATCGCGGTGGGCCAAAACAGGTTTTGAACCCCCTTACGTGTTCTTTCGATCAAGGGCTCTATTTCTTCGTAGGACACGATCGGGACACGTTCCCGAAAGGTTGCATACCCTTGAATGGATTCAAAGTCGTACTTCTTCCCAATTTCGGTATTCTGGGCAATTTCCAACAGCTGTTGCAATACCTCTTCCTGTACTTCGGCCGGGTACTTTATAAAAAGTTCTATCTGATGATAGCGCTTTTTTAGCAACCAAGACGCAATGGAATTGAATAAAGGTATGGGCATTTTGGGTATCTTTGATGTACTAAAATAGGGCATATAACCCTTACATTCAAATAGAACATTCAAACCCACTCATTATTAATGCAGTACCAAGGCGTATTACGAAAAATGCAAACGGAGGTCGGGAAGCCCGTTCAATATTATTTGCTTTTTGACACCGATTTTTTAAACCTCAACCAGGTACTGGACAAGGAGCTGCAGATCACTTTTGTAACGTACCAATGTCTCAACTGCGGTTTGGAGAAACCCATTTACCGACAGGGATTTTGTAAAAGTTGCTTTTTTGAAACCCCGACTGCCGGAGATTGGATCATGAGGCCGGAACTGAGCACTGCCCATTTGGACAAGGAAGACCGTGATCTGGAATATGAAAAAAGGGTACAATTGCAACCGCATATCGTGTACTTGGCCAACTCGAGCAATGTTAAAGTAGGGGTAACCCGTAAAACACAGGTGCCTACCCGATGGATCGATCAGGGGGCCCATGAAGCCATTGAAATTGTTGAAGTGCCCAACCGCTATCTTGCGGGCATTACCGAAGTGGCCCTAAAGGACCATATCGGCGATAAGACCAATTGGCGGAAAATGCTGACCAATCAGGTTACCGATGAAAACTTGGTGGACTGGCGTTCGAAACTGAAACCCTATATCCCCGAGGAAGCGTTACCCTATTTTATCGAAAACAATCAGGAAACCGAAATAGCGTTTCCCGTATTGCGCTATCCGGAGAAGGTCAAAAGCCTTAACTTGAATAAGACACCTTCATTTAACGGTGTATTAAAAGGAATAAAAGGACAGTACTTGATTTTTGAGGACGACACTGTCTTCAATGTCAGGGGATCGGAAGGCTATGTGGTCTCTATCGCCATCAATTGAGCTGAACGTTACTTCAAAAAACGGTATTTTGACCATTATTAGGAGGTCATAAAATCAATATTGCCCTATACGGTTTTTAGAATGCCACCTATCGGTCAGTAGGGTCTTGCACTATTATTTTATTCTCGTAACTTTCGTCCATATTCAAATACGACCCTCCATGAAGTGTTTTTTCCCGTTTCTTTTGGTACTCCTGTGGTGTGCCCCGGCACAAGGACAAGAACTGCTCCCCTTTAAAAAAATAGATACTACCCAATTGTTTTTGGAAGTCCATACCCCCGAGAATTTCGATAGTTCCAAAGACTACCCGGCAATGGTCTTCTTTTTCGGAGGAGGATGGATCGGAGGGAACCGTTCGCACTTTTTGCAACAAGCAAGGCATTTCTCCAAAAGGGGACTCATTTGTTTTTTGGCCGATTATCGGACAAAAGTAACCCATGGCACCACACCTTTTGAGGCGTTAAAAGATGCTAAATCCGCCATGCGGTATGTTCGAAAAAATGCAAAAGACCTTCATATAGACCCTACCAAAATTATTGCCGCCGGTGGTTCGGCCGGGGGGCATCTTGCAGCTGCCACGGCTTTGATATCGGATTTTAACGAGGAAGGCGAAAATTTAAAGGTGTCCTGTATACCGAACGCCCTTGTACTCTTTAACCCCGTAATTGACAACGGTCCCGGAGGTTATGGGTATGAACGCATCCAAGATGCCTACAAAGATTTTTCCCCGCTGCACAACATTAAAAAAGATGCTCCCCCTACCCTATTGATGTTGGGAACTGCGGACGAGCTGATTCCCGTGGCCACCGCGAAATATTATGCTACCGTTATGGAAAAAGTCGGAAGCCCCTGCACGCTAAAACTGTACGAAGACCAGCCGCATGGTTTTTTTAATACAAAGCATCCGATCTATTTTGAAAAAACCTTAAATGACGCTGATTCCTTCTTACAGGAATTGGGCTACTTGCCCATAAAGCCTTTGAAAACTAAATCCAAAGACCGATAATATGGTATAATAGGGATACTGTAGCCACGTAACCGGTTAGGATATTTACAAGAACAAAATTAGGCCTACGCTTTGACACGTTTTTTCCACTGACTTTAAGTCTAGAAACATAAAATATTCCTCGGCCCCATTACATGCAAAACATACCCCTCGACACTATCTTTATAAAACCTAGTCTTGTACTTTTAATTTATACTTGCGGTATTGATCATTTACCTCATCTTTAATTGGCCTAATCGTATCCATTTGGCCGGCTTCTGGAGCTATAGCATATATAAAATTTTGTGGAGTATATTGTTTGGCGATCGGTATGACCACCTCTTTTGTTTTGGGCAAATATTCAAAGGAGACGTCTCTCAGCGTTTTATCGTGCGATTTCAATACGTAATATTTTAAAACCGCACTCTTTTTTATAAAGATCAAGTGAAGCTCGGTTTCAATGTTCAAATTTCCTCCATAGCCTACTAAAAGATAGATGCGATTTTTTACTTTCTTTATATTACGAACGGTGATAGCATTGTCAAATAGGTCATAGCCGTCACCATCTTTAATCTGAATAAACGGTTCGTGGTACGAAAATTTAAATTGGTGCTTTTTATTTTTTACCACCACACTATCCACACCTTCCTCGTAAGAGATGAAGTTCTCGGCCAAAACTTTGCCATCGTCCGATTTAAAAACGTGGCTTTTTTGGGCATTTAATGAAATAGAACTTGCCATTAAAAGCATCAACAACAACCCGTTTTTCATCTGTTTATATTTATTGTTTTTTTAAGGTCAAATGTAATTCGCCAATAATCATTTCGGTTGGTATCGAGAATTGTTATGGCTCATTTCATAATTTGTGAATTTTATTTACTGAAGTGTTTACCCAACAGTACATAGCGCCAAACTACCCATCTATGGTATGATTTATTGTGGTAGCCCGTAATGGATACTTTGACAGAAGACTTAAAAATTTCCCGAAAAATTCATTGGTATTACGGTAAAAAGGGTGTTGAACTCATTGCCAAATCAGAAATGGAATAATAAGGACTACTAAATCGATTAGGGTAATTTAGGGTAAATCGTAAAGATCGAACTCAAAATACTCCTTTGCCTCATCGCTTCTGGTATCCCAATCCTCTTTAGTGCTCGCCCCTAATCCAACTCCGACCGCGCGCATTGTTTTTTTTGAGGGCAAGATGGTTTTAACGGAATTGCTCCTATACTTCAATACGTATATTTTTTGCTGGTAGATAGAATTTCTATTATTCTTTAGCAATACCCGATTACTATCCGTGTAGAAAAAAAGTGAATTGATAACGTTCTCATAACTGGCGTAGTACGCTACCCATTTTACGATAGATTTGGAAGCGGTGCTATAAAAAATCAGGTGCTGTACCGATCCGAAAAACGGATAGCTTCCCTTGAATACAATGATATCGGTCGATAATCTTGAAATATGTTGGATTTGAGGCAAAAAAGCCAATTGTTCGGTACTTTCATAAATTACATTGGTCTCCGATTGCAAGCCTTTTAGGAAATCTTTTTTTGAAAAGCTAATTTTCTCATCACCATCGCTAATACGCAAACGTTTTACCGTCCCATCCCCAAAATAGGAATGCCGTACACTTATACGATTCTCGAACAGTAGCTTTTTTTGATCTTGTGCACTGCCCACCAGTATACCTAACAGCGCAATCATAAGGCAGAACCATGATGTTATTTTTCCAATCATCCCACTAGCTATTTTTTCTCCCCTTTGCGTAAAGGTATCACATAAAACAGGTCTTCTTCTGAGCGATCTATATAACTATAATCGTAATCGAACAGCAGTACCGTTTTAAAATCTTTTTTTATGGGCACAAGATGTTCCGCGGTCTTACTCTGGTAATCTACGGTATAGATCCATTCGGCATCGATAAAATTAATCGCCTTAGGGAGCAACAGCTCTTGGGTATCCTCCAGATAATAAAAGAGCACCACGGGAGTTGCTTTATCCGACAAAGACGATACCAACCAAAAATCGATAGCGTTCGTTTCTTTGTTATACACCATAAGGTCAAAACTACTCCCCAGGGATCCATTCGAAAATGAGAAAAGCATATACCTGGTATCGTCCAAAACTTGAATATCTGATATAAAGGATATTCCGGAAGCACCGGTTTTGCACGTTTCGTCATCGGGGGACTGGCATAATGAATCACCAAAAAAACTTAGCCTAGCGTCCTTATGCCGGATCACCACACTGTCCAAACCTTGATCAAAGGCGCGGTAGTTGATTACTTTTATCGATTTGTCAGGGGCCTCTACATCCCAACTTTTTTGGGCCTGAACACTAAAACAGTGCCCCAGGCCGAACAAAATTGTCCATATGAATCGCATGGGTAAAATCATTCCGTAAAAAATTTTCCTAAGCGAATGTAACGCCAAGCGACATAGCGTCGGTAACTTTTATCCATAATTGCCTCAATCTCCAGAACTCCGACAGGGCTATATTTACGATCATAAAAGTTGGCATCGGGCTTGGGGCGATACCGGTTCAATTCCGCATTCCCTTTGGTACTGGTTTTTTGGATTTTTACATACCCAAAGAAGGCCTTTTGGTTTTGGGTAAGCTCCCCCCAACCAATTTTTTTACTACTGGCCTGTGCGTCGTCGTAAGCTTTTGCGTAAACGGCGCAGGCACCCTCAATTCCGGTAAGCAAATCTTTAAAGACCACCGGATAAACGGAGACGGTCTTACCTCCGTCCGCTGCCTCCGATCTAGTATAGTAACCGCCTCCTTTCAATCTAACGATTGCATAGTCTCCACCTTTAAAATCCTTAACAGGCTTAACCAAGAAAAATTTTTTTCCTTTTACCTCATATTCTTCGGCAATAGCGGTCACTTTAGTATCAAATGATTTTGACAAATATCCCTGCTTTTTAAGACCTGCGGCCTGCTCCTCGAAAAAGTCTAGTCCAAAAGCCTGAAAAGACTGGACCGGTTTGTTTATATCGGTCAATGGTCCACGACTACATCTCAACTGCATTCCTTCGCCTGCCGCATAGGTAAACATGATTGAAGCGGGCACACCGTGTTTGGACGAAGCCGTTTCAAAAGCAGCAATAATCTTGGCCCTATTCGCGGCATTGCCATATTCTCCGCTTGGGGACCAGCCCATCAAGCGTGTCATATAAACACTTTCAAAATATGACTTAATTTGAGCTTTTTTAGCCGTATCGAGTTCATCAGAGTCGTCTTCGAACCAACTTTGGTACAATTCGATCTCTTCCATCTTACCTCCGGTATACGCTGTTTTTTTTCCATTGGATTCACGTTCCAAACTGTATCCTTTTGCAGGGTCCATTTTAAACAGGTCCGGTTTTCCGAACCCTACCGGAGCCAATCTTTTCTCCTCGGCCTCTGGCAAGTTCTCCGCTAGAACAGAATCGCCCTCTTTTAGTTTAACATCGAAAACATAGGTAACCGTATTTTCCTTATCGAACCAAATGGGGTCTATATAGAACGGTTCACTCAACGCTTCACCATTCTGTACTTTGGTCGATAGGACAAAGGGTTGTTTCTCGCTTTCGGCAAGTTCCATGCTATCGTCCTGAGATTTGACGGTGATCACTAATTCCTGGCCTTCTTCGGCACCGGAGACCACTAATTTCACCTTTA
This sequence comes from uncultured Flavobacteriaceae bacterium, assembly GCA_947500445.1. GTDB lineage: Bacteria > Bacteroidota > Bacteroidia > Flavobacteriales > Flavobacteriaceae > Pelagihabitans. The sequence continues at coordinate 73,366 of CANMSB010000008.1, read as the reverse complement.
CCTTTTCTCCATAATAAATATCCTGCAAGCCCTCGTCGTCCTTAGGTATCTCCTCATCCTTTATGTTCAACCAAAAACTATCCGTAATTTCCGGTAAGACCTTTAAGTCAAGTGTCCTGTTCTCTCCTAAAACAGAAAGTTGAAATGTATTGTTTGCCATTATTTTGTTCCTTGTTTAACCACCTCCAATTTAATGCGCTCTATTTTCTTGGTAATGGTGAGGTCGGCCAAAGTATCGTTCTCCAAAACCTTACCTTGATACATGAAATCGGCCGAAGGATTGTCAAGATTGATGGTCATGGTTTCCCCGATCATATCCTGGGTACGAATGTTGAGCGTAATGGTCTGTCCTATTTTCGTTTCCTCAATTCTGTTGCCCTCGCTATCCGTAATGTAATAATCCGTGACCTTTGGGGATTTCTTTAATTCGGGGGTCGCTATCGGAGTATCGTTTGCGGCCAAATCGGTCACTTTCCACCATTTTTCGAACACCATATCCCCAATTCTTAAAATACCGGGCGAAAGCGTGTAATGATCGGTAGTGACCCTTCCCACGTATCCTTCAAAAACCCGTTTGTATGCTACAACGTAGGTATCGTAAAATTCGTAATCGACCAGTTTGGACATTCCATCCCTTTTATAAAAACGAATGTATCCGTTGCACATGGTATCGGGAGCAACCGCCAGGTTCAAAAGATCGGTCGTACCATCGGCCTCCAAGGTCATATTAAATACTCCCCCAGCTGGCAAAGCACTCGGCTTAAAACTAATAGGGTTTACATCCTGATAGAATTGAATGTTGGTATCCAAGACGTTGATTACTCTTCCGTTTATATATAATTTGGCTAAAAAACTCATAAGCACAATGTTATTACCATTTAAACTTTGAAATGGTATAATTTCATCATCTGTAAATTACAACTTTCCATTCAATGTAAAATTACTTTTATTCGGATGTTATATCCTGTAACGTTCACTGCTTTTCTTTCTCCTCGGATTTAGAGCTATCCTTCTTCTTTTTACCGCCCAAAAAGCCCCCTAAAATATTCTTTGCCTTTTCTTTTACCACATCTTCCCCATTTTCTGGCGGTGCATCCGAAGCGGTAACACTATCCTTTTTCTTTTGCTCTCCTAAAATTCCGCCCAGAACTTCCTTCACACCGTTATCGCTTCCATTTTTAGTTTGAGTGGTATCGGTACTGTTACGGTGCAGAATATCCCCGATAAGGTCTTTGGCCTTATCCTTTCCTTGGTTCACCAGTTTTTGCTTTTGCACTTCAATCAGTTGAACGGTAAGACTTTTGATGCCCGAACTTAAATCGGTAGTCACGGCCGGGCTGTTGTACACCCCTCCAATATTTGCCTTCACAGGAATGGTCATACCCTTTAGGGAACTGTCGTCAATCTTTGCGATAAGGTCGTTTACCTGAGAACCCAAGTACTTTGCGGGCACCTCCATCGTAGCGGTATAGTCAAGTTTTTGATCAAAGGTATGACCGCCGTCGATATTGATGGCGATATCCTTATACGCTATGGTAAAAGGCTTTACGTTAACGATACCGTCCTCAAAGGTCAGCTTGGTTTTTAGTTGGTCCAGGTTAAGGCGTTTCAGATCGATAAAATCCAGCTTGTTATCGAGTGCGTTCAATACCGGTGTTTTTTCCGCATCGATTTCCCTGGCAAAGATATTGGCCAAAATATTTCCGCTTAGGGATAACAGGTCTGGACTAAAATCATTGGTAAGGTTACCGGACAACTGAATATCGGAATCCAATTTCCCCTGCAGTATACTTGCCACGGGGGCGAGTACCTTGAACAATTCCAATGATTTGAAGGTTTCCCCGATTTCCAGTTTATCCAGCCCAAGGTTCATGGCAAAGGTCGGGACCTCATTTTTGGTGGACACCTCTCCGTTAAAGGCTATTTTTCCATCGAACAACGAGGATGTCATATTGCTTAAAACCGCTTTTTCATCTTTTATCCTTAGCTGCCCCTTTACATCCTTTAAGACCAAATTATCATACAATACCTTGGTCGCATTGGCGTTGATGGTCGCATCCAGAAAAGAAGGAATCTTTATTTTTTCCGTAGCACCCGGCGTTTCGGAACCGGAATCCTTCGGTGTCCCACCATCTGTAGCATCTTCCTGATCGGGAACCATAAAATCGTTCAACGCGAACGTATTGGAATTCAAATCAAAGTTTCCTTCAACCTGTTCGTCGTTAAAGAGAAATCCCAATAGGTTTTCGATACTTCCGGTAGCGTTAAAATCGGTTTCTCCGGTAGTACCGCTCAGCTGGTCGAGAGTAACCGTTTCCGGATTAAAAGTGATTGCTGTGGTCTGCAACGCGATGGGCTTGGCCACCTCATCGGAACGGTATTCAAAGTCCTTCAGATTCAAAGCACCGGTCGTCTTCGTGTTTTTGTAGTTATGGTTTTCTACAGAGGCCATATCAAAAGCGGTCGTAATATTCGCCTCCAACAGTCCTTTGAGGTCCAAACCGTCCGGCACGGGATACGCTTGTGCAAGGTTGGCCAAATGCATCGTTCCGTCAACGTGAGCATTTACCTTTGTATTTCCCATGAGTTCCTTTAAGTGTGCCGTCATGTTAAAGCGATCTTTGTCGATGGTAAAGGTCAACGTATCGATATCGACATAGGTATCCTCCACAATTCCCGTTCTGTTGTTGATCTTGGTATCGATGTTTACATTTTGCACCGATTTTGGCAGATCGGGATATTTAAAACTCGCGTTCGTAGAATTGATGGCAATATCAAATTTTGGTATATGGGTTTCGTCCACAATACCATAAAAACGCCCACCGACTTCGAAATTACCGGTCGTTTTCACGTTTTCAATGTTTTTGGAATAGGCTTCCGGTATTACCGCTAAAAAGTTTTTAAAATCGGACGAGGGCGTTTTAAAACTAACATCGACCTCCTGGCTACTGTTGTTCAATTTTACAAAACCATCGAAAACCAATGGCAACTGGTTAACGATCGCTTCATTCTTTAAAAACGAATATTTGTCCTGGGTGAGGTCGACACCGATCAGGGCATCCAATTGCACCTTGTTCCGATTAAGGTAAACCGTGCTATCCATACCAAAGGTAACGAGCGCACTGGTGGTCGTTTCCAATTCCGAAGTTTGTAAGGAAAGATCACCACTGCCCTTGTGCTGCAACTCAACAAGGTTGAACTGTATTCCCGCAGCGCGGTCGTTATAGCTTATGGCGGCGTTGGACAGCTCGTACTGCTGTAGGTTCAGCTGAAATCCGCCGGAAGTTTCCGTTTCGGCAGAAGCCGCGTCCGTTGTTTCCTTTCCAATATCATAACTGGCATTTTCATCTTCATCGACGGTAATGTTCACAATGGCCCCATCGACCAATAACTTTTTAATGGCAATAGGCTCTGACTCGGTATTGAAGAGTTGGGCGATACCCATTTTAAGCTCCACTTTTTTTGCTGCAAAAAGGGTATCTCCCTCAAAGGGGGATTTGTTCACCAAAGCAACATTTGTAAGGCGTACCGCTGCACTTGGAAAACTTCGGATAAGGCTCAGGTCCGCTTCGGAAAAATCCAACGTAGCGTTCACGTTATTGTTCACATTGTTTTTAATAAGGTCGCCAATTTTAGCCTCCAAAAGAAACGGTGCGGCTATGACGATACCTACAAGAAGTAACAACAGAATACCTCCGATCTTTATAATTTTTTTCCTCATGATAGTTGTATGATAAAACGGCCAAGGCCCTACAGGTGTATAACTCTTGGAAAGTCCTTATATTTTATACTTCCAGCTTTATTTCTTCCCCAATGGCAAGTCCGAATCGTTTTCGTAAGAGATATACGAAAAAATAGAGAAAAGGGGTGTCGATAAATGCTATAAAAACCTTAAAAAGAAAACCGCTTACCAAAAGCCCAAAAAACAGGTCCCAGGGCAACACCTTAAAAATACAAAGGAGCCCAACTACCGTAAACGTATCCGCGAACTGTGATAAAAAAGTAGAAAAGTTGTTCCGTAACCAAAGTAATTTGCCCTTGGTTACGCGTTTCCAAAAGTGATACAGGGCTATATCTACATATTGTGCAAAAAGATAGGCGATCATGGATGCCAGCACCGCCACCGGACTAAGCGCAAAAACCTGTGTAAAGGTCGCATCGTCGATAGGTGATTTTGGAATTGCCGGCGCAACATCGGCTAAAACGACGATCGTTAGGGAGAAAAAAGAGGCAAAAATACCTGCCGTGACGATTTGATTGGCCTTTTTTTTACCGTAAATCTCCGAAATCAGATCGGTGATCAAGAAGGTAATGGGATAGGGCAGAATACCAACGGAGACCTCAAAAAGGGTGGCCCCGAACACGGTAACGTCTCCAAAGGGTTTCCAGTAAAAGAACTTCTGGAAAATCAGGTTCGACACCACTAGAGATGTTATGAACAGTGCCCCCAGATACAGATAGATCCGGTAGGCCAGTTTCTGGTCTTTTAGGGTCATGTATTAATCGATATCGAGCACAAAAGGCATTCTTGCTTGAATTCCCTTTTGTTGCAGGGCAGTTTTAATGGTTCGTAATGTTTGGTATGCTTCCGTTCCGATCTTTTCTTTTATGAACTTTTCCTGCGCCTTGGCACCGGCACCTCCCAAATCTTCCATCAGTTGCTCAAAACCGGTTTTGTATTTTGGATATTTCCGTATGCCGTAGGACTCCAACTCCGCCATTTTGGCAGCCTCGGTAATCGCGTCGTCCAAATTTCCCAATTCGTCGATCAAGCCCAACCGTTTTGCATCCGTACCGCTCCATACCCTTCCTTGGGCAAGGCTGTCGGCCTCGGCGATACTGATGCCCCTACCTTGGGATACCCGGTCCAAAAAGGTGTCATATATTTCCTCGATACCCTCCTGCACGGTTTCCCGAAAGGTATCGTCCATGGGTTCAAAAACGGAATAGTCCACTGCATTTTTATGTGTGCCCACTTGTTCGGCATTGATGCCGATATCCGTAGCGAGCCCGTTGATATTGGGCACGGTACCAAATACCCCGATAGAACCTGTGATGGTCGTAGGTTCGGCAAAAATTTTATTGGCACCCACGGCGATATAATAGCCTCCCGATGCGGCAACGTTACCCATGGAGACCACTACCGGTTTTTTTGCTTTGGCCAGCTCCAGTTCGCGCCATATGATATCGGAGACCAAGGCGCTTCCACCCGGAGAGTCTACCCGCAACACTATCGCTTTTACGTCCTCGTCGTCCTTTACTTTTCGTATCGCCTTTGTCATCAACCCTTGGCCGATACCTTCTTGATCTCCCTCGCCATACCGTATTTCGCCTTGGGCATAAATGACCGCAATCTTATCTTTTCCTTTTTTGTTCCCTTTGGTGTTGGCCCGCTTGGTGTACTCCTCCAGGGAAACCACGTTCAATTCGCCATCCTCGGCAACCGATACCGCATTTCGCAATTTCTTTTCATATTGATCATAGAACAACAGCCCGTCGACCAGTCCGGAATTTTTCGCGTATTGGGGCAAACGGCCGCCCAAGGTGTCGGCAATGGCATTCAAATTGGCAACGGAGGTATTTCTTCCCGCGGCCATATCAACGACCATGGATTCCCATAGCGACATGATCAGTTCCTTGATCTGCCTACGGTTCGCATCGCTCATTTCATCGGCAATAAAAGGCTCAACGGCACTTTTGTATTTTCCATGTCGGATCACTTCAAGCTTCACCCCGGTCTTTTCCTGAAGTTCCTTAAAAAAGAGTACCTCGGAGGAAAGGCCCTTAAAATCCATACCCCCGACAGGATTCAGAAAAATGGAATCCGCGACCGTTGCCAAGTAGTAATCCTTTTGCAAGTAAAAATCCCCATAGGCGTAAACGAACTTTCCACTTTCCTTAAAATCGGCCAATGCCTTTCGGATCTCCTGTGTTTGCGCCAGCCCGGTAAGCAAAAAGTTATTGTTGATACTGATTCCCTTAATATCATTATCGTCCTTTGCTACTTGAATGGCGTTCAAAATCTCGTCCAATCCTTGCGATTGCTCAAAGACCCCTGCGAAGGGATCGGTGTTGTTTTGACCGGTATAATCGTTTATGGGCAGTTGCAATTGCAGTTCGAGTATGGAATCGGACTCGATACTGACCGTATCTTCGGCATTTCCGATCAAACTGGCCAATATAAAGAACATCAGGAACACAATTCCCAGGGCGATCAAAGTACCAAGAATGGCAGCAAGTAGATTTCGTAAAAATTTCATTTAAAGTCGCATATTTTTGAATTGCAAAGATACGGAACTCCTCGGTAGCTTTCGGAGATGCGCGAATTTCCGGAGCAACTTGATATGATGTTCATAAAAGTACGGGGCCGTTCTTAAAACTCACCTCGACTTTTTGTTTCTTTGTCTACCATTATGGCTGAACCTGTTCTTACATACCTCTCTTTGGGCACCAACATGGGCGATAAAAAAAATGCCCTGCAACGGGCCGTTTTCGCCCTACAGGGAACCGTGGGCGATATTGTGCGGATTTCCCCGGTGTACGAAAGTGCCGCCTGGGGGTTTGAATCCGACGATTTTTTAAATGCCTGTGTTGCGGTAAACACTACGCTTACTCCCCAAGAACTACTGGAGAACGTATTACGGATAGAGACGGAAATGGGCCGTAAAAGGTTTCAGGAGGAAGGCTACGAGCCCCGCTTAATCGATATCGACATTCTGTATTATGCACGCGAGACCGTAGTGACGGAAAAGCTGGTAATTCCCCATCCGGAACTTCCTTTTCGAAAGTTTGTACTGAGACCTTTGGCGGATATCGCACCGCAGTTTTACCATCCCATTTTGAACAAGGATACCCGAAATCTGATCCAGGAATGTAGGGATAAGGGCAAGTTGGAAAAAACGACGCTCCGTTTGTTCAAAAGTCGGCAAGAGCTGCTTACCCATATCGGGTTTATTGCCATAGAGGGGAATATTGGTGCTGGAAAAACCACTTTGGCTGGTAAAATAGCGGAGGATTTCAACGCCAAATTGGTACTGGAGCGTTTTGCGGACAACCCGTTTTTACCGAAGTTTTATGAAGACCGGAGCCGCTATGCCTTTCCCTTGGAAATGTCTTTTTTGGCCGACCGTTACCAGCAGTTTTCGGACGATACTTCACAGTACGATCTTTTTAAAAACTTTATGGTTAGCGATTACGACACTTACAAATCGTTGATATTTGCGCAAGTTACCTTGCAGGCCGAGGAATTTCGGCTGTACCGTAAGCTCTTCAACCTGATGTACAAGGAGGTTAAAAAGCCCAAAATTTACGTTTATCTGTATCAAACGAACGAGCGATTGCTCGAGAACATCGCAAAGCGCGGACGCGAATATGAACAAAATATTTCGGCCGAATACCTATCCAAAATACAACAAGGGTATTTCGACTTTTTCCGCAGTTATCCCGAACAGAACAGCTTGGTCATCGATAGTACGTATCTGGATTTTGTAGCCGATGAGGCCGACTACCAGAAGGTACTCCAACAGATACAGGAGTTTGCCACTACACAGTTGTTTTAACATTTTTTCAAGAAAAATGCTTGCATAACAGTAATGTATTTGCGTTATTGCCAACTCCTAATGGGAAACTAAACTAACTCAAACTATGAATGAAACCTCGACCGACCGTCGAGGTTTCGTTATTTAGAGGGCTTTTGTAATCGCTCGCTTTTGGACCAAAAATCCCAAATAACGACACCGGCACTTACCGAAATATTGAGCGAATGTTTGGTGCCGTATTGCGGAATTTCGATTACCGACCCGCAAGCGTCCACCACGGCCTGTGAAACCCCTTTTACCTCGTTTCCGAAAATCATGGCATAGGTTTGCCCGGAACGGACATTGAACGCATTTAAGGGCACCGCATCAACGGCCTGTTCTATGGCCACTAGGGATACATCCCGTTCTTTTAATTCGGATACCAATCCCATAATATCCGCACGGTATTCCCAAGCGACGCTTTCCGTTGCGCCCAAGGCAGTTTTATGAATGTCCTTGTGAGGAGGCGTGGCGGTGATACCGCATAAATAGATCTTTTCGATAAGAAAGGCATCGGATGTTCGAAATACCGAGCCAATATTATGGAGACTTCGAACGTCGTCCAGAATAATGATCAATGGGGTTTTCGGCATATCCCGAAACGCCGCTACATCGATTCGGCCCAATTCGTCATTTCTTAGTTTTCGCATACCCCTTTCGTTTTTACCGTTAGGCAAAAAAACGAAATCCATCGCGAACCCTTAAGTCCTGGATGGATTTTTATACCATTTTAACCTTGAAACGATCTTTATAGAATAATGTTTGCCTAAAATTGTAACGCGATGCCCATTCCATTGGAATTGCTGACCGGAACAAGTTTGAAAGCGGTGGTATTGTCAAAGGATGCGTTGTACTTCAGGATTGCCTCTTTTTTGTTTTTCTTGGCACTGTTGAAAAAAATGGAAGAAATTACGGCGGTACCGATCGCGGCGATGGCCGGTGCGGTCACCACCCTGTCGTCGTTATACTCCACTACGAACCAGATCGTAGCGCCCAGGTTCGCCGCACCTGCAACGAGCCCTCCGAGGGACTGCTTTTTATACTTCTGCCAATTTTGTTCGGCAACGGTACTTTCTTTCATGATTTTATCGACTTCCTTCCAACTTATTTTGTCGGCATCCTGGTAAAATTCATCGCCCCACATTCCTTGAAAGGATGTAATTTCTTGAGCGGCCATACCGATTGAAACTAAAAAACAGATTAAAAACGAACAAAGAACTCTCATAATATTATTTTTGTTTAAAATTAATTGTTTTTTATTAAACAAAAATTGCTTTAACGACGATCTAACACTGAAGTGGTCTAAACGTTTTGGATTGCGGTGATCCCGATGCTTCGGGAAATGATTTTTTGCCCTGTTGAAGTCTTTTTTGAGTTGAATAACCGGGCTACGGAAGGAAAAAAAGTCGAAAAAAGGGTGAAAAAGCATCATTTTATAGCCTCCCGAGGTTTCCGGACAAAAAGTCTAAACCACTTCATTTATCGGATACGTTCCAGTTCTTCGTCGACCGTTCTATTTTTTTGTACTTTCTGATGCCCTTTTCCCAGTGTGTATTGTACGGTCAATGCCAGCTCTCGTCCATCCGCGAAATACGTTCCATTGGCAGTTACCCCCGCCACGGAATACGCCTCTTCAAAGCGCATGGCCCTGGTGATGTCGTTGAACCGCAATGCGAGTCTCCATTTTTTCAACAGGGTCGTTGTTATCGCCGCCTCCATGACCAACAGACCATTTCTATCAAAAATTCCTTCGCCACGTCGGGTGATGCCCCATCCGCCAAAAGACAGGGTGGTGTCCTTTGCTATTGTGAATTGGTGGTTGGTGGAGATATAAACATAGGGCGTTGCCCGTCCTATCCATGCATTTCCGTCCATGGTTTTCCGTAACGATACCGCTGCGTAGTTGGTTGCCGTCCACTTTCCTTTCGAGAAGGGCATGTTTGCCGAGATTTCCAAAAAATGCTCCCGATCTAAATTCCTTTGGCTCAACACCGCCTTTCCCAATCCTTCATCATATCCTATCGTAAAATATATGGGGGCTTTTCGCCTTGCGTAGCTGAACCCTACTACCTTATTTTTCGATTGCAATGTAGCCGACCACTCCTGGGTAATTGCAGGCAATAGCCCACGATTTCCCGAACCTTCCAAAAAGGGGTTTATAAATGCGGAAATAACACTGGTCCGGGAATAGTCGGGCCGCGAAATGCTTTTGGCGTAGTTCAGCAACAACTGTTTTGTGCTATCCAACCGAAACTCGAGCAAAACCTTTGGAAAAAAATAGCTATTGTCCCTATTGATCGATGGTAACATGCTCGGGGTTTCCATTGCGTTTACTATGTTCCTTTCGATCCTGGCCCCGGAATTAAAAGTGATTTTCGCTCCTATTTTTCCCGAAACTTGGGTGTATGCCGCGTATCGCCTTTCCGAATAGTCAAAATCGGTAAGGGTGGTCCGGGGCGGATCCGTCGTTTGCGTTCGAGCATTGGCATTCGCACTTGCTTCGGTAATGTTCGCACCTAGCTCCAATTTAAAGTGCTTTCCCAAATCTTGTTCCAGATCAAAACGGGTGGCAAATACATCGATGCCATACGATTGATTACGATTCTCATCGGCCCATAAGGTTCCCCCGTCGGTGGCGTTAAAAATTTCGGTATTCAACTTTTGTTGAAAAGTAGTATACTGTCCTCCAACAAAAAGTCCGACCGTTTCGTTCCATCGGGTATTGTAATTCGCATTTACGCTTATAAAATCCTTGGTATTACCGTTGTCGGTATGGGTACGGATGTTACGCTCCCGACCATCCTGTATCAAACGGGTATCGGTGGCTATCGGGAAGGTATCGTTTTGTAGGCGCATGTCGGCGTTTACGGAAAGATAGTCGGTGGAATTGATGGTATAGGTGAGTCCGGTTCCGGCGTTCGTCTGTTTTCGATCGTTGACCGCTATCAGCACCTCATAATCGGTAAAGGTATTCGCTTCCGGGATATCGAATGCAAAACGGTTGCTTTCCCAGGTCTGCAACAAATTGTATCCCAGTCGAGCGTTCCATTGCAGGCGCTTGCCAACTAGGCTCAGGTCGATGCCATGGTAACTGTTACCGTTTTGCCTTTGGGACAAGGTTTCTTTAAAGTTGATGCGCACGCCTTCCTTTTTTGCTGCTTTTCCCTTGATCAATACCACCGCCCGCCCGTCGGCCTCGTATTTGGAAGATGGGTTTTTTAATATGGTAATGCTATCGATCGCATCGACCGAAAGTGTTTTATAGGTATCCATGGAGATGCGTTGTTTGTCCAAATACAGCAGCGGAGTTCCCTTACCCAGTATGGTAATGGACTCCCGGTCGGGACTGACCTGCGCTCCCGGAAGTTTTTCCAAAAGTGCCACGGGGTCGGGGATGGACGACAGTACGGGATTGGTAACGTCCAGGGTAAAATTCCCTCCCCGATTAAAGGCGATAGGCTTTGCGGCAGTTACGGTCACCGCTTCCAAAGCGGTATCCTCTTCTTCCAGGGAAAGCCGTAAGGTAAGATCATTTGAGATGACCACCGACCGTGTTATCGTGGCATAGCCCATGGCCGAGATACGCAGTCGGTATGCTCCGGACGCAATTTCATCCATACGAAACGTTCCTTCGACCAGCACGGTATACTGCTGTAAGCTGTCGCCGTCCTTTTTGAACAACAATATGTCCCCAACGGTTATGGGCATACCGTCCTTATCGGTTACCGTACCTTGTATGGCATGGCCCTCTTGGGCATTACTTTTTACAACATAAAGAATTACAAGGCATATCGATAACAAGCGCATGACGTTCATTTTTGATGCAAGTAATCGTTTGTTCTTGGAAAACAACAGTGAAATGGGTCGTATTTTAGGACTAGTCCCCTACCGGTACGGTGCCTTTTGAAACAGTTCTTTTCGGTTGGCTACTCGTAGTTTCCCATAAATATGGGTAATATGGGTTTTTACGGTACTGATACTGATAAAAAGTTCCGCGGCAATTTCCTTATTGCTCTTCCCTTGCAATATCAATTGTTGAATGGTGCGCTCTTGATGGCTCAATTGTTCAATATCGGGTTTCGGCCTTCTTTTTTTCCGGATGCCATAAAGGGTAAGGCACAGGATGATGAGGCCCAGAAAGATATTGATATACGTGCTATACATAAATTTATACTCCGCCTTTTCGGTTGTGATGAAGGCTAGTTTGTTTTCCAAAAAAAGATAATCGGATCGCTCCAGTTCACTTTTCTTCAATTCTTCCAACAGCGCAAGGTAATATTCCGGATTTTTAGCGATATCCACATCCAACAATTCCTGTTGGTCCAGTTGTTTGATGCCGATGAGTTTTACCATTAAAATTTGGAGCGAATCTTTGGCATAGCGTCTTAAATGCACCAGATGCTTGGGCGACAGGCTATCCTCGCCACTTAAAACGGTACCGAACAGACGCGCCTCATAGGCCCTCAATCGCTGCCATTCCGCATCGGCGGTATTGGTGTTGGTGTATTTTTCGAACGCCTTTTTACCCTTCGTGAAATGGATACTGTCCTGGGCGGAAAAGACAAAAAAACGGTCCGGATTTTTTGGCGCTCCCAAGGCCTCCGCAACCGTATTCACATAAATATGATATAGGGCATCTTTCTTTTCCAATTGCAGTTCGCGAAACGAAAAACGACCTTCTTTATCGAGTATGGTAGTAGCAATGGATTTTTCCGCTTTCGCACTCGGGAAATCTTCGAGCTTGATCCGGCTCAAATGTATTTTTACCTCCTTTTCTTTTTGGAAGGCTATGCCGATCTCGCCGGAAATCGAACTTTGGGCCCAACATTGGACCCCCACACAACAGAGTAACAAAAAGCAACAGTATCGCGTCATGGCCCTAAAATATACTATTTGAAAAACACTAACAAGCCCATCACCAATTTATCAGTTATTTGAACTTTAGTTTAAATTTCCTTTTCAAAAATTAACTCAAAATAGCTTGCCGACCCATAACCACTCATTGCTGGCGCAAAAACCTGTTTAAACCTCCATCCTTTTTCTGCATAAGACTTTATAATATCTCTATGATCTTTATGAACAGGGAAGCCTTCAAAAACAGGGAAGCCTTCAAAAACAGGGAAGCCTTCAAAACGGGTAAGTCTTCACTCTTAGGGTTTCTCTAACTCCTGGAATTAAAAAAATTAAACCGACATTTGGATTTTGAATAATGTTGGTTAATGTATCTGCTTTACGATTTCCTGGTCTATCTGGGATGGCTAATGTTCTATCATCTAAAATTTTGACAAAGCCCGCGGGTCTCCTTTTGGTGACACATCAAAATTTCCATTTAAGTTTGATGTTGCAATAGTTATAAAAGGAGAATTCTCAATGAATGTTTTACAGTTTTCATCAATATGATTTATAGTTTTATTAACGACTATTTCATTAGGATGCCCCATGATTTTACGGATTTCTTTCTCCGTGTTAATGATATTTTCAAACTTCAAACCCATAATATATTCGATTTTTATTTTTTTGTAATTACACACAACGGTCTCGTGTATAAGTATTAGCGGATGCCTACTCACTAACTTTTTAGTTTCGTACTGACCTTTATTTTATATTTATACCCTCAATTTATCACCTAAACCGCTATTACTTATAGCATTGTTGGGCTGCATTTTTATCTAAACAAATTGAGATATTCATCAAACCAATATTGTTTCCCTCTTTTTGCTCCTGTAATTTCTTTCAGAATTCCAAGCTGCTCAAGTTCGTTTACTAGCTTATACGCTGACGGAAGAGAAATTTCCGTAAGGTGGGCAACCTTCTGAACATTTGTAAGAGGTCTTAGATATAGTTGACTGACAACTGCTCTAGCATTACTTGCGCGTGCGCCAAGTCCTTGAATTTTAGAATCAACTTCTTTTTGAAGCTTCATGATACTGTCAAATGTTTCGATACTGCCTTTCGCAGTTTCAATGATCCCCACAAGAAAAAACTTGAACCATTGTTTAATGTCATTCGATGTCCTCACTTTCATTAAGTTGTCATAATATAATTGCCTATTTCTTTCAAGAAAATCTGATAAATATAGAATGGGCTTTTTTAAAATTTCTTTCTCTACTAAGTAAAGAGTTATTAAAAGCCGACCCACTCTTCCATTTCCATCTAAAAATGGGTGAATCGTTTCAAACTGATAATGTATTAGCGCAATTTTTAATAAATGCGGCAACTTAATTTCTTCATCATGAGAAAATTTTTCAAGGTCTCCCATTAAACGTGAAACCTCTTGGTGTGGAGGTGGAATGAATGTAGCGTCTGCAATTGAAGCTCCACCAATCCAATTCTGACTTGTTCTAAACTGTCCAGGTATTTTATGTTTTCCTCGTACCCCTTGAAGCAGAACTTTATGAGCCATTTTAATCAATCTAGACGATAACGGTAATTTGTCCAGAGAATCAATAGCTGAATTTAGAGCATTAATATAATTTTGAACTTCTTCCCAATCGTCTCGTTGCTCTTCTGCTATTTCTTCCTTGTCTTGTAACGCATCTTCGATATTAGTTTTTGTCCCTTCAATTTTACTCGATTTAGTTGCTTCTTTTAAAACGTGCATTGAAATGAACAATTCAATATTTGGCGTGTGCTCAGAGTACATATCAAGCCTTCCAAGTTGTCTATCCGCTTGACTTAAAAGCTCAATTACCTCCATATCATCGAGTGCCCAATCTCGATTTATATCTACGGGAATAAAACTTTTGAAGGTCCCTTGATTTACATAATTACCTGCTTTAAAATTTTTCAATGCCTTTTAATTATTTTTTTACTAAGTTAAGAAAAAAGCAAAAAACTTAAATAAGAGAGGATGTTATTTAAGAATAGGAGGGTAATTCTTTAAAAACGAAAGGTAGTTTTAAATGCACCACAACGTTAGGATATAGATCATATCATCTATATATTTTCTATATGTGAAACTAAGATAAGAGATCTTTTATCCTATTGAAGGAAGTCATTGCCACATGGGTGTAGGTTTCCATTGTTTTGGTCGAGCTGTGACCTAATAAAAATTGTAGGTGCCTTATATCAGTGCCATCTTCCAATAGGTGCGTGGCAAAGCTATGCCATAACATATGAGGAGTCACTTTTTGAATATGCCCGCTCTTTTAGCGGCCGAAGAGACGATCTTTAACGCACTTGATATTGTATAGGCCCTATGGCCAGGCCCTTCTTATGACCCAGTTAAATTCCCCTTCGCCTTGCACTTTTAAGCCAAGCAGTTGTTCTTTCAATAATAATAGCTCTTTCCAATGGAGCTACAGCTCCAAAAAGCGTAATTACTAATTTACCGTGTGCCGATGTAGTATCTATAAAAGGGTCATTGATATTTTTGAATTTGACACCTAATTTTTCAAACTGATCCACCAACTTTAATAAGTGTAAAATACTTCTTGCGATTCTATCAAGTTTCCAAAAGATGACAGTATCCCCTTCACGAAGTCTTGAAATGATCAAATCCAAATCATAACGTTCTGCTTTTGCGCCAGAAGAAATATCTCTAAAAATTAACTAATAGGCATACCGAAAAAATGAATTTAGTAGGAGTTATAAACTGTAAAATATGATAGTTTACTAAAACGGTCGGTTACCGCTACTATCGTACCTACCGGTATCAGAGTATCGATTTTCAGTTCCTGAAAATAGAATGATCGGCACAGTTACGTCGTCGTAGTTTCCACCGCCCCTATCACACTATCGATTACGGCATCCAAGGTATCCTGTACTTTCGGGTCGGTACAGTTGATCAGTATGGCGATTACCATTTGATTTTCGGGGTACACAAAAAAATTGGAATAGCCCCCCACCCCATTTCCGACATGTCCGTAGAATGGACGGCCCTTTTTATCCTGGCTTACCTGCCAACCCAAACCATAATAGGTAGGAACGTCGGCTATTCGTTGTGATGTCAGGAACGGTTCGATCAGTGCCGGTGTAAGCACTTTCCTCTCCAAATAGGCCTGTCCCAATTTGGCAATATCCTCGGAAGTGGACAAATAGCCTCCCCCAGCCAGTTTGTAGTAATTGTTTACGGGAATGGCCTTTCGAAAACCAATACGGTTTTTACTGTAAAAGGAAGTTGGCGTCAAGCCACGTTCGTTGTGTTCCTTGAGGGAGCCAAGGTTTCCGTGAGTTGTACCAGATGTTCCCTTGTGGTTTTCAGGGGCGAAAGTGGCCTGCATCCCCAGTGGTACCAATACCTTGTTATATACATATTCCTCAAAAGCGATGCCACTGGCCTCCTCCATGGCCAGCGCGATCAATACCCAATCGTAACTGTTATACAGGTATTGCGTGCCAGGTTCGAACATCAAAGGGTCTTCCTTGAATATTGCGGCGCCTTTCCCTATTGAAAAGGGTTCGTTCAACCCATACTCCGCTCCCCGATAACCCCGAATTCCCGCTGTATGCCCTGCCAATTGCCGAATGGTAAAATCATACTTTTTTTTGGGATAATCGGGAACATATCGGTAAAAGGAGGCATCCAAATCGATAAGTCCCTCACCGACCATATGTGCCAAGGCCGTAGCCGCAATGGGTTTGGAAACGCTCGCTATCCTAAAAATCGTTTTTTCGGTATGTACCGGTTCTTGCCGTTCCATATCCGCGTAGCCATATCCGCGTTTTAGCAGTGTTTCACCATTTTTCAGCACCGTAACGGATATTCCGGGAACGCGACCTTCGTTGACCAAAGTATTCAATAGGGCATCGGCCTTGGCGAGTCCGGTCAGTTGTTCGGAATCGCCCAGAACCCTTTTTCTTGCAAAGAAGTTCTTAAAAAAAGACTTGATCGGATTCACGTTGTTTTATTTTTGAAATACACCACGGATACCGTTCACAGCTTGCACCACCGAAATACCAATGATGTTCTCCGCTGAAATGGTTTCTGATGCGTGTAATAGGAACACCTATCACTTTTAGCGACCTGTATCATTTTTATAGACCAATCGCCCCTTATACAACTCCTCAACGGCAACCGCTTCGGGGCGGCTGAAACTGATGACGTCTCCCGTGCCCCTGATCACTCCATTCAATGTCTCTTGCGGATCGATCAAAATATCATTGGAACCGCGATGGTTGAGGGTTACGTTCTGTGCTACCAACGCTTCCGCTTCGATACGGGAATCGCCGGCGGCGATAACAATTGACAAGGTTTCGGTGCTGCCCCTTAATTGAAAGTACGCAATTCCATTGACCGTTACCTGTAAATTTTCCGAAGCGACATCCAAATCAAAAACACCGTCGGTAGTCTCTGAGGTCGGGTCCGAAAAGCTCTCCGAAATCAACCGTAAATTGGGATAGGCCAAAACACCATCACTACGGATCGGCCATCCGGTACTGCTTCGTACTTCCGTAATACTGGGTGACGTAACATAAACTGTAGTAGCACCGTATTCCCTAAAAAAATTACAATCGTTGGTATCGCGCAATAACAACCTACCGTCTACGACCTCGGCGCTTACTTCCTCCCTTAGATTCACTCCCGTTTCTATTTCAACTTTTTGCTCCGTACCCTCTTGCAACACCAAAGTGATATTTTCAAAAACCGTAATTGCGGTAAACGGTGCGACCATTACCGAATCGCGTACCGTATCCCCGCTTGCCTGAAAACAATCGGGGGCCGATTCGGAATTGCAGGAAACCAACAAACCAAAAAACAGTACTGTCAAAAAATATACGATGTATGGGAAACGACCTGATCTGCAATAGCCTTCGGGGCCGGACGCGTCTAGCAATCCCCTAGTGTTGCGGTATCCCTTATTTCCTTTTCGAACGTTAGTTTTTACCATTGGTATTTTTTAGGTCACAGTCGAATTCCGATGCCAAACTCCACCGCTTCCGCGGCGGCACCATGGGATTTCAGGGAAATTTCACCAAATAGCTTGTCCCCGAAATACCGTTTTAATCCCACCCGATTGTATACCCGCCCCTCAAAATCGAACGGATAATAGATATAGTACCCCAATTGGGTGGTAATACTGAGTTTATTTATAAAAAGTTCATGCCCTAAAAACAGCCCCACTCTTTTAAAATCGGTATCCGTGGCAATCTCGTTTTCTGGAAATGAAATGCTCTGATACCGTATCAGTTCCTTTAAAAAATTACTAAAAAACACATCCGTGCCCAACTGCAAGGCACTTTTACGGCCCAAGCGTTTGTCCACATAACCCGAAAAAATATAAAAAGGAAACTGTCCGGCGCCGATGTTATCGCTCTCGTTAATGCCCGAACGAAAGGCAAGATTGTATCGAAGCGGCTCGGTAAGCTGCTGCTTTTCCCGACTTACATAGGGCAGATCGGCACCACCGATATTGTAGACCAGCCCCAAGGTAAAGGCCAGTGTATTGGTAGACGTATTGGGAGCTTTGACGTTTGCGTTGGAATAATGCACCACGCTAATACCTGCATTCAGCCCAAGATTTCTAAAAATACGTTGCTTGTGATAGTTCAGCATCATATAGGTACTGCTCAAAAAACGGGAACCGTAGGCATTGTTTCTAAAATTGGTAACCCTATCGTAGGGGTTGGTCGCATAGGCCAGGCCCTGTGCCACCCGAAACTGAAGGTTACGCTTAAAAAAATAAAAGTTATAATGTGCGAACAGGCCGTAGGTTTTCCCCAAAGTAGCGCTCCGGGTATCTTGATATACAAAAGAAGCTCCCGCATCGGGGTAGTTGTATTCGCGTTCCCATTCGTTTTCACCAAACGTTTTTCGGTTATATCCCACGATAACACCTACGGGATGTTCCGTAATCAAATGGGAAATGTCGGTGTTGTGCAATAGAATGGAACCGTAAAACGGATTCACATCCAAGGTGTACCTTTTCGTTTTTGAAGGTTCTTGTGAAAAGGCTTTAATGCCCAAAAAAAGAAATACAAAAAGTACCCTTGTTCCCATGGGGCCCAAAGGTAAAACTATTCAAAGTTTATCGTTCCAGTTTTTTAAGGATTTTCCGGATCAAGTGTCAAACTCAAGTTCAAACTCAAATATCAAATTCAAACTCAAACTCAAGCTAAAACTCGAATTCAAATTCAAGCATCACTCATAACGCATCACTTAATACTTATTACTGACTACTTTTTACTGAGATTTGAAAAAAGACCACTTTGCAGAAAGAACAAGAGAAAAGAGCACTTCGTCCAATTGAACTGAGGGAAAACCAGAAAAATGTCACTTCGAGCGCAGTCGAGAACTTAGGAACACAGAGAGGTCTCGACTCCGCTCGACCGGACAAAACGAGTACCGCTGAAACCTCCTTGAAAAAGGACAAAAGACAAGTGCAAATTCAAACTCAAATTCAAGCATCACTCATAACGCATCACGTAATACTTTTTACTCACCACTAAATACTAATTACGAAGTACTCAATACTAAATACTCACTACTAAATACTCAACACTCAACAAACCCCCATCAAAACAGCTCCTTTGCAATAGCCTTAATGTTATCCGATTTTCCCATAGAATAATAGTGCAATACCGGTACCCCGGCCGCTTTCAATTCTTTGGACTGCTGTATGGCCCACTCGATCCCTACCTTGCGTACGTCTTTGTTATTTTTGCACGCTTCTACGCCATCGATCAAATCTTGGGGAAGGTCGATCCGAAAAACTTGGGGGAGCAATTGCAAATGGCGTTTTACGGCAATGGGCTTGATTCCCGGAATAATGGGTACGGTAATACCCATTTCCTTTGCGGCTTCTACAAACTCAAAATACTTCTGATTGTCAAAAAACATTTGCGTCACTACATAGTCCGCCCCGGCATCTACCTTTTCCTTTAGGCGGATCAGGTCCGATTTTAAGGATGGTGCCTCCAAATGCTTTTCGGGGTATCCCGCTACACCGATGCAGAAGTTTGAACAATCGTCGGTCTCGATCACCTCATGCAGGTATTTGCCACAGTTCAAGTCCTGAATTTGTGCTACCAGGTCCAGCGCAAAAGGATGACCGCCTTTGGTCGGCTTAAAATACTTCTCTTCCCGCATGGCGTCGCCCCGTAGCGCCATTACATTATCGATGCCCAAATAATGACAGTCTACCAACAAATACTCCGTTTCCTCCTTGGTGAAACCACCGCACAAAACATGCGGCACGGTATCTACATCGTACTTGTGTTTTATAGAAGCGCAAATACCCACGGTTCCCGGTCGCATTCGGGTCAACTTTTTATCCAACAGCCCTTCGCGATCAATGTATACGTACTCCTCGCGCGATGTGGTCACATCAATAAACGGCGGATCGAACTCCATCAACGGGTCGATATTATCGTACAGTTCCTGAATGCTGCGCCCTTTTACCGGTGGTATAATTTCGAAGGAAAAAAGCGTTTTCCCTTTTGAGCTTTCTATATGATCGGTTACTTTCATAATCGGTTTCCCGTTCCAGGGCCTTCAAAGAACTCCCGTGATTTCGAGATTATTTTTAAGTTAATATATCTTCCTTTTTATTTGGTCGTTGCCTTTCGGCCGGGCTTTTGGCAGTCGCATCCCAAAAAAATGGGAGTGCTCCAACAATGCCGCAATCCCTAACGCGACCGTAGTCCCATAAAGAGCCTGCTTAGTATAACCTCCTTTACTCCTCCGCAATATTTGGCGCCAACCATTTACGAGCCTCCTCAATCGGGATGCCCTTTCTGGAGGCAAAATCGGAAACTTGGTCGTCCTTTATTTTTCCCAGTCCAAAATACCGCGCTTCCGGATTCGCAAAATAATATCCGCTTACCGAAGCTGCCGGCCACATGGCCAAACTTTCAGTCAATTGCACCCCAATGCGTTCCTCTACCTGTAATACTTCCCAAATGGTCAACTTTTCCAAATGGTCCGGACAGGCAGGGTATCCAGGTGCCGGGCGTATTCCTTTATACTTTTCATTGATCAACTCCTCATTGCTCAGTTGCTCCTTGCCCGCATACCCCCAATGGTTCAAACGTACCTCTTTGTGCAGGTATTCCGCAAACGCCTCGGCAAATCGATCCGCAAGGGCCTTGATCATAATGGCGCTATAGTCATCCAAGTTTTTCTCATAACCGGCGGCAAGTTCGGCGGTCCCAAAACCTGTCGTCACACAAAAACAACCTATGTAATCGGAAATTCCCGTTTCCTTTGGGGCTATAAAATCTGCCAACGCATAATCGGGCACTCCCGCTTTTCGCTGTAACTGTTGGCGCAGGGTCCGAAACAGGTAAGTGGCTTCCCCAGCTTTCACCTCAATATCGTCTTCTGCTACGGTATTGGCCTGAAAAAGGCCAAAAACACCTTTTGCGGTCAACTGCTTTTCGGATAAAATCGTTTTGAGCATTTCCTGGGCATCGTCGAATAGTTCTTGGGCCTGGGTACCGACAACCGTATCCGTTAAAATTGCGGGATACTTGCCATGCAGGTCCCAACTCCTAAAAAATGGGGTCCAATCGATAAATGGAACCAATTTTTCCAGATCCAGAGTTTCAATGACTTGGATGCCCATGGTATTGGGGGTTGAAATGGACGCCCTTTCCCAATCGATTTGAAATTTATTGGCCCTTGCCGCGGAAAGCGTTTTATATTCCTTTTTAACGGATCGCTTTAAAAACTTGTCCCGAAAAACGGCATATTCCTCTTTTAAATCGTTTTTGTACCGATCGCCCGTTTCTTTTTGCAGCAGGTCCCCCACTACGGTCACCGCTCGCGAGGCATCGTTTACGTGTACCACCGCCGCTTTATACTGTGGATCTATTTTTACAGCGGTATGGGCCTTGCTGGTGGTCGCCCCACCGATCAACAAGGGAATATGAAAATTTTTACGGTTCATTTCCTTTGCCAAGTGCACCATCTCGTCCAATGACGGGGTAATCAGTCCGCTCAAACCAATGATATCTACATTGTGTTCAATGGCAGCATCAATAATTTTTTCGGGCGGCACCATTACCCCCAGATCAACAATTTCATAGTTATTACAGGCCAACACAACGCTCACAATGTTCTTACCGATATCGTGCACATCTCCTTTGACGGTGGCCATTAGAATTTTCCCGGCACCATCGGCTTGATCGGCCTGCGGATTGTTTCGTTTTTCCTCTTCAATATAGGGCAATAGGTAGGCTACGGCTTTTTTCATGACCCGTGCCGATTTCACCACCTGTGGCAAAAACATTTTACCGCTACCGAACAGATCGCCCACAACGTTCATCCCCGTCATTAAGTGACCCTCGATCACCTCAATGGGTTTGGCAACGCTTTTTCGGGCTTCCTCTACATCTTCGACAATATACTGATCGATACCCTTTACCAAGGCCCGGGTCACCCGGTTCTGTAAAGGTTCTTCCCTCCAGGAAAGGTCTACCGTACTTTCCTTGGCCTTACCGACCACCGATTCCGCAAAGGTGAGCAAACGTTCCGTGGCATCGTCCCTTCTATTTAAAATAACGTCCTCTACGTGCTCCAGTAGGTCTTTGGGAATGTCATCATATACCTCCAACATGCTAGGGTTTACGATACCGATATTCATCCCCGCTTTTATGGCATGGTATAGGAATACCGAGTGCATGGCTTCCCGAACGGGATTGTTCCCCCGAAAACTAAAGGATACATTGCTCACCCCACCACTAACGCTGGCATAAGGTAAATTTTCCCGTACCCAACGGGTGGCCTCGATAAAATCGATGGCATTTAACCGGTGTTCGTCCATTCCGGTAGCGACCGGAAAGATGTTCAAATCAAAAATGATATCCTCGGGCGAAAAACCCACCTGATGTACCAAAATGTCATATGACCTTTTGGAAATTTCTATTCTTCGATCGTAATTATCGGCCTGCCCAACCTCGTCAAAAGCCATTACGATTACCGCGGCCCCATATCGTTTTATCAGTTTGGCCTGTTGTATAAACTGTGCCTCGCCCTCTTTTAAACTGATCGAGTTTACCACACACTTCCCTTGAACCACCTGCAGTCCCGCTTCAATAATGTCCCATTTGGAACTATCGATCATTATGGGTACCCGAGCAATGTCGGGTTCTGCAATCACAAGGTTCAGAAACTTGACCATGGCCTCCTTACCATCGATCAAACCATCGTCCATGTTGATGTCGATGATCTGGGCACCTCCTTCCACCTGCTCCCGGGCAACATCCAAGGCCTCCTCAAATTTTTCCTCTTTGATCAGACGCAGAAATTTTTTGGACCCGGCAACGTTCGTTCGTTCCCCAACGTTCACAAAATTGCTTTCCGGGGTAATCACCAAAGGTTCCAATCCCGATAATTTCAGGTACCTGGGGTTTTCATTCGTTACGGTAGAGCTGTTGTTCACGATATTCGTTTCTGTACTCATTATTGATAGTGCAATACTTCTGGGAAGGGTTCATAAAAATGATGTAACAAACGCTTCCATTCCTGATACTGATCGGATTGTCGAAATCCTATTTCATCGTCTTCCAAGGTTTCCCAATGGACCAATAAAAGGAATCGGTCTTTTTTTTCGATACCTATTTTTAGTTCATGGGAACAATAGCCTTTTATAGAAGCTATTCGCGGCCTCGCCTTTCTAAACTGCTCCTCGAGGGCTTGTGACTGTCCCGATCTAATGCACAATTCGGCCATTTCCAGTATCATATACTAAAATGTTTTTCCCCTAAAACCCGTGGTCGATATGCTTTTACCAAAGCCGCTATTTCAGAAATATGGTCGGGGGTGGTACCACAACATCCACCTACGATATTGACCAGACCTTTCTCTACATATTCCTTTATTTGCGCGGCCATTTGCTCGGGCGTTTCATCATACTCTCCAAAGGCATTGGGCAAGCCTGCGTTAGGGTGTGCCGATACGGCATAATCGGTACGATTGGACAACACTTCCAAGTGCGGGACCAGCTGACTGGCGCCCAACGCACAGTTGAACCCTACGGACAATATGGGAATATGGGATATCGAAATTAAAAACGCTTCGGCCGTCTGCCCCGAAAGGGTCCTGCCCGATGCATCGGTAATGGTTCCGCTTACCATGATCGGCACGTTCATCTGCCGTTCTTCCTTTACTTCCTCTATGGCAAAAAGGGCCGCTTTTGCGTTAAGGGTATCGAATATGGTCTCCACCAAAAGAATATCGGAACCTCCGTCCAACAGTGCCTCCACCTGCTGCTTGTACGCTATTCGCAATTCATCGAATGAAATGGCCCTGTACCCGGGATCGTTTACATCGGGCGACATACTCGCCGTTTTGTTCGTGGGCCCTATGCTGCCTGCCACAAAACGCGGTTTATCGGGCTCTTTAGCAGTAAATTCATCGGCCACTTCCCTTGCGATCCGAGCGGACTCATAGTTCAATTCGTACACCAAACTTTCCATATGGTAATCGGCCATGGCGATGGTGGTACCCGAGAACGTATTGGTCTCCACGATATCGGCCCCGGCCTCAAAATACTTGGCATGTACCGCAGCAATGGCCTCCGGTTGGGTCAACGACAACAAATCGTTATTGCCCTGTAACGGATGCTCCCAATCCTTAAATCGTTCCCCTCGAAAATCGGCTTCTTGAAATTTATACCGTTGCAGCATGGTTCCCATGGCCCCGTCCAAAATGAGGATCCGTTCCTTCAAAATATCTTGAATGTCACGCATAGTTTTATTCTAAATTCGTCGTTCGACCCCTTCCAACGGCGCATTGGCCATCAGTGCTATATGAAATGATATCAAGTAAAAGGTAGGAGTATATGCTC
The DNA here is from genome assembly GCA_947500445.1 of uncultured Flavobacteriaceae bacterium. Taxonomy (GTDB): domain Bacteria; phylum Bacteroidota; class Bacteroidia; order Flavobacteriales; family Flavobacteriaceae; genus Pelagihabitans. Next base: position 49,059 of record CANMSB010000008.1, on the reverse strand, counting down.
TTTTGTTATCTATTCTTAGTTTCGGTCTTACATACCGAATGCATACCGGTCCATACCAGTTTTATAGCTTTAAGATAGAATGTAGCACCTTCTTAGGTTCCGAGAGAATACGGACTATACCAAAGGGTTGCTAAGGTTTCAAAGGGTCTAATCCCTCCACCTTTCTTGATAACGCTTTTCAGATTTTTAATGAACTGGTTACAAAGTAACGCCACAGGGCTTTCAAAAGCAAGGAAAGTAGGCGGTTTTTACATCCTATGCGGAGAAGAATGCACTATGGCAGTACCTTTTAAAAGTATCGCGATAATCGATGTTTTCCAAAAAAAAGCAAAAACCACTTAGCCCTACATCATCAAGCCCCACCACATTTTATCCTTGCCCTGGCATTACTATCATCGGTAATAGACCACACACAACGCTATGAACAAAAAAGGCCTTCAGATACGATTATGTATGGTGAAGGCCCTAAATTAAAATCCGTAGGAAGTTTATAGAATGCTTTGTACTACTTCTTTTTTTGCTTCTTTTTTACTGCCATCAAAACCTTCGACACCACCTACCGTGGTATACTTCATTACAAAGCGCTTTCCAGGATTGATCAATTGATAGGCATATTGACACATGACGGCGGCCTCATGGAAGCCTGAAAGTATCAACTTCAGTTTTCCTTCATAGGTATTAACGTCACCTATCGCAAAAACGCCCGGGATATTGGTTTGATAATCTTTGGCGTTGTTGACCTTTATGGCATTGCGCTCTATCTCCAACCCCCAGTTACCAATGGGTCCCAATTTGGGCGATAATCCGAACAATGGAATAAAGGCATCCGCTTCCACATACGTTTCTCCCTTCTCTTCCTTATTGTGCTTCACCACTACCGCTTCAAGGTGTTCATCGCCATACAGCTTTTTCACCTCTGCTTCGGTAATCAGTTTTATTTTTCCCTGTTTGGCCAATACACTGGCTTTTTCCACAGAGTCCAAAGCGCCCCTGAACTCGTTTCTTCGGTGTACCAAAGTAACCTCGGAAGCAACATCGGCCAAGAAAATGGACCAATCCAGAGCGGAGTCCCCACCACCTGCAATGACCACTTTTTTATCACGATATACCTCTGGATCTTTGATAATATAGGCTACCCCTTTATCCTCAAAATCGGTGATGTTCGCAATGGGCGGCTTTCTTGGTTCGAACGAGCCTAGGCCACCGGCGATAACCACCACAGGTGCTTGATGCCTGGTCCCTTTGTTCGTGGTAACGATAAAAGATCCGTCCTCTTGCTTCTCCAAGGTTTCCGCTCGTTCCCCAAGGGTAAATCCTGCGTCAAACGGCTTGATCTGCTCCATCAGGTTGGATACGAGGTCACCTGCCAAAATCTCCGGAAAGGCCGGAATATCATAGATGGGCTTTTTGGGATATATTTCCGAACATTGCCCTCCCGCTTGCGGCAAAGCATCGATAAGATGGCATTTCAGCTTTAAAAGACCCGCTTCAAAAACGGTAAAAAGTCCTGTTGGGCCAGCGCCAATTATAAGAATATCTGTCTGTATCATATTCACGTTATTTAAACGATACCCGGAATACCGGATGTTATACTTTTTGTTATCGGACGAACATCGGAACCAAAAGATGTCCGTCTCACATTATTTCTTTTTTTGATTCCCGGCCTTATGGCGTAAAATCAAATTTGTACTTCCTCCGCATTGACCGCATTGGTAATCCCTGCTAGTTTTTCCCTATGACGAACCACTTCCCCAATAATGATTATGGCAGGGTTTTTCAGTTCTTGCGACCTCACAACAGCTTCGATACCCGCTATAGTAGCGATAGCAATGCGTTCATCGGGTCGCGTGCCGTTTTGGATGATGGCAATTGGCGTATCGCCTTTGTTTTCTCCCACGAACAAGGACACAATTTCATTTAGTTTCCCCATTCCCATCAATATAACAACGGTGGCATCGCTCTTCGCCGCCAAAGCAACATCTGTCGATAGTTTATGGGCCTTGGTCGTTCCCGTTATTACCCAAAAACTCTCGGTGGCCCCACGTTTGGTGACCGGTATGTTTTGGGAAGCCGGCACCGCCAAGCATGAGGACACTCCCGGAACCATATGTACCGCCAATCCATTTGCCGCTGCGTACTCCATTTCTTCGGCGCCCCTTCCGAACACAAAGGGATCACCGCCCTTCAAGCGGACCACATGCCCATGTGAACGGGCCCGTTCTACAATCAGTTCATTGATCTGTTGCTGTTGATACGCATAACATCCCCTACGTTTTCCAACAAAAATATGCTCCGCAACGGGGGCGTACTCCAACAACTCGGGGGCTACCAATGCATCGTACAGCACCACATCCGCATTTTGCAATGCTTTTATGGCTTTCAAGGTAATGAGCTCTACATCACCCGGACCCGCTCCCACAACCGTGAGTTTTGGTGCCGTTCCCGAATCGGTTCGGTGCATTGCCTTGTTCTGATCAGTGGACAGCTGTTTCATTTTATGCTTCTTGAAGTTCGCTGGTCCTGAACGCTTCCGCAGCTTTTAAAAAGACTTTGGCATCGTTCATATAGCTTTTTGCGAAGGCTTCGCTAGGAGCGTTCTTGTTCAGTTGCAACACCAAATTTTCAAAACCGCCCTGAATAGCGATCTTATCGGTCGCTACAAACTTTTCATCAAAATCCTTAATGATAGCGGCATGGGTATTGGTCTTGGTTTTTTCGGCAGTAAGCAACGCTTTGGCCGAATTGACCATGGAGGTATAGGAATAGTAGATGCTGGCCGCCCATCTGTCATTGTTGAACGCGTCCTGGGCCTGTTCTATTTTTTCCTCGCTTTCCAACAACAAGGTCGCTACCAAATCGATTACGACTCCTGCGCATTCCCCTACTCCGATCGCTTTTTTATAGGTATCCGTGGTTCCCCAATCGATAAAATCTTCTGGTGTCAGGTTGTCGATCTGGGTCAGGGGCTTTAACAGATCGTAAAAATAATGTTCTCCTTTTTCGGTATAGTACACGGCATAGTCCGATCCATTTCCGTTCGACTCAAAATCGTCCAAAATAAGTCGTAATGCCTGTGGCCCACGCTTACTCGGTATTTTCACCACCTTATCCGCAAAGCGCGCTTTACCGTTTCCAAAATTACCGCCGCCCAAAAGCACCTGTAGTGCCGGAGCTACCAGTTTATCCTTAGTACGGATACTCATCCCTTGAAACCCGATATGGGCCATATTGTGCTGCCCACAGGCATTCATACAACCGCTGATCTTGATCACCACATCGGCGTTATTACGATATTGGGGATATTCTTCCTTGATAACGCTTTCCAGTTTTTCGGCAATACCGGTACTACTGGCAATTCCCAAATTACAGGTATCGGTTCCCGGACAAGCCGTAATATCCACCGCTTTGTTATACCCCGCATCGGCAAAACCCAACTTCTCAAGTGCCGTATAGAAAAAGGGCAGTGCATTTTCCGCAACAAAGGGTATCAATATATTCTGGCGCAAGGACAAACGTATCTCACCGGCCGCATATTGCTCGACCAAATTGGCCAACAAACGCGCTTTATCGGTATAAAAATCCCCAAGCAACACTTTGATGCCTACAGCAACGTAACCCGGTTGTTTTTGCGGTATTACGTTGGTTGCTTTCCATTGCTCAAAAGCCTTAACATCCTTAATAGTTACCTCCGGTATGGTAGCGGTAGCGACCTGTACCCTCGGATAGCTGTCCGCATCGATAGCAACGGTGCTAAAGGGCAAGGCCGTTTTTTCGGCGGCCAAAAGCTCCTTAAAGCCATCGAGTCCCAAATCCTTCAACAAAAATTTCATCCGTGCCTTGGCTCGGCTTTTTCGTTCGCCATAGCGGTCAAAAACCCGTACAACAGTTTCCATTAAAGGAATAATTTCGTCCGTAGGCAAAAATTCGAACAAGGTATCGGCATGTCGCGGTTGCGATCCCAAGCCGCCCCCCAGCATCACTTTAAAACCGCGAACACCATTGCTCAACTTGGCGATAAAGCCTAAATCGTGCATATAGGAAAGACCGGTATCCGCATCGCTAGCCGAAAAGGAAACCTTGAACTTCCGTCCCATTTCCTGACTTATCGGATTCCTTAAAAAGTATTTGAACACGGCATCGGCATATGGGGAAACATCAAAGGGTTCGTCCACATCGATACCGGCGGTTTCACTTGCGGTTACGTTTCTGACCGTATTTCCACAGGCCTCCCTTAGGGTTACCTCATCTTTTTCCAATTCCGCCCAAAGCTCCGGTGTACGATTCAGGTCCACATAATGGATTTGGATGTCCTGCCTTGTAGTAATGTGCAAACGTCCCCGGGAATACTCGTCCGAAACATCGCAAATACGACGTAATTGCCGTGCCGTAACCTTACCGTAGGGCAGCTTGATACGAATCATCTGTACGCCTTGCTGTCGCTGACCATAAACGCCGCGCGCCAAGCGAAGGCTACGAAATTTTTCTTCGTCGATCTTTCCGTCATGGAACCGCTGAATTTTTGTTGCCAGTTCAACGATATCCTTCTCTACAATGGGATCCTCTATCTCTGTTCTAAAACTTTGCATTTCTTTTTCTATAATGGTCGGACATTACATCCAATTAGTATATAAAACCTATGGGATTTATAGGTAAATTATTCAAGGAATCCACAACAACTATCGCCGTGTCGCCTCCCTATTTGAAACCCTTATGCTCCCTAACTTATAAAACCTGCCCCTACCGTACTGTTCGAATTTGGATCGATCAAAATAAAAGATCCATTGGTCCTATGGTCCTTGAACTTGTCATAATATATGGGCTTGTTCAGTTGAAAACTTACTTCCGCGATATCGTTCATTCCCAACGAATCCACTTCGGTGTCAACTCCGGAATAATCCGGTTCGATCTTATGGTGCACCTTGTCTATTTTGGCCAATACCTTGTTGACCCCATGTTGTATAATGTACTTGTTACCAACGGTGAGCTGCTGCGAATCCATCCAGGAAACCGTAGCGGTAAACCGCTTCTCAATGGTCGGCAAATCGTTCACCTTTACCAACATATCCCCTCTACTTAGGTTAATTTCGTCTTCCAAGGTTATGGTCACCGAAGAGCGCCTTGCAGCCGTCTGGTATTTTTTATCATGGAAATAGATATCCTTAATTTTTGATCGGGTTTGTGAAGGAAGTGCCACGACCTCGTCCCCAACGCTCAGTTCCCCTCCGTATACCTTACCTGCAAATCCCCGAAAATCATGGTGTGCATCCGTTTTTGGGCGGATGACGTACTGTACCGGAAACCGCGGTGTACCTACATTGAAGATGTCCTTACGGTCCAACGTTTCAAAGTGCTCCAAAAGCGTGGTACCGGAATACCATGGCGTACGTTCCGATATATTGACGACATTGTCACCTTTTAAGGCACTTACCGGAATAAACGTAATCTTCTGATCACGATATTCCCTTTTGTCCATAAGCTGTTCAAAATCTGCCTTGATTTCGTTATAGCGCTCTTCCGAATAATCTACCAGATCCATTTTGTTGATAGCCACTACTACATCTTTGATGCGCAGCAGGTTGTTGATAAAAAAATGACGGTTGGTCTGTTCGATAACGCCTTTTCGGGCGTCGATCAAAATTATGGCCGCCTGCGATGTGGAGGCGCCGGTTACCATATTACGGGTATACTCTACGTGACCGGGAGTATCGGCAATGATATAGCTCTTGTTCGCAGTAGAAAAGTAAATATGTGCTACATCAATGGTAATGCCCTGCTCCCTTTCCGCAACAAGGCCATCCGTGGCCAAAGAAAAATCGAGATAATCGTATCCGTTTTTCTTACTGGTCTTTTCTATGGCCTCCAACTTATCGGTCGTCAACGATTTGGTATCGTACAGTATTCTGCCGATCAGGGTACTTTTACCATCATCTACACTCCCTGCTGTTGCTATTTTTAAAACTTCCATGTGCTGTATTTTGTGCTATTTAATCGTATGTAACGTAGGTGTTACAAAAAAAGTCTTGTTAAAACCTTTATTCTTTTATCCACGTCATACCTTGTGCTTGATACGTGGTACGCTCTAAAAGTACCCTTGTTGTTTTCTTTTTTCCATTGCGGCCTCGGAACGTTTGTCATCAATCCTTGCGCCTCGTTCCGATATGGTCGATTCTCGAATTTCCTGAACTACGGAAGCAATATCCTTGGCCTCCGAAAACACTGCCGCTGTGCAGCTCATATCCCCAACGGTACGAAAACGCACCATGCGCTCCAGCACTTCTTCATCTTCTTCCTGATATACATAATCGGAATGGGACCAAATAAGTCCGTCCCTTAGAAACACTTTGCGTTTGTGTGCAAAATAAATCGAGGGTATTTCAATATTTTCTTTTTCGATATAGGACCAAACATCCAATTCTGTCCAGTTGGAAATTGGAAACACTCGAACGTTCTGCCCCAATTCAATTTGTCCGTTCAACATATCAAAAAGTTCCGGACGTTGATTTTTTTCGTCCCATTGTCCAAAGTCGTCCCGTACAGAAAAAATACGTTCTTTGGCCCGTGCCTTCTCCTCGTCGCGACGGGCACCACCGATGCAGGCGTCGAATTTAAATTCTTCAATGGCATCCAACAAGGTGGTCGTCTGTAACGAGTTTCTACTGGAATAGCGCCCCGACTCTTCCTTTACCTTACCCTGATCAATGGAATCCTGTACGTTTCGCACAATAAGTTCCAGCCCCAATTCTTTCACCAATCGGTCCCTGAACTCAATGGTTTCCGGAAAGTTGTGTCCGGTATCGATATGCATTAATGGAAAAGGAATCTTCGCGGGCCAAAATGCTTTTTGCGCCAAGCGCACCAAGGTAATCGAATCTTTCCCCCCTGAAAACAAAAGAACGGGACGTTCGAACTGGGCCGCTACTTCCCTAAAAATGTAAATGGCTTCGTTTTCCAAAGGATTAATATGTGCTGTATCCATTATTTAAATTCTAATTCGTTTCTATTTAAAGCCCCGTAAAGGGTTGGTCGTTATTCTTTCTTTAGGTATGCAAACCGCATTCCCGGTTCTCCAATACTTTGGTGGGATCGAAATACGTATGTTCGTTCGGAAGGTTGTGCTCCTCCAAATAAGCATCCAATTCAGTATCGCTCCAATGGTAAAACGGACTTACTTTTAAAATACCGTTTTTTCCCAAGCTCAAAATATCCAATGAATCTCGTAGGGCGGTCTGTCCTTTTCTTAGGTTGGTAAACCACACATCGGGCTTGTGCGCCTCCATGGCACGATTGAAAGGTTCTAGTTTTACCTGCTCCGTAAACACGGCGTGCCGTGGATCGTCAATAGCGGGAATTCCCATAACCACGTCACGGTGGGCCGAAGTCTGTTTGGGAACGTATAAATCTACATTTAGCTCCAAAGTACGTATCAGCTCCTCTGCATGCCGGTAAGTGTTCGGCGTGTTGTACCCCGTATCGCACCATATTACGGGAACGTCTTGTTTTACTTTAGTGACCGCCTGTAATATCACCACTTCATAGGGGCGAAAGTTTGTCGTCACCACTGTTTTTTGGGCCTGGTCGATAGCCCATGAAATTACTTCTTGGGGTGCAGCATCCCTAAATCGAGCATTCAAGGCGGTTATATCCTTTTGTGTAAGTGCCATATTATTTTTTTTGTTTTCCCCAGTTTATGGTGTTCCAAATACGCTCATGAAAAAAGTATAAAATCATTTTGGTCACAAAATCGATACTGGCAATGGAAGCGGCCAAAGCTACTTTTCCCGTCAACAGATAGGAAATCACCAACGTATCCAAGGTGCCGATTACCCTCCAGCTTACGGCCTTGGCAATACTGCGAATTGGTCTTTCCGAGTTCTTGTCCGAATCATAGTTGCTTTTCGAAGGCTTTTTATCAAGAACAAGTTGGTCTACAATCATGGAATTCAGTTTAAATCTTATTACCCTATAAATTTAATAGGATAAACAAACTTACTTTTATTCTACTAAGTAGTACGTTAAAAAACTTCAAAAATTACTTTTACCCTATCGATTTAGTAGATTAATAAAAAAAGAGCCGAATCGCTGCGAATTTTTCAGCATTTTTCGTGAAAAGACTTAAAATAGGTGCTTTAAAAGACGAAAGAAAATAGAGAAAGTAAGTTCAAGGGCAAGTGTCAAGTTCAAACTCAAACTCAAACTCAAACTCAAATTCAGATCCAAATCCAAAATTAGAAGAATACGCCACAAATCATTTTTTACTAACCACTCATTGTTTATTGCTAATTGAAAAAAGACCGCTGCGCTGAAGGAACAAGGACAAAAGACAAGTTCAAGTGCAAGTGTCAAGTTCAAACTCAAAATTAGAAGAATACGCCACTAATTACTTTTGAATTACCACTCATTGTTTATTGCTAATTGTTCATTGTCCATTGAAAAAAGACCGCTGCGCTGAAGGAACAAGGACAAAAGACAAGTTCAAGTGCAAGTGTCAAGTTCAAACTCAAAATTAGAAGAATACGCCACTAATTACTTTTTACTTACCACTCATTGTTCATTGCTAATTGTTCATTGCTAATTGAAAAAAGACCGCTGCGCTGAAGAAACAAGGATAAAAGACAAGTTCAAGTGCAAGTGTTAAACTCAAATCTAGAAGAATTACCGCTAACCACTTGTTACCAATTACTTTTTACTCACCACTAACGACTGCGAACTGCAACTAACTACTGAATACCAAAATCTTAAATCAAATCCGCCAAGGTATTATTACGGTATACGTCCAAAGCACTATCGCGTACTTGCAACATTAATTTATGAACGGAACAACTGCTTTCATCGGGACAATCCTCACACTTTTCGTAAAAGTTGAGACTTACACAAGGTACCATTGCTATTGGTCCCTCCAAAATTCTCATGACATCGGTAAGCAGTATTTCCTGGGGATCTTTGATGAGGTAGTATCCCCCGCCCTTTCCTTTTTTTGAACCTAAAAAACCGGTTTTGCGCAAGGATAACAAAATACTCTCCAAAAACTTTTGTGAGATATTTTCATGCTTCGCAATCTCCGAAATCTGCACGGGTTGATTCCCTTTTTGGGCAGCCAGATACGTAATGGCTTTCAGGCCATATTTGGTTTTTTTGGAGAGCATTGAACGAAGATAGCGAATAAAACCGTTCCCTGAAACCAACACCTTAGGGACGATAACCCTAGCTACCGCTCCTCTACCCGTAAAACGACCACTCCTGCATAAACGATCAAAATGCGCTTCTAGCCGGCTCGCATGAATCAAAAAAAGGAGCATTCCCCAAACCATTTACCAAACAACCTAACGTATGCAGTTCAGTGCATTTTGTCGAAAAAATACCTCCCGAAATACCTTTTGCAATGCTGACCCGTTCTCGAAAAACCCAAATTTTAATTATCATGAAAAAACTATCGCTTGTACTATTCCTAATAACAGGGCTGTTGGCTTCCTGTGAAAAAGAAACCAATGAACCGGACCCCTTAGAAAACGGACTTGACACGACCGAACTTCTCGGAACATGGAACGTTGTTGGCTATGAGGTTGCCGATGGATTGTCCATCACCGAAGCCGAAGGACAACGGATCACCCAACAATACACCTCTTACGGAAAGGATTACGACATGACCTTTGCTTTTAACATGGACCCGCAAACAGCGGTAAGCAACGGGTCGTATACCGTAGTGCTCATCAATACCTTATTAGGACAAGAATACACCCAGGAAGCACCCGCATATAGCTTGTTTGAATCTACTGCTTGGGAAATACGGGATGGCGATATTGTTTTTATCACCGAGGAAAAAGAGATTTTGGCCAAAGTAATGGAACAAACGGAAAACAAAATTGTGATGACCATGGACTATAACGAATCCCTTGAGGCCAACGGAGGAAAAATAACCACAGAAGGGAAACTTACCATCACTTTGGAACGCTAATGCGAATGTAGCTCTAATGGTCGATTTCCATTTGCGATGGCATCACTACCACCATTATTACCATTTCTACCTTAAAATGAGCCATTCCAACTCGTTCATTTTAAGGGCAAATCAGCATAAAAATATCGTGGTTCTCTAGGACAGAGCTTGATCGATATCGTTTATAATATCGTCAATATGTTCCAAACCGACGGAAACGCGAACCATACCATCGGTAATACCGACTGACAGGCGTTCTTCGGGAGATAGTTTGCTATGTGTTGTAGATGCCGGATGTGTGACTATAGTACGGGAATCGCCCAAATTTGCGGACAGGGACAACAGCCGAATGGCGTTGAAAAAATGTTGGCCGGCCGCTATACCGCCCTTTACTTCAAAAGCAACCACGCATCCGCCTGCCTTCATCTGTTTTTTGGCGATGGCATATTTGGGGTGTGATTTTAAAAAAGGATAGCGCACCCAATTGATGCCCTCGTGCCCCTCTAAAAACTCCGCCAATTTCAATGCGTTTTCACAATGCCGATCCACGCGTACCGCCAGCGTTTCCAAACTCTTGGAAAGTACCCATGCATTAAACGGCGACAATGCGGGTCCGGTGATACGCGAAAACCGATAAATGGTATCAATGAGTTCTTTGCTCCCCACCGTCACACCCGCCAGTACCCTACCTTGACCATCCATCAACTTGGTTCCCGAATGAATGACCAAATCGGCACCAAACTTTATAGGTTGTTGTAAGTATGGGGAAGCAAAACAATTATCGATGATCAGGATAAGATTATGCTTCTTTGCGATTTCCCCCAACTTTTCCAAATCCAAAATATCCACCCCAGGGTTGGTCGGCGACTCGGCATAGATAACCTTGGTGTTTTTGGTAACCAGATTATCGATTTCCTCCAAGGCATCGATCCGAAAATAGGAATGGTCGATATTCCACTTGGGAAAAAAATTGGTGAACAACGAATGGGTAGAGCCGAAAATACTGCGTGCCGACAAAATGTGGTCCCCACTGTTCAAAAGTGCCGCAAAGGTCGAAAAAACCGCGGCCATACCGGAGGCAAACGCAAAGCCGTCCTCGGCGCCCTCCATTTTACATACTTTTTCAACAAACTCCGACGAATTTGGATTCGAGTATCGGGAATAAATATTCCGTTCTTTTTCTTCGGCAAAAGAAGCTCTCATATCCTCTGCATCATCAAAAACAAAGCTAGAGGTCAAGTACATGGGTACCGAGTGTTCCAAAAATTGACTGCGCGCTACTTGTGTCCGTATGGCTTCCGTTTCAAACTTATTCTTCATCCTTACTTTTTCATATGCTGATAAGGTTGCCCCTTCTAGGCATCCTACCATTATTTTTTGTACGTTTTTTTACCTCGCTTTTTCGACAATCATCCTTTTTCGGCAATTCTAAGTATATCGCCAAAAACGCCCCGGGCGGTAACCGCCGCACCGGCACCGGCTCCTTGGATTACCAATGGGTGTTCCCCATACGACTCCGTATAGATCTCAATTATGGAGTCGGAACCTTTTACCTGACCCAGAGCACTTTCTTTTGGCACCGAAACCAGTTTTACGTCCAACAGCCCCTTTTCCTTTTGCAGGTTTCCGTGCAGGTCCCCGATATAGCGTAACACATGGCCTTCTTTCTGATTTTTTTTCACCTCGCTAAAAGTAGTGTCCAGCACGTTCAGGTTTTGTATGAACGTATCAACGCCACCCTCGCGCAAGCCAACGGGAATCAAATTTTCAATTTCGATATCCGTAAATTCATTTTTCAGATCCAACTCTCGGGCCAATATCAACAATTTTCGGCCCACATCGTTTCCAGAAAGGTCTTCCCGCGCATCCGGTTCCGTAAACCCTTTTTCCATTGCCTCCTTTAAAATAACCGAAAACGGCGCGTCCTGCTCTGAAAATGTGTTGAAAATATAACTCAAGGAGCCGGAAAAAACACCTTTGATCCGGGTAATGTTCTCTCCTGACAGGTGCAATAACTTTATGGTATCGATCAACGGCAGACCGGCGCCTACATTAGTTTCGTACAGATACTGCTTTTGATGCTGGGCAAGCTCTTCCCGCAATAACTGATAGTAGTCGAAACCTAAGGTATTCGCAATCTTATTGGAGGACACCAGATCGAAACCATTTTCAACAAAATCAAAGTAATGCGCAACAAAATCCACATTCGCCGTGTTATCGACGGCAATCAAGTTTTCAAGATGATGTTGTTTGGCAAACCGAAAAACGGCGGAAACATCGTGCGCTATTCCCTTTGTTCGTATCTCCGATTTCCAGTTTTTGCCCGCGTCTTTTTGCTTTAGAAGTATCTTTCGAGAATTGGCGACCGCAAAAACATTTAAATCGATTCCCTTTCTTTTCTCGATGGTCTTGGCCGATTTTAAAATCTGATCGATAAGGGTGCCGCCAACGTTTCCATGACCAAAAATGGCCAAGTTTACTTTTTTACTGATTCCAAAAATTTGACCGTGCATTACATTGAGGGCCTTGTTCATATCGGCCTTTTTAACCACCAAACTCACGTTCTTTCCGGAAACGGTATTGTTGAAGAGTAACGGTACCACCTGATTTTTGATCAAGGCGTTGTACGGCTTGTGAAATGTGCTCAAATCCTGGCCTACAATTGAGATTACCGAAACGGCATCGATAACGGTGATGGTATTAATATCCTTGGATTTAAAGTCCGTGGTAAACTCATTTTCCAATGCTCTTTTGGCATCTTGTGCCCTACTTTGTTCTACCACCAGGCCAATACCCCTTTCGGAGGAACCTTGGGAAATGATGCTGACACTGATGTTGTGCGTTTCCAAGGTTTTAAAAATACGGGCATCGATGCCTACTTTTCCCAGTAGTCCCCTACCCTCCAAATTGACCAGGGCAACATCCTCGATCACGGAAAGCGACTTGATTCCCTCCTTGCTCGATTTTGCACTGATCAGGGTTCCTTCGGTATCGCCGTTATAGGTATTAAGGATGCGCAGCGGAATATTGCGTTCTATTAACGGAATAATGGTCTTGGCATGTAAAATGGTCGCCCCAAAATTGGCAAGCTCGTTCGCCTCGCCGTATGAAAGGTTCGCAATACGCTTCGCCTCTGGCACCAAATCGGGATTTGCGGTATATATGCCATCTACATGGGTATAATTTTGTAGCTCCTCTGCCCCAAGGAAGTTGGCCAAAAGTGCTGCCGAATAGTTACTGCCGTTTCGGCCAAGGGTAGTCGTTTCCCCATTTTCGGTTGCGGCGATAAAGCCCGTAACAACGGGAACCGTACCTTTGGGAAGCCTTGCGAACCGCTGCAACACCCGCTCCTTGGAAGCCTCTTCCAATACCTTGGCATTTCCAAAGTTGGCGTCGGTAACAATGAGCTGCCGCGTATCCAAAAACAACGCTTCAACACCTTTTCCTATCAGGAGTTTGGCAATCAATTTTGCGGAGATCAGCTCCCCATAGGCCAATACCTCATCCTTAATTTTAAGGCTATAATCCCCCAACAGGGAAACGCCCTCAAAAAGTTGGGCCAATGCCTTGAACTCCGAACTCAAGCTTACATTTGAAAAGGTGTGTTGTTGATACTTTTCGAACGCCTCAAAAGCTGCAATATAGTTTTCGCCTTTGGCCGCCTTGTCCAATATTCGTTCCAGTTGATCGGTAGCCTTCTCCCTGGCGGACAATACTATGGCGATATGTTCGCCCTGCGCTACTTTTGTTTTGACAATCTCCAAAACCCGTTCCAGCCCCTCACCATTACTTAGGGATTTGCCGCCGAATTTTAGGACCTTGACTTTTTTTGTCATGCCCGGATCGTTAAAAACGGGGTACAACAACTTTTCCATTTGATCGAACTCGATCAAAAACGCATCATGGCCGTGTAGGGAATGTACCTCCCCATAGGTAACATTGCTATTGGCCTGGGCCAATTGCTTAAACGTATCCTTGTTCTCTTTCGCAGTAAAAAACAAATCGGAATCGACTCCGATAATATGGATATTGGTATTGCTGTTCTGAAGGTTCAAAAAATGCTGTTCGCCGTTCCGGGTCACATCAATGGTCTTTAACAGTTGGTTCATGAGCTTGTAGGCCGACAGCTGAAACCTTTCCTGTAGTTTTTGTCCGTGGTGCATCAACCAACTTTCCACGTTGAACACCTTAAGTTCTTCGTTCGTACTACGTTTAAATCGCTCTTTGAACGATTCCGGGGTACGATAGCACAACATGGCATGCATTCTGGCATCGTGTACCGGTTTTTTGGAGTTTACCAAAAACTGCTCCTGAATTTGACAGTTGGCGATCAACCAATCCGTCGATTTCCAATCGGATGCAACAGGAATCAGGTGTTCCGTAATTTGCGGATCTAGCGCCGCCATTTCCCAAGCGATACCACCTCCCAAGGAACCGCCTATTATCGCGAACAATTTTGAAACCGCAAGCTGACCGAGTCCGATCAGAAAAATTTGCGCCATATCCGCCGCCACAAAATCCTTGTAATTATCGATCGTGAATTTATCGTATCCGTTTCCGGGAATGTTGAACGACAGTATGGTATAGGTATCGGTATCAATACACTTTCCCTGCCCGATCAATTCGGACCACCAACCGTCGTCACCCGTAACATTGGAGTTTCCGGTCAAGGCATGGTTGACCAGAACGATGGGCGCGGTATGGAGTGCTTTACCAAAAAGTTGGTATGACAGGGCAATGTCCTGTACCGTACCATTTTGGGTACGATACTCCGGTATTTTTAAATGGTGCAGCATGGGATCGAGTATTGGTCCTTAGCGTGTTAAAAATTGGGCACCTAAACGTTTTGGGCATTTAGGCGCCATATGCATTAGGCCAAAACGGACTTGTCTATTGCGGCGAACGCAGCTTCCAAATCGGCCTTTAGGTCTTCGATATCCTCCAGACCGACCGACAGCCGTATCAGGTCCTTGGTAACACCGGTCGATTCTTGGGCGGCATCGTCCAACTGTTGATGTGTGGTACTGGCCGGATGTATGATCAACGATTTGGTGTCCCCAATATTGGCGAGCAGGGAGAACACCTTGGTTGCATCCGTCAATTGTTTTGCAGCTTCAAAACCACCTTTTACGCCAAAGGTGACCAAGCCGCTCTGTCCCTTTGGAAGGTATTCTTGCGCCAAGTCAAAATACTTGCTTCCCTTCAGGCCAGGGTAATTTACCCATGCCACCTCAGACCTTGCCTGTAACCATTCGGCCAAAGCCAATGCGTTTTCACTGTGTTGTTTGATCCGAATCGGAAGCGTTTCCAATCCTTGAATGATCTGAAAGGCATTGAACGGACTCATAGCGCCACCGAAATCGCGAAGGCCTTCCAATATCAGTTTAAAGGTAAACGCCGCGGCACCCAAGGCCTCGCTGTATACCAGACCGTGATATCCTGCCGAAGGTTCGGTGAACTCCGGAAATTTCCCGTTCTGCCAGTCAAAAGTTCCAGCATCTATGATCGCACCGCCAAGAGCGGTACCATTCCCGTTAATATATTTGGTCAACGAATGTATTACCAAATTGGCACCATGTTCAATGGGGTTCAGCAAGCCCGGTGTTGCTACGGTGTTGTCCACAATAAAGGGAACCTGAGCGGCCTTGGCCTCTTTTGAAATGGCCTTTAGGTCCAGTACATCCAATTTTGGATTTCCAAGCGATTCCACAAAAATGGCCCTGGTATTGTCCTGAACCGCCTTTCCAAAATTGGTCGGATCGTCGGGATCTACAAAGGTGGTGGTAATGCCCAATCGGGGTAGGGTAACGTTCAATAAATTGAAGGTTCCGCCATACAAACTGCTAGAGGCCACAATATGATCTCCGGCCCTTAGCAAAGTCATTAAACCTGTAGCAATGGCTGCCGTTCCCGATGCAAATACCACCGCACCGACGCCACCTTCTATCGCGGCCAAACGCTCCTGTAAAATTTGATTGGTAGGGTTGTTCAAACGCGTATAAATGAACCCAAGTTCCGCAAGCGAAAATAGGTTTGCCGCATGATCCGTGTTGTTGAACACGTAAGATGTCGATTGAAAAATAGGCACGGCCCTTGTTCCACTGGTTTGTGTGGTGTCGTGCCCTGCATGTAGGGCGTTTGTCGCTAATTTGTGATCACTCATGACTTTTACTTTATGTACCCCAATACTTAGGATACCGGTTCTTAAAAATACACTGTCCCTTTTTTAAATGACAGCATTACAGATGATATCGGTCAAACCCATCATCGCGGACCTGCGAAACGGTAAAATCAAAAAGCTATAAGAAAGTGAAAAGGTACCGAAGGTAATTTTCATGGGGTTATCTACTCTTTATGTACTGCAATCCGTTTTTAACGAATACGACATTAAAGATAGAATTTAGCACCTTCTTGCCTATGGGAGACAAGGGTTGCTAAGGTTTCAAAGGGTCTATTCCCTCCACCTTTCTTGATAACTATTCAATACGTGTTTGAACGTTGTGGTTGCAAATATAAAATGGGGAATTTAAAAATCCCCCATTTTTTCGGAAAACTTAGCAGTTAAATGCGTTTTTGACCTTTTCTACCATGTCCAATTTCTCCCATGTGAACAGCTCTACCTCCTTTTCCACACGTCCGCTGTAGGGGGATTCAAAAACTTTGGTTACCGTCCGGGGCGTTTTCCCCATATGGCCATAGGCCGCAGATTCCAAATATATCGGGTTTCTGAGTTTCAACCGTTTTTCTATGGCAAAAGGTCGCATATCGAACAATTGTGCTACTTTACGGGCGATTTCCCCATCGGTAAACGCTACGTTCGCGGTACCATAGGTATCCACAAAAATGGATGTTGGTTCTACAACACCGATCGCGTAACTGACCTGTACCAAAATTTCATTGGAAACCCCGGCGGCCACTAAATTTTTGGCCACGTGGCGTGCGGCGTATGCCGCACTACGATCTACCTTACTGGGATCCTTTCCACTAAAGGCCCCGCCACCATGTGCTCCTTTTCCGCCATAAGTGTCCACAATAATTTTTCTTCCCGTTAAACCGGTATCCCCATGAGGTCCTCCGATTACGAACTTGCCGGTGGGATTGATATGATAGGTAATCTGATCATCGAATAACGCTTGAATATTTTCGGGCAATTGTTCTTTTACTTTAGGAATCAATATTTCTACAATATCCTTTTTTATACGCGCCAACATTTTTTCATCACTTTCATCAAAATCATCGTGTTGGGTGGATACTACGATCGTATCGATGCGTTGTGGAGCATTTTCATCGGAGTATTCTATGGTTACTTGTGATTTGGCATCGGGCCTTAAATAGTCGATTTCGTCTCCCGCATTTCGTAGATCGGCCAACACCTGTAGTATTTTATGGGAGATATCCAAGGCAAGCGGCATGTAATTGGCGGTTTCCTTTGTGGCGTAACCGAACATCATTCCCTGATCGCCGGCACCCTGCTCCTCTTTTTTGCCACGATCGACACCTTGGTTGATGTCCTGGGATTGTTCGTGTATCAACGAAATAACACCACAGGAATCGCCACTGAACTGATAGGCGCCTTTAGTGTAGCCAATCTTATTGATTACCTGGCGGGCAATATCCTGAACGTCCAAATACGTCCCACTCTTAACCTCTCCGGCCAATACTACTTGCCCTGTTGTAACCAAAGTTTCGCAGGCTACCTTGCTTTCTGGATCAAAGGCCAAAAAGTTATCCAACAACGCATCACTTATCTGATCGGCCACCTTGTCCGGGTGCCCCTCACTTACAGATTCAGAGGTAAATAAATAAGACATAAAGAATATTTTGACGGAAAGGATTTGACGTATTGGCTTTGAAGAAGAAAACCGGTTACTATTCCTACCGGCCAACTGCTTTAGCATTTTTACCTGCCTCTTGCGGGCAAGTGTTCAATTGTGAACAAGAACTTTTTAAGGTCCTCAGAGGTTGCAATCAGTCAAATCCTTCCTCTTTGTTTGTGTGCACAAAAATACTAATACCATTTTAACTTTGAAATGGTACGTATAGAAATTGGATTATTTTTTCGGTATTCAAGGCGAAAAACCTAAGCATAGCCGTAGCTACGGTTATTTTTTTTAACGAAGAATACGGGAAAAAGAAACCATTTATTAGTATTATTTCAAAGTTAAAATGGTGTAAAATACTTTTGTTGGCTCTCCTTTGCAACCGGATTTTCTATAAAAATCCAGTAAGGAACCTATCAAGGAAACGAAACAACTACCGCTTTCGACAAAACCGTTATTCCGGTTTATCCCAAAGCCCAACTTCTTTCGTAAAACGGCTATAGTATTTTTTCATTTTGCCCCTTACCACCATAGGAACTTTGGCCTATTGGCATCAGTTTCAACAACGGACGGTTCCTTTTGGGGCAATGTGAATTTTATTGGTATTTCCCGGCTTATTTTTTCCCAAACTCGATATACTTCGTATATTGTGTTTTATTCTCTTTACCAAACCACCAAACTTTAAAAAAAGCGGAAATGCACATTGCAGTTGCAGGAAATATTGGCGCCGGAAAAACAACTTTGACCAAGTTATTGGCGAAACATTACAAATGGGAAGCCCACTTTGAAGAAGTTGTCGACAACCCTTATCTGGACGATTTTTACAATCAGATGGAGCGATGGAGCTTTAACCTTCAAATCTATTTTTTAAATCATCGGTATCGCCAAATTCTAGCGATTCGGGAAAGTGGCAAAAATGTCATCCAGGACCGCACCATCTATGAGGACGCTTTTATTTTTGCCCCAAACCTTCATGCCATGGGCCTCATGACCAATAGGGACTTTACCAACTATAAAAGCCTGTTCGAACTGATGGAGAGTTTGGTGCAACCGCCGGAACTGTTGATCTACCTCCGGAGCTCTATCCCCAATTTGGTAAAGCAGATCCATAAACGTGGAAGGGAGTACGAGAATACCATATCCATCGACTATTTGAGCCGACTGAACGAACGGTACGAAGCTTGGGTACACACCTATGAGAAGGGAAACTTGCTAGTGGTGGATGTCGATGACCTTGATTTTGTGGATAACCCCGAAGATTTGGGAACCATCATCAATAGGATCGATGCTGAAATCAACGGCCTTTTTTAATACGTTTTAGACGTAGCTACCCCGGAAAATTTACTTGTTTAAATAAGCCCTAGTTTTTTGGCATGGGTGATGGCCTGATCGCTATTTTCCACAAAAGAGACCGGTGTATGATACCCTTCGAACATTTTTCGTATGCGTGCCATACGTTTACGGTGCCCGACATCCCTTAAGTAAATGGCTAATATCCGATCGGGATACCGCTCGTTGATCGCTTTATAAATATCGGCATCGTGTTCACCGCTATCCCCTATCAAAACAAATCGAAGTTCGGGATATGTGGTCAGGATATTTTCTATCTCGTGGGTCTTGTGGGGCTGTTCGGTTTTTCTATTCCCTAGGGTAGCCGCCATACTTCGTAATAAAATAGGTCCCTTGGGAAAGGTGTTCTTTGTTAGAAAGAACTCCAAATAACGGTATAGGTTCCACGGACTATTGCTTACGTAAAAAATAGGATTGGCGTTGCTTCCGCTGACCCCTCGATGCAGCTGATGGTAAAACGCTGCAGCTCCTTTCAATGGCAATCGGATGGAGGCATTTTTAAAAAATGTATTATACAGGGCCTTCCATTTTAAAAACGACGCCACCCCGGTGTGTAAAATAGTATCGTCAATATCACTGATCACTCCAAAGTCGGCTTTCTTGGAGGGAATCAGCATTTCTCCGGGAAAACGGTTTTCGTGCTTTATCGTTCTTTTTAGTTTGGCATCGGCATACGCCATTTCGTAGGGCAACCAACCTTCCGAATTGGTCAATTCCGCCAAATTAGCTATCGAAGCATCCAGCAAATAGTAGCCGTGGTTGTCGGTACGCCCGGTAACGGCCCTTCCGTCCGCCAAGGTCAATTTGAGCGTTGTATTTTTTATTTCATCGGTTTCGAACCGCTTGTAGGTATTTCTTAAAATACCGTACCATCCTTTTTCCACCAGGTCGATTTCCTCATCTTCCAAGGCCCGACCGCGGGCATAAAGGTGCTTGTCGGTGCCGTAGGTCTGAAAAGCGATAATCTGTAGCTCGTCTTGTTTCCCGAAAATTCCCATAGGTTAAAGATAATACCATTTTTAACTTTGAAAAGGTATCCCTATTTCTGGGGCAAGGTCATTCAAAACGATCAAAAAGAAGTGATCATATGCTGTTGGAGACTATCTACCCCGGCCACCTTAGGTGCTCCGGGAGCATTGGCTCATTCAAACGAGGCGTTCCCTCATTCCTGGTTTAAAAAAGTATAAGAACGGCTTAGCTTTACATTAACAGCCAGTACCACACCTAAAAACAGGTCATTGATTCTAGACAGATGGCCGGCTTTTTCGAACAATTGTGAAACCGAGCCCAAAAGGCTCATAACTTAAAGAGAAATGGAACAAAAAAAGAACCCAAAAGCAGATTTGAACCGAAACAGGGGGCTATTCTTCATTACCGGTTTGGTATTGGTAATGGCCTTGGCCTATATTGCCCTGGAATGGAAAACGTACGAAACCACCACCTATGCTACGGTAGGGCTGAACGTTGCCGACGATCTGTCGGAAAAAGTACCTTTTATCGAATTTAAAACCCCGCCGCCCCCACCGCCCCCAGCTCCGGTTATCCCGGATGAAATTACCATTGAAGAGGACGATGCGGATATAACGGAGACCTTGATCGAATCGACCGAACTGGATCCGGAAGAAGAAGTGAAATATGAGGATATTGTAGTTGATGAATTGGATGATGATATTACCGTCCCCTTTAACGTAATAGAAGACGTCCCCATTTTTCCCGGCTGTGAAAAAGCGAACGATAAAAAAGCATGTTTTCAAACAAAGATTATGAAACATGTGGGGGATAATTTTAAATATCCTGAGATAGCACAGGAAATGGGCATACAGGGACGTGTAAACGTGATGTTCGTCATTCAGAAAGACGGTAGCATTGGGGACATTCAAATGCGAGGACCCGACAAAAATCTCGAAAAAGAAGCGGCACGCATCATTGACAAACTACCAAAAATGACACCTGGCAAACAACGTGGAAGAGCGGTAAAGGTACCTTTTAGTATTCCGATAACCTTTGTCTTGCAATAACACCTTGTTCCAAAACAAAAAAGGGATGCAACCCACAGTTGCATCCCTTTTTTCTATTATAAACTCGTCTGGAGTTTTTGTATTACTTCCGAATATCCACCGTTTCAATGGTCAGCTTAGGGTCGTTATTGACCACTTCTTCAAAAGCGAGCAATTGAGCCTTAACGTCTGCCTGCGTTCCGGTAATCGTTTTTTCGGCCGCAACGGCTTCACCAGCTATAACATTCGTGTAGTTTACCGTAGCCGTTGCAAGTGCATCGGTAGCATCATCGGCAATCATTTCAATGGTGTTTTCGTTGTTATCCTTATCGAAAGCCATTCCTTCCACGCTAAGCGCAATACTCGGTGCGATGACCAAAGCCACTACCGACATCAATTTTAAAAGGATATTCAGGGAAGGTCCGGAAGTATCCTTGAACGGATCACCAACGGTATCCCCAACGACCGCGGCCTTATGGGCATCGGTACCTTTTCTTCCCTGCTCTTCGATCATTTTTTTGGCGTTGTCCCAAGCACCTCCCGCATTGGATTGGAAGATGGCCATAAGCACCCCACAAGTGGTAACACCGGCCAAAAGACCTCCAAGCATTTCAGCACCTCCAAGAAAGCCTACCGCAACAGGTACGGCAATTGCCAATAAGCCCGGCAACACCATTTCCTTAATAGATGCCTGTGTTGAAATCGCCACACATTTATCGTATTCCGCAACACCATCGGCAGCGTCAAAAATAGCCCGTTGCTCGGCAGATGCTTTGGACATATCGGAATCCACTGCGCGCATTACTTCCAATGCCGCTTTTAACTGTGGGATATCCCTAAATTGTCTTCTTACTTCCTCGATCATGGCCATGGCCGCACGCCCTACCGCGTTCATCGAAAGGGCGGAAAAAACGAAGGGCAACATACCACCCACCAACAAACCTGCCATTACCGTAGGTTTGGAAACATCGATAGCCGTTACATTTGCGGTCTGCATGAATGCCGCGAACAATGCCAAGGCCGTTAATGCGGCCGAAGCGATTGCAAATCCTTTACCGATGGCCGCGGTGGTATTTCCTACCGCATCCAACTTATCGGTACGCTCCCGTACCTCGCTCGGCAACTCCGCCATTTCGGCGATACCTCCAGCGTTGTCCGAAATAGGTCCGTATGCATCAACGGCCAATTGAATACCGGTGTTTGCCAACATCCCGACCGCAGCAATGGCAATTCCGTAAAGCCCTGCAAAATGATGGGATACTAAAATAGCCGCCGCGATCAAAAGAATAGGAAACATGGTCGACATCATCCCTACGCCGAGTCCGGCAATAATCGTTGTTGCCGCTCCGGTCTCCGATTGACGTACAATGGAGTTTACCGGTTTTGTTCCGGTACCGGTATAATATTCCGTTACCTTACCAACGGCCAAACCAGCGACCAAACCGGCAATTACCGCGTAAAAAACACCCATTGAGGTATATTCAACAGTTCCAAAAGACCAGGTCTCCGGAAGCATCATCGTAATTATGAAATAAGAGGCGACCAACATAAGACCGGCCGAACCGAATTCCCCAATGTTTAAGGCAGTCTGTGGGTTACCACCATCCTTTACTTTTACAAAAAAGGTTCCTATGATGGACATGATGATACCAACTGCGGCCAGTACCAACGGTAAGTAAACAGCTCCCAAACCGTCAAATGCATTACCAAAAGCAGGTATCTGCGCAAAAGACGCGCCCAAAACCATGGTACCTATAATAGACCCTACATACGATTCAAAAAGATCCGCTCCCATACCGGCAACATCTCCAACATTATCCCCAACATTATCGGCGATCGTGGCAGGGTTCAAAGGGTGATCTTCGGGAATACCCGCTTCAACCTTTCCTACCAAATCGGCACCGACATCGGCAGCTTTGGTATAAATACCGCCACCAACTCTAGCAAACAATGCAATGGAGGAGGCTCCCAAGGAAAAACCGGAAAGCACGTTCAATACTTCCCCGATTTGCCAGCCTTGACCGCTGTAGACCATAAACAAACCGCTAAGTCCAAGCACTCCAAGCCCCACAACCCCAAGGCCCATTACGGCTCCACCGGCGAAGGCGACTTCCAAGGCCTTGCCCAAAGAAGTCCTTGCGGCTTGTGTTGTACGCACGTTGGCTTTGGTAGCAACACGCATTCCTATAAATCCGGCAAGCGCGGAACAAATGGCGCCTACTACGAAAGATACGGCGACCATGCCGTTAGAACCTGTTTCATTACTCCCCTTAAAAAACAATAATATGGCTACCGCCACAACAAAAATCGAGAGGATCTTGTATTCCGCTTTTAGGAAGGACATGGCACCATCGGCAATGTTTTTTGCTATACGCGCCATTTTGGCGTCGCCGACCTCTTGTTTGCCGACCCACATATTCTTTACGAATACGAATAGCAGTGCCAAGACACCGAAAACCGGTAAAAATTTTACAATTAATTCCATTTTAGTACAGTTGTTTTATATTTTTTTTAACGGCTGCTAAAGTAAGAAAAAGGAACAGAATAAAAAAAGCCACTTTCTTAGGGAAAAGTGGCTCGGTCGACGGTGTTTTCTATATCGTGAAAGTACGCTTTTTTTTGTGCTCGCTCTGGTCGTAGCGCTCCACACATTGATGGTATATTTTGACGGCTTCTTCGGCATTGCCCCAACCGCCAACGTCGACCTTTTTCTTTTCCAGGTCTTTGTACACCTGAAAAAAGTGTTCGATTTCCTTCAAGCGGTGCGGGTTGATATCGGCAATGTCGCTTCTTTTGCTCCAAATGGGATCGGATACGGGAACACAGATGATTTTTTCGTCCGGTCCCTTTTCATCGGTCATATGGAACACCCCGATCGGCTTTACTTCCATGACCACCATGGGGTAGGTAGGTTCGGTACCCATAACCAAAACATCCAAAGGATCTTTATCCAGCGCCAAGGTTTCCGGCACAAAACCATAATCGCCAGGATACATCATCGATGAAAATAGGGTTCTATCGAAACGGATCTTATGCAAGGTAAAATCGTACTCATATTTGTTACGACTGCCTTTCGGTATTTCGATCAGCACATCAAAAACGACGTTTTTCTTTTCACTCATTCGTATCTATTTAGTGAACTCGTTTAAACTTTTTGCGTTAAAGCGAAAATTAGTCATTTTTTGGTCATTTGAAGACTTTTTTGAGTTGCATAGCAGGGCTATGGAAGGAAAAAAAGGCAAAAAACGGACGAAAAAGGGCAATTTTTCAGCAAATGGAAAAAGTTTAAACGAGTTCAGTTAGTGTATTTCATGACTATCTTCGAAACGGTCGAAAAAGTTGGAAATTGCCCAACATCCTATCAAATTTTGAGCTTTAATCCTTCCAACGGGGTAAGCTGCTTCACTGTATTCTTTACACGGACTTATGATACCATTTCTGGCATGAAACGCTAAAAATTGAATCCGAAGGTGCCGGTAACCGCAAAGGGCCTGGCATTGGGGCTGTCCAAATAATTGCCCCGAAAGTTAAAATCGATTCTAAAAACCTTAAAGATATTACCAATACCCAAGGAGTATTCGTAATAAATCGTTTCGTTAGGTGCTATCAATGGAATGTTCGTGGGCGCGTTCAATGCGATGTTGCTATCGGAGAGATCCCCCCAAACACCCCGAAGTCCAACGATTTCCCTAAGATTCAGTTTTCGCAAAAAGGGAATCCGCGAAAAAAGGCGCCCATTAAAATTATGTTCCAAATGTAGGGCTGCATAGGTATCGGTGACGAATTCATAAAAATCCATATTGGCAAAGGTACCATAGTTGGAAAACAGCGTCTGATTCCCGGGGATTACGTTTAAAAGCCCCAAAGGAACATCGCCAAAGGTTTTGCCCAATTCAATGGTACTGAACAATCTACCAAAACCGCCTACCTGCCAGGGCTGGCTATAGGAAAATTGCAGCTTATTGTAATTGAAATCGCTGCCCAAGGGCCCTTCTACCCCTCTGGTATAATTCAACAATAGCGTACTGTAGGTATCATTGATATCACGGCGTTCCACCCCATACCCGATCGTTTTTTTACCGGGTGTGTATACCACTACGGCATTCACGTCCAACTGTTTTATCTCGGATGCGGTTCCCGTACCGATATCCGGATCGATATAGTCCAAACTAAAATCTTCGGGCAAGGCCGAGCGCAGTTCGCGATAGGTGGAGCCTAAACGAAAACGAAAGTTCGTCAGAGGTTCCATTTCCAGGGAGAACGCACTCAAATTGATATTGGTCAGTCGGTTATTGGCACCGACCGTAAGTACGGCCGATGAGGCGATACTCCTTCCCAAAACGTCGTTGGTGGCGGTAAGGCTGACCCCCAATTGTTCAATATCCCTTCGGTGGCCTGCCGAAACGATCAACCGACTTCTCTTGTCGAGCAAGAACTTACCGGAAATACCATGTTTGAATTTTTTATCGCTAAAACCATAGGCCATATAGCCTTCGAGCCGCCAAGGATCGTTCTCATCAAAATAGGTACGTGCCCCCAATCGGACCCTTGGGCCTTCGGCATCGTTAAAGCCAAAAACATCGTAAACGCTACCGATATCCATATTCCACTTGTCGATCTCTACATAGCCGGAACCC
This sequence comes from uncultured Flavobacteriaceae bacterium, assembly GCA_947500445.1. Classification (GTDB taxonomy): domain Bacteria; phylum Bacteroidota; class Bacteroidia; order Flavobacteriales; family Flavobacteriaceae; genus Pelagihabitans. The sequence continues at coordinate 23,324 of CANMSB010000008.1, read as the reverse complement.
AAAATACTGACCAGATTGTAGTATGACTTGAATTTGGGAACGGTTTTCAGGGTATCGAGCAATTGGTATATTCCCTTTTCATCCTTATTTAGGTTTTCCAAACGGTTTTGTGCCCAAAACGTACTGTCCTTGTTCATTACGGAAGGATCAAAGGCGTTCCTATCTTCACGATAAAACTCTTTTGGCTTCTCTTCGTCGAAACGGTAATCGTTATACACGGTGGTCCGTTTTCCGTATACCCCTCGGGACTTTTCTTTTTTCTGAAAACTGAAGTCGCTCAACATATAGTCGCGCTTCAACAGAAATACCGAGTCGTTCACCACATCAAACTCCTGCTCGATGTAAATTTCCTTCACCCAGTTGATGTTGGCACTTTTGGTAACCTCTAGGTTGATGTTTTTTATGGCGTAGGTAGAATCGTTTACCCAAAAATCGCCCTTGAAGGTCAATTCGTTCTTTCTTCGGGGATAATAAACAATGTTATAGCACCACTTGTTGTCGATGAAAGCACTATCCCGCAAGGCGTAATTATAGGTGTCGACCCCAGTTCGGGACAATGGACTGGTAAAACTTTTATCGAAAAACTTTAGGTAGTTGTCGTACACATCATAATCCTGGTACAGATCGTCTACAAAGGCGATAATGGCCTGATTGTTATCGAACCCTGAATTTTTATTCCCTAATATCTGTTCTTTTTCAGCCTTCAACACATTGTCGCCGTGTACCTTGCTAAAGGTTTCGTTCAAAAAAATGGGCAAATAGGTTTTACCGGTGATACGGGAGGTATCCAGATCTTGAAAAACGAATTCGAGCCCCTTAAAAATTTTGCGTTTCATGAGGGCGCTGTCTATGGTATTCAGGTCGAATTCCACTTTCTCGTACTTATCATAGGCATACTGCTTAAATTGCCGTATCCCGTTCTGTCTTTTCTTGGCCCATATTTTTTTGAGGATATCGACAGCAGGATTATTTTTTTTCGACTGCTTTCCACTAAATACGATCACTTCCTTCAACTGCTCGCTGGATTCCTTTAAACGAACCTGCATGTTATAGGTAACCTTGGAGGTCAACGGTATTTCCAAATCCTCATAACCGATAAAGGAGATGATCAGCGTCTTATGGGTGGCATCCGATTCCATATAAAATCGGCCATCATCATTGGTTATGGTTCCTTCGTAGGAGTCCTTAAAGATGACATTGGCAAAAGCCACGGGATTATCGAACTCGTCCACCACCATACCACCGACCTTGGTCTGGGCCATTGCAAAGGCGGTGTAAAAAAGAAGGATCGGTAAAAGAAAATTTTTCATACGGTTCATTCGATTCTCGACCTATTGCTATCAAAGCGTATGCCACGGATTTTAAGTTTCCATTTTTTGTTTAGGCACAAATGCATTTTGAAAGCTCGACAAGTAATACAAAAAAAAACTTCGTCGACGTATGAGGTCGACGAAGCAAATGTAGTTTTACGCAGCGTTTATTCTTATCTATATAACACTTTATTAACAGCCTTGATCACATCGTCCTTGTTCGGCAGCCATTCCGCCAACAATACCGGGGAATAGGGTGCCGGGGTATCGGCAGTATTGATGCGCTGTATGGGAGCGTCCAAATAATCAAAAGCGTGCTCTTGCACGTGATAGGTAATTTCGGTGGATACGTTTCCGAACGGCCACGCTTCCTCTAAAATGACCAAACGATTGGTTTTCTTCACCGATGCAACAACGGCCTCGTAATCCAATGGTTTTACGGTCCGCAAATCGATTATCTCACAACGTATTCCTTCTTTTTCCAATTCATCGGCAGCTTTGTCGGCTTCTTTGATGATTTTTCCAAAAGAAACGATTGTGACATCGGTACCTTCCCTTCTCAAATCGGCCACGCCGAGCGGAATCGTATATTCTCCTTCAGGCACTTCGCCCTTATCCCCGTACATTTGTTCCGATTCCATAAAGATTACGGGATCGTCGTCCCGTATAGCAGACTTCAATAAGCCTTTTGCATCGGCAGGGTTGGAGGGCACTACTACCTTTAGTCCGGGACAGTTGGCATACCAACTCTCGAATGCCTGTGAATGTGTTGCGGCAAGTTGACCGGCGGAAGCGGTAGGACCGCGAAATACGATCGGGCATGGAAACTGCCCGCCCGACATCTGGCGAATCTTGGCCGCATTATTGATGATCTGATCGATACCGACCAATGCAAAATTAAAGGTCATGAACTCGATGATCGGTCGGTTTCCCGTCATGGTAGACCCGACCCCGATACCGGCAAAACCCAATTCGGAAATGGGCGTGTCGATGACGCGCTTTTCACCAAATTCGTCCAACATGCCCTTGGAGGCCTTGTAAGCACCATTGTATTCGGCAACTTCTTCTCCCATCAAATAAATGCTCTCGTCCCTTCGCATTTCTTCGGACATGGCTTCCGCAATGGCTTGCCTAAATTGTAGTGTCTTCATATTTCTTGCATGGTTAAGTAAAAATGCACGCAAAAATAGCAAATTATACCCTTATTCGGATGTAGAGGGAATCAAAAAAACCAACAAAATTTACTATGCATGCATAGTAAATTGAGCAAAATTCCCTATCTTTACCCTAATAATTGAAACGATCAAAATTTATTTGAATGAAAATATTAGTCTGTATCAGTAACGTACCCGACACGACCTCTAAAATCAACTTTACGGAAGGGGACACCAAATTTGACACCAATGGGGTACAATTTGTAATCAACCCCAATGACGAATTTGGTTTGACACGTGCCATGTGGTTTAAGGAAAAACAAGGTGCAACGGTGCATATTGCCACGGTAGGCGATGCTTCGGTCGAACCGACCATGCGAAAAGCGCTTGCTATCGGGGCGGACGAAGGCATTCGTATCAATGCGCTTCCAACGGATGGTTATTTTGTTGCGGAACAACTTGCCGAAGTAGCGAAAAGTGGGGAATACGACCTCATTATTGCGGGAAGGGAATCCATTGACTACAACGGTGGTATGGTACCTGGAATTTTGGCCACGCTGCTGGACATGAATTTCGTGAACACCTGTATCGGACTTGAAGTGGACGGCAACAGCGCCAAGGCGATCCGTGAGATCGATGGTGGAAAAGAGACCCTTAGCACGGACCTTCCCCTGGTTATCGGTGGACAAAAGGGGCTTGTAGAGGAAAGTGATCTTCGCATTCCCAACATGAGGGGTATTATGATGGCCCGTAAAAAACAACTCAATGTAGTGGAACCGGTTTCCGCATTGCAGGGAACAACGGATGTCAAGTTTGAAAAACCGGCCCCAAAAGGAGCGGTAAAACTTGTGGACAACGTAGATGCCTTGATCGATCTTTTGCATAACGAAGCAAAAGCTATATGACCTCAGCACCATATTAAAACGCAACGATTTAAAAAAATAATGTTCCTTGTCCGGTTGTAATATACCGTTCGGGAACGGCTAAAGAAAGTAACATGTCAGTACTCGTTTATACAGAATCAGAAAACGGAAAATTTAAAAAGAATGCCTTTGAAACCGCCTCTTATGCCTATGAGGTTGCCCAGCAATTGGGTACATCGGTTACCGCTGTGGCCATCAACGCTGCCTCGGCGGACGAATTGGCCAACTATGGCGTGACCAAGGTGCTATCGGTTTCCGATGAGCGTTTGAACACCTTCAACGCCAAGGCCTACGCTACACTATTGCAACAGGCCGCCGCACAGGAAAACAGTCAGGTCATCGTGGTGAGCTCCAGTGCCGATACCAAATTTCTAGCCCCTATCGTAGCGGCAAAAACAAAAGCGGGTTATGCCCCCAATGTGGTAGCGGCCCCGGAAAGCACAAGCCCCTTTATCGTAAAAAGGAGCGCTTTTAGTAACAAAGGGTTCGCCCACACCCAAATCAATAGCGATAAAAAGGTGATCGGCGTTTCGAACAACGCCTTCGGAACCGTTGAAAATAAGGTATCGGGAACGGTAGCGGACTTCTCCCCTACTTTGGACGACTCCGCATTCTCAACCAAATCGGTAGAAGTGGACAAAGTGGTCGGTAAAGCTACCATTGCGGATGCCGACATCGTAGTCTCCGGTGGTCGCGGACTAAAAGGTCCCGAAAACTGGGGAATGCTCGAGGAATTGGCTGACGTACTTGGTGCCGCGACCGCCTGCTCCAAACCCGTTTCGGATATGGGCTGGCGTTCCCATGGGGAACACGTGGGCCAGACCGGCAAACCCGTTGCGAGCAATCTGTACATTGCCATCGGAATTTCCGGTGCCATACAGCACTTGGCGGGCGTAAGCTCCTCCAAGACCAAGGTAGTGATCAATACCGATCCGGAGGCCCCTTTCTTTAAAGCCGCCGATTACGGAATTGTTGGGGACGCCTTTGAAATCGTACCGCAGCTTACCGAAAAATTAAAGGAATTTAAAGCGCAGAACGCTTAATTTTTGTTAATTTGCATGCCTTAAAGGGCTGTTTAAATGATAGTACGCCTGTTATTTAAACGGCCCTCTTTGTTATAGGATTATGAGTTTAGTAAGATTAAAAATAAAGGGAATTTCATATAGCCAAACGCAAAATGGGGCCTATGCACTCATTTTGAACGAGGTGGAGGGGAACCGAAAACTTCCCATAGTCATCGGTGCTTTTGAGGCGCAGTCCATCGCTATTGCGTTGGAAAAGGAAATTAAACCACCGAGACCGCTGACCCATGATCTGTTCAAAAATTTTGCAGATCGTTTCGATATTGTGGTCAAACAGGTCATTATCCATAAATTGGTCGATGGTGTCTTTTACTCCAGTATCATCTGCGAACGCGACAAAATAGAGGAAATTATCGATGCGAGAACAAGCGATGCCATAGCCTTGGCGCTACGGTTCAACGCACCGATATTCACATATAAGACCATTTTGGACAAAGCGGGAATCTTTCTTAAATTTTCCTCCAAAGACAAAGAAACCGAGGATAGCGATGAAAGCATTATGGTCGACGAAATTCTTCAAGAGGGAGAAACGGTAGAAATCGAATCTGGGGCGGCCGATGGTTATAAGGAGCTTACCATAGAGGAGTTGGGAAAGGAACTGGAAAAGGCAGTTGCCAATGAAGACTACGAAAAGGCCGCAAAATTACGGGACGAGATCTCAAAACGAAATTAACACCAGTCCGTTAACACCGCAAGCAGATGATAATGATCAACAGAGGGATATTGCTGTTTGCATTTTTATGCTCTTTTGCCCTATTTGGCCACGACACGGGCTTTTCGGATTCACTTGAAACCTCCATTGTACCTGCCTTACAAGATAGTGCACCTACTATCAAAACCGCATTGCCAAGCGAAGGCTTTAGTATAAATAGTCTTGGGCGAGGGGCACTGGGTATGGTCGCACTGCTTTTGATCGCATTTGTTTTCAGTTCCAATAGAAAGGCCATTAACTGGAGAACGGTAGGTATCGGCGTAGGCCTGCAGCTATTGATCGCCATTGGCGTTCTAAAAATACCCCTCGTACAAACGGCGTTTGAATCGGTCGGAGAGGTGTTTATCAGTATTCTAGGATATACCCGGGCAGGAAGTAAGTTCTTGTTCGAAGGTTTGGTGGTGGACACCAACACCTTTGGTTACATTTTTGCTTTTCAGGTATTGCCCACAATCATTTTCTTTTCTGCATTGACCTCTTTGCTATTTTACCTGGGAATCATCCAAAAAGTAGTACGTGCATTGGCTTGGTTACTTTCAAAGAGCTTAGGGATTTCAGGAGCGGAAAGTCTTTCTGTGGCCGGTAATATTTTTCTTGGGCAAACAGAGGCGCCGTTGTTGATAAAAGCCTATTTGGAAAAAATGACCAAATCGGAAATCCTATTGGTCATGATCGGGGGTATGGCCACTGTTGCCGGGGCCGTTTTGGCGGCTTACATAGGGTTTTTAGGAGGAGAGGACGAGGCGCTACAGCTCATGTTCGCCAAGCACTTATTGGCCGCTTCCGTCATGGCGGCACCCGGGGCCATTGTCATTTCGAAAATGCTATATCCGCAAACGGACGAAGTCAATACCGATGTTCATGTATCCAGCGATAAAATTGGCGCCAATATTTTGGATGCAATTGCCAATGGCACTACTCAGGGTTTAAAACTGGCCGTCAACGTAGGTGCCATGCTTTTGGTCTTTGTTGCCATAATAGCCATGATCAATGGCATCTTGGACTGGACCGGTGAGCTTACCTCACTTAATGATTGGATGGCCGAAAACACGGCCTATGAGAAGTTTTCTTTGGAAGCCGTTCTTGGAACTGTTTTTGCGCCGCTAATGTGGCTGATAGGGGTGGCCAAAGAAGACATCATGCTCATGGGACAGTTATTGGGAATTAAATTGGCCGCCAGTGAATTTGTTGGCTACATCCAACTTGCGGAGCTTAAAAATATGGCTTCTCAACCAAGCCTTACCTACAACAAATCGGTCATCATGGCCACGTATATGCTTTGTGGCTTTGCCAATTTCGCCTCTATCGGCATCCAGATCGGTGGAATCGGCTCGTTGGCGCCCGGGCAGCGAAAAACCTTGTCGGAATTTGGTATGAAAGCGGTACTTGGCGGTTCCTTGGCCTCATTGCTTTCCGCTACTATAGCCGGGATGATATTGGGATGATTTGTCGGTCTCCCATAGCCACCTGCAGTAATATCGAATTAATACTTTTTCCTATTTTCGCCTAATACCAAACAAAAATGAAACAAACCTGTTTACTCTGCGGCCTGTTTCTGGCCCTTTTTTCCTGCCAAAGCGATAATTCCGGCGAAGTTCCCGAAACACCGGAAAACAAGGCGCCCAAAAACTTCAGCCTCCTGACCATTGCCGATAATAGCACTGATGTTGATCTGTTAGCCTCCTTTACATGGGATACGGCTGTGGACCCCGAACAAGATGCGGTTCGCTACCAGTTTTTATTGGACGAAAATGAAAATCCTACTACCATTATATCAGAAGGACTTGATACCCCGAACTATACCTTAACAGAAAAATTGAATACCGATACCACTTATTATTGGAAGGTGATCGCGAAAGATACCGAAGGTAATACTGCGGAATCGGAGACGGCGGCTTTTACGACCAGGGGACTCGTGCTTTCCGTGACTACGGTTCAAGAGAGTGCGGCATTCTCCGCAAGAAGTAGACATACCACATTAGTTTTCGACAATAAACTTTGGGTTATTGCCGGAGACTACAAAAATGATGTTTGGTCTAGCACTGATGGCATTATATGGAATTTGGCTACCGAAAATGCGGGGTTTCCAGGAAGAGAATTCCATACTTCGCTAGTTTTTGACAATAAAATGTGGGTCATCGGTGGGCAAATCATAACCGACAGCAACGGACTGGCACTTAATGATGTCTGGTCGAGTTCGGATGGTATCAACTGGAATTTAGAAACAGCAAATGCCGCCTTTGACCCCAGGTTTTTACATTCAACTGTTGTTTTTGATGATAAAATGTGGATTATCAACGGTTTTGATTCGAATAGGGTTCCACTACCATCTCGAATCAACGACGTATGGTATAGCGAAAATGGAGTGGACTGGATACTTGCCACAGATACACCGGAACTGAATGCTACGATTGTAAACGAAGCCGTGGTTTTTAAGGATAAAATATGGGTTATCGCCGGAAACAGTAATGATGGAATAAACAATACGGTGTATGCCAGCTCGAATGGAATTCAATGGGAAACAATTACCGAAAATGCCGCTTTTTCTAAAAGGAATGTTTCCGCTGCGGCAGTATTTCAAGGGAGAATGTGGATTTTCGGTAGGGAAAGAGATCCATTCGATGTTTGGTATAGTTTGGATGGAGTTTCGTGGTTTGAGGCCTCGTTACTACCAGAACAGAATTCTTCTCGTTTTGCTCACCGTGTCAATGTATACAACGATGCTATCTTTTTAATTGCCGGCAGTGAGTTGGGAGTGCCTTTAAACGATGTGTTGAAATTAGAACTTCAAGATTAAATTATAGTCCCAAAAATCAATACGTGGCGTGAAACGGTCTAAACTCCCAAGTAAAAGGTAACGCTACCATTACCCTAATGACAAAAACTTATTTTCAGTATAAAGAAATCGATATTTGATATGTTGAATCCTATGAGAACGTATTGGTTGCCCAGCTCGGATACTGGCCGATTAATCGCTTTATCGGAACACCGATTAATTTATGGCCTGATAAAAGGACATGATAAAAACCACCTGTTATCCAACGCTAAAAAAGGTATTTTCCCGGAAGATATTTTTAGTATTCCTTATTCCTATATAAGAAGCATCGAGAATCCCGAAGAAAAAACATACATCCGAATCAATTATGGACAAGATTCGTCGGAGGAGATCAAAACGGAAAACGAAAAAGTAAAAGACGAAGTGTTCGATTCGCTTAAAACACATTTCCCGACTTTTACATACTCCGAACAAACACCTTCAATTTACCGTCATGGAAAACCGCAGTTTTTCGCAATTTTGATCCTAACGGGGCTTTTTTTATGGACGCTTTACCTAGCCATCAATATTGAACAAGGATATGAATATGAACCGCAAGGGTCACGAGTGGGAATTGCGGGCCTCGCATTGGGTATGGCCCAATTTGGGACCACAAAAATTGTAATGGGATATCTTTTCTGATTTCCATTGCTGTTTATGCGCTTATCAAAAAGTTAAAAAACAGAACGCTCACAAGGTATTTGATTCGTAGTCATTGACGAAAGTAATTCGGACAACAAAGGTAAAACCGATTAAAACCCAGGAGACAAAGACCGAACGTTCCCAGAAAAAACGAAACATGACTTTGACAAAAAGGTGTGTCGGATGTACCACCCTAACAGTACCAAAATAAAACCACCAATGATCCAACATTCATTTTGGGGAGAAATAGTAGAAGACTGGGCCGGTTTTTCGCCTGGAGTCAAATTTGTTTCCCCCTATTTCCCTGAAAAGGAAATTAAGTTGTTTTTAGGAACGGAATACGATGAAGACGGCGAGGAAATCGAAATACCGCCCACGACCGATCAATTGGATTCTTTTCAGAAAACATATTCCGCTTTTATCGATGGCATCGACACTGTAATGGAGGCAATAAAAGCACAGACGTTTGAAAGGTATTTGGGCCTCTACGCGCACTACTATGAAAACGAAACCAAATCAGGTACCCCACCACTGGGCATTACCACAATGGACAAACATTTTGTTACGCTACAAGATGTTTTGTATCTCCGGATCTTAGACCACGACACCATCAAAATCCCAATACACTACACCATCGATACCGAGCATGGCCTCGAGATAAAACTGAATGCTAATCGTATTGTAGCCATAGGGGGAATAGCGGAAACGTGAACGATAGCGTTCTCTTTTATGCGCTCCCAAAATTAGGGCGCCCTTTGGTTGATAATTATTTATAACTCCCTTTTTTTATAACGGCCCAACTTGTAACGATGCGCTATATTTATCTCTGCAAACTGCGATACGCACAAGCGCCAATAATCCCATGAAACAATACCACGACTTACTGCACCACGTACTTGAAAACGGCTATCAGAAAGGGGACCGTACAGGTACTGGAACCAAAAGTGTGTTCGGATACCAAATGCGGTTCGACCTCAGCGAAGGCTTCCCCATGGTGACCACTAAAAAATTACACCTTAAATCCATTATTTACGAACTGTTGTGGTTCTTGAAAGGCGATACCAATGTCGGTTACCTGCAAGAAAATGGTGTCCGTATTTGGAACGAATGGGCCGATGAAAATGGCGACTTAGGTCCTGTTTACGGGAAGCAATGGCGCAACTGGAACAACGACGAGATCGATCAGATCAAGGAGGTGGTCCACACTTTAAAAAACAATCCCAATAGCCGACGCATGTTGGTTTCTGCCTGGAACCCCAGCGTGTTACCGGATACTTCCAAATCCTTTTCCGAGAACGTGGCGAACGGCAAAGCGGCATTACCGCCGTGCCATGCCTTTTTTCAGTTTTATGTCGCCGATGGAAAATTATCCTGCCAGCTATACCAGCGAAGTGCCGATATCTTTTTGGGCGTCCCTTTTAACATTGCCTCCTATGCACTGTTCACCATGATGATGGCCCAAGTGTGTGGATACGCCGCCGGTGATTTTGTACACACCTTCGGTGACGCACACATCTACAACAACCACATGGACCAAGTACAACTTCAATTGGGTCGCGAACCTCGGCCGTTGCCCAAAATGATCCTAAATCCGGAAAAGACCAATATTCTTGACTTTAGCTTTGAAGACTTTACTTTGGTGGATTACAACCCGCATCCGCACATTAAAGGCGTGGTTGCCATTTGAGTTGGCCATAGCATTTTATCCTATTGGCATATCCAAAAAGAAGTCACCTTTGACCTAAATTGTAACGACCACAGAATGTTATTTGTTCCGGCAAACACATCCGTGTACATGGCAACCATAAAAATGAAGGTATTTGAGGTTCGTTTTAACCATTTTTTGACCTTTTTGGAGCCATATCAACCGTAAGGTTCTTCGTATCTTTAGGGTTTACAACACAATTTATGATACTTACCGATTCGCTCGTGACCTTCTTTTTGGAAACACGGGCCCATACCGAAAACATTTGCGAGCCGTTGGAAATAGAAGACTACGTGGTACAACCCATCGTAGATGTTTCGCCCCCTAAATGGCATTTGGGGCATACCACCTGGTTTTTTGAGGAATTTATTTTAAAGCCCCATGCCAACGAGTATCGTATTTTCAATGATGATTTTTCCTTTGTGTTCAATAGCTACTATGAGTCCGTGGGAAAACGGGTAGTTCGCGCAGATCGCGGAAACCTATCGCGGCCCTCGGTAAAAAAAGTATACGAATACCGATCCCATGTAACCAAGGCCATGACCGCCCTGTTCGAACGGGAACAACCAAAAGCGGTTTGGGAGCTATTGGAAATCGGTATCCACCACGAAAAACAACATCAAGAACTATTACTGACCGACATTAAGTATATTTTGGGCAACAACCCCTTGTTACCGGTATATTCCGATGCTTTCCGCGAACATGTTCCTGAAACGCAAGAAGCGGAATGGATCCATATGGACGAAGGCGTTTATGAGATCGGACATGCCTCGGATGCCTTTTGTTACGACAACGAATTGGGAAGGCACAAGGTATACTTGAATGCCTTTAACATAGCGAACAAACTGGTAACGAACGGCGAATTTATGGCGTTTGTTCTGGACGGTGGGTACACCCGTTTCGACCTTTGGCATGCCGAGGGATGGGACTGGGTGCAAAAAAACGGGATAACCGCCCCTTTATACTGGCACAACATCAATGGGGAATGGCATCATTATACCCTTTTAGGATTACAAAAAGTACCGTTGGAAGCCTCGGTGACCCACATCTCCTATTTTGAGGCCTTCGCCTTTGCCCAATGGAAAGGCAGCCGATTGCCTACCGAGTTCGAATGGGAATCGGCACAGGCACATTTTAATTGGGGAAGTCGATGGGAATGGACCGAAAGTGCCTATTTACCCTACCCTGGTTACCAAAAGGCGGCCGGTGCCCTTGGGGAATACAATGGAAAGTTTATGGTCAACCAAAAAGTATTGCGGGGCGGCTCCGTGGCAACGCCCATCGAACATACACGACCGACCTATAGGAACTTTTTTCAGACCGACCTGCGATGGCAGTTTACCGGTTTTCGTTTGGTCGAACAGTAATTTTTACCTTCATACGTATACTTTTAATATCCTTTACGACATAACTTTTATGCAACCACAGCTTACAACATCTTTTGATACCCCTTTTGAGGAGGAAGTCTATCAGGGCCTTATGGCATATCCCAAACACTTGTCCAGCAAATATTTTTATGACGCCGAGGGCGACGCGCTTTTTCAGCAGATCATGGACATGCCCGAATATTATTTGACCGATAGCGAGTTTGAAATTTTTGACACGTACAAACAGGAAATCTGCAACAACTTTAGCAGCGGAGGTGAACCTTTTAACTTGATAGAATTGGGTGCCGGTGACGGTAAGAAAACCAAAATCCTGCTCAGACAATTGGTCGATAGCGGCATCAAATTTACCTACGAACCCATTGACATCAGCCAAAATGTGCTCGACGGTCTGGAAAACTCCTTAAAACGAGAACTTCCAGAGCTTGCTGTGGCCACCCAACAAGGCACCTATTTTGACGCCTTAAAAAAAATCAACGCCAAGGACGGTACCCGAAAGGTTATTCTCTTTTTAGGGTCGAATATTGGTAATCTGTTGCATCCACAAGCGATCAGCTTTTTAAAACAGGTACAAGGGTTAATGGCCCCTGGCGACCTTTTCTTTATCGGACTCGACCAAAAGAAACATCCGCAAACCATTTTGGATGCCTATAACGACCCCACCGGAATTACGGCGGCCTTTAATAAAAACGTTTTGAAACGGATCAATACGGAGCTACAGGCAGATTTTAATCTGGATGCTTTCCTGCATTGGGAGGTGTATGATCCCGAGTCCGGTACTGCTAAAAGTTATTTGGTAGCCAACAGCCCACAAACCGTAAACATTAAAAAACTTGGACTCACCGTTAACTTTAAGAAATGGGAAACCATCCATACCGAAATATCCCAGAAATACGATGACGAGACCGTTACATGGCTTTCTGAAAAATCGGGATTTCGGATAACGGAACAGTTTACCGATGCCGACGGACAATTTAAAAATTATCTTTTTGAAAAACGATAGCCTCAAAAGGCAGGTCTTACTGAATAACACTTATAACTTTTACCATTTTATGAAAGCGATATGGAATAACACGGTCATTGCGGAGAGCGACGATACCGTAGTCGTAGAGAACAATCACTATTTTCCAGCGGAAAGCATTAAAAAAGAGTTTTTTTCGGAAAGTAATACCCATACCACCTGCCCTTGGAAAGGCGTTGCCTCATACTACACCTTGGAAGTCGCGGGCAAAACAAACGAAGACGCTGCATGGTACTATCCGGAAGTAAGCGAATTGGCCAAAGGCATCAAAGGCCGTGTCGCCTTTTGGAAAGGGGTAACCATTGAAGCATAAGAAGTTATAGGCTAATTATAAACAGGATATTTTCGTTCGGGACTACCTCAACCATGACCACAAAAAAACCGGATGCTCCGTTAGGAACACCCGGCCGTAGTTTTTTGTTGAAATGCCCTTATAGTTCTATAACGGCATTTTCTGATCCGGCGTAATCGTTCCACTGGTAACGGTCCGCTTCGGCTTCGTTCACATAATCACCGTCGATGATGTATTTGAACTCGTAACTTCCCTCTTTTGGAAGTTCAAAGGTACCTTTGAAATTACCGTTTTTAAGTTTTTTCAAGGTGCTCCCTTTTGGGTTCCAATTGTTAAAATCGCCTACAACGGCTACTTTTTTAGCTTCTTCCGCAGGTACGGTGAAGGTTACTTTGCATACTGGTTTGGTCTTCAAATATTGTTTAGCTACTGCCATGATTTCAAATTTTAAAATTTTTGACAAAATTAGGGCATAAATAACCTAGCATCCAATGACTTAGGTCAGTTTTATCAATTTGGTAATATTTTCCTTACTTTTAAATAGCTTCAACAAAAAAACCCCGTTGAATTTTAGAAGTGTTCAAACCCTATTCCCTTGTTTTTAAGATTTTTACAATGGCATCAATGTCTTTTTCCGTGTTATAAAAGTGAAAACTCACCCGAACACCCCCTCCGCGTTGCGAACAGATTACCCCGCTATCCTGCAATTTTTTAAACGTATTTTCATCGGCTTTAAGATTAAAAATAGTACTGTGCTCGGTTTTTGAAACGACATTATCGGACAGTAATTTTAATTCGGAGAACGCTTTTTTCGCCTTTTGTGATAGTTCCTTTAAACGCCTTTCTATTTTCCCCATCCCGATTCCCATTAAAAACTCCAACGATACCCGAAGACTTCCAAAATTAAGGGTATCCAAATGTCCGGGCTCCAATCTTTTCGCCAAACCGATGCCGTCCTTGCCCTCCAGATCTCCGGCAGCGGCATTGAACCCAGTGGACGGGGACCGTAGTACTTCTTCAACACCGTCCTTGAGCAAAACGAATCCGTTTCCATATCCGGCCAAAAGCCATTTGTAGGCACTGGCCCCTAATACATCAAAAGGTCCTTCCTCAAAGTTAAAATCCACCGTACCACAAAACTGGGTGCCATCGGCTATCAGCAACAGTCCCGGATGTTCCTTTTTTAACTCCCTTAAAAATTCGATGTCCATGGCAAGCCCGTCCACCCACTGTACCACACTAAAGGCGAAAACGGTAATCCCTTCCTCGAGTATCAGCTTCCGTATCCGGTCTTCAAAACGGTCATTGGTGTCAACGTAAAAACAATTGAAACCCCTATCTTCAAATGGCCAATTTACCGATGGGTAATCGTCTTCAAGCAATAGCACCTTATTTTTTAGATCAAGCCCTTCCAATAGAAGATTGAGTCCAATGGAGAAATTGGGTACCAGCGCGATGTTATCCGTTTTACAGTGAAAGAAACGCCCGACCGTTTCCCTGACTTTTGGAATATCCCGCACCATTGCGTTTATTTTCATGTTACTGCCACCTTCCAAAAACTGCTGATCATGTCGGTGCCGCCATGCTACCAAATCCGTGTACATTAAACCCGACGCCGCGGTATTGGCATAAATCCCTTGCGATAAAACCGGAAAGTGTTTTTGATAATCGTCCATAATGCAATTAAAAAGGCGTTTGCCGTATATTTGTTCCTAAAGATACTGGAAACCGATGTTCTCCAAAAACAAAAATATCCCGAGCCTTGACCTTGAGCAACATGATGTTCTTGAACATGCCCAAAAGCGGATCAAGCAAAAAAAAAGACTGTATTCCCACTTTGTCATTTTTCTTATCGGGAGTGTTTTTCTGGTTCTCATCAACAAAATTCTAAAGTACGGTGCGGACTATGATTGGTTCATATGGGCGATAACCTTTTGGGCGTTTTTGTTCGTTATCCATGCTTTTAACGTACTGGTCACCCACAAGTTTATGGGAACCGACTGGGAGCGACGGCAACGGGAAAGGCTGGTTGCCAAACAAAAAAAGCGCATCGCCGAAATACAAAAGGAAATCGAGACCGATTTTCCATTATCCAACATCAACAAAAAAGAGCGGGCCAATAGCAACGATAACGCCCAAGACGCTTTGTAGCAGAAATTGTTTTAAAAGACACTTTTTGTTCGTACCATTATCATCCTGTGAAAATAGCATATGGCAAAATTAATACTGATAGCGGCGGCGGCCGAGAATAACGCACTCGGGAAAGACAATGAGCTGCTTTGGCATTTGCCCGACGATTTTAAACATTTTAAAACAAAAACGATGGGGCATACCATAATCATGGGCCGCAAAACGTTCCAGAGTTTTCCCAAGCCCCTGCCCAAACGCCGACATATTGTTATTTCCCGAAATACGGACTACACCATCGAACACGAAAGTTGTGAGGTAACCCATTCTTTGGAAGCGGCCATCGCAAAAGTGGCCGAGGAGGAGGTGGTATATATTATCGGGGGTGGTGAGATATACAAACAAGCGGAGCCTTTGGCCGATGGTATCGAACTGACACGCGTACATACCGTTTTTAAGGATGCGGACACCTTTTTCCCCGAGTTAGCGGAGCAAAACTGGGAACTGACGTCCGAAACATTGCATCCTAAAGACGAGCGCCACGCCTTTGCCTTCACTTTTTTATCTTACCGTAGAAAATTGCCGGTCAAAAAAAACACTTAAAAATCGAGTTCGGATACCGTTACCTCCGTTGCCGTTCCCGACACAAAACGGTTTAAAATAGTGGCATCCGCGTTGGTATAAAATACACCATTTCCCTTTTTTTGGTCTTTGTTCAACAATGCGCTTTCCGTCAACACTGCCTTTGTTTGACGAGCCACCGCTTCCCCGGAATCGATAATTTTCACATGGGCCGGTAACAATTTCCGCAACAAGGGAATCAAATAAGGATAATGGGTACACCCCAGCACCAAATGATCGATACCCGCCACGAGCATTGGGGCCAAATATTCCTTTAAAAGGGATTCCGTTTTGGCTGATTCCGCTTCGTATGCCTCGATCAAGGGTACCAAACCGGCACCTTCCTGTTCGATAATGGTAATATCGGCGGCATGTAGTTCGGAAGTGCTATGAAAAAGGGCACTGCTCAAGGTACCTTTGGTGGCCAATACCCCTACCACTTTTGACTTGGATTTTAAGGCCGCGGGCTTTATTGCGGGCTCAATGCCGATAAAGGGTATGTTATACGAAGTACGAAGATGGGCAATCGCATTGGTTGTTGCCGTATTGCAGGCGACCACCACCGCCTTGCAATCCATTTTTAACAACAGTTCGGTGTTTTTAATGCTCAATCGCTTTATTTCCGCTTCAGCTTTGGCACCGTACGGGGCATTGGCACTATCGGCAAGATAAACGGTATGCTCATTTGGGAGAAGGGTGATGATTTCCCTCCAAATGGAAGTACCTCCTACTCCAGAATCAAAAATACCTACGGGACGTTTATCCATTTGTTAGCGCTTATTCCAGAACCTCCGAAATAGGGTTTCCTGTTGTTCCATTGGGAAAGGAAATACCCAGGAGTGTGGCCATTGTAGGGGCGATGTCGGGTATTTCGGTCCGGTTAACCGTGCTACCGCTACGGATTCCCATTCCATAGAACAACAACGGAACATGGGTGTCGTATACCTGTGGAGAACCATGGGTAGACCCGGTAACGCCATAGGTGACCATACCGGGGCGCAATACCACCAATACATCTCCCGAGCGTTTTTGATGGTAACCGTTCTGCAAAATATACGGAATGCCCTTCACATAATTATTATTACGCATTTGTACTCCCGTATACACCCGGTCGATGCCTTCGTAGGTAAGCAATTCGGCGGCCATACGTTCCTGCACCTTGCCCAGATCCAAATCGAGATTGTTCACGATCTTGTGGTCTAAAAAAAACTGATTGTTCGAAAAATTCTTAACGATGTCCTTGGTACCGTACGTATATTGTAAAAAGGTGCCGAAGCGTTCTTTTAGCGCGTCCCATTCCATATAGCCCGCAGGCAGTTTTCTTGATTTTAGATAAGCGGGCACGTCAATGGCACCGTGATCGGCCGTTAAAAAAACGGTATAGTTCCCGTCACCTACTTTTTTGTCAAGCCCTTTGAACAGTCGTTCCAGATCCTGATCCAAACGCAAATAGGTATCCTGTATTTCCTTTGAATTTACCCCGTAATGATGTCCTACATAATCGGTACTGGAAAAACTCACTGCCAAAAAATCGGTAATGGCGTCCTGTCCCAAATTTTCACCGGATAGGGCCGCCAGAGCAAAGTCGGCCGTAAGGCTGTTCCCATAAGGGGTCGACCTAATGATATCGAACTGATTGTTCGCCCCCCACAATGTGGGCAGGTCATGAGGAAACGTAGGACTTTGTTCCCCTTCGAAAAGGGACTCGAACGGATTGTTGTCCAAACCACTCTCCATGTAACTGTTCAAGGCTTTGAGCGCGGTCCACGGCTTTTTATATTGTTCCGCCGCGTTGGAAGCATTAAAGTCGGTTACCCATTTGGGCAATTCGTTCATGTAATATGTACTGCTGATCCAATGGCCTTCCTCCATACCGTGAAACCAGTATGCGGCATTGGCCGTAAACCCTCCGGGAAGTACGGCCCCCCGATCTTTTAAGGCAATGGCAATGGTTTTGCCCCGCATTTGGGTATGCAGCCGAAGTTCATCGGTAATGGTACTGACCAACATTCGCTTGGGCGACATGCGACCGGTATCGGAATCGGTACCTACAGCGGTATATTCGTTATCGGAGGCACAATACACCTCGGTAGCACTTCCCTTTTCGTACCAATTGTTGCCAATAATACCGTGGGTAGCCGGGGTGGTACCGGTATATATGGAAGCATGTCCGGGACCGGTACTGGTGGGCGCATAATTAAAGTGATTGTTTTTACAATTGAACCCATTGTTTACCAACCGTTTGAAACCCCCATCACCATAATGGTCCCAAAACCGGGTCAGGTAATCATAGCGCATTTGATCTACTACGATACCGACGACCAGTTTGGGCCGCACCTTCATTTCTGAAGCCGTAGTAGCCTTGGAACCGTTTTTGGATTTTCGTTGCGAAAAGGTGTTATGTGTAGTGAAAAACAAGAAAAAAAACAGTAGGGTAATCCAAGGGGCATTCTTTAACATTCCAGTATCTATTAAGGGTATAAAAGTAAGTAAATTCAATCTTAATATTTTAAATCAAGGTTAAATGATAGCCTTTATTGTTATTTTTACCCGAAGAAGTCAATTTTTGTTTCATGAACTATCTTGCTCAAATCGGCAGTTACTTTTTAATGCTGCGTGAAGTCTTTAAAAAGCCGACAAAATGGCGTATAATGAAGACGCTGATCCTTAAGGAAATCGATGAGCTCGTATACAGTTCTTTGGGCATCATCATTTTTATATCCTTTTTTATCGGTGCGGTAGTGACCATACAGACCGCCCTGAACCTTAACAATCCGCTGATACCAAAAAATCTCATTGCCTTTGCCACCCGGCAATCCGTTATTTTAGAATTCGCCCCCACTTTTGTTTCAATTATCATGGCGGGCAAGGTAGGATCTTACATCACCTCCAGCATTGGTACCATGCGGGTAACCGAACAGATCGATGCCTTGGAGGTAATGGGGGTAAATGCCTTGAATTATTTGGTTTTCCCAAAGATCATTGCAATGTTGTTTTACCCTTTTGCAATCGCTATAGCCATGTACGTCGGTATTTTCGGGGGTTGGCTTGCCGGGGTATTCGGTGGTTTTTTAACCAATGCCGATTTCGTAACAGGTCTAACACTTGATTTCATCCCTTTTCACATCGCCTATGCCTTTATAAAAACCTTGCTCTTTGCCATTGTAATTGCCACCGTACCCGCTTTTCACGGTTTTTATATGAAAGGGGGGGCGCTAGAGGTGGGTAAAGCCAGTACCACGGCCTTTGTTTGGACGAGTGTGGTGATCATTATTCTCAATTATATACTAACACAACTTTTATTAGGCTAATGATCGAAGTAAAGGACATTCATAAATCGTTTGGGGAAGCCCATATTTTAAAGGGAATTACCACCACTTTCGAAAAGGGAAAGACCAATTTGGTAATCGGGCAGAGCGGTTCCGGTAAAACAGTATTCCTTAAATGTCTGTTGGGCCTTTTTTCGCCAGAGGTGGGCGATATTGTTTATGATGATAAAGTGTACGCCAACCTCAGTGGGGACGAACAACGTGATCTTCGACAGGAAATGGGCATGGTTTTTCAGGGAAGTGCATTGTTCGATAGCCTTACCGTGGCCGGGAACGTTCAGTTCCCTTTGGAAATGTTTACCAAGCAATCCAAATCTGAAATGCAAGATCGGGTAGATACGGTATTGAAAAGGGTCAACTTGATCGATGCCCATCATAAATTTCCCTCCGAAATTTCAGGAGGTATGCAAAAGCGGGTTGCCATTGCAAGGGCAATCGTAATGAACCCAAAATACCTCTTTTGCGACGAACCCAACTCGGGTCTTGATCCCAAAACGGCAATCCTTATCGACAACTTGATCAAAGAGATCACCGAAGAATACCACATCGTGACCATCATCAACACCCATGATATGAATTCGGTAATGCAGATAGGGGAAAAAATTCTCTTTCTCAAAAACGGACTAAAAGAATGGGAAGGCACCAAACATGAAATTTTCAAGACCGACAACGAAGCGGTAACCGGTTTTGTCTATTCTTCGGACCTTTTTAAAAAAGTGCGGCAAATGTATATCGAGGAACGGAACTGATATTTTATCGTAATCATTTCAACCAGATGAGCACGGAAAACCCGGGCAAAACTTCAAAACATTCTCTTTACCACACATACAATATCCGATGAAACCCCCGTTTATGAAAAGTACAATGGTGTCTTCTCAAGTCTCTTTTGAGATTTTCATGAAACCTAGACCTGGACACCGACAATTAAGAGATTAAAGAAAAAACCAACAGCGATCGACAAAAAAGTATACCCTATGAGCAAAATTCCCATTCTAATTTCATGTGTCTTTTTATTGCTTTTGGGCCATTCGTGCCAGCCTTCGGATTCGTTCGAGGAGAGCGCAACGCTTTCTGAATACTTGCAGAACAATACTTCCAAGTCCATTGAAGCGCTTCATACCGCTCTCGAATCCGATATCGCTTATTTGGATACCGTGTTAGGGGATGCCGAAAACACACAACTGTATTTTTCATTTGGTTTCTCGGCCGGCGGAAACGGGAACGACGAGACCGATTTTGATATTGCAGCACCGCTCGAAGTCCGTAATATAAAGGACTCCATTGCGTTGGCCTTTGCCGAGGATATCGAAGATTTGAGCATGGGGCAAGACTTCATACATCCCAACTCGGAACTGCACGTGGACTATCCGGACGCGGTAGACGGTGGTATCATTACCGCTGATTTTGACACGATTTTTTTTGAAGGCAAAACAGTACCCCTTAAGGCGATAGGACTGCAAAACGTAGATAGTGCAATGGTGACGCTAAAGTATTTGTTTCCGACCGAGATCGAACGTTTGGAACTATCGTCCGATGCTGATGTCGCCAGTATGGATAAAATAACCGAAATCGATCTTTTTAAGGGAAACGAGGTAGAATTTTCAATGCCACAGTTGCAGTATCAAAAAGTATTGGGATACCAAGCCGTAACGGCCGATAACCGATTGATGGACCATACCGCTTCCTCCTCTTTTCCGTTGACCGTCGTCCGACATGAGGTATTGGATCGACTTACACGTACCCTAGACCTCATGAAACAGGCCACAGACCTAAAAAGTGCCCCTGAGACGATAGCGTTGTTACAACAAATACCGGAAACCGTTTTTGAAGATCACGTTATGCTAAATCAAATGAAAGCGGATGTCAAAACTTTTGAAGACGCCCCAGTAGAAGAAATGATTTCGGGCATCAAGCAACTCATTGAAGACCATCACCAGGTCCTTGCTCCGGAGAAACAGTCCATTAGCCTCGGGTTTCCCGCAACCGTCGCAACACTCTATGTATACATCGCCAAAGAATACGATAGCATTTCCAAAAGGAACATTGCCCATAATTCGCCATTGGAAGCGAACACCTTTATCCCATATATGGATTCCATCACCCAAAAATATGGCTTGGCGGATACCAAAGGTAATGTTCTCATAGCCGCCCGATTTAAAAATGAGCTATTACAGGTAGATGGAAGTAATTATTTTAATAGCTACCCCAGGAACAGCTATTTTTTAAATGTGGACAAAAAGGAGTTGATCGAAATCCAGCACAAATCCTTTGTGAAAAAGATGGATGAGGAGCGCTCTATTTTTAAGGATAGTCTGGACTATTGGGGTGTTTTAAAAAACAATACCGAAGTCGTACTCCCGTTTCAATTCGATAATATAGAACCTATAGGAAATTCCTTTGCCGTGATGAAATCGTTGCGGGGGCGTGCGCGCCGCTCCATCTTGAATGCCAAAGCCGAACCATTGATCGAGAATTTGAGGGACGTTACCGTGGCGGACAATGAAAACATGGCACTGGTGGAAACCAAGGACAGAAAGATGGGTTTGATCGATGGTGACGGAAACTACAAAATAACACCTCAGGAGTATGCATTGGGTTTTACCGAAAACAATTCCCTCCTCACCTATACCTCTGGTCGTTACAAAGGATTGATGACAGCCGATGGGCAACCGTTAACGGAAGAAAAGTATCGAGAAATATATGTTGACGAGGGCAATTATATACTGGTTGAAGATGGTACCGATTTCATGTTCAAATTCCTTCAACTCGACGGAACATCGGCCATACCGGGCCAGTATGAGGATGCGTTCAGCTTTATTGGCGACAGGGCTTTGGTAGCAGTCGAAGACGGGGTTTGGGCCTTTATAGACAAACAAGGGACTATCGTAACCAAAATCCCCGAAAGTGCCGGCGACTTAATAGACATCAAAGGGGAAAATGAGGAAACCCGGTACGTTTTCAGAAAAAACACCTATGATGCCCAAGGCAAAGCACTCCAAAACTAAATATCCTTATCCTATGATTATAAAACGTATTCAAAATACCGTTTTCAAAAAGCGGCTGGTACTGTTCTTGGGCGTGGTACTCGTGTCCTGCGGTCAACAGAACAAAGACGTCCATTTCGGGGAAGCCCCTTTGCAACTGAAAGGATTTAATTTTGATTTGGATATCCCAAACTTTTTTAATGACGAGGCCTATTTCAGGCACAAAGCGGACATCTCTATGCGGGCCGAAGAGGAAATGGTGGAACTGGACGACCAAGACGAACCTTTCGAATATGTGCGGTACAGCCAATCGTCCTTTTCTTCGGACACCAAAGTGGCCGCGTATGGGGATCTGGTGTTTCGGAAAATTCTTTTATGTACGGATCTTGCAGATGAAAACACCTATCTCGTAGGGGCACAACAAGAAGACCTGACCGCATCGGATATCGATAAACTGGTAAACAACTTAAAAAAGGACTACGGTACGCCCACCCCATATATTGATATTGAGAAAAAAAATGACAGGGCCTCCTATGAGTGGTACTTAGAAGACAAAGTGGTAAAATTGGTTTTGAACGTGCAAACCACATCGGATATGGAAGAAGCACCCGAAGACGGTTGGCAACGCATACTGTATGACAATGAAGAAGATTTGAGTGCTACCCTATTTATAGCGACCAAGCAGTTTGATCAGGTCATGCAAGAGGCCTATTCCTTTAGTGGAATGCTGGTTTATTATCGATAAAACGATCCGATCGAGACCATATTGTAAAGGACAAAAGACAAGCTCAAGTGTCAAACTCAAATTCAAACACAAAAATCAAATTCAAATTCAAATTCAAAATTACTAGGAATACCTACTAGCCACTTTTTACTCACTGCACTAATTACTGCAAACTACCAATCGCCAATGCGAACTGATAATTGCTAATTGAAAAAGGAACAAAGACGAAAGACAAGTTCAAGCTCAAGTTCAAAATCACCCGCTCACTATTCCCTTTCTTCACAATGCTACCTACTCAATACTTTGTACTAACTACTTTATACTTATTTGAAAAAGGACCGCTGCGCTGAAGGAAAGTTCAAACTCAAGTATCAAATTCAAGTGCAAACGCGAGCGAACAAATTTTCACTCACCACTTTTTACTAGGGCGTGTTAACACTAATTGCATCGAAAATCAGGGCGATATAGATAAAGGCCGTGAACATGACGTCGAGTTTG
>CANMSB010000007.1 GCA_947500445.1 uncultured Flavobacteriaceae bacterium | reverse complement strand
ACAATATTTTTGCTGCTTTAATAGCATACAGCTTCAAGGATAAAAAACCCTCCCTGAAAAATAACTTCGTGGATACCTAACAACTGTATTTGAACATATAGTTATATCGAACTCACGTTAAGTAATAAGTAATTGTGGATTTGAACTTGAATTTGAACTTGAATTTGACTTTGAGTTTGAACTTGTCACTTAACAACTACCACCATACCACAAAACACTTTTCAATAGTATCGTCTTCTTTTTTGATCCAAATGAGGGGCGCGTTTTCTTTGAGCATTCGTAATTGCAGTTCCATTAACAATTCAAAATGGGAAATCCAAGGTACTGCCATATGGGGCACTATGGGCCATTCTGTTTTAAAGGGGATATAGAACAGACATTGTTTGAACGGAATACCGTTAATTGTATCAAAATGGAGCCAATACCCAACAATACAGGCTTTGTTCAAAGGTCTAATGGATGTTTTTGGAGCGTTGTAGGGGTAAAAGAGTTGTGCTTTAAAACACGCCTGATGTATGATACTTTTCACATCGATATCACGTGCCCGGAGCGCCGCGACACCTTCTTCGCTGTGCAATATGGGAAACTGTTCGTTTTTTATTTTTTCCATCTTGGTAAAGAACATATCCCTTCTATTAGGCCCCATGAGGCGGTGTATCGGTTCCGAAATATCGGGGTCGATAATATAAAATTTATACGTAAGCTCCACATGCAGCAGTTTTTCCGTTTTTAAGTCGCGAAGGATAAAATCGATTTCACCAAGTGTTCTTTTTTCATTTTTAATGGGGAGGTTGTTTAGTATAACGGCGTATGATGGATCATGTTCCAACAACTGTTGAAACACATATTCCATTTGGTGGCCCAAACGCCTGTTGGTCGGTATCGGTTTTTGACGAAAGGTGTCGGTGGCTATTGTTGGGAATTCAAATTGCCGAATGCCGAACTGCTCTTTGGTCCAAAGGGGAGGTGTACTTAAAAAACCATAACTCTTTTTATCCATCATTTGGGATTTCATTGGTGTCTCAAAAATACGCGAATTGGACTCTTGTTCTAGCCGTGCCTTACGGGCAAACAAGACTACGATAATAGCTTCAAAAAAGGGTAGAAGCGTTAACTTTTCCTAAAAATAAGGCCTTTCCAAAGGAAATGTGTTAATTTTATAAGATGGCTATGAATACAAGAAAAGGCTTTCGTTTTTCTCCATATGAGGCGCCCGAACAGTCCCCATTTGACAAACTTTTTGAAATTTTTCAGGAATTGATCACCCATACCTCCGGTGATTTTGATGAGGCTATCGACTGGTTGCGCGAACTGGACAAAGAATACGAGCTTACCGATGAGAATTATACCATTGAAGACTTTATTGAGGATTTAAAGGCAAAGGGTTACATCCGCGAGGAATTTGAGGATGGTGGTGGTAAAATGGGCGAAGAAGGCGAAGAAGGTGATGAGGGCAGCGGCAAGGGTAATATCTCCATTACGGCTAAAATGGAACGCATTATTCGCCAGCGTGCCTTGGACCAGATTTTTGGGAAACTAAAACGCAGTGGCGCGGGCAACCATAAAACCGGTAAATCAGGACAAGGGGACGAGCATACGGGCGATTTTAGGGAATACCGATATGGTGACGGTCTGGAACACATTTCGATGACCGAAAGCCTTAAAAACGCACAAGTAAACCATGGTATTGGAAGTTTTTCGCTGAGCGAGGAAGACCTTGTGGTGGAAGATACCCAGTATAAGGCACAAATGAGCACGGTGTTGATGATCGATATCAGCCACAGTATGATCCTTTACGGGGAAGACCGTATTACCCCTGCCAAAAAAGTGGCGATGGCCCTTGCGGAACTGATTACCACGCGATACCCAAAAGACACCCTTGATATTTTAGTGTTCGGAAACGATGCGTGGCCCATCCCGATAAAGGACCTTCCTTACTTAAAGGTAGGGCCATACCATACCAATACGGTAGCCGGTCTGCAATTGGCCATGGATATGCTCCGGAGAAAACGAAATACCAATAAGCAAATATTCATGATCACCGATGGGAAACCCAGTTGTTTGCGTATGCCGGATGGTACCTATTACAAAAACAGTGTGGGTCTTGACGACTTTATTGTGGAAAAATGCTACAATATGGCCCGGCAAGCCCGAAAATTGCACGTACCCATAACCACCTTCATGATTGCCCAAGACCCTTATTTGATGCAGTTCATCCGTCATTTTACGGAAGCCAATAAGGGCAAGGCGTTTTTTACCGGTTTAAAAGGGCTGGGTGAAATGATTTTTGAGGATTATGAGAGCAATAGAAGAAAAAGGTTAAAGTAAACCGTCTTCGAATCAAAAAATAAACTGAATATAACTAACTAGAGGGAGATCCCGTCAGACAGAAAAAACCACTTTGGCGTTTATAGTTTTGTTGACGTTTTCTCCAAACTCTTTTAAAAAATAAAAAATTGAACCATACGAAAATCGCCACCTTGGGCGAATTAAAGAAAGCAGGATACCGAACAAAAGGCATTAAGGACGAATTAAGGGATAATTTACGCGATAAAATAAAAAATGGGGAAGATACCTTTACCGGAGTCTGGGGCTATGAAGATTCCGTAATTCCAGAATTGGAGCGTGCCATATTATCACGGCATAATATCAATCTCTTGGGGTTACGAGGTCAGGCAAAAACCCGATTGGCGCGACTTATGGTCACCTTGTTGGATGAATGGATACCTATTGTAAAAGGCTCGGAAATCAATGACGACCCGCTTCGTCCAATGTCCCGTTTTGCTTTGGAACTGATTGCTGAAAAGGGCGACGATACCCCAATAAGCTGGTTGCATAGAGAGGACCGTTTTTTTGAAAAATTGGCAACACCGGACGTAACCGTAGCCGATTTGATCGGGGATGTGGACCCCATTAAAGCGGCAAACCTCAAGCTCTCCTATGCCGATGATCGCGTAATTCACTTTGGAATGATACCAAGGGCCAACCGTTGCATTTTTGTAATCAACGAGTTGCCCGATCTACAGGCACGGATACAGGTATCGCTATTTAATATTTTACAGGAAGGCGACATACAGATCAGGGGATTCAAATTGCGTTTGCCCTTGGACCTTCAGTTTGTGTTTACGGCAAACCCGGAGGATTACACCAATAGGGGAAGTATCGTTACCCCTTTGAAGGATCGTATCGGATCTCAGATTCTGACACATTATCCCGAAGATATTAAAACCGCTAGGAAAATCACCGAGCAAGAAGCCATTCTAGATGAACGCCAAACTAGCGCGGTATATGTGCCCGATATCGCCAAGGACCTTTTGGAGCAAATCAGTTTTGAGGCAAGAAATAGCGAGTATGTGGATGCAAAAAGTGGCGTGAGCGCCCGAACGAGCATTACCGCTTTCGAAAATTTGCTGAGTACGGCAGAACGACGCGCCTTGCAGACCGGGGCGGAACACACCATGGTTCGTTTGAGCGATTTTTTGGGTGTGATCCCAGCGATAACCGGTAAAATCGAGTTGGTCTATGAAGGCGAGCAGGAAGGGGCCGATGGGGTAGCGGCCATTTTGATCGATGATGCCGTGAAATCGATGTTTCCCTTGTATTTCCCGAAAATTGAAAAACTCGAACGCAAAGATGCCGAAACACCCTATGACGAATTGCTGCATTGGTTCTTTCAAGGACAAGGGTTCGAGTTGTTGGACGATTTCACCGATGAGGAATACCAGCGGGCCTTGGACGGCATTCCAGAGTTGAACCAATTGTTAAAAACACATCAACCCGATTGGCCCGAAAAAGACGCTTATTTTTTAAAGGAATTGGTGCTTTGGGGACTGGTCGCCCACAAGAAATTGAGCAAGAACCGTTTTGCGGAAGGCTATCAATTTAAAGACCTTTACGGAAGCTTTATCAGTGGCCTCTGATCTGAATACCTTTCTTTCGTCGTAAATACGGGTGAGACGACCAAAAAATGCAATAGCAGTTGCCTTTTTTCGTTTCTCCAAAAAACGATACGACATGAATGCCCAAAAGCTGCTCTTGACGCTGTTGTTAACGTTGGCCTATTTTAGCGGTCGATCCCAACGGATAACCTTGCCTATAGAGGTGTTAAGCGCAACTACCGCTGTAAAACAAGTGCAATTACCGGTTCGCCTTCCCGAAACCGGGGCGTTACTCCTTCAAATTCACGGGTTAAAATTTGAAGGCCAGGCAAGTATCAAGATCAATAATAGTCCTTGGTCGGAATTGATGGATGAGGCCATTGTTTATCCCGACGACCAATACGGTGGACAGGGTGGCGGTTATCATACACTGCGCTTTAAGATTGGTTTGGAGAGCTTTGGAACATTTGATAAAAATCGGGGAACCCAAACAATAGGTTTTCGATATAATGGTACCGATGGGAACACCATCGGTTTTCGCGTTCTTGGGATCAATATTCAAAACCCAAGTGGTACCCCGTTATTAGGGGAAAACGACTTTGTTTCGGTCGATCCTGGCAGCTGGCGACCACCTGTTGCCGGTCAGGCCGCTATTACAGCGGGCAAGGAGCTTTGGGAAACGGCAACTATAGTGGATCGTCCGGGAGGAAATGCGATCAAGGCCAAATGTGCCAGTTGCCATGCAACCAATGGGGCCGACTTGGAATATTTCGCCTATTCGAATACGTCCATTATCGAACGTTCCCAATTCCATGAACTTACCGAGGAAGAGGGTAAAATGATCGCCAGTTACATACGGAGCCTCGGAGCGTCCGAAAATATCGAACGGCTCGGTAGGCCTTACAACCCCCCTTATCAACCAGGGAAATCCCTTGAGGATAAATCAGTAAGGTACTGGGCGGCCGGGGCGGGCATTGAAGCGGTAGCGGACGATGAAGCCGAAACGATACGGGCCATGTTCCCAAACGGAACAGGTACGAAAGAAATTCAAAAAGTAGTTGACCACAATAAGCAATTGGATATTACCAAGATACCGCTGGCCATTCAGTTCCCCGATTGGAACGAGTGGTTGCCAAAAGTACACCCTATCGATATTTGGAAAGGAAGTTATTTTGAAAGCTCTGAGGCTTACAGCCGTTATGAGGCACTACTGCAGAACATGCGGAACAACTCGGAAGCAGTGCTTTTCGATAAGGACTTCGATAAGAACATTCGCGGTTTTCAGGAAGACTTTAGGACGTTTATAGCGGAGGGGCGCACGGATGACAGGGGAAGTGCATGGCGTGCTCAGGGCAGTACGGCTATCGGCCAGATCAAGGCAAAGTATTTGAACAATAATAGTCCTGAATTTGCAAAAGAACAATTGGCAAAATGGCTGGCGCTTCGGTACTGGGAAATGATCAAGCTAAACCGGTTGGAAGACCGGGCGGTCGAAATTCGACCCGGTTCGGAAGCCTGGCAATGGCCTATGAGCGCTCAGGCGGTACATCAGGTGGCACCACATATTGTCGCCGATAACCAGAATAATTTTGAGGGTCAGAATCCTTTGGTGGGGGATTATAGATCTACCGTATGGTACCAACTGCAACTTACCTTGAACAGCGGGGAAGGTTTAGATCTGGACAAAACGTATATTGTGCACCCTGTAGATTGGCCCTATCAGATGCGGCACTTGTGGGAAGCTGCCGAACGAACGCCCGACAAACGTTGGGAAGGGGCAAGAACATTTTTGTCGTTGATAAAAATGTATCAGTCCCAAAGCAATACAAATGGAACCTCTTCCAAAGGATGGATCATGCGTTTTGTACATCCAAAATTTTTGATGCGACAGCCGAAAGGTGAAAAGACGACCCATGAAAGTGTAAATTTTTATGAGCCTGGCTTGAGTGGCAAGCTACAAAATGCGCTTTTGTTGGAATGGCTAAAAGTGGTGGCGGAATTTGAGGAAGGGGATTGGAGTCGGCAGGTACCGGCAGATGTTTCTGAAGTTTCCAAATGGGCCAAAATCGAACCGATCGATGCGGTACCGACTACTAATATTCCGAGGTTCAATACCAATCAATTGTATTCGGTTGCTGTAATGGAGCATATGAACACCCTATATCGCTTATTACCGATAATGGAGGACACCGAGGGTATTTCATGTGCCACGGTAAAACAGATGGCCGTTTGGGCGCAATCGATTTGGCCGGAAGGCGATTGGGTGGAACGGCTTAAAGAAAAAAATTGTACCGATGAGGATAGCGCTATAGCGGAACCCGTCCTTCAATTCGTTCTGAACGTTGTTGGGGGTACGGGAAGCGGCAGTTACCCTTTGGGAACAGAGGTCGTAATTACCGCGGATGAAATGGAAGGTTTTCGGTTCTACCAATGGACCACTACGGACAATACCGTGGCCATAGCGGATATTTTTGCCCCTACGACCACTGTCGTGGTTTCCGATACCGCTGCTCCCATAGAAGCCGTATACGTGCCGGATAACGGTATTTCGGTATCGGTATACCCCAATCCTGCCTCAGAAACGTTATCGATAATTACCGATACGGACCAAAAGGCCGTTAGGACCTTTACGATGTATCAAATGGACGGTAAAATGGTGTCTTCGTTAGTAGAGCCGCCAGGGTCGAATAATGCAGAAAGGACCATTTCTGTGGAGGGACTCCCACCAGGTATTTATATTTTAAGGATCAATACCGGACTGGAAAATCTATTTGAAAAGGTTATTGTTGAATGACCCCGTTCGCGCTTTGCAATATGACGATCCGACGCGTGCTTTTCTTGACGTATTTGCTTAAAATGGTATAAACGTTGTTATCGCTTGGGCAATGGGAAAAACACCGTGACTTTGGTCAATTAAAAAACCATTTCATTGTTTGTCAGCAGTTTTAAGGTTTAGCGGGTATACAAAATTTGCACTCTTCTTCCTGTTTTAAAAGCAAAGCCGGTCCTAACAGAACCGGCTTCCTTCTTCATAGAAATCAATTTCCCATCACACCTGGTAGGCAGGTAAATTGAAAATAAAAGAGCTCCCTTCCTTCGGTTTGCTCAGTACGGTAATGGTAGTGTCGTGCAGGTCCATTATTTTTTTAACGATGGCCAGTCCGAGGCCATATCCTGTTTTTTTCGGATCGTTTTTATCCACTTGTTTGTATCGGTCAAAAATAAAGGGCTGTTCGTTTATTGGTATTCCGGCGCCGGTATCACTAATATTAATTTCCACCTGATTTCCGTTTTGAACGAGTGATAAAGTGACCGTCCCCTTGGGTTCCGTATATTTTATGGCGTTTTCGATCAGGTTTTGTAGCGCCCGTTCCACAAGGCTTACATCCGCAAAAACAACGTGGTTTTCCTGCGGTTTTTCTAAATGTAGTACAATATCTTTTTTACCGGCAAGCACCTTAAATTTCGCGATGAGGTCGTAGGATAGTTCGGTAATGGAAAACGGCTCTTTTATCGGAGTAACCTGCTCCGCCTCAAGTTTTGAATATTCGAACAACTGATTGATCAGTTTGGATAGTTTGTCCACGTTATCATGGGTAATCTGCAAATAGGTCTGCTTCTCTTTTTCGGTTAAGGAATCGCCCTTGATCTGTAAGGTTTCGATATAGCCCTTTAAAATGGCCAGGGGGGTTCTAAGGTCGTGCGAAACATTGGCGATCAGCTCTCTTCTTAGCATATCTACCGATTGTAGTTTGTCCATATTGTCGACAATGGTGTCCGCCATTCCGTTAAAGGACTTCGCAAAAATAGCAATGTCGGATGTTTCCGGTTTTTCGATTCGGGCACTGAGGTCACCATCTTGAAATCTGCGTACGGTCGTGATGATCAATCGTAGGTTTTTGGTAAGGAACCATATGGCCAGCAGGCCTAAAAGAATGGAAAAAACCGTAGTAAGTAGGGTGGCCCCAATACCCAAACGCGCAAAATATTGGCCCCAAAGCGTATCGCTTACCTGCTGGAAGTTTTTACCTGCCAACACAATGTAAACATATCCTTCCCGACCATCTACACTATAGGGTGCCGCGGAAAAAATTTTCTGTTCCCCGGGATTTCTGGGATCGTCACCCCTTACAAAACCTTCGCCCTTCTGGGCAATAAACGATTCGATAGGCGTTAAGGAGACTCGTTTAGCGGGTGCTGTTTCTCCATGGTCCAAAACCACGGAGTAGAGTATTTCCCCTGTTTTGTCCAACAAATAAACCTCTATCCCCCGGTTTACCGCCATCATGTCGTGCATTAAATCTCCGAACAAGGGTTTGTTTACGCTTCCATCATCCAAAAAAGGCGAAGCGCCATCAAATTTTTCCGCGATTACGTGGTGGGCAACATCCGCATTCAGTCGCTGGGTAGTTTCCTCATGGTGCTTTTGGGCAAAGTAGCTTGTTATAAGCATGTAAGAGGTTCCCATCAATATGATGAGCGCAATGAAAGCCATCCATAGCTTTTTCACCAATCTAGGGGTCAGTGTTTTTTCAACGGTGCTCATAGTATACTATCCTCATTAAATTTGTAGCCCACTCCCCAAGTGGTCAAAATATAGGTAGGGTTGGCCATGTCCGACTCAATTTTGGCGCGTAACCGATTGATATGCGAGTTTACGGTATGCTCATAACCCTCAAAGTTATAGCCCCAAATAATGTTCAACAATTCACTTCGGGTATAATTTCGTCCGGGGTTGGAGGCCATCAATACCAACAGTTCAAATTCCTTGGGCGAAAGTTCTATTTTCTGATCTTCAAGAAGCACCTTTCGCTTATCGATATCGATTTCTAGGCCATCTGCATTAATTTTTGAGGAATCGGTTACGGAAACTTCCTTTTGCTCCGACCGTCTTAAAACAGCTTTGATACGGGCCAATAACTCTCGAATACTAAAGGGTTTTGTTATATAATCGTCCGCTCCGATTTCTAGCCCCAGAACCCTATCGATTTCTTCGGATTTGGCAGTGAGCATAATGATCGGCGTATTTTTTTTTGCCCGAACACCTCTGCAAATTTCAACACCGTCCATACTTGGCAGGGTGAGGTCCAATAGGATAAGGTCGTAATCGTTTTTCAAGGCCATTTGAAGTCCTTCCTTACCATCCATTGCCTTTGCGGTATCATAGATCATGTCGGTCAGATGGATTTCCAACAACCTTATGATCTCTGGATCGTCTTCTATAATTAGGATCTGCTTCATGTTTCTTATACGAAAGAAGTTAAAAAGTATCACAAAAGCATCACGGGCCTTAAAAGGATCGAATATGACCGGAAAAACGCCGCTTTACAAAACGCTCTGTAAGTGATTTCATTAATAGCCGTAATTCCCAACAAATCCTTACAATCTTATGGAGTAATCGGTCTATTTGTCAAAGCGATAAGGGTCAGGGAATATCGGAAAAGGCAGAAGATTATACCATTTCTGGTATTACTAATGGAACAGCGGTATTCCCAACGTATACCGGATGCTAATGGATATCCATAAAAGTCGAAGGACAGCCTTCTCGCAACACCAATAAAATAGGATTCCAGGAGAAGGGTTAAGCCAAGGGTATTTTAAAAAATGGGAAAATAGGGCCTACGGAATTACAGCGAACGAACTATTCCCAGGTGTCGATATGCCTGTTGATCTCATCAAAGTTGTAATTGCCTACCAGTACCTTTCGATATTGGAACGCCAAAAGGGTGAGCGCGATAATCAAAATATATGCCGTTAAGACCAATAGCCCTATGGGTATGAACGTACTTGGGATGATGTGGTTCTCAAAATCGTTGGCACTGAATAGAATGGCTATGGTATTGATCAGTTTATAGGCGTAAATCGGTAAAATAACATAGAGGGCATATTCCAAGTTGCGCATTTGGGGGTCGGTAACCTCGCCTTCCTTTATTTTAAACCATAAGACGTATAAAAATGCAAAATGGACCAAGGTAACCAATGGTATCAGGTAGTTGTCGAACTTGAAAAAATAAAACTTGTTCGTATACAATCCATAAAAACTTGATACGACTAGTATCAATAGCGTCAATATAGAAAGTACCAACCCTCGCTTCCACGGAAGGATGTTAAAAATAGACTTCATCGTAAGTAGGTTTCTAGGTCTTGGGCAACCCATTTGTTATTCCTAGAACGAGCGGTAATTTTCTTTATTGGAAAAAATCGATGAAGCGTAAAGAATGTTGAGTAGGCCTTAAAAAGTGTGGTGAAATGCCTGTACGGAACAACATTAAAAACATGGGGGATATCGATTTTCATTAAAAAGGTAGTTTCAATTTTGGTTTGAACACATCAATAAATCATAACTGAAAACAACAAAAAAGGATTGCCACCGAATACTAGGCCTTATAGAATTAAAAATTCCGTGAACCGCACCGTAGCGATTTCCTAAACCTGTTTTAGTTTCCCATGGTTAAAGGATTGGCTTCATTTTGGGATGCCATGTTTGATGTAATGGCCCAATACCTGATGTAAGACATAACTTTAATAGATGTCCCTTATACCTGGGAGCACTGGTTTTCAAAGTTTTGTCGTTACTTTGTTTTGTGACGAAAAATTGTTGGTTTTCGATTACAAAAATACTAAAAAAAGAAATCAATAAGAAATACGTTAATTTTTTGACGAAATGAGCAGGTATCGTTTCTTTTATTTAGTTAAAATTCAATTTTTGGGTTTTCGTTACAGTGGTTGGCAAAAACAGCCCGGTCAAAAAACCTTGGAAGGCATGCTTTCAAAAACCCTGAAATTTGTGCTTCCCGACCAGGAGATCAAAATTTTGGGAGCGAGCCGAACGGACGCCAAGGTCTCCGCATTGGCCTATGTTTTTGAATTGTTCGTAACAGAACCCATAGCGAATTTGACTTCTTTTCAGGAGCTTTTAAACAGCAACCTGCCTTCGGATATTCGGGTAACCCAGATAACGACCGTTGACCGTACGTTTAATATTATACAAAGCCC
The DNA here is from genome assembly GCA_947500445.1 of uncultured Flavobacteriaceae bacterium. Lineage (GTDB taxonomy): Bacteria > Bacteroidota > Bacteroidia > Flavobacteriales > Flavobacteriaceae > Pelagihabitans. Next base: position 147,926 of record CANMSB010000007.1, on the reverse strand, counting down.
AAAACTAAAGGAGTACGTATATCTTTTTTCGTTTGGGGAAAAGAACCATCCATTTTGTGCTCCCTTTATGGCCAATATTTTAGTGCCGCTCGATATCGGGGCAATGCAAACGGCGGCCCGTTGTTTCGAGGGCACTCATGATTTTAAGGCATACACCGCGCGCATTCGGCCCGGCACAAAATCCATACGGACCATTACAAAATGCTATTTAGAGCGCAATACGCTTTTTACCGCCAACTTTTTTCCGACACAGAGCTATCTTCTACATATCATATCGGAAGGTTTTATGCGTTATCAGGTACGCATGATCATGGGTGCCTTGATGCAAGTTGGGAAGGGCGAACTGAGTATTGCGGACATTAGGGAATCCCTTAAAAAGGAGTATTCAAAAACGCTGACCTACGTTGCACCGGGATCGGGCCTGCATTTAAAAACACTTAAACTATAATATAGCAAAGATCGTAAAGCGAATAGCTATCTTCCGGATAGGGCAATCGGATTTTTCCGGCTCAAAACGAGTTGGCCCCGGTGTTTTAAAAACCGAGAAACCAGGTTAATACGGTTTTTGTATCTTGTAGCAAACAAACGAGAATGCCGTATTGGGTTTCCATGTTACTTTTGGTTCTATCTGGGTACGTTCTCATCAGCGTAGCGCTCTATTTTTTGCAGGATTGGATCATGTTCAAGCCTGAGAAACTTCCCAGTGATTTCCAATTTCATTATGAAAATCAGGAAATTGAGGAATACAACATCGAAACCAGGGACGGGGCCATAATTAACGGGTTGCGCTTTAAGGCCAAAAATCCAAAGGGCGTTGTCTTCTATTTAAAAGGAAATTCAAAAAGCATTAAAGGTTGGGGGAAATTTGCGGTAGATTTTACCCGGCATCGGTACGATGTGATCATGGTAGACTATCGCGGGTTTGGTAAAAGCACGGGTAGGCGCACCCAAAAGGCTATAAAGCGCGACCTGCAGGTGGTGTATAACAAATTAAAGGAGAATGTTAAGGAGTCCTATATCATTTTGTACGGCAGGTCGTTGGGTTCTGGTTTTGCGACTAAATTGGCCTCGATGAACAACCCCAAAATGCTCATTTTGGATGCCCCGTATTACAGTTTGAGCAAGGTTGCCAAAAAATACATTCCCTTTATGCCATTGTCCCTTTTGATAAAATTTCCGATGCCGACCTATAAATGGTTGAAATATGTAAATTGCCCCGTACATATCATTCATGGGACCGACGATAAACTTATTCCGTACAAAACAAGCGTAAAACTATCCAAAATCAAACCCAAGCTCACCCGTTTGTATACCGTAATCGGTGGTGGGCATAAGAATTTGAATCAGTTTGAGTCCTATCATAAAATGTTAAATGAAATCATGACATCAAAATCGGAGACGGTCGACTTAAAGGGGTCTAGTCATAAGGTAAACCACTCATCCAAAGTGACGCATGAGAAGGCTTAAAAAAATCGGGATCATTCTGGTCGTACTTTATGGGTTGTTGTTGGCATTGACCTATACTTTTCAGGAAAAATTGATTTTTCTTCCCTCAAAAATGCCAAAGAACCACGTTTACGACTTCTGTCAACCTTTTGAAGAGTTCAATTTGACGGCTGAAGACGGAGCAGTATTGAATGCCGTGCACATTAAAAGGGATAGTTCAAAAGGATTGGTGCTTTATTTCCATGGAAACTCGGGCAACGTTTCGCATCTGATCCATGTGGCCAATTTGATCGATCGCAAGGGATACGATGCCATATTGGTAGACTACCGTACCTATGGAAAAAGTACCGGCACGCTGAGCGAAGCGGCCTTGAAGAAAGACGCCCAACGCTTTTATGATTATGCGCTCGCCCGTTACGAAGAAAAGGTGGTGATCCTCTACGGTCGCTCTTTTGGAACTGGAATCGTTGCCGGACTTGCAGCTGATAACACGCCATGGAAAGTTATTTTGGAATCTCCATATTATAGTGCCGTAGCCTTGGGAAAACATCGGTTTCCTATCTTCCCGATCGATTGGCTGTCGCATTATCGGTTTCCTTCCAACGAATACCTTCAAAAGGTCGATTGCCCGGTGTATGTCTTTCATGGTACGGAAGACAGGGTAATTCCTTTCCAACAGGGGAGGGACCTTTTTGAATCCATTCCCGGAGACAATAAGAAGTTCTATACCGTAAATGGGGCCGGACATAATTATTTACAGGATTTTCAAGAGTTTAAAGAAGGTATTGCCGATGCTTTGGATTAAAATGAAAACTGTAGGGGAAGGTAGCCATATGGCAAAACGATGTAGACCCATATGGGCATGATGGATATCGATATAAACTGTGACGTGGGCGAGGGCGTGGGCAATGAAGCGGAGCTGTTGCCGTTTATATCGTCTTGCAACATCGCCTGTGGCGGCCATGCGGGAGACGAACGTAGTATGCGGTCCGTTATCCGTTTGGCCAAAAAATATGGCGTGTCCATTGGCGCGCACCCTTCCTATCCCGATAGGGCGAATTTCGGGCGTAAGACCATGGCGTTGTCGCCTGAGGCCCTTGTAGAAACTATCGGCTTTCAAGTGAATGGACTGGTACGGTTGCTAGCGCAAGAAAACGTTCCTCTTTCGCATATAAAGCCCCATGGGGCCCTATACAATGATTTGGCCAAGAGTGAGGCATTGAGTGTTGTTTTTTTGAGCGCGATCACTTCGTTCAAAGGCAATTGTAATGTGGTTGTACCCTACGGCTCCATATTCGAGAAAGTGGCCCTTGAACATGGATTTTCTGTCCGCACGGAAGCTTTTGCCGACCGAAACTATAATGACGACCTTAGTTTGGTCTCCAGAGCTATGGAAAGCGCTGTGATTTCGCGACCGGAAGCCGTTTTGGAGCACCTTTTGACAATGGTGAAGAAAAACCAAGTGGTAACCATAGCGGGCTCCCATGTAGCCCTTACCGCTGATACCTACTGTATACATGGCGATACCGAAAACGCATTACAAATAATAACGTATCTTTCGCGACAGTTACCAAAACATGATACTCAAATAAGAAAGTGAACGATTATCCCATACGAATACGGTCTTTTGGAGTGCATGCAATTTTAGTGGAATGGCCCGATCAAGTAGACACGGTCGTCCTAAATGACATTTTACAATATGCGCAATGTTTAAGGGAGCATTTTAAAGCGGAACCGATAGCCTTGGTTACTGCGTATAATTCCCTTACGTTGATTTCCGAAAGGGAACCTCTTGATTTGAAGGAAATGGAAAGTACCCTTTTCGCGCTATACGAAAAGAGGACGGGAACACCTCCGGGGCAAAAGTACCTTTGGAGACTTCCGGTCTGCTACGATGCGGAATTTGGAATAGACCTAGAGGCCGTTTCCGATCGGTTGGGGCTTTCCACCGAAGAACTTATCACCCTACATACCAAAAATAGCTACACGGTATATGGCATCGGATTTTTACCCGGTTTCATGTATTTGGGGGGGCTTACCGCGGCATTGGAAATTCCAAGACGGCCAAAACCCCGGTTGCGGGTCAGGAAAGGAGCTGTCGGGCTGGCAGGAAAACAAACCGGTATATACCCACAGGAATCCCCCGGGGGATGGAATATTATCGGAAACTGTTCGGTACCGATTTTTGATGCCACAAAAGAGACACCCTGTTTGATAAGCGTTGGAGATCAAGTGCAATTTTATGCCATTTCGCGATCGGAGTACGAGCTGCATAAAATAGAGGGAGAAGTAGGAATCTATCAAGTCGAAAAATCGCTACTGAATGGTTAATGTGCTAAAATCCGGATTTTTTACTACGGTACAGGATACTGGAAGGTTCGGTTATCGGGACAAGGGCGTACCGGTTTCCGGCATTATGGACGACCTCACCGTAAACCAGATCAATGGGCTATTGGAGAATGACCCGAAGGCCGCAGTTTTGGAAATTACCATGACGGGGCCTACCCTCCTGTTCGGAGAAGCCACACATGTGGTATTGGGAGGTGCCCAAATGTCGGCTACCTTGAACAATACCCCGATCGAGAACCATAAAATATACGCCGTTTCCGAGGGAGACATTTTATCCTACGGAAAACTGGAAAAAGGATTTCGGGGGTATTTGGCCATAAAAGATGGGTTCAAGACCGATGCCGTTTTGGGAAGTAAGTCCATGTTTTTTCAGGTGACGCCAACAAACCATATTTCCGATGGGGACGTGTTGGCTTTTGATAGGGATATGTCTTTCGAACCAAAAATTACGGCTTTTAAAACGGAAGATCTTTTGGATGAAAACGTCCTTGAGGTATTCAAAGGTCCCGAGTACGGTATTTTGGTGGACAAACAATTGGAACGGATTTTTTCCGACGGTTTCTTGGTATCCAAGGAGAACAACCGAATGGCGTATCAATTACAGGAAACCGTTTTGGGGCACGGGCATACGATGCTTACTTCGGCAACGCTTCCCGGTACCGTTCAACTTACCCCTGAAGGCAGGCTTATTATATTGATGAAGGACGGGCAGACCACGGGAGGCTACCCCAGAATACTGCAATTGTCAAAAAAAGCGATCGCAATTTTGGCGCAAAAGAAATTCTCCGATACCATTTCCTTCAAACTGGTTTAGACCACCCTTATCATTGAAGTGGTTTAAACTTCACCGTGGCTAATGGAGGGCCGTTTTGAAATCGTCATTGCCACTTCCTGATTCAAATCATTGTCCCGCTAGGAGTGTATGAAATCCATCCCATAGTAACCATTACTTTGGAAAACCATTGAATATGATAATAAATTCAACTTAAGTAATTGATTAATAGGTTTTTATGGTGATATAAATACTATTGGATTTAGATTGTTTTTTTGAAAAGTGACCACAAACTTTTTAAAACCGGATATATTTGATTAACTAAAATAAGTGCCGTTAATGGAATTGAATAAATACAGCAAGAACGTTACCCAGGATTCCACGCAGCCCGCCGCGCAAGCCATGCTTTATGCCATTGGACTGACCGAGGACGATATGAAAAAACCGTTGATCGGTATCGGTAGCACGGGATACGAGGGAAACCCTTGTAACATGCACTTGAACGACTTGGCCAAAGAGGTAAAACAAGGCGTAAACGAAGGAGGTGCAGTAGGTTTGATCTTTAATACCATAGGGGTGAGCGATGGAATTTCCATGGGGACCTATGGGATGCGCTATTCCCTGCCATCACGTGACATCATCGCCGATTCTATGGAGACCGTGGTACAGGCAATGAACTATGATGGTTTGGTTACCGTTGTTGGTTGCGATAAAAATATGCCGGGTGCGCTGATGGCGATGATCCGATTGGACCGACCATCGGTACTGGTGTATGGCGGAACGATTGCTTCCGGCTGTTTTGAAGATAAAAAATTGGATGTGGTTTCGGCCTTTGAGGCATGGGGCGAGAAAGTGGCCGGTACCATGAGCGAAGCCGATTATAAAAGTGTCATACAAAACGCATGCCCGGGAGCAGGTGCCTGTGGTGGTATGTATACCGCCAACACCATGGCTTCGGCCATAGAGGCGCTGGGAATGGCATTGCCCTACAATTCGTCCAATCCCGCTTTGGGTCCCGAAAAAAAAGAAGGTTGTTTGCGTTCTGGAAAGGCGTTGGAAACGCTGTTGAAAAGAGACATCAAACCCAGTGATATTATTACTCGAAAATCTTTTGAAAATGCTGTACGCCTTTTAACGCTGCTGGGAGGTTCCACCAATGCGGTCCTACATTTTTTGGCGATAGCCAAGGCGGCCGATGTGTCGTTTACCCTCGACGATTTTCAAAAGATTAGCGATACCACGCCCTTTTTGGCGGACTTGAAACCGAGCGGAAAGTATCTGATGGAAGATTTGCACCGGGTAGGCGGTACTCCGGCAGTAATGAAGTTTATGCTGGACAATGGAATGCTCCATGGCGATTGCTTGACCGTGACCGGAAAAACTGTCGCGGAAAACTTGGCGGAACTACCTGGCCTTGCGGAAGGACAAAAGGTGGTTATGGGTATGGATGACCCCATTAAGGAAACAGGACATTTGCGCATTCTTTATGGCAATTTGGCCGAGGAGGGCGCTGTGGCCAAGATCACCGGAAAAGAAGGCCTTCATTTTACCGGGGCCGCCAAAGTATATGACGATGAGTTTAAGGCCAATGCCGGTATCGGTAGGGGCGAAGTGCAGAAAGGCGATGTTGTGGTCATCCGATACGAAGGGCCAAAGGGAGGTCCGGGAATGCCAGAAATGTTGAAGCCAACGGCGGCGATTATGGGAGCGGGACTCGGAAAGGATGTTGCCCTCATTACCGATGGTCGTTTTTCGGGAGGTACACATGGTTTTGTGGTCGGTCACGTATGTCCGGAAGCCCAAGAAGGAGGGACCATAGCCCTTTTGGAAGATGGGGATATCATCACCATAGATGCCGAAAAAAATACCATTTCCGTAGCGCTGAGCGATGCCGTTTTGGCCAAGCGACGGGAAAAGTGGGTATGTCCGCCCTTGAAGGTAAAAAGGGGCAGCCTGTACAAATATGCCAAAACCGTAGCATCGGCCTCAAAAGGTTGTGTTACCGATGAAATATAAAACGTAAACGGAAGGTTCCCTAAAAAGGACCTTCAAAGGTATTGTTGCCGATACCTTCCATACCAACACGCTTATGGAATTTTTAAAGAAAGAAACGAAAGACCAAAAGACACCGAGTACCATTCGAATTACCGGGGCCGAAGCTATCATACATTGCCTTTTGGCCGAAGGTGTCGATTTGTTGTACGGATATCCCGGAGGGGCCATTATGCCCGTATATGACGAGCTTTACAAATTTCAGGACCGTTTGACCCATGTATTGACCCGACACGAACAAGGTGCCACCCATGCCGCCCAAGGGTATGCAAGGGTCAGTGGTAAAGTCGGGGTAGCAATGGCTACTTCAGGTCCAGGAGCCACCAATTTGGTGACCGGCCTGGCGGACGCACAAATCGATTCTACGCCGATGGTCTGTATTACGGGCCAGGTATCACGACACTTATTGGGGTCCGATGCCTTTCAAGAAACTGATATTATCGGAATATCGACCCCGGTTACCAAATGGAACCATCAGATAACCAAGGCTTCCGAAATTCCGGAAATTATGGCAAGGGCCTTTTATATTGCAAAGTCCGGTCGTCCGGGACCCGTACTTGTCGATATTACGAAAAATGCACAATTCGAGGAATTCGATTTTTCCTACGAGCCCTGCAAAAGGGTCCGCAGTTACAAACCGACCCCAACTCCGGATAAGCAGGCCATAACAGATGCGGCGGAGTTGATCAATAACGCCAAAAAGCCGTTTATTGTTTGGGGCCAGGGCATTATTTTAGGAAAAGCGGAAGAACAATTAAAATCCTTTGTTGAAAAAACGGGGATTCCTGCCGCATGGACTATTTTGGGAGCTTCGGCACTTGCAACCGACCATCCCCTAAACGTAGGAATGGTGGGCATGCACGGAAATTATGGTCCGAACCTGTTGACGAACGAATGTGATGTGCTGATTGCCATTGGCATGCGGTTCGATGATCGCGTTACGGGCAGTTTGGATACCTATGCCAAGCAGGCCAAAGTAATCCATCTTGAGATCGATCCCGCCGAAGTCAATAAAAATGTAAAGGCAGATGTTGCGGTATTGGGCGATGCCAAGGAAACCTTGGAACTGTTATTGCCGCTTGTGGCCAAAAACACCCATGAGGCTTGGCACAACGTCTTTAAAGAAAAATATGAAATAGAATTCAAGGAGGTAATCAAAAACGATATCGAACCCGTAAAAGAAGGGTTGACCATGGGCGAGGTGATCGAAGAGATCAATAAGGCCTCCAAGAACAACGCGGTCATCGTAACCGATGTAGGGCAGCATCAAATGATCGCTTGCCGCTATGCAAAGTTCAGTGAATCGAAAAGTAACATTACCTCAGGGGGCTTGGGCACCATGGGTTTTGCGCTACCAGCGGCCATAGGTGCCAAAATGGGGGCCATGGATAGAGAGGTAGTGGCCGTTATCGGTGATGGCGGGTACCAAATGACGATTCAGGAGCTCGGTGTTATCTTTCAACACCAGGTTCCGGTAAAAATAGTGGTATTGAACAATGATCATTTGGGAATGGTGCGCCAGTGGCAGGAGCTGTTTTTTGAGCGGCGTTATGCTTCCACCGTTATGGTAAACCCCGATTTTGTAAAAATAGCGGAAGGCTACCATATCGAAGCGAAAAGGGTATCGGAGCGTAAGGACCTTAAGAACGCCGTGGCGACCATGATCGCCTCGGACAAACCCTATTTTTTAGAAGTAAAGGTAGAAAAGGAGGATAACGTATTTCCAATGATCCCATCGGGAGCATCCGTTTCGGAAATTCGACTAAAATAATACGATTTACACTAGCGTACCAAAGCAAATGGACGATACACAAGTACATAAGGTGCCGAAGCTATATTCGGAAATTTCTAGGAAATCCGAAGAAATCGGTTTTACGATGCCATCCGATATCCATATCGGTACGTTGTTAAAAACCTTGATCGCTTCAAAACCAGGGGCAAGGGTATTGGAATTGGGCTCGGGAATCGGATTGAGTCTCTCTTGGATGATCGAGGGTCTCGACCGGGATGCTACCTTGATCAGTGTCGATAACGACACTGAACTGATCGATATCGTTTCCGGGTATTTTGGAAATGATGAACGGGTATCCCTTGTTTGTGAAGATGGGACCACTTGGATCAAATCCTATGAAGGAGCGGCATTTGACCTCATTTTTGCGGATGCATGGCCCGGAAAATACAGTGAGATCGAAGAAACGTTGCGTTTGGTAAAAGTAGGGGGGTATTATGTCATTGATGACATGACCGCACAACCGAACTGGCCAGAAGGACACGAGTTGCATGTTGCGCGACTGATCGATTATTTGCAGGGACGTGAGGATTTTATATTGACGAAATTAAACTGGTCCACAGGGGTACTATTGGCGGTAAGAACTGCGCCAGAATAAAAAGACAAAAAAGATAGCCAACGTAGCAATGCAGCAAGAAGCATACAAATGGGATAGTACCTTATATGACGATAAACATTCGTTCGTATATCGATACGGTGCGGATTTGGTCGATATGCTCGGACCCAAAAAAGGGGAAAAGGTACTTGATCTGGGATGTGGGTCGGGTGCGTTAACGGAAGCATTACGTTCACGCTCTGGAAGCGTAGTTGGCGTGGATTCCTCATCGGAAATGATCAAAAAAGCCAGAAGTACCTACCCGTTGTGTACTTTTCTAAAAGGGGATGTACGTGATTTTAGCGGTTCGCACCCTTTTGACTGTATTTTTTCGAACGCTACCCTTCACTGGGTAATTGAGGCGGAAAAAGCGGTAAAGTGCATGTTTGAAAATCTTCGGTATGGCGGCAGGGTAGCACTGGAGTTTGGAGGTAAAAACAATGTAGATACCGTAATCAAAGCGCTACGTCGCATTCTTTTCAGTAAAGGGTATAAGGAACAATCGGCCTTACAACTTTGGTATTTCCCGTCCATAAGTACCTATACCTCACTGTTGGAACGCAACGGCTTTGAGGTCACATTGGCCGAATGGTACGACCGCCCTACGGAATTGGCCGATGGGGAAACGGGAATTTTGGATTGGTTGAGCATGTTCGCCAAACCATTTTTTAAGGGAATAGCAGCAGAGGAGGCGTCCGTGATTAAAAAAGAGGTACAAGGTTCCGTTTCGGGAGCGCTGTTCAAAAATGGTAAATGGTATGCCGATTACAAGCGCATTCGCGTATTGGCACGAAAAATTGAAAATAACAACTTAAAATAAAACCGTCGATTGCGAACGGGAACATAAAAGAAGTATGGAAAAGCAATGGTTCACCATATCGGTCTATTCAGAGAACAATGTTGGATTGCTCAATAGGATCTCTGGTATTTTTTTAAAGCGTCACATTAATATTGAAAGCCTTAATGTTTCCAAATCGGAAATCGATGGTGTTTCAAAGTTTACTATCGTGGTGCATACCACTGAAAAATGGGTACACAATATTGTAGGCCAGATCGAAAAACAGATTGAGGTAATCAAGGCCTTTTACCATACCGATGACGAAACCATTTATCAGGAATCGGCCTTATTTAAAATTGAGTCCGCCCTGTTGTTCGATGAAAGACAGATACAGAACATTATTAAAGAGAACAACTCCCAGATCGTTACCGTGGCGAGGGACTTTTTTGTAATTGCGAAAAGTGGTCGTAGAAACGAGATCAACGAAATGTATGAGGCGTTAAAGCCCTTTGGTATTATGCAATTTGTGCGATCGGGACGTATTTCGGTGACCAAGGACGTAATGCAGATTACGGCACTCTTGAACGAGTTTACGGAGCAGGAATAACGACTAAAACATTTAAAGCATTCATTAACCCTAATATATCCACGCGAAAAGCGATGGAGATAAAATTCAAATTATTCATGGCAAATTATTTTAATACACTGTCCTTACGAGATCAATTGACCCAATTGGGTAAATGCCGATTCATGGAATCGAGCGAATTCTCCGATGGTGTATCGGCGTTAAAGGGAAAAAAGATCGTTATTGTCGGTTGCGGTGCACAAGGGCTCAACCAAGGATTGAACATGCGCGATTCCGGACTGGATATTTCTTATACCTTAAGAGCTGCGGCGATCCAAGAAAAACGACAGTCCTATTTGAACGCTACTGAAAACGGTTTTACCGTTGGAACCTATGAAGAATTGGTGCCGAATGCCGATGTGGTCATCAACCTCACTCCCGACAAGCAGCATACCAATGTGGTCAATGCCATTATGCCCTTAATGAAAGAGGGTGCAACCTTGTCCTACTCCCATGGGTTCAATATTGTAGAGGAGGGAATGCAGGTACGTGAGGATCTGACGGTCATCATGTGTGCTCCCAAGTGCCCAGGTTCCGAGGTTAGGGAAGAATATAAAAGAGGATTTGGCGTACCTACACTAATTGCCGTACACCCTGCAAACGACCCTCAAGGGAAAGGTTTGGAACAGGCCAAGGCATATGCGGTAGCAACGGGCGGACATCGGGCCGGTGTGTTGGAATCGTCTTTTGTAGCCGAAGTAAAGTCCGACCTTATGGGAGAACAGACCATTTTGTGCGGATTGCTACAAACGGGATCCATACTGTGTTTTGATAAGATGTTGGAAAAAGGTATCGATGCCGGATATGCCTCCAAGTTGATCCAATACGGCTGGGAGACCATTACCGAAGGAATGAAATACGGTGGTATCACCAATATGATGGACCGTTTGTCCAACCCTGCCAAGATAAAGGCTTTCGAACTGTCCGAAGAATTGAAGGATATTATGCGCCCGTTGTTCCAAAAACATATGGACGACATCATGACGGGACATTTTTCCAAAACAATGATGGAAGATTGGGCGAACGACGATAAAAATCTACTGACATGGCGTGCGGCTACCGGCGAAACAGCTTTTGAAAAAACACCGGCGGGCAGCGCATCCATTTCAGAACAGGAATTTTATGACCACGGCGTACTGATGGTGGCCATGGTACGGGCAGGAGTAGAGTTGGCTTTCGAGTCGATGACCGAATCGGGCATTATTGCGGAATCGGCCTATTATGAATCGCTGCACGAAACACCGCTTATTGCCAACACCATCGCCAGAAAAAAACTCTTTGAAATGAACCGCGTCATTTCGGATACGGCAGAGTATGGATGCTATTTGTTCGACCATGCGTGCAAACCTTTATTGGCCGATTTCATGAAAAAAATCGATACCGACGTTATTGGTACTCATTACGCGGAAAATGCGGGAGGGCAGGTTGATAATGCGAAGTTGATTACAGTGAATAAAATTTTAAGGGAACACCCGGTAGAAATTGTCGGTGCGCGACTTCGGGCATCCATGACTGCAATGAAACCGATAGTTTAACGACCAAATCCCTGAGAAATCAGGGATTTTTTTAGTTTAGTTTTTTCCGAACAGTATTAATACGAGACCTATGAACACAAGCAATGTTAGCATACCGAACGATTTTGAAATAGTAAATACCATTGAACACGATACGTATTTGACCAATGGGGAACTTAAAAAATGGGACGGGGCTACCGCATCGGTCTATTCTACGATATCCGCTACTGCAGAGTACCGGCCTACCTTGCTGGGAAGTGTACCCGATATGGGGGAAAAGGAGGCGTTAGAAGCCTTGGATGCCGCATTGGAAGCCTATGATAAAGGAAAGGGCATATGGCCCACCATGCATGTGAAAGACCGTATCGAATGTATGGAGAAGTTTGTGGAACAAATGAAAACCAAACGTTCCGAAATTGTGAAGTTGCTCATGTGGGAAATAGGGAAGTCCTTGCCCGATTCCCAAAAAGAATTTGATCGAACGGTACTGTATATCAACGATACCATTGAAGAGTACAAACAATTGGACCGCAATTCGGCTAAATTTCAAAAACATGATGGGGTGTATGCCCATGTGAAAAGGGGTCCTTTGGGAACAGTACTCTGTTTGGGACCGTACAACTATCCCTTGAACGAAACTTTTGCGTTGCTCATTCCCGCCATTATCATGGGAAATACGGCGATTTTCAAACCGGCAAAACATGGAGTTTTATTGATTACCCCATTATTGGAAGCCTTTCAAAATAGTTTCCCAAAAGGGGTCATCAATGTACTTTTCGGTAGAGGCAGGGCCGTAGCGGCTCCCATCATGAAAACCGGCAAGGTCGATGTTTTGGCCTTGATCGGAAACAGCAAATCGGCAAATGCCCTACAGAACCAACACCCCAAAAGCAATCGGCTGCGGTTGGTACTTGGTTTGGAAGCGAAAAACCCTGCCATCGTATTGCCCGATACCGATATGAAACTCACGGTCGATGAGGTTGTTGCGGGAACAACTTCTTTTAACGGCCAGCGGTGTACCGCACTTAAAGTGGTATACGTGCAACAGTCGGTCACCGAAACCTTTTTACAGGATTTTAGTAAGGCGATAGATGCGCTGAAGTTCGGAAACCCATGGGAAGAAGGCGTAAAACTGACCCCTTTGCCAGAGCCCGGAAAACCGGATTACATTCAAGAATTGATCGATGACGCCTTGGAAAAAGGCGCCAAAATCATGAACAAAAAGGGTGGGCAACGTTTCGACAATTACATTTGGCCGGCGGTATTATATCCGGTAACCAAGGACATGCGGGTGTATCAAGAGGAACAGTTCGGACCGGTGATTCCGGTGGTACCTTTTAAAGAAATCGACGAGCCTTTGGACGACATGGCCGAAAGTAATTATGGGCAGCAGGTGAGCCTTTTTGGAAAAGATGTGTATACGCTTAGCCCATTGATCGATACCCTGGTGAATTTGGTATGTCGGGTTAACCTGAATAGTTCTTGTCAACGTGGACCGGACGTGTATCCCTTTACGGGAAGGAAGGATTCGGCCCAAGCCACCCTCAGCGTGCACGATGCCTTACGCTCTTTCTCCATAAGAACATTTGTAGCGTTCAAGGACAACGATCTGAATAACGAAACCATACAGCAGTTGCTCGAGGCCAAGCTTTCGAACTTTGTTAGCACGGACTATATTTTATAGTACGAATACCATATTAAAGATAAAGTAGTATAATACCATAACATATTCGTATATGTTTTGGTGTAACATTTTATCTATTCGAACGTTGTACTGGTATAACGCAAAGTCAACTGCCCAAATCAACCTACAACGGAACTATTGTGCGACGTTTAAAAATCTTAGGAAGTCTTTTATTTGTCATTTGTTCCTGTTTGGCGATTACGGCCTATCAGGTCATACGCACGGAGCAGGCCGTTGATACGCCGGAGCTGACCGAAGCCCAGGTTTTAAAGGAACGCGAAACGAGCCGGAAATTTCAAAAACGCCAAAAGCAATTACACAATGCAATAGCCGATTATTTTGAGCGGGCCATTGCCTCGGGCGATATTGTGGGTGCCGGGGTAAGTATCGTAAAAGGGGATTCCATAATTGTGGCAACGGGTTTTGGAAAGCGTTCGGTCGATAGAAGCCAAAAAGTAGACGGAGAGACCCTATTTCGTCTTGGTTCCCTATCAAAAGGATTCGCCGGGGTGCTGGCGGCACAACTGCAGGCCAAGGGCAATTTGGATTGGAAGGATAAAGTAACGGATTACCTTCCCCAATTTCAACTCGGAAATCCCACAAATACCGCAAAAATAACGGTCGGGCATATTTTATCGCATACCGCGGGTACGCCCTATCATAGCTTTACCAATTTGGTAGAGGCCGGTTTGCCGATTGAAAGCATAGCGGCCCGCTTTTCCGAAGTTCGACCGATCAGCGAACCCGGTGAACTATACAGTTACCAGAATGCGATGTTCGCATTAAGTCAAGAAATCATGCATAAGGCTACCGGAAAGGAAGTTCGGGAGCTTTTGAACAATCGGTTTTTCGGACCTTTGGATATGAAAACGGTATCAATGGACCATAACGTTCTAATGAAGTCCACTAATGTGGCCCTTCCGCACACAAAATCCCAAAAGGGATGGAAGAGCCGACCGTTGAAAGACCGTTACTACAATGCCGTAGTCGCCGGTGGAATCGATGCCAGTGCCCTAGATATGGCAAAGTGGATGCGTTTTTTGCTGGGCCACCACCCCGAGGTGATGCCAAAGGAGGATATTGCGAAAGCGTTTCAGCCCGTAATCGCACTGAACGACAACAATAAATATTACCAACGCTGGGAAGGCCACCAACAATCGTATTACGGTTTTGGATGGCGTATTCATCAATTTCAGGACACCGATACCAAAATAAAAACGACGATGTGGCATCATGGCGGTAGTGTAAACAACTACCGAAACGAAATTGCCCTCTATCCGAATGTGGATTTTGGTATTTGCGTGCTTTTAAACGGAAATTCCAAATTGGCACGTACCGTCGTTCCCGATATACAACACCTTATCCAAAAACACTTTGAAATTTTGGAGTAATATGGGTTTTTGTTACCACGGTTTCTTTGCGTATTCTTTAAAAAAATAAAGTCATAAAACGCGTATACCTATGGGTAGGGTTGTTCACACTACCCCTAACGCACCCTTAAGACCAACATCAATTAGCCCAGGCGTGCCACCCCTTCTATTTCGATCAAGGTATCTGGAGAGGCAAGGGACGCAACACCGATACCGGTAAGCGCTGGTTTGGAAGACCCCAGGTATTCCATTAGGATGGGGGACAGCACATTCAAATGCGCTCCAAATTCCCCCCTTATATAAACCCTTACCCGCAAGAGGTCGGCAATGCTTGCATCCGATGCCTTCAAAACGGCACTTAAATTTTCAAGTGCTTTTTTACATTGGCCCTCTATGGTAGGGGAGGTTACTTCAAAGCTATGGTTCCAGGCTACTTGTCCGGAAATGAACAAAAGTTTTGCATTCGTATCGATGACCGCCTGCGACATTCCAAATACGGACCCGTCGAACAATTCTTCGGGATTCACTAATTTTTTAGACATGATATTATTTTAAATAGTACCATGTAAAGGTGCAAAACTAGAAGTCCGTTTCTTTTTACATTTGTTAAAAAGCGGCAATTTTAGATCGTATCCTACTCAGTTGTACTTGTGTAACCCCAATATATGACGATATATGGCTTAGATTGACTCTGTTCAATATGTCGGGGTAGGTTTTAAGCAAATCGAAATACCTACCTTTTGCAGTGTTTTTTTGATACGATCTGTTGCGTTGATTTTCTTCAAGATAGCAGGCAATGGCCAATTTTCTGCCGATCGCTTCCTGATCGTGAAACTGTTGAAACAATTTCTCCAAATCTGAATACCGCATTTCGATAAGGCTGCAGTCTTCTAGAAGTTGAATCGTATAGTTGCTTCTTTTTCCGGAATAAATGCTCTCCATATCGGCGATTACCTCCCCTTCAAAAAAGAATTGGTTCGTAATCTCCCTTCCGTCATGGTAGTAATACATTCTGGCCGACCCGCTCAATATCAGGTAAATACTTTTTAACGTATTGCCCTGTTTCAATATTTCATGGTTTCCGGGCAAATGAGTGGGATGCGAAATACGCTCAACGGACAGCTCGGCCTCTTCCGAAAGGGATCCATACTGATCAAGATATGTTGAAAAGGAGTTTATCATTGGGCACGTATAAAGACGTTACGCTTTTTTAAAAACAGTCGTAAAGTACTGTTTTTACTTAAATATTGAGATGTATTTTGATATAAGATATGTTCACAATCGTTAGTTAAATGATGGGGTTTAGTGCAAGCCTTTACTCCGAATGCTCGGAGCTGCAAATCTTCAACAGGTCAGCGGTCACTCATCGCGGACGGCAATTTTTATGGATTAAACCTCTTAGCGCAAACTGTTTACTACTACCTTGTGGCTTAGTTTTACCAACAGTAGCTGGTCCGTATCCTTTAGTTCACATTGGTTTTCGTTAAAATCAGAAATTGCACTGAAGGAGATGGCAGGTTTAAGCCTATAAGATACTCCTTAGCAGTGACAAGGATTTTTTTTGATTTATAGGGTTCGGCTACCTTTAAAAGTGTGGTATACTCCTCATCGGAAGGGTATGGGGGGCTGTCCATCTGCAACCACGTTTCGTAAGGATTGGTATGGTTTGCATCAAACCGGTACTGGGTTATCGAAAAGGAATCGAACGGTAAATTTTGGATAATCAAGGTTTGTTCTATGTGTTCTTCCTTCATAAGATTCAATTGATTTTTGGTTGGTTGTGGCATATGTAGGTCCCAGTCGTGGGTGTTTGGGTCAAAACTCGTTTTGTTATAGAGCATCACCACTACGGAATCCTTTCCTTTCATACTGGCCATTATCCCAAAATGCTTTGCTATTTTTTTAGGTATTTTAACATCGACATAGATGTCTCCCAGCGTTGCTATTAATTTCATAACGGAGAAAACCGGTTTCGGAATCAACCGGTATTTGGTTTTGTCTTTGGGATCGGATAGCAAGGCATGTGTCGTTCGGGCATGCCAATAACCATTAAAGGTGTGGTCATTACTTTGAAGGGTGTAATTCACTTTAGCGGAATCGATGAGTATTTTTTGATGGATATCGATATTTTGCGCCACAAAAGCAGCATACCAGGCTCCCTTGCGCCACCAAAAATCCCTGGCCCAACCTGCCAGAGGGTCCGCCTCATCGTTAAGAAAGGGCAGGTCTTTAAATCGGGGATGGTATTCCCGGATGTAAGCAACGGTTTCGAGTTCTCTGGCCAACATATCGTAAGGGTCATCTTTTATGTGTACGGAGATAAAGTCCAGGCGAACCCCTTTTTCTCCCGTGAAAAAATTGGAGCCTGTGTCACAATGGCGGAGCAACTCCTTAAAAATAGGTTGTAAATCGTTAGCCGTACCGGGGCCTCCGAACCGCAGTTGGTCATCTGCAGCTTTAAGACCCTCCGAGCAGGCATCAAAATAATTTAGAAAGGTCTTGATATCATATTTCCAAAAAATATCGAGGTCGGGTTCGTTGGTTGTTTCAAAATACCACGAACGCACTGTATTTTGTCCGTAACGGACTTCCAAATGCCGGGCGAGATCGGCAATAAATTTTTTCCATAAATGAATTTGGTTTTTCTGGGTAAAATCATCGAAATCCGTAGTAAATTCCGATGGCTGTTCCTGGTAGTTATTGTAGTATGTGGTCGAATGGAGGTCGAGTCGATTGGAAGGAGTACCCATCAGCTCAAAAATAAGTCGCAATTTATTTTTTACGATTTCATCGAGAACGATATCCAGCCGCGACCAGTCATAAATGGGACGGGATGTGTGAATACCTTTAACGGTAACTAAATTTAACAAATAGTGTGGTCGTATGTACGAGATACCTTTATCCGGTAATTCCCCAACCTCTTTTAGAATTTGTTTCATTTCCGGTCTTTCCACTATTTTGGCCGGTGAAAAACCTGTAGCTGTCCAAAAAGGGACCAATTGCTTTTTGTCTTTGGAAAAGTCGATGATGATAGCATCTTCCAGTGTTTCCTTTTCCATATTACAAGAGGCAAAGAGTGCTGCAAAAAAGAGAATGTACAAGTGCTTCATGATAATTATATCGTTGGGTATTAACTGAACGCCATTCCGTTACGTAAGTGTTCTTGCATGGCCGTAAAAGCGTTGTCCGGATTTTTTTGCTGAATGGCCAGCAGTATTTTTTCATGCTCGTCAGTAGCGGCCATTAATCGCTCCGGTGGGCAGGTTTTCTGTTTTTCGGACAGTTGATGCACTTCCGGTACCAGAAGCGATATGAGCGACTGAAGTACCCGGTTGCCCGAAATTTCTGCAATTTTAAGATGGAACAGCATATCCTCATCTATGGCTGGTAGCGCTTTAACGGTTTTTTCCCTGTATGTGACGAAAAGTGTTTCCAACGCATTGCCGTCTTCTGTACTCGCCCTTTCCGCTGCCATACGGGCAGCTCCCGTCTCCATGATGAGCCTCGTCTCGATCAAGGCGTTCAAATCGTTTTTTTCCAATTGAACGACATTGGCAATGAGACCATCCAACAGACGGACCCCTAAGTTGGCGACAATGGTGCCGTTTTGGGGAAGTGTTTTTAGAATCCCGTAAAACTCCAATTTTTTTAGCGCTTCGCGTACGTAGCCACGACCAATACCAAATTGAGTTGCCAATGCCCTTTCCGATGGTAATTTATCTCCTGGGCGTAGTGTGCCGTCAGCAATCAGGTCTTTAATCTGCATCATGATGAGGTCTGCAGGTTTTGGGATTGTAATCGAAGAAAGGTTTAAGTGGCTCATATATCAAGCTTAAAACGGATTACAGTGCTTATATTGGTTATTGGTTAACCAATGATAGGCATTTTAAGCGGAATGACAAAGGCCATCTATCATTTTCTAGGATAGATAGAGGAGCATATTGTATAGCGTTTTTTTGGAGCTCTTTTAGGGGAGCATCCAAAAGTACTCTTAAAGCTGTCAAAATTGTTGCCAAAGCACCTTATGATGACGGTGTTTAGCGTCGTTGCCCTAAAGTGGTAGCTACTCGGGCCGTATACCATACCAGCTCCCTTCCTTGAGCCCGATCAATGCGAAATCCAATTTTGGGTGTTGAAAGAGTGTCATATACCCTCCGTTGGCAAGCAGAAATCGTTTTGGGGCCTTTTCTTCCTGCCGCATTTGTAACGAAAATGGGACGGTATCTTGGCCAATGGCAATGTTGAAGAAGGCTTCCCCGGTCCAATGTGCGGAAATTGTTGCATTGTTTGGGTTGAAAACACCGTTCGAACGTTCTTTATGATGCTGTTGTTTTTGAAAGTGCATCACTTTTAGGGTCTCGGTATTTTCCGACCAACGAACGGTCTTGGCACCCAGTTGCAAAAGCTCCGTTTTTTCATGGGACGGTTTTGGCGGAAACTGTTGGAACAGCTTTTCAAAGTCGAGACGGTCGCCTTGGGAAATTAACGACCACTCACCATCCTTGAACAAAAATGCCCGATGGATCCATGTTTTGAAATCCCTATCAAAATCCTTTCGATAGGTTACAATTTCGGCTTTCTCATAATGGTCCGTAAAATTGCCCAGCATTTCGCTATCGGTTTTCGCAGCATCCAGGGAAAGATCGTTATAAGGCTTTTCCGAAGCATCTCCATCCATGCACCAACTGCTGGAATGCTCGGGTGCGAGTAGGTGACCAAAACGTTCGCGATACTCGGTATAGGGTCTTGATAAGGAATCGATAACGTTTCCTTTATGATCTATTTTAACATACGTGTCCATCCAAGGTTTCCCATTCTTATGGATTCCGGAATAGTTATTGGACATCATGATCAAAGAGGAATCTGCCGGGTTGTAGTACTTGGGTGTGATATAGTCTGAATTTTCAGGACCGATGATCTGATAAAATCGGTCACCTTCGTCAGCTTGCCCGTTTTGTAAATTTTTATAGGCACGAAAGGGTTCGGGTACTTCGGGGAGGGAAGGTTGCGCGGCAGTTTTGTTTTGTGCCAATGCGAACAACAGCACACCTCCGACCACTATCAAACCCAAAATCCAATAAAGCATAGTCTTACGCATTTTAGTGTACTTGGACTATTATAACAGTAAAATCGTAAAAATCGTATCGTTTTATGGGAAACGGACCTATTGTATAATAAACTCATTTGGACTTTTTTAATTGGCTGAAAAATTGCCCTTTACAGCCCTGTTTTTGTCTTTTTTTCCTCCCGTAGCCCTGCTATGAAACTCAAAAAAGTCTTCAACAGGCCTTAAAATGGATAATTTTCGCTTCAATCCAAAAAGTCTAAATGAGTTCAATAAAAAACCTGATAGGATGTTGCCTACCAGGTTTTTGTCTTGTCATCGTAATTATATGTTTTTGGCGAGCCAGTCGCCAACTTCACTTGTTTTATACGCCTTTCCGCCCTCAGCTAGATCTTCGGTTACAATGCCTTCCGCTAGGGCCTTATTTACAACGCTTCTGATATTTTCCGCTTCTTGGGTAAGGTTCATGTCCTCGAACATCATTGCCGCCGATAAAATGGTAGCCAAGGGATTTGCAATGTCCTTGCCGGTGGCCTGCGGATAGGAACCATGTATGGGTTCGTACAAGGAAACGGTACTTCCCACGGAGGAAGAGGGCATTAGGCCCATGGAACCGGAAATTACGGAAGCCTCGTCCGTAAGAATGTCCCCGAACAGGTTGGCGGTGATGATAACATCATACCCTTTCGGCCATTGGATCAAACGCATGGCAACGGCATCTACGAACTCATAGGTGACCGTTACTTCCGGATAGTCCTTCTCCATGGCCTGAACGGTTTCCCGCCAGAGCCGCGAAGCTTCCAGAACATTGGCCTTGTCCACACAGCATAACTTTTTAGACCGTTTCATGGCCATCTCAAAACCTTTTTTTGCCAAGCGTTGTATTTCAAAACGCTGATAGGTCATCGTATCGAAAGCGGTATTGCCATCATCTTTTCGGCCTCTTTCCCCAAAATATACCCCTCCGGTAAGTTCCCGAAGTATAATCAGGTCTGTCCCTTCGATGCGGTCCCTTTTAAGCGGGGATTTATCTACCAAAGAGGGAAAGGTAAAGGTAGGGCGTACATTGGCGAACAGGCCAAGTTTTTGACGCATTTTTAGCAAACCTTGTTCGGGACGTACCTTTGCCGAAGGGTCATTGTCGAAACGGGGATGTCCGATCGCTCCAAAAAGTACGGCATCCGCATTCACACAGACTTCGTGCGTTTCGTCCGGGTAGGGCTCGCCTACGGCTTCAATAGCTGCGGCACCTGTAAGGGCGGGGGTCCATTTAATGTTATGGTCATATTTTTTGGCTACGGCGTCGCAAACTTTTACCGCTTGGTCAATAACTTCAGGTCCGATGCCGTCTCCGGCCAACAGGGCAATATTCAAATCCATAGGTTGGTTTATTCTTTAGTATGAGTTGTTTTTTTGTTCTTTAAATAATTAGTGCCTAATTTTTTAATGGTGTTTTAGTGCCGATGCCCAATGGCGATGCCAGCATAGGTGGTTGTATTTGCCTAAATGATATTCAGCATTTTTTCTGTTGCTTTGATCGCTGATACCGTTTGGTCGGAGTCGAGTCCGCGAGAGGTAAACTCCTTTCCTTCCTTTTCCCAAGTAATGATGGTTTCGCATAAGGCGTCGGAGTGACTCCCGGGTGGTATGCGCACGGCGTAGTCGATCAACTTGGGCAATACCAGTTTTTTTGTCGAATAGATTTTACGTAAGGCCTGCATAAAGGCATCGTACTGACCATCTCCGGAAGCATTTTCCTCATATACGGTTCCGTCGATCTCTACCGAAAGGGTAGTGGAGGGGCGCAAGCCTTTGGAATGGGTCAATACATACGACTTGATGAATACCCGTTGTTGAAAATCGGTATCCAATACATCCGATATGATGTAGGGAAGGTCGTCCTTGGTAACCCGTTCTTTTTTATCGCCCAATTCGATGATGCGTTGGGTCACTTTTTTTAATTCATCGTCATTTAAGGTCAGCCCGAGCTCCTGTAAATTCTTCTGAATATTGGCCTTTCCGGACATTTTCCCTAGGGCATATTTTCGTTTTCTGCCAAAACGCTCCGGCATTAAATCGCTAAAGTAAAGGTTGTTTTTGTTGTCTCCATCGGCATGAATTCCAGCGGTTTGGGTGAAAACGTTTTCCCCAACGATGGGTTTGTTCGCAGGAATGCCCACACCAGTGAAGGCCGATACGAGTTTACTGACTTTGTACAATGCCTTTTCGTTGACACCTAGGTTTATCTGCGGTAAAAAATCCTTTATGGCCGCAATGGCACTGGCCATTGGTGCATTACCGGCGCGTTCTCCCATACCGTTCACGGTCAGGTGTAATCCATGGCATCCGGCCTTGATCGCCTCCATAATATTGGCCACGCCAAGATCGTAATCGTTGTGTCCATGAAAGTCGATATGCAATTTGGGATAGCGCTGTAAAATTTCTTCTAGAAATGAATAGGTTTCCCAATGGGTAAGAATTCCTAAAGTATCGGGAAGCAGCACCCGTTTTACGGGCTGCGAACTAAGAAAATCAAGAAACTCGAACACATAGTTTTTTGAATTCCGCATGCCATTGCTCCAATCTTCCAAATAAATATTGTTGATGATGCCCTTGCTCTCGGCAGTTTCGAAAACCTCCGCGATATCGGAAAAGTGCTCTTTCGCCGTCTTTTTAAGCTGGTGTTTCAAATGGTTCAGGGAGCCTTTGGTAAGCAGGTTCTGTGCTTTGGCCCCTGCTTTTTCCATCCAATCCAATGAAATACCGCCATCGGTAAAGGTCAAAATTTCTACATTGTTCAAGTACCCGTGTTGGGAGGCCCAATCCGTAATCTGCGTAACGGCCTCAAGTTCCCCTTCGGAAACCCTTGCCGAAGCCACTTCGATACGATCTACCTTTAACTCTTCGAGCAATAATTTTGCCAAGGTGAGTTTCTCGGAAACGGAAAAGGATACCCCTGAAGTCTGTTCCCCGTCCCTGAGGGTAGTATCCATTATTTCCAGCTGTCTTTTCATGGGAGTAATGCGTTGTCCTAGAAGGGCGGTAATTGAATTTTAGTATGACCTGGTGTTTGGAACGTTCCAATTACCGTTTGGTCATCGTTTTTTGAGTAAAATAGATTTTATAAAGGTCTGTTCAAGGCGAACTCACGAATATCCTCCTTAATGTTCAACAAGTAGTCGATATCGTCATAACCATTGGTCATGTTGGCTTTTTTATAGGCGTTGATGTCGAATTTCTCCTGTTTTCCGCTAGGAACTATGGTTATGGTCTGTTGTGGGAGGTCTACCGTTAGCTGGGTATCCGCATTTGCAGCTACCGCTTCAAAAATTTCCTTTAAAAAGGAAGCGCTTACCTGCACGGGCAATACCCCTATGTTCAAACAATTATTACGGAAAATATCAGCGAAAAAACTGGACACCACACACCGAAAACCATAATCGTAAATGGCCCAAGCGGCATGCTCACGGGAAGACCCTGAACCAAAATTTTTACCGCCTACCAAAATTTTACCACTATATTTTTTATCGTTCAACGGAAAATCTTCCTTGATGGTATTATCACTGTTGTACCGCCAATCCCTAAAGAGGTTGTCTCCAAACCCCTTGCGCTCGGTTGCCTTTAAAAATCGGGCCGGAATAATCTGATCCGTATCCACATTCTCTATGGGTAAGGGAACTACGGATGAAGTAAGTGTCGTAAACTTATCGTATGCCATTGTAATGCGTTTTTTAGTCTGTTTATAGTGCTTAGGCAGTTTCCAATTCCATTAAAGTCCTTGGGTCGGTCACCTGACCGGTCACTGCCGCGGCGGCCGCGACCAGTGGGCTGGCCAGCAGGGTGCGCGCACCCGGACCTTGTCTTCCCTCAAAATTTCTATTGGAGGTACTCACCGCATACTTGCCAGCGGGAATTTTGTCCTCGTTCATTGCCAGACAGGCCGAACATCCCGGTTCCCTTAGTTCGAACCCGGCTTCCTGTAAAATATCCAAAATGCCTTCTTCCTTTATGGCCGCTTCCACTTTATGCGATCCTGGCACCAACCAGGCCGTTACGTTAGGTGCTTTTTTACGGCCCTTGACGATTGCGGCAAAGGCCCTAAAATCTTCGATTCTACCGTTGGTACAGCTCCCCAAGAATACAAAATCGATTTTTTTGCCCATCATGCTGTCTCCTTCTTTAAAGTCCATATATTCTAAGGACTTCTTATAAGTGGCGACACCTCCTTCTACCGTTTCTGCGGTCGGTATACCGTTGGAAATACCGATTCCCATTCCGGGATTGGTCCCATAGGTAATCATCGGTTCGATATCGGCGGCGTTAAAAGTCAACTCTTTATCGAAAACCGCGTCCGCTGCCGTAGGTAAGGTTTTCCAATAGTCCATTGCGGTATCCCACGCGGCCCCTTTTGGTGTAAATTCACGGTCTTTTACATACTCGAATGTTTTTTCGTCCGGGGCGATCATTCCGCCGCGGGCACCCATTTCGATGCTCAGGTTACAAACCGTCATACGGCCTTCCATACTCATTTCACGGAAAACGTTTCCGGCATATTCCACAAAATATCCCGTAGCGCCCGAAGTCGTTAATTTTGAAATGATATAAAGGGCAACATCTTTTGGAGTAACCCCAAAATTCAGCGAGCCTTCCACGTTGATGCGCATGCTTTTGGGTTTGGCCTGCATGATACACTGACTGGCCAATACCATCTCCACCTCTGAGGTTCCGATACCAAAGGCTATGGCACCGAACGCTCCATGGGTGGAGGTATGGGAGTCGCCACATACGATGGTAGCCCCCGGCAAGGTAATTCCATATTCCGGTCCTACAACATGTACAATTCCATTTTTTTCATGTCCCAATCCCCAATAGGAAATCCCGAACTCGGTCGCGTTCTCTTCTAGCATTTTCAACTGGTTCGCCGATAGCGGATCGGCCACGGGCAAATGTTGGTTAATGGTCGGGGTGTTATGATCGGCCGTAGCAAACGTTTTTTCAGGATACATTACAGGAATACCACGATTTTTAATGCCTAAAAAGGCGACCGGACTGGTTACTTCATGAACCATATGCCTGTCGATAAACAGTACATCCGGACCGTTTTCGATGCTTTTGATGACGTGGGCATCCCATACTTTGTCGAATAATGTCTTCTTTGCGCTCATAACATGGTTATTTCTAAGGCGACAAAACTAAGGAAACTAGTGCTTTTAATAAATTATTGGGTCGTAAAATTACGATGTTCAACATTCAAAGTCATCCTTGGGTTTGAAGGGAAACCGCTATCTTTATTGTTAAAATTGGTATGCTGAATTTTCAAAAATTACTGCTTTTTCTTTTGGTCTGTTCCAGCTGTACTACCGATTTAGCGGAATTGCCGGAAGTAGGGAACGAAATACCCCTGGGGTTGCCGGCGATCGCAGTTTTGGGGGAAACTGAAGGAACGGTATATCAATCCGATGTTTCTGCGACCTTAACGGAAACCGTACTGACCGATCTTACTGCGGAAATCGGTATTATAGGGCCACAATTTGTTGTCTACGGTAGGAACGGATTGGTTACCGGGCTCGTACGTAACGAAGGGCGAACCCAAGTTTGGCAACGAAACGTGGATTCCGGTGAAGTATACACTTTGCAGGATTTTTGTGCGGAACAAAGTGCTATTGCGATTTTTACCGCTTCGGGCTCGGAAAATTACCTTGGTCTTTTGTTCGACGCATTGGACGACGATGAAGAACGGTTTTTTTAAATGTTTTTGAAAAAACAACGGAACGATGTATTCAGTTCGATCTAGGGCTTTCAAGTCCGTCGGCCGCCTTTCAATTTGAGTCGATTTATGGGGTGTATCGTATAAATGGGAACGAAAGAACCCTGACGCTGGTCGATATGGAACGAGAAGGAACACCCGGAGTATTGTCCTTATCGGAAGATTTTAATTTTGCCACCGTAAACAATAGGTTGCTATACCTTTTTTACACGGATGGCCGTTATGAAATTTATGATATTGACGGTTATAAACTGCTACAGGAGGGAAAAAACACGGCTCTTATGAATACAACTGCTGTCGGTTTTTTAGCTACTGTTTTTGCCGAGGAGCAAATGCTTTACTATAGTGCTTTCCCAGCGCCAAGTGTAATAGCTGTTGCACCGGAAATTTATGATTTCGCGACCGACCAGGTAATCAAACCATCGGTAGACCTTTTTCAACTGAAAACGTCTTTGGAAAGTACGCTGGGAAGTACCGTTACCTTCTCCGATATTCAAATCGATTTCAAAAGAAGTTTGGTCCTCGTGGGCTATTCGCTCAGTATTCCCGATATCATTGGGGGAGTGGTCTACCTTACCTTTGATGGTACGGTTTTAAATTCGGTACCATTAAAGCACGATGTACGGTCCATTTTAATAAAGGAATGATACGGGGCTTTCTAAATTCCGGCATTGAAAAAAGGTGTTCTGCGATTTTGGAGTTTGACCATAACTTGAAACAGGGCGGAGGTTTTGATAGAATTTCCATACCATGTCCCAAAATTGTGTACCTGTTCAAAAACAGCTAAAAATTACTGGAGACCTTTGCATTTTAGTACGAACTTTTATCAACACCGGAATAATACCATTTTAACTTTGAAATAGCACTAATAAATCGTTTCTTTTTCAACTGTTCTTCGTTGAAAAATATTACCGTAGCTAAGGCTATGCTTAGATTTTTGGCCTTGAACAGCTAAAAAATAATTCAATTTCTATACATGCCATTTCAAAGTTAAAATGGTATAAGAACAATTTTTAAGCACGCAGACAATGCGGGCATTGTATATTTTACCCCTTATCTTCTTGTAGTTGATGGTTCAAGCGCTGAAAGAACTTATAAATGCGCCTACCGTTGAGAAGAATAAAAAACAGGTTTGATAAAAAAATTATGATCCACACCAGAAAAAGCTTGATTGTCGGTTGGTCCAAGGCGGTCATTATGGCCATTCCGACCGCTCCCATAATCCAAGTGGATAGGATGAAGAGATATGCAAGGTAAGGTGCTTTGCGCTGTGTTGATGTTTTTGCTGAACGACCAAAGGGAATAATCGGGACCATCAGGGCCAAAATTCCAAAATAGACAATACGTTTTAATATTGGAAGATGCTCCTGCAAGGTTTCAGCAAGGGTCGTATAATCAAAATTCAATTCCATCGTACTGTTTTTCGGCGGCCGAAACTTGAAGCAACGTTTTCTCCCGATAGCCTAACGGCTTGGATAACAATACCGCGGGAAACTCCTTTATACCAATATTATAGTTGGTAATACTTTCGTTAAAAAGTTCCCTTCTATCCGAAATATGGTCTTCTAGTTCGGAAACCCTGGTTCTTAGGGCGATAAAGGAATCGGTCGCCTTTAAATCGGGATAATTTTCGGCCACCGCCATCATTTTGGCCAAACCGGAAGAAAGTGCATTGAAGGTTTTTACTTTCTCCTCCTCTTTTGTGGTGTTCAAAAACGCGGTCCGTAGTTGTACCACTTTGGTCAACAAACCGTCTTCATACTTCGTATATCCTTTTACGATTTTCAAAAGCTCCGGTAGTTCGTCTGCCCTTTGTTTTAGAAGTACATCAA
Organism: uncultured Flavobacteriaceae bacterium; assembly: GCA_947500445.1. Taxonomy (GTDB): domain Bacteria; phylum Bacteroidota; class Bacteroidia; order Flavobacteriales; family Flavobacteriaceae; genus Pelagihabitans. The sequence goes on along the minus strand of CANMSB010000007.1, from coordinate 120,288 downwards.
TATTGGCATACGCCTTTTCGGTATTGGAATGGAGCATTACCAAGCGGTTGTATATTTTGATACCCGTGCTGATCAGGAGTATTACGATCAACACCAATACTATAATTGCAACTATATTTTCCATAGGTCAGTCATTGGAGAAAAATTGAAAGTTAAGGTTTTTATTTAAGTCCAGCTTTTCTTGGACCGACGCAAAAGTGATGCTGAGCGTTCCATTGGTTTCGGTAAAGTCACACAACAGTACAAGCGAAATCAGCGCTACTAGGATAAGGGCGTATCTTTTAAAAGCCTGTCGCAAAGGTCGATTAGTGTTCCAGTTGGCTACACTGCGCTTTGGTGATAGTGCGAATATATTTTTGTTTTGATCCTTTTGGATTACAACATTCTGCTTTTCGTGTGTCGCTTTTCCGATGAGCATGACCTCCATGTTTTCCAACAACAAAAAAAGGCGATAACGTTTGTTGTTGGAAGCATAGGAATGGGGGGATTCCTTCAGGTTCAAGAGAGACAGCTCGGAGCCTTTTATGGTCACTGTTCCACTACTATCCGTTAGGGTAAAATCGTTACATACCGTTTCGGTAGAAATATTGGAATAACTTTTTCTACCGTTTTTATCTTTCGAAATGGCATCTATTTTATATACGTATCCAATACAGGGTATTTTTTTGATTTTAGAGGTAACGGGGACCAACATTTTCGTTTTACCGCTGACCTCGACCAATCCCATGGCCATTGACCGTATTTTTGAGGTGGGTAAAATGGTTTGTAACTCGTAGAAGGTACTTTTTTTACTCGGCTTAACGATGAGCATCAGAATGGTATATGCAAATAGCGCGATGATGCTATATGGCATGGTAGCGATGATTCCGATACCTAGTATCAGCATGCCCAAACCTTCCAAGAAAGCGCTATAAGGTTTTTTTTCGCCCTTTAGCCATTTATAGAGTCCACCAAAGATCATCAGCAATGCCAATATGGGGAAATGGATCAATCCTGCCAAGGGAACGTAGCCAGCGTCCCATGAGGCTACAATTATCACGATGAGTGGAGGAACAACAAATAATGGCCATATCGGGCTTAACTTTAATTTAAAGAGTGAGGTGAACGCCAGATAGTAGAACAACCCGAACGCAATGGAGAAAAACGTCAAGAATACCGTAATGGCCGTATCGGTGTTGTTTACGTGGAAGTCCAAGTTGTCGTATTTCTGGTCAAATAATGTGAAATTCCATGGAGTTCTGAGGTAGGTAAAACTCTATATCTAACATCAATTGTTCCTTTTTCTCTCGATTTACAAAACTTAAAGCAGGTTCACCATTGCTCCTTTTTAGAGATGCCTTCTTACCATAGCAGCTATAAACCACCAACGAATCTTTGGCTAGGTATGCAGTGTTAAAACCATTCTCAAAATCTTGTATCATGCTCTCCAACCTACTATTTGAATCTTTTTGGGATAAATACATGGCTGTAGCCATATTATACTCACGATTAGCCATTTCTTGCTTAAAAATGGAGTAGTTTTTACTTTCAATACTATTTGCGATATTTAAATAGGCCTTTTCTAATTTTTCTTTGAGATTTTTTAATCTTTTCAAATCTTTTCCGTCCGACCAAAAATCTTTTATTTTATATGGAACGGTAGCATTAAAAGAGGCCTTTTTCTTGGATATTGGAATGGATTGATTTTTTAATTCGTTGTCTTCTACTTTTTCAAACATTTCTTTAAAAACAAATCCATCGGAAACCTCGTATAATTCAATGTTACTTTGTAATTGAAATTTATCTGAAAGACTTAGTTCTCCCTTGAGTGGTAAGGCAATAAGAGAAATCTCTTGTCTTCCACTATTAAAAATCGCATGATTACAAGGTATTTTACTTGAAGCCTGTCCCTCCAATTCCATTTGCAAAATAGGTACATCGTTTATTCGAATCTCAAACAGACATGCTGCAGCATTAAAATTAACCATGTAATAGGGCTGGTTCAGGTTCATAAACAATTTATTCAATTAATTAAAAGTCCTTTTAGATGATTTCAGTTATCTTAGAAATGATTTTTCTAAATGATATTTTATATTCTTGTTGTTGGATAGTCCTACTGTTAGTCTTAAAATAGCATTAAGTAGTCGAGACAACCACATATTTTGATGAAATTCAAGAAGGCGAACTACTTCAAAGAAGCCATTATTATTTCGTCAATACATTATAAAAATTATTGGGATCTATTTTGTTCTGTTCGGTGACAAATTGTTGATATGTATAAGTTCCCGGTTTATCTCTGTTCTCCCGTTCTTCTAAATAAGATTCCCAGTAACCGAATGGACCGGTTAAATTTAATATTTCGATTGGTAGATCATTTTCTGTAACCTCTAATGTTGCTTTAACGGTCTCATCGAGTCCATAGGTTAATCTGTACAGCCTATTATTCTTATTATCTTCCCAAATTAGCGCATTGAAATTATCCTTTTCTTTATCGGCCGCTCTCATATAACTGTAATAATTAGGTTCACCAAGTCGTTCCCTTAAACTTAAAAGTAAATTTTTTCCTTCTTTTTGGGTAAAAATGGTGATGTTATATTTAGAGATAAGGCTATCCTTGATATTGTAATAAAACGAAACCCCGTTTTCTCCTCGCCCCGAATCAGGATTTAATATTCCCGATAAGGGCATTCCATTAAAATTTAATAATTCTTCCGACCGCACCATGGTATACTCCAGACCAGTATTTTTTCCCAATTTGAAAGTTTTTTGTTTCGCATCCTCAGGCACTATGGAATTGACTTTCGTCAATCCGAGTTCTATATCATAAAGATCAAATTTTGGTTGTGATTTACAAGATAAGATCAAAGTTGCGATAAGTAAAAAAGAAAATAGAGGTTTCATAGATTTATTTTAATAGGGTAATAGTTGCGCTTTTTCCAGATAGATTTTCCAAAGATTTCACTATATCAAAAGGTTTGATAAGGTTGTATTCTTCTTCAAAATCCTCAAGTTTCGTGCTACGGTCGACCGAAAGCCAACCAGCCTTTATCGATAGTCCAACTTCAGCTTTAATTACAACTTTACCGATAAGTCCATCAAAGAGAAATTCTGGACGATATGTTAATTCACCATTTTGATACATTATACCATGACCAAAAGTTATTGAACCTTCTCCTTGAACCTTGGCCTCGGCTTTGGCATAAAATTCAGCTACCATTACAACCATTTTGGCCTTTACCAATATCCCTGCTTCAAAGCGTAATCCTACAGTCGCGGCGGCATCAAGAGAGACTTTTCTATCCGGATCGGTATTATCTGATGCGGTGTTGTACGATAATTGTAGGTTGGGAATTTCTATCTTTCCGAAAACAATTAGGTTTACGAATAAGTCGATAGACAAACTTTGGTCATCATCATCCAGCCAATATCGGATGGCACTCAATATGGGTGCAGCAGGTCCGGTGGCTCCAATAGCCATCTGTAAAAGGTCTAACGTTAAGTCTAACCCAATTAACGGCTTAGCTTTGAAATAAAATTTAATGTACGTTCCTAGGTCCTTCGTCTTTTTTGAATTTTTGACTGCCCTAGCTAATTTCCATTCCGCACCTAAAGAAAAATTTGGTGGAACAACTTCTACACCGAAAGGCATTTTCTTTCCAACAACTTTTGTTGTTTTCGATTTCGTCTTTTTGGTAATTATTGAGGATACATCTCTTAATTGACTAAAAATCTCGTAGAGTTGTTCGATTCTTGCGTCGAACTTCGCTGTGAAATTGAAAACATCATGATATTTATCTTGAGATGATTTATTCCAATTTCCAACCAAAATAGCTCCAAAATCAATATCGGTTCTTTTACTTCCTTTTTCAACCCCAAGCTTGACCGCCTTTTTCTGCAATTGCTCAAATTTTCGATAGCCCAGAGCTTTCGTTCTCTCGGTGGCTTGCGAATTAACACTTAACGAATTACTTAGATTTAAATAAAAATGAAAATCCCACTTTATATCAGGAAACACGTTTAAGACCACTGTAGGCTTCTGTTTATTACTGTAGTAGCGGCAACTGTTGATATAATACAAAAATTGATTTGGGCTTACTTTGTGGGGAAAAATAAAGTCCAAAGGGGCCAACTTGTATTTAGTGCTATCCGAATATATTTTTCGGTCAACGTTCGCCTTGTCACACTCATACGGATCACTGCGTCCTTTTCTGGTAAGCTCAACAACATGTACCTTATCGTCATGTTCATCGGTAAGGTCACGCCTTAAGCATTTTTGAACGTTATAATCTTCAACTTTAAGCTTAAAGTCTTTTTTGTGATTAACATCTGCCGCGATTGCACTAACGATAATACTCTCAGCGTCTCCTCCAAATATGTTGAACTGGATGGTAACTCTCCTGTTTAACTGATGCTGCGCTTCGGAAAGGTTTTCTCCCTTTACATATGGTCTCCGTTTACCATAACCCTTCGCGGTTATTCTTGTACTTGAAACTCCTTTGGATACCAAGTAATCAACACTGGCCTGAGCCCTTCGGTAAGACAAAGGGTCATTGTATTTATGATCCCCACGGCTATCACAGTGTGCGCCCAAGGTAACGGGAACAAAAGGGCTATCCAATAAAAACTCGGCAATTCCATCTAAAACTTCCCTTGCCCCAGCTTTAATATTGGATTTATCAAAATCAAAAAAGATTTTTTCGGAAACGGCAAACTGCTTTTTTTTGTTTTCATCAATTTTTAGCTTGCCCTCTTCAAAAAGTTCAATTTCATTTCCTTCATCGGTAATGCTTATTTTCTTGAACCTGCAGGGTTCATAACGCTCCAGATCAATTTCATTTTGATCTATTTTTACTGGAAGGTCGCTAGTAGATTTCTCCGTTGTCCTTTTTGTGATTCCACTGTCGAAAACAACATACTTTGCAATTTCTTTTTTTCCGTTACCGTCATTGATCGCATAGTTTTTACCGACTACTTTAATCTTTACATAAAATTGCTCCCCGTTGGTAACCATTAGGCCCGTTTTGGACCTCCATTTATAAGTGTTTTTGATGTTCAAATTTACTTCTCCCCCATAACATTTGGCGGTATACCCGTCAACAAACCCATCGCTTCCCCATTGATCGTTATAAACATTAATACGCAAACGCGCACCGTTTAAACCTTCCGTTTTAAGGTGTAGCCATATGTCGTCACCAAACTTGTTGCGCTTACTACCAATAGATGCACCATCTTTCGATGTGCGCCATTCGGCCAATACTATTTTTTCGGGGGCATACCCCTGAATTAAGATGCGATTGGGATATTTATTGCTAGGTTCGCCGGTATATGCTTCAACATGATAGATTTGCGGGCCACAAAATTTTGCTTCAACTTTTGCACCCATGATGTCCCCGGTATGTGCACTCTGATCTTTGCTGGTAAACGGACCCTTTTCTTGGGGTTTTGCAATCCATTTGGGCCGTCTGTTGCCACCGGCTTTTTCAGATTTAAATGCCTTTAACTCAATTTCTACATCCGCATTGACCTTAATGTAGGAAGGAAATTTTTTCCCCTTGTTATATCGGATGTTCGAATCATTGGGATTTACTACCCCTATTTTTTCAATGGCATTTGACATGTGGTAGGTTTTAGGAGAGTATTATTTCATCGTCCAGCTCCGGAGCCTGCAAATCTTCAAGGTCTACCAGGGGATTGACCTGTTGGGCCACCGCTTCATCCGCTGAGGAACTATTGACCGTTTGTTCGCTGGTTTGACCATGTAACAGAATACTGATGCATGGGCTCCCACCAATTGGACATATGGCTTTGCTGTCTTCTAAGAGTATTTGCCCTCCGTTGGTCAGTTCTACATTTTTATAGAAACCTTCCCATTTTGTCACTACGATTTGGCAGGGCTTAAAACTAGACCCGGTAGGTTGCATTTTGCATTGGCCAAAGGTGTTTTTTTCAAAGGTGGCACCACCGATTTCCATAGTGGTCGCCACTAACTTTTTACTTGCCTTATTGTCATTGGCATATATTTTTTGTTGGGACAATACTTTTAGCTTATCAGGGAAATCCCCAAATTGACATTCGCATAATGCATCTTGAACTACTATGTGTTTACTGCTCATGGTCTTATTCTAAAAGAAACATTTTTACTTTAACTTTTTTTGAAGTACCAAACTTCAAATCAAATACGCCATCTATTCCAGCTATGAACTGTGCAGCGTTGTTGAGATAGTAAGTGATCGTACAGGAACCTTTATCTTCTTCGCTTTCGGAGGGGTAATTGGGATAATCCAATTTTTGCTCAAGATCTGCCAGACTGCGTTCGTCGTTTACGGTACCAGAGACATGGATCTTATAGGCGTTTCGTTCAAGTGCCTTCTCGTCAATACGTTGGTTTACGGTGAAATTTACCGGTTTGGCCGAACCTAAAACCGGAAAAGAAAGGTTTGTTTCAAAATTAAAGGATGCCGTGTAGTACAGAAAAATCGGTTTAAAGTACAAAGCCAAAAAATAATCACTTTTCATCTTGACAAGAAATCGATGTTCATTCTCTAACGTTTTACTGGCCTTGTTGATATAGTTTACAACACTTTCATCCTTATATTGGGCTAAAAGGGAAGCTTTTTTATCGGTCCATCGCTTTTGAATTTCCTTAAAATTCGTAACGGTTCTGAAATCTCCCATACGATTGCACTCGATATCCAAAGGATATAACACGGAACTGACCGCATGGCCCAATTCGTGTAAAAAAACACTTGGCTTTTTATCGTTTATGTAAATATCTTCAAATCGTGTAATCCGGAAATTAAGATTGTCTTTACGGTCTTTTCCGATGCATTCAAATCGTTGTTTGTAACGTACCAAATGGGCCTCGTTATCCGACTGAAATTCAATCATACAGCCATACACCCCATTAAATTTCATGGGGTTTAACCTAAGGTCTACGGCCGACAACAAGTCGGTTTTTAAGGGATTCTTAGTCATGCTTGACTACTGGTGCTTTAAAACAGTTTAACTTTTTCCTTACTTTGTACATCGACTGTTTTACCGGAACTTAAGGTTAAATTTTCCGATTTACTGTCCAGCGTAATATCGTCCGCTATAGTTTCTTGAACCTTGGCGTCAACGGTATAGTTTTCCTCTACAATAACGTTTTTGTTTTTCGTCAGGGTGTTTTGATTTTCAGAAACACTTGTAGTTAAATCTTTTCCAGCGGAAACGGTGATGTTCTCATCGGCGCTGATGCTAACATTTTTTGCGGTAAGCGCCATTGATTCCTTGGCCGTAACGGTAATGTTATTTTCTGCATTAACGTTAATATCGTTATTGGAGAAGATGGTGATGTTATTGGTTGCGGTGTCAATGGAAAAAAGGTTGTCATTTTTGTCCTTAATCGTAATCATCTCCCCGCCATCGGTATCGTTGAGTTCGATCACATGTCCGCTCCTTGTCTTAATGGCCTTGATGTTGTTGTCGGCATCGGCGAAGCCGCTGCTGGCGGCGTTGTTGTATCCCGCGCTGAGCACAAAGGGTTTTTCGGGATTGTCGCTCTCGAAGCCCACCAGTACCTCCTCGCCGTTCTCGGGTATAAAGTAAAAGCCCTTTTCGGCGCCCGAGTAGGGGGTGGCCATCTTTATCCATGGCGTTGCGGTGCCCTTGGCCATTTGCCATGGGAACTGCACCTTTACACGCCCTAGCCCGTCCGGGTCGGCATTGTCGAATACCCTTCCGCGCTGTGCGCCCGCCCTTGGCGCGGCAAAGCTCTCGGAGTAGGGCGGGTGCTCGGTACCCTCCGGCACGCCCTCGAACTCGTTTCGGTAATGTCCGTTATGGTCGAAGCGGTGCACCACTTTGGTAATGTCGTAGGAACCGTAGGGGTCCCTTTTTTGGGCATCCGAAAAGTTGAGCCCTTCCAGGGTAAGGGTATCGCCCACCCGCAAGGCGACCAGTTCGGAGGTCCCCGAAGCGGTGACCATGGCGGCGGCCCTTCCCAGTGCGTTCACCTTTGCGGCGGTATCCACACCGCCCTGTGCGCTGTATTCGTGCTGTCCCCTGTTCCACTCGTAACGCCCCTTTTTTGCGAAGAGGTTGTTCGATTCGGACCTCAGGGTATCGAGATAGGGATGGGAGGAGGTCGGGGAATGTGCGCTGGACTCGGCTTCCAAAAGGGTATCGTTCACCCAGTCGTGCGCGCTGATCGCAAAGGACTGCTCCCTTAGGGAGGTGCCCAGGTTGAAGGAGAGCACGTCGACCCCCACGGTGCCCTGCAAGCGGCGGTCGCCGCTACGGCCGATACACAGTTCGTTTCCGTTGTGGTAGAGCCATACCCCGTAGCGGCTGCAGAGCCGCTGTAAAAAGGAGAGGTCGCTCTCGTTGTATTGTACGGTATAGGGCAACCTTACATCGGTGCCCTTTCCCATGGCGCTCCCCATATGTTCGCCCACATGTCCGTCCAGGGTATCGTTGGCCACCTGCGACAGGGAGGTGCCCTCGTCATAACTGGCGCATTGGGAGGAATGCGCGAGCAGCACCCCCGGTCCATAGCCCGAGCATACGATGGTGCCCGATGCCCCGATGCCCTTTTGCAGGTCCACCGAGGTGACGATACCGCTGTACTCCATTTCATTGTCGTTGAGCCCAATGGAGGCCTTTTTCCCCACGAAGCCCAGGGCATTGTCCATCAACGGCCCGGCATAGCCTTCGGTGGCGTTCGCGGGAAAGGCGATGCGGAAGGCGCTGTGCCCGCCCACAGACTGTTCTATGGTGATGCTATAGCCCGATTTGGGAAGAAAGGTCTCCCCGCCGACGATCAAGGTGATCTTTACGATTTTTGACATGTAAGGTAATTTTTAATTTAAATTAGCGATTCCCATCAGGTTTCACAAAAAAAACAACGGTTTTTCGTTCTATGACACGTTTATACAAGCTTTTTAAACAATTGATAATCAAATTGTTTCTTCGTAAAAAACGCGAAACGGTAAAATATTGGCCGAACGCGACTTTAATCCGACCAGCAATTCTTGTTTCAAATGGTCCCAGTCGGCTTCCCCATAGTCGGAATCCTCGTTTTTTACCAAATGTACATCCGTAGTAGGTGTGTATCCGATAGCCTGGTCCTGGGAAACCATAACACCTCTGCGTACCGCTACCGAAACAATACTATCCTTGAAAACCGCAAAGCAGTGTTGCTCAATATCTTGTCGGGTAATGATACGCCCTCGGGACAAGATATGTTCGCGATAGGCATAAATTTTTTCACTCGGATTTGGTTCGTCCTGACCGCCAAGTGTTCCGGTGACCAGTAGCAGGCTAGCGGGCTGAAATGCGGTACCCTCATATTGAAAAAGTTTGCTGTACGGATTTATTTTGTTCGCCATATCGCCCGTGGTCGTCCAATAATCGGTATAAATAATTTTGTCCTTGTTTTTGGCGACACTATTGCGGTTCACGATCAAATACGGAATCTTGTTCTTTTTAAAATTGCGGAGTTCTATCTGTTGCTCGATTCGGGAAACGATCTGTTTCATTTCCTTTAAGTTCGAGTTTATAAAGTCGTCGTCCATTGCTGAAAAGGCAACACCGTCTTCCTTTAAAAGATCTAGGGTATAGTTCAATAGTTCGGAGGCGTCCCTTTCGTCAAAACGGCTTACTCCACCGTAGCGTAGGTATGCTTGCGGTTCACCGGTATCTTTTTCCGTTCGGTTTTTTACGAAATAGCGATTTCCATTATCACCAGTAATTTTTTGAATGTCCAAAAAATAGTCGCTTTCCCCCGTCAACGGAATAATATTGAAATAGGGTTGCAACCGTTTGTTCACCGAACGCTTTTTTTTGTTCAGAACAGGAAAACAGTTGATGTGGCAATGCAGGTTTTCCAACATTGGTGTGGATACCACGCTGGAAAAGGAAATTTTTATCCACAATAACGGTTCCTTAAAATCTTCCAACTGTTTTTCGGACAAAAACTCATTGAAAATGGGCGGGAAGGGGTTACGGTTATCAGCTACCGCGACCGATTGGTTTATGGTATAAAAATGATCTTCGTAATACTGTCGAACATAAGCTTCGTAAAACTGTATTTTCGTTTGAATACTTTCATTGATATACACGCTATAATCGTCTTGAAAAGGCTCGTTTTTACGATATCCTTTGGATACCGTTAAGGGGCTTCCGTTCAACGACCATTCGGCAATACCCAAATGATGTACCAGTAATTCCTTGTTCGCAAAATTAAGGAGGTCAAAGTAACAGATCAGGTTGTCCAAGGTACTCACGCCTTCTTCTGGGGCAATACCCAAATAAACACAGGAAGCCTCCGGAGATCCGGTAAAGTCGGATTTCGTAAGGTACGTACTGTTCCTATTGTTTTGGTACGAAACAATTTTATCGGGATAGGCGATATATTTTAAGGTACAGTTGTTCAACGTAAAATCTCCGGCGGGGCAGAAAAAAAAGTCCTTGAAATCATCCTTACCACTATCCCTGAACAGGGGCATCCGTTTGCGATGATAAAATTGACTATGCTCGTTGATATCGACCTTGGTATCCAATGGCAACGCATGCATAATGGCATGTGCCGGTTTTGCCGTGACCGAAACCTCTGGTGTAAGCAAGTCTACAAGGCGCTCCGTAATTTTTGTGCGGCTCGTTTTTAGGTTGTCCGAAATACGTTCGAATTCATGGGCGCAGGCATCAAAAAGCATCCCGACAATGGGGTCGAACGAATATTCGATTTCCATTTCGTCGACGCCCCAAGTATCGGCCGCCCTTCGGACCAAACGGTCCTTGATTTCCTCTTTACTAAGGCTTTTCATAATTATCTTCTATTGATGGTACGCTTTTACCGGTGCTATTGTTAACGATAGGATAAAGGTGCCAAATAATAATCACCTCTAAAAAGAAAGGGTTCATCGGTTTTGATGATGGTTCCTCGAATGGTGATGTTCAAAAACTTTTTGAGCCGTACCTTATCCGAATTTTCGGATAAACTCTCCATCAGTTCTACATTAAGATCAATATCGGAGAGCCTTTTTTCATAGGTTCGAATTTGCCCCGCCAACGATTTTTTGATTTGTTCCTTTAACACGTTCGCGTTAATGAGCAGGTCAAAATCCGTTTCCCATATTTCACTTCCAAAGCCTTCATCATAAGTATATTCCTCAAAATAGGTGGTGATGATAACGCTAATGAATTGAGAAATGGAATCGCGCATCGATAACTTCTTGAGCTCTTTCTTTTCAAAGAAACGCTTGAAATCAAAAGGAGCCTGATAATACGGTTTTGCCATCTTTCGTAATCGTTTTACTGTTGCACCCAGTGCCGATCGGTACCTAGCTAGGGTTTTAACTCTTTTTTACTACCGTAAAAGCGAGTTTGTCATCTTTCATTGCCACTTTTACCGTTTGGGGCGCTTTAATCGCTCCTGAAATGATCATTTTGGACAACGGTCTTTTTAATTTGTTGCGTATTACGGCCTTTAACGGGCGTACTCCATAGGTAGGGGAGAAGCCGTCCAATGAAAGGTGTTTCTTGGTTTTTTTGTCAATGTCCAAGGTGATGCCCATACGCTCCGTCAACGCCAACAGTTCCTTCTTCAGGTGCAGGTCGAATATAAAGGGTGCATTTTCTTCCGAAATTGGGGCAAAGGGCACAATTTCGGTAATACGCCCAAGAAATTCCGGCCTAAAATAATTGGCCATGATGGTCATTAGTTCGTCCGATTGTGGAACGGTCCCTCCTTGGAACGATTTACTGATGAAATCGGAACCGATATTGGAGGTAAATAGGATTACGGCATTGGAGAAATCCCCAACCTTGCCCAAACGGTCGTTCAGCTTCCCTTCGTCCAAAATTTGAAGGAACACATCGAAAACGGATTGATGGGCTTTTTCAATTTCGTCGAACAATACGATGGCATACGGTTTTTGCCTTATTTTGTTGACCAATACCCCGCCTTCCTCATAGCCTACATATCCCGGAGGTGCTCCATACAACAAGGCTGCGGAATGTTCTTCCTTAAATTCCGACATGTCGAAACGGATAATGGCCGTTTCATCGTTGAAAAGGAATTCTGCCAAGGATTTTGCCAATTCGGTCTTTCCCGTTCCGGTAGGGCCCGAAAAAAAGAAAGAACCTATCGGCTGTCCCGCTTTGGATAGCCCCGAGCGCGATTCTATTATGGCTTCCGATACGGTCTGTATAGCGTTGTCCTGACCGATCACTCGCTTTTTTAAGGTGTCTTCCATTTCCAATAAACGTTCCCGTTCTTGGGTCTGTACTTTACCTGCCGGAATGCCGGTAATGCTGGAAACCATTGCCGCCAAGTCCGTTTCGTTTACCTCGTCCCGAACGGTTTCGGCCTGCTTTTCTACCCCGGAGAGCAAGGTCTCCAAATACTGTTGTTTTTTATCGTAACTGGGAAAACGAAAGGCATCTTCGGTATCCAAGGTACTCAGTACGATAGGGCTGAGCCGATTTCGTATGGTACTATATACCCAATCGATTTTTTGTATATTTTCGGCTTCCGTGCGTTCTTTTGACGTTTCGGCGATCTGGAGCATTTCGTTTCTAAGATCCGCAATGTCGGTCGGTAAGGACTGTGCGGAAACATTTGCGGCGGCCATGGTACGATCTATGAGGTCCAAGGCCGAGTCGGGAAGGCTCTTTTCTTTCAAGTAGCGCTTGGATAGGCCGATAGCGGCACGCAAACTTTCTTCTGATATTTTTAACTGATGATGGTCGCTATACCGTTTTGCGACGCTTTGTAAAATATGAAATGCGGTTTCGTTGTCCGGTTCCTCGAGGGCCACCGCCTCAAAACGACGGTTTAGCGTGTCGTCGTTGGTGATGTATTTTCTATAATTGTCCGCGGTAGTGGCACCGAGCAGCAACACTTCTCCTTTGTTGAGTTCGGATTTAATGACGTTCAAGATTCCCTGACTTGCCGAAGCGTCCTGCAACAACACATGAAAGTCGTCGATGAACAAAATTGGCTTTGCAAGTGTTTTGGCCTCGTTAAAAATCGACTGAAGCCGATCTTCCACCTCTCCCTTATAGGAAGCACCGGACAATAGCATGGCAGTGTCTACCTCTAATAGGGTGGCCTTTTGTAAAGTGTCCACAATTTTACCGGTGTAGATTTCACGGGCCAAATTTTGTACCAGTACCGTTTTTCCAACACCGGATTCTCCCTGGATAATAACGTTCGGCTTTGATTTTCGGCATAGGATTTCCGCCAATTTTTTCAGTTCACGATCTCTATTGACAATATAATCGTAATCGTTCGCCTTGGCTTTTTTTCCAAGATCCGTGGTATATTTTCTTAAAATATCGCTGCCGCCGTCCAAAGCCGTACCCTCCGATGTAGTGGTAGTAGAAGCGTCGCCTGCGGAAACCTCACGATTTTTCAATAAACTGTCCAACAATTGGGCACCGGTTACCGGCAACGCCTTTAATTGGTTATGGCTCAGGCCGACACCTGGTGTAATCGCGGCGATGAAAATACAAATGAGATCGACTTCCTCTTTGTTCAGTTTTTTTTGAAGGTCTTCTGCTTCTACAAAAACGGTTTTGGCCTCTAAATTTGCCTTTATCTCGTTTTTTCTTCCCTTTTTTTTGGGATGGGCGTCCAAAAGTACATCCGCCCACTCTTCTATAAAGTATACATCTGTTCCCTTGGTGTGCAGAAAGCGTAAGAGGGAAAGATCCCGATTCAATGAAGCCTTGATCAAGTGTGCCGGACCAAAATCCTCATGATGGTATTCTTCCGCTATCTGTGTAGCGATATGTATGGCTTTTTCTAATTCGCTGTTCATGTGGTATGCTAATTTCTATTAAGCCGTTGCGAAAGGTCCAAGGCCGTACTGAGTTTATTGATTTCTTTTTCGTATTCGGCGATCTGATCGTTCAGGTCCTTGATTTCCTCTCGAGCGTTCTCAACCTGTTTGAGGTCCCTCTTGGCATCGACCAATTTTTTGTAGGTCAAGATCAAGTTTTCGTACATACTGCGATCTTCCAGAGAATCTTTTGGAATATCGCTCTTGAGGTCGATTAGGTCGGCATTGATCGATTGTTCCAAAAAGAAGTAGCCTTCACGGGTCTTGTCCAACGAATCGATTTGTTTGTCTACCGATTCCAGAGACTTCATAAACTGTTTTTGATATAAAAATTCATATCTGATTTTCTGATTTTCGGCGCGCAATACCTCGTTTTCCTTCCAAGGCAATTTATAGCTATAGAAAAAAGCCGTAAACAGCAGGCCTACGGTGATGACGAACATCAATAGGAAAAGCAGAAAGGATGAAGTGCGTTCTTTTTTGTTCAGTACTTCCATAGTTCGTGTTTTATTCAGCTAGGAAAGAAGGGCTGCCTCCGGATTTTCCCGATTTTTCTTTTACGATATTCTCGTTTACGAAAATACCCATATCCCTTCGTTTACCGATATAGTCTATTTGGGTAAGCACGGTCAACAATTTATCGATACCTTTCATGAATTCGGATGCTTTTGAAAGGGTTTGATACAGGTCGTTATGGTGGTAGTCCATATTGATGATATCCGTGAAAATCTTCTCGTAATCACCACCCTTTAAATCGGTCCATTCTCCAAAATAATTGAAAAGCTGTTCCTTGTTTTCAGGAGAGGAAACGTCGACCGATCCCTTGAAAATTCGCCCGAAACTTACAATAATCTCCAAGAGCGCTTTGGGGTGCATGTCATGTTCTTCCCATTTCACCTTGGTAATCTGTTGTGCCAGATAACCATATATGGTGTCCACTACCAACTTCATAGCGTCCGCTATGGGATTGTCGCTTTGTTTCGACATTATTTTTTGAACGATAAGGATGGCATTCCTTTCCGTCATCTTCAAAAAGTTCTCCGCTTCGTTGTAAAAATCCACCAAGGTTTCGTGCGAGCCGATAGTAACGCAAGGAGGAACATATTCGGCCGCCACCGTAAGCGCCTTTCCATCCTTTACTATTTTTCCAATGGGAATTTGGTTTCCGGCAAGACCGGATTTTTCCAGTTCCGACGAACCGATAAAGGTGAAAAAGTATCCGTTGGTAAGGAAAGGGAACCGCGGTGGAATTTCCTTGGCATCCTGCTCCCCAAATGCGACCGGATTTTCCAAATCCAGATTGAGTATTACAAAACCGGCCTCGGTTTTGGCCGCATCCAACTCTTCTACCACCATTTCGGCCTTTACCGGCGGCGTGCCAGCGGTTATTTCGACATGATGGCCGTTAGGGGTCAATGCCCGTAATGTTTTAATGGCCACTTTTAGCCCTTTATGGATGTCCAGGGTAATGCTCAAATCGTTCCCGTCGCCCATTGGGGAAGGTAACAAGCCATGTCCATGCTTTCCGTTTCGGAACGCGATGGCATTTTTAACGCTGTTTTCGGCAAAGTCCTGAAGGCTTTGAAAATGTTCTTTCGAAATTTTCATGCCATCGACCCAGTTTATTTTGAATTTTTTAGTGTCTTCTATCATGCTAATTGGCTTATATTCTTTGGCAAACTACTACATCGCCGTCATTTAGGTTATTTTGCTCCACGGTACGTTCGGAATCTATATGTTTTGATGCGCCGTACCATTTTGGCTTGCTATAAAAGTACCAACCATGGGGATCTCCCGAATTATCGGTCATTTCGATCTTAGTGCTGGTTTTTTTATCGTTATAATCGTTGATGAAAAAAAAGAACAACCTACCAAATCCCATATCTTTTGGAGCTTTCGCCTTAAAGCTGGTGATTTCGTCGGAGTTTGATTTTTTATGGAACATGAAGTTGAGCACGATCATATTATTGAGCTCGTGGTGTTTGGGCGTTTCGTATTTTTTACCCAAAGGATAGTACCATTTGGAATATAATTTTACCGGGATGGAAATGGCATACTTGTATAGGGCGAAAAAGCATGATGGGAGCACAAATGCCGCTGCGATAAGAAAGTAGTAGGGGAGGTACGCCATGTCATTAAAGTAACTGGCGATCAGGATTACCGGTACTACCAACACAAACCCCGAAATGGCCGCAATGGCAACTTCCTTGAGGTTGTTTTCCGATTCAAATTTTTCAAAGGTCTGTCGGTATACAAAAACATGAATGGCACCGAGCACGCCCGCAAAGCCCAGCATAGAAAAATAGCGTAACAACAGGGTGGTCTGTTTCAGGTTATACACGATGGCGATTAAAATACCCATGATGACCAAAAGCGCCAACAGATAGAGATAAAATTTCTTTCGCCTAGGTTTAAAACCGGGCGTTTTTGAAGAAATTAGCCGCAAACACAGTATGACCACGACCATGATGATCATAAAAGGCATAAGCGCCTCAAAGCTGATTAATCTTTTCAAGTAAGTTTTGATCATATGGTCCTAAATTGTTGCTGACAGGCCGAGCCTTCCTGAATAAACGGCATCGTCCATTATAAATTTTCTTTTGCTTTTGGCAACGGTAAAATCAATTTCAAAATCGCATTCAAAGGGCAATGTATGTTTTAAAAAAAAGCGGACCGCCGATATTATGGTCCCGTTGGGCAAATACGCCTCTATATGGTCGGGATGTTTGATATCTACTAACGTAAATAGATATTTTGGTAAAAACGTTTTTGGCGGACCGGAAGTCGCCATATTTACCCCAAGCCGCATCGGTTCTATGTCCTTGGGTTCGCCCAATGCGGAAAAATCGGATGTGATGGCGATGCGTTCTTCAACGATATGCTCCAATATCGTTTTTAACAACGGCAAATTTCCCGCTATCTTATACATAAAGGGCATCGTTTTTAAAATCTTTGCCGCCATTCGTTTTGGAATGGATGCATCAAGCTGCCACAAATCGATCAAAAAGGAGACCAGTTCGGGGCTGCCCAATGATTTAAACGTTTCATCTTCAGATTTTTCTATGGCTACTTTTTGTAAGAAGAACTCCGATTCCAATGGTTTGAAAAACTTTCGTGCACGTTCCTCCTCCAACAACCTATTTTGGTAATCCGCCACCATTGTAGGAACAAAAGAGGTGCTACTATAGGTAGTGTGAAAAAAACGTTCCGGAAAAATATTGTAAAAACCGCGTCTGCTCAAAACCACTTTTAGCGGATCCTTGTCGTCGATAGTGCCCTTTATTTCCGTTATGTCGTTTCCAAAACGTCTTTTGAAAAAATCATCGAGGGCAATGTCCAAATCGGTTTCTTCTTCCAAATAAGAAATAAAGGTCTCCGCCTTTAAATCAAAACCCAAATGGAACACCTCTTCACGGATGCTATGTCTTTCAGCCTGCGCCATTAGTTGTTTTTTGTGATGAATCGAGCACAGGCCACGTATTTATCTTGCCAATAGGCATCGTCCAAATTTGCGATTTCTACCCCACGGGGAGAATTGGATCCGGTAAATTTTCCGTTTTGAAGGTAAATGCCCACATGGGACACTACCTTATCCTTATGTCTTAATCGAAAGAATACCAGATCCCCCTCCTTTAGGTACTTTTGATTTTTAAAGTGGGCCTTTGTATCCATGTAAAACTGTTCTATGGATGTTCTGGGAATATCCTTCCCGTATACCTTTCTATAGATTTGTTGCACGTAGGAGGAACAGTCGACCCCGTTTCGGGTAGTGCCACCCCAATAATAGGGTGTTCCCAACCAGTTGTTTATGGCCGCGTATAATTTTTCGTTCTCAATGGCGGTATCTTCCACCTCCAACAGACCGGCAAATTTTTGCCTTTCTTCAGGGGTGAGATAGCTGGTTTTTTTTACTTGGGCCTTTGGTTCGATAGGCGTTACTTTCGCCGCTTTTTTCTCGTTTTCCAGCCTTTTTGATTTTTCGATTTGCTGTTTGTAATAGGCATAATCGTTACCTCCCAATGTTTTTTTGGCACATGAGGTAAGCAACACAATAACTGGGAGAAACAACAGTTTTAATTTCATGAAAAGTATTGTACTTTTAAATGGCAATTTTAAGCCTCGAAAATTAGGGATTAATTATGAACAATAAAAGTATTAAAACCCACTTTGACCTAAACGTATTTCTTACTTTTTTAGTATTACTGATATGTAGTTTTGGTCTTTTTGCCTTTCGGGTAAACAGTAAGGTCGATTGTACCAATGTGGGCTTCGATGTAATTACGAATTCGTACACCACTGAAGATTTGATCGAATTTAAAAGTATGGATGCCTCCGGAGTTGATTGGGAGTGGGATTTTGGGGATAGCGACGCCAAAGCCTATCGTTCGGATGTGGTACATCAGTTTAAGAAGGAAGGGACCTATGAAGTGGCCTTGAAAATGAACGGACAATGCGTAAGCTCCAAAAAAATTGTGATATCAAAACGAAAAAAATTAGTCGACCCCGAGCTGATTCCCAATATCGTTTTGCCGGAATACGTTCGCGTAGGACAAGAGGTGGTTTTTGAAAATAACTCGAGCTTTGCAAACTCGTGGCAATGGAGTTTTGGGGAAACCATGGCCATTGATGGTGACGGGCGTAAGGAGAAATACAGCTACAAGACACCAGGGGAAAAAACCATTCTATTGGTAGTGAACGGTGACCGCAGGCACGAAGCCAAACAGCGAATTACGGTTTTACCGGAGTTGCGACAACGGCGGGAACGCAATCCGATAAGTAGGGTGGACCATATTGAAAATGTACTACAGCAAATCGACGATAAGCCCGCGGCCCAGGTAGAGGAAGAAGAGCAGGTGGCCGAGACCCAGGCCGCGGAACGTGCGGCGCGCATAACCATAAGTTCCGACGAGATGCAGCAGTTGCTGATCGGTTATTCGGGAAGGAATGTAGATGACGTGGCCATACGAAATTATTTTTGCTACAGTAATATACCGGTATTCAGTAGCACGGGAAAACGCTTTACCGTAAGCCAATTCTTTAAAGAAATACGCGATGTTAACAAACTTGAGGTGAAACAGATAAAAATGGTAAAAGACCAAACTACCGGTTGCGTAAAAAGTATGACCATTAACATGCGTACCAAAAAAGGACTGTTTTGGAAAACGTTTTGATCACCGTATACATACAACTAAACATACCGTGATATTCTTATGACCGATAGATGTTAATATGAGAGTCGGTTAACGCAGTGCTGAACTACAAAGGCCGCCCTGAAAGGTGCGATTTGTATTCATAACTGTACTATTTGTCTCCTAGGTTTTTTACGGGCACCGCCTACACATTCATACTGCAATCCCAGGAAGAAGGACGGGCATATATACTTATCTTCCAAAAAAATGTCGTTGTACTGACCTAAAAAGTAAGAAAAAAAGCGTTTTGTCGAAAAAATTTGGGAAGAAGCACCTACTTTGTTAATTTTGACCTGTCCGTTAGTGACGTTATATATATTTAATCAGGTATTATTTACCACAAAAACAATTTATTATGTCTTTTAAAGCAAAATTAAAAGTAGCAGGAAAGGAATTTACAATCTTGCATTGTTCTTACGATTTGAACCAGGAAGTAGATCCTACGGGTCGTCCGTCTTCCGTTACAAGAGGTGGTCGTATCCATTTGACCGTTGAATCTAACGGTGAAACCGGTTTTTTTGAGTGGATGACCAACAACTTCGAAAGAAAAGATGGAACCATCGTATTTGTAAAGAGAGATACGGAAGCTACCTTGAAAGAGGTTAACTTCAAAGAGGGTTACCTTATCAAGTACAAAGAAAACTTCGACTCGAGCGGTCAAAATCCATTGACCGAAAGTTTTGTGATTTCTGCCAAGGAGCTTAGCAGCGGTGGCGGAGAGCACGTCAACGAATGGGTATAGCCTAAAAATTTTATATTGTGTAGTAAAAGGGGACAACTTTCTGTCCCCTTTTTACGTTTAATGACAAATGCATTACTTGTGTTTCTGTATTTTTTGATTAATTTTAAAAATTAAAACTACATTTTATGGCTATAGACAACGTAGGCATCGGGGGTAACGAGGTAAAAGGAGACGCTAGTGAAGCGTTGAACGAAATACCACAGAACAGGACCTTGATCGCCGGAAAATTAACGCCCAATGCACCGGTAAAGCCCGAGGTAGTAGAGGGGTTGAATACCGTGGAGGATATTTTTGAACATTACGAACCCACCATCAAAATACCTTTCGAAGATAAGGATGGGGGTACCGTAAACGAGGAGTTGCGTTTTGAGAACCTAGGTGATTTCGGAAAAAAGGGAATAGTGAACAACAGTGTTTTCTTGAAAGAACTTGAAATTGAAAGTGACCAATACAAAAAAATAATCAAGCAGTTAAAAACCAATAAAATTCTAAAGGCCGCCTTGGAAGACGAAAGTGCCAAGCAATCGTTGGTGGATACTATTGATGCATTGATCGCCGAAATTAAAAATACCAAATAACTATATTCCAACATACATATGTCCAATACGCCAAATAAGCAAAAGGAGTCTCAGCTTAGTGATAAGCCTTACATAGAACAGATTAAGGACAAGTCGGATGATCTTGCCAAGTACGGAGGTTTCGATTTGTTGGAATCCGCCATTGACAATGTGCAGAACTTAAATCCGGACCGTAAGGCGAGGAGAAAAATGTTTCTCACCGAAAATAATAAGAGCTCCGAAAGGGACGCGCTTTTAAAAATACTTTCACTCTGGTCCGATACCTTAAAATCAGGTGAAGATATCATCGATTTGGTGCAATCCGCCGATGATAAGGCAAAACAGTCCCAAGAGGTACTTACAAAGAACTTAAAGACCGCCTTGGACGAGACTAGGGAATTGGAAACGTCCTATCGTTCAGTAGCGCTATTCTACAAGAATACCGATATGGCCTCCTTGAAGAACATTTCCGTAATCAATGCTGAAATGGACCAATTGACCGATTTGGACAATACCCGTTTCTTCGACCACGTACGGGAAGAATTGGTGTCCAAATACGACCGTTTGGATTTGAGGGAGAACTATTCCCTTATGGTTTTGCCCGGGTATTTGGGGTCAAAATCGGTTGTGGATAAGTGGGCCAAATTGGCACATGATAACAAAGTTACCTTAGTTACCGACTTTGCCCATTTGGACGAGCCGGACGATGTAATGGAAATGTTCGAGGCCGCTAATTTGGCCAGTGGCGATATGTATCTGTCCAACACCATAATGACCTGTAATTGGCTGGTCGGACGTGGAAAACACGAAGAAGTAGGAGAGGACGACGATGTGCACGTGCCACCTTCGGGAGCATTGGCCGGTAAAATATACAAGACACTTATGTCTCAGGTAACCGCCGGTAAAAAGCACGGTGGTTTAAGTGAGGTAGACGGTGTTCGTTTTGAACTGCGCAAAAGCGAAATAGCCAATTTGGAGAACCTGGGGCTTGTTCCCATGGTCAACGAATATGGAAAAGTAATGGCATTTTCCGCCAAAACCTTGTTCAACGGCGATAACTTGGGATTACAGACCTATTCCGTAGTGCGTGTTTTTGATTATGTAACAAAAGTCTTGATGGATTTCTTGAATAGAAGGGCTTTTGAAAACTTCAATGCGAAGACGAGAAAAGAAATTCAAAACCAGATCGTACGGTTTTTAGACGATATCTGCGGTCCTGATAAACTGATCGAAAATTTTGAGATTCGAAGGTTCGAGCAGGACATCAACCAAAAAGATAGGATTTTCTTGGACGTACGTTTGAAACCCTACTTTCCCGCCAAAAACTTTTTGATATCCATGGATGGTCAAAAAGGGGACGAAGGTGCCGAATGGGATACCGATTACAAACAGGCATAACAAAGTTTGCCATAGTAGCGTTTTGTCTGGATTGACGCACCATTAAAGAATTTAAACCCATACACCCAAATGTCTTTTTTAGCAAAACTCATTGTTGATGGGCACGACTATAACGTGCTCCATTGTACCTATAATTTTGAACAACCGATGGATGGAACCGGAAAACCTTCCGGCAAACCGTTGGGCGGCAGAATAATGGTGACCATAGAATCCCAGGGCAAGTTCGATCTATTTCATTGGATGGCTTCCCCGGACCAAACGAAGGATGGTAGCATTATCTTTTTCAAGAGAGATGCAATGTCCCAGTTACAACGTGTAGATTTCACAAAGGCGTATTGTGTAAGCTTGGAGGAAGAATTCGATGCAATTGATGATGTGCCCATGCAAAAGCGATTGGTGATTTCCGCCAAATCGGTCAAAATTGGGGATATGAGTTTTGAGAACAGTTGGGGCGCTTAAGTCCATTCGTATTCAAAACCACTATATTCAAGATAGTTCCGATTTGCTTTAGCGGTTCCTAATTTCAATAGTTTTATAGTTTATGGCGAGCGTAGAAGAATTAAAATTACGACATGACATGAAACGATGCCTGCGCAAGGCAAAAGCTTCTACGCGAAATTCGTTCAAGGACGCTAAGGACAGTAATAAGTCGTTCTCCCAAAAAGAGGTTGCAAAAAAATTACAGGCTTCCCTAAAAAAGTCCATTCGTCAAGTACATGCGGCCAATAGCGTTTCAAAGCGTGTAAGAAACGCTGGTGATGCCAACCCCCATCTTGGTTCCGATCTTAAGGGTTTTCAAGGCCTATCCATTGAATTTCCCATATTGATCAATGGCAAAGTCAGTGACGATAGTGAACGAGGTGACGATTCGTATTGGAATAATGATTTATTGGCAACGATTTCCCGTGAAACGGGCTATGCCTATGAAGATTTCAAATATGTGGACGGAGATCATGGAATTTGGTCAAAATCACGAAAAAACGCCGGTACTGCCAAAGCAAAAACCGATGCCGTAGCCGTTTGGGAAAAAATGAAAGGATATCGGGACGATAAAGGTAGGGTGACCGAACAGTTGCAATTTTTCACCCATAGCAGGGGTTCCGTTTTTGGAGCGGCCTATATGGAATCTTTAAAAAAGGAAGTCTCGGTTTTGGCGAAGAGCGAAGGCATCGATTTTGCCTATGACGTAGATGACATGATCGTGTATTCCGTTAACATGGGACCACACCAGTCCAATAGCCTAAACTATCCCAAAAGCGGTGCGGTAAACGTGAACGTAAGCCATTTTAAAGATATACTTTCGGGGAATGATGCCAAAGGAGATGTGATCAATATACATTCCAATGCCATTGATGATTCCGACGACTTCATTCTTGAACATGGAAACGGCACGTTCACGGAAGAACTGGAAGGAATCCTTGAAATTCTGGGGAATAACGATACCGCTAAGCTAAACCAGCTGATCGAACTGTATAAGGAAATTGAGCGAACGACGAAAAAAAGCTCTAGAATTGATACCGGTTCGGGGCTGTGGGTAAAATAAGGGATTATGACAGAGGACCAAATCTACCTTTTGGGAAGTGTTCTCCTTCTGCTTGTTCTTATTGCCTTGTCCTACCGTTCTAACCAAAGGTTCGCACGAATCAATATCATCGTTTTCATTATATATGCAACCTTCATTACCGTAATGGGACTGAACTATTCCGAACATGGCAAAGCGCTCGTTTGGTTTTTCTTTGGACTATTTTTTTTAGCGGTCC
Organism: uncultured Flavobacteriaceae bacterium; assembly: GCA_947500445.1. Lineage (GTDB taxonomy): Bacteria > Bacteroidota > Bacteroidia > Flavobacteriales > Flavobacteriaceae > Pelagihabitans. The sequence continues at coordinate 96,837 of CANMSB010000007.1, read as the reverse complement.
ACATCGCAGTAGTCAGTACCCATTTGATTCAATACTATCGTAAGAAAAGGGAACGCGAACGAAATTGATATCGCTTTATAGGGTCCAGGAGAAAAACGAATACCTTCTTCAATCGCCTTCCTTAATTGAAGCGTTTACAATTTTATCCTGGGAAAAGTATTGATACCGTTTTGGAACGCAAGATTTTAGTGAATTGTAGTTTAAATCCTCCAAAAACTTCCTTTTACCGATTAATTGGAGGTTTCTTTCGATGAGATTGATATTTTTGTACTATGGCATGGATAATGTTTATGCAAAGTATGCGTTTAACATAGAAAGTCTAGATACTCCACTAATGAAGTTGGTTTCCGTTGTTTTTTATACCATTGTTACTTTTCTCCTTTTTACGGTTTTACCGATACAGGGTCAAGCACCGATTCGTATTGCCACAAACGAAAACGTAACGGTAACCCTTTTCTTTCCTTCGAATGTGGAAAAGGTAATTCCTCCGGCGGTGAACTTTAAATTCGAATACGAGCCAAATTCCAATATGGGGCTATTGAAAGGAAGAAAGGGCAATACCAGTAACTTGACCGTGATTACCCAAGATGGTCTTATTTTTTCCTTTGCGTTAAAGTATGATCAAGACGTTGAAGTGTTCAATTATGTTTTGCAGCCCGACCAGTCTATTGGAAACACAAAGGTAGTCTCCCGGGGTAATGACTCGGAGGCACCGGAAAAGGAAAGTACACCGGAAAAAGAAACCACAACGGATGCTACATCTGCACCCAATACCGCCCCAACGGTAAACAAGCCGCCGGCGGTATTGGTTCAAAAAGGACCGGTCACGGATGACCCGGTAATTGGGGATACCTTGGTAGGAGAAGATACTTCTTCTAACACTAACGATACCTATATCCCAAAACCTGTAGGTGGGGAAGGAGATATGTACGATGTTGACCGAGAAGAATATTATCGCTTGTTTTGCGAAAACAATTATCTACAAAAAACCATTTTTAAAAGAAGTTTCAGACAGAACAAAAAAATTGTGCTAAAGCTCAATAACATTTTAGTAGATCGGGAAGATATTTACTTTGTACTTCAAATAGAGAACAATTCAAAAAAGGAATATGCCGTTAATGGATTAAGTTTTTTTAGAGAATCGGGAATAGGCGATCTACAAAAAATATTAACTCCACGTTACAAATTCAATTTACAGCAAATTATTGATCCCGAGAGCATTAATGAGCTCGTTTATGTTTTTAAAAAATTTAGGATCAGTAGTAAGGAGCAAATTCATGTTGTACTTGATGAAGTTGATGACAATAGGATGGTAAGACTTCCGTTAGACTATAAACACGTAAATTTTCCGTCAAATTGAAGTACAGGCTTTTCTTAATTCTCGTTATTGTGATAGGGGCCCTAGGAACGGCCCAAAGCTATACCAACACTTTTTCTGCAAGTGGGGGGATTTTTGGCGATGGGTATGGTGGGGAATTGGCCTACAATACCAATTTAAGTGAGAATACGTTCACGCAACTCGCATTGAATGTCACATTAACGAATTATACTTCGGGTACCACCAAAATTCCGTATTCCAGCTACACGGCCAGTTATTCGTTTTTTTTAACGATATATAGCAGAAACCGAAAAATGCAGGCGCTGTCAATAGGTGCAGGGGCATTGGCGGGTTACGAAGCGGTAAATGGCGGTAATTCGGAGATAACCAATGTGGTATCGGTGCTCGGGGAGAGCAGTTTTATTTATGGTGGCGTACTTTCTGCAGATTTGGATATCATCATCAGTGAGCATATCTCTCTGGTATTAAAAACTTCACAGTTTTATCACGTGAATAGTGATTTTGGCAACTTTACCAATTACTCCGGTATCGGTCTGCGTTACTATTTTAATCTGTAGTACGGAAAAGGGTATCTGCCTACCTTAAAACTTTTGTGTTTCAGTCTTGTTCCGTACATCTTTTACTCCATTTTTTTTGTAGCTCCTTTCAAGTGCGCTGCGGTTCGTCGTTGATTTTGAAATTTAAACGGAATAGTAAAAAGGATCCTTATCGATTACTTTCCTGATTCGCGGTCTTTCGTTACCTTTCGGGTCCTTAAAATGGGCGGCCACGGTCGCTCGGACCAAATCAACATAGGTATCGTTAGACAATGACCGTAAAAACCATTTACCGTTTTTTTTCATACTTTCTTGTACTCTTGTTAATACTGTTGGCATGTACCAAAAGTGTTACGGTCTTTACGGAGGTAGAGTTCGAATTGTTGGAGCAAAGGGAAACGGATGGTTTTGTAAACCAGGGTTTGGCCACAACCTTTACCATTGTCCCAGAGGCGGAGTTGGAAGGGTATGAGTATCGGTTGGTGTATGAGGTGATGGAAGGTTCAGGTTATTTCGAGAATACCGAAGGGGAACGGCTCGAAAGTGGAAAAGGTTTTTTACTGGAGCCCTACAGTGCATCGCTACTTTTTTATGGTACCGAAAAAGGGGTTCATACTTTAAAGATTACGGGCTCCGATAATTTTGGTATCTCTGAAGAAATTGAAATAGCATATACGCTTACCGATGTTCCCATTAACTGGAGCGCGGATAGTAGCGTTGCTCAATTGGAATTGGGGAAAGAGGAGCCGATAACGTTGGTGTTAGGTCCTGCGACCACCGACGTTGCGACCACATACGAGGCCAACTACACAATTTCAGAGGGTAGTGGTGCTGTTTCACCTGCGGAAGCTGAGGGGTATGCCCCCAACACATCATTTACGGATATTGTACCGGGAAGCTACCCATTGCTTTTGGTGGCGGAGGCTTTGGGACCGCTCGAAATTGTTTTTAACCTAATTGATGCCAATGGGCAGGAACTGCAGACGGCCTTGCAATTTGAAGTGGTACAGACCATTCCGGTTATTTCCATCGATTTGGGCGAGCATGATGAATTGGACATGGAAGTGGGGGGAACGATCGACTGTCCCGTTACCTACAATCCGGAAAATGCTACTGACCAAGAAATTATTTGGAGCTCAAGCGATCCCGATATTGTTACCGTAAACGAGCAGGGTGTATTCACCGCTGTGGCCATTGGGACGGCTATAATTACTGCCACCGCTGCTTCGAATCCGGATGCCGAAGACCAAGTTACTGTTAGGGTTGTGGAAGCGGCAGGAATCCCTGTTACCGGTATCAGTGTGGCGGAAGAAGATCCAGCGTCAACAAGCAATGTAAGACAATTGATAGCAACGGTTACCCCCGATGATGCTTCCGAACCAGGAGTAGGATGGTTTTCCGAGAATGAGGATATTGCAACGGTCGACGCGGACGGTCTGGTTACAGCACTGTCGGCAGGTACTGTCACCATTATTGTCAGTTCGTTGTCCAACCCGGAAGTAAATACCGAAATAGCGCTGGTATTTACGGAAGAATCGCTTCAAAACGGAACCGATATTCTTGCTTTTTCCTTACCTGTGCAAAACAGTGTCGACTTGGACGCCGATACCCATATCATAACGGTCAATGTTGCAGATGGAACAGCCTTAAATGTTTCGCCAGCAACTTTCTCGCTATCAGTTGGGGCAACAAGTACTCCGATCGGTACGGAGGAACAAGACTTTAATGGCGCGGTGGAATATGTTGTTGTTGCGGGCAACGGGGATTCCCAACTTTGGACCGTAAACGTGACGGTTTCACCTTCAGGTGAAAGTGCTGAAAATGCTATTACTGCGTTTCGCATTCCTGGTCAGCAGGGTGCCAGTATCATCGATAACAATGCTGGAACGATCGATGTCAGTGTTCCCGATGGAACGGTATTGGAAGTGGTACCCGATCAGGTAGTGGTATCTGATGCGGCCGTGATTTCTCCATCGGCCGAGGCGCTGCAAGATTTTAGTACGGAGGTGGTGTATACCGTAACCGCAGAAAATGGCGATGAACGTATTTGGACGGTTACGACCACGGTTTTGGCCCCTACTGGAAGTAACGCCAATGATATTACGGCATTCTCACTTCCTGTACAAAACAGTACTTCCATCAACACAGCGGACCATACCATAACGGTAAACGTTACCGACGGTACCGATTTAAATGTAGCTCCGGCAAATCTCTTGATCTCCCCAGCGGCAAGCATTGCTCCAAACCCCGCAGTCGTGCAGGATTTTTCGTCCTCTGTTTTGTATACGGTGACTGCAGAAAATGGATTACAACAGCAATGGAACATAAATGTGACCGTATCTCCCCCTACGGGAAGTGCTGAAAATGATATTACCGCGTTTGAACTCCCCGGTCAAAATAGTTCGTCGGTTGATGTTGATACCCATATCGTAACCGTAAATGTACCTGACGGTACCAACCTTAATGTAGCTCCCGCTGTACTTTCCATTTCTACGGGAGCGGCGGTAACGCCTTCTGGACAACAAGTCCAGGATTTCAATACCGCTGTCGATTATTTGGTAACCGCGGAAAACGGTACGGAACAGAATTGGACGGTCAATGTTACCGTTGCGGCAAATCGTCCTCCCGTGGCCGCTAACGATGTACTAGGCGCCCAACAAGGGGTCGCGACCCTTTTGGACGTATTGAACAATGATAACGACCCCGATACCCCTACAAGTGAATTGGTAATTACCGCTATAGGTGGCATTACGCCCAACAACGCCGGTACCGCTGTCATCGAGGGCAACCAAATACGTTTTACTTCGTCGGGGACCTTTGTTGGTAACGCGGAATTTACCTATACGATAAACGATGGTAACGTCGGTAACGACGACAGTGCTTCGGTTACGGTTGAAGTCAGTGCCGTTTCCATACCCGTGGAACAAATTGTATTGACCCCTGACAACCGTATGCTGGATATTGGGGCATCCGTACAATATGTAGCCGAGATTACGCCAACTACCGCCACGGACCAAGGGCTTGATTGGACCTCCTCGGATACCGATGTCGCTACAGTTGACCAGAATGGATTGGCCACGGCAGTGGCAGCGGGTACGGTTACGATTACGGCTACGGCAAGGGACGGAAGTGGGGTACAGGGAAATGCTTCCCTTGGGGTAAACCCACCTACTATATTGGTAGATATGATAACCGTGTCACCAGCGAATACTACCTTGGAAATAGGCGAAACACAGCAAATGACTGCCGATGTGCAACCGGGCGAGGCCAATAACCGGACGGTAACCTGGTCATCTTCAAACGATAATATCGCCACTATAGATGCGAACGGTGTGGTCACTGCCATTGCCGGAGGATCTGTCAATATTAGGGCTACGGCCAATGATGGAAGTGGTACGCAGGGCACAACGACGGTAACGGTACCCCCCGCGAATCAAAATCCAAATGCGGATGCCGGGGAGCCGATAACGATTACCTTACCGGATAATGCAATAACGCTCGACGGACGTTCCTCCACTGATGGTGATGGATTTATTTCGTCCTATTTATGGTCGCAAGATAGTGGTGGTACGGCTACCATTGCAACTCCGGACAATTTCCTGTCATCCGTTACCGACTTGGAAGAAGGTGTGTATGTGTTCCGTCTTACTGTTACCGACAATAATGGGGGCGTAGGCACCGATACGGTCACGGTAACCGTGAATCCCGAAAATCAAGCACCTACGGCTGAGGCGGGGATAGACCAGACAATTACCTTACCGATCAATTCGGTAGACTTATTGGGTATGGGTACTGACAACGACGGGGTAATTGCCTCCGTACAATGGCAGCGAGAGATTAATGGTGTTTTCACGACCATAGCCGCGGATGCCGCAACCTCGGTATCAAATTTGGAAGAAGGAGTTTATACGTTTCGATTTGAAGTAGTTGACGATGATGGAGCAATAGGTTTTGATACCATGACCGTTACGGTAAATGCCGCTGCGAACACTGCGCCTGTGGCTACGAATGACGCGTTTAGCGTAAATGAATCCGGTACCTTGAACCGTTCACTCCTTACCAACGACTCCGATGATGATAATGATGATATCACCGTAGATCGCGTTGCCAATAGCTCTGCGAATGTGGGGCTTGCGGTAGGAGGAAGTAATGGAGGACTCTTCACCATCAATGAGGGAGGCAATATGTCCTTTGATACCAATGGGGATTTTAATGCATTGAACAATGGTGAAACACAACAAACTATTGTTACCTATAGCATAACGGATGGGAACGGAGGTTTTGATACGGCCACGGTTACTATTACGGTAACCGGGGTAGATGATGCCAATCAGAGCCCCATAGTAGATGCAGGGGAACCAAAAGCGACTACCCTACCAAACGATTCGATAGTTTTGGATGATGCGGATGCTTTGGACAATGATGGGAGTATTGCATCCTATTCATGGACGAAGGAGAGTGGGGGCGCTGCTACGATTACCTCCCCATCAAATTTGGTTACGACGGTTACAGGGCTAGAAGAAGGGATATATATATTTCAACTAACCGTTGTCGATGATGATGGGGCATCCAGTTCGGATACTGTAACGGTTACGGTAAACGGCGCTCCGAATAATGCACCGGTAGCCGTAAACGATTCTTATAGCGTAGCGGAAAACGATGATATTAGCGGTGTGTCCGTTATCACTAACGATGAGGATACGGATGGTGATCCGCTGACCGTGAATCGGGTCGATGGTGATGCCGCCAATGTTGGGAATTTTATCGCGGGAAGTAATGGCGGCTTATTCAATATTTCTGCTGACGGGAGCTTTTCATTTGAAACGAATCTGGAATTTGACGCCTTAAACGATGGAGAAACCGCGCAAACTACAATTACCTATCGTATTAATGATGGAACTGTAAGCTCCAATACGGCAACGGTTACCGTTACGATAACGGGCGTTGGGGCGGCCAACCAAAACCCGGTTGCAGATGCGGGAGCCGATGATACTATTGTATTGCCAAACCCGCTTACACTCGATGGAGGTGGTTCCGACGATATTGACGGAACCATTAGTACTTATTTGTGGACCAAAGAAAGTGGGGGAGCGGCAACAATAACCAACCCCAATAGTGTATCGACTACGGTAACCGGATTGGTGGAAGGTATTTACGTTTTTCGCTTGACGGTAACAGATGATGATGGTGCTTCCGCTTCTGATACGGTAACCATAACGGTAAGTGCTGCGCCCAATCAGCTACCTACCGTGAATGCAGGTTTCAATATTACCATATTGCTCGGTCAAACGGCGCTTCTTACGGCAACTGCGGATGATCCGGATGGTAACATAGTATCTTATCAGTGGGAATCCGTTCCCCCCGGAATAAGCATTTCCAATGCCACCTCGGCTTCAGCCTCGGTATCAGGTCTAGCGATCGGAACATATGAATTTTCTATAACCGTAACCGATGATGATGGAGCGACAGCTTCCGATGTTGTTAGTGTTCGCGTAAATGAAGAACCGATCGATACTGGGGATTGCCCTGACGGTGGAACCAATTGCGATTGCTGTACACCACAGGGGTCTTGTGGTTCAAGTACCGGTGATGGAGGATGTGTACCTAGGTAAGCTTGGAGTACCTCCTTAACTAATATAATTCCAAATGGTCTTGTTTTGACTCAGTTGAGCATAAGTGTCCCGTATGACCCGATTTTCGGGATGGCCAAGTGCGGGATCTTCATTTAGGGTTTTAATGGCGTAATGCCGCGCGGTCTTTAAGATGGCATTGTCCTTGATCAAATCGGCAATTTTTAATTGTAAAACCCCACTTTGCTGGGTACCCATAAGGTTACCGGGTCCCCGAAGTTTCAGATCGACCTCCGCAATTTCAAAACCATCATTGGTCCGGACCATTGTTTCCATTCGGGTCTTTGCTTCGGAGGATAACTTATGTCCCGTCATCAAAATACAAAAACTTTGATCTGCACCCCTACCGACACGCCCGCGTAACTGGTGTAATTGGGATAGGCCAAAGCGCTCGGCACTTTCAATGATCATAACCGAGGCATTGGGTACGTTTACACCCACCTCAATAACGGTGGTGGCCACCATAATTTGTGTTTCACCATTTACAAAACGGTCCATCTCATAGTCCTTGTCGGCCGGTTTCATTTGCCCATGTACAATGGAAATTTGATAATCGGGTAGGGGAAAGTCCCTCGCGATACTTTCATAACCATCCATCAGATCCTTATAATCCAGCGCCTCGGATTCCTGGATCAACGGATACACAACATACACCTGGCGGCCTTTTTTTATTTCGTCGCGAACAAACCGGAATACCTTTAACCGATTACTATCGAATCGATGTACCGTTTTAATGGGTTTCCTACCTGGCGGCAGTTCGTCGATAACCGAAATATCCAGATCGCCATAAAGGCTCATGGCCAACGTTCGTGGTATGGGAGTGGCCGTCATAACCAGTATATGGGGCGGAAGGGTGTTTTTGTGCCAGAGTTTGGAACGCTGGGCCACACCAAAACGATGTTGTTCATCTACTATGGCAAGGCCTAGGTTCTTAAATTTCACCTTATCCTCCAAAAGGGCATGTGTTCCGATCAAGATCTGTAGGGAACCTTCCTCCAATTGTTCGTGCAACGGTTTGCGAACCGACTGTTTAACCGAACCGGTCAGTAGGGCACACTCAATTCCGGTTCCTTTTAAAAGTTGCTGAATACCATTGTAATGTTGTGTTGCCAGAATTTCGGTCGGGGCCATCAAACAGGCTTGAAAACCATTATCTATGGCCAAAAGCATGATCAATACCGCAACAATCGTTTTTCCGGAACCTACATCGCCCTGCAATAATCGGTTCATCTGGGCATTACTACCAAGATCTGCGCGAATTTCCTTTACCACGCGTTTTTGGGCATTGGTAAGTTCAAAAGGCAAAAAATTATTGTAAAAATCATGGAACAAGGTACCCACGCGATCGAAGGGCAGCCCCTTTATCTTTTGTTTGCGCAACTGTTTTTTCGCGATAAGTTGTAACTGAATGTAGAACAATTCTTCGAACTTCAATCGAAACTGGGCCCTTGCCAACAACGCTTGGCTTTTGGGGAAATGTACATTGAAAATGGCCTCACTTTTGGATAGTAACTTTAAGGCATCCAATAGCCATGGCGACAGGGATTCGGAAAAGCGACCTTTGGTCTCCATAAAAACCTGCTGCATCCATTTACTGATTACCCTATTGGTTATTCCTTTATTGCTCAGTTTCTCGGTAGAGGGATACACCGGTTGCATGGCTATTTTAAGGCCGTTTTTATGTTCCGACACCAACTCCATTTCCGGATGGGGCATCGAAAACGAATTGTTGAACCAATTGCATTTTCCAAAAATGACATAAGGCGTGTTCAGTTTTAGGTTTTCCCTGATCCATTTTTGTCCCCGAAACCATACCAGTTCCATTGTTCCCGTATCGTCAACAAAGGTAGCGACCAATCTTTTTCCCTTTTTTTGGTCAATGGTTTTGATATTGACGATTTTACCCACCAGTTGTACCTCGGCGCTGTTGCGCTGTAGTTGCGCCACCTTGTAGTATTGGGTTTTGTCGATATAGCGGTTAGGGAAAAAGTTGAGCAAGTCCGAAAACGTCGCAATTCCTAGCTCTGATCGTAAGGTTTCGGCCCTATTCGGACCAACTCCTTTGAGGTAGGCGATAGGCGTTTGGAGCAGTTGGGCGTTCATAAAACGAATTTAGCGCATCGATAGTTTAAGTGCAACAAACGAAAATGGTAAATTTGGATTACACTTGAATTCGATTATGGTATTTCGTTTTTTTATTGGTTTCTTTTTTTCGATGCTAGGTTTGCTTGCACAGCAACAACCGAGCGTAGACTTTCTTACCGCGGACATTTCCGTCCAAGTCCATCCGGAAAGCAAAAGCTTATCAGGTGCCGTTACCTATACATTCAAGGTAATCGAAGGAATAGATTCCGTTTTTTTGGATGCACATCATATGAATTTTTCCGAAGTCCGACTGAACCGTAAAAAGGTGGGGCACACGGTTTCCGACGAAAAAATTGTTTTGCACCATAATCTAAAAAAGGACAAAACGTATACATTGGACCTCGCTTATGAGTGCACCCCAAAACAAACCGTGTACTTTATCGGTTGGTTCGACACCGTTACAGGAAACGAGCAGGTTTGGACGCAGGGCCAAGGAAAGTATACCAGTCATTGGCTGCCCAGTTTTGACGACATGACCGAGAAGGTGCAGTTTCAAATGACCCTGACGGCCCCGAAAAGCCTTAGGGTAATCGCCAACGGCAAACTTACGGGTTCCAAGAACGCTTCGAAGGATGAAAAGCAATGGAGCTATAGCATGCAGGAGCCCATGAGCAGTTACCTTTTGGCATTTGCTATGGGAAACTATAATTCGCAGGCCTTGGTTTCCGAAAGTGGCATTCCGTTGGTCAACTATTATTATCCAGCAGATAGCTTGCGCGTTGAACCGACATACCGGTATACTACCCGAATTTTTGACTTTTTGGAGAAGGAAATCGGGGTTGCATACCCTTGGCAGAATTACAAGCAAGTTCCCGTAAAGGACTTTTTGTATGCGGGAATGGAAAATACCGGTACGACGCTTTTTTCCGATAGTTACGTAGTGGATTCCATCGCCTATATAGATGTGAACTATGTGAATGTAAATGCGCATGAGCTGGCACACCAATGGTTCGGTAATTTGGTTACGGAAACCGATAGTGAAAACCATTGGCTGCACGAAGGTTTTGCTACATATTACGCCTATTTGGCAGAGAAGGAACTTTTTGGGAACGATCATTATTACTGGAAGTTATACCGTTCATACCGAAGGCTCCGCCAAAAGGTGGAAGAGGGCGAGGGTGAAAGTTTGTTGGATGCCCATGCCAGTAGCCTTACATTTTATGAAAAAGGGGCTTTGGCGTTACATATGCTCCGAGAGAAGGTGGGGGATGCCAATTTCCGTAAAGGGATACAAGCGTATCTGCGCACCTTTGCCTATAAAAATGCAACAGTATCCGATTTTTTGGACATCATGGCCTCCACAAGCAAAACGGACCTAACCCAGTTTAAAAACGATTGGTTGGTCAGTACCAAGTTGCCGGGGGAAGCACTAGAAAGCAGTTTGCAAAAAGGAGCGGCATCGCTTCGCTTACTGTTTGAAATGGAAAAGCGTAACGCCGCTCCGGAAAAAGATTCCCTGGATGATGTAGACTATTGGAACAAAACGGAATCCGTGCATTTTAAGCGATATGTGATATCGGAACATGCACCGACCATATCGCCGGAAATTGTGGAGTTGGCCTTTGCTGCCGATACCATTCCTTTGCGCCAATCCCTAGTAATGGTCGATGATATTTCAAAGTACCCTAAAGAAAAAGTAGTCTCTTTGTTGCAGGATAACAGTTACCGTACCATAGAAAACGCACTGCTACAATTATGGGTAGCTTATCCGGAAGACAGGTCCCAATATTTAGAAGCGACAAAGAGCGTTGTGGGATTGCCCAACAAAAACGTACGATTGTTATGGCTGACGTTGGCGTGTTTGACCGATGGTTATAACGGACGGTTGACCAAGCAATATTTTGATGAGCTACAGGGCTACACCTCAAGTATTTATAGTACGGAAACCAGAAGAATGGCGTTCGGGTATTTAAACGAAGCGTTTGGCTTTACCGATACCAACTTGCTGGATTTGATGCAGGCCACTGGCCATCACTCCTGGCAATTTAAAAAATTTGCACGTGCCCTGTTAGACGTTTTATTAAAAGATGACGTTTATAAAGAACGGATAGCAGGGCTGTTGAAAACACTTGAAAAGAACAAAACCAGCTATTTACAAAATAAATTAGATTGATTATGCGCGCATTGGTCATTTCAGGAGGCGGTAGCAAAGGTGCTTTTGCAGGCGGTGTTGCCCAATATTTGATGCAAGAATTAGGGCACCGGTACGATCTTTTTTTAGGAACTTCTACCGGAAGCCTTCTCATTTCGCATTTGGCATTGGAAAAAGTAGAAAAGATAAAGCACGTATATACTTCGGTAAATCAAAAGAGCATTTTTAGTATTTGCCCCTTCAAGGTAGAAAAAAAGTACGGGGTATTGAATATCAGCATCAACCATTGGAACGTATTGAAAAATTTCTATGCCGGACGAAAAACGTTTGGGGAAAGTAAAAACCTGTTGGCGTTAATCAAGGATAGTTTGACCGAAGAAGAGTTCAAGACATTAAAAAACGGACCCACCGATATTATTATTACCGTTTCCAACCTTTCCTTGAACCAGGTGGAATATAAAAGCATCAATGACTTTGATTATGAAGAATTTTGCGAGTGGATTTGGATTTCATGCAACTATGCCCCGTTCATGAGTTTGGTTCGAAAGAATGGATGTGAGTATGCCGATGGTGGTCTGGGTAATATGGTACCGATCGAAGAAGCCGTAAAACGCGGGGCTACCGAGATTGACGTCATCGTTTTGCAAACGGAGGTCAACCATCTCAATCGAATGCCCTCTAAAAATCCATTTTCGTTACTCACTACCATTTTTGAGTTTATTCTCGACAGGATCGAGTATCAAAATATTCGGATCGGGAAACTGGTCGCCAACCATCATGACGCCATTATTAACTTTTATTATACCCCTACGGTATTGACTACAAATTCCTTGATATTCGACAAGGAGAAAATGACGGCTTGGTGGGAGAGTGGTTATAATTATGCCAAATACAAAAATGTAGAACTGAATCAGATCGAACCTGAGCTGGAACAAACGGTAACAGATCAATAAACGATATTTCTTATACCGCTAGCCAATCAACTTAAACGGCTACAATATTCGTCCGTCCGCTGTTCTGAAACGATAGTATATTTTCGTGGCAAATGGGCGTTACCAAAGGTCGCCCACTTCTTTTTTAACAAAAGCCAAGGCGGTAGCCGAGGGCGAACTCTTGTCCATGGTTTCCGTTAAAACATCTTCTCGTAGTTTATCGGCAGAGTCGGTTTCGCTCATACCAGCCTTACGGATCATCTGAATGGTCGCACTCTTGGCCGCTTTAATAACGTTCCAACATTCATCGGTCATATAAACCTGTTGTGATAAGTTATGCTCGAATTCGGTCTCAATGCTTTGGATCAATAAATTTTCGTAAGCATTTTTATCTGCGGTTTTTGGCGCGACTCGCACTACCAAACTAGGTATCGCAATGCGTTCTAAAAACAACGCCATACGCTCGTAGGCCTGTAGCCGTATCGGAAGGGTGTTCTTTTGGGTATCCTTGTGCAAAAGAAAACGCCTTCTGCCATCCTCATTTTTGGTATGCAACTTAAAAAAATAGAATGCGACAACGCCGGTAACTACGGCGGGCAACAAGAAGCCGAACATTTGTAGAATTTGTTCTCCTTTCATTTGATGGTGTATTTAGTTTTTTTGGTTGTAGTTCAATATCATGTTGTACAACGAATATTTTTTTCAAAAAGTATTTTACCAAAGTGAAATCGGGTACGATTTACCGGCCCTATTCTGTTTGGAAAACATCCCATATTTCGTGCTATGTTCAAAAAGTCCATTGGCCATGGCGGTATCATCCCTCGTACAGGAAGCAATACGATGGTCCGTTCTTACGTTATTGAAGCAATCTATAAGACATTCAGAAGTATGGGAAAATACGTTGTTTTTTCGTTTATTCTTTTTATCGGACTATTTTCGAACTGTTCGGATGACTCCTCCATGGCCGAAAATGATGAAGAGGTAGTTGTACCCCCTGAAAATGAGGGATCGGACGAAACCCCTGAAGAGGACGGTATGATGGATGATATGCCGACCCCGCTTACCACAAATTTAAAAACCTATATTTTCGGACATAGTCTAATTGTTCACGACCCTCCTTTGATTCCGACCCCAAGCAACGAGACCACCGTTCCGCATTGGTTGCATGTGCTTTCGGAAGCTGGTAATATGGATTTTTCCGTATCCGGTCAATATGGTTTTTTGCCCCAGCACGCAAACTTACCACCAATTGCGCAGTGGGGGTTCGATCTGGTGACTCCCGCCTGGGATTCGGATACCGAAACCTTCGCGCAGGCCAATTTTAACACGGTATTGCTCACCGCAGGAAACTTTGTGCAGTACCGCCCGTCGGACCTTCCTTATGAAGGGGACAATCCGAATAATTTTTCACCGGAATCGGCTACACTCCAAATTTTCGATTGGGTGTCGGAACAGGAACCTGGTGTTCCCTTTTATATCTATGAGAACTGGCCCGACATGGCCCCGTTTATGGAGCAATTTCCTCCGACAGATACCGAATTTGAGAACTACAATGCCTATTTACGTGGTGACTTTCACGATTGGTGGTTGCAGTATTACCAAAATTTAAAAAATGCGCGTCCGGATCTAACGATACAAATGATACCCGTAGGCCCTATTATCGGAAAGTTGCTTACCGAAACATCCTTGAATACCATACCCGTAAACATGTTGTATGAAGATGATGCGCCCCATGGGCGTCCCACGATTTATTTTTTGGCAGGCCTGATCAGTTATATGGCCATGTACGGTATACCGACCGAGGCAGATTTTCAGGTGCCCGAAACGGTACATTCGGAAGTTCGCGAATCATATGCGACCCTGGTTCCCTTTATTTGGAATGAACTACAGCAAATGGAAGACGCCGATGGAGCGAATTTAGTGTTTCCCGAAACACCTTAATTTTTCATATTTTTACGGACCATGTTGTAAAAATCATCGAACTTCGGGTGTATTTTAAAATTGACCCCCTCTTTGAAGTTGCCGTCTTTTCCTATGGCCATTAGCCTATTTGGATCTACCTGAAAGTTTTTTTGGAGTACCGCGGCAACCGTATTGGCTTGGCGGGTGGCCAAATCGATATCTCCGGTCATCGTTAATCCCTCTACTGTAAGGGCCATTGCGGGGTTTGCTTTTAATATTGCCGCTATTTTTCCGATCCAAGGTTCACTATTGGTGTTGATGTTACTGTCCGTATCGGAATTGAACAAGGTAGTAAGACTTTCAGAAACAACGATTGCCCCATTGGATACCGTAATTTTTGCGTTTTCTCCCAACGATTGTTTGGCATTTGTCAGTACCACCAATGCCGTGGAATCGTTACTGGCAATAGCATCGGTAATCGATTTAAGTTGGGCTTCTTTTTCGGCCAGACTTTCCAGTGCATTGTTGATGTTCTGGGAATTTTTACTGGACACTTCCGCGAAACTGGTTAAATTTTTAAGCAAGGTGGCATTGGCATCCTGAAGCTCGTTGACCTGACTTTCCAATGATTCCGCCTTTGCGATATTGACCCTGGAATCTTTTTGTGCTTCAAAAACCAACCCGTTCACGGAATCGAGCTGTGATCTTAGCGCATTATTTTCTGCAATTAGTTCACTTTTTTTTTGAGCGGTAACGGTAGCCCAGCTTCCAAAAATTAAAAGGAATAAAAGTAGTGGTCGTTTCATGTATAGGCTTTTAGATTCAGTTGCTTTTTGATGCACAGGCCAAAACGGCAGTGCTTTTAGTTTTTTGGCAAAAATATAATATCCCAAATGAATTATGAAATGAGCCATAACAATTCTTGATACCAACCGAAATGATTATTGGTGAATTACATCTGACCATTAAAAAACAATAAATATTAACAGATGAAATATGGCGTATTTTATGCCATTTCATTATAATGGAATGTTGAACAAGGTTGCGAACACCCTTTCATTTGTACAGAAGCGAAAACGAAAGAAATGCCACGATATTATCCTACATTAGCGGTTTTAGTGCGTTTTCCGCCAAGATGCGGACAGTTGCCCAAATGTTCGACCGATGTGAAGGGTACCGGTGTTTTTTCGTATCCATAGGTGGTCTTTAAATTCCGGTTCAGGTCGATATCGTCCACATTTACTTGTACGTCCTGCATGGAAAACTGACAGGGATGTTCATAACCTGCCGCATGTGTTATTTCTAAAAGCTCCTTTTTAAAGGTTTTAAAGTATTGGGCCAATCGATCACTTTTTAAAGGGATATCGATACCCCGTTGTTTCCATTTGCTCTGTGTGGCAATACCGGCCGGACAGGCGTTGGTATGGCATACTTGGGCCTGGATGCAGCCAATGCTCATCATCGCCTCTCGTGCTACGTTAATACAATCCGCTCCCATGGCGAAGGCCATGGCCGCTTTGGCAGGAAATCCGAGTTTACCGCTTCCGATGAACACGATTCTTTCGGTAAGCTTGCGTTCCTGAAAAACCCGATAAAGACTCGAAAAGCCATAAACCCAAGGCAGGGAAACATGATCCGCAAAGGATGGGGGTGCGGCCCCCGTACCGCCCTCACCGCCGTCAACGGCTATAAAGTCGGGCCCCTTTCCGGTCGCTACCATTAAATCGGCCAAAACCTCCCATTGGTCCAATTTTCCTATAGCGCCCTTAATGCCAACGGGCAATCCTGTCTCTTCAGCAATATCCTCTATAAATTGTAACAGTTCGGGAATGCTGCCAAAGGCTTTATGGGTAGCGGGCGAAAGCACGTCTTTGCCCACTTCAACTCCCCTGATTTCAGCGATTTCGGGAGTAATTTTAGCACCCGGTAACACACCGCCCTTTCCAGGTTTGGCCCCTTGGGAGAGCTTAATTTCGATAGCTTTGATACAAGGGTTTTCGGCCACCAGTTTTTTCATTTTTGGCATTGAAAAATTCCCGTCCTCGGACCGTACGCCAAAATAACCGGTACCAAAATGGAACACCACATCACCGCCTTGTTTGTGATAAGGCGACAATCCACCCTCGCCCGTATTATGGTACGCATCGGACTTTGCCACCCCTTTGTTTAGGGAGGTGACCGCCGCGGCCGACAACGAACCGAAACTCATGGCCGATACATTGATTACGGAAGCCGGCCGAAACGGTTTTTTACGACCGTTGTGGGCACCCATGACCTTGGCGCAGGGCACAAACGATTTATCCGTTGCGTTCGGATGATTTTCCGAAACCGTGTACCCCATCATCTGGTTTTTAATAAAAATGTGGTGGTGTGCATAAATGTCACGGTCGGTACCAAAACCTTCATAGTTGTTTTCTTGTTTGGCCGAGGCATAGATCCACCCTCTTTCAATACGGTTGAAAGGGAGTTCTTCCCTATTGTTGGCCACAAAATACTGGCGCATTTCCGGCCCGATGCTCTCCAACCAGTATCTTAAATGCCCCACGATCGGATAGTTATGGGATATGGTGTGCGCTCTTTGAAAAAAAATATCACGTATGGCCACGATGGCCAATACTCCCAGTAACCACAGATACCACGGGATATTACTTAAAAAGGCTAAAAAAGTCTCCATAGGTACCTTTTGGGGTTATGTTCCGTTTTTTTCTATTCAATTGTTCAGGTAATCCAAACTCATTTCGGTAAGCGTTTTAACACCCAATAACAAACCGCTATCATCGATTAAAAAGTCAGGGGTGTGGTGTGGGAACGATTCGGTATTTCCCGGTGTCATTCCGCCCAGGAAAAAGAAAAATCCAGGCGCTTCCTTTTGGAAATAGGAGAAATCCTCGGCACCGGTAATCGCTTTTTGCAATTGTACATTTTCCGCTCCGGCAACACGTTGCATCGTTGGGAGCATTTGTTCTACCAATGCCGGTTCGTTATAGGTGATTTCGGTGGCCTCCCTAATTTCACAGGTAGCTTCCCCACCGTAAGCTTTCGCTATAGTCGATACCATTTCTTTCATACGTCGGTTGATGTGATCTTTCATATCATAGTCCAAGGTGCGAATGGTCCCGATCATTTCGGCACTTTCGGGAATAATGTTAAAACGGATGCCACTTTTTATTTTACCCACGGTAATTACGGCGGCCTCATTGGTCAATTCCGATTCACGACTGATGATCGTTTGAAGGCCATCGATAATTTTCGCACTGATCAGAATAGGGTCGACACCCGACCAAGGTTGCGAGCCGTGACTTTGTTTTCCCTTTACCTTAATGGTGAAACTTTGCGCGGCGGCCATAATCCCACCCGCTTTATAACGGATTGTTCCCACGGGTGTCTGGGAATTGATGTGGAGCCCAAAAATGGCATCTACCTTTGGGTTTTCCATAACCCCTTCTTTAACCATCAATAGTGCACCGCCTTCTTCCCCTGGTGGTGGTCCTTCTTCCGCCGGTTGAAAAACAAACTTGACCGTACCTTTGATCTGCTGCTTGTTTTTGGCCAGTACTTCCGCTACGCCCATAAGGATTGCAACATGGGTATCGTGGCCGCATGCGTGCATAACACCTACCTGTTCTCCCGCGAATTCGGTCGTAACCGTTGATTTGAACGGAAGATCGTTTCTTTCCGTTACGGGCAGGGCATCAATATCCGCTCGCAGGGCTACTACTTTACCCGGTTGTCCGCCTTTTAAGAGGCCTACCACACCGGTATGTGCAACCCCGGTTTGAACCTCGATTCCCAAGGACTTTAGGTGTTTGGCAATCTTTTCGGCAGTTTTGAACTCCCTATTGCCCAGTTCCGGGTTTTGATGGATATCCCTGCGCCATTCAACGACTTTGCTTTCAATGTCGGTGTAGGCCTTGGAGAGGTCCTGAGCGTGGCTCGCGGACCAGCTTATCGTTAAAAAAATAGTACTCAGTAGTAATCGCTTCATATTTTTTCGTGTTCAAACCTGTTCAGTTCCTAAATATATCCAAAATCGGGAAATCTACCATTGATTGTTTATAATTATGAGAGGGAGCGTTTTATTAATACCATTTTAACTTTGAAATGGTACGTATAGAAATTGAATTATTTTTTCAGGTATTCAAGGCAAAAAATATAAGCATGGCCTTAGCTATGCTTATATTTTTTAACGAAGAAAAACGGGAAAAGAAACGATTTATTAGCGCTATTTCAAGGTTAAAATGGTATAAACCCCCAATTATTCCTAATTTCACAGGGCAAAACCCCTTTAGATTTGAGCACTTTCATAGACGAGTTAAACGACGCCCAAAAAGCTCCCGTTCTTCATAAGGACGGGCCTTTAATGGTAATTGCGGGAGCAGGCTCCGGAAAGACCCGGGTACTGACCTACCGTATTGCCCACCTGATGGCCCAGGGCGTTGATTCCTTTAATATTCTGGCACTGACCTTTACCAATAAGGCCGCCCGCGAAATGAAAAAACGTATCGCCCAAATTGTGGGTTCGTCCGAGGCAAAGAATCTTTGGATGGGTACCTTTCACTCGGTTTTTGCAAAATTGTTACGTTTCGATGGGAACAAGCTGGGTTTTCCCAGCAATTTCACCATCTATGACACCCAGGACTCCCAACGCTTGATCGCATCCATTATCAAAGAAATGGGGCTGGACAAGGACGTATACAAATACAAACAGGTACAAAACAGGATTTCTTCCTATAAGAACAGCTTGATAACCGTAAAGGCGTATTTGAACAATCCGGAGCTGGTCGAGGCCGATGCCATGGCAAAACGTCCCCGAATGGGAGAGATTTATCAACATTATGTAGATCGCTGTTTCAAAGCGGGCGCCATGGATTTTGATGATCTTTTGCTACGGACCAATGAGTTGTTGAACCGCTTTCCAGAAGTATTGATGAAGTATCAGGACCGGTTTCGCTACATCCTCGTAGATGAGTATCAAGATACCAACCATTCCCAATACCTCATTGTAAAGGCAATGGCCGACAGGTATCACAATATTTGTGTAGTGGGTGACGACGCCCAAAGTATTTACTCCTTTAGGGGAGCGAACATCAGCAATATCCTAAATTTTCAAAGGGATTATGAAAATGTGGGCATGTATCGGTTGGAGCAAAATTATCGATCTACAAAAAACATCGTAAATGCCGCAAACTCCATTATTGAAAAGAACAAGAACCAGCTCGAGAAGGTAGTTTGGACGGCCAACGATGAAGGGGCAATGATCAAAATACACCGAAGCCCTACCGATGCGGAAGAAGGACGTTACGTTGCGGGCTCTATTTGGGAGAACCGAATGCAGCAGCAAATGTCGAACGGGGAATTCGCCGTGCTGTATCGAACAAATTCGCAGTCGAGGTCGATTGAGGATGCATTGCGCAAACGGGACATTCCATACCGTATTTATGGGGGACTTTCGTTTTATCAGCGTAAAGAGATAAAAGATGTACTCGGCTATTTACGCCTTGTAGTAAATCCTAAGGATGAAGAGGCGTTAAAACGGGTCATCAATTTTCCGGGAAGGGGCATTGGGCAAACGACCGTAGATAAATTGGTCGTTGCGGCAAACCATTATGGGCGTTCCATTTTTGAAGTGATCGAAAACTTGGATAAAATCGATTTAAGGATCAATTCGGGAACCAAAAACAAATTAAAGGATTTTGCGACCATGATCAAAAGTTTTCAGATTATGAACGAAGGGGCCGACGCATTTACCCTGTCCGAACATGTGGCCAAAAAAACCGGGGTACTCCTGGAATTCAAAAAGGATGGTACTCCCGAGGGAATAGCCCGTATGGAGAATATTGAGGAACTGTTGAACGGTATCAAAGATTTTGTGGAGGGGCAGAAAGAATTAGATGGTGCCAAAGGCGATCTTTCCGAATTTTTGGAGGATGTGGCATTGGCCACCGATCTTGATAAGGATACCGGTGACGACGATCGCGTAGCGCTCATGACCATACATTTGGCAAAAGGACTGGAGTTTCCTTATGTGTATATCGTTGGAATGGAGGAGGATCTCTTTCCTTCCGCAATGAGCATGAGTACCCGTAGTGAATTGGAAGAGGAGCGAAGGTTGTTTTATGTTGCCCTCACCCGAGCGGAGAAACAGGCATATCTGACCTATACACAAAACCGATATCGTTGGGGAAAACTCATCGATGCCGAGCCAAGCCGATTTTTAGAGGAAATCGATGAGCAATACGTAGAGAACTTAACGCCTTTGGACGGTGGGTACCGCTACAAACCGTTAATAGATTCGGATATTTTTGGAACGGTGGACAAAAGCAAATTGCGACAGACCAAACCGGCCAATGGAACGCCACCAAGCGTAATCAAACCCAACGAAAATCAATTGCGGAAACTTCGCAAACTAAAACCCGAACTTTCCAAACCCATTGGAAATACCCAGGTTGCGGATACCAATCTTGAGGTAGGTACCCTGGTCAACCATACCCGTTTCGGAAGAGGGAAAATTTTAAAGATCGAAGGGGTCGGCAACGATAAAAAGGCAGAGATACAATTTGATAAAGGTGACATTAAAAAGTTATTGTTGCGTTTTGCAAAATTGGAGGTCTTGAACTGAATCCTACAGCTGCTCTTGTTTCCAAAACGGGATACCAATGATTAAAAAACCTGTTTTTTAAGTGCTATGCGAATGGGATTGTGCTGATTTTTAGTACATTGCAATTCTAAAAGTATAACTATGGGAATCTTAAAAAAAGTTTTTTTGGCGCTGGTCATTATAATTGTAGTTCCGTTAGTAATCGCAGCTTTCACTGATAAGGATTACTCGGTAGAAAGGGAAATCGTGGTCAATAAACCCAATCAACAGGTTTTCGATTACATCAAATCATTAAAAAACCAGGAAAAATTTAGCAAGTGGGCCAGTATGGATCCGCACATGCAGCGGTTCTATTCCGGAACCGATGGTACGGTAGGTTTTGTTGCGGGTTGGGCCAGCGATAGTGCCGATGTTGGTGTTGGGGAACAAGAGATAATGGATATCAAAGAAGGCGCACGAATTGATTTTGCTTTGCGATTTAAGGAGCCATTTGAATCTTCGGACAAGGCCTATATGACCACAGAAAGTGTTTCTGCCGATCAAACCATGGTAAAATGGGGTTTTGAAGGGCATATGGATTATCCCATGAACATCATGTTGTTGTTTTTGGATATGGAAGAAGCCCTAGGCAACGATTTTAGTATTGGACTTGAAAATTTAAAATCGAATTTGGAATAGGGCATCGATATCAGTTGGGCCGATATAACGATCCGACTCCATGAAAAGGATGACTTGCGGTAACCTCAAAAACTAGATGATGTAAAGTAGTGAGTATCGGTACACCGTATTTTCTTTTTCAGAAAACAAGGGTAACATATGCAAGGAAAAAAACCTTCGAACCCCAGAATGGGAGCCCGAAGGTCAGTTATGACACAATGCGGTCAGATCGGTTTGTCGAATACGAAAGGAGCCTGTTTTATATAAAGGTCACTTTTTAGTTGCTCCACCATAAAACGGACCAGGGAAGCTGCACTTATCTCTGGGAAGCCACAGTCGATTAAACTGCTTTCCGTCGTCGTCGTTTTATCGGTGAGTGTGATCAATGGCAATCGTAGCAAGGTCCAATCGATAGTACTATTGACCAATAATTCATATTCCCGTTGACGGTCCTTTGTCGATATAGGGTAGTTTTCATACATCCAATCGGTAGAAAACTTGGTTGCAACCCCCTTTTTGTCCTTGGGGGTATCCACATTTAATCCGGTCAGTACGATATACCTCCGGATGTCCAATTCCGACATGCACCGCAAAACAGTTGCAGTGGCAGTACTAAAAATGGTAGGTTTACTGGCCGGGATACCGCTTCCCAAGCAACTGAGAACGGTAGTGCAGCCCCTCAATAGGGTGCGAACGGTGTTCACGTCCGAAACATCGCCCACAACAACGGAAGTGGATTCGAGCTCAGGAACAAAACGTTCCGGATTACGTACTAAAAGTCTAAAGTGATATTTTTGTTTTTGAAGTTGGCGAACCAGGTAAGACCCTGATTTTCCGGTACCGCCGATTACGGCGATTTTTTCGTTTGTTTTCATTAAAAAATGCCATAACATTAGTGTATAGGGTGCCTAAAGAATGAAGGCACTCCTTTTTTCCTAGGAAATTACTAGGCAGATGGTATGTTAATGCTAGATTTTAATAGTGCCAAGGTATGATTTTTTTGGTACATTTTAATTATCATTACGATTAGAACGAATACCATTTCAACGTTAAAATGGTATAATACCATCTTAACTTTGAAATAGCACTAATAAATCGTTTCTTTTTCAGCTGTTCTTCGTTAAAAAATATAACCGTAGCTAAGGCTATGCTTAGATTTTTTGTCTCGAACAACTAAAAAATAATTCAATTTCTATACGCGCCATTTCAACGTTAAAATGGTATAACTTCATAACAAACCCGACCACAATATGGCAGAATTTATCAAACTTTATGAGGAAAATCCCGATGCCCGAAAAATTGCAAGGGTAGTGGAGGTATTACAAAAAGGGGGCTTGGTAATTTATCCAACGGATACCGTGTATGGTTTGGGATGCGATATTACCAAAACCAAGGCTTTGGAGCGTATTGCCCGAATCAAGGGAATAAAGCTTTCAAAAGCGCAATGGTCCTTTATCTGTGCGGACCTAAGCAATCTTTCCGATTATGTACGCCAGATAGATACGGCAACATTTAAAATCCTAAAAAGAGCTTTACCCGGCCCGTATACCTTCATTTTGCCCGGGAACAATAATTTGCCCAAGGATTTTAAAAAAAAGAAGACTGTCGGTATTCGGGTACCGGACAATAGTATTCCCCGAACCTTGGTGTCCGCTTTGGGCAATCCCATCGTATCCACGTCCATCTACGATGAGGATGAACTATTGGAATATACTACAGATCCGGAATTGATTTTTGAAAAATGGGCAGATTTGGTCGATATCGTCATCGATGGGGGTTACGGCGATAACGTGGCCTCAACGATAATAGACTTATCGCAGGGCGCGCCTATCCTGGTTAGGGAAGGAAAAGGAGATAGCAGTATTGTTTAGGTAAACCGGTACAGCTTGCCAAGTACTATTTAGGGTTGCTTGAAAATCAACTCACCGATTACAATCGTTAGTTTTCGTGTAAGCCGTTCTTCCAAGTACTCAAGGCCACTGATCTTGGACAAATTGGCAGTTGCATTTGAGGATCAGTAATTTTTAAAAGGTAAATTAATACCAGGAATAGTATTAATTAGTTTCAGTTTTTCACAAAAAAAAGTGCGCCATTTGGCGCACTTTTACAATGTTCAATGTGTGTAAGAAGGTTTACTCGTTTATCGCAGGATCCTTCATGCCTTCTTCGATCATGCTGTAAAACTGATCGATTTTTGGAAGTACTACGATACGTGTTCTTCTGTTTTTGGATTTTTCCGTTTGTGATACGGGAATAAATTCCGCTCTACCCGCAGCGGTCATACGCTTTGGGTCTACACCATAATCGTTCTGTAGAATACGCACCACTGAGGTTGCACGTTTCACACTCAAGTCCCAGTTGTCCTTCAATACGCCTCCGCTGTAGGGTACGTCGTCCGTATGGCCTTCTACCATAAATTCAAAATCAGGTTTGTTGTTGACGACCTGTGCAACTTTGCCCAAAATTTCCTTGGCGCGACTGGTTACATTATAACTGCCACTGCTGAACAAAAGCTTATCGGAAATGGATACGAATACCACACCTTTTTCTACACTGATCTCGATATCCTCGTCATCAAGGTTTCCAAGAACACCTTTAAGGCTCTGTACCAAGGATAGGTTTACGGAGTCACGTCGGGTAATCGCATCGTTGAGTTTGCGAATCGTCAGGTCTTTCTCCTTTAAACTTTCCAATGACTTTTCAAGATTCTCCGCCCCTTTGGTGGTCAAAGTGGTCAAATTACCCATATTGTTGATCAATTCCTGATTGTTCGCCTTTAAAAAGGCATTTTGATCTTCTAAGGTTTTCATTTTGGAAGTAGCCGTTGCTTTTTCTTCCAAACAGTCGTTTAATTTAACTGTAGCCGAATTTAACATGTCCTGTGTTTCTTTTGCCTTGGACTCCAAATCCGCGTACTTTTTCTGTGATACGCATGAAGAAAGCAATAAAGAAATACCTAAACAGCCTAAGATGATTTTTCTCATAGTGTTGATCCTAAATATTAATGTTTGTATATGTTAGCTTTTTGGTAAACAAGCCACAAAATTATTGAATGGTCCTATTTACTTTTCGCGAAATTAGTTAATCTTTTACTAAATCGCCGAACTTTTCTATTTGATGTACGAAATGGGACCACACTATGGATTTAATGAGGTAATACTTTAATATAAAATTGGCTTTTTCTCTTTTGCGGTACATCTTCCTGAAATGCCGATAGAAACTAAGGTGCGCCCGTAATATTGCAATGCAATGACTGAATTTCGATTGTAAAATAAAGCGCAAAGCGGCGACCCCATCCAACAACAAACGGGCAAAAATAAGTGGTAATGCTTTATGGAAGGGTAGGTTTTTTGCAATGGAAAAAAGGGAATTCCTGAAATTCAAATAGGTTTTTTTGGGATTCATATTACTCAGAGTGGAACCGCCCAAATGAAAAACCTCCGAAGTACCCACATAAAATACTTTGTATCCTTTGTTTTGGGCACGCCAGCACAGATCTACCTCTTCCTGGTGTGCAAAATAAGCCTCATCAAATCCGTTCAGATCGTCAAATACCTTTTTTCTGATAAACATACAGGCCCCGGTAGCCCAAAAAATTTCACGAATGTCGTTGTACTGTCCTTCGTCTTTTTCCAGTTCCTGAAAAATACGCCCCCTACAAAAGGGATAACCAAGTTGGTCTAAAAAACCACCTGCTGCCCCGGCATATTCAAAATGGTCCCTTCGCATCAAGTCCAAAATTTTTGGCTGCACGATGGCAACTTCTTCCCTTTGCGTAAAAAGGGCGGCAATGGGGTGTAACCAATTTTTAGTGACTTCAACGTCCGAATTCAACAAACAGAAAATTTCAGCATCCACATGAACGAGTGCATCATTATAGCCTTTGGCAAAACCACCGTTTTCGGCATTCTGTATGATTTTTACCTCTGGAAAGTTGTTGCGTACAAAGGCGACCGAATCGTCGGATGAAGCATTATCGGCCACGTAAATATCGGCCCCATTGGAATGTTCCACCACCGACGGCAAGTAGCTTTCCAGAAGAAGCTCTCCGTTCCAATTCAATATAACGATGGCGATTTTAGACATGGGGGCTTACCAAATGAAAAGGTTGGTACGATGCGGTTTTTTGTACAGGCCGACAAAGTAAAGAAATATTTTAGAATATCGGTACTCGTTATGTTCTTGCGCTGGTATTTTGGGCACCATTAGGGTCGGTCCGCCGCTTTGATGTTACGGTAGTCCGGTAAGTCCCTCAGAAAGGTGTAGGTTTCCCGTTGATAATCCATTTGACAGTAGTAATGCTCCATCCCATTGGTGACCATAAGATAGTTGGCGTTCAAACTTAAATTATAACGGGCGATCTGATCGAATACCTGTTGGTCGATCTTAATTTTCGGTGCCTTACATTCCACCAATATCCGGATACTCCCGTTTGGGTCGAAAACGACGATGTCATACCGCTTTTGAATGCCGTTGACACGCAACTGTTTTTCTACATTTATTAAGCTTATGGGGTATTTTTTATCGGAAATCAAAAACTGAACAACATGCTGGCGTACCCATTCTTCGGGCTGTAGTACTACAAACTTTTTGCGGATCTGATCAAAAATATACTTCTTATTTTCGCTACTTTTGAATCGGAATACGTAGTGCGGAAATTGTAGCTTTTGCATGGCGCAAATTTGATGATTTTTTTTGAATGGAAGAAGTAAAGCAGATCGTTGGCGATATTCGTGCTGGAAACACCAGACCCATCTATTTTTTGTTTGGGGAGGAAGCCTATTATATTGATCGTATTACGGAATTTATCGAGAACAATGTGTTGCAAGAGGAGGAGAAAGGGTTCAACCAAATGGTATTGTATGGTAAGGACGTAACGGTCGACGATATTGTGGGGAATGCCAAACGGTACCCCATGATGGCCGAAAAGCAGGTGGTCATCGTAAAAGAGGCACAACATTTGTCGCGAACCATTGAGAGTCTTACCGCCTATGCCGACAATCCGCAGCCGACTACGGTCTTGGTCATCTGTTACAAGTATAAAAAACTGGACAAGCGAAAGAAACTCTACAAGGCCGTACAGAAAAACGGACTATTGTTCGAAAGTAAAAAACTGTATGAGAACCAGGTATCGGATTGGATCCGAAAAACCTTGGGAAGTAAGGGTTATCCGATATCCCATAAAGCCTCCACGCTTTTGGTAGAGTATTTGGGGACCGATTTGAGCAGAATCTATAAAGAACTGGAAAAGTTGTTTTTAGTGCTTCCCAAGGACACTGAAATAATGCCAGACCATATCGAAACGCATATCGGTATCAGTAAGGACTATAATAACTTTGAATTGAAAAAGGCAATAGGGGAGCGGGATGTGGTAAAAGCGACCAAAATCATTACCTATTTCGCACAGAATCCCAAGGACAATCCGTTCGTGTTAACGGTAACCTTGTTACATTCCTTTTTTTCGCAATTGTTAAAGTACCACGGATTGAACGACCATTCTCCAAAATCGGTTGCTAGCGCACTCCGCATCAACCCCTATTTTGTAAATGAGTTTCAAACGGCCTCACGTAACTATCCCATGAAAAAAGTGAGCCAAATCGTTTCCCATCTTCGGGAAATGGATTTAAAAGGCAAGGGCGTCGGCGCGAACGCGCTAAAGCAGGCCGACCTGTTAAAGGAGCTTTTGGTTAAAATTCTATAGCCAAAAGGGGTTTAATACAATTTCAAAGCAAAAATGGTATAAGGCCTTCTACTTAAAGCGGGGAGTCAAGCGACTATTTTTTATCGATACTATATTTGCCCGGACCCGTAAGTGCGATTACAACGAAAATCGTTAAATAGAGCAAGGCCATCTCCTTTTTTTGAAAAGGGTCCGAACCGTGCACTACAAAGGCCGCGACAGCCATGGTTATCGCGGCGGGTATCGCGGCAAGTCGCGTTCGAAAACCGATGATAATCAATATCGGACATAGGAGTTCCGCTAATACGGTAAGTACCAATGAGGGAGTAGCCCCGATTCCAATGGGATCGGCAAAATCGGCACCGTTGATGAGCATTTGTAATTTACCGTATCCATGAACGATCATCATAGCGGATGGTACTATTCTTAGGAGGGCAAGACCTATATCTTTAAGGGATTGTTGTTGCATAAGAAGTGTTTTGAATGCGGTTTGACTACAGATAAAAGTAAGTTTTTTTTCTGAAATGCCCCATCCGCTGTGTTTCAAGCATTTTCAGCTATACCAATTGTCACAAAATAGCAAACATGCTCCTTCGGATACAAGAAGGAGTAGTATCCAATGCCCCATAATACGTACGGATTACCGCAATTCAGGATATTCCTCAGGAGAGGCTTCGTGCATGATGGCATACACTTTTTCAAAAATATCCTCGGCATTAGGTTTTGAAAAATAATCACCGTCCGTACCGTAGGCAGGGCGATGCGCTTTTGCCGTAAGGGTTTGCGGTGCACTATCCAGATACTGGTAGGCTCCTTGGTTTTCAATGATTTCGTTCAGTAAATAGGCCGCGCATCCCCCGGGAACATCCTCATCTATTACTAGCAGGCGATTTGTTTTCTGTACGCTTTTAACCGTTTCTTTTCCAATATCGAAGGGTAAAAGGGTTTGCGCATCGATTACCTCTGCATCGATTCCCACTTGTTGTAGCTCCTCGGCAACCTGCATTACGATTCTCAGGGTGGAACCATAAGAGACCAAGGTAATATCCTCCCCTTTCCTCAGTGTTTCAACCACTCCTATAGGGGTGCAAAATTCTCCTAAGTTCGACGGAAGGGATTCTTTTAAGCGATAACCGTTCAAGCTTTCGATAACGAGTGCCGGTTCATCACTTTTCATAAGGGTATTGTAAAATCCTGCCGCTTGGGTCATGTTTCTTGGAGATAATACATACATACCCCTTAGCACATGGATCAGGCCTCCCATATGGGAACCGGAGTGCCAGATTCCTTCCAAACGATGTCCACGTGTGCGTACGATCAGCGGGGCCTTTTGTTTTCCGGAGGTCCGGTAGCGCAAACAGGCCAAATCGTCGGTCAATGTAGCCAACGCATAAAAAATATAGTCAAGATATTGTATTTCGGCAATGGGCCGTAGGCCGCGCAATGCCATCCCTATACCTTGTCCGATAATGGTGGTCTCTCGAATACCGGTGTCCGATACCCGTGTTGCACCGTATTTGCTTTGGAGTCCTTCCAAACCTTGATTAACATCTCCGATCGCACCGCTATCCTCGCCAAAAACAAGGCTTTCGGGATAATTTTCGAACAGTTTGTCAAAGTTGTCCCTAAGGATGACCCTTCCATCCACCTGTTCGGGCGTTGACTCATACTTTGGTGGTACGGCAGGGATATTGGTAGCCCTGTTCGGAAGTTCGCTATACAGATTGTTACTGTATTTCGGTTGGGTTTCTGATAAAAAGCGCGCTATCCAGGTTTTTAGATTGTGTTTTTCCGTACGTTCATCCCCTAAAAGGTAACGCAATGCTTTTCTACCCGCGACCGCCAAATCCTTTTTTATCGGTTCTTCCACGGCGATCAAATCGTTTTTGATCTTGGTCAAAAAGTTTTTGTTCACACTGCCGTTTGCCGCTTGTTCCAGTAGTCCGATCAGGGCTCTTTTGAGTTGAAGGTGTTCCTCCAAATATTCGGACCATGCTTCTTTTCGCGCAAGGCGCACCTCTTTTTTAATATTCTTTTCTATGGTTGACAGCTCCTCGTCGGTGGCAATACCCGAGGTGATGATCCATTCCCTAAAACGTTTGTTGCAGTCGTTTTCCGCTTCCCATTCCAAACGATCGGTGCTTTTATAACGTTCATGTGATCCCGATGACGAGTGTCCTTGGGGCTGCGTGAGTTCGGTAACATGGATCAATACCGGTACATGTTCCTCACGTGCGATATCCGAGGCGTTTTCATAGGCGTGCATCAAAGCCGTATAATCCCATCCTTTTACCTGGAACAGTTCAAAACCGGGATGATTTTCATCGCGCTGAAGGCCTGCCAAAAGTTTTGAAATATCCTCCTTGGTCGTATGGTATTCATTAGGCACCGATATTCCGTAGGCATCGTCCCATACGCTAACGACCATGGGTACTTGAAGGACACCGGCGGCATTTAGCGATTCAAAAAACATTCCTTCGCTGGTACTGGCATTCCCTATGGTGCCCCAGGCTACTTCATTTCCGTTATTGGAAAATTTCTCCGAATCGATCTGTTCGGCCGCCCGGTACACCTTTGACGCCTGGGCCAATCCCAATAGCCTCGGCATTTGCCCGGCCGTACAGGAAATATCGGCACTACTGTTTTTTTGTTGGGTAAGGTCTTTCCAACTTCCGTCCTCGTTAAGGCTATAGGTAAGAAAGTGTCCGCCCATTTGCTTTCCCGCGCTCATGGGTTCTTTTTTGATGTCGGTGGTGGCATAGAGCGCATGGAAAAAATCCTTAGGCTTTAAAAGCCCCAACGCCATCATAAAGGTCTGATCACGATAATAACCGCTTCGGAAATCCCCATTTTGAAAAGAACGTGCCATTGCCAGCTGCGGCAGTTCCTTGCCATCCCCGAATATTCCGAACTTCGCTTTGCCCGTAAGTACTTCCTTTCTTCCGATCAGGCTGCAGGTCCTGCTTAAAACAGCGATTTCATAATCAAAGAAAATTTGTTTTTTAAAATCTTCAAAGGAAATGTCGCTACTGGTTTTAGAAGAAAGTTTCATATGCATCTGGCATTTGGGGCAAAAATACAATATCCCAAGAGCTTTTACAATGGTAGTATTGTTATAATTATTAAAAAATAATTAAAAATTTAAAGCTTACGATGTTGAATGTGTAAAATTTTAAAGAATAAAGGCCTTTTTGTTGAGAATAAATCAAAATAAGAAGTGTAGGATAATTAGGAGAAAGATAATTTGGAAAAAACAGTTTTGTCAATAGGAAGTTGTACCACAAAAGAACAATACATTTTGAAGAGGATAATGGTTTTCCTCTAATTGGTTTAAACTAAAATTCAAGGATGGGGCCTCCTTACCCATATTCACGAGGATCAGAACCACTTTCTGGTGAAGAGTCCGATCAACGTTTTTGGGCTTACGGTAACAATGAACCGTATTTTCTCACCGTAGTTCGGTTGGCCAACTTCCCAACCATTATTGGAATACAGAGGAAAGTACAGTTCAAAAAAATCGGTAACCAAATTGGCCCGTATGCCGGAATCATATACAAATTTACCTGCAGTGCCCCTGTTTTTAACATAACCCAAATCGCCATAAAACTCCACCCATTTCCAAAGGTTCACACTGGTGTTCATAGTGGTGATCCAATCGTTCGAAAACCGGTATTCTTCGTCTAAAATGGACTTGAATCCACCCTCTGCGATAATGATTTGTTGGCTATAGATACCCGTTTCCTCGGATCGGCCAAGGTAATTATAGTCAAAAAGATAATCTTTGGGCCTGTCCAATGCAAAATCGAAGAAATCGATACTGGGGTCGATATTGTTCCATAAAAACTTACCGGCGTAAAAACGAATGTTGAACTGTGTATTGTTTTCGAAGAGTTTTCGGTATTCCGCTTCTAGGGAAAGTTTGGTGAACCGATCGGCCTGTTGGAAATCCAGCACCCAAGACTTGTAGTCGATGATGTTGTTGTCGACGTTGATATATCTGGCATTGAATACGCTATAGTCGGGCGTTTCCGGTGCATTTGCCGTGGCGGCAAGGTTATCGAGATCTCTAAAAATATTTATATAGCGGAGCGATAAAAACTGTCTTTTATTGGAACGAAGATCGGAAGGTCGCCACCCGAGGCTCATGGAAGGGGTAAACGAGGTAAACCTGGAATTGGTATCAAAATGCGAAGTAGATCCGCGGAAAGCATAATTGGCTACATACAGCCCACTTTTATTCAGATATTGCCGATACGACAATTTACCATAACCCACAAAGGCTCCTTCCCTAAAGGAGTAGGAGGGGGCCACGTCGTACACAAAGGGCCGTTCTAAAAATGTTTTGTTGTAGAGCCGTAATCCGGGTGCCCAGCCATCGTACGTATTGAAATTGACAATGGGAACATAAAACACCTGGTTGAGATAAGGGTTTTCAGAATCCTTAAAAAAAGTGAACTTCAGTTTTTTGTTTCCGGATAAAAAACCTTTGAGCGATTTCCAATTGTCACGCTGGTTGAATTCTGGAATTTTTTGATCGTAATTCAAGACCATTTTTTCCTCCCCATTTCTGGGAATGGCAAAGGTCTTCTGCTCTTTTATATTATGGAACCAGTATTTTGATACAACGGAGTCGTTCCGCAGCCCGAACAAAGAAATGGGAACGTTGGTCCCTTTCTTGTTCTTAAGGGTGACATAAAGGGAATCTTCGGTTTTCTCGATTTCCTTGATCTTAAAATCGATCTGTTTGTCCGTGGAAACATATTCGTGAAAAAACCAGTTGATATCGGTATCGGTTGCCCGTTTTAAAATTGATTCGAAGTCCAGTGGCTTGGTACGGTTTTCTTTATAAAACCGATAAAGCGTTTTTATGCTGTTGTCCACCTTATCCTTTCCAATATAATTGGCCAAATATGCCAGCCCAAGACCGGCCTTATATTTATTGGCAATACGTTGGTTGAATTTCAAAAGGGAATCTTGAGGTGTTTCCAGAGGTTGCCCTTGATTTTTACGGGCGGTGAACATATATAAAAATGGATATTGCTCGTTAAAATCCATTTTGGCCAAATTGAAACTGCGAACTCCCCATATTTTGGACAACTTCCCTAGCAACTTCTGATCGGGATAGTGTTGTTCTACATAGGCGATCATCAAGTAGTTCGTTATGGCATCATTGAGCCATTGGTCCTTTCTCGGGTTTAGGAACATGGATTCCTTAAGAATGTTTTGTAGCGCCGTTTTTAAAAATTTCATTTCAAATTGAAACTTTTCTTCGTAAGGCCTGATGAAACGGGGCAGTTGGTTTAAACCATAAAGGGGATATTTTAGGTAGTCGATTTCACTGACCAATAGCTGTCCATGTGGATAAACACCTAAATTTTCAGATATAAATTCGGAAACTTTTAAAATGGAAATACTTTTGTAAACGTCATCAAAACGTTTGGATTCCAAATCGGTAACTACGGTCATTTGCCCGGTAACATGGGTCTCGAACCGATCGATGGGTTCCAGTATGATTTCACAGCTCTTTCGATTGCTCCCTTGCAATTGGGCATTTTGGTTCTTCGGAAAGGCGGAATTGCTAAGTACTCCAAAATTAGAGGCGATAAACAGCTTTTCGGGATAGGTAAAACTGACCGTAGTGTTCGTAATTCCGGTATACAGGTCTTCAAGTCCTTTATTAGAATACAAATGCCATGTGCCATCAAAAAAAGCGGGGGTAAGGTACCAGTCTTTTAGGTAATAGCTGTTTTTATTGGAATAACCGTAGGGCGTGTATTTTTTTGGAGGAAGTTTTACCGTATAGGTAATAAATAGCGTTGCTGAATCTCCTGGTTCCAGTGGTTCGTTCAGGTCGATTTTAATAATATCCCGCTCTTTGGTTCGCTCAAAGTGCAGTCCACGGTATTCGGCATCGACAGCACTTAAAATTTTTGTTTTACCCCTTTCCCGGTCTTTCGCCAAATGCAGGCTTCTGTTGAACTCATCCGCAAAACGTTTCGCCAATCCCGTGTTTTTATCGGAATAGGAATGCGCCCAATCGTTAAAATACAGCACGCTCAAACGTACTTTGGAATCATTGAAATAGGTAAATTCCTGATTGATGGTTATCTCCTTGGTCTCTCCATTCAAACTTGCATTTACAAAATTTTCATGCTGCGCACATGCGATATATGTGTTTGAACACAGCGCAAAGAGCAACAGAAAAAATGAAATAGCAGCCTTTTTTTTCAAGGGGGAAACTTAAAATTAGAAATTCGGACTCAACAGGTGGCCCTTGTAAAAAGAGTCGATGATTTCCACAACCTCCTCCTTGGTATCCACCAAATGGATCAAATCCAAATCTTCGGGACTGATGTTTCCCTCGGTCAACATCGTATTTTTGATCCAATCCATTAGTCCCGACCAGAAGGTGGTACCGACCAAAATAATTGGAAATTTTTCTATTTTGTAGGTTTGGATCAAGGTTATGGCTTCAAAAAGCTCATCGAGCGTACCAAAACCACCGGGCATGACAACAAAGCCCTGTGAATATTTCACGAACATTACCTTACGCACAAAAAAGTAATCAAAATCAAGGCTTTTATCACCGTCGATATACGGATTGTCATGTTGTTCGAAGGGAAGGTCAATGTTCAGACCTACCGAGGTACCGCCGGCCTGATGGGCACCTCTGTTCCCTGCTTCCATAATACCTGGGCCACCACCGGTAATTACCCCATATCCTGCTTCGGAAATGCCTTTGGCAATATCTACCGCTAACTTATAATAAGGCGCGTCCTCCTTTGTTCGGGCAGAACCGAATATTGAAACGCAAGGGCCAATAGTGCTCATGCGTTCAAAACCGTTTACAAACTCTCCCATAATCTTGAAGATCGCCCAAGAGTCATTGGTTTTTAGTTCGTTCCATCCTTTGTGATGTTTTTCGTTTCTCATTTTTTATGCTATTGTTCTGAGTTGTTTTTTACGGATTCATAGGAGTTATACCAACTCCCTCTTTAAAAATTTTGCCGTGTAACTTCTGGTATCTTTCGCTACCTTTTCCGGTGATCCTTCGGCGACGATCATTCCGCCACCACGGCCGCCTTCATAACCGATATCGATAATGTGATCGGCCATTTTTATCACGTCCATATTATGTTCGATGACCAAAATGGTATTCCCTTTGTCTACCAAACGGTTCAAAACTTCCATTAAAACACGAATATCTTCAAAATGAAGCCCTGTAGTAGGTTCGTCCAGTATGTAAAAAGTGTTGCCGGTATCGCGTTTGGAAAGTTCGGTCGCCAATTTTATTCGCTGCGCCTCTCCTCCCGAAAGCGTTGTCGACTGCTGCCCGAGCGAAATATAGCCGAGACCGACGTCCTGAATGGTTTTTAGTTTCCGATGTATTTTGGGTATGTTCTCAAAAAAGGCAACTGCATCGTTTATGGTCATCTCTAAAACATCCGATATGGATTTGCCCTTATACCGTATTTCCAAGGTTTCCCTATTGAACCGTTTTCCATGACAGGTTTCGCACTCCACATACACATCGGGTAAAAAATTCATTTCAATAACCCGGAGGCCTCCTCCTTGGCAGGTTTCACAGCGCCCCCCCTTAACATTAAAACTGAACCTTCCCGGTTTATAGCCGCGTATCGCCGCTTCGGGAGTTTTGGTAAAAAGCGCCCTAATTTCGCTGAAAACCCCGGTATAGGTGGCCGGATTGCTTCTTGGGGTACGCCCAATGGGCGATTGGTTGATGTCGATAACCTTATCCACATGTTCCAATCCCTTTATTTTTTTATAGGGCATCGGTTTTTTTACCCCGTTAAAATAATGCGCGTTCATTATGGGGTATAGCGTTTCATTGATCAAGGTCGACTTACCGCTGCCCGATACCCCGGTCACCCCGATCATTTGGCCTAAGGGAAAATGAACCGTCACGTTTTTTAGGTTGTTCCCCGTACATCCCGAAAGGGTAATTTTTTTACCGTTTCCTTTTCTCCGTTTTGCCGGAACCTCGATCTGTTTCGTTCCGGTAATATACGCTGCGGTAAGCGTTTCGTAGTCCCTTAATTCTTTTGGGGTACCCTCGGAAATGATTTTGCCGCCGTATTTCCCCGCTTTTGGCCCAATATCGATGACATGGTCGGCTCTTTCGATCATGTCCCTGTCATGTTCGACAACAATTACGGAGTTTCCGATATCCCGTAACGATTCCAACGACCGGATCAGTCGTTCATTGTCCCGTTGGTGCAGCCCGATACTCGGTTCGTCCAAAATATAGAGCACTCCCACGAGTTGCGAACCTATTTGTGTGGCCAAACGAATACGCTGTGCCTCGCCGCCAGAAAGCGATTTGGAACTCCGGTTAAGCGAAAGGTAGTCCAGGCCCACATCCAAAAGGAACCGAATCCTGGTACGAATTTCCTTTACAATTTCTTCCGCTATCTTTTTTTGATTACCCGATAGGTTTTTTTCCAGATGGTCAAAAAAATCGGCAAGCTCGGCAATATCAAGATGTGCCAATTCCGCAATGTTTTTGGTCCCAATTTTAAAATTGAGCGATTCCTTACGGAGTCGTGACCCATTACAGGTGGGGCAGACCACACGATCCATATATTCTTTCGCCCAGCGTTTTATGGAAGTGGAATCGGCCTGATCGAATTGATTTTTTATGAAATTGGAAATGCCCTCGTAGTCGATTTTGTAGTTGCGTTTTACGCCCAAGGTCTTCGAATCTACTTCGAATACCTCATGGCCGCCGCGCAAAAGCACTTCAATGGCCTCGTCCGGAATAGCATCTATAGGGTCGGAAAGTTTGAAACCGTAGCGTTGGCCTATGGTTTCGATTTGCTTGAACGCCCACGATTTTTTAAAGGCGCCAAGGGGCGCTATTCCCCCGGCCTTAATGGATAACTGTTTGTTTGGAAATATCTTTTGTTCGTTCACTTCGTACACATGTCCCAATCCATTGCAATGGGGGCACATTCCCTTGGGAGAGTTGAAAGAAAAGGTATTCGGTTCCGGGGCGGGATAGGAAATGCCGGTGGTAGGGCACATGAGGTCTCGGCTAAAATACCGGGGTTCCGTAGTTCCTTCTTCTAGAACCATCAATACATTGTTGCCACTGTACATGGCGGTATTAATGGTTTCGCCCAAACGTTTTCCCAACTCTTCGGTCTCCGAAACCTTGAGCCTATCGATTACGATCTCAATATCATGCGTTTTGTAGCGATCGACCTTCATTCCCTTGACGATATCTACAATTTTACCGTCTACGCGTACCTTTACAAAGCCTTGCTTTCCAATTTGCTCGAAGAGTTCCCTATAATGGCCCTTTCGCGATTTGATGATGGGTGCTAGAATATTGATTTTTTTGTTGTCGTAAGCGCTTATGATAAGTTCCCGTATCTGGTCGTCGCTGTAGCTCACCATTTTTTCTCCGGTGTTATAGCTATAGGCATCTCCCGCTCGGGCAAAAAGCAGCCTTAAAAAGTCATAAATCTCGGTAATGGTACCTACGGTGGACCGTGGCGATTTTGAAGTCGTTTTTTGTTCGATAGCGATTACGGGGGACAGTCCGTCTATTTTATCAACGTCCGGTCGCTCGAGCCCACCAAGAAACTGCCGGGCATAGGCCGAAAACGTCTCGATATAGCGTCGTTGCCCTTCGGCATAAATGGTATCGAACGCCAGGGAAGACTTTCCACTTCCGGACAATCCGGTTATGACCACTAGTTTTTCCCGTGGTATGGTAACATCGATGTTTTTAAGATTATGGACCCTCGCGCCCTTGACCTCGATATTCTCTTCGTAGTCGATCATTTGCATCTGTTGGTATTTCCTAATGCTTCCGGAACGGACCAAAAAGGCAAAAAGCGTGTGGATAACACCACACAACCGCCTAGTTATCTTCCTTTCAAAGCAAAGTGGCGAAGTTACAATTTTGACCGTTAAAAATTAAACCGTCCATACTTATAACTTTGTTAATTGAAATGTAGCCTATAACTTCGTGGTAAAATTAAACCAACAACATGCAAATATTAGGAATCGGGTCAAGGATCGCGCACGCCGACCATGGAAAAGGGGTGGTAACCAATGTAACTTCCGAACACTATTGGGTTACTTTTATAGATAGCGGTTTGGAGACCATTGCCATCGACAGTGATTTTGAGGTTTTAGAGGCGGTTACGGATGAAGTCGATACCATCAGTTTTTCCGAGGTGGAACAATCGTTGATCGGTATTTTAAGAAAATGGAGCGATGCAAGTTCTTTGACGCCGATAGCGGACAAGTGGAAGAACGGGAGTTTGGTATTGCAACCTGGAGATGGTAATTTATCGGCCAAGGAAATTCCGATCGCCACTTTTTTTCATAAAATTGTAATGGTCCGCGACCGAATACGTGTTATGGAACAAAAAATCAATTCCAGCAAACAGTTGGACGATAGTGAAAAGGTAGACTTACAACAGTACATTACCCGTATTTACGGCAGTTTAACCACTTTTAATGTTCTCTTCAAGAGTCAAGGGGATTTCTTTGTAGGGGAACGTAGCACTAAATAAAACGCCTCAAGGGACAATTGTAATCGGCATTCCCTCGTAAACGATGGTGAAAAGTTCTTCTACGTCCGGGTTGGTCATTGAAATGCAGCCCCAGGTCCAGTGTTGCTTTTCGGCTATCAATCGATTATTGTTGTTCGGGACGCCATGAATTCCGATTTCCCCACCAATACTCGCGTTTTTTGGTATGGTACCTTCAGCTTTGGCGGCCCGGTGCTTGCGATAGGATTCCGCGGTAGGGTAGTCTATCCAAATAAATTTTGACCATGATTTGTGCGGGTAAAAGGCACGTACCTTAAAATCTCCTTCCGGAGTTGCCCGATCGCCTTGCATTCGTTTATCAGCTACAGGGTCGGTGCCCAATACTATGGGATACTCCCGAATAACCAAACTATCGGCAAGCAACTGTAAGGTGAGCTCACTTTTATCGATTTTTATTTTTAGTGTTTCGCCATGGGAATAAACACTGTCCAAGAGTTTTTTTAGAGTAACCGTTTTTACGCTGTCGCTATGGACATCAGGTTTTGCATTTGATGCAATACCCTTGTTTTGTTCAAACTCTTGTTTATAGTAAAACGTAAGCACCACAAGGGCCGTTAAAACGACTCCGATCAACCAATACGCCCTGTTCTTTCCCATAATTATACATTCATAGGACCAAAAGTAGTACCCTGTTTTTTAAGGAGATGGACGGTATTTAGGGAAAAAGGGATACCGGGATACCGGGAGGCTGAGCTATATTTATAAATGACTGCTGTTTGCCCTTTGATGTACTGTTAGGTTTACTACAACAACTGAAATTGAAACAGGTGTTTTACTGCGTTCGTCATCGGACGTTACTAGCAATGGACAATGGTTGGGGCAATTGTCGGAGAACGGTATTTAAGGACAAAAAAAAATCTGCTCTATAAAACCGGCTTTTTCTGATGTGGTTACGGTAGAAACACGATCTATTTTTTTAAATTCGGTCCAAAACCAACGGAAAATGAAAAATACACGATTACTACGTTTGACGGTTTTATTTTTGATGCTTCATTTTGGCACTCAAAATTGGGCACAATCAAAAACCACAGTTCTTTTGGACGCCGATACCGCAAATGAAGTAGATGATCTATTTGCCCTATCTCGTATTTTAATGGATTCGTCGGTGTCGGTTTTGGCCCTGAACGCCGCCCAATGGCAAAACAGTCATTGGTCTACCCCAAAATCGATGGAGGACAGTCATCGTTTGAATCAAATGCTTTTGGGAACTATGGGCTTGTCGGTAAAGACCAATAGGGGAGCTATGGCAAGAATGTACGATTGGGGGAACAGGGCCCAATATTCGGCCGCCGCAAACGAGATAATCGACCAGGCCAACAGAATGAAGGATGGCGAACGTTTGAACCTTATTGCCCTGGGAGCACTTACAAATGTTGCCTCTGCCGTGTTTATGGAACCTGAAATAGCCGAAAAAATACGGCTATATTGGTTGGGTAGCAGTTATGATTTTGAAAAAGGGGTATTGGGCCGAAACGACTTTAACTGTGCCATGGATCAGTATGCGCTTACCCATCTTCTCTTTTCCGAGGTTGAAATGCATGTGATTCCTGTCAATGTCGCCTCCAAGATGACATTCGATTATGATACTACCAAAGCAAGGCTTAAAGGGCAAAAACTCGGTGATTTTCTGCTCAAAATATGGGACGATCATGTTGATGGGGGTAGAGCGGTAAGGACCATCTGGGACCTGGCGATTATCGATGCTTTTCTCCACCCTGAATGGGCAACGGAGACAATCATAATGACTTCCAAGGATAATGGGGGCAGGGAAATCTTTTACTATAAGGATATTGATGCGGATAATATGTTAGAAGATTTTTTTGATAAAATAAACGCTTACAAAGCCCCAAAATAAGGTTTCGTCACTTTTCAACAGCGTAGGAGCATACCCGGATCGTTCTTGACCATTCTCTTACACGGCTTCTTTTTTCTCGCTTAAATATTTCCAATAACGTTTTGGAACATGTTGTACATGCAATTTTTTGTTGATGCGCGATTTGATATTGGTGCTCCTGAAATAGTCGTTCCATAGCTGCTGATAGTGGTATTCCGTTTCTGAAAACACACTGCTTTTTAGAATACTGTTCGCATGGATTTCCTTTAGGTCCAGTGAAATAATTTCAACGGATTTCAGG
The DNA here is from genome assembly GCA_947500445.1 of uncultured Flavobacteriaceae bacterium. Classification (GTDB taxonomy): domain Bacteria; phylum Bacteroidota; class Bacteroidia; order Flavobacteriales; family Flavobacteriaceae; genus Pelagihabitans. The sequence goes on along the minus strand of CANMSB010000007.1, from coordinate 56,602 downwards.
TTGTAATACAGCCCATAGGAACGTTTTATGTCATAAATGATCCATTCCTGATCCGCGTAGCGCGACTTAAAGTGTTTCGATATTAGGGGAAGCACATCAAAATCTGGTTCAATATTGGCAAAGTATATTCCATCTTGCGTATACTGAAAGCGCACAAATGCTTCCATTCGATGTTTTTCACGCCCTACACTTTTGGCAAGTTGACTTATTTTTAGGTATAGGTCATTGGAAAAATCTCCCGAGATTCCACCGTCTTTTTGGAACAGCCCCTGAATGTAGCGGTAAAGCAATACCTCAATACCCTTATGTCCACTCAAATAAGCGAAGTAGATACGTTTGATGGCGGAATTGCTTTTATTTCGAATACCGTTCCAGACCCTTTTGGCTTTGTCCATCTGGGTAAAAACGGTTTCGGTTTTTGAAAACAGCCCATTTTGGCCGATGCTGTTTTTTTGGATGTCCGCAATGTGTAACCGTTCTTCGAACGCCTTAAATACGGTGGTTAAAAAACCGTTGAAACTTCCGTCATATATTAAAGTTGTTGCCGTTTCCATTGTCATATCGTTTCGGATTGCCATAGCTAGTGGATCCCTATTCATTAAATAATTGTAATTGGGTACTATAATTTTTTCGAAACTTCCCTTGCGAAGTTTTAAGGATTAGGCCTTTGAGGGTAAGGGCGTCCATGTCCTTATGGTACCAGTGGTTTGCGTTGCAAACGATAAAATACTTGGCCCTGTTCATGGCAATACCTATTTTTTTCAGGTGTTCCCAATGCAACGGCCGAAAACGCCTTGCCTGAATAATTTTATTTACGGACAACATCCCAATTCCCGGAACACGGGCCAAGGTTCTTTTGTCCGCGGTATTGATATCGACAGGGAAGTGCTGTAGGTTCCGCAATGCCCAACCTAGTTTGGGGTCGACATCGACATCCAAGTTGGGGTGTTGGTCGTTTAGTAGTTCCGTGACGTTAAAACCGTAAAAACGCAGCAACCAATCGGTCTGGTACAATCTGTTTTCCCGAAGCATGGGAACTTTTGAGCCAATACTGGGAAGCCTACTGTCTTCGGCTACGGGTACGTATCCTGAATAATACACCCGCTTCATTTTGTAGGTTTTGTAATAGTGGGTGGCCGAATACATGATATCCTTATCGGTTTCACCTGTGGCCCCAACGATCATTTGTGTACTTTGCCCTGCTGGGGCATAAGTCGGTGTGCTGCGAATGATTTTTTTTTCGGAGCGGTACCGGTCTATTCCATTTTTCACCGCTAACATGGGTTTGGTAAAGTCCTCGTGTTGTTTGTCCGGGGCCAGTAATCGAAGCCCGGAAATCGTGGGAATCTCGATATTTACGGAAAGCCTATCGGCATACAGTCCCGCTTCGTACATCAATTCATCACTGGCACCGGGAATGGATTTTAAGTGGATATAACCATTAAAATTTTCCTCCAATCGCAATTTTTTGGCAACCCTTACCAGCCGTTCCATGGTATAGTCAGGGCTTTTGAATATTCCGGAACTTAAAAAAAGCCCTTCGATGTAGTTTCGTCGATAGAAATTGATCGTGAGGTCGACCACCTCTTGAATTTTAAAGGCCGCACGCTGTACATCATTGCTCTTTCGGGTAACACAGTAAGCGCAATCAAAGATGCAGTGGTTGGTGAGCAGTATTTTTAATAGGGAAATACAGCGTCCATCTTCGGCGTAGCTATGACAAATACCCATGCCGGTACTATTACCGAGCCCCTTGTTCTTGTTGGTACGCTGGCTGCCGCTGCTAGAGCAGGAGACATCGTATTTGGCCGCATCGGCCAATATGTTCAGTTTCTCTCGGATACGTTCAAAGGACATGGTCATAAGTATATAATCCAAAAATATGGAAATATTCCTAATAATGGAAATATTCCAATTAAATTTTGGATATATTCCATAATTCGTATATTTGAAAGGTTGCAACATCACAGACATATGGAAAATGAACTGATATTAAAGCGTTTTATCGATATACGGCGAGATTTGGGATACACCCAAGTGGAGTTTGCAAAAGTTCTGGGCATTTCCAGTACCACGGCCGATATTGAAAGGGGGCGTACAAAACTTTCCGGAAAAGTGGTTACCGAGCTTTTAAAACAGTTCAAGGTAAATCCGCTCTGGCTTTTCGGTGATAGCGAGGAAAAATACCTACAACCGACCAATATCAACGTTATACCAAAGGTAGTGACCGTCGATGCCTCTGAAAATGAAAATATGGTACTGGTCAATGCGAAAGCGGCCGCTGGCTATCCACAAAACATTCAGGATACCAGTTGGTACCGACAATTGCCCGCCTTCGATCTACCCATACCGGAATTTAGAAATGCCACTTATCGTGGATTTCAGGTAGAGGGTGATAGCATGTATCCCAACCTAAAACCTGGAGACTGGGTCCTGGCGCGTGGTGTCGAACACATCGATTATGTCAGTGCGAACAAGATGTATGTGGTGGTGTTGGAAGATGCCGTGCTGGTCAAAAAAATTGAGCGAAAACCCAATTCAAACAATGTTACCCTAATTTCATTGAATCCCAATTACCCTCCTTACGAAATAAAACCATTTCAAATGCAGGAACTATGGGAAGTCAATAGTAAGATTACTTTCAGTTTGGACGCTACGACCGACAAAGGCCTATTACGTCAGCTTCAGGAATCGATGGACGAATTAAAGAGCCAGATCAAACACGTAAAAAAGGTTTAGGAAGGATATGCTCACATCACTTTAATGTTGAAATGGTATTAACGGTTTGAAAGGGTATCCGTTTTAAGAGTATACAGGCCACTTTGTTTTAAGGTGAACCCCAATCCCTCGTACAGCTTGATGGCAGGTTTTCGGTGGTGCCCCGTAAAGAGCAACAGTTCGGTAACATTTCTGTTTTTTGCTTCGGATAGTAACACTTGCATGATTTTTTTTCCAATACCGTTTCCACGGTATTTTTCATCGACAACCACATCCTCTATCATTCCTTTTTTTCCGGAGATAACCGTATAAATGGCCATCACGGCCATCCCAACGATTACGTTTTCTATCCTGCAAACCACGAAAGCCGATCTCTCGTCCCGTTCCAATACCTTTTTAACCGACAGCTGTTTTATCTGGGCATTCAATTGTCGATACAACAAGGTTATCTGTTTTTGGTCTTCGGTAGTAACGGTGTTCCCCTTCAATAACGTGATGGTCATAAAATGGCTTTTGTCAAAAATAACAAAGCAAATGGCCGCAACAAATTACCGGGTTATCAAAATCACAGCTCCTTTTGGTTTTCTCATGTGGTCAAGTGAAGGGCGTTATAATGGAATACAGACAGGGATCATGAAATATTGTATCTTGCTTTCATTGATATTTTCGTTATGGGGATACGCTTTTTATGTTTGATGTTCATACTGGTCGGCTTTGAAGGTTCGGCCAATACAATGGAGCGGGACACCCTGATTGTCGGGTATACCGCAGCGCCCCCGTTCATATTGGAACAGGGCGCCGATTTGTCCGGTATCAATATATGGTTGTGGGATCGAGTGGCGGAAGACCTGGATTTACCGTATAAGTTGGTGCGAATGCAATTCCCAAAAATGTTGGATTCTTTGGAGGCAGGCGCTATCGATTTGAGCATCAATCCCCTCACCATTACCAGTGAACGAAGTAAAAAAATGGAGTTTACACATTCTTTTTATGCCTCCAACGCCACCATTGCCATTGCGGAGAAGTCCTCTCTGGAAAAACTTGTCCAATTTTTAAAAGGATTTTTCAACCTCAATTTTTTAAGGGGGCTGTTGCTGCTGTTGACCATAATATTGCTTTTTGGCTTTGTGGGGTGGTTGTTCGAGCGAAAGGCGAACCCCGAACACTTTCGTTCGGGGTGGAAAGGCATTTGGGATGGACTTTGGTGGTCTGCCGTTACCCTAACTACAGTAGGGTATGGGGACAAGTCCCCACGAACCGGTTTTGGCAAGATTGCCGCGTTGGTATTGATGTTCACGGGACTGCTTTTTATTTCGGGCCTTACCGCAGGAATCGCCTCTAGCCTCACGGTAAATCAGTTGAACAGCAACCCTGATAGTTTTAACGAGTTCAAGGAACGGAAGGTAGGGTCGGTTAAAAAAACGGGAAGTATGGCCTTTTTGCGCGCTCAATTTTTTAAGGATGTCAATGGTTTTCAAAGTGTGGGGGAAGGCCTGCTGGCGCTTAAAAAAAATAGAATAGAGGCCTTCGTTTATGATGAGCCCATTTTATCGCACCGAATCCAAACAGATTCCAGTTTGAGTGCACTGGCCATCTTGCCCATAAAGTTCGACGTTCAGTTTTATGCTTTTGGTCTTGCCAAAGACAAGGTGGCCCTTGAGCAACAAATTTCACAACGTATTTTGGAAATCATGGAAACGGCCGAGTGGCGCATTGTCCTTAACGAGTACGGACTCACGGAAATTTAATACCATTTCAATGTTATAATGGTATTGCAAATATTCAATTATATGCTTTTAGGGTACCCATGTCCAAGTTTATGGGGCCGATGGAATGGGATTGGGGTAGGTAGACCCCATTGGGCATCATTTTCCAATCGTCCCAACTGGCCTCTATTCCCCCAATGGGAATAATACTCACCCACATCCGATAACTTTCAGGAAAGCCATTCTCGTTCAACTCCCACAAATAACAATCTCCCGGAGTGCTGCCGCCCATGGAATAGCGAACGAGCAGGCCTTCGGTACCATCTTCCAATGGCACGATACTTCTTGTAGTACCCTTGTCGAATACTTTATAGGGAGCCACCAACCAAAACGAATCATTATTAAAAAAATCTTGCGCTTTGCGAATTGCTCTTTGTCGTTTGCGACCTTTCACGGTCTCGCCTTGGTGTTTTACATTACTGTTTTTAGATGCGTTTAAATCTAACCGTACCACATAATCCGACCAGGATACGACCACGGTCCCCATGGTTTTGTCCCATTTATAGCAGTGGGCACCACCGGCGAACGACCATTCCAAAAAACGCGTCTGTTGGTATTGTTTCAAATGAATGGCACGAAGCATTTGTTTTGCCAGATCATCGGCCTTTGCGCCTTCTTTTCCTTCGGGAACGGGCACGTTAAAAACGAGGTAGAGCAAGCCAAAACCGACAACGGCGATAACGAGTATCCCGGCAAGGATCTTTAAAACACTTCGTACTATTTTTTTCATTTTCTATGGGTTTGCCGCGGTTTAAAAACCTACGGCGGTATCGTCTCCTCTTTTGTCGGCTCCTCCTTCAAGTCGACCATCCTCTAAAACACCGATGGCATCGACTTTACCGATAATGGGGGTACGTTCCTCGTTTAAGATATAGCCTTTTTCCGATAATTGCCGTTTTATTTCATCCGAAAAACCTTCCGGTTCAAAAATGACCATGTCGGGTAGCCATTGGTGGTGAAAACGTGGAGCGTTTACCGCCGCTTGCATGCTCATATGAAACTCATATTTATTAAGAATGGTCTGGGCTACGGCCGTAATAATGGTAGAGCCGCCGGGCGTGCCGACTACCATGTACAATTCGCCTTCTTTTTCTACTATCGTAGGGGTCATACTGCTCAGCATCCGTTTTTCGGGAGCAATACTATTGGCCGCCGCTCCGATCAATCCGAACATATTGGGAACTCCCGGCTTTGCACTAAAATCGTCCATTTCGTTGTTGAGAAAAAAACCGAGGGCGTCGCAATACAACTTGGACCCATAGGCGCCGTTCAGTGTCGTTGTCACCGATACGGCATTGCCTTCACTATCCACAATGGAATAATGTGTGGTCTCCATACTTTCGTTTACATCGACCTTTCCGTTTGCGATATCCGTCGATTTTGTCGCTTTTTCAAAGGAGAAATCGACCATCCGTTCTTTTAAATAGTCATCACTCAGTAAAACGTCCAGCGGAATATGCACAAAATCAGGGTCTCCCAAAAAATAATTCCGATCGGCATAGGCCCTTCGGGAAGCCTCTGTAAAAAGTTGTATGGCACGGGCACTATTATGGCCGTATTCCTTTATGTTGTGGCCTTCGATCATTTTAAAAATTTGATTGATGGTCACTCCGCCACTACTTGGTGGACTCATCGAAATAATCTTCAGATCCTTGTAGTTAAAAATGATGGGTTGTCGCCATTTTGCCTCATATGCCGCTAAATCAGCAATGGTGACATAGCCCCCGCTTTCTTGAATGAAATCCGCAAGGATTTTGGCATTTTCCCCCTTGTAAAAGCCGTCCCTTCCTTTTTCGGATATCGCGCGTAGGGTTTTTGCCAATACGGGATATCTTAGGGTGTCCCCTTTGGTACAGCCGATGGGAAAGGTTGTGTTTCCTCCATTTACTTCAAGGATCGACTCACGATAGTTGGCAAAACGTTCTGCCTGTTTTTCGGTAACGACAAGGCCTTTTTCGGCAAGGGCGATTACCGGAGCAAGAATATCTTTTAAGGGGAGTGAGCCAAACTTTTCGTGAACTTCTATAATACCGGCGACCGTTCCGGGAACGCCCACTGCCGTTGCCCCAATGGTGCTCATACCGTGCACCACATTGCCAAGGGAGTCCAAATACATATCTTTTGAAGCGGTCTTCGGGGCTTTTTCCCGATAATCGAGCGCCCCAACGCCCCCATCGGCCTTTCGGTATACCATAAAACCGCCGCCACCAAGGTTTCCCGCGAACGGATAGGCTACTACCAATGCCATTTCCGTCGCTACCATGGCGTCAAAAGCGTTTCCTCCTTTTTTTAAGATAGCGGCCCCGATCCGGGAAGCCTCTTCCCTTGCCGAAACGACCATGGCATTTTCGGTGACCAGACCAGTGGGCGTTGCCGAAGGAGTTTTGCAGTTAAAAACGAGCAACAAGGCTAAAATTAGAATAAGGGCTTTAAAATTTTTCATAGAAGACGGTAATGGTTTTTTAGGTCATACGGGGATTGAATTGGCATGCTATGGTTTCCTTATTTTAAGGCTAGGTATTTCTGTTTTGCGAACGTCCGCAAGGCTTCAAAAAATTCGGTAAACTCCGCTTCAAAAGCGGGATAATGTTCCTCAAGGTCTACAATGGCAAAATTCATCTTGGATTTGTTTTTTGTTCTTCGGTCCATACCGTTCAAAGTTCTGGAAATCCCTTCCATATTGGAATAATTAAAAAGCCAATTGTCAGCGATCATGTAGGGCATAAAGCGTTTTACCCCGTCGGGGAGTAAATCATATCGGTCTTCCAACAAATCGTAAAAGCGCTCGACGAAATCCGCTAAGGGGATGTCGGAATAACGATCCCAATTTTTTGCAAGAAAATGATCATAATAGATGTCCACAATGATCCTGCTGTAATGGCTATAGTTTTTGTGCAAACGTTTACTACTTTTTTTGGGGATGGGATGTGAATCGGTAAAGGTGTCTATTTCCCGATGAAGGAAAATGCCCTGTTGCACCCTTTTGGGCAAATGCTTGAATTTATTGCCCCGGATACTGTCGGCCACAAAGTTTCCTATAGCAATGGCATCGTCATCAAAAGAAAGGTAAATGTGCGCTAAAAAATTCATATTTCGACCAGTTATTGGAGCCCTCCGAATTTACGAATTAAGCCGTTGCCTTTGGTGACAACCCTTTATATTTGTAAAAAATTTTTGATACAGGTATGACATTAATTAAATCCATTTCTGGGATTCGTGGTACGATCGGTGGTCGGCCCGGAGACAATCTTACCCCGCTCGACGCGGTGAAATTTGCTGCTGCATATGGTACATGGTTAAAAGACTATAGCAAAAAAGAGGCCCTTACCGTGGTCATTGGTAGGGATGCCCGACTGTCAGGACAAATGATCCAAGATTTGGTCGTCGCTACCCTGGTGGGACTTGGTATCGATGTGGTCGACCTCGACCTGTCTACAACGCCCACCGTTGAAATAGCGGTACCGCTCGAAAAAGCGGACGGAGGTATCATCCTAACGGCAAGCCATAATCCCAAACAGTGGAACGCGCTAAAGTTATTGAACGAAAAAGGGGAATTCTTGGATGCCGAACAGGGCGCCCGGATCCTGAAAATTGCGGAAGAGGAGAATTTTTCCTTTACCGAGGTGGACGATTTGGGTACCGTTACCCGAAACGACGCGTATATCGATATACATATTGACGAGGTTTTGGAGCTTTCCCTTGTGGATGCCGAAGTGATAAAGGCGGCAAAGTTCAAGGTAGTGGTCGACGGCGTAAACTCAACTGGCGGTATTGCCATACCCAAACTATTGGAAGCCTTAGGGGTAACGGTGGTAAAATTGTATTGCGATCCCACCGGTCATTTTCCGCATAATCCTGAACCTTTAAAGGAGCATCTTGGTGCCATTTGTGAAAAAGTGGTTGCAGAGAAGGCCGATTTTGGTATTGTAGTAGACCCCGATGTGGATCGGCTCGCCTTTATTGCCAATGATGGGGAAATGTTCGGAGAGGAATACACCTTGGTGGCCTGTGCGGATTACGTACTCGGAAAAACACCGGGAAATACGGTTTCCAACCTATCATCGTCACGTGCTCTGCGCGACATTACCGAAAAGCATGGGGGTGTTTATGAAGCGGCGGCCGTAGGCGAAGTAAACGTGGTTGCAAAAATGAAGGCCACAAAAGCCATTATCGGTGGTGAGGGAAACGGTGGCATCATCTATCCCGAAAGTCACTATGGTAGGGACTCCTTGGTGGGAACGGCCCTATTTTTAATGTTGATGGCCGAGAGGGACGGTACGGTAGCCGAGCTTCGCGCCGGTTATCCGTCCTATTTTATGAGCAAAAAGAAAATCGCTCTGACGCCGGACTTGGATGTGGACAGTATTTTGGAGAAAATGGCCGCTGCTTACAAAAACGAGCAATTGTCGACCATAGACGGGGTGAAAATCGATTTTGAAGAGAATTGGGTACATCTTCGAAAGTCGAATACCGAACCCATCATTCGCGTGTATACGGAGGCCAAGAGCCAAGAAGAGGCACATGCACTAGCCGACAAAATCATTGCGGAAATAGAGGCGATAGCGGTTTCTTAAGCCTGTTCCGACTTGGTTTGTTGTTCCGTAGCAAAAGCGGCAGGGGTTTTGCCCCGGTGTTTCCATCGTTTATGGGTCCATAAATAATAGGCGGGATTTTCCTTTATCTGCTGTTCCGCCAAGCGAAGAAAACAATCCGTAATTTCATATTTTTCGGTTTCCTTTCCGTTTTCCGTTATGGGAAGGAACTCCGCTTCGTAATGTCCACGGCCTGTTTTGGAAACCTTTAAAAACACCACGGCAAGGCCCAGTTTTCGCGCCAAGGTTTCGGCACCATTGATTACCGGAACCTTGATGCCCATGAATTCTGCCCAGTAATGGGCACGGTGTGCCTGTGGCGATTGATCGCTAACCATACCAAAAATGCCCGTAATGCCCTGTTGTTTGTTCCGTACGATGGTCTTTACCGTTTCTTTTTGGGTAATAAGGGTGGTATTCCATTTTGCCCTTACTTTTCGTGCCCAGTTATCAAAGTATGGATTGGTAATGCGTTGGTACACCGCATACCCTTTGGATTTTACATAATTGTTCATGCTCATGTTCCATTCCCAGCTGGCGTAATGGGAGCATACCACCAAAATACTTTTCTCCTTTTCCAACCGCTGTATCATATCCATATTCTTAATGCGATACCGTTTTGCGATTTCCGTTTTGGAGAGGTTCATGGTTTTTACCATTTCCAAAAACATATCGCACATATGTTTAAAAAAGGTCTTTTCTATTTGCCGTCGCTCCATTTGCGATCGCTCCGGAAAAATGAGCTGTAAATTCGAACGGACCACTTTTTTACGGTAACCGATCAAGCGGTAAACGAGAACGTAAACGACGTCCGAAAAGCGGTAGAGTAGCCAAAAGGGAACTATGGAAATCAACCAAATAAAGGGGTATGCCAAAACAAAGACTAAGCGCTGCATTTCAAATGAATCTAGGCAAATATAGCTATATTTGAATCGTAACCTAAACAGGTCAAATGTTTGATAATATCCATCTTGCCACCATTGTCATTATCGCTGCCAACGTACTCGTTTCAATTAAAGGATTTGAAGATCGGTCCTTTTTGGAGCGTTATAAATTCAGCGTCGGCGGTATTCGATCGGGACAAAAGGAACGGATGTTAACCTCAGGGTTTTTACATGTGGATTGGACCCATTTGATTTTTAACATGCTCACCTTGTATTTTTTCGCAAATACGGTCATTTCCCATATGGGCGCGCCCAAGTTTTTGGGAATTTATGCGATAAGCCTTGCCGCCGGAAGCCTTTTGGCACTTTTTTTTCATAGGGAAGAACCCTATTATAGTGCGGTAGGGGCCAGCGGGGCGGTAACCGGGGTGCTATATGCCGCCATTTTGTTACAACCTACGATGAACCTATACCTATTTTTTGCCGTTCCGATACCGGCCTATATTTTCGGGATCGGTTATTTGATGTATTCCATTTACGGGATGAAGAACCGTTTGGGAAATATTGGACATACGGCGCATTTCGGTGGTGCAATCGGCGGTTATGTAACTACCTTGATATTTCTACCCTATCTATTTGAGACCGAAACCCTTATGGTGGGGCTGCTGGCCATCCCTATTATCGTGCTCTTCATATTGCAGCGTTCCGGGAAAATTTGACATGCTGCTAGTGGTTCCTACAACTAATATTCACTCCTTGTAGGAGAAAAACTCCGTTTGTCGAATAAAATGATAAAATTATACCATTAACTATATATTTACGTTCAGTTAGAACCCCAATTCTAATTGGTAAAACCTACTTATCATGAATAAAGTTTCCCTCGTGGCAATCGCCACTATGATATTGGTTGCATCATGTAGTGATGAAACCACTGTGTACAACAGTCCTGAAGAAAATGTTCTTTTAGAGGACAATCAAACCATTTTAGACAACAGTATCAGTTTTGAAAATTCCGGTGTGCTGGATATTTTCGAGCTAGACAAGACCACTGGTAAAGTCTCGAAGAACGAAGACGGTACAGCCGGTGACTACCCGCTTACTTTGGTGGGTCAGGTGACAAGTCCTTCGTACAGGGGTACGTTGCTCACCGCCTCCCATGTGGATGTGGAGGGCGATTATGCCTATATTTCGTATAACACCTCTGGTGATACGTATTTAGGCGGTATCGATGCCGTAAACATAAGTGACCCGAACAACCCAAGGGTTACCTCAAGATTATACTATACCAATGCCGATATCAATTCCATAAAGTACGACAACGGATATGTGTATTTAGCTGGCGGATTCGATTCTGAACGTTCCGCTACCATCGAATTTAATTCCTTTGTTGGAAAAGTGAACGTTACCAACGGCCGCTTTGATATTAGTGGGGGCATTACATATGGCTTTCAGGAAGGTTTTAACGCAACCGATGTAAAAATAACGGGCAATACCTTATTGGTGGCCAGCGGAAAAGATGGCGTTATCACCAAATATGATAAAGCAACCGTAACCAGCACCAATGAAGCCGCCTTTGCCGATTTAAGGGCCATGGCGATCAATGACAACACCATTGCCGTTTTAGACGGTAGTCAGGGTGTCAATGTTTTGAACCAAGATTTAGAGGTGACCGCTCAAATCGGGATCGTATCCGATTTTGGTGACTTTGCAAAACGAACCTTGGATTTTTATGAAAATAATATCATCGTTTCCGAAGGCGCTAAAGGCGCTGGAGTATACGAAGCCGGTTCCGGAACACTTTTGGAGTATATTCCCATTCTTATCAATCCCGAAGGCGTTGACAATTCGGATGTTGTGACCAATGCGGTGGCGGTTAACGAAGGCATTGTTTTGATGGCGAACGGTGGTGCGGGGCTATGCCTTTCCGAAGACGCTGGAGATAATACCGACTTAGTGGGCATTATTGCTCTTGACGGATCCATCAATTATGTAGAGACCAAAGGCGACTATGCTTTTGCGGCTTCCGGAAAATCGGGTCTACAGATTATAAAAATGAACAAACCGAGCACTAGTCTGGAAGCGGCATGCAGTGCCAGCCCGGTCTATAGCGGTAGTTCCAACCTTAACGTAAATTCTGGAGAAGAATTGGCATACCGAGGTTCCAAACGTTTTAATAGCGTAAACGTGGACGGAGGGTTGTTGCTGTGCGGTTCATGGACCGTAAGAAATGCGGTAAACATCAACCAAAGCGGGTCGTTCGAAATGAACGGTACCTTTGTAGTAGGAAGAAACAACCGCAGAAGAAATGTGACCGTTGGCAAAGATGCCACGTTTCGGGTAGAGGGCAACCTTACCATTTATGGCGATTTGATTCTTGAAGATGGAGCCACCTTGGCCTTTTTAGGAGCGAATTCGGTCGTAAACGTTTTGGGCGATGTGGTAAAAAATGGCGATGTCCAGATTACCGGTTCTTTCGATGATGTTCAGAACAAGTTTTAACGGAAATATAACTGCATAAAAAATCCGATACCGTTTTATGGTATCGGATTTTTCTTTTTGGGATGGGAGGGAGGTTTAGTTCAATACTTCTGCAACCTTGTCCTCCAATGCCTTTCCGCGAAGGCCCTTGGCGATAATGACACCGTTTTCATCCAGCAAAAACGCCGCTGGAATGGCATCTACATTGTAAAGTTTGGCAATGGCATCATTAAAATAAGCTAGGTTGGAAACGTGGTTCCATACTAGCCCGTCATCGGCAATGGCCTTTTTCCAATCTTCCGCCTTACGATCGAGGGACACCCCAAGCACATTGAATCCCTTGTCGTGATATTTTTCGTAAACCTTTACGATATTAGGATTTTCTGCCCGACACGGCTTGCACCATGCCGCCCAAAAATCGATAAGGGTCAGTTTTCCCTTTACCTCACTAAGGCTGGTTTCCTTTCCTTCCGGGGTAGGCGCCGAAAATTCCGGGGCGGTCGCACCGATATCCGTACTTTTCGCGTTTTCTTCCCGTTCCCGTACCACTTTCAATTGCTCAAGGATTCTTTTTGCCGCTTTGGTATTTTTCATATCCGGGGTAAGACTATCGTACATGTTCTGGATGTCACTGCTCGGCAACGCCCTGGAACCCATGGCCCTTTCGATCAGTAAGGTAGAGATCAATGCATTACGATGTTCCTTAATATAGTTCAGGTCAAAATTTTTGTACTCCTCTTGAAGTTCCATCATTTCGTCCCGCAGGGCGGTCAAAGTGGCTTCGTCCCGGCTGGCGTTCGCTTTTTGCATGTCCTCCTGAATGGATTGCGCACGTCCCGAAATTCCCTTGAACTTATCCAGATAGTCACTAAAAATTGCATTTTGTTCCGTTCCCTCGATTTTGGCCACGTTCAAGCTATCCTTCTGTCCGGACCATTCGATTTCACCGTTTTCGATGATCAGTGCCGAGTTGCCACCGAGCTTATCAAAAAATAAATAATGCATTTCCGGAACATCCGCCTTTCCCGTAAAAACGAACTTTCCGTTTTCAACGGTTGCGGTATCGATATCGACCGGTTGGCTATTTTCGCCCAGGGCTTTTAAATATACTGCGGTACCGTTGGCGACCTCACCTCTTATGCTTCCGTTAATGGTATAGCCTTCCGGAGCCGAGTCACATGCGGCGAGCATTAAAAGTGCACCGCCAAATATTGCTAATTTTTTCATTTGTTCTCTTTTAAAACGGCTCAAAGGTACTAATAATAGCGAGTATAAAAAAAGCTCCTTTTTGTTGAAAAGGAGCCTTTAGAATTATACCTGAATTTGTGCTTAAAACTGATAGCGTACCCCGAGTCCGATATCGAAATCGAGATTGTTATCGAAATCGCCGTAACCAATGAGCCCAAGTTCGGGCCGTAGGTCCAAGGAAAGGAGCAAAGGGAAGTCAAAACTATATTCGATACCCACGGTCCCTGCCGCAAAAACGAAAAATCCACCATCGGGCTGAAATGCTTCGTTGTCCCGTAAGGTAAGTTCGAAATTGGCATCACCGAGTCCGCCCCCAAATCCGTAGTACCATTGTAGACCGCCATCTATCGGGCGTACCCAATGGTACAGCACGGCTACCTTAAAGGCGTCGTATTCCCGGCTATCGCGCCAACCCAGGTCAATTTCGAGTCTATTGTACCTGCCGATGGATTTTTGGTAGGATATTTCGGCACCATAGCCATCGCTTTCGCCCAAACGCAATCCGATCGCGTGGTTGGAAATTTCTTGGCCATGTACGAAATCGGTACCGACCGTACAAAATGCTAAAAAGATAAAAAGTTTTAAAATTTTCATATGTATCCGTTTTGGTTCTGAACTCGTTTAAACTTTTTGCGTTTAAGCGAAAATTAGTCATTTTTTGGCCATTTGAAGGCTTTTTTGATTTGCATAGCAGGGCTACGGAAAGAAAAAAAGGCAAAGAACGGACGAAAAAGGGCAATTTTTTAGCAAATGGAAAAAGTTTAAACGAGTTCTCTAAATAAAACAGGGGAACAGAAGTTCCTCCGCCAATAAAAACTTAATTTTGCATTCAAAATTGTTTGAACTTGGATAAAAATTTGCTAAAAGAACTGTCCGTTTCCCTAGATGGGGAGCTTTTAGACGATGCGTTGACCAAAGCGCTATATGCCACAGATGCTTCGGTATACCGGAAAACACCCCTGGGCGTGGCGTTTCCCAAAACTACGGCCGACCTTAAACAACTGATTCTTTTTGCGAAGAAACATGCCATAGGCTTGATTCCGCGAACCGCGGGTACCTCTTTGGCAGGGCAGTGCGTGGGAGACGGTTTGGTGGTGGACGTTTCCAAGCATTTTACGGAAATCATAGGTTTGGATGAGCAAAAGCGCCAGGTTACCGTTCAGCCGGGAGTGGTTCGTGATGCGTTAAATCGCTTTTTGCAACCTTATGGACTGTTTTTTGGGCCAAACACATCTACGGCAAATCGGTGTATGATCGGGGGAATGGTCGGGAACAATTCTTCGGGAACCACCTCTATCAAATATGGGGTAACCCGGGATAAGGTGGTCTCCATGAAAACCGTGCTATCCGATGGGTCGGAAGTGGAATTCGGGGCGCTGGACGAAGCGGGGTTTATGGCAAAGACCAAAGGAAAAGGTATTGAAGCTAAATTATACCAAAACTTATATAATGAGTTGTCCAACAAGGAAATAAGGCAAGAAATTATCAGCGAATTTCCAAAACCTGAAATTCATAGGCGGAATACCGGCTATGCGGTGGACGAGTTGTTGCGTAGTACCCTTTTTGGTGGTTCGGAAACCCAAGTAAACCTTTGTGAATTGTTGAGCGGTAGCGAAGGAACACTGGCGTTTACTACCGAGGTTACCTTGCAGCTAGATGTATTGCCGCCAACCTTATCGGCAATGGTAGTGACCCATTACCGTACCCTAGAAGATTGTCTGTCCGATGTGGCCCCGGTCATGGAATGTGGTTTGCATACCTGCGAAATGATGGACAAAGTAATTTTGGATTGCACCAAAAACAACAGGGAGCAACTAAAAAATCGCTTTTTTGTTTCCGGAGATCCCGAAGCGCTATTGATGTTGGAGGTAAAGGCCGATACGGAAGCCGCGTTGCAGGAACAATTGGACCGGTTACTGACGGTAATCGATGCCTCGGGGCTCAGTTATGCAAGTCCCGTTCTAAAAGAGGGCGACATTGCCAAGGCGCTGGAGCTCCGAAAGGCCGGATTGGGTCTTTTGGGAAATATCGTCGGCGACCGAAAAGCGGTTGCCTGTATCGAGGATACCGCCGTAGCTTTGGAGGATCTGAAAGACTTTATTGGGGAATTTTCCCAAATCATGAAGGGATACGGTCAAAAAGCAGTTTATTACGCACATGCCGGGGCGGGCGAACTGCACCTTCGGCCTATTTTGAATTTGAAAAAAAGCGAGGATGTTACCCTTTTTAGGGCAATTACCACCGACGTGGCCAACCTGACCAAAAAGTATAAGGGCTCGTTCAGTGGGGAGCATGGCGATGGTATCGTGCGAGCCGAGTTTATCCCTTTGATGATAGGGGAAAAGAATTATGAGCTGTTGAAACGGGTAAAATCCTATTTCGATCCAGAGCATATCTTCAATCCGGGAAAGATTGTGGATGCCTACCCCATGGATGCCGCTTTGCGCTACGATATCGATAGGGAGGAGCCTGTTGTGGAAACCTTAATGGATTTTTCGGACAGCGAGGGAATATTAAAAGCGGCGGAAAAGTGCAACGGTAGTGGCGACTGTAGAAAGCCCCACGAAATGAAAGGGGGCATGTGCCCGAGCTACCACGCTACCAAAAACGAAAAAGATACTACACGGGGAAGGGCGAATGCCCTAAGGGAGTTTTTGACCCACTCCGAAAAGCCCAACCGTTTTGATCGGCAGGAATTGAAGGAGGTCTTTGACCTTTGTTTGAGTTGTAAGGCCTGTAGCAGTGAATGCCCGAGCAATGTGGATATCGCTACCCTAAAAGCGGAGTTTTTGTATCAGTATCAGGAAGCGAACGGCTATCCGCTGCGTTCAAAACTTTTCGCCTATAATACCAAATTGAACCGACTGGGGAGCATGGTTCCCGGGCTCACCAACCGTATCTATCGCTCTGGGGTGCTGGGCGGA
Source organism: uncultured Flavobacteriaceae bacterium (assembly GCA_947500445.1). Classification (GTDB taxonomy): domain Bacteria; phylum Bacteroidota; class Bacteroidia; order Flavobacteriales; family Flavobacteriaceae; genus Pelagihabitans. The sequence continues at coordinate 39,992 of CANMSB010000007.1, read as the reverse complement.
ATTTTAAAGAAATCCGTTGGGGTGGCGCCTAAAAGAAGCCTTCCCGAAGTTTCAAGTTTTAATTTTGATAAACACCTACAACATCTTCAAAAAGATAGTGTTGTGAATAAAGGAAGAGTAGTTCTGTACATCGATGAGTTTACCAACTACATGGATGTAGACCTTGGTAAGGATGCGATGGCACTTATGGTGCGTTTGGGGTATGAGGTGACCCTGTTTTTCGGGGAAAGTGGCCGGACCTTCATCTCAAAGGGGTTTTTGAAACAGGCGAAGCGGTTGGCCAAAAAGAATGTTAAGGCGCTTTTGGCGTATGCCTCTGAAGGTATTCCGATAGTAGGATTGGAACCTTCGGCGATACTCACGTTTCGCGACGAATACAAGCGCTTGGTCCCCGAACGGTCGGAAGTGCTTAAAGTGGGGGAGCACAGTTTTTTGATCGAGGAATTTCTGGCTTCGGAAATAGGGAAAGGCGTGCTGACCAAAGACCTATTTACCAAGGAAGCACGAAAAGTAAAGATCCATAGCCATTGTCATCAGAAGTCGTTGAGCAATCAAAAGGTCACTTTTGACATGTTGAACCTTCCCGAAAATTACGAGGTCACCATTATCAGTTCGGGCTGCTGTGGTATGGCCGGCTCTTTTGGGTATGAAAAGGAGCATTACGAACTGAGCATGCAGGTAGGGGAGCTCAAATTGTTCCCATCCGTTCGAAAGGCCGCTTCAGATACCATTATTGCTGCTAACGGTACCAGTTGTCGACATCAGATCTATGATGGTACGGAACGCGAGGCCTTGCATCCCGTGACCATTTTAAAGAATGCATTAGTCGATTAGAGGTTCTTCCGCCGTGTCGGAAGCTTTCTTTTCCGAAGCTATGGAGGCGATCAATTCATGAATGTCCAGCTGCTTTAACTCCTCGTCGGCAAAGAACGGAGAAAGACGGTCGTGATTGTAACGGTATATTTTCCAGCGCTTGAAGGAATACTCCAAGGCGGTCAAATGTTCCACCCAGTCACCGGAGTTCAAATAGGTGCATGTTCCGTTTGGCGTAGTCACAACCTCCTTTTTGGGCAAGTGTATGTGACCGCATACCACATAGTCATATCTTTTTGCTATGGCGAGGTCTATCGCCGTGCGTTCAAAGTCCCCAACATACCGGGTAGCCCCTTTAATACTGTTTTTGATTTTTTTGGAGAGTGAAAATTTTTCGCGTCCCGCCCAGTGTAACGCCAGGTTGACAAACCGGTTCAAAACAATGAGTAAGTCGTAACCGTATCCGCCCAATTTGGCTAGCCATTTCATATTTTGAATGGAAAGATCAAAAACGTCCCCATGAAAGAACCATGCTTTTTTTCCATCCAAGGACAGCACTAGCTTGTTGCAAACGTGCAGGTTCCCCATCGTCGTATCACTGAACTTGCGGAGTACCTCGTCATGGTTGCCCGTAATGTAGAACACTTCGGTGCCTTTTGCGGCCATTCCGATAATTTTCCGCAACACTTTCATGTGTGATTTGGGAAAATAACGTTTGTTAAATTGCCATATATCGATAATGTCGCCGTTCAAGACCAATTGTTTGGGGTTGATGCTGTTCAGATACGTCAATAGTTCCTCGGCATGACATCCAAAGGTGCCCAAATGAACATCTGAAATGACCACAACTTCTAGCGTACGTTTTCTCAAAATGGATTTTTATACAAAATAAACCTATCGGTATCAATATAAGGATATCAAAACATCAAGAATGAATGTTGTTTTGATTAAGGGAAGTTTAATGGGGTCGTTGCTATGTTAAGGGAATATTACTGCGGTTACGTGTTGGCAAACGTTGATTTAAGATTTACCTTTGTTTCTTGACGATTTTGGCTTTCTCGGGCATAAACGGCAAGGTATTGTCGATTCCGTGCCCATTTCCATTAAAAGCAGTACAGCATTATGGCAGGTAATACATTTGGGAATTTGTTTAAGATTATGACGTTCGGGGAATCCCACGGTGTTGCCATCGGAGGAGTGATCGAGGGGTGTCCATCGGGCATCGAATTGGATATGGAGGCGATACAAAAGGAGCTGGACCGCCGAAAGCCAGGGCAATCGGCAATCGTAACACAACGCAAGGAGCCCGATACCGTTGAGTTTTTTTCAGGTATTTTTGAAGGGAAAACGACGGGTACGCCAATAGGCTTCGCCATTCGGAACACCAATCAAAAGTCGCATGACTACTCACACATTAAAGACTCCTACAGACCTTCCCATGCCGATTATGTGTACGATAAAAAATACGGTTTTCGCGATTATCGCGGCGGTGGTCGCAGTTCAGCCAGGGAAACGGCAAGTAGGGTCGTTGCAGGCGCGATAGCCAAACAATTCTTAAGCGGGATTCAAATAAACGCTTATGTTTCCCAAGTGGGGGCGTTAAAAATGGAAACACCGTATCAGGAACTGGACCTGTCCCTTACCGAATCCAATGCCGTGCGCTGTCCCGATCCCGAATCGGCAAAAGCAATGGAAGCGTACATCAAGGAAGTGCGTAAGGAAGGGGACACCATTGGCGGTGTAATCGATTGTGTTGTAAAAAATGTGCCTGTAGGGCTGGGAGAGCCGGTTTTTGATAAATTACATGCGGAGTTGGGAAAGGCAATGCTGTCCATCAATGCGGTAAAGGGTTTTGAGTATGGAAGCGGTTTTAAAGGGGTCGCCATGAAGGGCAGTGCCCATAACGACCAATTTAATTCGGATGGAACCACAAAAACGAATTATAGCGGTGGTGTTCAGGGAGGTATCAGCAACGGTATGGACATCTATTTTAAGGTGGCCTTTAAGCCCGTAGCCACCGTAATTCAAGGATATGAGACCATTGATAAGAATGGGAACATGGTGCAGACCAAGGGAAAAGGCCGACACGACCCTTGTGTTGTGCCAAGGGCGGTGCCCATTGTAGAGGCCATGGCTGCCTTGGTGCTCGCCGACTATACCTTACTAAACCGGACCATTCAAAAATAATAGTGCCGGAGCTTGTTGATCATGTAGTTTAAATGCGAAGGAACCTAAGGAAAAAGACTTTCCCTGCAACCGCCCAATACTATTATTCGAGGCCGCTCCTGCGGCCTTGTCACCCAACGAAAGACGAAGATTTCGATAGCCCCTAGGCCTACCGTAAAAATCTGCTTTTCCATTCCGTCCAAAAACAGTAACTTACCCGCTTAAAGCAACCGCGGTATGGGTAAATTGGCGTTACATTGGAAAATCTTGATCGGAATGCTGTTGGGGCTCGTTTTTGGCTTTGCCATGACGTATTTCGATGGAGGGAAAACGTTTGTCGCCAATTGGATCGAACCCTTCGGCGCTATTTTCGTGAAACTGCTAAAACTGATAGCGGTACCGTTAATTCTGGCTTCCTTGATCAAGGGAATATCAGATCTTAAGGACATCTCCAAGTTTCGAAAAATAGGTTTGCGAACCATTGGCATTTACGTGCTGACTACCGTGGTGGCCATTTCCGTTGGCCTGGTTCTGGTAAACACGCTCCAGCCCGGTAACGGTATCGATGCCGAAACCATTGAAAAATTATCCCAGACCTATGCCAATGACAGTGGGGTCACCGATAAGCTGGACGAGGCGTTGAAACAAAAGAACAACGGTCCCCTACAGTTTTTAAAGGATATGGTCCCGGACAATGCGGTCGCGGCCATGAGCGATAATAAATTAATGCTGCAAGTTATATTCTTTACCATCTTTTTAGGCATATCAATGCTGCTGGTGGGAGAAGAGAAAGCCCGTCCGTTAAAGTCCTTTTTTGATTCCCTGAACGAGGTGGTGCTCAAAATGGTCGACCTCATCATGTTGTCGGCGCCTTATGCCGTCTTTGCCTTGTTGGCCAATGTGGTATCCTCCTCGGGAGACCCGGATCTTCTGGTGGCCTTATTGAAATATGCTGGGGTAGTGGTGCTGGGGCTGCTCTTGATGATCGTGTTTTATGCCGTTTTGGTATCCTTATATACGGGAAAAAATCCCTTGTGGTTCCTGAAACAGATCAGTCCGGCACAATTGCTCGCTTTTTCAACAAGTTCGAGTGCCGCTACCTTGCCCGTTACCATGGAAAGGGTAGAAGAACATATCGGGGTGGATAAGGAGGTGTCCAGTTTTGTTTTGCCCGTCGGCGCTACCATTAATATGGATGGTACAAGCTTGTACCAAGGTGTTGCGGCAGTTTTCGCCATGCAAGTGTTGTGGCCGGAGGGACTGGTGTTCAGTAATCAGCTCATCATCGTATTAACGGCCCTATTGGCCTCTATCGGTTCCGCGGCAGTTCCCGGGGCCGGAATGGTCATGTTGGTCATTGTATTGGAATCCATCGGTTTTCCTCCGGAACTGTATCCTATCGCATTGGCATTGATCTTTGCCGTAGACCGTCCCTTGGATATGTGCCGGACCGTAGTCAATGTTACCGGGGATGCCACGGTTTCAATGATCGTTGCAAAATCGGTAGGAAAGTTAGGAGATCCAAAACCAAAAGAATGGGACGACCATTTAGAAGAAGTGCGGTAACACGTTTTCAAATGGCGCATTGTCGATCAGGCCTTTGATATTATTTTTAAACGGAAGCATATGAATATTTGTTTTTTAATGTACCCTTGGGAGGAAATAGACGCTGAGAATGATACCAGTTTGGCGCTAATACACGAATGTGTGAAAAGACAGCATGGCGTAGCCATCTGTACCCCGGCCAACCTTACCATCCGCAACAGCGTTACCAATGCTTTTTGTACCGTTATCGGCCGTATGGAGAAGGTTCCGAGCAATTTGAAGACCTTTTACAAACAGGCGAAGGTGCGGGAGGAAATGCTTCCCCTGGCCGGTTTTGATGTGATTTTTATGCGGGCCAATCCACCTTTGGACCCGATCATGCTGAATTTTCTGGATTCCGTAAAAGATGATGTGTTCATCGTTAACTCGCTGCAAGGCATTCGTGAAGCCAATAACAAATTGTATACCGCAGCATTTGGGGATTCACATAGCAACATTATCCCGACCACCCATGTTTCCAAAAATAAGGGGTATTTGTTGAAACAAATCAAGGAGTCCTCTGCCGATAAAATGATATTGAAGCCCTTGAACGGTTTTGGGGGATCCGGGGTAATCCTAATCGAGAAATCGGCAATGAGTAATATTAAATCATTATTAGATTTTTACGTAACCAACTCTGACGGAAGTTCTAACTATGTAATACTTCAAGAATACATTGAAGGTGCGGATCAGGGTGATGTTCGTATATTATTGTTGAATGGCGAACCGATCGGAGCCATGAAACGGGTGCCGGGATCGGACGATCACCGAAGTAATGTGTCCGCCGGTGGATCAGTGGCCAAGCACCATTTGACGAAACAGGAAAAGGCACTGTGCAAGCAGATCGGACCGAAGTTGGTGAAGGACGGGCTCTACTTTGTGGGAATCGACGTCATAGGCGGAAAGCTAGTGGAGGTCAATGTGATGTCGCCAGGAGGAATAACCTATATGAACAAGGTGTACAAGGCCAAACTACAATCGAAGGTAATCGATTTTGTGGAGAGCAAGGTGCTTGACCAATTACAGGCTTTTCAACGGCGCACCCGATTACGAGACGAGGTAGAAAATGCTTAAACTTTCCGTTTCCCATATTATTGAGAAGATAGAAAGGCAGGAGGCCTTCGAGGCCGTTGCCGAGGACTATTCCTTTAGCTTGAAAATCGATTCGTACGCTCCCTATATCTGCGCCGCGGTGCACGATGGACACCAGTTTCGAAAATCGCTTTGGGAAAACTGTACCCATACCGAATATGAACGATGGTACGAAGAGGACCCATGTACAAGGGAAATGGTACAGGACCACCCCATAGTCATCGCGGGGAGGGACAGCCGGTTCGAGTATGACCTGAACCGTGCGCCCGAGGCCGCCGTGTATACCGATGCCTGGGGCAAAACGCTTTGGAAAGTTCCCTTGCCCGATACGGAACGGGAATTGAGTCTTAAAAAACACAACAATTTTTACCGGGTGGTCCGTGCTTTGGTCGGCCAGATCGAAAAAATACACGGAACGGCACTGGTTTTTGATATGCACAGCTACAATTACAGGCGATGGGAACGGGAAGTTCCGGTATGGAACCTCGGTACCGCGAATATCGACGAAAAAAGATTTGGCGCGCTTGCAGAATCGTGGCGCCGACAGCTTGGGGAAATGAACTTGCCGAACGGTATCGTTTCCACCTCAAAAATCAATGATACCTTTCAAGGGAACGGTTACTTTCTAAAATACATAACCCATACCTTTGAGAATACGTTGGTACTCGCTACGGAAATTTCCAAAATTTATTGCGATGAGTTGTCGGGGATGATATATCCGGAGGTGGTCCGTAGCGTTGCCTCATATTTTATGGACGCAATGCCTAGGCAAGTCGACGAATTCTTGAGTAAAAAAGGATGATGATCACCGAACAACAAACCGATTTACAGGGAGCATATACCGAACTGTTCGATATTGACCATAACCTGGACCGTTTGGTCAAGAAAATAGAATTGCTCAGCTATGTAAACCCCTTGAATACCGAAAAGCAAAAGCAACTATTTTTTGCCTCCAAGTATAGCAAAAACCCGGAGTTTCGATATCCAAAACTGAAGTTTGATGCCTATAAGTTGCATCGGCTGTTCTTTTCGCAGCGTTTGGAACGCGTTCAGGACGATGCCATTCGGCAGCTCTATCAGGATATCATATACTATTATTCCAATATGGTACAGTGTATCGAGACCATAGGGGAAGGCAAGCGCTTTTATTACAACTCCCTAAGGGTGTATGGCTCGCCTACGGAAAAAGACGTACAGAACGCCCGTTTTATCCTCCATTATGCCGATGCCCCGCATCCCCCGGAGATGGACAAGATTTTTAGCCCGGAAGAGGCGAAGTCCTATTTTTTAGATTTTTCAAAGCAATATGATTTTCCGCTCAACGTAAAGTTTTCCACCCATATGGCCGCAGATGCCATGGTGAGCAACGTTTCACAGACCTTATTGATCAAAAAGAACACCAAATTCAGTAAAAATCAATTGCTGACCTTGGCAAATCATGAAATTGGCGTGCACTTGGTCACCACTTTCAATGGCATGTTGCAACCGCTCAAAGTCTTTTCGAACGGTTTTCCCAAGAATGTGGAAACCCAGGAAGGGCTTGCCGTTTTCAGTGAATACATGAGCGGTGCGCTCACCTTAAAACGGTTAAAAGAGTTGGCGTATCGCGTACTGGCATCGGACAGTCTGATCAAAGGATACGATTTTAGGGGGACCTTTGATCTGATTCATAACCAGTACAAGCTCAACAGAAACGATGCTTTTGCCATTACCCTTAGGGCGCATAGGGGAGGGGGCTTTACCAAGGACCGTCTATACCTGAGCGGATTGCGTACCATTTACAAACGCTATCGGGAGGGACGATCCATGGACCATTTATTGACCGGAAAGGTATCGGTCGATTATGAGGACGCCATTAATACGCTATACGATAAGGGATTGGCGTTACGCATTACCCATAACAACCACGCTTTTGAGGAAAACCGGAATACCGATAAAACGCTTGACTTCATTTTGAACAATCTCAAGTAGGAAGACCCAGGGCTTTTTCAAAGCAAATGCCATTGTTCCCTATGAGGTGCAAAAACCTTTGACTTTCATAAAGAACATGGCATTGCAACACCATTACATGGATATCCGTTTGTATTTTGGATACTTCACCTGAAACGAAAAACCTTCTGTTTTACTTTGTTGTGGCGATAGCTGCAGTTTCCAGGCCAAAAGTCCCTTTTTTGTATCGTATGCCGCCGTATGGGTCGTTATTTCACTTACTTTGATGTCCTTATTTTGAGAGATCGGGATGCGATCCACCAACTTGAGGTCGATGGGGGCGGACGTATTGTTTTTTACGGTAATGTCATAAGCCCTATTCAGGATGCGATTACTACCGGTAAACGATTTTGCCTTGAAATTTTTACGCTGCTTTCGTGTTACCGTAATGTTTTGTTCTATTCCCAGCGAAACGGTCATCTCTTTTTTGGTCGTATAAGGGTCAATGGTCGTTTTTCCCGCATAGGTACCTTTAAAATAGATGCTTGCTTCTCCCGGCAACAATTTGTATTTTTCCCAGTTTTGAAAGGTGCTCGTCAAAAATACATGCTCATTTACGATAGGCGCCGCAAAATACTCGTATTTGGCATCGAGTTGAAAGGTGTTGATTTCTATGGCAACGATATCACCGTCCGAAGCGATGCTATACGGCTTTTTTATTACGAATTTGGTATTCGTAAGGGTATCTTCAACGGTACTTTTTTTGGTGGTGATGACAACCACCCCATTGCTGCCACGGCTGCCATAAATGATCCTGGCATTGGCTCCCGTTAGGGTTTCCACCGCCTGTATGGCATCGCTATCGATGTCCCCTTCCATAAACCCTTCCACAACAACACCGTCCACAACGTACAATGGGGTTCGCTCCCTACCAACCGAACTGGCTCCACGTATCGCTACGCCAGAGACCCTATCTGCCAATGCCTGTTCGAAGCCTACGACACTGGAGAACCTTTCATTCTGGCTTTTGCCATAACCGGTAACAATCACCTCATCCAGCTGAGAGGCACTTTCATCCAGCCGAATGTTCATCACGGACGAATAAATGGGGAGTTCCTCGTTGTGGAAACCAATATAGGAGACGACCAGTTCCTGCCCTTTTTGAACGGATAGGGAAAAATGACCGTCAAAATCCGTCTGGGTACCTTCCGAAGTTCCTTTGATGAGTACGGTCGCCCCGGGCAAAGGAGCGCCCGATTCGTCTACTACGGTTCCCGTAACCTTCCTTACTGAAGGATTGTACACGTATTTTTTCTTTTTCGCCGCCCGGGGAACGGTGTTTTGATAGCCATTGGTAAAGTTGAGGTACTTGGCTCCCAAATTGGGCTTGGCCATATTAATGTTGGGGTTTTCGGTCGATAAGGTGATGGTGACGTTATCCCAGTCGTTTCCCGTTTTTTGGTATACATGCGCTTTGTATTTTAGGGATAACGGGGTATCGATCTTATTGGAGGTAATGTCGTAATTCGGAATCCAACCGGCGCCTTGTACCTGATAGGAAATTTCCAGATCCAGGCTTGTGGCAACGGGGGCATCGAAGGTGATGTTGATTTCACCGCGTTCTTGTTCTGGGGCATTGTTTAATTCTGCCAGTTGTTTTTGAAGTGCCCTGGTCTCTTGGTCCAGCTTTTTTACCGATAGGTTCGCGCTAAAAATCTCATTTTTGATGGCGGTAATGCGCTGGCGGTAGTATGCGCCGATTTCTTTGATTTTTTCGAGGCTCAGCGCTTGATTACGTGCACTCACCTCCCGATTGGCCTGGATAACGCGTTCTTCCTCTTCCAACCCGGCGATATTGTTCTTTAAAGCGGCAATTTCAAGCGCTATCCGTTCCAATCGGTCCAATAACGGGTCGGACACGGTAGTGGCTATTGGGATAGGATTAAAATTGAGATCATAGGACATGGACAGTATGGATACCGAACGTAATCCGCTAAGTTGGATGCTACTTTCATCGATTTTAGTAGAAAGTCCTGTCAGTGTAATCTCGGAGGTTCCTTCCGGAAGGGAGCACTGTGCAGTCCGTGTAATGTTCGCACCGTTCAAGTACACGGTTACAGCGGTTATTGCGGAGGGGGTTTTTGTATCGTTGCCAAAAGTCAATAAAGGGCAAAGGGCCAGGAATAGGCATAGCGTTTTCATACGGTCGTTGTTTTTAAGGTTGTGGCAAACCTATAGGGGATAACCGATACTGGCAATGTACAACCGGGGAATATAGGGGAGTGGTGAGGGAAAGGCCCTTCTGGTTGAGTTATATCATTTCAATGTAAAAAAGGTATTAATCCAGAAATTTAGATTTCAATTCTGGTGTAGGTACCATGCAGTGCTCCTTTTTGCCGTACCATTGGTACCGGTTACGGGCAATAAAATCGTATACGATATTTCGGATTGGAGCCGGAATCCATAACAACAGCGACGATAACGGCCCGTAGCCGCGAAGGTGTTTGCCTATTTGCAAGGCCGCGTCCGACTTGGTATAGTACGCCAGCCCGGGCTCAATTAGGATGATGGAATCGACCTTTCCGGTATCTATTTTTCGTTCCGATAGCAACCGTTGCCCCAAAGTGCTTTGTAGGGCAGCATATCGAAATTGGTCTTTTTTGTCCCGTTGGATCACAAATTGAATGGAGCTATTGCACAAATTGCAGACCCCATCGAAGAGTATGATTTTTTCGGCCTTTTCCATCGTCTGCTGTTCCATTTTCGAATAAAGTAACAAAGATACGGCCAAAGCCTTTTTTGTCTGATATTTTTGGCATCGATTTAACCAATACTGTCATTCGTTCGGTTAAACCGTTGCAACAAGGTTGTCGAGGACGGTTTTCCAAAACGGTAAAAGCGGATGGTTTCAATACAAAAAAATCCGTTTCTCAGGTTTCGGTCCTAGAAACTTCGTTTGGGTAGCGTTAGTTGTTCCAGTGTCCGTAACGCTTTGCGAATAAGTACATCCCAATGGTCATACGCACGCTTTTTATCGAAACCCACAGAAAAATAGGCAACTTGGATATAATCGTATACGATTTTTGGTAAAGTATTACCGGCTTTTACGCCCGTTCCACGAGCTCCAATTGGGAGACGCTTACGCTGGTGGTAAACATTCCGTAGTTGACCACAGCTTTTCCCTTTTCCAATTTGTCTATGGAGCCCACGGCCTTTCCGTCCGTCATGCGTACCCGGTCCCCAAGCTTTAGTTCGGGTTTTGGGGCTTCGGGGGTTTTTTTGATCCTCTTTTTCTTTGCTACGGCCTTTTTCTCCCGGATTACCTTTACCTCCTTTTGGGCCTCTTGGGCCACTTTTGCCTTTCTGACGCGTTCCGCACGGTCCTCTTTGGCCGATTTTTTCTTGCGCTTACTGTTCTCGGTTTCTACGATCCGTAACAGTTCGGATACCAAGATGCGCTTTTTATTCGTCTTAAAATAACTGTTGGCCGCCTTGTCCACCTTATTTCCCAAATGGATCATGCGTTGATCATGGTCATAAAGCTCTTGGTAGTTTTCCAGTTTTGTCTTTATCTTATCGTTCAACTTTTCCAAACGCAACGCTTCCTCTTTTGCCCGTTGTTCCTCCTCTTGCAGTCTAGAGCCCGTTTTGGCCATTTTGCTGCGTTCTTTCTGTAATTTGGCTATAGTGGCATCAAAACGGACTTTTCCGCGCTCTACCTTCTTCTTAGCCTTGTTTATGAGGGAGTAGGGGATGCCATTCTTCTGGGCGACCTCAAAAGTGAACGAACTTCCCGCTTCCCCGAGTACCAATTGAAAGGTCGGTTCCAGCGTTTTGCCGTCGAACAACATGTTGGCGTTGGTCGTATGGGGCAATTCATCGGCCAAGGCCTTTAGGTTGGCGTAGTGGGTGGTAATAACGCCAAACGCGCCCCGTTCGTAGAACACCTCTAGAAAAGCTTCGGCCAGCGCCCCTCCGAGTTCTGGGTCGCTACCGGTACCGAACTCATCGATTAAAAAGAGCGTATCCGCATCACAACTCTTTAGGAAACGGTTCATGTTCTTTAGCCGATAGCTGTAGGTGCTCAAGTGGTTTTCTATGGATTGGTTGTCACCGATATCGGTCAATACTTGATCAAAGAAACAGACCGAACTCCTTTCATGTACCGGAATCAGCAATCCAGATTGGAGCATTACCTGCAACAGTCCTATGGTCTTTAGGGTAATGCTTTTACCGCCCGCATTGGGTCCGGAAATCACGATGATCCGGTTTTCCGGTTCCAGGGCAATGGTTTGCGGGTAGGTGGTTTCGTTCCGCATGCGGTTGCTGAGGTAGAGTAACGGGTGATAGGCGTCCCTTAGAAAAAGTCTTTTTTCCGTATTGATGTTCGGGAACAAGGCATCCATTTCCGAGGCGTACTTGGCTTTGGCCGCGGTTACGTCCATTTCGGTCAAAAAGACCTGATAGTCGCGCAGAGGTTCGGAAAACGGTCTTAGAAAGTCGCTAAGCGCGTTTAAAATGCGCTGGATCTCCTCTTTTTCATCAAACTCCAAATTGTTCAGTTCCCGGCTGTACTTTAAGGCCGCTTCGGGCTCAATGTAAACGATACTTCCCGTTTTGGAAGATCCCATGACGGTTCCCTTCACCTTTCTTCGGTACATGGCCTTGACCGCCAGTACCCGCCTATTTTCAACGACCGATTCCCGAATATCGTCCAAATAATCCGATCCGTGGTACAAATTCAGGGCCGTGGCAAAACTCTGTCCGATCTTTCCGCGTACCTGGTTTATCTGGCGGCGTATGGAAAAGAGCGTATCGGACGCACGGTCCTTTACTTCGCCAAAACGATCGATAATGGTGTCGATTTGTGCGGGAATTTCCTTGTTGGCCTCAACCTCCTCCGAAAAGGCATACAGCAAGGGATAATACTCCTTAAATTTTTTAAAGAATTTTTTATGGAGATTGATGGTCTCGCAGATGCCGGAAATCCTTCGGAACCCTTTTACTTCCAAAGTGGTGTTTTCAATTTTAAGGAGCTTCAGCTCGGTCGAGATCGCATCGAAACCATGATTTGGAATACGGTTTTCGCTGATTAAGGAGGATTGGTATTCCGCAGTATGGCCCAGCGCCCGTAAAAGCTTGGTTTCATCGGTGAAGGGGGAGAGCGCCAGGGCGGCCTCTTTTCCCAATTCGGTATTGCAACGACCGGAAAGCTGTTCCAGTACTGTGGGGAACTCCAGGTCTTGTAGGGTTTTTTGTCGTATTGCTCGCATCTGTGGTGTAAAACGGAGCAAAGGTATGTATTAGGGGCGAAACCCGAAGTATGCCGAAAGGCTAAAGTTATGGCGCCAAGGGGATGTCCTATGGAAAAAACGCTTCCGGGTTCAGATCCCGCAAAGTTGTTCTAGAAGTGGGAAAAAAGGTATTTTTGATGCCCAATACCCATACCGCTATGAACGTTACGATCGCCCCGAGTTGGAAAACGCAGTTGCAGGACGAATTTGAACAGCCTTATTTTCAACAATTGGCCCAATTTGTCAAGAAGGAATATACCGACCACGTTTGCTACCCAAAAGGAAAGGATATTTTTGCCGCTTTTGACCATTGCGCCTACGATGACACAAAGGTGGTCATCATAGGGCAGGACCCCTATCATGGCCCTTCACAAGCGAACGGCCTTTGTTTTTCGGTTCAGGAGCACATGCCGCATCCGCCTTCACTGATCAATATTTTTAAGGAAATAGAAAAGGATATCGATACCGCTTATCCGAAAAACGGAAGTTTGGAACGTTGGGCAAAACAGGGAGTTTTACTACTGAACGCTACACTTACCGTTCGTGCCCATAGCGCCGGTAGCCATCAGGGAAAGGGATGGGAAACGTTTACGGACGCGGTGATCCGAACCCTTTCACAGAAGCGGGAAGGATTGGTTTTTCTGCTTTGGGGCGGTTTTGCAAAAAAGAAGAGCAGTTTGGTGGACACCACAAAGCACCACGTGCTTACCTCTGGCCACCCATCTCCCTTGAGTGCCAATAGGGGATATTGGTTCGGGAACGGTCATTTTGGTAAAACCAATGCCTTGTTGCAGCAGCAGGGCAAAGTCCCTATCGTATGGTAGGCCTGGGGATACCGACATAACTTCTATTTTTTCTATTACCTTCCAAAGCTGTTTTTGGCTTTGCCGTTCCGGCAATTTTACATTTGAGACAGCCTTATGTTCGCTGTCCTTTGTTTTTGGGTTTAATCGGTAACGATCGCTAAGGTTTATTGGTGTTAAATGGAAAAGCGATACTTGGTCAAAGCCTTTTTTTTCGATTTAAAAAAAGGAGCTGTATTGTGATTTTCCTACATCTTAAAAAAGAGTTGAATACAACGGCATGCCATCCTAGAAAAGAGTGATGCTATTGAAAATATAAGGCTTGAGGGATGTTGTGATATTCACGAGCAACCCGGTTGAAAACTGATATTTATGTTTCTTTTAGCGATTAAAAGCAAAGAAAAGTATTACTTTTATATAAGAATATCAAACTAAATTCGACCATTTGAAAACCACCACACCAAACCTTCGCTCTATCTTATTGGTAGACGATGACCATGCGAACAATTTTATTAACTCCATCTTTATTAACCAATTAGGGCTGGACGTTAAAGTAAATATCGCACTAAACGGAGAAGAAGCACTTCGCTTTATCAATGATTCCTTTGTAGGACCCTGTTTGCTCATCTTGGACATTCATATGCCCGTTATGGACGGATGGGGGTTTCTAAAACGGTACGAATCCTCGATTCCCCAGGAAATCAAGGATAAAATCGTAATCGTGATGATTACGGTAAGTACTGATGAAACGGATAAAGCCAAGGCGAAAAAGAACCCCTATGTTTCACGTTACATGCAAAAACCGTTATCGGACCTTAAATTTCAGCGGCTGATAAAAAAGTACTTTTAAAATCTAAGCGTTATTGCTTGTTGTTATGGAATTAGGAGCAGTTTTTCCGATGGCAATATGGTATCGATTAGTTCCAACTTCGAAAGTTGTTCCTGAACCATCCTTAAGCCTGAAGCGGATAGCGGTTCCTGGCTCCACTCGGTAAGCCGTAGCCATTCCTGAATGTCCGGTAGGGTCTGCCCATAGCGGTTGGACAAGGTGCGGTCGATACTGGGAATGTTTTTAAACTCAACGGTATATTTTTTGATGAGCTCGCATACATGCTTCAAACAGGCCTGTTCCGTGGACAAGAAACGGTCCGTTGCGGCGATAACAAAACAGGGCCATGGGGTAGGGCAGTCGCCCAATCGTCTAAAGGTGCCGTTGTCTACCAAGGGTTTTGTGGTAAAGTGTTCCCACATAAAGTAATCGGCATTGCCATTGGTGAGCGCTTCCACGGCACCATCCAAATGGTCGACGACCTCAAACCGTAACGAACCGGTATCCCAGCCTTCATTTTCGGCATGTACGTAGGCCATGAGATGACTACCGCTGCCGAAACGACTAATGGCCACTTTTGCCCCTTTTAAATCGCTTATTTCCCTAAAATTACTTTTTGCCCCTACATGGATGCCCCAGCTCAAGGGGCTCTCTATATATTTTTGAACGATTTTGACGGTATTTCCGGAGGTGATGCTTTTTACGATGCCCTCGGTTAAAATAATGGCGAGGTCCACTTCCCCGGAAGCCAGCAACTCGCTCATCCTTCCCGTTCCTTCGGGTACATCGGTCCATTGCAGGTCGATGCCCCTTTCTTCAAAAGCACCTTCGTCAATGGCCAAATGCCAAGGGAAGTTAAAATGTTCCGGTACGCCTACGATTTTTACTGTTTTCATATCGAACGTAATCAATAAGGGGTTTTGGTTTTATAGTTTTTCCGTTTTGGATGTAAACGGTTCGGTACCGGCAGAGGCCAAACGGTCCAGAGCATATTGAATAAGTTCCTGCACCGTTTCCGAGGCCTTGATGGAAAAGGCGCCAGTGGCCCGATTGGCCAAAATGGCGTTCAAGGAGACTGCCCGGTGTCCCAATAAGCTTGCCAACAGGTATATCCCTGAGGTTTCCATTTCCAAGTTGGTTATTTGGTGGTCGCCGTATCGAAAACTGGTCAACTGTTCAAAAAACGCAAGATTGGAAGCCCGCAAGCGCAAATTTCTTCCTTGAGGGCCGTAAAATCCGGTATTGGTTACCGTCACCCCAAATCGTATATGATTTGAGGTAAAATGATCTTTAAGGTTTTCGTCGCAGGGAATGCTGTAGGGCACGGCTTTTTCCTTTGCCCACTTTGTTTGGGATACAAAGGCCTTGGCCAGTTGCTGTTTCCCATCTAGCTGGTGTTGGTAGTGGTGCATTAGTCCGTCCAGTCCCAATGCGAATTCGCTCAGCAAAAAGGAATCTACGGGAATATCGGGCTGCACGGCGCCGGAAGTACCGATGCGCACAATGTCCAGTATCGTTCGTTCCTTTTTTATGGTCCGACTTTCAAAATCGATGTTGACCAATGCGTCCAATTCATTTAGAACGATATCGATATTGTCCGTTCCGATACCTGTGGAAATCACGGTCAATTTTTTTTCGTTCAAATATCCGGTATGGGTATGGAACTCCCTTTTGTTCCTACGAACGGTAATCCTATCAAAGTGTTTGGAAACCTGCGGGACCCTTTCGGGATCACCCACAAAAATGATGGTTTTGGCAATATCCTCCGGTCGGAGACATAAATGATAAATGGAGCCATCCTCGTTAAGGATCAGTTCGGACGGGGCTAGGGGCATACTACAGTTTCAATATTCGATCGGTATCCGTGTTGTAAAGGTAGCTGTACTTCAATGCGCCGCCCAAGTATACCTCATGGTCCTGTAATCCCGAATAGTAGCTTGTTTTTTCCGCCAATATGTCCTTTCCTTTGTTCGATAGGCGAACGGGATTAAAAGAGGAAAACAGCGGTTTTAGGCGAAGGATTGCCCTATTGTACTGGCTGTTCCCGAATCCCAGCCAATTTTGATTTTGCAGTAGTGCACGCAGGAATTCCTTTTTATTGGAGGGTTTCTCCTGTACTGCCAGCTTCAAAATGGTATTTTCCATATGGTTCAAACCATTGCGAATCGATGGAAATCGCTGCAGATGCATTTTTATTGCGTCGGAGAGGTAATGGAATTGATACTGATCAAAATCGGTAAGGTTTTCCAGCCGCATAGGATTGTCGCTGCAGTAGAGCTGCCAAACGTAGTCCGCGTACTCGATATCGTCCTGAGTCAGGGTTATCTTTTTTTGGTAAAGGGCCGACAATTGCTCATCGGAGAGTTGGTCGAGGGTGAAAAGACGGTCGGTATTGTCCTCTTTGCCGCTACATACCAGGGAAACCTGGGCGTACTTCCGATGGGTTTTTAGCCAGCTGATCACCGCTAACATATTGATCTGGCAAAAAAGATCGTATTCAAACCACAATACAATTTCGTCCTGCTGTTTGTGATTGCAGAGCGAACGGTATTCCTTTAGGGTCTTTTCGATAAAGGAGGACTTTGAAATGCGGTAGTTTTTATGCAGAAAATCGAAGCGGGCCTTCCAGAACGATTCGCTACCTACGCTGGTCAAGGTTTTTCCCTCGCACAACATTTCGCGCCATGTAATGATATCGCCTTTCCAATGAAGTTTCTTCAAACGGTCGGTAAAAAAATCCCCGTTCGTGATGTGTAAAACTGAGCTCATTGGACTTAGGTATTGGTTCTAGCTATTAAAAATAGTATTTAATCGAAACAAACAAAATTAAATTAACACAAAGTGTAGCTATCCATGTGTTTAAAAATGCCCCCGTCCCGTTTCTCCGGCATGATCAGCCCCCGACGCGCTTTACCTTAAAGCCTTTCTCCTTTAAAATGGCCATGATCTTGTCCCTGTAATCTCCTTGTATGATGATGGTGCCCTGTTTGAAACTTCCGCCGACCCCTAGGGTGGTCTTCAACGTTTTTGCCAGTTTTTTGAAATCGCTTTCGGCGCCGTTGTACCCGTCCAAAATGGTAATCGGTTTTCCTTTGCGCTTTTCATACTTGCAGAGAATGGGTTCCTCCTGCAACCAAACTTCCGATTTGGCCGGTTTTTCCACCTCTTTTTCGGGTACATGCTCTGGAAAAAGGTTTTTTAGTTGGTCTTTGAGATCCATGGATAGTTGGTATTTTGTTGATAATGGGGCATCGGTATTGTGAAAAACATGTCGTTTAAGCTTTTACCAGCCCGAGTTCGATCAGCCTTTCGTGCAAAAATTCCCCTGCGGTAATGTCCTCGAACTGTTTTGGTCTGTTGTCGTCAACACAGTTTTCCAGACAGTTCAATGGCATTTCGCTAATGGGATGCATGAAAAAGGGAATCGAATAGCGCGATGTTCCCCAACGTTCCTTAGGAGGGTTCACTACCTTATGTATCGTAGATTTTAGTGTGTTGTTGGTCAAACGGGACAGCATGTCGCCTACGTTTATCATCAGTTGGTCGGGTCGCGCAATGGCGTCGATCCATTCTCCTTGGTGGTTTTGCACTTGAAGCCCTTTACCGTGTGCGCCCATCAACAGGGTGATCAGGTTGATATCTCCATGCGCGGCGGCCCGTTCCGCGTTTTTTGGTTCGTCGGTAATAGGTGGGTAATGTATGGGTCTTAAAATGGAGTTCCCGTTCTTGATAAACTTGTCGAAGTAGGTCTCCTCCAGATCAAGGTGCAGTGCAAGTGCCCGCAACACGTATTTGGCCGTTTTTTCCAACATCCGATAGGTTTCCTTGCCCACAATGTTGAATTTGGGAAGTTCCGCTACCAACACGTTATCGTGATATTCCTTTTCCAGGGCGGGGTTGTCCGTAACGTACTGCCCAAAATGCCAAAACTCCTTTAAATCGCCTTCTTTTCGTCCTTTCGCATGTTCTTTTCCAAAAGAAGTATATCCCCGTTGCCCGCCGATACCTGCAATTTCATACTTGTCCTTGGTTTGCTGTGGCAGCTCAAAAAACGCTTTTATTTCGGCGTAAAGATCTGCTACCAGCGCCTCTGATAGAAAATGACCGCTCAAGGCGACAAAACCGATATCACCAAAGGCATTGCCGATATCCTCGGTAAATTTTTGTTTCCGTGCGGGGTCATCCGATATGAAATCCCGTAAATCGACACTGGGTATTGTATTCATGCCCTTTATTTAGTGAACTTGTCCATACTTGTTTTCCGACCTTCGAAAATCACATTTTACATCGCTATCCCGTTATTTTCAGGAACTCGATTTCTGTCCCGTTTTCTAAAAACGACTACAAAACGGCACAAATGCAAATTTTATGGGTTCCGAACAAGACGTTTGAACCGGTTCAATTAGAATTATAACAAAGTTAGTAAATATTGGAAGGATGGAATAGCGTACGGATGCTGTTTTAAGCGTGCATTTTCGTTACATTTATCCTTAGATTGTATTAAAAAACGCCAAAATATAACATGAAGTACCAAAACAAGGGCATTTCGGACGCGACATCGGTATTGCTTTACCAAAGGATGTTGACCTCACGAATGATCGAGGAAAAGATGCTTATCCTACTCCGACAGGGTAAAATTTCCAAATGGTTCAGTGGTATCGGGCAAGAAGCCGTTTCGGTAGGCGTTACCACCGCCTTGGACGAAGCGGAATATATACTTCCCATGCACCGGAACCTGGGAGTGTTCGTCAGCAGGGGTATTCCGTTGAATCGATTGTTCTCGCAATGGCAGGGCAAGGCAAATGGTTTTACCAAAGGGCGGGACCGCAGTTTTCACTTTGGCAGCCAAGAACACAAGATTGTTGGAATGATCTCGCATTTGGGTCCGCAAATGGGTGTTGCCGACGGTATCGCATTGGCCCAAACCATTATGGGGGACAAGAAAGTGACCGCGGTTTTCACCGGGGAAGGGGGAACCAGCGAGGGTGACTTTCATGAAGCGCTCAATATCGCCTCGGTTTGGAACTTGCCGGTACTATTTTGCATCGAAAACAATGGATACGGACTTTCGACCCCGACCAAGGAGCAGTATAATTGTGAAAATTTGGTAGATCGCGGCCCGGGATATGGTATGGAATCCCATTTTGTAGATGGCAACAACGTGTTGGAGGTATATACTTTGATCGATTCCCTAAGAAAAAGCATGTTATCACATCCCCGCCCCTTGCTTTTGGAATTTAAAACCTTTCGTATGCGCGGTCATGAAGAGGCGAGCGGTACCAAATATGTTCCGGAGACACTTATGGCCAAATGGGCGGCGAAGGACCCTTTGGAAAACTATGAGACCTTTCTGCAGGAAGAAGGGTTGCTAACGGATTCCCGCATAGCGGAACTTAAATCGGAAATTACAGCGGAAATCGATACCCATTTGAAAACCGTTTTCGCCGAGGAGTCTGTACGGTATGATAAAAGTGATGAATTAAATGATGTATACAAACCATTTGATTTTAAAGTAATTAAAATTGGTAATAACACTGAAAAAATTCGGTTTGTAGATGCAATTTCCCAAGGGCTGCGACAAGCCATGGAGCAGTATCAAAATCTGGTTGTCATGGGTCAGGATATTGCGGACTATGGTGGTGTTTTTAAAATTACGGAGGGGTTTGTGCAGGAGTTTGGAAAAGAACGGGTGCGTAATACACCGATTTGTGAATCGGCCGTGGTTTCGGCTGCGATGGGCCTTTCCATTGCAGGTATGAAAGCCGTTGTTGAAATGCAATTCGCCGATTTTGCGAGTACCGGTTTTAATCCGATCGTAAACTACCTGGCCAAAAGCCATTATCGATGGGGCGAAAAGGCCGATGTGGTCATAAGGATGCCCTGTGGGGGCGATGTAGGCGCCGGACCCTTCCATTCGCAGACGAACGAAGCCTGGTTTACCAAAACACCGGGTTTAAAGGTAGTGTATCCCGCGTTTCCCTATGACGCCAAAGGGTTATTGGCCACGGCGATAGCGGACCCCAATCCCGTGCTGTTTTTTGAGCACAAAGGACTCTATAGAAGTGTTGACCAAGAAGTGCCGACCGACTACTATACCCTTCCTTTTGGCAAGGCATCGATACTGCGGTCCGGTGATGCCATTACCATCGTGAGTTATGGTGCAGCGGTCCATTGGGCGATGGATACGTTGGCGAAGCATCCGGGCATCCAGGCCGAACTTATCGATCTAAGGACGCTCGCTCCCTTGGATACCGAAACAATATTTCGATCGGTACAAAAAACGGGAAAACTCATTATTCTCCAGGAAGACAGCCTGTTCGGGGGTGTGGCCAGTGATATTTCCGCCTTGGTTACAGAGCATTGTTTTGCGTATTTGGACGGACCTGTCAAACGGGTGGCCAGTGAAGAGACGCCCATCCCTTTTGCAAAAAACCTTGAGGACGGTTATTTGCCCAAAGGACGTTTCGAAACGGAATTACTGGACCTATTGGCATATTAATACCATTTTAAGTTGCCGGTTTTTTTGTCCCATTGTTCGGTCTTCTTTAGCGAAAAGCATCAAAGCATCTTCGATATGGGGCAATCACTTGACCGCTTTTGCCTCATCTTTGCAATCAATTAACATCATTTAACGTTTTTTCAAGGCCAAGCAAGCGGTCGGACACGTATATAGAATCATAAAAAACACCCCAATGAACAAAACACTTTTATTTTTTCTGGCGCTGGGATTTACCATCAGCTCCTGTTCTCTATCCAAGGCGGTACGGGAACAACGCAACCTATTGAGCGGTACATGGACGCTCACCGATATTTCTTATGAAAATAGTTCGGGAAGCTTTCAATCCACCCTCTTCAACGATGCCAAGGACATCTGTTTCGAAGGCAGTGATTGGTTTTTTAGGGACAATAATAGCACAGGTCGCTATACCCTTTCCGCTTCTTCCCTTTGTACGGGCGGTGATCGGTATATCCGATGGTCCGTTGTCGATGGGAGCCCGAACCAATTGCAGTTCAAACGTATCGATGAAAAGAACAAGGATATTTCCGGGGGACAGGGATATCGCTTGAACATCAGCTCCTTGTCCGCTACCCAAATGGTCTTAAAGTCGAACAGCACGGTAGGTGCCGATCGAGTGACCATCGTTTATCAATTCACTAAAAAATAGAACAATGCATAGCAATACGATTAAAATACTTAGCGCCGTAATGGCATTGACCATGTTTACGGCCTGTAAAACGGTACAGAACGCCAATAAAACCCAAAAGGGTGCCGTTATCGGTGCAAGTGGGGGTGCCGTGTTGGGCGGTGTCATCGGAAATAATGTCGGGAAAGGGAATACGGCACTCGGTGCCATCATCGGCGCAGTTGTCGGGGGTGCGGCCGGTGGTTATATTGGAAACCGTATGGACCGACAGGCCGAACGCATCGAATCCGAAATTCCCGGTGCCGAAGTAACCCGGGTAGGGGAAGGTATCAACGTAACCTTTACGGAGGACGCCGGGGTATATTTTGACACCAACAAATCCAGCGTAAAAGGAACTTCCGCTACCACATTGGACAAATTGGCCGGAATATTCAAGGAATATCCACATTCCTATATTTTGGTGGAGGGCCATACCGATAGTGCCGGGCCAGAGGATTATAATATGAGTCTTTCCAAACAACGGGCAGAATCCGTAACACGCTATTTGGTGGGGCAAGGTATTGCTAACGGCCGCTTTACCACCAAGTGGTACGGAGAGGGACAACCGGTAGGGGACAATACGACCACCGAAGGAAAAGCAAAGAACCGCAGGGTAGAGCTTGCCATTGTTGCCGATGAGGAGCTAAAACAAGAGGCCAAGGAAAAAGCGGGACAGTAATAACCATTTCAAAGTTAAAATGGTATAAGGCGAAGCTGACTGCGATTTTAAAGGGTATAGCATAAAAAATCCCGGGAATTCCCGGGATTTTTTTGTTTTCAATAGTACGTACGTTGCCATTGTTCGGATAGCAGCCGGGAGTTGTTTGGCCCGTGGGAATCTATTCGGTTCAAATGGAAATATACTGCCCGCTGGGCCGCTTCTTGGAAACTTGGGCTAAATTCATATAAAACCAAAAAAAGAGAACGGAGTTCAGTATCTTCACTGTAATGAATTGCTATGATGTTGCTATCGTGGGGGGAGGTCTGGCCGGATTGACCGCCGCCATTCATTTGGCGAAGGAGGGACTTTCGGTCGTACTTTTCGAAAAAAAGACCTACCCACATCACAAAGTTTGCGGAGAATACGTGTCCGAAGAGGTGGTTCCCTACTTGGAACGGATGGGAGTGCCCCTTGGGCAAATTCCCTATCAGCGGATTCGGCATTTGCAGCTTAGTACGGTAAATGGCCGTATGGTCGACGTACAACTGCCCTTGGGCGGTATCGGCGTAAGCCGTCATTGTTTGGACGATACGCTATATCGCCATGCCCTGACACTTGGGGTCAAAGTGATAAAACGTACGGTTAAGGCGGTACGCTATTCGACCGCCGACGGACGGTTCGCGATCGGTACGGATGTGGATGGGGATATCAATGCCACTGTGGCTATCGGTGCCTATGGAAAGCGGGATGCGTTGGACAAGCGATTGCAACGTAATTTTATCCGCAACAAGTCCAGCTGGTTGGGGGTGAAGGCCCACTACCGTTATGCCGACTTTTCGGACGATATTGTTGCACTGCACAACTTTGAAGGCGGTTACGGCGGGCTATCAAAAACGGAGACCGGCGCCGTAAACTTCTGTTATTTGGCAAGCTACGCTACGTTTCAAAAATATCCCGATATCGCTTCATTTCAACAGAAGGTAGTCTCCAAAAATCCTCATCTGGGCGCTTTTTTAAAAAAAGCCGAGCCGTTGTTCGATGCCCCGTTGACCATTGCGCAGATTTCCTTTGCGCCAAAACGGGCGGTGGTGGACCATATGTTGATGTGTGGCGATACGGCGGGACTCATTCATCCGCTTTGCGGAAATGGAATGGCGATGGCCATTCATAGCGCCAAGATCGCTTCGGAAGCCGTGCTGCGGTATTTCAGTGTTTCCGATAGTGACCGAACACAACTGGAAAAAGCATATACCAAAAGTTGGAACGAACAGTTTGCCGTGCGCATGCGAACGGGACGCATCCTGCAAAAATTGCTTTTAAATCCGCAGTTGTCCCGAACGGCCATGGCGACGGTAGCGCGTTCCTCTTGGTTGCTCCAAAAAATTATTGCGAATACCCACGGAAAACCTTTGGTATGTTAAAAGGATTGAAAACAAGAAGTACCGATCCGGAGATTATGGATAATTTTCAAGGTACTCCGGAAACGCTGCAATCGGTTTTGGACGATATCAACAACGTAAACCGTATTTTGGGCGGAAACAAGATCACCGTTGCGGCCGTCGATCGTTTGTTGGACGCTAACCCTAGGGAGCGATACACGATAGTGGATGTCGGTTGTGCGGACGGTAGCATGCTACGGGCCCTGGCGCTGTTGTGCCGTAAAAAGGGGGTCATGGCCGATTTTTTGGGCTTGGACCTCAGTGTGGATGCCTTGGAGCTGGCAAGGGAGGCGTCCAAGGACTTCCCAGAGATCCGGTATCACGAGCAAGATGTATTGCAATTGTCCGAAGCGGACTTTACATGTGATATATTGGTTACCACTTTGATGACCCATCATTTTACCGATGGGGACCTAAGGGTGCTCCTGGCCCAATTCGCCCGTTTGGCCGACATCGCCGTGGTCAATAACGACCTGCATAGAAGCGCCTTGGCCTTTTATTTGTTCAAGGCATTCAGTATTTTTTTCATTCGAACACCGACCGCCAAAATTGATGGACTCATTTCTATCCGGAAAGGCTTTAAAAAACGGGAACTGTTGGCTTTTGCCAAGGCACTACCGCAAATGAATCATAAAATAAAGTGGAAATGGGCATTCCGATATGTATGGATTATGCAACCCAAGCGACCTAAAACGATATGAACGATACCCGTATTGTCCAAGTGGCAAAACAATTACCGCCCTTTAGTAGGGAAACCAAGGATATATTGCCTTTTGTGGAACTCTGGCTCGCAGGCCAGGAGAAACGATTTCAGCGTAAAGTATTAAAGATTTTTCAAGGGGCCGCGGTAGACAAGCGCTATAGCATTATGGATCCCGAGGATGTTTTTTCGGTGACTTCCTTTCAGGATAAAAACGCCATCTACGTGCGGGAGGTGAAAACGTTGGGTACCCGGGTGCTTCAAAATGCATTGCAAAAAGCCGAATGGGCGGCCGATACCCTGGATTTTATTATTACCGTAAGTTGTACGGGTATTATGATACCGTCCTTGGACGCCTATCTCATCGATGCATTGGGCATGCGGCAGGATGTGGTGCGGCTCCCCGTTACCGAAATGGGTTGTGCGGCAGGAATTTCAGGATTGCTTTACGCCCAAAATTTTTTAAAGGCCAACCCGGGCAAAAGAGCTGCCGTTGTTGCCGTGGAAAGTCCGACCGCAACCTTTCAATTAAACGATTTTTCGATGGCCAATATGGTGAGTGCCGCCATTTTTGGTGATGGCGCCGCCTGTGTGCTCTTGTCGTCCGAGGAAGCGGCAGAAGGGCCAAGGATGTGCGGTAGCGAAATGTACCACTTTACCGACACCACGCATTTGATGGGTTTTGACCTGACCGACTCGGGACTGCAAATGATATTGGACCCCGGTGTGCCCCAGGCGATATCCGATCATTTTCCGAATATTGTACATCCCTTTCTGGAAAAATACGGAACCGATATCAACAATATCGAGCATCTCATTTTTCACCCGGGAGGAAAAAAAATCGTTCAGACGGTAGAAGGGCTTTTCGGGGAACTGGGAAAAAACATCGATGATACCAAGGAGGTGTTGCGCCGTTATGGGAATATGAGCAGTGCTACGGTGTTGTACGTGTTGGAACGTTTTATGGAAAAACACCCCAAACCCGGGGAAAAAGGCCTGATGCTCAGCTTTGGCCCCGGTTTTTCGGCCCAACGTATCCTTTTGGAGTGGTAACGCAAATTGGGATGAAACGATTTGTGGCAACATCAACTGTGGAAGTCCTATTGTACCAAGGCTAAAAAAATAATTCAAGTATGGCGACAAGAGTTGAAAATATGAATAAGAAAGCGTCCACAAAACGGACGGCCATCATATTGGGAGGGAGTAGTGGGCTAGGTTTTGCTACTGCCAAAAAACTGTTGCAAGAAGGTTTTTCGGTTTTCATCATACATCGCGATAGAAGAACTGATTTGGAGCAAATTAATGATGCTTTTAAAGAAATTACTTTAAGTGGGAATAGGGTTCATTTGTTCAATATGGACGCCTTGAAGCAAGAAAATAGAAGCGAAATAATACATCGGATAAAGGAAGTTCTGGAGGATGGAGCCCGTATCGACGTGTTGGTGCACAGTTTGGCGAAAGGAAACCTAAAACCCATGCGATCGCCGGAAAAAACGGAATTGAACGGACAGGATTTTGGACTCACCATAGCGGCTATGGCAAGTAGCTTGTTCGAATGGACCAAGGCCCTCTATGACCACGGCCTTTTTGCCGAGGATGCCCGGGTCATTTCGTATACCAGTGAGGGCAATACCAAGGCTTGGGCCAATTATGCGGCCGTTTCGGCGGCAAAGGCCGCCCTTGAGGCCATTACCCGTAACATCGCTTTGGAATTTGCGCCCGTGGGTATCAAGGCCAATTGCATTCAGGCAGGGGTAACGCTTACGCCCTCCTTTGAACGTATTCCCGGGCATGAGACCTTAAAGGAAAATGCATTGTTGCGCAACCCCAATAAGCGTTTGACGGTACCGGAAGATGTCGCCAATGTTGCCTATTTGTTGACTACAAAGGAGGCGCAATGGATTACGGGAACGGTAATCACGGTCGATGGTGGGGAGAGTTTGCGATAGTCCGTTTTTTGATGATTGTAGTAATTTTACGGCTTTGGACCGGTCGTAATCAACCTTAGTATAATATGAAATACCGATCGGTTTTGGAAGCGTTGCCCTATGCCCCTCCGTTTTTGTTCGTGGATGCGTTGGAACATATCGATGATAATGGTGCAAAGGGCTCTTATACCTTTTTGAAGGATGCGGATTTTTATAAAGGGCACTTTAAGGAGCATCCGGTAACACCGGGCGTGCTCTTGACCGAATGCTGTGCACAGATCGGATTGGTCAGTTTGGGAATTTACCTGCTACAACGGCAACAAACCGGCTTAAAAGACCTGCTATTGGGAATGAGCAGCGCGGAAATGGAGTTTTTGGCGACGGTGCATCCTGGTGAGCGGGTGACCGTAATTTCGGAAAAGCAATACTTCCGTTTTCAAAAATTGAAGTGTAAGGTGAACATGTACAACGAAGAAGGTACTATGGTGTGTAAGGGTACGCTTGCCGGAATGATCAAAACGACTGCGGATGGACAATAGGGTGGTCATTACGGGCTTAGGGATATGCGCGCCGAACGGCATCGGACTAAAGGCGTTTTGTGGGGCCATGACCGATGGTGTTTCCGGTATTCGTTTTCGGCCCGAGTTGGCCCGCTTACGGTTTTCTTGCCAGATTGCGGGAAAACCCGAGGTGACCGAGAGCCATTTGAATCGGTATTTTAGCCCTTTGCAATTGCGGGGAATGAATGCCAGCGGCCTGGTTTACGGTGCAATTGCGGGAACCGATGCCTGGAAGGATGCCGGACTGCCGATGGCCGAAAAGGAACGCCCAGATTGGGATAGCGGTATCATCTTCGGTACGGGTATCCTTGGCGCCGATAAGTTCCGCGAATCCATACTGGCCATTGATCAGGGCAACGTTCGCCGTTTGGGCAGTACGGCCGTAATGCAGGTTATGGCCAGTGGTATCAGCGCTTATTTGGGTGGAATATTGGGTTCCGGAAATCAGGTGACCACCAATTCCTCGGCCTGTACTACCGGTACCGAAGGGGTATTGATGGGGTATGATCGGATCCGCGCGGGAAAGGCCAAACGAATGCTCGTGGGCAGTTGTAGTGATAGCGGACCCTATATTTGGGCGGGGTTCGATAGCATGCGCATTTTACCCAGCAAGTATAACGATCGTCCAATGGAGGCCAGTAGGCCCATGAGTGCCACTGCGGCCGGTTTTGTGCCCGGTAGTGGTGCGGGCGCCTTGGTACTGGAATCCCTGGAGAGCGCCAAGGCCCGGGGCGCCCATATTTACGCAGAGGTGCTTGGGGGTACGGTAAATAGTGGTGGTCAACGGGGCACGGGAAGTATGACCGCTCCCAACGGTGAAGCCGTAGTGCGTTGTATCGACAGTGCGTTACGGGTTTCGGGCGTGCTCGCATCCGAAATCGATGCCATTAACGGCCATTTGACCGCAACTGGAAAAGATGCCTTTGAGGTGGCCAACTGGTGTACCGCTTTAGGGCGTTCCGGATCGGATTTTCCTTTTATCAATTCGTTCAAGAGTCTTGTCGGGCATTGTTTGGCAGCGGCCGGAAGTATCGAATGTGTCGCCGCTGTGCTGCAACTTTCCGAAGGTAAAGTGTTCGGCAACCGTAACTCGGAAGACCTGCATCCCGAAATCGGGGCCTTGGTTTCCCGCGAGAAAGTACCGCAGCGGACCATGGCCGTAGCACCAAAAACCGTAATCAAGGCCAGTTTTGGTTTTGGAGATGTAAATGCTTGTGTTATTTTTAGGGCTTTTAACGACTGATATTAAAAAGGCGCTTTTTGAACGCGCTTTTTTATTCTGGTCAGGAAACCAAACTCCATCCAAACCATGTCCACAGAACGATACGCTATCTTGAAAAAAATTATTGCGGTATACCTCCCCGAAGATGTTGCGGTGGACCGTATTACCGACTCCAGTCATTTTATAGACGAACTGAACATCAATTCGGCCAATTTGGTGGATATCGTGCTCGATGTGGAGGATGCTTTTGACATCACCCTTGAAAACGAGGATATGGACCAGATGCAGACGGTCTCCGATGCCTTGGGGATTATCGATAGAAAAATCAGCTCCAAATAAGGAGGGAAAAATGCAACATTGCCGCCCTAAACAAGGCGGCAGTAAATTATGGATACGATGCAAGAGTTTTTTCGTTGGGCGAAATCACAGCTACAAGTGGACAAAAGGTTGGTGCTGGTTTATGCGGTACTGTACTTTTTATGGGGCATGGGCATGGATTGGTTCGGTACCCAGGTCGAAATTGCCCGATTTACCTATTGGTGGCAGGTTATTACGGTATACCTGTTATACATGATCCCGATCTCACTGTTGTTGCGAAAGCTCCCTTTTCACGCACAATATGCGTATGGGCTTATCGCTATGGGCCTTCTGGAGTTCGGGGGCTATGCGCTGCAATCGTCCTATGCCTATCCTAACAATCTTCTCGATCAGTTTTTTGGCATCCGAAATTTTAGTTTGGGAATGGCACTGTTTTTTGCCCTCTATTTTCCCATGGGCAACTGGGCGGCGGCCAAAATTTATGGTATCGTCTTTTCAAACAAAAAGGAGGCGTAAACCGTTATTGTTCGGCATCGTTTTCCTTGATGGCCACCGATGCTACGATACCGCCGATCAAGGCCACCGAAATTACGGCCAACGATAGCCATTCGGGCAAGGCAATGTGATGTGAGAACAACATTTTCAACCCTACGAACGCCAAAATGATGACCAAGCTGTAGTTGATGTACCGAAACTTCTCCAACATACGGGAAACCAAGAAATACATGGAGCGTAGCCCTAAAATGGCCAGGATGTTGGAACTGAAAACGATAAAGGGGTCGGCGGTAATAGCCAAGATGGCCGGAATGCTGTCCAAGGCGAAAAGGATATCGGTCAATTCAATGATCACCAAAGCTACAAATAGGGGCGTAGCGGCCTTAATGCCCATTTTTTTGACAAAAAACTTGTTTCCTTGAATGGTACCGGTAATGGGATATACTTTTTTCACCTGCCGGAAGACAAAGGATTTTTTGGGATCGAAATCGTCATCTTCGCCCTTTAGCATTTTAAAGGCGGTCCATAGTAAAAACACGCCGAAAACATAGATAATCCAATCAAATTTATTGATCAAGGCCACCCCGAACAAAATGGTAAGTCCTCGAAAGACGATCGCCCCTAAAATACCCCAGAACAACACCCGATGCTGGTAGAGGGCCGGAATTTTAAACGATGAAAAAATGACCGCGATTACAAATACGTTGTCGATGCTCAGGGAAAGTTCGATCAAATAGCCCGTTACATACTTGAGCACGGCGTTGTCGGGGGTAAGTCCGGTCGGGTTGGCTACGATGCCCTGGGAAAATAACCAATAGATGACCCCACTGAAGCTGAGGGCTATGGTCACCCAAACGGCCGTCCAAATACTGGCTTCCTTGGTTTTTACCACATGAGCTTCCTTGTTAAAGACTCCAAGGTCGAGCGCTAAAAAAACCAATATCAATACAATAAATAAGGTCCAAACCCACATAATGGCAACTTTTAAAGTGCGAAGGTAATCATCTTGTCGCTATTCGATACTAGGCCCTGCACGAAAACTAGTGCCCATTTCCTTTTGGCCGGAAAAATTGGCATTTCATCGGTATGATATGGATAGGGAACCACTATTGGCGCGTTCGGGCCTATGTGCCATGGCAAGGGAAAATAATTTTCCAATGTCGTTTGAGCAAAATTCCGGAATGATATTTGGAAAACAGGGTATGCTCGGATAAGCTTGGCAATTGGATCGCTCTGAAAGTGGCTTAAAGGCCTGTAATTCCTTGGAAAACAATGATAATACCATTTGGTATTTTCATTGATTATTTCAAGTTAAAAACGAATTGGACCGCAACTAGGTTATCCTCTTTTCTCTTCTTTACTTTTATCCCGTAATCGTAGGCGTTTATCGTAGTCTTACCGGTCAGATTGGTCCCTGTTTTTATAAAGCTTATGCGAATGGGCAGCGTCGTTTTTTTGATGGTAAGCTTTCCTTCCACATCAAATCCGCTATCGGTCGCTTCGACCGAGGTACTCTGGAACGAGATTTTTGGGTAGGTTTCCGTATCAAAATACTTTCCGCCCTTTAGGCTCCAATCCCTTAAAAAATTTCCGGTTTTCAGGGTTTCGGTGGCTACCGAACCCTTCAGTACCGTATTGCCCGGTTCCTTCAAATCGATTACCGAAGAAGAGCTAAAGCCCGATACACTGCCATCGACTTCGTTGGATAAAAAGCTAAAGGTAATCTTCGCGTCTTTGATCAGGTTGGTGTTTTGTGCCGGCAATACCTTATGAAATACGACAACGAGCAATAGGATTACAATTTTTTTCATGGAATGTATTTAATATCGCTGCTAAACCCGGTTTATACCATTTCAAAGTTAAAATGGTATAAGACGGTGTAGCATGTAGACCAAAGATATTGATTCTGCCAGAATAGCCGTGAAAAAGGGCTAGAGCAGGGTGGCAAAAGTGTTAAAAATCTAGGGGAACGATAAGATATCCGTTCAATGGATGTGGTTTACTGCAGATTTTTTTTACTTTGGCGGCGAGACACAAGCCCGAAAAAAATGAAAAAATTACCCTATTTGCTGTTACCGTTTATTTTCTTGATGGCCGGCGCCAATGCCAATTCGCAGCAAAACAATACCGACAACAAGGAGATTCAAAAAATAGACAAGGAAGAGGATGACGGCCCCTCCCTGTTCAAGTTTGAACCTACCTACATGACTTCCATGGCCGCCAAACGGGAGCGTTTGCGTCGTACGCGAGAGCTGTTGGATACGATGGACATTTCGGACCTAAAGCGGAAACGTTTGTTGAAAGATCTTTACAAAAATGGACTTACGGACCGACTAGAGCTCCTACTTACCGAAACGAAGTTCGAGGATGAAATCGTCGATTAAGAGGTTGCGAACATCGAAGAACCGTTTCTTTTATCGATGAATGCTCCAATTGTATCGATAAACGAACGAATTGAATGCCAGCTTGTGGCCGATTTTGCAAAATGCGTATCTTTAAAGGGAGAAACGTTATGAAAACCAAAATGAAAAAGAACCATTTCTGGGCTTTTTCCGTATGCCTTTTGTTTTTAGGTATTGGAAATGCTATTGCCCAAACTACCGAGAGTACCAAAGAGAATAGAGCTACTAAAGAGGTGCAACGCCATACCATTATGGAAAAGTTTGCACCGGATATTTCGCTGACCGCAACGGAACGACAACAAAAGCGATTGGACCGTATTGCGGAAATCGAGCTTCGAAAGAGCGTGATCGATACCTTGGATATTTCCGAACGCCGTCGTCAAAAACTATTGATCGATCTAAAGTACAATCCTTTTTCCGAGCGGTTGAACCGTACCATGGCGGACATCAAGTTCGAGGATGATATGAACGAGTAGTCTCGGTACGCTTTTCCCTATTTTGACCATTCCCCCAGTACGTTTGACGCGTACTTCGGAAGTATTTCCCTTGACATGATTGTCGCCCACGTTTTTTGCTGTGAGCGGTCGTGCCGTTTAACGGCGTTGGAGGGAAAACGCCTAACGCGCTCTCATTTTGGCCTTTCTACGCTGTAATTGACGTTCCAGATCATCTACCGACTTGGCAATGGAGGCCTCAAAGGAGGCCATACTCGACTCCGTAAAAAGACGGGGGCCCGGTGCGCTCAGTCGTATGTTGCATAGCATTCCGGTTTCCCGTTCCGAGGTGTTCTCGGTTTTAAAAAAAACATCAGCGCGAACGATAAAGTCGTATTTGTCAAATAATTTTTCAAGTTTTTTAGCGGCCATAATTTCCAGTCGATTGCTGGCCTTTACATCATCGTACTCAAAGTTGATGTTCATAGTTAGGGGTTGTTGTTTGTAAACGTTTAAATTAAGGCGTAGGATTGGGACTACCAAAAAAAATTGGGGAACCCTATCTTAATTAACTATCAATAAAACGTTAAAGTCTGGATGTCTGGGTACTACGGTGGGTGTCGAATGCATATTTTTTGTAACTTAAAGATGCCTACGATGAATTCACGAACCCTAAACGATGCCCATTATGACGAACAACGCTCTTGCCCGGCCACAAAAAATTGAGGAGTACGAAAACAACACTTTGGTACTCAAATTGGAACGACACCAGAAGGATTTATTGGAACTGCGTAAAAAGTTAAATTCTTACGTATGCGAACCGAAGACCTCCCTGCTGTTCGAACGCATGCAGACCTTAAAATTTGGATTGGAACAATTACGTGTCGATAATGCAGCAATCATCAAGAATATGAAATACACCAAAAAAACGGCAGTGGATGCCATGGAAGATATCAAAAAACAGTTTTTGGCATTCTATACCATGCGTAAAGGTGTCGAGGATTACATTCAAGGGGTTAGAAATTGCTAAGATGAACTGGCCTACTTTGATAAAAATGCATCTTCCGATATGCGGTGGATGCATTTTGATTTCTAGGACATTCTTAAACGTTTGTTCAAAATAGCGAACATTAACGGGGATTAAACAATTCATTTATGATGAAACAGCTTGCTTTTATTTTGGTCATTGTGCTAATTTGCGGTTGTGGAGGCGCAAAATCGGCCACTGTAGCTACAAACGATACCCGATTGGACGATTTGATCGCGAAGCGCTTCTTTACGCTTGAGGCGCAATGGGCTCGGCCACAGCCGACGGCGGCCATGGCCAGCTTGGCCAGTTCGGGCATATTGGGTATGGGGAACACCGCGGGCAGTATCAATCTGATCGGAAACCCCAACTACTTTAAAATTATGGGGGATTCCGTGTCGGTTTTTTTGCCCTATTTTGGCGAACGCTGGGCCGGTGGCGGGTATGGCGATCAGGAAGCGATCGCTTTTGAGGGCGTTCCAACGGATTTTAAGATCGATGCCCTGGACAAGGATAAGGGATATCGCATAACGCTTTCCATGAAGGCCGATTCGGAACACTATCGAGTGGCGATGCGATTGTTCCCCAATTTAAACGGTTCCGTACGGGTAACCAGCTCCCATCGCTTTCCGATACACTACCAGGGAAAGCTCGGTGTTTTGCCCGAGTAAGGGGGTAGGGGCAGTAGTTCTCTTTTTGAAGCTTTGGTGATACTTTTTTGTCGGGAGCGACCGCTCCACTGTGAAATTTTTATATTTGCCCCAGAAAAATCATAACCGACCACCTCAAAAACTGTTTCAATGGAAAGTCTTTTCACCTTTGATAATTTGATTACCCTCTGCATGCTTACCTTGTTACAGGCCGTTTTGGGTCTGGACAATCTGCTGTATATTTCACTGGAGTCCAAAAGGGCACCGGAAGCCGAGCAAAAACGGGTACGTACGCTGGGCATCGGTATGGCCATTGTATTACGGATCGCGCTGCTGTTCATTTTAATACGGGTCATCGCCTATTTTCAGGAGCCTTGGTTCGGATTTGATGTTACCGGGGTTTTGGAAGGTAGTTTTAACGTGCACAGCCTGATCGTCCTGGCGGGCGGCGTGTTCATAATGTACACTGCCGTAAAGGAAATATGGCATATGCTGCGGTTAGAAAAGGAACACGATGGTGTGGAGGTACAAAAGAAAAGCGTTAACATGATTATTTTTTCCATCGTGATCATGAACATCGTTTTCTCTTTCGATTCCATTTTGAGTGCCATGGCCTTGACCGATGTGTTTTGGGTGATGGCGATCGCCATAGTAATAGGAGGGGTGTTGATGATCTGGCTTTCCGGAAGGGTGACCACCTTTTTAAAGAAAAACAGAATGTACGAGGTATTGGGACTTTTTATTCTTTTTATCGTGGGTATTATGCTGTTGTCCGAAGGAGGCCATTTGGCCCATTTAAAACTCTTTGGCAATGAGGTAACCCCAATGAGCAAAACTACCTTCTATTTTGTTATTGTGGTATTGGTGGTCATCGATATCATTCAGAGCAAGTACCAAAAGAAACTTTCTAGGCAGTGACCGCTCCAAAGTTGTGTCAGGGCGGGAAGTGATTCGCCTTTGGGCATGCTGTTTTTGTAACAAAGTACATCTTAATATGCTTTATCCAAAAACACGCGTTACTATGGTACCGACCGTTGGCGATATGGATACCCCACATTGGAACATCGACCGCCATTGCATCGTTAACGATACGGTGCAGATCGGTATTCAGGGCTGTTTTTTAAAAACATAACGGGTTATAAAAATACCTTGGTTGTCACCATCGCCCGCATCACTTTCTACAGAGCTGGTCACAAAGGCCAATTCCCAACCGTCTTCGGCCATATCGTTCATCATTGAAGTTAACAGGGCGTCGTTGGCCGCAATGTTCTGGAACCGAATACCGGCAATGTTATAAAAGTTGAGCAATTTGGTTTCCTCAAAATCCTTGACGCGGATTTCTTTTCGCTTGGATTTGTTTCGGGTGTTGTCCTCTTCGGTTTGGGTAGAAGTATATGCTTTATGATCTTTTTCTTCTTGTGCGTTGATGATCCGAGAGCGGCCCAAACCACTGGGCACAATGGATTCTACGCTAGTAACCACCTTGTACTGCTGGGCATGGAGCCCGATAGTGGTAAAGGCCGCGATAAGGGCCGTTAAAACAATTTTTCTTGCTTGTATCATGTCTATTTGAATTTTATAGTTATTCTAAAGACAAGGGTTTTGTGGTAGGGGTTGCATCCTTTGGATGCTTTTCACGCTAAGTCGAAAGGATACGCCTAAAAAGGGGCGAATTTTAGGAAAAGATTACCATTTTTCACATACGAAACGATGTGATATACGGTTATACCAATAGTCAGATGAAAAAACACCGCAATTTTTTGATTTTCTACAGCCTTTGGTTAGGCGGTATTTTTTGGGCATTGAACACCTTTGATGCCGCTCCGGACCGTACAAGCGATACAAAGGCTAAAGGTACCACCATATGTGCCGCTACCAAGCCAATTGCTACGCCACTGCCCAGCAAATGTAAAGACAAAGGGTGTTGCAGTACGAAGCGCCTGGATACTCGGGCTGAAATTAATTAGAACATTTTTGGTTTAGTGCTATACAACGTGCGATAGGTTCCAAAAGGAGCATTGATAGGGTGTACGTTAGCATGAGGGCCCCAAAGCTTCGGGGTAGTTCAAATATTCTATTTTACATAATATAAATTATGATACAGATTGATATATAAGTATTTAATTTTCAAACCTTTAGCTGTAAGTCATAATTCTATTATGTAAAATATCCCTCGCATTTGTAGCATTAAAGAGAATTACCAACAGGGTCATCAAGCTGTTTAATTTACGTAGCTTCAAATTTTACACACAGAAGAAAAATTATTCTATACTTCGAAATTCGGCAACCCTGGCCGATAAACCTCGCGTCTGTACTCATAATTTGTCGTTATGTAAAATTGCCGCTCGGCCAACAGCATATTGCTTTCATAAAAATTAAATGCTGATGGCATTTATTTTTATACGCAATTCCCATCCGCTTGGCCAGCACCAAAAAAAGCAAAACCTTTTAGCAATTTTGAAATATGCCAATTACGAGAAACTATCTGCCATAAATTTTTCACAGCCTTCTCGTCAGCTTGCCGCAAAAGCTTAAAATTTCTCTGCGAGTAAATTTCTAAGCACTTGCTACCCTCCGTGTTCCAAAGAAACCTTTCTTTTAAGTCTATTTGACATAATGTAGAGATATACTAGTTACTTGAAATTCTCGATTTGATTGTAAAAAGCATACTCACCAAGAACCTTCATTCCGTTGGTAAAGACCTTTATTTCCCAATTAGACAAGTATATATGCGGGCTAACATCATGCTCAAAAAACACGAAATTATCCGGTTTTGCAAGGGTTTTCGAAGGTATCAGGAATATTAGAGGCTCTTTCTCAGGGATAAAACCTATTAATGCCACCCAAAGGTTTTCATTTGGTTCACTTAACTTTTCTTTTGGGACTTTTGAGCTTTGTTGTGCAATCAAATCCATTGGTTGCAGAAATACCTCAGATTGCTTACCATTTGAGCTTCGGACCAGAAAATCAACCCCTTCTCTCCCATTATCTTTTGAACAGATTTCAAACCCTGCATTGGTCATTTCAGACTTTAGAATATCTTCCGCTTGCTTTTGAAATTCTGACATGCATTAAAGTTAGTCTTTCTTTTTTCTTGATAAAAAAGAAACAAAAAATCAAGGCTTACAGATACCTTTTGAAACAATGTACGGGTCGGTCACTAAATTTTAGGATCCATTCTGACTATTAAGACTGCTTTGAACTTCTTGAAACATTTTAGCGATCAACAAAATGTAGTACCAGCCCCCTAAAATTCTTAACGCTCCTCTCCCCTATTGTTTTAGCCAAAGTTCTCTTAGGCCGTTTTACCTCTCGAATCTTAACAAATCGTATCTTTGAAATATGAACGTACGTCTGACCAAGGAGCAAAAAATAAAAGTGCTCAATTCAACCGATATCTATGCCATTATGCAGCAGATATTACTTCGAGAAAATAAAATACGTAGAAATCAGGAACACTTTTGGGTCGTTGGTCTCGATAACAAACACCAGATACTCTTTATTGAGCTCATTGGTCTTGGTGCCGTAAACCGTGTAAATGCCGACCCGCCAGATGTGTTTAGAATGGCCATTTACAAACTGGCCGTAAAAATGATTCTTGTGCATAACCACCCTAGCGGTTCTCTTGACCTTTCAAAAGGCGACAACGAATTTACCGACCGTATGCTAAAAGTGGGTAGACTTATCAATATTGAGGTCATTGACCATTTGGTTATCTCGGAAACGGACTATTTCAGTTTTGCCGACAATGGCCTTATCGAAAAACTCAAAAAGTCAGGCGTTTTTGAGATTATGGATCCTGAAAAGAAGGAGTTGGAACAATGGAAAATTGATACCGAGAAAAAGCGGGCCGAAAAACAAAAAGCTTTGGATATTGCTAAGAAGATGAAGGCCAAAGGTTATGATGATGACATTATCAAAGAGCTTACAGGATTAACAAAATCTGCAATCAAAAAGTTATAATTCCTCAGCTATTGTTTTGCCAAAATTCTCTTAGTCCTTTTTAGAATCCGCAACCAAAACAAACTGCAAGAAAAATTCTAGAATATACGTACATTGCGGCAGTAATAACTCCGATATAGTCACATTTTTTTATGGATGCAGAAATCAAAAAGTCAATAAAGGAAATACTATTTAGATGTATTAGAAATACGATTATTAGAACTGAAAAGAAGAAAAAGACAATAGACCATAAACCTTTTCATGAAGCATTGTTGTCCCAACACATTATTACAGCTTCATCAATTGAAAGGTCCTTTTCGACATCATTTGGTCAAGGACCTATTGAAGAAATTTCAATGATACTTGCAATTGCCAGTGGAGCGGAGTCTATTAGACAATATCGCAGTCAAGTAAATATCAATCAGGGGGCAGTTGATGAAATAGAAAGAATTCTTAGTTCTTTAGATAGCAACGACGCAACACCAAATTGGAAAAGAGAAACATCAAAAATTTCTGCTTTCAAAAAAGGGAATTTCGTTGTTCGTGATGTTATTTCTGACTTGTGGATTAAAAAGAATGGTATAGAAAGTTTCTTATCGATTAAAACGGTTAAACCCAACAAAGACCAAACTCAGATTGCTAAACGGAATATGTTAATGCTTAAGGCTCATAACCCTAACTTTCAAACATATTTTGGACTGTATTACAATCCATATGGAGATACAAAGTTAGACTATAAATGGTCTATCCCATTTAAGTTTTTTGATATGAAAACAGATAAATGCGTTCTAATTGGAAAAGAATATTGGGATTTCATAGGAGGTGTTGGTACTTATGAGCAACTATTGAAAATCTTCGGAGAGGTTGGAAATGAAACCAGAGATATGATTAACAATCTTCTATAAAGCAAGTGTAAGTTTGGAATGTTCCTTTTCTACCGCGCGTAGCCAAGAATCTTCGTCTGTATTCCTATAGCGACTGTATTTAAAATTACTATAGTTTTTTATTTCTTCCTCATTTAGTAAATTCATAATCAATCTTCCAACCGCACGTCCTAAACCTACAGGTACGGCATTACCAATTTGCTTATACTGTTCTATTAAACTACCCTCAATACTCCAATCATCGGGAAATTGTTGAATTCTTTTATACTCTTCTACACTGAGTGGCCTATCCTCCTCTGGGTGCGCTAAATCGGTTGCTGGCATGGCAGGATGAGTCACCAAAGTTGGAGAGGGAGAATCCCAAGCCAATCTTCTTAAAAAACCTGTTTTCCCCCCTCCTGAGTAAAATGATTTACCGAGAGCTTCCTTTTGAATATCCAAGGGTAAATGCTTCCAATATTCCCCAGGTCCAAGCATTCTATAGTATTTTAATCTTTTCTCAGGAAAATTTAAATGATTCAATTTATCGTATGCCATGTTACTGACTGCACTCTTAAATGTATTCCATTTTGGTAAATTAAAATCCCCATTTTCCGAATGAGTAGGAGTTAAATAAGGTGC
Organism: uncultured Flavobacteriaceae bacterium; assembly: GCA_947500445.1. Taxonomy (GTDB): domain Bacteria; phylum Bacteroidota; class Bacteroidia; order Flavobacteriales; family Flavobacteriaceae; genus Pelagihabitans. The sequence continues at coordinate 1,015 of CANMSB010000007.1, read as the reverse complement.
CTTTTTTCCATCTCTGGATAAAATGATAATAACCCTTTCTCTTTTTTGAGGAGTTCCAAAATTCGCTGAATTGTAAAGATTAAAACTTATTCCATATCCTGCATCGCTAAGAGCTTCAATAATATGCATTAATGCCCCGCCTTTCATCTCATCGGGGCTTAAAGGTGGAAAGTTAACCCCCCGCTTTTCATGTGGCCTATGTTTTAAAGGTGCGGATAAAATCCCTCTCACATTTTCAATAACAGCGTATTTGGGCCTAAGCTCGATTATCCTGTTTAAAAAAGTCAGAAATACATTCCCCCGTTCATCTTCGAAGCCTTTTCGATTTCCAGCAGTACTAAATGCCTGACAAGGTGGTCCACCAACAACTAAATCAATTTCCTCGTCATTTTGCAATCCAGCTTTAATCCTAATTTCACTTGCGGAATAATCCCTTATGTCACCTATAAGGGCAATTTCAGGTTTATTTTTTACAATGGTTTTCCTAGAAGCTTTATCAACCTCACAAGCAAGTAAAGTCTTAAAACCGGCCTTTTCGATTCCTAAGTCTAATCCCATTGCTCCAGTAAAAAACGATAAAACCTTAGGTTGCTTAAATGAAAGGGTAGTTTCTTTTAATTCAGTCTTTGTTATGGCCTTATCCAAAGTTTTACCACAATTATGGTTAGACTTATAATATTCGATATTTTCCTCTTCTAATATCCATGAACTGCCAATTTTTTCAGCATAAAGCTTATTGTCCCTACATAAATTTCTAACTTGCTGAGGTGTTAAATCCAATTCTGAAGCTGCTTGTTTAATTGTGATTTTGGTACTGCTCATAATTTCGTATACGAAAATTTTAAAAGTACCCAAATATACATATTGATTTTAAATAAACAAATGGAATTTAAATAATTCAAGGCAGAAAGTTTACCATTCCACACACATTGCCCTCCTGTAAGCTACCCTTGAAACCGAACTGTTTAAAAGTAGAATAATAACCTTAATTTTAAACAGTCATTATGAGAAAGAG
>CANMSB010000006.1 GCA_947500445.1 uncultured Flavobacteriaceae bacterium | reverse complement strand
AAATGAGAGCTGATCGTTTCAAATTGGGTATCCGTCAATTCCATTTAACAAAGATACCTATTTTGTGTTAACACGCCTTAGTTAAGCCGCATTTTTCATTTTAGTTAAATTTTCAAATTCGTCTATAGTCATGTTCCCCAATGCGGAATGTCTCCTGTTCTTGTTGTACCATGTCTCTATCCATTCGAATATCGAAAGGGCGGCCTGACCCTTTCCCGGATATCGGTTTCTGTAGATGAGCTCCACCTTTATGGACTTAAAGAAGCTTTCGGCGACCGCATTGTCCCAACAGTTGCCCTTGCGGCTCATACTTCTCTCGACCCAACTGTAGCTGTCCAACAAACGGGCAAAATCATAATAGGCATACTGTACGCCCCTGTCCGAATGAAAGATCAGTCCCTTTGAAGGGGCCCTGTTCCCTACGGCCATCCTCCATGCCGCTATAGTAGTGTTCTCGGCGCTCATATCGCTACTTTGCGACCAGCCGATGACCTTGCGGTCGAAGAGGTCCAAGATCACGGTCAGGTAGAGCCAACCTTTGGCCGTCCTTATATACGTTATGTCCGACACCCATGCCCGACCGCTTTCCTTGGCGGAGAAGTCCCTGTTCAATTTGTTCTCCACCACCGGGTACTTATGTTTCGAATCGGTGGTCGTCGTGAACTTTTTCGCATGGACGGCCCTTATTTTGTTCTTTTTCATCAGCCTGGCCACCCGTGGCCGGGATACGTCGAACCCACGGGCCTTCAGTTCATCAGTGATCCGGGGGCTCCCGTAACTGGCCTTGCTCTGGCGGTGTATCCGCTGGATCTCGCAGAGCAGCGTCCGGTTCTGGTGGTCACGCTTCGAGAGGGTACGGTTCCCCCATGCGTAAAACCCGCTTTTACTTACCTTGAAGATCTGGCACATCTTCCCGACAGGGAACTCTTTTTGGTAATCTTTCATGAATCCATAGATTTCCTGTCGCTCACGGAGAAGATGCTCACGGCCTTTTTTAGGATATCGCGCTCCATTTTCACATCGGCCAGTTCCTTTTTCAACCTTGCTAGTTCTTTCTGTTCCTCGGTAAGCTGCTTTTTGCCCTTGCCGCCAAAGGCCAGGGAAGGGTCGTTGCCCATTTCCCTGCGCCAGCGGTAGATCAGGTCCGCACCGATGCCCAACTCCCGGGAAATCTCCTGTACGTTCTCCCGTACGTTGGCCAGTTCCACGGCCTTTTCCTTGAACTCCTTACTGTAGTTCTTTCTTGTTTCTTTCATCTCGTTAAGGTATTTAATTTGGCCTTAACTTAGTGTCCAGATAAATGTAGCAACTCCATTTGGAATGTTGGTATACGTCGCTGATATCTATAATTTCAATTTTATCAGCATATCCTGTAGGCAGGACGGTTTCTAATGTGTTAAATTCGGTTTCAACGCAATGTTGACCATATTTAATAAAAAGAGGGATAAAATCTATTTTGTTTTTCAATAACCAATAAGCCATTGTTGTAGAGTCAAGTCCCCCAGAAGCTAGTAATACTACTTTTTTATTCATTAATTTTTTGATAATTGATTGAAGACTTCTGAAATAATTACATCTAAATCACTCGAGACTGTATTAGGCACCTCAGTAAGCATACAGTTATTTGCTTTATTATAGGGGTCGAACACCAAGCAAGGTATGCCTAAAGCCGCCGCATATCCCAATTCTATCAAAGTACCTGCGTCATCATTTATATATACCACTATCAACAATTTGCATTGTTTCAACAATTCAATGTCCTTTGAGCAAGCTAAAGCTTTCTCTCCCTTAGTACTTTCAAAAGATAACTGTCCATTTTCTTGAACAGGCCTTCTGGGACTAAAATTATGATAAGACAAAGAGTCAACAAGTAAGTCGATTTTCGACCTATCTAAATAATCGAAATCTGGAGCGGCAATATAAATATGTGATAATGGTCTTTTTTCCCAAGGCAAAATGCAACCACCCATTGATAATATATCCTCAATTTTGGTTTTAAAAACTCTTTGAGCACCTTTCTTGAAATCATCTGGAAATGTTGTGACAGCATACTCAGATGCCAACCAAGAAGCTAGATATGCCGCCTTTTTTATTCCAAATTCTCGATATTTGGAAACGAAACATGCATCAAAGACATCTCCAACTCCAACGGAATGTACTATAGGTTGGGTAATTGAAGGAATTTGAAAATGTTCTTCATTTTTAAAATCAAAAATTCGCGACCCTCCTCTATTTTCTTTTAGCACTAATAACTTACAATACTTTTCAAAATTTTTACAAAAATCCAGAAAAGAACCTTTATAATATTTCTTGAAAAGTTCAGAAGAAGTTGATAGGAAAATAGTGTGATACTTACCCTCTTCTAGTTGATTGAAATCCTGAATATTATTGCTTAAATCTATGTGGACTTTGGTATCCTTGTTTATGTTCTTTGTTGTGAGCTCCAGGTCAAAGTTGCCAGAAATTAAAATTACATCCGAATAGTTAAATTTGGAGCTATCTAGTGTTTCGATATCCAAATTAATATCTATTTGGTCTCTTAGAATAAAATCATAAAACTGATTGCCCGTTTCTTTGACACTGCCTATTAGAAAAGAATATGGGGCTCCCGTAACAGTTCCAATTTGGGTTACATCATTCGCCCCATGATGTTTGTAATATTCAATAATAGAATTGGAGAGATAATTTGGAGCTACAAATTTTGCATCGTAGGAGACATTCATTGCCCATAAACCTCTTGCGCAATGTGTGATACCTCCTAATCGAATTTTAATTTCATTACCATCCTGTGGCAATGTAATATCGGTAACAACGTCACCTAGAATGCATATTTTTGAACCCATTCTATTTGATTGGCTCAACATCAATACTAACGGCAGCTACCAATCCACTAGATGAACTCACCACCCTTCCTGAATATGAATAACCTTCATCCATACACATTTTTATATAATTTAGCTTTGTAGGTAGGCATCCAATTACCAAATCTTCCTTCGAAATTGCAATTGGCCGTTTATCAAAAGAAATCGTGATTGATTCACCGACTTCGGGCACCTCTTCTTTTGTAGTAAAATATGAAGATCTTTCAACCTCCTCTAGCATGGTAGAAAAAGCTTTCTCACATTTATTTTCATCGCTAGAGCCACCAGATTTGCCGGCACCTCCATTTGGTTTATTTCCAGAATAATCAGATAAATTTCCTGACCCACTACTACCCATAAAATTATTTTTTAGTTAATTATTTTAATTGTATTCACCTTATAATGCATAATGAAATTAAATTCAGTAATTGTTTAAACCGAATAAAATATAGGAAGGGGCAGAACGTCAAATATAAGAAAAATTAACAAGCAATAAATGACGTAAATCCGTTAGGTTATTAAAAAATGTAGTAAAATTCCATTCCACGCAGATTACATTCCCCTCCTACCTTCGGCTCGTAAAACAAGTGTTTATTCATTGCCCGTCTATTGCTTTTTTAAGGAATTCATGAACCTCGTGTCTCGGTTTCATTACCTTTTTAGAAGAAAAATTTGAAGAAAGAAGTGCAGAAAATGCCAGCGTTTCATCTCGCTCAAAAAAGAAAAGGTATCCCAGACCTTCCCTTTTTATGCCGTTTACCAAAGCAAAGTTTCATAACGCGGAACATTATAGAACAAACTGTTCCATAATCCGACGTTATACAAAATTGCGATAAGTTATACGGAATAGCTGTCTATTCCTAACCTTTTTGGAGGTTCCAATCATAGTCCATGCGTTGACTTAAAACCCTAAGAGTAAAAATTCCACTTGCCGTATGCAGATAAAAGATGGTGTGCGCTTGATAAGAAAATCTTTTTAAATCTTCAATAAATTCTGAGGCATCTCGACCTAAATTCCCATTTTTGGCAAGTATTTTAAATGTTTTATGCATATCATAAAAATACTTTTGTGCTTGAGTTAGTCCGAATTTGTATATGCCAAACCCGTATATTTCGGCCAAATCAATCTCAGCTTTACTGGATAACTTATAAACGCCCATCTTCCCGCATGCGCGCTTCAACTTCTTTCATGATATCGGGTAAGGATTTGGAACTAACACCGCTTTCAAGCCCTTCAACTAGTTTAGTTTTAAGAGAAAGAAATTTAGATTTGTTGGCTTGATCCTGCCGCACTAGATTTCGCAAATACTCACTGTCGTTAGTATATTCGCCTGCTTCGATTTGAGCCTTTATCCATTTATCTTGTTGTTCGGTAAAAGTTACCGTTTTACGAACTGTTGCCATAATACACATGTTTAAATCATCATACTATTGGTGTAATATAGTGATTTTGTTCGAATTGGCACCGATAATTCAGCTGTACTTTTAATAACCCATTCCACACACATTACACTCCCCTCCTATCGTCGGTTCGCATAATAAGTGTTTATCCATTGCCAGTCCATTGCTTTTTTAAGGAATTCATGAACCTCGTGCCTCGGTTTTATTACCTTTTGAAAAGAAACTTTTGTGAAGAAAAATTTAAAGGAATTGAAGTGCAGAAAAGGCCAGCGCTTCATCTCGCTAATAAAAGAAAAGGTCTCCCAGACCTTCCCTTTTTATCCCGTTTACCAAAGCAAAGTTACATAACACGGAATAGTATAGTACAGTTGTAGTTAATTCCCGGATAACGTATTTCTGCGCTATTTAATATTATGTCAAAGGGAATTTGCGGTCAGCATTGACTATGTTGATCTCAAAGCCGCCACATCTCGCCGCCAACTAAAATCATCTACTTGATAATTTTAATTGTCATTAGGATCGATTCTTTATTGCCTGAAAATCCCATATAGCTTTGCGACCCTCTTCTTTTTGAATCGCAAAACTATATTAAGATTTTAGAGCTTAGCAATAGTACTTCATGGGTAGGATTTTGTGCCATTTTGAGTGCCCTTGCTTCCAACGCCGGAAACGGAAACTTTAAAGCCCTCCCTATCAAAACTTACCGAGCCAGTAGGGGTTGCCCATCCTAGGGCATATTGAATTTGACCATATGAACCGGAGTTCCTTAAAACTCTTGATTCTGATTTAGTAGAACCTGCGGTCATCCAACCCCAATCTTCTCTATCCGTATTTCTTACACTCCCGTTCGTATTAAAACTCACGGTAATTTTATAGCCAATTTCACCTCTTTTACTTCCCCAAAGCCATTTAATGTCCCACCAGGATTTGCTCCAAGCTGAACCTCCCGATCTGTCGGCAGTTTCACCCTTTTTAGCACTATTTTCAATTTTACCATCTTCCTCTATTTCAATAAGTCCGAATATGACATTATCCCATACGATTCCTTCATCATTATAATAGCAAATGGTTTTAAACTGTCTTCCTTCAGCTTCCCAAGTCAATTCCATGGCTTTATCTGTTGATTTTATCAATTTTGCTTTGAAGTCATCAACTGATTTGGCGACCGACCCTCCTTTTGAGGACAGTTCTTTTACGCTACCAAAGACTATCGAATTTGGATTTGCGATGTTACCGTAGGCTATGGTCTCGTTTTCCCCTGTTTTTGAAACAGTGCCGTCTGTACGCTCACCGTAGCTATCGACGGAATATTCCAATAACCTGTAACGATCTTCTGTTTGAATTTTGAGATTCGCTTCAACGCCTTTTAATTGTTCTGCGACCTTATCCGGCAGTTCATTAAAGGTTGAAGCTGCAGCCTCTGTTGGCTGATTTACAATAGCATCTTTTTCACAAGCGGTGAATAGAAGTGTAACCGCAATAAAGAAGCTGTAAAAAATAGCTTTAAATCTTAACGTTTTCATTTGATATCCTATTTAGTTCACCTACTCTTTTTACCATAGGCTTTTCGGTTTCCGCCTTTTTGAGTCGACCCTGCTTTGGGATACTCCCAGTCTATCTAGCTAACGATAGTAAAGCATTGAGATTTTCTATATTTCAAATGTAGTGTTCGATAAAAGGTGGCGAAATCGTTTAAAAAGATGATTTTACCTAAGGGTAAACAAGAAGCGTGTCAAGGTAATCAAGGAGGGGCACTTTTATTTACAGTATAAACGGATGATTAATACCCAAGGATGCCCTCTAAATTGGGCTACATTCGATTACCCTATAAATTGTAATCTTTCAACACCATCAAGTACCCTGAAAAGCATTTCTTGCCATGCGGTTCTTTCTGGATAAGTGCGCAGTAAACTTTTTTGCATATTGATGCGCATAAAAAAACCCGCTTTGTTATAAAGCGGGTTTTTTGGCTATGTTTTGATGCTTTATGGCCTGTAAAGCATTCCTAATTATTTCATAATAAAAATGAATCGTTGGTTTGATCGTTTGATTTTAATATGGTGGCACTGTGCCTCCGGGGCCTCTTTGGGAACAGCTTACCCTAACGTATTTCCAAACCCGCTTTGGAAACCAACCCTTCCATACCCAAACGCGTTTTTTCTTGTAGCAATAGTCAAACATCAGGTTTACGGTTCCTATCATTTCGATATCTCTTGACACGTGGTAATTGAGTGTAGCACCGTTAATTTGAGTTGTTATGAGGGAAACCACTTCTGGCGCTGCATTGTATATTGATTCTTGATCGTCTTTTGCGCTAGAGCTGGTTACAACGAAACACATAATAATAACACTCAGCAATGACAATTTAATTTTAAAGTTCTTCATAATACATACGATTTGTGTGAACCTACTCTATTCTTTTTTAGGCTTTTCGGTTTCCGCCATTGTTGTAAAGCAATCATGAAAAGAGTTATTTGAATTGTATGAGTTAAAGTTACTAGTATTCCCTACGGTAGCTACTCATCGAAACCAAGGAATCCTCCTCAGGGTAAACCATGAGATACACTACAGCAGAATGGAAACGGTCGTACCTTGGTTCGGCTTTGATCTTACGTCCATTTTTGCAGAAATCAATGTTACCCTCGACACAATATTCTTCCAGCCCATACCTTTTGAAAGATCCATTTTTTTGGGGTCCATACCCTTTCCGTTATCGGTAATGCGCAATGCGTAGTTCTTGTTTTCATTTTTCAAGATGATATCGACCAGCGTGGCTTGGGCATGTTTTATGGTATTCGATAAAATTTCCTGAATTATCCTGTAAAGGTTTACACTTTGATCTTCGCTTAAACTACGAAATGGCTCCTCTACCTGTAATTCTATGGTCAGGATATTCTCTACCGCCAGTTCGGAGATCAATTCCCGTATTGCAGGAACCAACCCAAGCTTGATAAGGGTGTCGGGCATAATGTTTTGCGATATATTCCGTAGTTCGTCATAGGCATGATCGACTTGTTTTAACAATTTATCTTGAGAAGGTGCCAGTTCGTTGGTTAAGGGTAAGTTTGCTGCCTGCATTCGAATCGTTGAAATCGTTTGCCCTAAACTGTCATGCAAATCCTGGGCGATTCGTTTTCGCTCTTTTTGTTCTGTTTCAATAATGCTTTTATATCTCAAGCTCTCCTGTTTGACCAGTAATTTTTTCCTGTTCATTTTTTGCCATCCCCACATTCCAAAACTTAGCAATAGCAATACGCTGGCAAATACGATCCACAATATGTTTCTTTGGTATTCTTTTTGTTTGATAATACTAGCCTTTACAGCGTTTGCCTTATCCAAAATTAATATTTGTTCTTCCTTTTCCTTGGTCGCATACTTGGTCTGAAATTCTTCCAGCTTCTTTTTCTTAGATCTTTCCGCAAGGGTATCATTGATCATCTGGTTTCTTTTCAAAAAAGCTAGAGAATTTTGATAATCCCCAAGTTTCTCGTAGACATTCGAAAGTTCTTCGCTTGCCCTTGCAATCGCCGGAAAGCTTTTGATACTGTCCGAAAGCATATAACTCCGCACAAAGTGCGGGATGGCCTCTTTGTACTCTTTTCTGTCGGAATAATAACTACCAATATCATACTCTGCGGTAGCTACATGAAGTTTAACCCGCGAATCTTTGGCCAGTCGAAAGGAGATGTTGAAATAGTGCAGCGCGGAATCATATTGTTTGAGAAGTTGATAACTTGACCCTATATTACCAGGAATGGTATAGTTGGAACTGAAATTATTCTTTTTACCATCTGCCATTGCTCTTTTACCAATGGCGATCGCTTCTTTGTATTGTTCCTTGCTCATGTAGCAATAGCTCAAATTCGCATAAATCTTGTTCTTCAGACGATGCGCCTTTAATTCTGTAGCGAACCTCAATGCCTTTTGATAATTTTCAATGGCTTGGTCCGTATCCCCATTTACGATGTATAAAAATGCCAAGGCGTTTTTTGCATCCATTTCCAGCGATGCCGACTTGTTTTCATTTATGAGTTGTTCACTTTTTTCATAATATTCCAAGGCGGTATCAAACTCCCGTTTTAGCGTGTGGCTGACCACCAAATTCAGTAACGCATCGGTCTGGTAATATGAATTTTTTTCTTGTTCGGCGTGTACCAAATTTTTTTTGCTGTATGCTATCGCTTTATCGGCGTTATCGATGGCATTATAATTTTTGGCGATTCTAGATTTGGTATAAAAGGCCAAATCGGTATTTGGTGAGTTCTTTAACAACGAATCTAATCTTAGGAACACTTTTAGCGATAAATGATAACTGGCCTGGGAATCGTATAAGGAATCGGCAGTACGTTTTAATTTGGCCTGTTCAACATCGGGAATCTGGGAAAAAGAAATAGAGACGATGAGCAGAAAAATATGGGAGAGATGGGTGCGCTTCATTCGTGCTGTTTTTTTTTGGAATAATTTGGTTAGTCCCACATGGCCAGATTGTTTTCAACAGCATAGCGAATAAGCCCAATGACACTTTTCGAATTTGTCTTTTGAAACATACTTCTGCGGTGGGTCTCTACCGTGCACACACCTATATTTAACTCACTGGCGATTTGTTTGCTTGATAATTCACGACAGATGAGCTGCAGTATCTCACGTTCTCTAGAAGTAAGTTCTGCCCTCGTTTTTAATTTATTGGGTTTTTTGTCATTGATCAAATCCATCATAATGGATGAAATCTCACTTCCGTAGTATGTGCCGCCATTAACGATCCGATCGACAGCATTTAACAATTCAACCTTACCGGCCTTTTTCAACAAATAACCTTCCGCCTCGGCATACAGAATTTCCTTCACCAATTCTCTGCCAATATGCATGCTCAAGACTAGAAAAGGGACAGTTATATTACGTGCCTTCACTTTTTTAATCAATTCAATACCGTTCATTTTCGGTAAACCAATATCCGTAATGACCAAATCAATAGGCTCTTGGGCAATTAGTTGATAGCCCTCTTCGGCGCTGGTTACACTTTTTAAAGTTCCTATGTTGTCATTGGAGTTCAAAATGGACTGCAGTCCATCGGCAAACATGATATGGTCATCTATGAGAAGAATGTCAATTGCCTTTCTATCAGTCATTTTGTGATTGAGTTAAGAACCACCGAAGGTATGTAGTACCATATAAATACGATTGTAATGAAAAATTGGATGTAAAATTTCAAAAATACCTTAACATATTGAAGGGCAATAGCATTGATTGTGTAGCTGCGATGGTATATTTATTGTCTTCCGTTCTATCGTCGGTCAGTTACTAAGTGTTTATTCATTGCCCGTCTATTGCTTTCTTTAGGAATTCACGAACCTCGTGCCTTGGTTTCATTACCTTTTAAAAAGATACTTTTTAGAAGAAAAATTTAAGGATAGATAAGTGCAGAAAAGGCCAGCGCTTCATCTCGCTCAAAAAAGAAAAGGTCTCCCAGACCTTCCCTTTTTATCACGTTTACCAATGCAAGATTACATAACGCGGTACATTAGATTTCATAAATTATAGTAAAAATAAGATGCTACTATTAGCTATTGATCTTTGCTACATCGCACCGAATTAGCGGCTGTAGCTTTATGACCATTGTATCTTATCATTCTCTCCCAATCACTCAGAACCCAATCAGAAGCATATGCACCATTAATGTCTTCTGCGGACCAAAAAGTGGCATTTAGTTTGAAAGCGAAGTAACCACTGCCTACAGTGCCGTGTCCATAAGGCATTGCAGCGAACAAGCTTTTATTGGTTCCTTGAGCCCCTTGTTGCCATAATTCACTTGTACTCTTTAAAGCGGTTGCCGCTACGTTAACACCGCCAAACAGATCGGCTAATTGCCTCCATTCCCTATCATCTGGTAAATGCCAACCGTCCGGGCAAGCTTTCATTGCAGCAGACCAGATATAAAGTCTTCCCATAATCCCGCAGTTGGCGTCATAATCATCATAGCAATACGAATTTTCTGTTTTGTAGTTTAAGTTTTGCGCCATCCAGGTCATTGTGGATATCGAATCGTTACCGTGTTTCATCTCATAAGTGACCGTTTTGTAAACATGGCCATCGCGTTCATCAGTAAATGACCTTACTGTTTGTGCAGCCGCCGAAAACTGAAATAAAACACTCATACCTAAAATTATTCTTATACGCATAAGGTTGTTTTTATTGATTTTTTAGTGCGTCCGTAGGATTTTTTACAAACACTGCCCGGATCTGCCAACCAATTGTTAAAAGGCCGATCGATAGCATTATGACCAAACCTGAAAGTGAGTCGGACACCTTTATTTCAATTCGATGTATAAAATCGTTAAGCACCATACGGTCAACAATATATAGCACTACGGGAATAGCTATTGCGCTTGAAACCAATACAATAATTAAAAACTCATGGGAAAGTAACAGCAATAGATTTTGCAATCGTGCACCTAAGACTTTTCGAATACTGATTTCTTTTTTTCTACTTTCAAGGGTATAAACTGCCATGCCTAGCAGCCCTAATGTTGAAATACAGATAGCTAAAAAAGCAAGAAAGGAAACAATTGTAAAAGTCGTTTTTTCACGTTCATACACCTTCGCTATCTGGTCGTCATAAAAATGCGCCTCAAAAGGGTGAATAGCGTCATGTTTGCAATACGCAACTTCTAATTTTGCTAAGCTGCTTTGTAAATTTCCACTTGATATTTTTACATTTAGCGATTTGTATGGGGTAGCTTCATTGGCCTGCACAAAAGCGAACGATTCAAATATTTCTTTGGTAAGTGCAATGCTAATAAAGTCCTCAACCACACCTTGTATTTGAAGTGAATTACCGTTATGCAAAATAGTTTTACCAATGGCATCAGCTGCTGAATCTACCCCTAAGGTTTGTAAGCCTTTTTCATTAATAATGACGTGATTTTGAGTTTGCCCCTCATCCAATGACCTTGTAAATCCCGAACCTGCGAGAAATGATAATTCGTGCATTCTCAGGTAAGAACCATCTACTTGATTCACTAAAAAGGGTGTTGGCTTTGGATTGTCTTTTGACATTACCATCCCGACGGACATGCCATCACCTCCCACGCCCAATACCCAAGAAGACTTTGAGGTTTCAAGAACCTCGGGTAGTTTAGCAATTTCGGCTTCAAGCAGGTTGATGTAATCTCCTTCTATGGGAATGTTTACAATACTTTCGGTAGAATATCCTAAATCGTAATCCAAACTGAATTTGTATTGCTTAAACACTAAAACGGCAAAGACGATGAGTCCTATTGAAATAGCGAATTGAAAACCGGTCAACACCTGTCTTAGGTTAACACCTTTTGAAAAAAGTGTAAACTTACTGGCATCCTGAAATGCATTGAGGGCCTTATACTTTGAAAGTAAAAATGCGGGCTGAAAACCTGCAAGCAGGCCAACAATAAAAGTGAAACCAATAAAATACACTATATGTATATAATTGATTTTTAGGGAAAACATATCGTGACCCATTGCAGCCGGATTTGGCAGGTCGAGAAATTGCGGTCTTATTATATAAAACAAAGCCAAACCCACCACTAAGGCCAAAAATGCGAGAACCAAGGCCTCCATAATAAATTGTGTAAAAACTTGAGACCTACTGGCACCCATTACTTTTCGGATTCCAACTTCCTTCGAACGCTTCAAAGCACGGGCCATTGACAGATTCGTATAATTAAAACACGCCGATATGAGTATAATCAGCATAAGGCCCAGCATAATTTTAATTTTACGTTCGGAAAACATGGGCCCCATTCTATTCGCATAGGTATTGCTGGTAACGAACGTTTCCATAGGTTGTAAAGAATGCCTAATGGGATGCTCGATTGTTTTATTATAATCTCCCATAAGGTTGGCCATCGCACCAATAATATCTTCTGTTTTGGCCTGTTCGTTTTGCAAAAGGTAAACCGATACATCGTTCGTATTGTCGGGACTATTGATATCATTTGCTGTTTCACTGAAAGGTTTGACCACTGTGGATAAAGAGACCAGTACATCAAAACGCATATGGGAATTCATTGGGGGGTCGGCCACAACGCCCGCTATGACAACACTTTTGAAGTCTCCATTTTCTTCTACGTTCAAAACCTGACCAATGGGGTCGGCATCGCCAAACAGTTTTCTTGCCGAAGATCGGGTCAATACAACACTATTGGGTTCAGAAAGTGCGGTTTGTGGATTACCTTGTAACAGGTCAAAAGAAAACACATCAAAAAAAGAAGCTGAGGCGTAAAACCCGTTGATGCTGATAGCTTTTCTTTCGGTAATAAAATCCGCTGAAAGCCTGTCCGCCTTCATAAAAACCACTTCGTCAATACCTGGAACCTGCTCTTTGAGTTGATTTCCAATATAGTAGGAAGCGGTACTAAGCTGTACCTCCTCGCCTTTAGTGCCTTGAACCCGGTTGGTCGTAACCTTGTATATCCGGTCTTTTTGCGTATGAAAATCATCAAAAGAATAGCGTTCGGAAATGAGTAAAATCATTAAAATACCAACAGCTATGCTTAGGGACAGACCGAAAATATTGATAGCTGAAAAACCGAAGTTCTTTTTTAGACCTCTAACAGCTGTTTTGAAGTGGCTCTGATACATACCGGCAGGACTTATTGAATAATTCCAAGCCAAGCTTTTAATTAAATTAGGCCTCAATAGCTTGAATACTTCAATAACATAGCGCCAATTTGCTCGAACTGTAGAAGATTCTTGTCTGTTGATGTGGTAAGTTTCTTCGAGGTCCACTTCAATTTCTTCAATATACTCCCGCTTTATAAAGAGTCTCAGGAATTTTAGAGCCCAATGTGGCGGCATATTTTTCTTTTTCTTACTCATATGCCTAGCAAGCTGAATTTAGGTTGAGGGATCGATTTCCAAAGCGCTTCTCTTATTTCCTTTATTTCATTAAGTACTTTATGGGCGTAAGAAGTGGCACTATAAATGCGTTTTCGCTTCCCTCCTCTTTTGTTGGTCGCTTCACCAAATTCCGAAGTCAAAAACCCTTTTTGTTCCATTCGTTTGAGAGCAGATTGTATTGACCCTACGCTCAACGTTTGATTCAACCTTGTCTCAAGCTCTTTTTTTATTTCGACACCATAAGCTTTTTCCTGTAATACAATTACCGTGAGCAGTGCTAATTCTTCAAACTCTCCAAGTTTTGTTTTCTTCATTTTTCATATTATTCGTAATTGCAATAAATATACAAATTTATATTATTCGTAATTGTAGTTTTAATGATTGATGGCACACCATAGTCCGGCATTAATCTTATATGTTAAGCCGACCATTCCATACCCTTTTTGCACCTACTCCCCTGCCCTTTACTCCTTGGGTTATTATTTTTAGAAATAGGTTTTCGTGGATCTTGTACCTCGATTTCAGCAAAAAGCGTATTCCATTACATTTTTAAAGAAACTTTTTAGAAGAAAAAAAATAGAGAAACTATGTATCATACCTTAGCTTTTTCCATAGCTAAGGTATATAACGTGGAATACTCCAACACCTTAGCAGTACACTGTAATTAGTGGTCTTGTAAAATTGGCGAACAGCCAATCCCCAACACTTTCGAATGGTTTACTTATGCCTATTGATAAAAGCAATCACCTTGGCCGAAAAAAGATCGGGCTCGTTCAACATAGGACTATGGGCCGATTTCTCAAAAATGAAGAGTTCTTTCTCGTTAGCGCCCAAATTGTCAAAAGCCTCTTGGGCGAATACGGTAGGGACAACAAGATCGTATTTACCCCATAATACAAGGGAGGGTATCGTAATTTCAGCTAAGCTATCCGTAAATGTAACCTTCTGAAAAAGCCCTTGTTCAACAACGAGCATATCTTGTATTTGAGCGCTGTTCCAGCGAATTTTAGAAAGGTTGTTCGATGGTTGATCATCTCCGTAATCCGCT
Source organism: uncultured Flavobacteriaceae bacterium (assembly GCA_947500445.1). Taxonomy (GTDB): domain Bacteria; phylum Bacteroidota; class Bacteroidia; order Flavobacteriales; family Flavobacteriaceae; genus Pelagihabitans. Next base: position 160,436 of record CANMSB010000006.1, on the reverse strand, counting down.
TTGGACGCATTAATAACCTTATCGGCCTCCAGTTTTTGTTCTCCTTGATGTGAAGCGATATTTAATTTGCTAAATGCCGTTAAACTATTTGTCGCATCGGAATTTTGGACTACATCCAGTATGTTTTTCCAATATGCAACGGTATTCCCCAAAGCGATCTGCTCATTTGCTACCCTTGGGAGGTTCGTCCGATATGCGGCATACAGCCCTTTCGGGTCATGCGCACCGGCAACATTGATGTATCCGGAAAAGAGGTCCTGGTTTTTTAATAAGGTCGCCGGCCCTAACGTACCTCCCCAACTATGGCCCATTAAAAATAGTTTGGAACCCTCGCCGTATTTCGCCTTTATCACCTTTGCCAAAGCCACAACATCTTCGGCCATGATATCGATGCTTACCTCCTTTTCGGAGTAATTCCCCTGCGCATTGTTATGCCCTCTTTGGTCAAAGTAGACCACCGCGTTATTTCTCTCGATTTCGGTTCTAATGGAGTTTACCCGATACCACAATCCGTTTCCTCCGGGCCCACCATGCAATATGATCAGGAATACTTTTTCAGCAGCATTACCATGGATATAAGCGGGCATATCGGCCTTTTTATGCCGCACGAAAATAGTTTCGTCCAGCTCATTAAGGTTTACATCATCTTTGGAACAAGAGACGATACCCAGTACCATTAGAGCGATAGCAATTCCTTTTATGTTGTTTTGTATGATTTTTTGCATGATTATTTCTTTTTAAAATTAAAACGATGACCGTACTGTACGGAGAAAGTGGGCAATGTACCCGCATTATAGGGTATTCTTAGGGTACAATTCAAGTTAAGATACCAGCCTGAACGTCTTTTTTCGGGGCGATTTCTTCCGATACCAATAGCAACGGAAGGTGCGTAGTAGCTTCTTCCCGGAAATTGAACCTTGGAGACTTCATCTCCTTTTACCTCAAAAGTTTCCGGAAGAAAGGAACGATAATAGCCCAACGGATTGACCTCTAAGTTCCACTGCCATCGTTTTGGACTTGTTCTTCGCCATATAAGCCCATAATGGGTGTGTAGGCCATTGTCCGTTCGGTTGGTAAAGTTTGTAACATACCCTATACTTCCATTGAACAAAAGTTGATGGGTGATGGTCTTTGGGCCTTTTCTTTTTTCTTTGACCCTAATTTTCTCCTTCCACAGATATTCGGCACCGAGATGCAGTCCGTTATCGGAAAAAACATTTCCATGGTACCCTATTTTAAATGCCGTCCTTTCTAAAAAGGTGGCACCATCAAATTGGCTTTGGGCCTGAAAATGTACAGCGTAAACGAATAGAAATATAATGGTATATTGTTTCATCTTTTTGAATTGTGGAATTATAGGCTAGAGGACTATTTCAATTCCGAAGGCCGCTTTAAAACCTTGTACGATGAACTCTCCAAAAGTGGTATCATGATCTCCGGGTCCAGCAAGTATTTGGGCGTTTTTCGACCTTAAAAACTGAATTTCATCATCGGTAAGACGCCCGACGGCCTGATCCATCTCCCCATAAATGTAAGTGAGGTCCGATAGGTCTGGAACGGTATTCAAAAGTTGGGTGTACCGGTTCATCAAAAACCCGGCACCGATCCTGTTTAAATTTCTTTCTTTTACGCTGGGATTAGGTTCCGCTGCTATGATGGGCGTCACCCCATTTTCAAAAAATCCACCTTTTCCTTCGGCGGCCCCTTGCCAAATAATAGCGTTCATATCCAATCTACCCGAAACAATAAGATACCTGTCCGCACTGTCGATTCCTTTTTTTGCGATAAGGTCCTGTGCTACGAACGCGCCAAAAGAAAATCCTAAAATATAAACGGTCCGGCCCTGGTTTTTAAAATAGGCGGTCACTTTGCCCAATGCCGCGATACTTTGGGTATTGAAGCCAATCGCCTGGTCCAACGTGATGTCATTGCCTTTTACGATGGTAGAATCCAAGGTTTGCGCCTGATGTACCGTTACGGTCAAAATTCCCTTTGGAACGAGTAGTGGTGAAAAATCGTCTACCAAATCGGTTGCGAATGCGGTACTGGGCCCACCTGGCACGGTGATCAGTACCGCAGCGGCCTTTTCATCACCTTTAAAATATATAAGGTCTTTGATGTCCTGGGATATTTCGGTAATCGCAACGGCAGGTTCTTCTTCCTTTACCGGGGGCTCGTTATCGTCATTGGAGCATGAGACGGTTAGGAGGTATAAAAGTGTCATTAAAATCACTTTTGAAATTGAATGATGGTAGTCGATACTTTTCGCTTTTAAGGATATTGTTTTCATTATTCCGTTTTTTTAATTTATTTGTGGAAGTACGTACAGTAGTCAAAAATGAAAGGGTGTTTTTTGGATGTCTTTCAAACTTCCCAACTACTACATTGCACCTCCAAGGACAAGGCAGGTTTTAAATAGTTGCACGAGCGGGAGCATCGAAAGGGACAGCTTAGCGCTTGGAAGACGTATCAACAAGAGGTAAAGAGGTGCTCGAAGGATGTTTGATTTCTGGGAAATTGCCCGGTATTGGGCCTGGCCAGCCTACCATTTTTCCAAGAGTTCAGAAAAAAACTTAGGGAAGTAAACTTTTTAAAAGGGATTTAAGGGAATTGAAGAATACTGTTGTTAGCGCAAGAAAATAAGGAGGCCCTATTGTTTTGAGCAACTGCAATCAGAAAAATTCTGGTTATTCGTACGAGGTCAATTTGAAATTGCAATTGATAAACCAGGAACATTCCCACCTCGATCCTATCGTCGCTTTCGGAAATAAGCAGGCCATCGTTTTTTAAAGGAAAAACACAAAAAGGCATCGGTGTTCAATAGGTCGATCACTGTTCAGGTCTTAGAACAAAGGGTAACCTTAACCCAATTTTCAAGTACTTTAACCTGTAATTCGGCCTACTTAACCGTTCTTGTTTTTGATACCTGTTGTTCATGAATATCTTGCAGCCATCAATCAAAAAACGAACAATTATGGTATTCATTTTTAGTAGAATTGCATCATCCCTTGCCCTAACCTTGTGTTTGTTGCTTTCCCATACAGCGCATACCCAAACCCGTACCGCCCCAAAAACCTTCAAAAACCTGGTCGGTAAAGAAGTTTCTTCCGATACGATAACGGCATTCGTTCATGAAAACATGAAACTGGCTGGGGTACCTGGGCTCTCCATGGCGATTATAAATGATGGGGAAGTGGTTTACCATTTGGTCGATGGGTATTCCGACGTATCGGCAAAGCAGAAGGTGTCGGACAAAACCATATTCGAAGGGGCCTCCCTATCAAAACCGCTATTTGCCTATTTCGTTATGGGTTTTGTACAAGAGGGAACACTGGATCTGGACAAGCCGCTTTACCAATATTTACCCTATGCGGACATTGCCGATGACGAGCGATATAAAAAAATTACGCCAAGAATGGTCCTCTCCCACACCACCGGATTTCCCAACTGGAGATCGGACCATGAGGGCGATAAACTGTTCATTTCATTTGAACCCGGTAGCGCTTTTCAATATTCCGGGGAAGGCTATCAGTATTTGGCCAAAGTACTGGCCCATATTTTGGACACCGATGATGCTGGACTGGAAAACGCTTATCAAGAGCGCGTGGCACAATCCTTAAACCTGGAATACACCAAATTTGTGCAAGATGCTGAAAATTTAAAAAACAAAGCAAATGGTTACATCGATGAAAAGGTCGTTGCCGAAGATGAGGACCCAAAAACATTCGGGGCCGCATTTTCGATCCATACGGAAGCCATGGATTTTTCCAAATGGTTGATCGCCTTGATCCAAAAAGAAGGCTTGGCCGAAGAAAGTTATGAAACGCTTTTTGAAACACAGGTGGTACTGCCCGAGGGGCATCCACAGACACAGGCCGGGGTAACCGACTGGACGCTTGGTTTTGCAAAAGCTACCATGCCTTTTGGCAACGCCTACGGGCATGGCGGAAACAACCCCGGATATACGAGTATCTTTATAATTGCCCCAGAGGCAAAGTGGGGGTATGTAATGTTCACAAATGCCGATCAGTCCCAATTGCCAATGGCAGTGCTTCAGCATTTAATGATCCCATAGCAAATTATACCATTTCTGAGGTTAAATTACGCAAATAAAAACCAGGGATTTTTTGGGTAGGCGAAAAAGAAAATCCAAGCATAGCCATAGCTATGGTTAGCTTTTATTGAACTCATTTAGACTTTTTGGATTGAAGCGAAAATTAGTGATTTATAGGCCTGTTGAAGACTTTTTTGAGTTTCATAGCAGGGCTACGAGAGGAAAAAAAGGCAGGGCCGAAAGAAAAAGCCAATGATTTGGCTTTTGATGAGGAGCCGGCCGGCGCGTCGAGCGAAAAAGGACAATTTTTTAGCCAATTAAAAAAGTCTAAATGAGTTCCTTTAGAAGCATACATGGAAAAGAACAATTTTTAATGGGTAATTTAAGCTCAGAAATGGTATTATATTCCGGGCGAACAAGATAAATGGTATCTTGTTTTTCCTAGGGAATAAACGCAGCAATATGAACAGTTTAAAGTTCAATACATCCGATTATAAATTCATCCTATTTTACTTTATAGCCGGATCGATATGGTTGGTATACCGATGGAATGTTCAAGACTATTCCTTTTTCGAAATCGCAACGGGATTGCCCGGATATATTATCAAAAACCTGCTTTTACTCTTCATTTTTAGATGGCTTATCAATGAATACTTGGTGATTAGAAAAAACTATCTGATTTTTATCGTGTTGGCTTTTTTTACTTGGGAAGGCGTTGGTTTTTTAGATATGTGGAGGGATTATTATACGGCCGAAGTACCATGGGAATTGCCTTCTGCCCAAATAATGCTGGTTCAAAACTTTAATAGGGGCGCCGATGCGTTCATGCTGCTCGGTTTAGTACTGGGGAAAAAGTATTACGAGAATAAACTGGACAACATCAAACTTCAAAACAGTCAGAAAGAATTGGAGCTAAAAGTGCTTCGCTCGCAATACGACCCACACTTTTTATACAATAGCCTGAATACGATCGATGCGTTGGTGGAGTATTCGTCAAAAGAAAAAGTAAAGGAGTATATTTCACATTTAGCGGCACTGTACCGCTATTTGATCCATACCAAAGATGAAGATGTAGTACCCTTGGAGGATGAAATTGCGCTGGCAAAAAACTACTTTTATTTGATAGAAACCCGTTTTGGAAACGATTATGATTTTGAAATCATCAAAAACCGGCAACCATTGAACAACTATTTGCCGAACGGATCGCTGTTGACGGTTTTGGAGAACGTAGTAAAACATAATGCCGCTTTGGATGGCAACACCATTTCCACCAAAATTTTTATTGAAGAAAGCATTGTAAACGTATTGAACACTGTTTCCAAAAAAGAAGAGAAAGTGGAATCGATGGGAACGGGCCTAAAAAACTTGAAGAAGCGATATCAGCTGTTAAGCGACCAAAAAGTGCAAATTGAAGCCACCGAAAATAGCTTTTCCATAACCTTACCTTTATTGAGCCTAGTGCACTAATACGAAAAGAATGATGCGAATACTCATAGTTGAAGACGAAATACCTGCCAAGAAAAAATTAGCGAAGTACTTGGTAGATTATTTTGGGAAATCCGTTGCTTTGGAAAACGTTAGAACGGTAAAAGCCGGTATCGCGTTATTGGAAAAGAATCCGGATTATGATCTGATCCTCTCGGATATAAAACTTTTGGACGGAAATGCTTTTGATATCTTTCAAAGTGTCAATACCAAAACCCCGATCATCTTCTGTACCGCCTATGATGAACATTTGCTGGAGGCTTTCCAAGCCAACGGAATTGCCTATATCTTAAAACCCTACCAAAAGAGCGACTTGGAGGCGGCCTTGAAAAAATTTGATATACTGTTTGAGCCCAAATCGCTGGAAAAGAATATCTACGATCAGCTTAAAGAAGTATTGGAAACCAAGGATGAACACTATAAAAGACGTTTTGCCATAAAAAAAAATGATGGGATCAAATTGTTGGAAACTTCGGAAATTGGGCTGATCCAAGCCAATGGGGATTTCTGTAAGCTATTCGATTCCAAGGGGCAATTGCACAGTATTTCAAAGAGCATCGGTGTTTTGATCAAAGAACTGAACCCGAAATATTTCTTTAAAATAAATCGCAGCCAAATTGTCGGGGTCGAACATATCGAAAAAATTGAACCCTATTCAAGCAACAGACTCGCTTTGCGTATTAAAGGCCTTAAAGAACATGTTGTTACCAGCGCCTCAACGACCAAGGAGTTTCGTATTTGGCTAGAAAGTTGAAGGAAGAAAAAAAAATACAAAAGGTTACGCGCTGAGAATGGAATGCCCAAACACATCCGTTTACGGTGTATTACTTTAGGTTCTTGTATTGGAACACCTGTAAACGAGGACATTTCTGTAGTTTTTCGGTCTTGTTTTTTGAACACCAAATACAAAGCGATAGTACTCCCCATGGCTATACGGCGATGACAAGCTTATACCCCACCCCTCGAATGTTCATTATTTTTACCTTTGGGTCGCCTTCGAATTTCTTGCGCAATTTCGATATAAAAACATCCAAGGTCCTACCGACATAGTCCCCCTCGTCTTCCCAGACCTTGTTTAAAATGACCTCCCGTTCCACGATGGTATTCACCGCTTCAAAAAGGACAAGGAGTAGATTGGCCTCTTTGCCGGTTAGCGCCGTTCTTTGGTCTTTATACAATAGCTCCGTATTCCTGGTGTCAAACCGGTATTCGCCCAAAGCGATCAAATTGGGGTCGTTATTTTTGTAGCGTCTTTTTTTCCACAGATAAACAAGGCCACCAAGGCTAAAAACAAGCAGTACTATCAAAAGAAAATTGGTTACAGAACCCGTTTGGGAAGACGATTTGTAAGGGGTACCTCGAACAACGTCATTCGCCGATGCCATTGGTACCTTCGAAGCGATAAAAGTAATCAAAAGCGAATAGCACGCTTTGGGTTGTACCCTTGATTTGCAAGGGATAATATTCGTTTGTTCCGAATCGCCCATGGCATAACTATACATTACGGCATTGGTCTCGCATTGCACAATTTCCACAACATAATTGGATGGCATCCCCGTTTCGTTGACAACTGCATCAATGGTTGCTACCAGTTCTTCAGGGTAGAATTCAAATTCGGATTCGAATTGCATCCTAAAGCTATCATTCTCCTTTTTTATGGGCAATATTCGGGAAACACTGTCCCCTGAACGCAATAGAATGCGATGCCCCATCATTCGCAATGCCGCTTCTATATGCTTTTCGTCCTGAAATTGTGAAACGCCTTTCGAAAAAAACAACAAGAAGCACACAAAAGTGAACCCGATTTTATTAAACTGTTTTGTGGCCATGTTACAAAACTATTTATATCGGAGAAAGTTTCAATTGTTTTACACAAAATTTACATCATTTTACATTTGGTTTACCTAGCAAACCCCTTATCCACGTTAGCTTTGACAACAATAACAATACTAAAACATATCAGATATGAAACAGACGTTTTTATTTTTTTCAGCAGTACTTGTAGCCCTTTTATTAATGGCGTTTGGTGTGATAAGCGGTAACAATTCGGATAAAAATCGGGTAGCACCATCGGTTGCCGAGCATCTTGTTGTCCGCACACCGGTGGCCGTTACGGTTACGGAGAAAGTCATACCTGACTTTAACTATAGTATACTACCGAACGAACAGGCAAATGGTGGGATGTCCAGATATGTTGCCCCTGTTCCCGAAAAGCAAGCGCAATATGAAGGCGGTAAGGAAGCACTTGTCGAATATCTCAAAGAAAATACAAAGGAAGTACGGGCCGTGGCGGAAATGGATAAGCTACGCCCCTTCAAGTTATCTTTTAGAATCACCAAAAAAGGTGCTATTAAAAATTGTATGTTAGATGGTACTTCCGGGTATCCTTCCATAGATACTGCAATGTTCCAACTCATCACTAAAACCCAGAAGAAATGGAGACCAGCTGAAAATTTAAAAGGCCAAAAAACAGACCAAGAACTGGTCATTGTTTTTGCACTGGACGGGTGTTAAATTTGCTTTTATCCTTGGCGTAAAAGGCTTTTACATTTTTTTGTTTTTAACGCGGACCGAATAGGTGGTGAAAACCGCGGTTTCGATGTCCTATCCTGCCGGCCCTTTCAAACAGCTTCGCGAAAAGCGACCAAACTCCTCTTTTTAGGGGTTACCATGGGCAATCTTAGGCGTTCAAGCTCGGGCAATGATTGTATTTGGGAATGTACCGGTAAAAGACGAAATATTAAAAAAAGGTCTCCTAACCATGGTCGGGATACCTTTTTAAACGGAACGATGGGTATATTTATGGAACTACCAGACACCTATCGTTCAATGATGGCGCTTTATTAAGCCGTACCAATACCTTATAAAAATACACGGCGGCTTTGGCCCTTGTCGTAACACGGGCTGGCAGTGAAGTAAGAGCGGTTCGGGTAGTTCACTACCATTTTGTCGGCAGTGGTGTTTGCTACGACATCTTCTTTCTAAAGGATTCGTGCACGATTACCAAGCAATTGCAAGAAATCTTCGTTGCCAGCGGAAAGTTCTAGACCATAGGCCAGGGGCCACCGTCATCCAGAGTTTGGTAACGTGTTTTTCCAGTATAAAACCACTACTGAGAAAAATGGTAACATATCCTGCCCGTACCGCTTTTAAAATGTTAGCTTGTACCCAATGGTCGAGATGCCGTAAAATAGTAACGACCCGCTACCTCCCCTTACAAAACTCCCTATTTTACCAACGGCCAATCGAAATATGCTTTTTCTTCGTTTTTCAAGGATAACGACCGTATCGTACCGGTGCCTTCAAAACGATAGATAAGTCCGTGCATTTTGTTTATTCTTCCGCCCATCGGTAATGAGATTGCTTGTTGACCATTGATCATTATGGTAAGCGTATCGTTTTTGAAAATACACCTTAGCGTGACCCAATCCCCAAAATCGACACCAAATTTGGACAGGTCGTTACTTTTGCCGCTGATGCCTTTGTTTAAATGGTACAATTGGAGGTCGGAAATACATCCCATCCGGGAAAATGGGATAATGATGGCTTCCCCTTCCATAATCAGCGTTACCGACGACATCTGGCACACTTCAAGATTGGTCGTTGCCGTATTTTTGAATTGGGTTTCCACTACCAGATCGTTTACCCGAAGGTCTCCAAAACTATCAACGTAGCGAAAGGCGGTGCGTTGCATCTCGTTTTTGGAAGGAATGCCGTTTTGCAACAAAAGGGAGTCGGTCAAGGCCACGATACCGGGCTTGGTGATTGACGAATCGTTCAAGTACACTGTTTTTTCCGGAGTCTGTATTTTCCCCCACCAACCATCACTCGTTATCAGCACCCCATGCTCTTTCACCACTTGCTCCTGAACCACTAGTTTGGCCTTAAAATAACCGGGATCATAATATATGGAGGTTGCCACCGAATCATTTTTTTTGACCGTCTGCCTTTTGGTACGATCCCAGCTTTGTTGGATTTCGACCTTTGCATTTTTTGGTGCACTTGCTGCCCGATACGCGAACACTACGGAGTTGGGCAGCCCTTTGGTCACTTTTCTGCTTGTAAAATAAAAATCATCGGGATTTAGTTTGGCCTCATTGGAGGAATAAGAAATAGCGATCAATGCGATCAACATGAAAATCGCTCCTGACGCAAAGATCATGGAAGGTCTCGATTTGAACGGTGGCCACTTGAACCCTGTCCTCTTTTTCGGGCCTTTTTTATTAGATGCTTTCGGGTGGGGCAAGGTCATTTTGAATGCCCTGTAATCGGTATGTCCTAAAAATTTGGCAAGGGTGTTCAAAGTAACATCGCTCGGTGAGGAGTCATATTTGATGCGTCCCCAAACCCGTTTTAGCGTGTTGCTGCTGATGTTGGTTTTTGTACGTTCCAAGATTTGCCCTGCCAAGGTGTCAAAATCATAGGATGACCAACCGGTAGCGGCTCCCCACTGCAATTTTTCTTCGATCGCTTTCAAAAGTGCGGTAAGCGCCGTTTGATGCTCCATATCCATCGCCTTGTTTTATTGTGTACGGTTTTGTACGGACTTGTTAGCCCTTTGTACACGGGTCTTCACGGAAGGAAGATACATTTGTTCCGTAGCAAAGATATAAAACTATGGCACTTGTTATCGTTCGTTTACGGCCATGAAAGTCACAAACCTGAATAAACCCCAATTCACATAAACTTTTAGAAAATGATACCGAACATCAGATTTTTACCACTTGTTTTTCTATCGCTGTTTCAATTTGGCAATGCCCAATATCAGGTTTCCGGAACGGCTATGGATACCAATGGCAACCCTTTGACATTTGCTAACATCCTCTTGCTACGGGCGACCGATAGCAGTTTTGTTTCAGGAGGTATTTCAGATGATAATGGAACGTTTGAATTGGACGCTAAAACGACCGGGCAGTATATGGTCACCGTATCGATAATCGGATATGATGATTATAGTTCTCCGGTTTTTGATTTGTCCGCTACCGGACCTTCTTATGCTTTGGGTACCATAACCCTTACTGAAGGGGCACTTGCACTTAACGAGGTACAAGTGGTGGGCAGCAAACCCCTTATTGAAAGAAAAATAGACCGTTTGATCATCAATATTGCGAACAAGGTAAATACCGGGGGCAGTTCCGCCTTGGAAATTTTGGAACGTTCTCCCGGAGTGGTCGTCGACCGTCAAGGCAATTCCATCGCTATGCTGGGTAAAGAAGGTGTCAACATCATGGTCAACGGGAAGTTGCAGTATATGCCCGCCGATGCCTTGTTTTCATATTTACAGGGTTTGGACGCCGATACCATTCAATCGCTAGAGTTGATTACTACCCCACCGGCGAACCTTGATGCGCAAGGCAATGCGGGATACATCAATTTAGTGCTCAAATCAAATCGAGATGAAGGGTTCAATGGCGGCTATTCCGTAGCTGCCGGTTATGGTCGTGGAGAAACCGGAAATGCAAGCATCAACTTCAATTATCGTAAAAACAATATCAATCTCTTTGGCGGGTATAGCTACTTGCGCAACGGACAGGAACAGTTCACTACCTTGGACAGAAGAACGGGCGTTGGGTCCGATTTTATCGAAACCGAATTTTCCAGTACGCGTGATCCAGTGCAAAACAACCATACGTACCGCTTGGGTATGGACGTCACTACCGGCAAACGGACCACTTTGGGGGTACTGTTCTCCGGATATGCAAACAATTGGGACATGAACGCCACTAATATCACTGCCATTCGACCGGCAGGAGCACCCGATACCTTGGCACGTTCCCTAAATATTGAAGTAAACGATTGGCGGCATTTGCAATCCAATATCAATATGTTGCATCGCTTCGATAACGGGGCATCGTTAAATGCGGATATTGATTACCTAGTATTCGATAATCAGAACCCCATTACTTATGACCTGCGATTTCAGGATACTTCGGGCAGCGTTATTTCAGATCAAGACCTTCTTAGTGAAAAGGATACGCCGTTCCAGATCGTTGTGGGTAAAGTCGATTACACTGTTCCGATAAGTGAAAAGGCAAAACTGAGTGTCGGGGCGAAATATGTGGCCTCCGATTTCGAAAATCGCGTAGCACTATCGGAGAATGGCGTTACCTTCCCAAATTTTACTTCGACCAGTGATTTGACCGAAACGATTGTTGCGCTATACGGGCAGTCGGAATATCAATTTTCCGAAAAAACGATTGTAAAGGGCGGTTTGCGTTATGAAAGATCCATTACCACACTCAATACGACCAATGGAGGAAACGTTGTAGACAGAACATTGGACAATTTCTTTCCAAGTCTCTATTGGAATCAAAAAATCAATGAAAGGAGCAGTGTCAACCTATCCTATAGCCGAAGGATCAATAGGCCGTCTTTTAGTGATATGGCACCCTTCATCATATTTCTGGACCCGAGTACATCCTTTGGTGGTAATGCAGGTTTACGACCCGCATTGGCAAATACGTTTCAAGCCGCCTATACAAGGGGAAGTATCAGTCTTTCCGCCCAATATTCCGACGAGGATTTCACCCTTGTCAGGTTCCAAAATCGATTTGATCCAAATACGAATACACAACTCATCGTTCCGGATAATCTGTACCGCCAAAAAACGGCTTCCCTTACCCTGTCATTTCCGTTAAAGGTGACCAATTGGTGGAAAATGCGTTACTTTTCTACCGTACTCTGGCAAGAGTCGACTACCACGGAAGCATTGGGCACCTATACGTTCGACCAAACCAATTTCAGGATAAACGCGAACCAAACCTTCAGCCTTGGAAACGGATTTACTACGGAACTTTCAGGCTTCTATCAAAGCCGTTCGTTACTGGGCAATATCACCTTCGAACCCCTGGGCATCTTGAACTTTGGAATACAAAAAAAGTTTACGGGAGGAAGCCGCTTGACTTTTAACATTTCCGATGTTTTTAATTCCTTGGAACGTTTAGGTTTTACCGACATCCCCGATGAAAACATCTTTATCGAACGTGCTTTCGATGCCAGCCAACGCACTTTTAAACTAACCTATGCCGCAAGTTTTGGAAACCAAGGAGTAAAAAAAGAGCGCAAAAGAAAAACGGGCGCCGATGAAGAAAAAGATAGAATAAACTAAGAAGTGATTTAGACTTTTTGGATTCAGGCGAAGATTCATGATTTTTTGCCCTTTTGAAGCCTTTTTTGAGTTGCATAGCAGGACTACGAAAGGAATAAAGGTGAAAAAAGTGTGAAAAAGAATCATTTTTTAGCTAATTGAAAAAGTGTAAACCACTTCTTAAAATAAAAATCACTTAAATGAAAACATATGAAACTTAACAACAGTATTTTATGGCTATTTACCTGTATGGTAAGTATAGGGATTGCGCAACAGAAAAAAGTAGTGATCTTGGAGGCCGACGCTTGGGAGATCGAAGCCAAAAACCATGCCTTTAAAAAACATCTTGGTAAGCATGCCCTTTTTTTGGAAGAAGGCAAGGCACGAGCGAAAGGTGCCGTTTTTAAAACGGGCATTATCGAGTTCGATGTAAGCTTTGAACAAATACGGAATTTTGTAGGGGTCCATTTTCGTATCCTGGATAAAGCGAATTATGAGGAATATTACTTACGCCCCCATCAATCCGGTAATCCCGATGCCATGCAATATACCCCGGTTTTCAATGGAAATGCCGGTTGGCAATTGTATACTGGTGTAGGCCATTGGGCCGCCAAACACTTCAATTTTGGGCAGTGGATGCATGTAAAATTGATCGTTGCCGATAACCGGGCCGATGTATTTATCGACGATATGGAAACACCGGTATTGCATATCAAAGACCTAAAAGGGGAGCATAGGGCCGGAGGCCTCGGTTTTGGCACATTTTTGGGAAGTGCATACTTTGCCAACTTGACGTATGAAGCAATAGAAAACCCAAAATTGACCAGTAAATCGGAGGATGTATTAAAAACGCGGGCTACCACCATTAGGGATTGGAAGGTATCGAAAGCGTTCGCGGCCGATGCGCTAGAGGGCATACAAGAGCTAAAGGAATTGGATGTTCCCGCCGATACGCCAATGGAACCGGATGCCCTTGGAATACTGAACCTTTCAAAGGTAGCGGCCGTCGGTAAAGAAACGAACACGCTATTGGCCAAGGTGCTACTGGAATCCGATAAGGACCAGTTGAAAAGGATGGACTTTGGCTATAGCGATCAAGTAACCGTATTTGTAAACGGAAAGCCCGTATATTTTGGCGACAATAGTTTTAAATCGAGGGATTATCGGTATTTGGGAAGTGTTGGTTATTTCGACTCTGTGTTTCTGGAACTGGAAAAAGGTAGTAACGAGGTCGTTTTTGCCCTTACCGAACGCATGGGCGGTTGGGGCATTATGGCACGACTTCCCGATTTGGAAAACTTGAGGGTAAAGTAGCCGAAAACAATAAAAATTAATGATATGGGAGAACCGTGGGGGCCTTTGCTCCCACTCCCCTATCTTTCAAACGGATAATCCAAGCATTGAAGGCCTGTGGAAGGTTACCTTTTGATTCTAGTTTGACTTATACGCCACGCCGATGGCACCGGGTAGGTACCCTTCTTCCCTGTCATTTTTTGTTTTCGATTTGACGGTGCGGTTTCGTGGTAAAACATCAAAAAGAAAGCTATGTTATCTAGTACCAAAGCAATTCTCCCCATTTTTTACGATACAATACGGTAGCGCCTATGCCATTTGGGTATAGGGAAACTTCTCCGTCACTAAAATAGTGTTGAAACAATTAAAGCCATGGCCATGCTTCCGCATGGCCTAACGATTATTCTAATACCATTTCAAAGTTAAAATGGTATAATATCCTTTTAGCGCTGTGGCAGCCTAAGACCGATGTAATCAATCCTTTAGCGGCAGGTACTTGTAAATGGAGTTGTCGTCGCTTTGGATCGCGTTCACCAAATTGTTGAACTCGGCGAGATCGGGAGAAGTAGGGTTCCATTCCTTGCGCCCTTTGTTAAAATCATCAAAGTATGTTTTCCAATCCGGATAGTTTTGTTGTGCCAGTACCAAGGTTTGATCAACGTATGCTTGCGCTTCCTCTTTGGTCAAATACCCAGCACCATAGCCCAAAGCAGCGTTATTGACCAAGCGTGCATAGTCCCAAGCTTTGAAGTTATACGGCTCATCACGAAGGCCGTCAAGCGTTTCGGTAAGCCCCTTCTTATCGGTAATATCCCAATAATCGGATAAGGTTTCCACGCAAATTTTCGATTCGGCTTCCGTAAAAAAGAAAATCCATGTTTTTTTATGCAAGGCTATGGTCTCCTCTTCGTCCGTACTTCGGTCGTACCCCATATAGGTTTCAATTTCGGCCTTGCCACCATAACTTTTTACGATATACGGCCCGGCCAACATAAACCCTTTGAGCACGCTATCGGGCCGATCGGATCGTTCGGAACAGGATAGCAAAAAGGACGATGCAAAAACAAAAAGGAATACGCGATAGACTACTTTCATCTTTAGGATGTTTAGGATTGACAATGTTATAAAGTTATGATAAAAGTAATGCCCTTGTATGCCGATGCATTCCCTGAAATCAGGGATTTGTCGAATTGCCACAAGAAAATGGTAATGTTATGATTTGTAGGTCAACATTTTGTATCGTTAACGTACCCATAAATAGACGAAATATCGTTTTTACCCCTAGTTGGCAGGTACTTCCAAAAGATTCAATTTGGAATATCCCGGAGGTCGTATGTCGTTCATACGCAAATAGGTAATTGCTTGTGCCCGATGATGCGCGGTATGGCTCTCGCCCCGCAAAACAAGATCGAGGTTCGAATGACCGGCCAAAAACCATGGTTTTGTCTTTTTTACCCCTAAGGATAGTTGTCCATCATCCAATTTTTCGAGGTTGGTACAAACAAAATCAAAGGTTGCCCGAAGATAGTCGGTAACTATTGATTTTATGATGGTGGCCTCCCGTTGTTGAAAAAAATCGGGTTGAAAAAGGTCAACGGGATCCGGACGGGGAATAAAAAAAGCCGCTTCTTTCAATGTTTCGTAGTCGGGATAGGTCTCAACGTCCGCGAGGATACCGACATACATATTATTGGAGTACCCAATGTGTATAAAATGTTGGGCAAAAGTGTATTGCTGTTCAGAAGGGGCATATTCCAATAGCGCATCCGGCATTGCGTTCCACACCGCCATGGTATATGCTTCGTTCGCTTTCCATCTTTTGATCAAATTTTCAACGAGCGTTCGGTCCGCCACTGGTTTTGAGGAAAGCAATACCAATGGGCTCCATCCCGCTAGAGTGAGAAATACGCTTCTGTGCATGTCAATTTGTTTAAACCCGGATTATGCATTAGAACTTCGTAATGAAGCTTTTAGCTGCAATAAAATATGACATTTTATGAATGTAAGCATAGCACCGCTACGGTTACATTTAAAAATGTAGCGCAGCACCATATTTTGAAGTAGCTGGAAGCTGTAATAGATTTTCTAATGCATAAAGCGGGTTAAAGGGTTATGGGACAAAGATATATCGATAGGGACATCATGCAGGGTTACGGATGCCAAGTACCATCGGAATGGCCGAAAATCAAACGGTACTAGTCCTTTTGTATCCTTAAAAGATTTATTCTTTTGATAAGAACCAGTGCATATTGCGCATCGCCAACGGCACTATTTATCACCTTAAACCATTTTAGCTTTGAAATGGTATTACCCTAAAAATGGACCAAATAAGGTTCAAATGCCAAAAAGAAAGTAGTTATCGTTCCGTTGTAAACAGTCGGTGGTCAAAGCGAAAAGGGTGTGTGGCCGTGATCTTTAGCTGATCACTGTTCTTATGCAAAGGGTTGATCAAATAGTTAACATCCCCTGGAACGACCACCGAGGGTACTTCCAAAACTAGGTGTTTAGCGTTTTTTATAAAAGCGTCCCCTATTTGTTGGGTGATATGGGAAGGAGGATGTGAGTCCCAAGAAGTACCTTCCAAGCTGTCCAAGGATACCTTTTGTATTTTTACTTTGGGAAGGGTAATCGAAATTACAAAGAAGCCTTTCGGAAGTATCCCGAAAGGGATATGTACCGCTACCTCGGTCATGGCAAGGGCAATTGATGAGGCGGTATAGAGCATTTTTGTGCCCTTACTGTTCCAGCGTCCCCCAAAAAGTTCCGCTCCGGTACCGGAAAGGTCTTCCCTATATTTACCCCTAACGATACGGTATACGGTCATGCCAAAATACCGTGTTCTATTCTTCCCAAAGCATCCTTGACCATTCCCAGTCCAACGGAAGTATCCAGCAAGGTAATCGGGCAAACCCCGCCCATACCAACATTTTCATGGGTCAACCAGGAATGAAAGGAAGCCGTAGCGCCAAAAACCGTTTGGCCATAGTGCATCAGCTGTTGAATTTCGATTATTTTCTCCGTCTGCTTTGGAGCGAAGGTTTTGTTGTCTTTTTTATAGCGCATCAAGGTACGTGGTGTAGTGTCCAAAACAATGGCCCAATCCTTTTCCTTTAAGGGCGTTTTTAACGCAATACTTTCAAACGTCTTGTAATCGATACCACCGCGAATTACGGCTACCAACAACAACCCGCGTGCATCGTCGTTCCAGTCGTAGGATACCGCGGCCAAAAGTTCACTTGGTTTGGAAACCGCTTCGCCGGAGAAAGGAACGGGAATATCTTTTCCTGTCCCTCCATATTCGGAGGGGGTAATCGATTTCCGGGGGGCTTTTGGTTTTTGTAACGGCATAGGCCTTATTTAGATACTAAAGATAGTACTATTTAACGACAATTGTCATAAATAAAACGACATATTTCATAATTATTGTTTGAACCCCTCTCGTTATCTGAACGATATCACCGGAAAATCGTATCTCCCTACAGAGATAGATGGAAAAACACGATCGAAAACCTACCTTAGGGCAAATGTAAATCCACTATGCTATTGGCAAAATATTTGTTTCTGAAACTCCTACTGGGCGCTTTTGTATGCTGCTGCGTTACGGCCTGCAGGACCGATGACCGTTCCGATGCTCTTTTTACACCGATTACCGGCGGAAACCCAAATGATGGTGCGCCGAGCGCTCAAGGTTCCCTGATCGGTACCTGGTATCTGGAAAAAAGATTTATGGAGGATGGCACCGAACATATACTCGGCGATTGTGATAAAGAACGAAAAGCCACATACAAAACCGACGGTAGCTGTAGTCACGAAAACTATACCGCTACGGAAAACGGATGTGCGCTCATCGACGCCTATAGCTGCCGTTATTCCTTTGAACTGGGAATCATCACCAGTACCTCTGTGGAGTATGGTACGGTAAAGTCCATAGTGAAATTTCCCGATGCCAATACCCTAGCGGTTTTTAACAACTTGGGCGATAAGGTTGCGGAATATAGCAAGGTAAAATAAAAGTTGTGGGATAGAGGATCGATTTCAACAACGAACCAGAAACGATTGTGTTTAATGAATGGTTCTTGTCCCGTTAGGAAACGGCATATAAAAGTCTTCTGGAGGAATTTAAGCCTACTGAACTAGCTACCCTTTCCAAAAATTCGGTACTGCGGCTTACTCGATAATCGAGATTTAAAATGCTCCGACCTTTGCGTCTAAATCAATGGTAATTTTCGTTCTAATGCCTCGTGGGCTTGACCAGAGGTTATTTACTTTCTAGGTTTTTTCGCGGCTTCGACCAATTTATCGTCGTTCCATTTGCCTTTGGCTACGATATCCCCATCGCTACCAAAAAACTGTCCGGTTCCACTTCGCTTGTCTTCTTTCCATTCCCCGGCATATTTTTCTCCGTTCGGCCAGTAGTAGGTACCCTGCCCATTGCGTTGGTCATTTTCATAGTTTCCCACGTAATACTGGCCATCCGCCCAATAAAAGGTTCCTTCACCATGTCGCTGGTTATCGCTCCATTGCCCTTCGTATCTGCTGCCGGTATCTAAAAGTGCAATACCGTGACCGTTGGCCTTACCGTTTTTCACCTGACCTACATAATGGATCCAAGCCCCTTTCTTGCTTTTAAACTGCAAATACTCCCCAAAGGACTTTTGTCGTAGCTGACGTTGCAAACGGCCTAGTTTTACCTCGGTCTTTTCCAGTATGAACTGGATGCTGTCCAATTTACGGGTATCGTTTCCATGATTTTCCTCCGTTATCGGAAGACTGTCCATTTCACTTTCCATGGCGCTGGACACGAAATGGCTTTTGCTTTCGGTATTCCGAAGCTTTTCGGCCAAGGCAATACGCAATGAAACGGCCATCTTGTTTTCGGTACCTTGTAAGGTTTTTTCGTAGGATGCAACGGCATCATCATAGGCTCCGGCGACCAATAGCGAATCGATATCCACCAATTCTTGGTATTGGTTCAATTGTTCCGTCACCTCGGTATGTTGTGTATTGGTGGTGGCAAGCTGTTTGTTCAAATCTATCGTCTGGTGACGGTACCAAAGCGCGATACCGGTCATAAGGGCCAACAAAAGATAAGGGATAAATTTCTTCGACTTCATCAGAATTGCATGTTTGACATGGGTATTTACGAATCAATCATCAAAATGGATTTCGGGAAGCTTATTTTTAACCTTTCTAAAGTCCGGCGAAAAGTACATGTGAAAGCGCATGGTCCAACTTTGCTTGTATATGCCACCGTTTTCCAGCTGTTGTCCTTGGGAATACATCATTCCAGCGGCGAACGATAAACGCGGGGTGGCAATGTACCCTAATGTAGTGGTCAAACGGAGGTCTTCCATAGGACTGGCCACTACCGCTTTTCCGCTTTGCATGATCAGCTCTGCTTCCGGGGACACATAAAAGGTTTTTGGCTTTAACTTATGGTTGTTCAGCGGCACCTTCATGCGAAACATATAGCGCCATCGATTTCTGAAAATATAATCGGAATTTTCCACAAACGATTGTGTCCACCGATGTTCGATACGCAATCTATGGTATATCATACAACTTCCCAATGGCAGTGCGAACTGATACTGGTGCCATATCCGCCATTCCGGTACCACGTTCCGATCTGGAGATTCCGGGTCAGTATTGAAATTGATCCGCACTACTCCACCCAAACTCGCATTGAATTTTTTGGAATAGATGTATCCAATGGCATGCCGGTTGTAAATTTGGGCAATCTGTCCCATATAGGGCGTACTACCCGTTTCTTGAAACCTAAAGTGGGTTTGTGCGTCCCAAAAAAGTCTTTTGGAGATCCGAATGTTCCCATAGGTGTTGAACCATACCCTGGTCGAAGGGTCTTTATATTTCGATTCCAGAGGCAATTCTTGCTTTTCTGTTTCCTGGGCTACCGATATAAAAAAGGTGCCAAGTACGATCAGGAAAAATAGCCGTGCAGTCTTTGAGGGATGTTTTGGTCTCATAGGCTATTTCTCGATTACCGGGTTTTCGATATTGAACAGTCGCAGTACTTCCAAGGCATCATCCGCTCTCCTTAGTTTACGTTCCAACTTTTTGGTATCCTCGTCCCGCAGGGCGAACATCCGTTGATAGGTGCGCTCCATCAAAAGCAAGAGCTTCGGCAGCCTTTCGCAGTCCAAACCGTTTTGTACGCGGTCTAGAAAGTGGGGGGTCAATACGTTGTTATAGGCACTGGTAATACGCTTTTTAACGTTTTCTTCCATGACCACGGCCACAAAAGGATTCCATACCCCGTCAGAGTAATGTTTTTTGATGCTATCCGATCGTTGTTCTAGCAAACCTACTTCTCTGCTCAATCGGTAGAGTTTTTTAAAGCACACGGCCAAGCTTCTGGCGGTCGCTTGTTTATTTTCAGAATCGGTCAGCGCCACATAATCGGAAAGCTGTTTGTCCCCGAATTCCTGTATTGCCGCAAGCGCCTTTCGGTGCTCTTTTGGTGGTCGATTGCCCAGCGAATCGATATACCGTTGTATTTTCTCGTTCCAATCGACCAGTTCCGCCTCTACATCCTGGAGCGCGTCCCGATTATCGTCCCGGCCCAGTTTTTTTCGGATTCGGTCGTCGATGGTGCGCAAACTCTCCAAGGCATAGCGCGACATCGGATCCAATTCGGACAAGGTGGCTACAGTACCCGTATAACCCGTTTTGGCGCCCAGTGCAAAAGTAGTTTTGGTAGCGCTACTATCCCGATAGGCACTAATGTTTATGGGGACGGAAGGTGGATCGGAGGGAAACAAGGCCGCGAGCAGTCGTTTTCTTTCCATAAAGCCTACAACGCCCTGTTCTTGATAGTGACGCAATTGGTCCAGCGCGGGAAGCCAATGCTCGGAAATTGCCCTTACTACCGCAAAATCATAGTCAACGGCGTCATCGGAACGTTTTAAAAGGATTACACGGGAATCGTTGAGCAATCGATCACTTATTGTCTTTGCCGCTATGGAGCGCTCTTTAATGGCTGCCAACATTTTCTCTTCAACCTCCGTTAACCCGTAATACGGCAATTTCGCATACCATTTCGGATAAAAATCAGTCGTTCCCAAGGTACGCAGTATCGTGTCCACACGACGGTAGAACCCACTGTTTTGAAGTAATAGTCCCGGTAGCCCGCTTTTTGCCAAAACGGTAGAGTCCGCAGTTGGTGCCATCACTTCAAGTACGTTAAGGTATCCTTTGTCCAGTGGAAGCACTTTTAGCGTTACGTTTTTATTTCCATCAAAACGCAGCACTCTTTCCATTCCATTGGCGTCCTTAAAACGGACACTTTCCAGTATTCCTTCTTTAAAAAACCAATTTTCTTCATTTTCGTCATCACCGCTTCCATAAATGGTCCATTCGTCATGCGCCATCCCATTTCTAAGAAAGCGTCCTACCAACGCCAGTTGTTCGTTCTCGACCCGGAAACTTCCGGTAGAAATGCCATTTTCAAAGTCGATTTTACTTTTAAAAGCGGTTTGGGCCACTTTTGAATTTTCAATACGGTTAACCGTAATCGTCCAAGGGCCATTGGGTTTTCCCGAAACCATTTTCCCTACGATTTCTTCTTCCAATCCGTTGATGTTGACACGATATTGATAATTGACGACCTCGGATTCGCTTCCGGAACGGAACGAACCGAACCGAAATTGCCAGGTGTCGGATGCATACCCATTTTTAAAGGCACCAAAAAAACCAAAAGAGGAGTCTTCCTTTTCCAATAACGCTTCTAGGTCCGATTTTTGAACCTGAAACGCACCATCGAATATCGTATCCCCATCTTTCAACAAGTATTCGTAGGTGGCATCCCCTTGATACTTCCCTATTTTGTAAGGTCCCTTATAGGTTTGCTGTTGCGCATGAAGTGCGTTCGGTACACCGATCAGTGCAATGAAGAGGATGGCGAAAGTCCGTAAAAAAAGGCGAAAGAAAATCATTCGGCAAAAAAAGCGATTTATATCTATAGTTACGAGCTATTGTACGAAAAATTAAAGTGTTTTGGATGTCGCAAACAGCTACTTTTTTTAAAATAACCTAAATACCTTATGGTATTATATCAAAGAAGCAAGGTTTTTTTGCGAAAGCGATGCAATAACCTTCAATTTTGATGTGTTGGCGCAATCGAAACTAAACCACGATACATTTCACAGGAATACGTTTATTGGAAAAGAACTTCATCCTTTTTCAACAATTGGTAATGAAGTAGCCGTAAACAGTTGACGGTATTGTTTTGTCCACAAAAATTGCAGACTGTTTTGTACGATTGCCAAGTTGTTGAAGGTTTGTAGCTCTAGGTATTCGATAGGAAGTCCTGCACTAAAATGCACCGTTTTAACCAACGCTTGTGACCAATGCAAAAGTACGTTTTTGGGTCAGCGAACGGCCACTGCGGGAGCGGTATAGGTTACCCTGTAAATGGCATCTCCATGATCATCGGAAATCAAGAGAGACCCATCTTCCAGGAATAAAAGGTCTACTGGTCTTCCAAAGGCTTCTTGCTCGCTTTCGTCCAGCCATCCGTCCAAAAAGGTTTCATACGCCACCGCCTTGTTATCGACAAGTTGGACCAAGCTAATTTTGTATCCTACCTTTTTGGAACGGTTCCATGAGCCATGTTCCGCAATAAAAGCATAATCCTTATACTTTTCGGGAAACATACCGCCCGTATAAAATTTGACCGCTAAGGGCGCTACATGTGCCCCCAAGGCCTGAAAAGGCGCCTTAAAATCAGAACATGGCCGTTGATCGCCAAATTCGGGATCTTTTACAGTGCCGCCATGGCAAAACGGATACCCAAAGTGTTGTCCCGCTTCGGTCGCTCTATTAAGCTCACAAGGTGGGGTATCATCGCCCAACATGTCGCGTCCGTTATCCGTAAAATAAAATTCCTTTGTTTTCGGGTGCCAGGTGAATCCGACAGAATTGCGGACCCCATTGGCATAAATTTCCCGGTTTTTACCATTGCTATCCATTCTGGTAATGGTCGCGAATCGTTCATCCTTGGCCGTGGAATCACAAATGTTGCAGGGCGCTCCTACCGGAACATAAAGCTTATCGTCAGGGCCAAAGGCAATATATTTCCATCCATGATGAAATGCATCGGGATAATCATCGTAAAGTACCTCTGGTGCAGGTGGAAATTGTCCCAAACGGGACTCGATGGAATCGTAACGCAATAAGCGGTTGACTTCGGCAACGTATAGGGCGCCGTTTTTATAGGCAATGCCATTGGGCGCATAGAGTCCCGTATCGACCACAACCACCTTATCCGCCCTAAAGTCCTTGTCCCGGTCTTGTATGGCGTATACCTTATTTTCATTTCGGGTACCCACAAACAAGGTTCCGTTGTCGCCCATGGCCATAGACCGTGCCCCCTCGATACTGTCGGCATAGACTTCTATTTTAAAACCTTCCGGTAATTTTAGCCGTTCAATAGGTAATAGGGAAGGCACTTCATCGTATGCTACCAAAGGAGTATCGTCGGGCTTGCTTTCAACACCGTCCGTTGACCGTTCTTTACAAGAATAAAAGAATATGGACAAAGAAAGTGCAAAAAAACAACGAAGGTAGATTTGGTTTCTACTGTTTTTTATAGTTGATATAGAACCTGACATTGGAGGTGTTTTTTAGTTTTTTAGCCTATCCGCAAGATAACTATTCTTAAAAGAAAAGTAGCGCCCGATTTCCCGGAAAAAAATAGTAAAAAAGCGGAATCCCCTTATTTGAAATTTTTGATACGCCTTCAGTCCCGAACATGCGTCTTGCTCCATAAAGGGCCTATGGCCAGGCACGCAATGAAGCTATTAAAAAACAGGTTACTGGTATTCCCGGAAGCGATGGAACCGGCACTGTCCAAAACGAACCAGGCCAAAATACCGACAACAACACTTTTCCGAACAGGTTCCGGGGCCTTGTCATAGACCCAAACGGATAAATACCATATCATAATCCCCCATCCGAATAAAAAGCCACCGGTGAGTGCGGAAAGAAAGCGGGTAGTCGGGTCCAAAAAATCTTGTTTTCCGTCTACGGGCCAGCTCAAAAGATCCATGGTCCAACTTGCTGCCATAGAAAACTCGGGCATTGTTCCCAGGAAGAATATAGGACCAAAACTACCGACTATTATTGCGGTAACCTTTAGCCAAAGTTTGTGGAATTTTTTGGTAGTCAGTTTGTTGCCAAAAGCTTTCATTACTTGTGTCATACTACTTGTATTTTAAATGATGTCACAAGATTACTCAAAAGCCGTCTTGAATTTTAGACGCTACCGTCCAAACGAGGTGTCATGCTACCTTGTTTAAAACCTTCCACCATTTTTTTAATCGAATCGAAATAGGCATACAACCATTCTGGGTTTAAGTTTTCGGGCGTTATTTGTAGATAGAAGTTCTCTATGCTAAGACGAAGCACCATTTCGGCCAAACGGGAGTTTTCCGTTAAACCGATGACCAACGCCCAAATCGGAAGCATGGAGGGCAATGCGATCTCATAGGATTTAGAAAAGCAGGATTCAAAGGAGGTATTGGACCTGTATATGCGTAATTGCCTGTTGAACAATAAATCTGTTCGATGTTCCGTAAGAATGGAAATGAATTCCTCTAGGTTCCGACATTTCGATTCTTTCTCCGCTAATAGGGCAACTTGTTTGAGATGAAAGTCCAACAATACATCCGTAAAAATGGTGACATCGGCAAAAAAGTGGTAAAAGGAAGACTTGTTTTTACCCGTTGTTCGGGACAAACGTTCTATGATCAAGCCATTAGGGCCTTCCAAAGAAAAGGACCGATAGCCGGCCGTCACCCAGTTTTTCTCGATAAGTTTCATCTTGGATTCGTATTTTATTCTTGTTTTACACCGAACACCATACAATGCTGCCAAGGCAATCCATCATGGTTTTTCAAGAGTTCAAAACCTGCGGCCTCCATTTCCCTTGTAGCCTGTTCCTCGGTCATTTTATGAAGTTTTTTGATCGGTACCGAATCGTCTTCTCCGCGGTATTCGATCAGATAAAGTTTTCCTTCGGGTCGCAATGCCCGCTTTATGGAAGCGACCATCTCAAACGGAAATGCAAATTCATGGTAAACATCGACCATTAGTACCTTATCTACCGAATTTTCCGAAAGCTGTACCGCCTTTTCGGCCCCTTTTAGCACAGAAACGTTTCTAAAGGCGCCCGCCGTTTTCTTTTCGCGTAGGGCTACCAACATTTCGTCTTGGATATCCACTGCAAAAACGGTTCCCTTCTTTGCCAAGGCAGCGATCTTGAACACGTGATAACCGGAACCCGCACCGATATCGGCAATATGATCTTCCGGCCGTATTTCCATATACTCCAATAATTGTTCGGTATGTTCTTCACGCTCCCGTTCCGGTCGTTCCAGCCAACCGATGCCCTGAAATCCCATTACATGGGCGATTTCCCTACCCATATACCATTTACCTATGCCGTTACCGTCGCCTTTTTCGTAGTGGTATCGTTCCGGGGCCGACGACTCCTGTCCGGAACTGGTAACTGCAAGGAGTAAAAGGAGAATCAGGCATCCCTTTTGCTTCAACTTTCTACTTCGGATAGTTTCCACCTGTTAATTTTACTTGAAGATACCAAATCTCCCA
This sequence comes from uncultured Flavobacteriaceae bacterium, assembly GCA_947500445.1. Classification (GTDB taxonomy): domain Bacteria; phylum Bacteroidota; class Bacteroidia; order Flavobacteriales; family Flavobacteriaceae; genus Pelagihabitans. The sequence goes on along the minus strand of CANMSB010000006.1, from coordinate 134,889 downwards.
ATAGGCACTACCATTTTAACTTTGAAATGGCATGCCCCCATAGTTCGCGATAAAACGTGAAAGCTGTTTCTTGATACAAAAGTGTTTCCATGCGGGAATTGAATTCGTTTAAGCGCTGTCGTTTACCGCCGAGATCATATTTTGAAACTTTAGTTGTCCATAATTTCCAATAATGGCTGCATAAGGGCACTACGGCCGGTTTATATGGTTCCGAACAATGCGTAGGCGCGGGTACAATCTTAAAAAGTCATAAAAAAGCATTAAGGATATCATAATCCGTAAGATAGTTCCTTTTTTTCCGATTATTTTTCTTGGCACAAACCAAGTGTTATGCCAAAACAACTACTGTTCTGCTTATCTCTATTTGCTGGAACGCTCTACTCCCAACGCGCAGCTACTGTTCGTGATACCCTTGCTACACCCTTTTTAGAACGCACCGAGTTTAGGGCCGGTTATTTTGGTAATTTTTATTGGAATCCGGGCCTAGCCCTTGGTGCGGAATATCTACTCCAACAAAAAACCCGAACCAAAGAAAAAAAACGGAGAACCAAAATAATTACAAAACAATGGTTGGCAAATGGTACCTTAGGTTTCAGCTGGGATCCCCGAGCCGAATTCGGAGTGTTCACCAACTATGGGATTACATGGAGGAGAACCAACACCAAAGGGAAACAACTACAGGTACAGGTTAATCCGTTAGGGTATTATCGTTCCTTTTTACCGGACACTTATGAAGTAAATGGCGATGATGTAAGAAAAGTATTTTTGCCCGGGCGCAGCTATTATGCCCCCAGTATTTCCTTTGGGCTCGGGAAACGAAGGGACAACAAAAAGCTTAGCGGAAGGTATTTGAATATTACCTACTCGATAAGGACCCCTTATAATGCCGATTTTTTACCGGCAATCGCCATCGAGTACGGATACCGTTTTAAATTTAAAAAGAAGCCATAATTATGAATACAACCATACTTCCCAAGCTTTGCTTGCCGATTCTTTTCCTTCCTATGCTTTTGACTTCCTGTTCTCAGGACGATTTGGACGACCTTAGCGATACCTTATATGTACGGCATAAAGGCGCCGACATGCCCGCGCATCTTTACGGAAACGCCTCGGAAAGCGTGTTCTTGATTATCCTACATGGAGGACCGGGTGGCGATGGCCTTGTCTATAGGGCCGGAACGATAAGGAGCGAAATCGAAAAAGTATGCAGTGTGGTCTATTTTGATCAACGCGGATCAGGAATGTCCCAAGGAAACTATTCCGAGGAGGATATTTCGGTAGACCTTATGGCGGAAGATGTGATGGCTTTGGTAAAAACGATACGGTACAAATATGGAGATGATTCCAAGTTTTTTCTAATGGGCCATAGTTGGGGAGGTACGCTCGGAACCGCCGTGCTCCTAGAAAATCAGGATGCTTTTGAAGGATGGATCGACGTGGCCGGAGCGCATAATGCCAAGGGCATCTACACCGAGTATCCCAAAAATTTTCGGCGCGTTGCGGACGAGCAAATTCGACTTGGAAATACGGTCGGTTATTGGGAAGGTGTGCAAGAAAAAATCAACGCCATAGATACCCTTCGCTTTGAAATCGATGATTTTTATACCATGAATAGAGCAGCCTTCGTGGCCGAAGGAAAACTGGAGGAAGATGACGTTATCAAAAGTATCGACGACGACATTTTGGGGGAATTGACGGTAACGGGACTATTTAAGAACAATCCGCTCACCACTGTTTGGAGCGGGGCGCAGACCGCTTCCATATTGGTGGACGACCAAGGGATATTTGAAAACCTATCTTTCTCGGACCGATTGAACGAGATTACCATTCCCTCCTTGGTGCTTTGGGGCGAGCATGATATGGTGGTGCCTCCTGTATATGCGGAGGAGGCGTTCAATACTTTCGGTTCCGAGGTAAAGGAATTGATGATTTTTCAGGAATCCGGACACGGGCCCATGTTTACGGAACCAAATTTGTTCGCAAACAAGGTTATCGCGTTTATCGAACAAAACAAATAGTGATTGGCCGGACGGAAAAAAGGGATTTTTATCAAAAGTGTTTTTTCAGGAACGTTTGCGCATTATCGAACATAAATTTAGCTACGATTTTTTTTGCTGTCAGCTTATTTTTTGGTTTCAACTGCAAACCGCGTTCACTACTTAAGAAATCGTTGGCATGATCTTCCAAAAACTTAGGGAGTTTATCCAAGTCCTTTGCGGTCCAGAATCCCGGTAGCGGATCGATAATGCCGTCAAAATCGGTGCCCAGGCACTGTATGTTCCAGGCATCGAGCCCCAATAGATCCAAATAGGTCGCCATATGTTCGATCTGTAACCATATCAGTTTGGCACTTTTGTTACGGCCCGCCAAAAGGCCCATGACCTTTTTATGGGCTATTCTGCGTTCGTCAAGTTGAATCCCGAAAATACCGCCCGAACGGGCGATCCGAAAAACCTCGTCATCATAAAAATTAATGGTAGCGTCATTAAAACTTGGGTCTACCCGGTTGTTGTCGATCGGGTTGTTGATTCCGTTCACGGCCCCATGGCTTACGATAAAGGGAATGGAACTGTTGTAGCGTTCTTTTATATATTCATAATACGCATACCGAGACGTAACGTTCATATGCTTTAAATCGATGAAGATCTGGGGACCTCGGTCGGTTTCCAATAGGGCATCGATTACTTTTGTCCCCAACGGGGTAATGCCCTTGGTTTCATCCACTTTTTGCTTCAATACGCTGGCAACGAGACCTCCCATACTTTTGGCATGGCCGCACAACTCATTTTCGAAATGATGGGCAAGTCCGACAAAAAAAGGTGGATACCGCCATTTTTTCACCTTTTCGATATTTGCGAGTACCTCCACCGGATCGGCCTTTTCCCTTCCTGCAAGTTGCAGTCCGGTGTTAAATACATGACACCCTTCTATACTGATAATAATAAAAACGGTAGGGATGTCATCTTCTTCCCATTCCTCGATCTCTTTGAAAGCGGAAACCATTTTGTATCGTACTTTTTTACGGTCAACGGTGACGGGGATGTTGTCCAAAGCTTCGTAAAAATGGTATTCGTCCTCAAGGTCGGTAAAATAGTCCTTCATTTTTTGGAGATGCTCGATACGTTTTAAGCCGATACCGGTAGTCAAATTCCGGAGCAATTTTCCAAAACCACTTACCCCATCTCGGTCCATGACCATTTTTTTCTCCAAAGGATAAAGCGATACCACAAGTATTCGCAATTCCCCTCGATGTACCGAGGTCAAATCGGCCTGTGTGAACTTTGTAAGCGTCAATAGGTTATTGATCTTCTTTCGCAAAGGCGTTACGCCCTTACGGTGATAGATACTATTTTTACGCATTCGGTTGGGGCTGTTCCGTTTTCGGGTCTTGGAGGAATCAAAACTTTTCCCAAAGGGCTTTAAAGCCGGGTGACAGTGTAAATCGATGTAGCGGTTTTTCTTGGACATGTTGGCGCTTTTACGTTTCGGAATAACGACCTATCCAAAAATAACGAATTATGGGCACCGGGTTGACAGAATCTTCCTAGGTTTTTCTTTTTATTGAAATGATAGTGTAGCGGTGTCTACAGCAGTCGTGGCACCAGTGAAAGACCACTGTAAAAATGGGAATTCGAGAAAATAAGATATCAAGGCACTGTTTATCAACCAATTTCCAAAATTAAGGAAACCGGTTTTTGTGAGGTATCGTTCACCTCGTGCATGCGGATAATTTGCATGCCAGCGGCCGCGATCGTGTGCGACCAGCCCTCAAAGGTACGCGCGTACCAACTATGCCCATTTACGAAATTACCGGGTAGCCCCGCCCAAGAATCGTGCATGAGCTGACTTTCATAGGCCAAACCAAGATTTAAAAGTAGCATTGGGTGAAGGGTTTGTATGATGATCTTTCCTTTACCGTTCAATGCGCGTTTAACGTTCCGCAACAATACATCGAGCCCGTCTTTTTGGTAAATACTAAAATTAAAAACTGCTAGATCAAAAGGCGCCCCGATAATGGCCTTGCCCTTGCCAATGTCCTCATAGGACAGGTTCAGAAAGGTTTCCGATCCTTTTGTGCGCGCATTTGCCAGTAGGGTTTCCGTAGCATCGACACCGATGGCCGTCTTCCCCATTTTGGTAAGACTTCTGGTCAACCATCCTTCGCCACATCCCATATCGAGGACCCTCTTGCCAGGTAGGTTTTGTAATAGCTCCATAATGGCCTTGTTCGTGAATGTTCTTGAACCGATTTTTTGTCCATCAATAAGCTTTATCCACTCTTGCGCATTGGAATTCCACGAGTCCTGTACGGAGAAATCTATGTTTTTTGGTTTAGGTCGTCCGAGAAAGGTCGACCTTGGGAAGGTTTATAAAAAAGACCCGCAACCTCTTAAAATTGCGGGTCTTTACAACTAACTCAAACAATATTTCTTAAATAGCGGGATCCTCCGGTGTATTCGGATTGCTGTTCCGTTCCAGATCGGGATAGGGATAAAAGTTTCGATTTCTCTCCTCTTCAAAATTTTTGATTTCCCCGCTAGGTTCCGGTCTTCCAAAACGTCTACTATCCTCAAGGCTCAAGCCGGAAAGGAAAAGTTCTGCCCTTCTGTTGATATATACCTCGTCCAATAGGGCCGCTACCGAGGTATCGCCACTATAATCCGCCAACGCTGCATTTACTCCTAATGGATCGTCCGTATCGGTCCTGACCAGGTTGATGGCCTCGATTGCGGCGGCAATGTCCGGAGTCCCCTTTCTGAGATGGGCTTCGGCAATAATCAGGTTCATTTCATCCGGTATGTATGCCGGTATAGGGCCTGTATTCACATTAAAAAAACCGGCGAGGTCTTCTATAGGAAGCCCATTTTGATTGGTCTCCTCCAAGGGAACCAGGTAAAAGGCTATTCTACCGTCCGCTGCATCGAGGGCCAGTTCTGTTGGAAGCCCAAAATTATCACGCGGTTTGAAATTTGGTGCATCGTTCAAAAATACCCTGTTCCAAACGGGATTTAAGTTTTGGGTGTCATAAACGAAAGTAGAGGTCGATGCCTGATCTACTTCCGATGCATTAGCGATAGCGGCATCATAATTTCCCCTTATTAAATTGTATCTCGCCAACATGGCGTTGATGGTATTCAAAAGGTCGATATTTCCCAAGGTTACCACATTGGTGAATTCTTCCGATGGTGGAGTCGCCATTATCGCGGCCTTTGCTTCGGATAAGAACCCTAAAGCGGCATCAAAGGCGCCATCCCTGGTTACAAAGGCGGCATTGTTATCATTATTGGTCTCTAATACTACCTGCTCATAATTCATGGCCATCCCTCCTATCGCCAATGCTTTAAACAATTTGGCATGGGCCAAAAGTCCACTTTGCGTACCGGCCTCAAGCGGTATGGAAGCCACGTTGTTCTCAATGTTTTCCGAAACGCTAATGATGCGGAGTAAATTCGACCAAAGCCCCTGCACATTGGAGTTAAAGTTGGGAAGCGGCGTTCCACCATCTTCCAATTCGATCATGTTTTGGAATGTAGTCGTTATTCCCGCCTCTCTTGTTGTTACCGCGGGAGTTTCCACGATAAAGCGTAATCCAGTAGTGGAATACTGTTGCTGCATTCCGGCAGCTGCTGCCAAAATTCCTTCCCGAGAAGAAAACACTTGCTCGTCGGTTGCGGCATTGGGATTGTCAAAATCGGTTTCACAGGCGCCAAGCGTTAGGAGCACGAGCAATACAAAACCTATTTTAGTAGTGATATATGTGTTCATCTTTTACGTTTTTAGAAATTAAAGTTTAATCCTACCTGAAAGGTTCTTGGAATGGGAACACCGGCAAAATCGAAACCACGAACACCATTACTTTGTCCCGCAGTGTTGATTTCCGGATCCCAACCACTGTAATCGTCCCATGAAACAAGATTACGGCCAATGAGACTCAGCTTTACGTTATCCACGCCTTTAAACGGTTCGTCGATGGTATAGCTCAAGGACAATTCCCTTAGTTTAACAAACGAACCATCCTCTACGAATTCTTCAAAAATCCCTGCTTGGGCCCCGCCAAAACCTTTTGGGCGATTGCCTGCTAATTCTTCACCCACATTGGATCCCCCTCCAAAGATAACGTTGTCCAATAAACGTCTGTTCCAATTAAAAACATCGAAACCCTGTACCGCATCAAGCTGTACGCGCAGTGCCAAGTTCTTGTAGCGAAATTCATTGATCAATGAACCGAACCATTCCGGGTTTGGGTCTCCGATAACCTTTGAACTTTCCCCATCTTCCGTAGTACCGGCAAAAGGATATCCGTCATCATCCAAGGCAATACTGCCATCGGCCTCCCTTGCATAAAACTGTCTGTAAAAAACGCCCAGAGGCTGGTCCTCGATCACAAAACTGGTAGAAAAACTTCCTCCTAGGGAGAGTTGCCCACCGCCCGCGACACTGGTCACTAAATTTTCGTTTTTAGAGTAAGTGGCGGTAACGTCCCAAGAAAAATCGTTCGATTTGATCGGAGCACCTTTGAGCAACAGTTCCAAACCTTTGTTTTCCAAGTTGCCCACATTTTCTATTCTAGTGCTAAAGCCCGTAGAAGAGGCCAATTCCCGAGGGAGCAATAAATCGGTTACATCTTGTTTGTAATAGGTAAACTCTACTCCCAAACGATTATTGAAAAAACCGGCATCGATACCAAATTCGATTTCTTCCTGTCGTTCCGGGGCCACATCCAAGTTACCCTGTTGGCTACTGGGAATCAAGGTCGGGGTACCATTGATCGCTGAAGGATCGTATAGTGTAAAGCGTTGAAATGCGGATAAGGCGGTCAAATTTCCTGCTTGGCCCCAAGACCCCCGTAATTTAAAGGTGTTGAAAAAACTACCAAAGGTATCTTCCCAAAATGCCTCTTCCGATAAAATATAGGAAAGACTCGCTTTGGCGTACAACTGGTTGCGTTGGTCCTCACCAAAGGTAGAGGCACCATCTAAGCGCACGGCCCCATTGATATACAATTTATCGTTATAACTAAAGGACTGTTGCAAAAAGGAACCCCAATAGGAGATTTGGGACCGGCGATCTCCCTGTGCCACAATACTACCGCTTTCCGAAATCTGTACGATCGGTGGCAACCCGTCGGCACTGGTGGCGATTCGGTCAAATTCCTCGTACTGCCATGAACCGCCCAGCGTGGTGGTAGAGCTAATGGCATCGCTGATATCCGTGTTGTATGAAAAATTCAAATCGCTGTTGTACTGGAAGTTATTGATGTCGGACCTTCTTGCCAAACCATTGCCGTTCGGGGAGGTGTTGTTAATGGGGATAAACGCTGTCCCGGACTGATTGAAATAATCTAGCCCCAAAGTATAATTGGCGGACAGTTTATCGGTAATCTTGGCATCCAATGCCAAACTTCCTATGAACCGGTTTACTTTTTGTCCAAAATCGAAACGATCTACCGCTTCAATAGGGTTGGTTCTGGGAACCAGTAATGAGGTAACGGGGTAGACTCCCGATGCATTCGGAAAGGGATTTACCGAGTTATCACTAAAGATAAATCCGGTAATTGCTCCGTAAGCAGAGTTGATACCCCCGTTCGGTATATCGGAGCTCTGACTCCTAACATAGTTAAGCCCAGCTTTCACCGTTAACCAGTCCGACGCTTTTTGGGTAAGGTTCGCTTTGAATCCGATGCGTTGGAAATCGGTATTTCTGATGATTCCCTCGTTCTCTAAATGGGAAGCGGAAAGGAAATAGGAGGTGTTTTCGTTCCCTCCGTTCATCGATAAGTAGTTTTCAACACCAAAGCCCGAACCAAAAAATTCGTCTTGATAATCGAACCGTGTAACGGGAACGGTAGCGAGATTTTCTCGGTCAAAAGGATCCTCCCAAGCGAGCGGTACGGTATTGTAATCGATTTTTTTACGAAGCTCGTTAACCTTTACATTGGTGGCGAAGTTAAAACGCGGTTTTCCAGATTTTCCTTTTTTGGTAAAGATTTGCACTACCCCGTTACTTGCACGCGATCCATAAATTGCAGCGGCCGCCGCACCTTTTATGATTTCGATACGTTCGATATCGTTCGGATTCAGATCGGCCAAACGGTTTTGGGCATTTCCACCGAGATCGATCAATTGGTTACTGGAATTGCTGAAAATGATTCCATCAACGATGTAGAGCGGGTCGGAGCTTCCCAATACGGTACTTGGCCCCCTGAGCCGTATGCTGATTCCACCAGCGGGATCACCTGAGTTCTGTTGTACCAAAGCCCCGGTCACTTTACCGGAAATGGCTTGGTCCACTGCCGTGGCACCGTTATTGACCAAATCTTCGGACTTAACGGAGGATATGGCATTTCCGAGGGTTCTTTTATTCACCCCCACCGTGGTTCCGGTTACGACCACCTCGTCCAAACTCAATAGATCTTCGTTCAGTCCAATGTCGGTAACAATTTCATCTGATGCACCGATGGTAATAGCGGTTCTTTTAGTGGCATACCCCAAATAACTTGATGTTAAGGTGTAAGTTCCCGGCTCAAGGGTGGCTTTAAAGGCATAATTACCATCGAAGTCGGAAACCCCGCCATACGTGGTATTGTCGATAAAAACAGCAACTCCTGGCAATAGCGATTGATCGCCGTTATCAGTGGTCACCCCGGAAAAAGAATATTCCTTTTCCTGTCCAAACAGAAAGGCTGAGTACAGAAAAACCAATAAAAATAATGGTTTTGAAGCCTTTTTTTGATTTTCAAAATAGCTTTTTTTCATAAGGTTCTGAGTTTGTTAGTAGAATCAAGCAAGTGTATCATCCCTTGATTCCTTTCCAGTAAAAGTAATAAAAATTCTAAATCTTGCAATTTTTTGCAATTTTTAAATGCATAAATTCGAAATACTAGCATATAATTATATCTTAAAACCATAATTCTTTTACATTTGCCATTCACGGCCATTATTTTTCATCTATGCTTAAAGAGGAACGACACCGCATTATTTTAAACGAAGTAGCCCTTCATAACAGGGTATTGTTGACCGATATATCCGAGGTTTTGAACGTTTCCGTTGACACGGTAAGAAGGGACGTCATAAAGCTGGATGCCGACAAGCTGCTTCGAAAAGTACACGGTGGAGCGGTCAGCTTAGGGTATTCCAATACAAACGTTCAGAACAAAGAAATTTATGCCATTGCAAAAAAAACAAGGATTGCGGAAAAGGCATGCAAACTTCTGAAGAACGGTAGCGTTATCTTGATACATGGGGGAACCACTTGTTTGGAACTGGCCAGAACAATACCGGCAAATTTGAGCCTTACCTGTTTTACCTTAAGTCTCCCCGTAGCCATGGAGCTATGTAAAAAACCCAAACTGGAGGTCGTTTTGTTAGGGGGTACCATGGCCAAGGAATCGCAGATAGCCTCCGGTGGACATGCAATACACAACCTTTCCAAGGTACGGGTCGACTATGGTTTTATCGGTACAGGATATGTTGATGCGGTGTACGGGCTCACCGAGTTCGATTGGGAAAGTGTACAGGTGAAAATGGCGATCGTACAGGCCGCTAAAAACCCGGTGCTGCTCACGATTTCGGAAAAACTAAATTCTCAAAATCGCTACAAAACTTGTGAACTAAAGGATATTTCTACAATGATAACGGAATTGGAGCCTTCGGACGCCCGACTGGGCGATTTTAGAAAGGCGGGAATCAAGATCATGTAATACCATTTTAACTTTGAAATGGTATGCTAAATGGCAAAAACGGGTCCGAAGTTGAGATCGTTCTCCCTTTTCGGTCATCGGATATGACTTCCGGCATTCATATCTATGGTGGCCCCTGTGGCATGGTCCATGGCACCACTGCACATCAGGCACAATAAGGGGGCCAGATCTTCCGGTTCGGTCAACTCTTTCAAAGCGATTTCGTTCAGCAGCGTTTCTTCTCCATGATCGGCGATGAAAGCTTCCGCCATTGCCGTCCGGGTAAAGCCGGGAGCCAATACCATGGCAACGATTCCGTCTTTTCCGAAAGATCTGGCGACACTTCGCGCCAAAGCGGTTATTCCGCCTTTTGAGGCTGCGTAGGCCAAATACGCTTCGGTCTCTCCCCGAAACACCGCGCGGCTGCCCAGGTATATCAATCGCCCTCTCCCGAGCGTTTTAAAATGATCGATACCCAGTTTGGTCAGCAATCCCACCGCATTCAGGTTGACGGCCATCGTGCGTTTCCATGTTTGAAACCATTCCACCGTGCCGCCGTTCACGCTATGCGGTAGAAATACCCCGGCATTCAATACCATGGTGTCGATCCGTTTAAACCGCGCCACAACGTTCGTGAAAAGATCGGATACTTCTTTTTCGTCGGAAAGGTCGGCCCGGAAGGTTTCGGAACCATTGCTGCAGCGTGCAACAATCGATTCGGCCGATGCACCGTTGGTGTGGTAATGGACGGCCAACCGGGCACCTTGCCCGATCAAAAAGATTGCCAACGCTTTTCCGATACCATCGGAAGCCCCGGTAAGCAATATTGTTTTTCCTTGTACATCGAATTTCATGGCGCAACTGGTATGGGTACAAATATATCCATCTTTGTTTGCGGTTTTACGTGATTGAAGCGGTTTAGCCAATGATACGGTCCAAAATTTATATTTTTGTCCGCATGAACGGTTCAAAACAGTATTATTACAAGGTTTATAAACCTTTTGGGATGTTGAGCCAATTGCATTCGAACAACGCAAAAGAACAACGTACCAAAACCTTTCTTGGCGTACTGCATGCATTTCCGAAAGGTATTATGCCGGTAGGACGTTTGGACGCTAAGTCGGAAGGGCTGTTGTTCATGACCACCGATGGTAAATGGAGCGATACCGTTAACCGTTCCGGTATCGAAAAAGAGTATTATGCCCAAGTGGATGGAAGCATTACCAGTGCCGCGGTGGCGCAATTGGTGACGGGCGTAACGATCGGGGTCAATGGCAAAAAATACCTTACGAAACCCTGCCACGCGAGTGTATTGGAGCCTCCTTTGGGTTTTGTGGAAGCCGATGCCTCATTGCGTATCGGTAGACATCGACCCAGTTCTTGGGTAAGGATCGTTTTAAAAGAGGGCAAGTTCAAACAGGTACGAAAAATGACGGCGGCCGTGGGCTACCCCACTTTGCGTCTTGTTCGTGTACGCATCGGGGACGAATATCTGACGGGAATGCGGCCGGGCATGGTTTTGCCGATACGTTCCGAGTGATTTTTACGTGAGGGGTGTTATCCGGATATTTTTCTGCCGTCTAAAAGGTGTATAGTTCTTGAGCCGTAAGCGGCATTTTTCTCGGAATGGGTTACTTGTATAATCGTTACGCCCTCGTTGTTCAATTGTTGAAACAATTCCATGATTTCTTCGCCTTGTTGGGAATTCAGATTTCCGGTAGGCTCATCCGCCAAAAGTAGTTTCGGGTTTCCGATCAATGCGCGGGCCACACCCACCAATTGCTGTTGCCCCCCACTCAGTTGACTGGGAAAAAGATCTTTTTTACCAACGATATGAAAACGGTCCAACATATCGGCGACTAAGGCCTTCCGTTCCCCGCTCTTCACTTTCTTATATAAAAGTGGCATTTCCAAATTTTCATATACCGTAAGTTCATCGATTAGATGATAGGCCTGAAAAACAAAGCCGATGTAGCGTTTGTACAATTCGGAACGGTGCTTTTCCTTTAGGGAATGCACCGGTTCTTGCATAAAGGTGTACGAGCCCTCATTAAATCCGTCGAGCATTCCCAAAACGTTGAGTAAAGTGGACTTTCCAGATCCCGACGGTCCCATAATGGAAATAAATTCGCCTTCCGAAACGTCCAAATTAATGTCTTTCAACAGAAAAACACGCTCCCCTCCTTGTTGGACCCATTTAAATATATTGTTTAATTGTAGTAGCATATTTTTCGTTTTATTTTTTTTGTAAAATACTCTCTCAAGATCAGTATGGACTTATTGGATGACCTGTTTGCGCTTATTCCGTTTTTAAACTGTTCGTTGGGTCGGCAACCGCCGCTTTTATGGCCTGAAAGCTGATGGTAACCATTGCTATTCCCATCGCTAGGATACCCGATAATGGAAATACCCACCACGCAATGGTAACCCTGTAAGCAAAGCCTTCGAGCCAATTCGACATAAAGTACCACGAGATCGGAGCTCCGATGACAAAAGATATGGCGACCAATTTCATAAACTGTGTGGTCAACAATGTAGTGATATTCCCTACCGTGGCACCCAGTACCTTTCGAATCCCGATTTCTTTGGTCCTGTTTTCGGCCATATAACTGGCAAGTCCGAAAAGCCCCAAACAAGAGATCAACACCGTTAACAGGGTAAATGCGCTGGCTATTTTTCCGATTCGTTGCTGATCTTCAAATTTTTGCGCATAGGCACGATCAACAAATTGGTACTGAAAGGGATATTCCGGGTTGTACTTTTTAAGGATCACTTCGATCATGGTCAAATTTTCACGAGTACTTCGATCGGTGTTCAGTTTCATGTTGATAACATCGAACCAACCGTCGGCGCCTTGGATGACCAAAGGTTCTATTTTTTGATAGGGCGAGTCCAAAACAAAATCCTTGACAAGCCCTATGACGTGCCAGTCGCGATTCCGATCGTTGATCGTTTTGCCTATCGGATCTTCGAACCCCATGAGCCGTGCGGCACTTTGGTTAATGATCGCTGCCGAAGAATCACTAGGGTACTCCCTTAAGTCAAAATCCCTACCTTCCATCAATTCCAACCCCATTGTTCTTATAATCGCTTCGTCGGCCATCATCCTATGAACGATGGTGTGGTCATCCTGCGCTTTTCCGTCCCATAACATTCCCCAAGTGTTGCTTTGACTTTCGATTATAGGTGCATTGGTCTTGGTCACCGAAATCGCCGCCCCGGATCGCAGCAGTTCGTCCTTGATCAAAGTGTAATGCTGTTCCATATCACCCTCCATATGGGTGTACAACAAGTTGTTTTTCGAATATCCGCTATTCCGAGTCTGGGCTTTTTTAATTTGTTGTTGTACGATAACCGTTGCGGTGATCAGTATAATGGCCATACCAAATTGAAAAATGACCAAAACGCTACGTGGCGATACGTCGTTTTTAGATTTTTTTTTGAAATGGCCCTTGAGTACTGCAGAAGGTCGAAACGCTGACAAATACATAGCGGGATAGCTACCAGCCAAGATTCCGGTCAGCACTACCGTACCTGCCGCTCCCCACCAGAAGGCAGGGGGTAATGTCAATAGGGACAGGGGCCTTCCGACCAACTCGTTAAAATAAGGCAGACCGGCCCAGACCAGACCGGAGGCAATAACTGCCGAGATTGTCGCAATAAAAATAGACTCTCCCATAAACTGGGCTATCAGCGTACCTTTTTTTGCGCCAACCACCTTGCGTACCCCGACTTCCCTTGCCCGTTTTTCGCTTTGGGCCGTACTGAGGTTCATAAAATTGATACAGGCAATGAGCAAAAGGATACCGGCGATGATCCCGAAAAGGCGAATGGTATCGATACGACCTCCCGCCTCCCTTCCATTTTCAAACTTACCGTGGAGGTGAATGCGGCCAAACGGATACAAAAAGGTATGGATGTCGGGCGAGGAACGGTCATAACGTTCCCTAAGGGATGCCAGCTTTTCGGAGAATGCCCCAAAATTCGTCCCATCCTTCAATTGTACATAGGTAACGATACTGTTGTTGCTCCAATTATCGTCATTCCAACCTTTTTGTTCAAGATAGGACCATGGCAATAAATACTCAAAATTGAACATGGTGTTGTCCGGTAAGTTCTTCAGAACACCGCTTACGGTCAACAGTTCCGAATTATCGATGGTCAAGGTCTGCCCTATTGCGTCTTTTTCCCCAAAAAGGGTTTTGGCCAACTTTTCGGTCAATACCACCGTGTTAACCTCCGATAGGGCGGTTTTCACATTTCCCTCGATCAATGGAAAACGGAACATGCTCAAAAAATCGGCATCTACTGCGGTTCCCGTAGCCTTGATGCGTTTTTCGTTTTTGGTGAATAGAAAAGGGGTTTCAAAAAAGTAGCGCGACACCCTTGAAATCTCGGGATAATCCGCTTTTAATACCGTTGCCATTACTTTTGGGGTACTGTTCCAGGTATCGATTTCCCCCTCCACTTCATATTGGTTGTTGACTTGGTAGAGGTTTTTTTCATTCTCATGAAAACCGTCGAAACCGAGTTCAAAATTGATCCATAGCGCTATTAGCGTCGTCACGCACAAACCTACCGAGAGCCCAGTGATATTGAGAATTGAAAAACTTTTGTTTTTCAATAAATTTCTATAGGCGATTTTTATATGGTTCCTGAACATGGTCGAAAGCGGTATTACTTATTCTTGAACGTTTTTTGTTGCCATTGCATTTGCCTATTCTGTACGTAAACTTTTTACGGGATTTGCGTTTGCGGCCTTAATTGCTTGAAAGCTTACGGTAAGCATGGTAATGCCCAAGGCACCGATGATAGCCAACAAAAAGATCCACCATTGCAGTACTACCCGATAGGGGTACTCCTGCAGCCAACCGTTCATGATGTAATAGGAAATGGGAATGGCGATAAAACAGGAAATGGTTACCAGTTTCAAAAAATCTTTGGAAAGCATGTTCCAAACATTGAAAACCGTTGCGCCCAATACTTTTCGCACCCCAATTTCCTTAGTACGTTGTTCAGCTACGAAAGAGGTCAGTCCAAAAAGCCCCAAGCAACTGATAAATATGGCCAATGCCGTAAATATTGCCGCAAGGCTTCCGATGCGTTCTTCCGAAGCAAACTTTTCACCGTATTCATCATCAACAAAGTCATATTGAAAGGGGATTTTAGGAAAGTGTTCCTTGAATACCCGTTCTATGGTGGCAAGATTTTCCGAAGCGCTATTTTTCGGGTTCAACCTTAGGTTGTAGTAACTGGACTCTCCTTCCTTATCAAAAACATAGATGCCCTGTTTTACGGGTTCGTAGGGCGATTGCGTAATCATGTCCTGTACAACACCTACAATTTTCAATGGAGGATCGGGGTTTTCCTCATTGCTGTCCTTGATCAAGACCCCTATCGGATTATCGAGGCCCATATATTTTTTTGCGGTTTCATTGATCAATACCGCATTGGAGTCGGTCGCAAATTCTCGGGAAAGATCTCGACCCTCTACAATTTTAAGGTTCAACGATTTTGCATATTCCGAGGATACTTCCGTCCATGCCAGATCTTCCTGAAAATTATCCGGTTTTCCTTCCCAGGTAAATCCACCCCGATTCGACCAAATTTGTGTGGTAGGGCTACTGGAAGACGACATTTCAATTGCCGCACCGGATTTTAGGAACTCGCTACGCATCAGATCATATTTACCCGTAAAATCCTCGCTAAAAGTGGGTATTTGTAACAACCCCTCCTTATCGTACCCCACTGGTCTATTTTTTGCGTAATTGATTTGCTGCATGACAATGAAGGTGCCTATGATAAATGCCACGGAAACCGTAAACTGCAATACCACCAATATTTTTCTGGGCAGCCCGGCATATTTGCCTGCCTTAAAAGTGCCTTTCAATACATCTACAGGACGAAAAGATGATAGATACAAGGCCGGGTAACTACCAGCGACCAGAGCGGTCACCACAATGAAGAATAACGAGGCGCCCCAAAACGAGATACTCCGCCAAGGGAAGGCAATTTCCTTTCGGGAAAGATCATTAAATCCATTGAGCGAGAGCAGTACCAGAAACAGGGCCAGCAAAAACGCAAAGAGAACGACCAAAAACGACTCGCTCAAAAACTGGTAGATCAGTTGCCCTTTTTGTGAACCGATGGATTTTCGAATACCGACTTCCTTGGCCCTTTTCTCGGAACGGGCCGTACTGAGGTTCATAAAATTGATACAGGCAATGAGCAATACAAAAACACCGATGATACCAAATAGCCATACATATTTGATACGACCGCCTACCTGCTTACCGTTTTCAAAATTACTCCTGAGATACCAATCTTTCATGGGATGCAAGAAGAGCTGCGGGTTAAATTCGGCGGTATCCTCATTGGACACTTTTTTTAGATCACGTATCTGTGCCGATAGGCTTTCCATGTCAGTATTGGCCTTTAGCTGTACAAAAAGTTGAAAGGAATTGTTTCCCCAGTTTTCCCGTGCCGATTCGAGCCACTCGTTACTGTTCAGGTAATGTTGCCAGGTCATGATAAACTCCATATCGTTAAAAGAATTGTTCACTGGAATATCCTCATACACGGCGGTAACCATCATATCATGCTGATTATCGATTTTTACGACTTTGCCGATAGGATCTTCTGTTCCAAAAAAGGCCTCGGCCGTGGACTGATTGATCATGATGGAGTTTACATCCTCCAAACCTGCCTTTACTCCTTTTAAAATGTTCAGATCCAACAGGTCCGGCGCACCGTCTTGCATAAAATTACCGGTCCTAGCCAGATTTTTTTCACCAAACTTTATATACTGTTGGTTGTTCCAGGAGGACAATACGATATGTTTGAAATAATCCCCATAGGCTTCTTTAAGCGCCGGTTCCAAAGGCAACGGTATGGATGGCCCGGTCCCGGTTTGGTTGTTAAAGGTTTGCGATTGGAACACTTGCGCCACCCTGTCCTTGTTGGTGAAATAGCGATTGTACGACAGTTCTTCGGTCACCCAAAGGGCAATGATCAGGGTAACCGCCATTCCTAGGGCCAGCCCTCCAATGTTGATCAGCGAATACCCTTTGTTCTTTAAAAGGTTGCGCCAGGCGATTTTTACATAGTTTTTAAACATAATGCTCGTTTTGGTGCGTTGCCCATCGGCTCCGCTATTGATTTGATGATGATGTACTTACTCGGTTTTTAAACTCTTGATAGGATTTGCGACTGCTGATTTTAAGGACTGAAACCCGACGGTCAAAAGGGTAATGAACATTGCACAACCGCCTGCCAACGCAAATACCCACCATTTGATATCGATGCGGTAGGTATAATCCTGCAGCCAGCGGTCCATAAGCAGATAGGCAATCGGTACCGCAATGAAAAGTGCGATGACCACCAATTTTATAAAGTCTTTGGTAAGGAGCCGTACTACCGAATTAACGCTTGCCCCTAAAACCTTACGGATCCCGATTTCTTTTTTCTTTTGTTCGGCAACGTAGGATACCAATCCAAAAAGTCCCAAACAACTTATGACAATGGCCAATAGGGTAAAAACGATGGATATTTTACCCAATCGTTTTTCTTCGGCATAGAGTTGGGCTATCTCACGGTCTACAAATCGGTAATCAAAGGGAACGTTCTGTACCGATTTTTTCCATTCGGTTTCCAAAGCGGCCAACAGTTGTCCGTAATTTTTAGTCTTGGTTTTCAGGAACAACCAGTTGGGTGAATTTTCCTTGTATAAAAACAAAGGGGAAATGGCCTCTTTTATAGAAGCGTAGTGGTAATTTTCAACCACCCCGATAATTCGCATTTCGAAGGTTTCTTCCCCAAAACTCTGTATCAGTTGTGCGCTCAACGCTTTTTCCAGTGGAATGTCAAAGGTTTCCAAAGTTGCCCTGTTCACGATAATTTGGTCTACCGTATCCCTAGCGGTAAAATCCCTTCCGGCAAGAAATGGGATACGCATTGTTTTAAAATAGTCTTCACTTACACCGTTGCGTTTTACAATAGTGGAACGTTCCCTACTTCCGCCAGGGAGATACAGACCATTATCGCTCAGTACATTTTCCGATGGCGCATAGTTTCCACTGGATACAGCGGTTACACCTGGGATTTTTAAAAACAACTCTTTTATCGCATCGAATTTACTGGATGCCTCATCGGTACCGATGCGCAACGCCAACATGTTTTCTTTATCGTATCCCAGGTCTTTGTTTTGGGAGAACCGAAACTGTTGGGTGATGATGATTACGGCGACGACCAAGCTTATAGAAACTACAAATTGAAAAACGACCAGCGCTTTCCGTAAGGTACCATTTCCGGAACCTAGAATATTGGTCCTTTTAAATGCTTTTACAGGATGTATCGCCGATAGTAATATAGCGGGATAGATACCTGCGATCAAACCCGTAAGCAAACCGATGATCAATAGCAATAACGTGATTTTCCACTGCAGCACATTGGTATAATTTAAGGAGGCATTGGTAAGTTCGTTCAAGTAGGGCAACAGTACAAGTGTCAACGGTACACTGATCAACACCGCTGTCATGGAAAGGAGAATCGATTCTCCCAAAAATTGCCCACGAAGCATTCGTTTTCCAGCGCCCACTACTTTTCGGATGCCAATTTCCTTCGCCCTTTTGCTAGCTCTAGCGGTACTGAGGTTAATAAAATTAACGCAGGCAACCAATTGTATGAAAAACGCAAGACTTAACAGAAAATATAGAAATTTGATACTCGATACCTCGTGGAGTTGGTTCTTACGACCTTCAGAATACAAATGAATGTCGGCAATATTTTTTAACAAGTGGGTCTTGGACAACATGCCGGCATCGGCAAGATCTTCCCCCCCCCGAACTTCTATAAACTCCGGCAACTTTTGCTGTAACCCGATTGCACTGCTATTTGGGGAAAGCTGTATATAGGAGTACACAAAATTGTTGGTGGCAAAACTTTCGAATCCCTGTACAAAGGTACCCATGCCCTCCGTGCCCATACTTACAATGTAATTGGGGTTTAAATGTGATTTTCCGTAGGTTTCATCGAACACTCCTTTTATGGTCAAAACGAGTTCGTCTTCACCACTGCCCCAAACAACTTCTTTATCCAGCACCTGTTGTTCTCCAAACAGTTTGTGGGCCAATTTTGAAGAAAGTACTACCGTATTTGGTTCGTTCAACGCACCTGTAGGGCTTCCTTCCACGAAACGATAATCAAAAACCTTAAAAAATGTCGAGTCTGCAATATAGGCACGAGGTTCGTAATAGCCGTCATTACTGTTGGAGGCCCGGATCAACGTGCTAAAGAATACATCGGTCAAGACTACCCTCGTTGCTTCCGTTACTTCGGGAAAGTCTTCTTTTATGGCGAAAGCAATGGGGGGACTGGCGGCAGCGGTATCAAAATTTGCACCCTCTCTTTCGATAATGGTTTCAACCCTGTAAATATTATCGGCTTGTTCGTGGTGCGCATCGTAGCCCAATTGTGCAAAAACGTAGATAAGGATAAATAGACAGCTTCCCGTACCTATGGTAAGCCCCAACAAATTGATGGTAGTCTGCTGCGGATTTTTGAGGAGATTCCTCCATGCGATTTTTATATAGTTTTTGATCATGGTTTTTTTTTAATAATGAATTCCCTATTATTCCGTTCGTAAGCTTTTTGCCGGTTGCGCCAGCGCCGCACGAACCGATTGGTAGCTTATAGTGAAAATGGCGATCGTTATGGCAATGAGGGCGCCCAGGCCGAACAACTGCCAGGTAATTTGAATGCGATAGGCATAATCTTCTAGCCAGCGGGTCATGACATACCATGCAATGGGGGAAGCGATTACAATGGCGATAAATACAAGCTTTAAAAAGTCGAAGGTGAGCAACTTGTATACGTTTTTAAACGTAGCGCCCAATACCAGGCGTATGCTGATTTCCTTACGACGTTGTTCCGCCATAAACGCCGATAATGCAAAAAGGCCGAGGCAAGCCACAAAAATGGCCAAAACGGCGAACGAGATAAAAATCGCTTTGATACGGCTTACGTTTTGGTACATTTTAGAAAACGAATCGTCCATAAACGCATACCGCAAATCCATGTTCGGCATAAAGGTGGCCCAACTTTTCTTGAGCGCGGACAGAAAAGCCGGAAGGTCGTCGGTGCTTACCTTCACCGAGGTTATCGTGGGACTGATTCCTCTAAAAAAGCTTAGCGGTTCCACTTTTTGCTTCATACTATCGAAGTTAAAATCCTTTACCACTCCTATAACTTCGTATAAGCGACCGTAACGGGATATTTTTTTACCTATCGGATCTTTGAGGTTCAGCCGTTGTGCCATGGTTTCATTAATGATGATCGCCTCGTTGTCAGAGGCCCTATCTTCCGAAAAGTTTCGACCGGATATCAGCGTCATGCCCAGTGTACCCAGGTAATCCTCATCGATGACCCATGCCTGACCGAAAACCGTTTCGTCAATGTTATCGCGACCTTCGTTTACAAAGCCGTTACCGTCCCTTTTGGTTCCCGATATGGGCAAATAGTCGCTAATGCTAACACTTGCCACTCCGTTGATTCCCTCAAGCTCCGATTTAAAGGTGTCAATTTTATCGCCCAACATATTGGTGCCATAGAGCTGAATAACCTGATCTTTTTCAAAACCTATCTTTGAATTCAATATAAAGTTCATCTGTTGATTTACGACAAGCGTACCAATGATCAATACGATGGATATCGAAAACTGGAGTACCACCAATCCGCTGCGCAAGCCACTGGATTTACTTCCCGTGGCCAACCGACCTTTAAGCACGGCACTCGGTTTAAAGCGTGACAGATAAAAGGAGGGGTAAAGGCCCGCCAAAACACCCACAAGTATACCGCCGACAAGTATGATGGGCAGAAAATAGGGATGGGTCAGCGGAATTTTTAAGGTTTTGCCCGATAAGTCCTGAAACATGGGCAAGGCCAGAAAGGAAAGTACAATTCCGAAAATAAAGGCAATCATAGTAACCATCACCGATTCTGTCAAAAATTGCCCTATCAGATACGCCCTGGGTGAACCCACTACTTTTTTGATCCCGACTTCCTTTGCACGGTTGGCCGATTTGGCGGTAGATAGGTTGATAAAGTTGATGCTCGCGATAACAAGAATGAACAATGCCACTATCCCGAATATCCATATTATCTTGATGTCGTTCCGAACGCTCGCCTCATACCCAATGGTACCGGACCGTAAATTGATGTCCGTTAGTTTTTGCAAACGCATGCTAAATACCTCCCCGGCATCCTCGGGGACTACAAAGCCAGAGGCCTCCAATGCGGGACGAATATAATTCTGTATCAGGTGTACGGACATTTTATCCTGAAAGGCCAGGGCATCCGTTCCAGGTTTTAATTGCAAATAGGTAAAGTAGTTGTTCTGTACCCATCGGGTCTGTTCCCCTTCACCGAACTCCACTCCTTTCAAGGAAATAAAGAAATCATAGTCCATATGCGAATTGCTGGCAAAATCTTCCATCACCCCATTGATCTGATAGGGTTCCGAATCATTACCGTTCAGGTATATGGAACGGCCAATGGGATTTTGCTCACCAAAGTATTTTTTGGCCATTTTATGGGAGATGACCAAACTACCGGGCTGCGCAAGAGCCGAGGAAGCTTCACCATACACCATGGAAACATCCATAATGTCGATAATGGACTGATCGGCATAGGCAAAACCTTTTTCATGATGTTGCTTCTGGTTACCATCGATACGGATTTCGTTACTCCCCGCCCCATAAAAAAGATCATTGTCATTAATTCTACCCGCATTTACGATTTCTGGAAAATCGGCAAGTAAGGTACTTGCGGTGTTGGCCGAAAAATGGATGCCATCGGCAATTTTACCGTCACGGGCATCCCTATTGAGCATGCGATAAACGGTATCGGCATTCTTGACATGGGCATCATAGCTGCTTTCGTGTAAAATATAAACGGCGATAAGGATACAAGAGGCTACCCCGATACTTAAACCTACAATATTGATAATGGTAAACCCTTTGTTCTTCAAAAGATTTCTCCAAGCGATCTTTAAATGATTTTTAAACATGATGTTCGTTTTATGATGGATCGGGGTACTTTAAAAATGATTTGATTGATGAATAAACTCCTTATGGTCGCGGTTACATAACGGCCCCCACTGCCCTATTTTGACTTTCGGTAACGATTTGCCCATCGAATAGGTTGATGACCCTATGGGCGTAGTGCGAGTCGCGATCGGAGTGGGTAACCATCACAATGGTGGTCCCCTCTTGGTTGAGTTCGGTTAACAGGTTCATGACTTCTATACCATTTTTAGAGTCAAGATTTCCGGTAGGCTCATCCGCCAAGATCAATTTTGGATTGGTGACTACCGCCCTGGCAATGGCGACCCGTTGTTGTTGTCCACCGGAAAGTTGGTGCGGAAAGTGTTTTTCCCGATGCGCTATTTTCATTCGCTCGAGCACCTCCATTACCTTTGCTTTGCGTTCCGCTTTTCCGATTTTAAGATAGATCAACGGGAGTTCCACATTTTCAAAAACGGTAAGCTCGTCGATCAAATTAAAGCTTTGGAACACAAAACCGAGGTTTCCCTTTCGCAGCTCGGTCCGCTGTCGCTCTTTAAGGCCGCCAACCTCATGGCCCGCAAACTGGTAGCTCCCTTCGGTGGGGTTGTCCAACATTCCAATTATGTTCAATAAGGTCGATTTTCCACAACCAGATGGTCCCATGATTGCCGCAAATTCCCCATTCTCAACATGTAGGTTTACGTTGTTCAGGGCAAGGGTCTCCACCTCCTCTGTCCTAAAGCTTTTCTTTAAATTTTGAATTTGTATCATTATTGTTCGATTTTAGTTTTTGTTCCTGCTTGCCCATTGTCAAGCAATGTGTTTATGATGAATAGCACACTTTTAAATCATACTATTTTTGTTTACTTCAATACAATTTTTTCGGCGTCCCCAAAGCTATCATAGTTACTGGTAATTACCCGTTCTCCTGCGTCCAGTCCTTCCAACACTTCATAATATCGGGAGTTTTGTTTTCCGATACGGATAGGGCGTTTTAGCGCTTCTCCCCCATCGGGATCGACCACAAAGATCCACTGCCCACCGGTGCTTTGAAAGAAGCTTCCTTTCGGCAATAACAGCGCTTCGGACGATTCGCCCAACTGTAACTTGATGTTGTAATTCTGCCCCGTTCGAATGGTTTCCGGTTTTGCTTCCGTAAAAACGAGATCTACCTTGAACTTTCCGTTTCTCACCTCTGGATATACCTTTCGCAATCGTAAGGGATATGCCTTACCGTTACGTTCCAAAATTGCTGTCAGATCGCGGACGACCCTATCGATGTAATGTTCATCTATGGTAGCTTCGATCTTATAGTCGGTGAGTACGTTTACCTGTCCTATGCGTTGTCCCTGAGTGATATTCTGACCGATTTCGGCATCCAAAAAGCCCAATTGACCATCGGCGGGGGCCCTAACGTTCAGGTGGTCCAGACGCTGATAGACCATACCCAATGTTTTTTGCATTCGGGCCAGATCGGCGTCCAATCCCGTTAGCGAAGTGTTGCGCAATTGATCGTCGTTTTCCGTCTGTAATTTAATAATATCGTGCTGTTTTTGGGACAGCTCGTAATTTTCTTTGGACAGCTGATACACCTCTCTGGAAATCAGCTCTTCTTCAAAAAGGGCTTTATTCTGTTCAAAATTTCGTTTCAAACGCTGTAAGTCGGTACTTGCGGTGGCCAATGATCTTCTACCATCTACCTGACGTTGATCGAAAGTCAATTTTGTAGATCTTAAATCGTTCTGTTTTAGTGCCAAATTGCTTTCACTTGCCAATATTTGTTCATACAGGTTCATGTTCTCCAACTTCAAGATGATATCCCCCTTTTTTACGGTGGCGCCCTCTTCGATCAGTTTTTCGGTAACCCTTCCCCCTTCATAGGCATCCATATATATGGTGGAAATCGGGGCAACGGTTCCGCTAATGGTGATATAATCGTCAAACTTCCCTTGTATTACCTCGCCAACGGAGAGTTTGTCCTTTTCGGTCCGAAACGTCGATGCGGAATTTCCGAACAGCAATTGATAACCGGCAAAGAGAAGCAATAGGCCTAAAGCAATATAACCATAGTGCTTGGCCTTTAATCCTTTCTTTTTCTCCAATTTAATATCCATAGTTGAAATCGTTTAGTTGTAATGGTCCATTTTTACTGAATGCCGAATACGGGCAGTCCACGGTAAAAATCCAAGGTGCTTTTATTCACCTCCGATTTTAACCGCGCCTGCAACTGTTGGTTTTGTGCGGTAGCGAACAAATTTTTTGCCGTAAATAGGGCAATGGCGTTGATGAGCCCTTTTTCATATCGTTTTTGTGCTATGGAAAACGCCAAACGCTGGGCTTCCATATTTTTGGTGGTCTGTTTGAACTCCACCTGCAATGCCGTGTGTTCCTGTACCAAGGTTTGAATGGTCTGGTACACTACTTGTTCTTGTATGGCCACATTGTTATCGGCACGCAACCGGTCGATTTTGCGTTGTTTTACCCCGGACCTGCCGGACCATCGATTGCTGATGGGGATGCTTAGGTTGACCCCTATAAATTGAAAGGTATTGTCCCGAAATTGTTCCCGAAAAGGAATAGTGGCACCGAGTGTGTCCCGTGTGGTTTCAAAATAGCCCGTTCCAATACCTCCGAAAAGGGAAAGTGAGGGATATAATTGTCCGCGTGCCGCTCCCAATTGTTTGCGCGCCGCCTTTGCTCTTAGGGTACTTGCCTTCAACAAGGGTAAAAAAACTTTGGTCGCTTTAAAAATACTATCCGTTTCTATCTTTTTAAAGGAATTTTCATCTGTATCGACCGCAAAATTTGGCTGAATGGTAATATCGGATACGTCTTCCAGGTTCATTTCCTGCACCAGTCGAAGCCTTGCGGCAGCCAACTGGTTTTGACTTTGGGTGAGGTTCAAACTGTCGGTCAATAAAAGGGATTGTGCCTCGTATAGATCCGCACCGGCCATTAGGCCCAATTCAATTTGCTTTTCCACCAACCGCTGGTTGTTTTGTGAAACCTGCAATTGTTCCATTGAAATGTTTACCAAGCCTTCAAAAAATGCGATATCGTAAAACGCTTGCATTACCCGGAACGCCAAAAGATATTTTTGTTGGCGTACATCTTCTTTGGCCGCTTTAAAAAGAAATTTCGATGCTTTTATGGTATGCATCCGCTGAAAACCTTGGAAGAGAGCCACTGACGATTCCAAAGAATAACTATTGGAAAAGAAATCGGTGGTAACCACATCGTTGGTAAAAGGATCCGTGCTTCTTCCAAAATTTACGGTATAGCTCGCATTACCGCTAAGGGTCGGTAATAAATCACGAACGGATTGACGATAGGTTTCCTTGCCCGAATCCGTGGTATATTGAAAATCTTTGAGTTGTAAATTGTTGGACAAGGCATAGTCCACACAATCGTTCAACGTCCAAGTCTCCTGAGCGAAAACGAACTTTCCGATCAGCACAAGTACAACTGTTAAGGTCGTTATTTTAGAATGCATATTCATATTGGTATGCCAATTGGTATACTATAGGTGTGCCACGTTTTTAAATTACTGGAAATCAATTTGTTATTAATTTTGTTTTTGACATACACTTAGGCAATTGTACAATAATTTTACAAATACTGTCAAAATATTGGACAACTGATATTTTTAATTGGATACAAATCGTAGTTTTAACCATTAAATGAGACAATACAAATGGTAAATGCCAAAATTTTGGTTATCGATGATAACAAGAGTGTGCTCAGTGCCCTTGAAATTCTATTACAATTCGAATATA
This sequence comes from uncultured Flavobacteriaceae bacterium, assembly GCA_947500445.1. GTDB lineage: Bacteria > Bacteroidota > Bacteroidia > Flavobacteriales > Flavobacteriaceae > Pelagihabitans. The sequence continues at coordinate 109,372 of CANMSB010000006.1, read as the reverse complement.
AGGAAGTCGGTACCTTATCCAACCCCAACCAAATAAGCTCCTACCCCGGTTTAAAGGATTGCGATATCATTTTGTTGGACATGAACTTCTCCGCCGGTGTAAATACCGGGAACGAAGGGCTTTATTGGCTTCGCGAAATAAAGAAAAAGGTACCCTTGGTTTCGGTGATAATGATGACCGCCTATGGTGCGGTGGACTTGGCCGTAGAGGCACTCAAGGAAGGGGCGGCCGATTTTGTTTTAAAACCATGGAACAACGATAAGCTATTGGCTACGGTAAAATCGGCCTATGAACTTCGAAAATCGAAGAAAGAGGTAGATCAGTTAAAGCGTAAGGAAAGCCATTTAAAACAGGTGATCAACCAGCAGGGCAGCACGATTATCGGAAACTCCAAAAGTTTAAAAGGGGTCTTGCACTTGGTTTCCAAGGTTGCCAAAACGGATGTCAACGTATTGGTTACCGGGGAAAACGGTACCGGGAAGGAACTCATTGCAAGAGCGCTTCATGGACAGTCCTTGCGTATGAACGAGGTATTTATATCCGTAGATATGGGGTCCATTTCCGAAAACCTCTTCGAAAGTGAACTTTTCGGCCATATGAAGGGGGCCTTTACCGATGCCAAGGAAGATCGTGCAGGTAAATTTGAGGCGGCCAATGGCGGCACCTTGTTTTTGGATGAGATCGGGAACCTATCCCTACAGACCCAAGCCAAGCTATTATCGGCCATACAACATAAAACCATAGTCAGGGTAGGTTCGAACAAACCCATTTCCGTCGATATCCGATTGATATGCGCCACCAATGTAAACTTGGATCAAATGGTCGCCGATGGTCTTTTTCGGGAAGATCTGCTCTACCGTATCAACACCATACGCGTGGAAGTTCCCCCCTTGCGTGAACGTAACGAAGATATCCTATTGCTGGCCGATCATTATTTGAACAAGTTTACCTCAAAATATGGAAAACAGAGATTGAAAATAAACCAAGCTGCACAAGAAAAATTAAAAACCTATGGTTGGCCCGGAAATATCAGGGAATTGCTACATACTGTGGAACGCGCGGTCATACTTTCGGAGGGTACTATATTAAAACCTACGGACTTTCCCTTAAACAACGCGGTATCACCGAAAAAAGGAACAGGTCCCGTTACTTTGGAAGCAATGGAATTGTTGATGATCATGGAAGCTTTGGACCAACACAATGGCAATCACAGCGCAGCTGCAGAACAACTGGGTATTTCAAGGCAAACCCTATATAACAAATTGAAAAAGTCGGGATCCGCAATCTAAATTATGGTAAGTCGTAACATTTACATACAGTTGATCATACGTATCGTCGTCATTTCGCTCACCGCTTTGTTGACGGCATCCTTTTATTTTAAGGAACGGTACCTGTTGAGCGGTTTTCTGCTGTTCCTTTTGGGTATCCAAACCTATGTACTCATCCAATATATCAATCAGACCAATAGGAAGATCGCCTATTTTTTTGATGCTATAAAGAACGAGGATTTTACCCTTCGTTTTCCGGAAAAATTGAGTGTAAAATCGTTAAAAGAGTTAAATCATAGTCTGAACATGCTCAACGGAATGATTCAAGACATCCACTTGAAAAAGCAGTCCCAAGAACACTACTATCAGGAAATCATACGCCAGGCCGCCATCGGAATCCTGACCATCAATTCCAAAGGACATATCTTGTTCGCCAATGGTACGGTAGAAAAGCTTTTGAATTATCATCCCTTGAACCACGTAAAGCAGTTCAACCAGATCGATACAAAATTGTATGCCCTGTTCGCCGATCTTGAACCCTTTGACGGGAAAGTATTTCAACTTTCGAACGAAAGGGAAAACTCCCAGCTCGCGCTGAAAGCGACCGCCATTAATGTTGACGGTGAAGCGCTATTGCTTGTAACGGTACAGGACATTCATAAGGAATTGGACGAAAAGGAAACCGATTCCTGGGTGCGCCTTATTCGGGTGTTGACCCATGAAATAATGAACACCATTACACCTATTACATCTATTTCGGAATCGATTTTAAAGTACTTTAAGAACAAAAACGAACCGGTCGCCCTTTCGGATGTTAGGCAGGACCATATTGTAAATACAGCAAAAGGATTGGAAGTAATCAAAGAACAGGGCGGAAACCTTATGGATTTCGTACAGTCGTACCGTAGTTTCCTTAGCGTCCCAAAACCGGACAAAAAACTGGTTCCGGTAATGAACTTATTGGATAAAGTGAAATTGTTGATGACCCCGGATAATATTCAAGAAATGAACGAAATAGCAGTGGAAGTAAAACCGGAAGGCCTATCACTTTTTATCGACGAAAAACAGATTACCCAAAACCTGATCAATTTGGTAAAAAATGCGTTACAGTCATTAAAGGGTCAGGAAAATGGAAAAGTGCGCATTCAAGCGGGAGAGACCGGTAAGGGCCAAAAGTACTTAACGGTCTGGGACAATGGTCCCGGAATACCTGCCGACCTGATCGATGAGATATTTGTCCCGTTTTTCACCACTAAAGACTCGGGAACCGGAATAGGGTTGAGCTTATCAAAACAAATTATGCATTTGCACGGAGGGGGAATGAAGGTACACTCCACCCCGGAAAGCGGAACCGCTTTCACCATGCTTTTTTAGGCGCTATCAGATTTTCTTGACCCGAACGGCGTTCATGCCACGGGCACCTTTTTCCAATTCAAAGCTCACCATATCGTTTTCGGTAATCTCGTCGATAAGACCACTGACATGGGTGAAGTATTTTTCATTGTTTTCAGAATCGATAATAAAACCAAAACCTTTGGAGTGATCGAAGAACGAAACTTTTCCATTTCTGATCGGATTGAATTTATCTTCGTCGGTCTCTTCCTTTTTTGGAATTCCCAAAACAATATCTTCCGCCTCGATCGCTATTTTTTCGGAAGGATCCGGTGGGGTATCCGTTAAATTACCGTTATGGTCTACATAAGCAAACTGAATTCCTCCTCCTTTTTCCTTTGCCTCTGCCTTTCGGGCTTCTTTACGTTTTTGTTTTTCTTCCCTTTTTTTACGGCGCTGTTTTTCCTTCTCCGTTTTATTATAGGTCTGTTGTGATTTGGCCATGTGCTGTTCTGTTTATTTTTAAGTTATTTAGAAAAGAAAATACGGAATGTAGTTGAGGAAAACAAACATGGAAATCAAGATTTCCGTAAAGTGAACCAAGTCGGTCGTAAAGCGCGAACATGCCCAGTACTTCAATTCTACTACGAAGATAAGCTTTCCGTTCCATTTTTAAAATTTTATATCGGAGCACGGCGCTTTTTTTGGACGACGTATGGTGTCCGTTGTTTTTTTAAGTTCCTCTTTGGCGATTGAAGTAAAAAACCGGCCCATAATGATGGCCGGTAATTACCTTCCCTAAAGACCTACATACACCGATTATCCTGAAAACCCATAAAAAAGTGACGGGTCATTGCGACAACTTATCGTGAATGTTCCGGGAAAGTTCGAGTACACGATGCCGTAATTGAGCAGGTTCCAGAATTTCGGCATAATCACCGAACATCATGTACCAGCGGGGAAATGCATTTTCGATATCGGGTGATTGGAAGGTCATTTCCACATAGTTTCCTTTAGACTTTTCGGATTCAAAGCCGTACCGAAATTTTCCCTCGGCAATATGAGGTGCAATTTTGCGATCGACCAAAATACGTACCCTGGTCGTATGTCGCAGGTGCTGTTGGTTTCTGTAGGCCTTCAATGATCCGTGGGTTCGGGAAAATCGCTTTTGGGAGCGTTTTACAAGTAGCATACGATCGGTTCTGAACTGACGATAATCCAATCGGGAATGACAGAATCCCAAAACGTACCAATTGTTGTTTTCATGGTAAATGCCAACAGGTTCGATCATTCGTTCCGTTGGTATGTCCGTTCTTAGGGAGCGATATTTCATAAAAACCTGTTTTCCTTCTGCGATACTCTCAAAAAGTACTTCCAAGGCATCCGGACTCCCTTCATGGAACAAAGGTTTTACGGAGGTAATAATAACTTGGGTGTCCAAAATGGCCAGCCAATCTTTTTCTTTACCCCTGAGGATCGCTTTGATCTTGAGCATGGCAGTGGCGTAATGTTCCCCCAAGGACTTATCCGTAAATTTTTGCATTAATTTTTGGGCAGCTAAAAAACTAATGGCCTCTTCTTTGGTGAACATTATCGGTGGCAATCGATAGCCTTCCATAATGGAATACCCCAGGCCCGCCTCGCCCACTACCGGTACCCCACAGCTTTCAAGGGTGCGAATATCCCTGTATATGGTCCGCAAACTCACTTGGAACCGTTCCGCCAAAACTTTTGCCGTAATCTTTTTTGACGCTTGCAGTTGAATTAAGATGGCGATAATGCGGTCAAATCGTTTTGTGGTATCAACACTCATAAAAAGGAACTATTGCGTCGTTTGTTTGAAAAGTAAGGGTAAGGTATATTAGAAAATTGATATTTCGTTAGCGGTTTTGTAAACCTAAAATACGGTTTGTTCCTGACAACCCTATGTCAGCAGTATCCTAAATCGATCAATTTTAATTCCTTTTTGTCCAAATAGATAGTTTCAAAGGGAGTAATACCATTTTAACTTTATAATAGCGCTAATAAATGGTATAACTATAAATAAAGGTGGTTTGCGGGTCGACCCGGTTATGGGTTTTGGATATTTTCCCTTATTTCGAACAATTCCGTTTTCATGCTGACAAAAGGTTGTCACTACCTGGATTTAACTTTGTGCCAAACTTTTAAACTATCGGTCATGCTCTATATGTTCAAACCCATTACAGAATTAAAATGCCGTAAGACCAAAAACGTTTTTAAGACACTGATGGAGTATTGGCTGCAGCAACGGCGCCATACCAGAAAACACATTGCCGCTTTTCCGGAAAAACAGTTGTTTGCCTATACTATCGGAAAAATTCCATCTTTTGGGGATATGGCCTTGGAGCAAGCATTCATCTCCGGTCCGGGAATACGTCAGCTTGCCACAGGTATCGATGATACCCTAAACGTCAATAGACAAAAATACCGGAGCAAGAATACGCTATTGGGGCTTTGGGACCATAGTACGGTACAGATCGAATATTATGCTGCCGAAATCGATACCAACGCCGGTAACGGCAATATTCGATTGCAACATCAGCTTTTTGCATCCCTGGATGATGCGTTATGGTACTTTTTAAAACAGGAAACCGCATTGTCCTGTTATGGAAATACCTATTTGAACGTGATGGAGGTTTCCCCTCCTTTGCCATAATACCGTTTTGGTGGCCGAAATAAGGTCCATCCAATAGGAAACTAGTATAAAAACCAGTGTTAAAATGAATTATATGAAAACCGTTTCGGTATTTAAAACCTCCGTAAACAAAAAGCAGGACATTAAAAGGATACGCCCGTTGTTGAATAGACTTATTGCAACAAATGGAAGGTGGAATTTCGATTTGGAAGATTGTGACAGAATCCTGCGTGTGGAGAGCCAAGTATGTTTGGAAAACGAAGTGATAAACCTCTTACACTATTGTAATCATGAATGTCAAGCACTCGAATAAGCTTATTTATGGACGTTACGTTTTTTTGAAGCGTTGATAAAGTAAACTCCCGTGAGCAATACTACTGCTGCGACCATGGATTGCCGGGTAATGTTTTCATCCAAAAAATACCAACCCAGGAAAAGCGCAATAATCGGATTTACATAGGTCGATGTGGCCACCTTTTCGGGCGAGACTTTACGAAGCAGGTAATTGAAAGACGTGAACGCGATGATACTACCGAATACCACCAGCAGTAACATGGAAGTCAATACGGGACCGCTCCATTCCCCTGGGGACGACCAGGGTTCGTTTAGTACCAAGCTGGCAAGTATCAAAAGTATGCCTCCCATGAACATTTGATAACCGGTATTGACAAAGTAGTTTTTGGGTAGGTCGGCTTTGCCTACGAACAGGCTTCCATAGCCCCAACTGACCATGCAGACAAAGATCATGGCCATACCAAGTAGGGAATTCTCTTGGGAAACCACCTGTTTTTGTGCAATCAGGAGATAAATACCCACAAAACCTAGGACGATACCGATGATCGACATTGCTTTGATTTTTTTTCCTTCCAAAACCCACATCAACAATAGGACTACCAAAGGCTGTGCGGAAATTTCGAGGGCGGCAAAGCCACTATCTACATATTTTAACGCCCACACCACTACCCCGTTCCCAAAAGCAAGAAACAAAAAACCCGCAATCACCGTATTTTTAAGCTGTTTTGCCGTAATACGCAGTGAAATCCCCGAAAATGTACATATCAGACCGATCAGCACCCCCGCAACGGTAAATCGGATACCCGCCAACATAAAAGGTGGAAGTTCGGAAACCGCTATTTTGTTCAACAGATAGGTTGAACCCCAAATAACGTAAATCGCAAAAAAAGCCGATACGACCAATAGCGTATTTCGGGATATGGACATGCTCGTTTTTTAAAGGTCAATAATACCACAAGCAATTGAAATAGTAACGCAAATGACATTTATTCCAACGCTTTTTTCCATAAAGGAATCAAGTCGGCAAAAATAGCTGCTATCATGGTAAAAGGAATAAGGAACTTTATACAAATAAATATTCTTTAAAGGCATCACGGAAATGGTATGGCAGTCCCAAGGCGCGGTCGGCAGTTGTAGGGGCTCCTTTTTATCAATTATAAAAGTGCTTACTGCCTACAGCTACATTAACCAGAATAGGTTGATCGTTAACCATCGTTAGTATTTAATATATGACTTTCCCAAAAGTTCCAGCGTTTTGAGATTTCCAAAGGGCCGTAGTTTCGGTTGGTTGTACGTTACCCATATAACCCATCAATACTCAATACTCATTACCAAATACTAACTACAAATTGAAAAATAGATCGGCATTTCCACAGTTGGGTATCCAAAACTTACAGTTGGGTAGGTTCATTTTTTGCGGGCCGGACTTCCTTTTTAAGTTTACACCAGTAATCATCAAAAACCTAAAATTATGAAATGAGCCATAACAATTCTTGATACCAACCGAAATGACTATTGCCGAATTACATCTGACTATTAAAAAACAATAAATATAAACAGATGAAAGCTTCAATCATCAAAACAGCAACAGAATCAAAAACAGGACACTACTTTTCCATTTTAAGTGGGAGTAAAAGAGTACAATGGGCACAGTACCGTAAATTCAACAGATAAACCGACTATAATCCTAAAAATAAACATCATGAAGACGAACCAAAATAGTATCCCTAAACTACAAAACTTTAGTAACGATTTGATAAAACGAATAAGCAAACCGTTCTCTACCGAAACCATCCGTTGGGCAAACCTGCCTTGCTGACCCATAACGGAGCTACTTGGTATTGAGAAATAATTATTGGTAAGGTAGCGCTCAAAACAAATGGTTAAGGATTGCTTTTCATACCTAATGCATTTGAACAATTGTTACCCTCGGACGAATACGGTTACGCTATTTGATCGTATAACGATACTTGACGCCGAGAATATAGTCCCTTTCACGATCGACCGCTTCCAAATCGCTTTGGAAACGCAGAAAAATACCTAGTTTGCCGGCATTTTTCAACTTGTAATCGGTACCGAACGTCAGTCGATATTGGTTGGCCCGACCACGGTCGTCCGCTATTCTGTTGAACCACTCCGCTGCAAACTCCGGATCTAGTTTCCAATCCTTGATCTGATATTCCAGAGCACTTTTAAACCGGATGAATTGCCGGGCTTCGTCCGAAACCCTTAGCTCATTTTTACGCTGATAGCGCACCCGATATTTGAATCGGAACCGATTTGCCTTGGCACGGTAACGTAAATCGATATGGTAACGGAAGTGGTTTTCGTAACCTTGTATATTCCCTTGATTGTCATTCTCCCTAATATAGCGGGCAGCAAAGCCCAATTTTAGTCCCTTATACAGCTTCCGATTTGTCTGGAACTGGGCAAAATACTCATCCACCGTTGTGCTGTTGTCCTTTAGACGAAACTGTGTTTCGAGCTCAAAATCCCAATGTTTGTGGACTTTGTAGTCCAGGCCGACCGATGACCATGTTAGAAAATCGTTAGTTTGAGCGGTAAGCACAGTGGCGCATAGCGCTATGAAAACGAAAAAGAGACAGATAATTCTTTTGTGCATAATAACCTCAGGGTCTTTCTATTTTTTGGCGAAGTAATAAATCGTAAGCACAGCGGTGTCCTTTAAAAAATCGATATCCCCGATACGTATCCGATTGATTTCGATTCCGGTCCTGCTTTCCAGGTCGGCCTTCAGTTCTGCTTCGTTTTCCGGTCTGATGTTCGCTATTTTTTCATAAACAATTTCTTTGCTGACCTCATGTTTAAGGTTCCACCATCGTTCGATAATGGCGATGGCCCCAACGACCAAAAAGTTTCCGAGAACGATTTCGGCATAGCTCAACTTTTTATTGGCCAAAGAATTGATTACGGAAATCCCGATTACTACGAACAGATAGGTCATTTCCTTTATGGCAATGGTATCTGTTCGATAGCGGATGATACCAAAAATGGCAAAAAGGCCTAGGGCCATGCCCATATCCAATTCATACTTTTTTAGCGTGAAACACAAAAAGAAAACAATGATACTGATCAGATAATAGGTGAACAGGTAGTCCTTTCTTTTGGTTACGGGATAATACAGATAACGGACGATAATCGTTAAAAAAGTGATGTTGATGCCAAACCGGAACATCATTTTTAAAAGGTCGTTGTCGTAAAGAGGGATTTCTAAAAACTCCATTGTGCTGCGGTGACTTTATTGATTCGTAATCGTTTTTCCTTGAAAATATTTTGCTTTAGCGACGGATTTAACTGTGCCATACCGATGCAGTACTTGCTCACGCGATAGGGAAGTATTCCATGATGCTTTAGTATCTGGAAAAAATTTCCCATTCTGTTGAACGTTCCTTGTTTTATTTCGATGATGGCCAAATTCTCAGGTTGGTAACGGTCGTGCCCGTTTTGAAATGTTAGTCCGATATCGATCGTCACTCGTTCCGACAGGTCCGGGGCAATCAGGGTAATCCGCTTAAAATCGTTTTGAAGTACGGGTGAGATACTACTTTTTAGCGAGCAGTTTCTCCGTACGAAAGCTTGGTCTTCTAAAGTGTTCAAGGCGGTAAATGCATCGATCTGCTTGCGCTTTTTTTTCGTCCGTCCTGTGTTTTCCTTTATTTTAACCTCCAAGTAGCGTTTATTGGACGCGCTATATTCCCGGATCCTAACTTTAAAACGATGTCCTTTTCCATTATGATGATCGGTGTAACAATCAAAAGCTTCAGTATCAAAATACTGGTTTTTATAGGTCATCACGCGGGCATCGGAAATCTCCAAAACATGATAAGACGATTGTGCGGCACTAAGTATGCTTGTGATTTTTTGTTGATGGAGTATAAACTTGGTATCCACCCTATCCATCAGGGAAGCACCAGAAATAGCCTCGAGCGACATCGGCCGGAACGGGTCCAATGACTGCTGCAGATTTTTCAAATACTGTGCGTTAATGGACATGGATGGTTAGTGTTGACATAACACAAAGCTACTTATTAATTTAAGAGTCCGGTTCCAACCTATGAATAATCATGCGCGAATACCATGTTGAAGTTAAAATGGTATGACATTATTTTTGGCGATTTAGTGAACTACCTCGGGGCAAGCCCACAAGGCATTAATACCATTTCGATGCACGCATCGGGGTATAAAACCCACTGGAGGGAATCAAACAATGCTATGCGAGCGGACAACGGAAGGGCCGGCTGCTTCCTTTACTAGAGGCACCGCTACCGTTTAAGTAAAAAATATCCACTAATATCGGCACTTTCGGAGAGGTTGATGGTGTACCAATAGGAGTCCGGCGGCAATGCGCTCCCCAGGGCCTCACCATCCCATTTTTGGCCTGGGGCCAGTTGCACCAACAACTTGCCATATCGGTCGTAAACAAACACATTGGTTACCGTAAAGTTTTCCATAGAATCCACGGACCAAAAATCTCGAAAACCATCATTGTTAGGGGTAAAAAATCTCGGAATAGCGGCAATAAAAGGGTCCGTAGAGGGTATTTCCGTAGTAAAGGATATTGGTGGGCATTGGTCGGAAATAATTGTTCCAGCGTAGGTAGAAATCTGAATATAGATTGTGGTCCCATAGGGCAACGGGCGATCAAAGCGATAGGCGTTTTCCGAACCGGTATCGAAATTGTCCACGAGATCACGCCCCCCGGAAACGATACCTGCAGAAATAAAATATCCATCCACATTGGGAATACTTTCCCATTCCAAAGCCGTCGTGACGGAAACGTTCTTTTGCGCTGCTATGGGAATGGTCAGGTTTGCACAGGAAGCTTCCGAAGCACTGTCGCCGGTCGTAAAGGAAATCGAGCGGCAGTTGATACCGGCTCCTTCTGAATTATAAGGGATTACCGTGATAAAATAGCGTGTTTGGGGCTTAAACCGCGGAGGTTTAACATTGGTCGTGTTTCCCACGTTCTCCCGGTTCCAAACCAACAAACCGTCGGCATCGCCCTCCCGGATGGTAACATAATAGCCTGTGGCACTAAGACTGCCGATCCAGGTAATGTTTGAGTTTACCGGTACCAACTGGTTTCCGGGTACGGGATCGATGACCATGGTACATTGCGGTACGGCCAAGCCGGAGGTACGGAAGCTAATTTCGATACAGGTATTGATCAATTCCCTATTTCGAAAAGGAACCACCGAAACAAAAATTTCAGATCCGGAAGGTAGGCTTACCGTAGGATTATACGAAGTTACCGTTCCCAACTGCTCATTTTCTACAATATCGATTCCACCCGAGGCAGTGCCCACGTTCAATACGTATCCGGTAGCACCATCCACGGCGTTCCAAGAAAAATGGGTATCCGTAGAAACACCGGTAGCGCCGTCCATTGGGGTCACCAAACCGTTACAGTTGCCAATTTGCGCCTGTACGGGACAAAAAAGAAACACACAAAGGCATTTAAGTATCATGCCAAAATAAGATGTAAAACCGTTTTTCATAGCATAAAAAACAACAGGTCCACAACGATTGGAAGTACAACTTCCATTTATATTAATCCGACCTGCATGATGTACAAGATATGAAAATCTGAACACTGTAGCCTTTCTTCAGTTCGAAAGGGGCAGTTAGGGAGTACGGACAGGGCAAAGAAAATTGTTTCTTGGGCATAAAAACCTCCCATTCGCTATAAATCGTATACGATTTTGTACTTTTATACCATGATAAATAGGACCATAGTGCGTGATCAGGTACGGGAATATTTGCTTACCCAGATGCGGGAAGGTAAATTGAATGCGGGAGAATCGGTAAACTTGGCCGCCCTCGCACGTACTTTAAAGGTAAGTGTTACCCCGGTTCGCGAGGCGTTGACCCAACTGCAACAATCCCATGTGATAGAAGCCATTCCCAATCGCGGTTTTTTTATGAAGGAACTGAGTCACGACGAGGCCAAAAATCTTTACGAACTGGTCGCCCAATTGGAGGTTTTAGCACTGGAGCAGTCCGAATTTGATGCCGATGCGATAGCCAATTTACGAACGCAGCAACGCCTGATACAAGAATCGGTGCATCCCTTGGACCGGATCAATGCCTATATGGAGTTCCATCGATTGTTGACCAAAAATTACAAGAATACCGTAGCGCAACAGATTCTTGGCGATTTAAAAACACGGGTATTTTTATATGAAAAGGCCTTTATGTCGGACGAATCTTTTTATTACAATTCCGACAACCAACATGAAGCCATCATTTCCGCGATTGAGGACGATAACGTACCCTCGGCGGCACTGGTACTAAAAATGAACTGGTACCTTGTACAGGATTATATTGCAAAACAATTAGTTGTACTTTAATGCCGGTCGCAAGCTTATAGGACCATCTCTACAGCGCGGCCATTTTCTGGTGTAGCATACAACTTTTGTTTTTAGATGGCGTTATGTTATTTTAATACCATTTTAACTTTGAAATCGCGCGTATAGAAATTGAATTATCTTTTAGTTGTTCGAGGCAAAAAATCTAAGCATAGCCCTAGCTACGGTTATATTTTTTAACGAAGAACAGCTGAAAAAGAAACGATTTATTAGTGCTATTTCAAAGTTAAAATGGTATAAGATTGACAAACGACAACAATGCATACATCATAATGGGATATCTCTCGCCACAAATAGCAGCTTTTGCCAAAAAAAATAAGCAAAAGAACCTTTCATTGATCAAAAAGCAAAACTCTTGCGGAATTTTTCAAGACTATGAAGCAGCAGATAATAAGGCATCCGATAAATCAGAGGGCGATAAAGGATAAAGCCTTACTATGCCCACCTTGTGCCTGTTATTCTTCCGGAAACAGGCTTTTGTCCAATCCGGGTATGAGCTGTAGCGCATTTTTGTAATATACTTTTTTCAGCACCTCGTCCGGAAGATTTAGGCCGTACATGGCCCAAAATGCATGGTATTTCTTGTAGTACGGGAAATACTCGTCGTCACTTTCCAAAACCCTGAAATAGGTTGGAAATTCTTTAGGTCTCCAGCTATCCTTTCCAAAGAGGATCCTATCTTGGTATTTTATAAAAAAAGCACGGGCGGTTTTTGGCTGTCTTCCCAGTTCGGCGATAACCGCGGCAATGCCCACTGACATGTTCGGCATAGCATCCAACAATTCTCCCAGTTTAGTCAAATCATTGGCATACCAGCCCATATGGGCATTTATGAATTTGGTGTTCTTATGCTTTTTGAACAGCCTATGTTGTTCATCGATAAGCTGCTGCCAAGGAGCGGGATCGGTGTCGGATCGTTTTCTTCGGGGATGGGTCTTAAGTTCCAGCCAACGCTCATTTGCATTGTCCATGGGTTCCCAAAATGACCTGGGATCCGCAGCATGGATCAACACCGGAATCCCCAAGGCCGCACATTTGGCCCATACCGGATCTAGTCGTGGGTCGTCGATAGCTAGGCGGTTTCCGGAGATATCTTTATATCGTAATCCGAGACTTTTGAATACTTTTAACCCTTTTGCACCATTTTTCACATCTTGCTCAAGTTGATCGGCGGCCTTTGTGCCCCAATCCGCTTCCCCTACCCCATCAAAATTGAAATTGGCAAAAACCACGAACCGGTTGGGATGGGTCTTGGCGATGTTCGCGGTCTTTTTTTGAAGTGCTTTTCCCGACCCACCGCTCAAGTTTACCATAATGCCTTCATTTAAGGCATCCATATCCGATAGCATACGTTCCAATGCCTCGGGAGACATGTCGCGTTGGTGACTGTGTACATCGATAAAGGGAAATTTGGCACGCGGTATTTCGGCCCCTGGTACGACCAAGGTAGATTTTGGATCATACTCCTCAAAAGACATTTCTTGAGCCATTAAAAAAGGAACAAAGCAAAAGTAAAAACAGTAAAACAAGCATTTCTTCATGTTGGACAGCTACGGTTGTAAGCAAGATAGGAATAAAAACAAGGCTTATTCCGATAAACCGAAGTCCGCATACAGCTTTTGGTAGGTTTCCAGGGTATCGATATCCAACGCTTTTCCTTTGGGGTCCATTACGTATAGGTCGTCCGCGTTGTTCCGAATGATGTCCCTTGCACCAAAGTCGCTTTGCAGTTGGCGTAGCGCTGCAAAATATTTTTTTCCGAAAAATGCCGGTACTCCGGCCCCATGAAGGTACTTGGTAGCGATAATGCTCTCTTGGCGGGATTCAAAAGTATATCGAAGTTGTTTCAAAAAATGAAAATCCAATAAAGGTTGGTCCGCCAACATGATCAAAATACCTTGTAGCGTTGGCTCTTTGCGTAGCAGATGGGCAATACCAAAAGCAATGGAACTTCCCATCCCTTTTTCCCATCCCGGATTCACGATGAACGTAACGGTCAGCTTTCCCAAATGTGCTTGAATGGTACCCGCGTGGGCCCCGAGAACGACGACCCTATTTTGAACATCCGTCTTTTCCGCCTGGAAAACCGCATGGGACAATAACGTTCCGTTATCCCAAGGCAATAGCTGTTTGGGGCGTCCCATTCTTTTGGATGCACCGGCCGCAAGCAATAACAGTCCGTATTGGGGTGGAAAAGGTTCCATTGCCGTAAAAGTAATGTTTCCCTAGAAAACCGATAGTATATAACGGGCAACGAAGATTTAGATAATCAATGTGAAATATCATTAACTTTTGAAAGCGACAATAGCTTTTAGACCAAATGCATAAAAGTGCCACTATACCGTCAACCAGGAATTCACTAGCTGGGTTGCTGGTAGAAAGAGCGCAATAAAATATCCTGTGAAAAAGCCTTAAAAGTGTTATCTTTCTACAACCATTGAAAGTTGTAACGACCCAAACATTTCGAGTGCTGTGAGACCTGTTATCTATATGGATTACAATGCGACAACCCCTTGCAGAAAGGAAGTTGTGGAGGCGATGTTGCCTTATTTTGAACATGATTTTGGGAACCCTTCCAGCGACCATGCCCATGGTTGGATGGCAAAAGATGCCATTGAAGAGGCCACTACCACTATTGCCAATACACTGCACATACCGGAGAACGACATCATTTATACCTCCGGTGCAACGGAAGGAATAAACATGGTGTTGAAAGGACTTGCATTTGAAACAAATGGAAAAAAAAGGCACATGATCGTGACCTCGAACGCGCATAAAGCCGTTTTGGACTGTTGTGGTTATTTGGAGGAAAAGGGTTTTGATATTACCTACCTGCCCGTAGATTCGCAAGGCTTGGTGTCGTTGACCGAATTAGAGGCCGCTTTGCGAAGTGACACCCTTTTGGTTTCCATACTTTATGCGAACAATGAGACGGGAATGCTGCAGCCCTTGTCGAAAATTGGGGAGCTCGTGCATGCGAATAACAGTCTGCTCTTTTCCGATGCGACCCAAGCATTGGGGAAAGTGTCCTTAACGCCCGTATTCGAGCATTCCGATTTTGCCTGTTTCTCCGCACATAAGGTCTACGGCCCAAAAGGAATCGGTTGGGTATACTGCAAGCCGAACGAAAACGGGAAGGCCCTGCCGGGCTTTATCCATGGCGGTGGACAGCAAAAGGGACAACGGGGCGGCACTTTAAATACCCCTTTGATTGTCGGTATGGCCAAGGCCATTTTTTTGGCCCAAGAAAACCTAGAGAAGGAAACCAAGCGAATTTCGGCATTGCGGGACTTTTTAGAGGAAGGGCTTTTGCAAATCGACCAGGCCATATCCAACAGCACCGGTACACATCGACTACCCAATACCCTAAATGTTTCTTTTCCGTTTGTGGATGGGTCAAAATTGTTGACCGCCTTAGGACTTAAGGTCGCGGTATCCAACGGTTCGGCATGCAAGGCAACGTCCGTTGCACCTTCTCACGTACTTACCAGTATGGGAATACCTTCAGGTTTGGCCATGGCATCGATTCGATGTAGTTTAGGATTGAGCACCACTTCCGAAGAGGTAAAGCAAACGCTTGACATCATAACAACAGCAGTCGAACGCCAAAGAGCGGATAATATACTTTGGGAACAACGGTATTCCAAAACGGAACAAACGTAATGGGAACGGGGCACACCAATAATAAACCAAATAGTATATTTCTCGCATGGAGCTATTGAAAAATGAACGGTACCATACAAATACGTCGTGCACAACCCATTGATGCGGAAGCGTTAACGGCGTTGACCCTAGCATCCAAAAATCACTGGAATTATGGTACACCCCAAATCGCCATTTGGCGGGATGAGCTGTCCATTTCCTCGGATTATATCAGGCAGAACGCTGTTTATAAACTACAGCTAGACGTAGACCTGGTAGGCTTCTATGCTTATGAGCATCTGAAAACGCGAGCGGTAAAACTAAACTTTCTTTTTGTAGCGCCTCGGTACATAGGGCACGGATACGGAGGGTTGCTTTTGAATGACTTCTTAAAACGGGTTAAGGGAACGGTGGCCACCAAAATACTTTTGGATGCAGACCCGCATGCCCAAGCATTTTACGCAAAATATGGCTTTAAGGTCGTAGGCCAGCTACCAAGCAGTATCCCAGGACGTACCCTCCCTATCATGCAATTGGAACTTGAGGAATAATCGATATTAGGGTCTGCAGCCGTACCCGATAAAGAGTATCAATAGTTTCGTGTATGAATTGGCCCCTCCTTTTCGCGCAGCATTCCTCCCTTTTTTCCATTAAAGACACTAAGTATTTCCCCAAAGAGGCTTAGCGCGATTTCTTCCGGCGTGTTGGCACCGATTTCCAATCCGCAAGGAGCAAATATTCGCTTTTCCTGTCGCTCATCAATAAGGATACCGCTTTGCTTTAAGTCGTGGAGCATACGGTCGAAACGTTTTCGAGGTCCTAAACAACCGATATATGCTGCATTACCGTTCCAATAGCGTTTTAAATTGTCATTATCGGTCCGATAATCATGTGCCATGAGCACAATGGCGGTATGAGCGTCAATTTCCGGACGTAAAGCGGCTTCTTTGTCAAAGAGGCCGTGCACCCCATCCAGTCTACTTTTATCCAGTTTCTGAAGGTTTCCGACCAAACTGATTTCCCAATCCAGAACCTGTGCGACCTCAAGGATAGGATACAGGTCATAATTATCGCCAAATACCGCTAAATGATATCGGGGCGGAATGTATTCAAGGAAAATACGGGCCGAGGCCCCATCTTTCTCAAAGGTATGCACGCCGGATTTTTTTGTGGAGCGTACCGCGATCGCGCATTGTTCCAGAAACGCCTTTAGTTCGGTATTGGAACAGTCCTCAAATTCCATCTTAAGGGTATCCCCATAGTAGCACGATCCCAAGCTAATACCGGGAATAGTACCGCTAAGGGCGACTACAGTGGCCAGTAAGTGGACGCTCCTCCCCTGTGTACAGCGTTCCAAAAGTTCAAGTGTCCTGGTATTTTCGGTTATCGGGAGTATCAAGACATCGATAATACCGTTACACCCTAACCCTACCCCTATTTCATTGTCCTTTGAAGTGTCGTATCGCACCAATGAGGGCTTTTGTTTTAAAATGGCCATCTGGGAACGTTTTAAGGCATCGCCTTCCAAACACCCGCCGCTAATACCCCCTTCAAAAACACCGGATTCAAAAACCAACATACGGGCCCCCTCACGTCTATAGGACGACTCCTCAACGTGGACGACCTGGGCAATTGCACAATGTTCGTTCAGCATTTTACGCGACCGGTACAGTTGCAGTATGGCGTTTATTTCCTTCATTATAAAAACGGTTGCATTTCTTTGGTCAAGAACGGGACGAATATATCGAAAAATAGCTATCTTCAAATTTATTTTGTTAGGAAAGCTTATGAAGGATGCCTATAATAGAACAATCGACTATGTTCGGATCGCAGTAACCGATCGCTGTAACCTCAGATGCTTTTATTGTATGCCTGAAAATGGTATTCCTTACGAACCGCGTCCCCATTTGCTGAGCTACGAGGAAATTACCCGCTTACTGAACGTTTTGTCCACGCTCGGTTTTTCAAAAGTACGGTTTACCGGAGGGGAGCCCTTTTTGCGAAAGGACTTCATGCAGTTATTGGAAAACACCGCGAATGCTACCGATTTTCAATCCATACATATCACCTCCAACGGAACACTTCTTGAAAAACACATTCCTAAACTTAAGGATCTTGGAATCACAAAAATTAATTTGAGTATCGATACCCTAGATCCCGAACGCTTCAAAACCATTACCAGGCGAGACGATTTCGAAAAAGTGATGCGTTGCTTTCATTTACTGCTGGAAAATAATTTTCAGGTGAAGTTGAATGCCGTCATCATGGCCGGAATCAATACCCAGGATATCGTTCCTTTGGCCAAGTTGGCGGAACGCTACCCGGTATCGGTTCGCTTTATCGAAGAAATGCCTTTTAACGGCGGGTATAAACAGAATGTTAAAATGTTTTCCGCGCAAGCGATCCGAACCACTTTGGAGAACCACTTTGGAACCTTGACCCCGCTTCCTGGATTACATGGGGATACGGCCACAGAATTTTCGTTGCCCGGCCATTTGGGTCAAATAGGAATAATAGCCGCTTTTTCAAGAACATTTTGCAACACCTGTAATCGGTTGCGGATTGGGCCGAAAGGAGAAATTAAAAGTTGTCTCTACGATGATGGCGTTTTCAACATTCGTGATTTTATGCGTTCCGGTGTGTCGGATGTGGAATTGACCGAAAAATTCGAGGAAATAATTCGGCTAAAACCAAAAGACGGATTTGAAGCGGAGCGTATGCGAAAAGCCCCAAATACGGCTATGAAGAGTATGAGCAGTATCGGAGGATAACATGGAACGACATTTCATTACATATGAGGAGGCATTGGAAATCATTTACAAAAATACCGATCGGTTTGAAACCGTTCAAACGCCCTTGGCGGAATGTGTAGGACATTGGTTGGCGGAAGACTTGGTCGCAGACCGGGATTTCCCTCCATTCGACCGGGTTACCATGGATGGTATCGCAATTGCCTATACCAGTTATGATGAGGGGAAACGATCATTCGAAATAGAAGCTGTAGCCGCTGCCGGGGAGCCCCAAAAAACCCTGCTTCACCCCCAAAAGTGTGTTGAAGTAATGACCGGGGCCATTTTACCGAAAGGGGTAGATACGGTAATTCGCTACGAGGATATTCGTATTAAGGAAGGTATTGCCACATTTGTCGGTAAGGGGGTGCGCGCAAAACAGAACGTACATATTCAAGGGGGCGATATTCCCAAGGGAAGCACCATAACCACTAAAGGGAAGCAGCTTTCGGGTGCCGAAGTGATGCTTGCCGCCACCATCGGAAAAACGGAACTAAAGGTATACCGACTCCCAAAAGTGGCCGTTTGTGCCACTGGGGACGAACTTGTTCCGGTTTCCGCAACACCGGAACCACACCAAATACGGTCATCTAATGTGCACGGCCTTCAGGCAATGTTTAGGCAATGGGGCATATCGGCAGATGTGTTTCACCTAAAGGACGATAAAGATGCAATGCAAAAAACCGTTTCCGAACTATTGGAACGCTACGAAACCCTAGTGTTTAGTGGTGGGGTGTCCAAAGGAAAGTTCGATTATCTGCCCGGAGTATTCCGATCCATAGGCATTAAAGAGTGTTTTCATAAAGTAAAACAACGTCCCGGAAAACCATTTTGGTTTGGAAAACACGGGGATGGCACCCTTGTTTTCGCACTACCGGGAAACCCCGTCTCCACTTTCGTATGTACCAATATTTACATCCGATTTTGGATGTACCGCGCCCTGGGCATAACCCCTGATACGTTGTACGTAAAATTGGTGGAAGATGTTATTTTTCCACCGGAGCTCACCTATTTTCCGGAGGCAAAAATCCGTAGTTTAAAAGATGGCACCCTTACGGCAACAGTAATCAAAGGAAACGGTTCGGGCGATTTCACCAATTTAACGCGAACCGATGGTTTTCTGATCCTACCTCGGGATAAAGAACTTTTTGCCGCCGGAGAGCGTTACCCTTTTGTTCCCTACCGCAACCTTGGATACTAATACCATTTCTGATGTTAAATTACCCATTAAAAATTATTCTTTTCCGTGTATGCTTCAAAATAAAATCTAACCATAGCTACTGCTATGCTTGGATTTTCTTTTTCGCCTACCCAAAAAATCCCTAGTGTTTATTTGCGTAATTTAACACAAGAAATGGTATGATACCCTTTTGCTTACGATTTCCTGTTAAAAAGTTAAGTGTTTGTTAAACGGAAACTTTTTTGACAACCCCAAATACTTTATATGCGTTTGTCCCGTTCTGCAAGATGAACGTAAAACCAAATGAGAATGAAATCTTTTATCAAGGGATGTACTTTTTTATTACTGCTATTTTTAGCCGTTTCCTGCGGAAATGCGGAGGATGACGTTAATTTTCCATTGAATACCGGCGACGGCCTCGGCGAAGGGATACCGGTTGACGATTGTCTCAATTTTCCCGAGAACGATCTGGTGTTGTCCATACAAGATCAATTTGTGACCCTCCCCGGTAAGGTCTCTATTTTTTTTAAGGTATCCGACACCGAGGGCGATCCCGTTCCGGGTTTGACCGCAGAGCAGTTTACCATTTATGAGCAGGGGCGGAACGACGATTGTTTCAATACCATTTCCACTTCGGAGTCACAGGCCCGCATATCACCGAACTCCCAAATATTCAGCACCAATACCTTACTGGTACTCGATTTGAGCAATAGTGTACTGAGCAGCAGTTTGGAAGAACTGAAATCGGCCACCACAAGTTTTGTGAACAATGTGATGCCCGAAAACGCAAATGAATCCTTTAAAATGGCCATTTACTGGTTCGACGGAGAGGATGAATTGCACTTACTGAACGAACTTACTTCGGATCGCGAAGCATTGACCGGGGCCATAGCCGGAATTACGACGGACATTAGCAACGATCCTTCCACAGATCTTTATGGGGCCGTGATCAAAGCAACGGACACGGCATCCGAATTGTTGGCCAATAGCACCCAAGGCGGGAAAATAGGTGCAGCCTCCGTAGTCATCTTTACCGATGGTACCGACCAGGCATCTCGATTTACACAATCTGCCGCACAGCAGAAAGTGGATAACGCCAACCCAAATATTTCCTTTTTTAGTATCGGTCTCGGCAGTGAGATCGACACCCAGGTATTGTCCGATTTGGGAAAGACCTTTAGTGTTTTTGCGGGAAACAAGGAGGAATTGGAGGAAACCTTCAATGATATCTCCTTTAGGGTGTCACAACAGGCAAATAGCTTTTATCTTTTCGAATATTGCAGCCCAAAACGGGACGGCAGCGGTGAAAACAACCTTGCCATACAGGTAAGCACCGGTAGCCGACAAGGGGCGGTCCAGACAAAATTCAGCGCAAACGGATTTACCGGAGGTTGCGAGTAAGTTTTCTGTCAAAAATTTAGATTAAAGGATGCTCAAAAGGCATCCTTTTTTTTGCGATACCCATAAAAAACTAGTTTATCTAGGGTTTATTCACATGTTTTGGAAGAAAAAAACATCCTAATCCACATTCCTTACGTATAACAAGAAAACCCTAACATATTTAACGTTTATAAAATGAGAAAAGCAATTTTTACAGGTTCATTGTCCATCGTACTTTTGGCCTCATGTGTTTCAAAGAAGAAATATGTAGCCTTGGAAACCGATTTGGCGGAAACAAAGAGTGTATTGACCAAGACGCAAGTTGAAAAAGAAGACTTGGAAGCAAAAGTATCGAAAATAGAAGCAAGAGTTAGCGAGTACAACGATAAGATCAACTCCTTAAAAGAAGTAAACGATAGTCAGTATACTTCAGTTGACGACGTTGCCGTGATGAGCAATAATACAAAAGCGAAAATGCGCGCTACACTTGCCAAGGTTGATCCATCCAAATTGGCGGAAGCGAAAACCTTGCAAGATTCCATGAACCTTGCAGTTTCCTACCATTTGAAAAAATCCATCGCCGATGAGGAAGACGATATCAACGTGGATATCGACAAAACCGTGGTAATGATCAACATCTCGGATAAATTGTTATTCAATAGCGGCAGCTATAAAATCAGCAATAAGGCCAATACCATTTTGGAAAAACTTGCCGAGGTCATCAATTCGGAGCCAAGCATGGAAGTTATGGTAGAAGGACACACCGATTCCAGGACCATCAGTACCGAAATGTTCCAGGACAACTGGGACCTTAGTGTAAAAAGGGCGACATCCATTGTTCGTATACTACAGAACAAATACGATGTAGATCCCGCGAAACTGATTGCCGCTGGTAGAAGTAGCTATGTTCCTTTAGTCGATAACGACACCAAAGAGAACCGGGCCACAAACCGTCGTACCAAAATCGTAATCATCCCGAATTTAGATAAATTCTTCGCCCTATTGGAGGCCGAGAGCTTGTAAAAGCATTAAAATTTAGTTAAAAAGGAGGCTTTATGGCCTCCTTTTTTTGTTTGTGGTAGGGTATTTGCACTTTAGGTTGTTATATCTCTAAGAACCCTATATGATCTTGAATTGACAACCTACATCCAAAAGACTATGATGACGTTTCACCGCGCCCTAAACGGGAGCTTAAAATGCAGAAATCATGGATGTACTAAATGTATTTGTTCAAAACAGCGCTTTAAATGGCATGCCGAAGTGGTATAAGGCCACTACCCTATTGTTGTTCGCCTTTATCCTGGCAATAATAGCCGTTTCATTTTTTATTTTGATTACCCAGGGGTCCGATATGAATATCCGTTACGGATATTGATTTTTGATCTGAAACTAGCATACCAAACCAAAGTAAATGGCACCGGTCTTTATGGCTCGGTGCCTTTTTATTTTTAAGGATGCATGCAACGGATGATCGGGCAATGCCAATTTTGAGGGCTATTAAAGCCTATAATCGCAATTGGTATAAGTTCGCATCGCATCAGATTTCCTTGTCTTAACGGTAGATCATCGCATTTCCAAAATTTCCCTGCCCCGTCTCTAGATCGATAAGAAAACCATTGATTATTGCATAGGCCACATCACCATCTTTTTCTAGAAAAAAAGTAGGGTTGTTGCCCACGGCAATATCGAATGTGGGCAATTGGTATTGGTTTGAGATCATATGGATGGGAAACGGGGAAGAAAGTTGTTTTAGCGGAATGTTTTTAATACGTACATAGGCATATCCCTCCTTTAACAACTCCATTACCGTCCGCTCGGATAGTTTTGATGGGTCAGCATACGTTTTAGGAGCAATTTTTCCGGGGGTTATGGTATATCCCTCGGCATTCAGGCTTTCATAGCCGTAGTAGGTGGAAAGATCTCCTTGGTCCCATACGCGGCTACTGTACCAAAACGAATCATAATCTTCTTTATTTACCTCCAAACGGTTGATACCGATATCCATTCGGTACGTATTCCCTAATAGTTTATAGTCCGCGTTGCTAAGCTTAAAATCGAACAGTTTTCGATCGTTCTGCGGTATCTTTTCATAGGCTTCCAAGCCAATATCGGCATAGGAACCTTGGGCAATGGTGAAAATGGCCGATAAAATGGAAACGTAGTTCAATTTTCGTATCTGTTGTTTCTCGATATCATTGGCATACCCTCCCGATTCGATCAAAATAGTACTGGTACCCCATTTTTGGATATTATCCCCAAAAGCACGGGGTTCAAAATCGTCGTTATAGCGCCCAACTTGGCCCGGAGCATATTTTTGAATAATATCGTTCATAAAAACGATGACCTTCATCGCGTTTCCACGAACCGTGTTTACGTCCTTTTCATAATTATAGGCCGGAGCCAAGTACGATATCGTGGCCGGTTTGGGCGTACGTTCCGCATTGTAGTAAATGCTTTGGTCGTGAAGATTAAAACCAAAATCGGCCTCAAGACTATCCCTGACCTTTTTAAGGGTACGTCCTTCGGGCGATTGCAAACGTAAGGCATCTCTGTTGATATCGATTCCCAGGCGGTTTCTGCGTTGGAATAGTTCTGCTCCATCGGGATTCAACATCGGTAAAAAATGGAGTTTTAGATTTTTCAAGATGGCCTCCTTCTCCGCTTGGAACGCATCGTTGCCCAAAAAGTTGAGAATATCGAAAATGGCCTGTGTCGCGGTAGGTTCGTCCCCATGCATTTGGGACCATAAAAAAACGTCGGTATCCCCTTTTCCAATACTAATGAGTTCCAGACTTCTTCCTTCTATGGAATGCCCTACCGTTTTTACGGTAAAACGAGGGTCTTTGCGATACCGGTTCAATAAGGGGGCCAATTGCCGATGTTTTATCCGGCGCTTGTCCAAACTAGGTTCTTTAACCGTTTCGTACGTTTGATAAATAGCGTCGGTAAATGGTTGTTCCTGTGCGCGGCATAACAAATGTGTGCATGCCACGACTACTAATACATATAATTTCATTGGTGAGCGGTTTTAATGGGTATCGGTTTTAGATCAAGGTGTTCGACCCTTTTGCGGACCTGTTGCATAAATGATTTTCCGGGATCCGTTTTTTTTGTTCGATAGGCATCATCTTTTTCCAACCATAACGGGTGCCCTTCAAAGCGCGTGTATTCATAGTGGCCGATAACATATTCGATAGCATACTTTTTTGCCAGGTAGTCTACCAACCAAACATTTGCTTTCAACTGCGCCTTGGTCAATGGTTGTGCCTCGGCTCCGCCCACGTTCTCCACCCCAATGGCACAGTGGTTTAAACCGATTACATGGCGGGCCATCGTGGTTTCGGGCAATAAGCGATAAATGGTTCCGTCGCGATCGATCATGAATTGGGAAGAAACGTTTAGGGCGCTTGCGCTTTTAATGTCGGGTCGCGCCGGTAAGGTGGCCGGATAAAACGTTTCGAACGATTTTTGAAAAGTAGGGATTACCGTCCAATGTAGTACGATCATTTTCGGTACAATAACCGGTTCCTGTTGCTCAATTCCGTATCGGTCACTTAAATAGTTTAAAGAAAGTGTTTTGCGTTCTTCGTCAAAAAGTAAGGGCTTGTCGATTATGGCTCGAGAAACGGAACAGGACTGCATGCCATACAACAACAGTACTAAAAACATTCCACAAATCCTTTTTTGGGCAAAAACCTTATACCATGGTCGTAGTCGTACTATCATTTTTCTTTGTTGATCGATCACGTATTCAAATAGCGTTGCTTTGATGCTTTATACCATTTCTGATGTTAAATTACCCATTAAAAATTGTTCTTTTCCCTGTATGCTTTAAAATAAAATCCAAGCATAGCTGTAGTTATGGTTAGATTTTCTTTTTCGCCTACCCAAAAAACTCCTTGTTTTTATTTCCGTAATGTAACATCAGAAATGGTATTACGGTTGCCTTTCCACTGTTTTTGCCAAACTGTCCGTTTTGGACACATAGTATATCCGTAATTTCCGTACGCCCCATTCCTTTGCTTTTTTAATGTCTTTTCCCATATAAATATCGATTCTTTTGCGCCATTTGGAATGCATTTTATCCTTTACCCAATACAAACTGTCCAGTCCTTCTATTTTAATGGCGGTGTTGTAATCGATACCAAGTTGTAGCAAATCTTTGGAAACGGCTATACAGCGCATCCCCGGTTTTAACGTATCGCCCCAAGCCGCAATGCTTGGCCTTGAGTCCGTTTGGGACGGCACAGAATTGTATGCCGATACCGTAACGTCGATGTACTTCCAAGCTTTGACCTTCCGTTCTGCACATCCGTACAGGAGATATAACGATATGCTCACTATTACGACAATCCGTTTCACTTTCCTATGTTTGAACTTCTCCGTGAGCGATCGCATTACGTTTTCAACACGATGTTTTGCTCTTGTTGAAGATAAAGATACCCCCTGGGTTGCACAAGGTACTCCTGTTCTTTTTGTAAATTTGTATTCTATGAAGAAAGAAAAAAAACCGGACGCCATTGTTTTTGACGAGGAAACACAAAGCTATAATGGCAGCCTTTTACCATACGCTACCGGAGTGGGGGCACCAAAGATTACGCCACCCGATGTTACAACTTGGAAAAATACCAATATTATATCTGCCAACAATGAATTTAAGGCAAAGTTCGAGGATATTCAGATGCAATATGAGCAAATGATGGAGCAGTTCGAATACAATAACCTTGTCTACAGCGCCAAATATAGTTTTGAACCCATAACTGGAAAGACATACCACCTATACCGGGCAAAGGATGCTTCTACTTTTTTGTCCATTCTTTCCCCCCAGGAGTGTAATTTTGATTTTCTGGGCAGTTTTCGTTTGGGACCGGACAAAATGTGGGAGAAACTACCGATCGGGTAAGGGCACATAACTTGTATCGTCTGCCATCATCGGGAATGTTTTTGATGCCCATTCCGCTTTTGCCTTTTCGATCATGGCGTTGTCCGTGGCAACAAAGTTCCAATAGATATGCCTTTTCTCTGGAAGTGGAGTTCCCCCGAACAATAGAATACACGTATAGGGTGCAATGGAGATGCGGCAGACATCCGTTACTTTGGAAACCAGAATCGCCCCTTTCTCGATAGTTGTGTCGCATGCCGTTATCCCACCGCTAACGATACAAATTCCGATTTCCCCCTTTAATTGTCCGCTAACGTCCAAGTCGTATGAAGTATCGCCGGTTTCTATTTTAACCATGAACAAAGGTGAAAATGTGGGCACCGGTGCGGTACGGCCAAAACCTTCGCCGGCAACCAGCGTAAACCGTGCCGTAGCATCTTCCCAATACGGCAGCTCCTCCTTGGTAATATGATGAAATTCCGGTTCCATGGCCTCCATTGCTTTTGGCAATGCGATCCATATCTGATACCCATGCACTGTTCCTGTTTTTCCGTTGCGCAACTCTTTTGGGGTGCGTTCGGTATGGGAAACCCCTTTGCCAGCGACCATAAGGTTGACGGAACCGGGAGCGATCCTTTGCAGCGTACCTAAACTATCGGCATGCATCACCTCGCCCTCCAATAGATAGGTCAGTGTTGCCAATCCGATATGCGGATGCTGGTCTACATCCAAATAACGTTCCGGCCCAATCACGGAGGGGCCCATATGGTCGATAAAAATAAAGGGGCCAATCATTCTTTTTTTTCGGAACGGAATCAGCCTCCCTACCAAAAAATCACCAATATCCCTGCTGCGTTCCGCTACGATCAAACCGGTATTCGACATGTTTATAATTTTATTGTTGTACCATTTTTTGAGGCGGAGGCCATTATGGCATCTACTACCTTAATATCTTTCAATCCTTCCTCACCAGGGACGACCAGTGTTTGCGGTGCCGCGTTCAATATAGCAAGGGCATCTTCGTCCATCTGTTTCGCTTGTTGGTTCCCTATGAACGGTTTTAGCGTCTTTCCATCGCTGGTGGTCGCTTGTACACCGCTGTAGGCCTGAAATGGTGAAACGGTATACCCTCCTTTTTCACAAGCGACATTCAAGGTGTTCAGATAATCGGCAAAGGTGGTTTTACAAGTGGCTATGATACCGTTCGGAAACTGCAACTCAAAATTGGTGGTCTCGTCCGCGTCAAAAAGATGGGAACGGGTATTTTCTTGGGTCGCCGTTACCGATATGGGTTCCAAACCGGTACAATAACGTACGGCATTTAAGGGATAAACCCCCATATCATACATCGCTCCACCCCCGAGGGCTTTGTTGATCTTCCAATGTTTCGGATTTTTCGCCCCATTTTTAAAACCTGCCTCGGCATAGATTTTGGTCATGGCACCATATGGTCTACTTTTTCCCCAACCGATAATCTGTTGGGTAACCGGTTCGTGCTGCATGCGATAGCCCACGGTAAGCTGTACCTTGTTTTTTTGACTTATCGCGATCATTTGTTCGCACTCCGCTACGGTGGTGGCCATCGGTTTTTCGCACCAAACGTGTTTACCGGCATTGGCGGCGATAATGGCATATGGAAGGTGCAGGGCATTGGGCAGAACAATGTAGACAACATCAATTTCCGGATTGTTCGCAATGTTATGCATGTTTTCGTAGGAGTAAACATTTTTATCTTCTATGCCATACTTTTTCTGCCACAGGGGTATTTTTTCGGGACTCCCCGTTACGATACCTTTCAGTTCGCAGTGTTCGGTTTCTTGTAAAGCCGGAGCCAACAGGTCCGTACTGTAGTAACCTAAGCCGACCAGGGCCACCCCCAATTTTTTCTTTTTTACCGGGATTGAAAACAAGGAAAACGGAAGCTGTGCCGCCCCAACAAAAAGACTTGAATTTTTGATAAATGTTCTTCTATTTCCCATAAGACGTCCGATGGTATGATTATCGCCATACAAATTATGGAAATACTGTCAAGTTTTTACAATTTGAAGTACATTTAAAGCAGATTCGAAAGCCATAATACCATTTCAGAGTTAAAATGGTATCGGACTACAAACAGCTGGTTACGATTATAGCATACTATTTCAAAGTCAAAATGGTATAACCCTTATTGCTTATGAAGAAATTATTGAAACGAATTGTTGTGGTATTGCTCTTGATTTTTGCGGTTGTCGCCTTTATCAACTATCCAAAATTAAATCTCATTGCGGGTTATGCCTCCAAGAACATGGCATCGAACCATTTTATAGCGGGACGTTCCCAAGAAAAAATTATCGCTACGGACAATGATATGCCATTGATCCGATTGGCCGATACCAAAGTGGAACGCGCCAGTGCGGTCGCCAGTGTTTTTGGGATGATGGAGCGGACCACGGTGTGCAGGGAAGGAATCGGATGCGCGTTGGTAAACGACTCCTATATTACCGGCACGAAGTTACCGCGGCCCAATAGGACTTTTTCGCCACTGGAAACGCCTTTTCCCTATGGCAATGGAGCACCCATAGATTCCGTTTTTAACAATGTGGATTATGCAGCATTGGAAAAAGCGATCAATGGAGCTTTCGTAGACAATGATATACAAAAGACCCGAACTGTTCTCGTGGCCTATAAAAATCATATTATAGGAGAGCGTTACTTGGAGGGTTTTTCGGAAAAAACCCCAATTTTGGGGTGGTCCATGACCAAAAGTATTCTGGCTACGCTTTATGGCGTACTGGCCCACCAGCAAAAAATCGATATCGATTCCCCTGCCCCGGTTCCGGAATGGCAAAACGACCCGCGAAAAAAGATCACTATCGATCATTTGCTCCGCATGCAGAGCGGTTTGGCGTGGAGCGAGGATTATGCCAGTATTTCCGATGTTACCGAAATGCTTTTCTTGGATTCGGACATGACCAAAAAGCAATTGTTCAAAGAAGCGGTAGCAGCGCCGGAGGCCATATGGAACTATTCCTCGGGTACCACTAATTTACTTTCCGGAATTTTGAGAAAACAATTCGCTACTCATCAGGACTATCTGGACTTCCCCTATAGGGAACTTATCGACAAAATAGGCATGCACTCGATGCTCGTAGAAACCGATTTGGAAGGTAATTTTGTTGGGTCGTCCTATGCTTGGGCGACTACGAGGGACTGGGCCAAGTTCGGAATTCTTTATCTGAACAGGGGCAATTGGAACGGCGAACAACTGTTCGCTCCCGAATGGGTAGATTATATCAGTAAAGCAACAGCAGGTTCCGAAGGAAAGTACGGTGCCCATTTTTGGTTGAACAAAGGCGGGCGGTATCCTAATGCTCCCAGGGACCTCTATTCGGCCAACGGATTTCAGGGCCAGCGTATTTTTATCATTCCATCAAAGGATTTGGTTATCGTACGTATGGGACTGTCACAGGCTCCCGATTTTAGGGTGAACGCGCTTTTGGAAGGAATCCTAGAGGCCATAGACTGAGGCTTATCGCTTGGCATAGGCCCTATGAATGCGGTTACGCGGGAAATACGGTATTTATCGCCCCGAAACGATTGCATTTATTTCGGCAGCTTCCAATCTTTCGCTATTCCTTCAATTGATAATCGAGTAATTTCTTAAAGATAATCCCCCATCAACCGATACCATTTTAACTTTGAAATGGTATTACCACCGAACGCACATCGGTAAATCGTTGAATTCCCTTTATCGCACAAATCAAGTAAGCTAACCGGATGCTGCCCACCCAAAATAGGTTCCATAACAAAAAGGTAGGTTTTCACCACATATTTCCCTAAGCTCACAACAATAGTTATGACAGCGCTCGGTTCCGTCGTATGTTTACAGTGTAATAATAAACAAGGCGTTAAATTTTTTCATTTTCATATAGTGTTCTCGTAAAGGAGCCCCATCGGTAACGATAGGGCTCTTTTTAGTTTCTGACCGCTCCACTCTAGAAGATGAACGGAATCGCCTTCGCTTAGGGAATCCATTTATCGTCCCCAAAATCGGGTTTCCGTTTTTCAAGAAATGCGTTTCTACCCTCTTTTGCTTCTTCGGTACCATACGCCAAACGGGTAGCTTCACCGGCAAATACTTGTTGGCCCACCATACCATCATCGGTAAGGTTCATGGCAAACTTTAGCATTTTTATGGAAGTTGGCGATTTTTCCAATACTTCCTGTGCCCATTGATAAGCGGTATCCTCCAAATCGTCGTGTGGTACCACGGCATTTACCATTCCCATTTCATATGCTTCCTGTGCCGAATAGTTCCGGCCCAAAAAGAAAATTTCCCGTGCCTTTTTCTGTCCCACCATTTTCGCTAAATACGCGGAACCGTAGCCACCGTCGAAACTGGTGACATCGGCATCGGTCTGTTTAAAAATGGCATGTTCTTTACTGGCCAAGGTCATATCGCAGACCACATGCAGACTGTGCCCACCACCAACGGCCCAACCCGGTACTACGGCAATAACCACTTTTGGCATAAACCGTATTTGGCGTTGTACCTCAAGAATGTTCAAACGATGCATCCCATCTTCCCCGACATACCCTTGTTCGCCCCTGGCTTTCTGGTCACCGCCACTACAAAAGGAATAGATACCGTCCTTGGTGGAAGGGCCCTCCGCCGATAACAGCACAACACCGATGGAGGTATCTTCTTGGGCATCATAAAATGCCCGGTACAGCTCACTGGTCGTTTTGGGTCGGAACGCATTTCTCACATTCGGCCGATTAAAGGCAATACGGGCAACACCATTGCTCTTTTGATAGGTGATGTCCTCAAAATCGATCGCTTTTTTCCAATCTGGTTTTTGCATATATCTCGTTTTAGTCTTTTTTATGTAAAGGCCCATCGGCCAATGAAGGAATGTTACTTTTTTCCTCGATCCATTTGGAGAGGTACTTTGTGCTGGCCATGGTATGGTGCATTAGCATGCCGCCGATAATATTATTGGTACGATGCAATCGTATATGTTGTGATATGAAGCCAATTTTAGATCGAAACCGTTCCGCATGTACTTCGCTATCGTAATTGGTGTCTATCATCATTTTTCCATTGTTTTGGGCGGTACGCCATGCTTTGGGTAGTTGATACAACCGTACGGCCTGTTGAACGAATGCTTCCCAATCGTCACAAACGGCACCGTTCCACAAAAGGCCGTCCCCCATTCCCTCTGCGCCTATGGTGGTAGTAACGCTCGGTAACCCATTGCGCATGCTATCGAACAGCTTTCCCTTTATTCCGGCACCAAAACGTAAAGGGACCAATTGTAGTCGGTATTTGTGCATAACAAGGGAGACGTTTTCCGCATTTCCCATGACCATAAAATTATCGGAAGGGCGGTGCATTTCCTTAAACTGTTGGGGTAAGTAGCTGCCATAGATATGCAGTTCCGCATTGGGCAATATTTCTCGGATGGCGGGCCATAGGTGCCGCTTTAACTGGATTACGGCATCAACATTTGGTGCATGCCTGCCGGTGCCGATGAACATAAAATGCTTTCGCGTTTCGAAAACGGGCCAGGCGGCAACTTTCTCCAATGTTAACTTTTCGGCCATAAAAGGCAGCCACAGCAATAACGATTTGGACACCCCTGCCCTATTTTGTAAAAGCTCCATTTCAAAAGAAGAAATGATCAGGGAAACATCGCATCGGTAAATGCTGGCCAGCTCTCTTTTTGTGATATCGTTGTTCAACCAATCGGAAGTTTCAAAAATCCCCCCTTTTTCGAGTACCGTTCTTCGCGATTTTCTTAGGGAGTGCAAATCTTCCGTATCCAAAATACGCAATGCCTGGGGCAACTGTTGGGCTATCCGCCAGCCGAATTGTTCTTCGGTCAGATAACGGTCGAACAATACCACATCGGGCCGGATGGTTTTAAGAAAATCGTCAAAGGAAGCATCGTTCAACAGTATCGATACCGTTTGCACCCCTAATCCGTTCCAATCCACTGGATGCTCCGGGAGCTTTGCGGTCGAGGCCAAGGTGATTTCATAGTGCTCATCGATAAAAAAACGGATCAACTGCAGCATACGCGAGCCCGCAGCACTGGCATTGGGTTCCGGCCAACTAAAACCGATGATCAAAAGACGTTTTGTCGGCATACAGTTCGTTTTTAATGAGGTGGCGCTATAACGGCTAACTTTTGAACGGCTGCCGTAGTATTTTTTATGGTTTACATTTTATCGGCAAACTTTTTGGAGATACTGGAGCGGAGCCTACGGCCATAATCCTCTTCCAACCATTCCTTATAATTTTTGGTATTGTTCATGATACAATAAGAATACTGTCGTACACGATAGGCAATTTCTTCTTTCAGCTGTTTGGCCAAAATTCGGGCATCAAAAACATCCTCGGAATTTTCTACACAAATTTTTGCGTGTTGTTCAATGCTACGTTCCAAAACTACTTTGGACCGTAAGCCCTGGGCAAAAACTTTTTTATACTCTTCCTTGATGTCAAATTCGATTTCCGTCGATTTGGAGAACTGTGCCCTGAGTTCCGGGGGCATTTCATAAACGAATTCCCGCTCGATATCCTCGTCGTTCTTGATGTTTTCAAGATAAAAATCGGGAAAATGAAAAATTTCCTGCCAGTCTACCGGAGCGTTCCACATCCCGAAACGTGCAATGTTGTTCCCGAGGTCGATAACCGTAAACTCGTCCTTTTTGGGCAATACCCGGGATCCCCTACCGATCATTTGGAAATATAAGGTAAGCGAACGGGTGGCCCTGTTCAAGATAATGGTCTCTACCGAAGGCTCATCAAAGCCGGTGGTCAAAATACTGACCGATGTAAGTATGGCATCCGGCGTTTCCGAGAACCAACTAAGTATCTCCTTCCGTTCAGCAGCCGTATTCTTATTGTCGAGATGCCGAACATTATACCCTCCTTTTTTAAAGGTCTCGTATACGTAGCGCGAGGTGTTGATGCCGTTATTGAATATCAGGGTCTTGGTGCCTTTTGCTATTTCGTTATAAGCGGTGACCAGCTTCCCCAACATGCTTTGGTTGCTGTACAGCTCGTCGGATGATTTTACTGTGTAATCCCCGTTTATCCCGAGTTTAAGGCTTTGTAGGCTTACATCGTAATTATACATGTTTGCCTTTGCCAAAAACTTTTTCTCGATAAGCGAACTTATCGATTCCCCGATGATCAACTTTTGATAGTTGTCCTTCATCGGTAATTTTATATTGGAACTCAAGGGTGTAGCGGTAACCCCTAAAATAGCCGCATTTTCAAAATACTTGAACAATTTTCGAAAAGAATTGTAATGGGCCTCATCGATAATGACCAGACCAATGTTGTTGATGGCCACTTTTTCTTCCTGCAAACGGTTGTTGAGCGTCTCCACCATGGCCACAAAGCACATGAACTCATCCTGATCGTGCAATTCTTTTACGCCGCTATTAATGATCTTGTTCTTGACCCCAAATCCGTTCAACATTTTTGAGGTCTGTACGCTCAGTTCTATCCGGTGGGTCAGTACCACCACTTTTTTCTTTTTGCGTTCGATGAACCGTTTCGCGATTTCGGAAAAAACCACGGTTTTACCGCCACCAGTAGGGAGTTGGTACAGCAAATTACCGGATTCGGCAGAATCGAGGTATTCGAAAATCGTATTCAAATCCTCTATCTGATAATTGTAGAGCGTTTTTTCGTTGGTCTTTTGTAATTCCAAGTAAGTAGGTGGTTTAACGTTATCGGATCGGGGCTATTCCATTGTTCCGAATTTTGCAAAACTAACGGAAATTTCTCCTTCATAAAAATATAAAGCGGGAAATACTGCATCAAATGCAACAAAACCCTACGGTTCAGAAGATTCCATTTGCCAGTGTCAAAAGGGAACAACAGTACCCCAAATTTAGTGACGGCATGGAAATCAGTTCAATACCCCTGTGTTTTGGATATCTCGTTTTCTAAGGCCTTACCAGTTTTTAAGCGTTTGTAGTTGGCTATTATTTGTGGTACCACCGATTCGGTATCGGAAACACTTGCGCAATGCGGACTCATATGTACTTTCGGATGTTGCCAAAAAGGGTGCGGCCCCGGTAAGGGTTCGGTATGGAAAACATCCAGAGCGGCACCACTCAAATGGCCGCTGTCCAATGCTTCCAGTAGGTCGTCGTCATTGAGATGGCCACCACGGGCCACATTGATCAAAAAGGCATTTTTGGGAAGCTTTTCGAAGATTTTTTTATTTAAAATTCCTTGGGTATTCGGTGTCAAAGGCAGCAAACAGACCAAAACATCGGTACTCCCCAAAAACAAATCCAATTGGTCCGGACCGTTAAAAGTGGTTACTGATGTGATTTCTTTTTGGGATCGGGACCATCCTTGTACCTTGAAGCCTATTGTAGAAAGTTCCGTAGCGGTAAAAGCGCCCAATTCCCCTAACCCGAGTATTCCAATGGTAACCTCTTTCATTCTTAGGTAGGTCCTTGGTTTCCATGTTTGGTCAAACTGCTGCAGTTTATAGGTATTTACGTTTTTCAAGTGTGCAAAAACCGTTGCAATAACATGCTCCGCCATGTCCTTTGCCAAAATAGGGTCCACCACTCGGGTGATGGGCAGGTGCAACGGGGCCTGGGTATCCTTAAAAATAAAGTCGACCCCGGCTCCAGAGGAAGCAATGCATTTCAGGTTTGGGTATTCCGATAAGCTTCCTTTTGGATGTTTCCACACCAAGGCCATTTCTATTTCTGCTTTCGGATGGGGCTCTTCCGCCGAATAAACGGGAACTTCTGGCGCGAAATTACGTAACGCCCGTTTCCATTCATCGGCTTTTCCATCCTGTCTCAACACTACTATGCCCATTTTATATTTCGTTTAGGAAATCGTTATTCGCTTTCGTATCGGTATCGATACCGTCGTACACCCGTGAAAAACCTTCCGATAACAACCATGCCCCGGTTTGGGTAACCACATATATTTTCTCAATTCTCGGACGATATGCATCCAACAACGCGTTGATGGAGATATACCGTACCGCTTCTTCAAAGGAGTTCAGCATACTTTTATAAAAGGCATCGGGTACGTTCTTTTCCGAAGCGAAGGTTTGGGCGATTTCGATATTATAAAGCATCAAATCTGCGACCATAGGAGCGTCCATACCCAGTTTTTGGAAATGCTTTATAAATTTCTGGGCTACCGAGCGTCTTGCCTTAGGGCGTTTTCGACGTAGGGGAAAGTACTCGTTGGAAATTTTCGCCTTCGCTTCCTGGACCATTTTGTCTTCCTTGGGATTGAAAACAAAGTCGTAGTATTCCTTTACCACCGAAAACCGTTGATAAAGGTCCAACAGCTGTTCTTCCAAAGCTTCTTTCGGGATTTCCGAGAGGTATTTTTTTAATTGTCTTTTGCTCATATAACGGTTTCCATTGCCGTGATCATTTCTTTGGCCGCAGTTTCGCCGGAAAGCATCGCCGCGTTGATGCTGCCATTGGCCAAATAGTCTCCCGCCAGATAGACGGTATCGGTATATTTTCCGATTCGGCTATCATAGGTGGGCGTTTTTAATATCGGCAATGCCTTTTCGATACGATAGCTCTTTATCAAGGTTATTTCACTGAACCCGCAATGTGCCGCGAGCTCTTTTTTCACCCTATCGATTTTTTCGGTTTCGGACAAGGAATGTTTTGCGACGATGGTTACCGATAACATCGCATGATCTCTTTTGCCCGGTAACACATCGGTAACGAAATGAACATTATTGATCAAACTGTCCTTGTCCGTCACCAGACCGATTATAGGAGCTTTAAAACCGGCGGTGGACGCTAGTTTAAAGTAGAGGGTTTCCGTACTTTGCCAGGTGACGGGTGTCGGTACAAGCTGTGGAAGCATGCTAGTAGGGTCGGTAGCGATCAATAGCAAATCAAATTCCGCTTTGTTCCCTTGTGAGAATTCCAACGTATTCCCCTCGACATTGGCTACAGTGCCGTTGAATACAATAGTCGTGTGTTTCAATTGCGCCCTTAATTGAGCAGGTATTTCCTGCATTCCATTTTTGGGAACTGCGGCACTGCCCTCGGAGAACATTTTGTATACGAAACGAAACATTTTGGCCGATGTTGCCAAAGCATCCTCCAAAAAGATTCCGGAGAAAAAGGGAAGAAAAAAGGTGTCTATCATTTTAGCGGAAAAACCATACCCCTGTAGATAGGACAAAGTAGATTCGTCCGGTCCTTCAAAAACTTCTTGTATGGACATTTTTTTAAGGCTAATGGAAAGCTTAAAAATTTTCCATTTGTCCCTTAGGCTACCTACTTTGGAAAACACCGTAGGCACTAAAAAACCGATATCACGGAGCGGGTCTCCTATTTTAGAGCGGTTTTGACCATCGAGTAAAAGTGATCCCGGCAAAAAATGTTGTAGTTGTAAATCTTCGTAATCCAAGTATTTTTGAGCAGCGGGATAGGCGGTCAACAACACTTGAAAACCATGATCCATTGGAATACCATCTACCATATCGGTTTTCACCCTTCCCCCAATACTATCGGAAGCTTCATATATCGTTGGTCTATATCCCTTTTTTTCAAGGGTTATGGCGGCAACCAAACCACTGAGCCCGGCACCGATGATTGCGATTTTTGGGGAAATCTCTGCCATTTTCATACACTTTAGAATTCAAAAATACGATACACCTTCGGAATATGCATCTTTAAAACAGAGAACTCCTGTTCCGTTACTGTTTTGTCCCATCGTTGTCATAGTAGCGCCATTCTTTGTTTTTCAGTTTTTGAACCACCACGTCATATACCCATAACCAGCTATGCTAGCGCTTTCCAGTTTCTTGCCCAAAATAAGGAGCAAATGGTGTATTGCCACTATGCGATACGCTGCCCCATGTTAGAATTTCTTACAAACCTATCGTAATCCGGATGCATTTTTATAATAGTTGCATAATGCTTGCCTTGATGCCTAAAATACCTGTCAAAACCCTATATATCGCTAAGGAAGCAGCAAAAACAATAAAATTAATTAAATGAAAAGAGGCTAAATTTCGATGAACATGGTGTGTAAAAGTGGGGATAAACTGATAAAAAATGTATAATAATAAGCTAATTCGTTTG
Organism: uncultured Flavobacteriaceae bacterium; assembly: GCA_947500445.1. Lineage (GTDB taxonomy): Bacteria > Bacteroidota > Bacteroidia > Flavobacteriales > Flavobacteriaceae > Pelagihabitans. Next base: position 72,460 of record CANMSB010000006.1, on the reverse strand, counting down.
GATTAGAGCATTTAAAAATGTATTATGGAAACTTGAAGTAAACCAAAATCAAATTAATCATATATGAGGCAACTAAAAATTATCAAGCAGGTAACCAACAGAGAATCAAAATCGTTGGACAAATACTTGCAGGATATTAGTAAAATTGACTTAATAACCGCCAGCGAGGAAGTTGAATTGGCCCAGAAAATTAGGGACGGAGATCAAGCCGCCTTGGAAAAACTAACGACAGCCAACCTTCGTTTTGTAGTATCGGTGGCAAAACAATACCAAAACCAAGGGCTAACATTGCCCGATTTGATCAATGAAGGTAACGTAGGTCTTGTAAAAGCGGCAAAACGCTTTGATGAAACCCGTGGGTTCAAGTTCATATCTTACGCCGTATGGTGGATCCGACAATCGATTTTGCAGGCTTTGGCCGAACAGTCAAGGGTCGTACGACTCCCTTTGAATAAAATTGGTTCCATTAATAAAATTAAAAAGACCTTTTCTTATTTGGAGCAGGCGCATGAGCGACCGCCGTCAGCGGAAGAGATTGCCAAGGAATTGGAAATGACCGTAAACGAAGTACAGCAGTCCTTGAAAAACTCCGGGAGACACGTTTCTATGGATGCCCCCTTGCGCGAAGGTGAGGATTCCAACCTGTACGATGTTCTGCGTGCCGGGGAATCTCCCAAGCCGGACAAAATACTGATGCAACAGTCGTTAAACACCGAAATTAATCGTGCTTTAGAGACCTTGTCGCCAAGAGAGGCCGATGTCGTGAAATTGTACTATGGTATCGGTGACCAGCAATCGATGACTTTGGCGGAGATAGGGCTTACTTTTGACCTTACCAGGGAAAGGGTACGTCAGATTCGTGAAAAAGCCATCCGGAAATTAAGACACAACTCTAGAAGTAAAATGTTGAAGACCTATTTGGGATAGTTTAAGCTGACCGAATAAAAAAAAGGCCCCTTTGTAAGGGGCCTTTTTTTTTAGGCAATGCCTAAGAATAATTTAGTTTGTTGATTTCAAAATCGGTTAGGATTTCATTGAGGTCCTCAATAAAATTGAGATACGCCGCGTTGTCGGGATTCTGTTTTGCCATAATTGTAGGGTTTAGATTTAGGACATAAGTGTAGACTACATGTAGTCTAACTCTACCAATTCATTTAAACTTAAAATTTCGTTTAGATCTTGAAGGAAATTTAAATATTCCTCTCCGTAGGTATCGTAGAGCATACTGTTGTTCAGGTTAAGTTAATATTCAGATTTAAGTTTCAAGCATACTTGCTATTGGGTTGCAAGTATCATATAATAAACATACTTATAACGTTTGGCCGATACAATAAATTGTGGTGTATTGAGGTAGAGTTGTTGTGAAAATGGCTAAAACGATATACAAATAGTCGCTGAGAATGTATTTTCTGGTACTAGAACTTCACCCTATAAGTGATGCCCGCGGATACCGACCAGAAATAGTTTCCGCTGTCGAACGTCAGCTCTTGACGGGCCACGCCAAGGTCCGCTCGATAAATATGTTGTCCGCTTTTTGGGGTAAATTGATATTCGAGCCCGATACGTTGTGATGCTACATAAAGTAGGGTCTCGGCCAAGAGTTCGTCCCCGCTGCGCAATTGTTGTAGTTCTGGTGCATAGCCCATACCAAAGGTCATGCCCAAATAGTTTTCCCCGTCCCGATAGTACTTACGGGCCACCAAATTTCCCGAAACCTGTGTGAGGTTATTGGGTTGTGGGGTAATATAGGAGCGTAGGGAGAAATAATAATTGCCCTGATACTTTCCTAAAGATCCGGTTATTACCGTAACATCGGTATCCGCAAAACTAAGATAGCGCCCTCCTGCAGATAGCTCATAAGCTTTTGGAAGGTTGGCATAAAGGTCGCCCCCTACCCGATGGTTTGGAAAAATGCTGGCATTTGAGTATCCATAATTCAAGTAGGCGTAAAACCGTTTTGAAAATTTTGGATAAAAATCGATTTCATATTGTAGCCCCTGTTGTTCAAATCTGTTGCTGTAGTTGATTCTTGGAATTAACAGTCCCGCTTGGGTTTCCCGTTCATAGAAAAAACTGGAGAGCGTCATCGGTTCATACACCTGATCAAATATCTGGAACGAATTCAGGATGCCAAATTTGTTAAGGAGCACCTTTTCTTTGGCAACCGTATCCAAGGCCGTCTCCAAAGGGACCTCTTCTTCACTCCTAGGGTCATTGGCAACCGCTTCAATATCCTCATTGCCATTATCGTACGCCACTGTTTCGGTATCCCCGTTTTTTTGATGCTTCTGTGCTTTGGTAATCTTTTTTATCGTACGCTTTTGCAGTCGCAATAGCGTTTTGTTCCCCTCATGGTAGTACAAAGCTTTATGCTGCAACCCTAAGGCGGTAGCATAGTTTTTCGCAAAAAGCTCGTTCTTGATCGCAGCGATCCACAAATCTACATCTTGTCGATGTACGGAGGTAATACGGTTATACATGCCGCGAGCGGTTGCATAGTCGCCCTTGGCCCTGCTTTTGTTCGCTATTTTGGCCAACGAATCTATTGTCGTTTTGGCTATCTTATTTTCGGTATTCCCTCCGTTTTCGACCTTAGAAAGTGGTATAAGTACCCTATCGGGATCCGAAGGCTGCGCATAGGCCATATCCTGCGCATGTACAAAAGGCATTGCCCCTACACAAAGGAAGATCAATATGGTCTTTAAGCTTTTGTTCATAATGCGCAATACCATTGCAATGTTATCTTACTGGGCGGTCGCCAGTTGTTTCTCCTTATCATATAGTTTTTTTGCCCTAGCAATTTTCTCATATATTTCGTCGGCCCTAGAGCTATTTTGCTGCACCTTGGCAATCAATTCATATCCTTCCTTGTACCGGCCTGACCAATAATAAACATCGAATAACGCCGCATAGGCATCAATGTAGTCCGGAACCATCTCAATAGCTTCCTGTAATAAGGTAATGGAATCCGAATAATGTCCCCTCCAACCATTGATCCTGCCCATAAGTATTTTTGCGTCTACGTTTCCAGGAACTTCCGAAACAATATAACGCAACAGTAAAAGGGCCCTGTCATACTCCTTTGCCAATGCCAATTCCCTTGCCCTATCAAAGGCCCGATCAAAATTATGGCCATTGAATACACTATGTATCCATACGATATCCCGACCGCTAAATTTTTCCTTTTCAAAGTTGAACACGGCCAAGCTGTCCGGAATGATCCTGTTGTTTTTAGTAATGTATTGATTGACGCCCTTAAACCGCTTTAAGGCAAGCTCCAAGGTGTCATCTTCGGTTTCCAAAGGTGTTAACCCCAAATTTTTGTCCATTTCAAAAACCTCACCATCCGATAAGAATGTGGTTCCCTTAACATAATCCTTTAACTCGTTCTTGTTTCGCATCAATGGAATGCGCTTTACCGACCGAAAGGTTTTTTCGGTATCTAGGCCACTTCCAAGCCAGGCTGTTTTTTCCGGTACGCTAAGGTTATATTGCTTGTGCAATAAGGATACGATGCTGGGTGCGATATCGAAATGGGAGTTTAAAGCCTCCATCTTTCTAGGCGCCTTTAACAGCGGACTGTAAATCAGTAAGGGAACATGAAAACGGCTGATTTCGTTTCTAGCGGGTATGGCCGGCAAAAGATGGTTTCCGGTAACGATAAAAATGGTGTTCTCATAACCGGGCAATTTTTTATACGCCTCAAAAAACCATGCCAAGGCATTATCGGCATACAACAAGCTTGCGAAAACACCATCGTTCTTTTTGATGATCCTGCGTTCCCGTTTTCCATAAGCCCGGCGCCCCAAGGTTTTTTCTACCTGTTCGGTGTAGTACGTCATTTTTGGGGGAAGAAAGGGGTCTCGCGTGCTTAAGGTAAGGTACACCTCCATACGGGGCGTGTCCTTGCTCCTATCGAGGCTTACACTCTTACGAAAAAGCTCCAAATCGGGATATCCCCAGGAGTACCCTCCCGAATCGCCCGTTTGTAAATCATAATTTTTTCCAAAGCCCGCCTTGTCCAAAATAAGGTCGACATCCTCACTTTGAAGAAAGCGTACAACATTGTCAAAAGCACCGTTGGAGCCCTGATAATAGGAAGTATGATAGGCGTTCTTCTTTAAAATACCGTAAAGTGTTAGCTTGTTCGGATATTCCTCCATCCCCATAAATCCATTTTTACCGAAGGGTAAGGACCCCACCAGTGCGGGAAGGGCACCGAAGTTTCTTCCGGTAGTACTCAAACAGTTTTTCCAATACAAAGATTGCGTGCTAAGGGAATCCAAAAACGGGGTAAAACCACCATACGGAGCATCTTTACCAACAAAGTCGCGTCCCAAGCCTTCCACGATAAGGAAAACCAAATTCGGTTTGGTCTTTTTTAAATTGAAATAGGGCTTTAACGTATTCTGTGTCTGTATGGGCCGTAGCAAGGGATACGTACTTTTCCCGTCATAGGAATGCTCTTCCGTTGCCGTGCGGTACAGGTTAAGCCCCAAGTAGTAGGTCTTGTTTTGATTGATCGGCTTGCTCGGCGTAAACATGGCTGTAATGAATATGCTGAAGAATACCAAGGTCAGCGGAAACATGCCGTTGATCAGTCGATAAAAACGTACGGTAGACCGGTACATTCCTAAAAAGAGGAGCTGTAGCAACAATGCCCCCAATAAAAAATAGCCCAGCGTACCCCAACTATTGGCGTTAAAGGCCTTAAACCGGACTTCTTCCCAACTATAAGCAGCAATGTCGGACCCCAAAGGCAATAACACGGTGCAAAAATATACGGTCAAAAACAGTTCGATCAAGAGTAAAACGCCCAGCGACCCTAAAGCGAAATACATGCCATAACGTGGTCTTAGGTTTTCTAAAAACTTGAAAGGAAATACCAAAAATATACCGGTCAACGACGAAAAACCGATATGGTGAACGAGCGCTATAAAAAAGCTTCTACCAAAAATGATATCCACAATACCTTTTGCGTAGAGCAGGCTATATTGAAATATGGACAGCGCCACCAAGCATCCAAAAAACGCTATGACCGCTCGGGTATAGTGTTTTAAGGTGTAACTATCTATTTGGCTCGTATTCATATTTTGGTATTAAGTTGCCTTGGCAAATCCCTTTCTTACCTGGGAGCCCCAACCGGATTTTATCTTGAACAATTTTTTGTAATTGCCCCGGACCGCTGCCCACACGACAATGGGGTGAAAGGTTATGGGTTCTATAATGGCGCAGAACATCAATATTAGGATGTCCTTGGTTTTCTTATATTCGTTATAGGAGTACACGTCCCATAGAATCGCATAAAAAGAGAACATTATGGAGTACATGTATACGGCCGCGGTAATGGCCAGGAAAAAATCGAAATTCAATATTCCCAAGTAATAAAAGATGATGATCGTGAAAAGGCCGAAAAACTCCAACAACGGGGCCATCCATTCATAAAAAAACCAATACGGATAACTGATCAGCCCCAATCGCCCATATTTGGAATTAAAAAACATGTCCCTATGGGTCTTTAAGGTTTCCAAATTGCCCCGTGCCCAGCGATCGCGTTGATTGACCAGAATTTTCAAGTCCTCCGGAACTTCCGTCCAGCATAGGGAATCGGGAATATACTCTACGGTATAGGGCATCTTGCGGTCGTGCATATACCGGCGCATCCGAAACACGATTTCCATATCCTCCCCTACCGTGTTGGTGTCGTATCCGCCAACGGCATTGGCGATTTCGCGATCAAAGAAACCGAAAGCTCCCGATATGATCAACAGGCTATCGATTCGTCCCCACGCCATTCTCCCTAAGATGAAGGAACGGGTATATTCCAGCAATTGGAAACGGGCCAGCCAGTTTTTGGGAAGGCGAATTTCTTCCAATTGGCCACCTTGGATCACGCAGGAATTGGCAACACGGATTACCCCGCCTACGGCAATCACCCTTTTCTCCGACCGTTGGTAAAACGATTTTACCACATGTAAAAGCGCGTCGGGCAGCAACAGGCAATCGACATCGATACAACCAACATACTGATTGCTTGAAAGCGCCATACCCGTATTCAAGGCATCGGATTTTCCTCCATTTTCCTTATCTACGACCGTAAGTTTCGAAAAAGATCGGTGTTTGGATCGATAGATGCCGCGAATGGGTTTCGATTTCCATTCCGGATCTATTTCCCTAGGTACCTTTACCAAGTCATATGCCTCGATCATTTTCTGTAAGGTATCGTCCTTACTCCCGTCATTCACTACCATTACCTCGTAGTTCACATACCGCAACGACAATAACGAGCGTATGTTTTCTACAATGGTCAGGCCTTCGTTGTACGCTGGTGCGATAATGGTGATACTCGGTGCAAGCGGGGATGCCATTACTTTGGAGAGATCACCAAAGCTATTTTTATTTCGATAATGGATGGAATTTCTTGTGGATAGGTATCCCATTAGGGTAAACATGGAAAAGAGTACCACCGTAAACGTAAAAAATATTACGTTTATGTAATTAAGGACGACCTGAAAGAATTCGCTATCCATTACCGTTCTACTTTTTTTTGTTCGTTCTTTGGAACAGTTTAAAAATGGAATCCCGAACGCTACCACTCTTTTTCTTTGCTTTTGGCCCGGTGACGGTTGTGGGTGCCTCTTCTCCCAACAGTTCGAAATCAATATCGAAAATGCCCTTTTCCTTTGGTGGCTGAATATCCATTTGTCCCAATAGCCGTTCTATCTTTCCTTCCGAAGAATCTCCCGGAGCGTTCAAGACGGTCGCTTGTTCCCTTTTTTCGATATTCTGTTCGGGGTCAATGCCCAATCGTTCTTTCAGCTCCTTTAAGGTTTTTGCGGCTTTACGGCGAATACGCCGTTCGGGGTCGCTTAACAGCTTTCCCAAAAAATAAACTTCCTTATGGTCGCCTACGGCAACGATCTCGTCCAGCAATATCAACTTGGAATCGGTATCGCAGTGTCTAAAAAACTCTTGGAATATACTGTAGGGCTCGTTGTTTTTGACCGTGCCTTCGGTTTCGGTAGCGTTTCCATCATCCAAAGGCGCGTTCCCCTGAAAACGTGCCATGATGTCTTTTATGCGGACCAATGCCGCTTCCTTTTTTTCCTTTTGCATCAACTCGTCCAACAAGGGAAGCTCTCGCTCGTCACCAAAAAAATCGATATCGTCTAAAAGTTGCATGGTATCTACCATATCGCTATCATATTTTTTATTGCTCGGTAAATATTGGAGGTAGTAGTTGATATCGTGTATCATTTTGGAGGTTTTGGCTTCCCATTCCGGTCCTTCCATCTTGATCGCCGTAGTTTTGTCCGTTGTTTCTTCCGGTGCTTCAATTTCTTTAAGCAACCAACTGGGCAGCTGTTGTTCCGCAATATCCTGTTCCGCGATACTTTCCTCAGCAGTCTCCTCGGTTTCGTTTGCGGCGATATCCTCTTCGGTATCCGGACTATTCGCTATTTCAGCGTCCATATCATGGTCGAGTGGGGTATTTGTAGGCTCCTCCTTGAATTCCGTTTCCTTGCTTACCGGTAGCCATTGGTCCAAGGCAATACTTTTGATTTCTTCGTAGCTTACCGTTATTTCGTTAACATCGGTACTTTCGAGCGGTACCTGTACCGGCCGTTCGGGTAGGTCTTTGAAGACCACGGTAAACATCGGTTCCGTTACTTCCGGTGCTATAGTATTGACCGCCGGATTATTTTGTGCGTTGTCCGAAGGGCCATTTCCCAATACCTTATCATAAACTACTGGAAGCTCATTTATGTCAAAGCCGGTTTTTACTTCCGGTGTTGCCGAAATCGCTTCATACCGGACCACAAGTTCCTTAGCATCAACAAATCCTGGTTTTTTTGCCTTTTCCAAAGCAATAATCTCATTGTAATCCACGACCTCCAGTTCCTTAAAGTCCGTTTGTGTTTTTACGCTGGCGTCGGCAAAGGAATACTGAGCTGTAACGGAGGGCAGCGGATTTTCAACGATGGGAATAAAGTACATTTCAGCATCGGTTACGTCAAACCTGATGGGCTTGCGTTCTTCCGTGATTTCTTTGGTATCCTCGACAATGGGTGCTAACAATTCAAAATCGACCTTGATGTCTACGACATCGTCCGTTTCGCCGGTAGTTTCGACATTATCGGTTGTTTCGGTTTCATCGGTACCAACGCTCCCATCGATTACAACGGGTAAAAACGCTATGGAAAACGCCGGTTGTATTTCAGTTGGCGCTTCCATAGTATCTTTTTTGGAAGATTCATGTTCAGCGGAAGATTCCGAAACATTTTTGGTAACATCCTTCGGTTTAGGGTCTTTTGGCTCGTGGTTGTCCTTCATGCTGTAGGTATTGGAAATGGATTCGGTTTTCTGGTCTTGGTCAATTGATTTTTTTTCATCCGATAAGGATGTTCCGGTCATTTTTTGGGTATTTTCTACTATGGCTTCGCCAGGTTCCTCGGAGATAGGAGCTATTTCATCGTCCTTTTTTTCGTTTTTGATGGATACCAAATCGGCCTCGCCCTGGTCGGATATCACATCTGCTTCCGGCAGTGTTTCGGAATTGTCATCGGTTGAAGTATCCGCGGTATTTTCCGGAGTGATGGTATCGCGGTACTCATCTATCGTAGGATCCTCGGGCATCGTTTCCATTTTTGCACCACGAATGTCCTTGGGAATATTATAGTTTTTGGTATCTACGATTCCTTCGGTGGGCAATACCGTTTCGGGCACAATCATATTAATGGCGGCCAAGGCCTTACTTCTCACCGGGAAACTGGACTCCTTATTTTCTATCAGCTTTAAAAAGGGCAGATCTTCCTTTTCGCCCAAGTTGCCAATGGCATCCAATATGGCTATTTTGATGTTTACCGAACATTTCCAAAAAACTGTTTTTAATGTTGGAATGGCGTCGGTAATATGGAATGTTTTAATACAATCGATCGCTTCCTGTTTTATTCTATTGTTTTTATGTTTTACCAGTTCCGTAATAGACGCATAAGCATCATTTTGATCGTAATGTTTGATCAGACGAAGGGCGAAAAGCACCACAAACTTGTTTTTTGAGGTTAGCCATACCCTAAAGCTAGGGGGCAAAAAGTTTTCCTTGTTGCTCAGCACTTCCATCAATTTTAGTTGTTGCCATTCGGATATACGGTGCTTGGTGGTGTCCAAAAAGTGGTTGATTCCTTCCGGTTTTAAGGTAACCACGGCAATCTCGGCCTGCTTTCTTATGGTAGGCCGTTTGTCGTTGATGAACTTGCTGATCAGTCCGTACGACTCCTTTACCCGCATTTGGGTCAATTCTATAATCCCCTTGGAGATACGCTCCCAACGCAACGCATGAAGTTTTTTATACGATTCTTGATGAAGTCCCAAATCTTTGAACAGTTCAAAAAGTCGTTTCCGGGCAGTTCCGGAAACATCCTTTCGTAGGTCCATAAGAATTTCGGTAACCGTTTTGCGATAGAACGCCGATTTTATCAATTCCCGAATTTCAACTTTGAGGTTTACGTAACTGCTTTTTTCGTCTTTAGTGGCGTCTTCTTCCAGAAAAATAAACTCACTGATCATCGGGGCGATTTCCTGTTTGATCTTTTTTGTTTTATTCGAGCGCTTGGAGAGCTGCTTTTTGAACAGAAAGATGGCCAGAAAATAAAGAAACGCTATGCCCAGGAACAACAAGGTCAAATCCCACAAAAGATCCGTGTGGATCTTAGGTGCGGTAATGAGGTCGTAGGTTCGGTATATTTGGGCGGTAAACTGCAAATTATGTTTTGTTCAGTTCTCTTGCTACACGGACGAGAAGTTCTGACGGACTCACCGGTTTTGATATAAAATCGTTTGCACCGAGCTCAAAAGCACTCAGCACATTTTCTTCGTTTCCTGCCGATGAAATGATGATGATTGGCACTTTTGAATCCAGTTCGTTGCGCACATAATCGATAAGTTCGATGCCCGAAAAATAGGGCATCATGATATCGCTGACGATAATATCCGGAATGTCCTCTCCTAAATGTTCCTTTACTTGTTTGCCATCGGTGACGTGTGCCACCTCGTATCCCACTTTTTGCAGGCGAAAACGCAACAATGACCCCAACAATTCGTCATCTTCGGCCAATAAAAGCTGTTTGGATACCATGGTTAACTTTTTTGTTGTTTGATGGAGGTCAGCGCCATTTCTATCTGATTTTCTACTAGCGGATATTCCTCTAAAAAGGATTGGTACAGATAGTTTAGGTGTTTCAGGTCTTTTTCTGCTTTACAGCAGGTGTGCATTTCGGTAACAATGGCATGCAGGCTGTAGGTTTTCATCATGGCCAGCCCCGATTTCATTTTATGGAGCGCAAATTCCAAGCCTTTAAAATTGGACTGCTCCAAGTGAATTTTGGCCGCTCCAATGAATTCAATTGCATTTTGTTTGTACAGGCGTATCAGTTCTTCCAACAGCGAAACATCGTTCATGCAATCGGACATGATATCGTCCAAAGTAAAATGCGCTTCAACATCCTGTCCGTTGGCCATAGTTCCATTGTAATTGTCAAAATCTTTATTCTTTTCCATAGGGGTGGTATTTTCCAACAGTATCTTAAAAAGCGCTTCGGGCCTGTATGGTTTTAACAAATAGCCGTTCATGCCTGCCAATTCCGACTTCTTTTTATCCTTCACCGTAAAGTCGGCAGTGAGCGCTATTATCGGTACTTCGCTAATACGTGTAGTGCCATGCTGGCGAATATTTTTAGAAATTTCAAAACCGTCCATATTTGGCATTTTAAGATCCATCAGCACAATATCCACTACGTTTTCTTGTAAAAAGCCCATTCCTTGATGAAAATCATCGGTAACAAAGGTTTTGCAATTCCACTTGTTCAAACGTTCCGCAATCAATCGCTGGTTTAGGGTATTGTCCTCAAACACCAAAACCACAAGGCCGTTCAACAGTTCCCTTTCGATAGCACTTTTGGTCGGTTGTTCCAATACGGTTCCCGCTGTACTGATGCTGAAAGGAAGTTCGAAAGTAAACGTGGTCCCTTTTCCAAATACACTGGAAACGGCGATATTTCCTTTTTGATGATCAATTAATTTTTTTACTATGGAAAGCCCCAAGCCCGTACCTCCGGCAGTGGACTCGGAATTGCCCACCTGACGGTATCTGTCGAAAATGTAGGGAAGCTCCTCCTCCCGTATGCCTATTCCCTGGTCGGAAACGACAAAAGTGAGCCAAACGATTTTCTCCGTTTTTTCTTTGAGACTAACGTGTAGGCTGATATCGCCCTGTTTAACGAACTTTACGGCGTTGCCCAAAAGATTCAGCAGTATCTGACCGAGTTTGGCAGGGTCTCCCAAAAGAAATTCCGGTATTGTGGGGTCAATATGTGTTTTTAGGGTCACCCGGTCCGCTACGATCAAGGTCTGACATAGAAAATCGATGTCCTTGATCGCAGAGGATAAATTGAAGTCTATGGTTTCAAATGAAATGTTGCCAGTAGCGAGTTTGGCATACTCCAACAGCTCGTTTATGATTTCCATAAGTGAATTGGAAGCCGATTGAATGGCGGACACATGCGCCATTTGTGCTTCGTTGAGCATGCTTTCGCCCAATAGTTCGGTAAAACCGATAATACCGTTTAGGGGTGTTCTGATCTCATGGCTCACCTGTGCTACTACCTGTAGCCCGGTTTCATGGTCCGTTTGCGATACGTTTGGTTGCTCGTCCCTATCCTTGAGGTCAAGGTCCGGGGTTTGCTCTTTTGTAGCATTGGCCGCAGAGTCGGTAAGCTTTCGAAAACGGTTCAATAGCGCGTTGGCCTCGGAGGCGTCCACCGTATCGAAGGATAGGTTGTTCAACTGGAATCTTAGGGAGTCGATTTCTTCAAGTAGGTCTCTTTTTTTCAATGGGGGATCGATTTGGTTTTACCACGCATAACGGTCAACGAATGGGGACTTAAGGCATGGTACTGGGTTTATTTCAAAGTTATTGATACCTTAAAACTCTTTATTTTGTTGACAGTGAACAATTAAATGTTACCGAAAGCCCCCATTTTGTTGTCAAAATGCTTTATTTGTAGGTATAACATGTAAGCGCTATGAAATACCTGCATTATTTTGCCTTTTTCTCCATTTTAGTTTCCTGTAATGAACAGAAAATCGAAGTTTCGGAAAGTGAGGAAACGATTGCGAAAAGAATTCATGAAATTGTAATTACCATCGACACCCATGCCGATATCAACATACGCAATTTCACCGATAGCGTGAACTACGCACAACGGTTGGAGACCCAGGTAAATCTTCCCAAAATGAAAGAGGGCGGACTGGATGTGGCCTGGTTCATCGTGTATACGGGACAAGATTCATTGACCGATAGCGGTTATGCAAAGGCCAGCGAGAATGCCATGGACAAGTTTTCGGCCATCCATCGGCTTTGTGAGGAATATGCACCGGATGATATTGGATTGGCATTGACCTCCGAAGATGTTAGGCGCATTGCTGCCTCCGGAAAAAAAGTGGCCATGATCGGTGTGGAAAACGCCTATCCCATAGGTGAAGACCTTTCCCTTTTTGACGCGTACCATAAAAAGGGGGCGCGATATATTTCCCTATCACATAACGGGCATAGCCAATTTTCCGATTCCAATACGGGCGAAGCGGATAGCTTATGGCTTCATAATGGTTTAAGTGAATTGGGTAAAAGCGCTGTTAAAGAGATGAATAGACTCGGAATAATGATAGATATTTCGCATCCATCAAAAGAAGCCATGAAACAAATGGTAGCTTTGTCCAAAACCCCGATAATCGCTTCACATTCTTCTGCCAGGGCGCTTTGCGACCATAGTAGAAACCTGGATGACGAGCAGTTAAAACTGTTGAAAAAGAATGGTGGTGTTGTACAGACAGTAGCATTCAGTTCGTATTTGAACACCGAAAAACATGAAACACATGCCGCTTTTATGAAAACCATTTATAAGAAGTGTGCCGATTCTTTGGGTATCGAATGGTACGAGCGTTCACAATTTGCAACACTTTCCGACGCCCAAAAAGAGGCATTTATGGAAAATTACCCTAGAGTACTGGATTTAGGAAAGGCCAAGGCCCGTAAAATGGACAACGCCCCTGCGGCAGTTGATGTGGGAGATTTTGTAAACCATATTGATTATATGGTCGATCTTATCGGTATCGATCACGTAGGGATCAGTTCCGATTTTGATGGCGGCGGAGGTATCGAAGGATGGACCGATGCTTCGGAAACCCTTAATGTTACGCGGGAGTTGGTGAAAAGAGGCTATACCGAGGGAGAAATTGCCAAACTATGGGGCGGTAACTTGTTACGGGTTTTGGATGCGGTGCAAAGCTATGCCGCCAAAAACAGTACGAACTAAGCCATAGAAAACATCGGGATGGTACGCGAAGGTTGAAAATTCATGGTCAGGGGCGGTACGAAGCCTACCTACGGTACTTTGCCGAGATTGCGAATGATCCTGTTTTATCACCTTAATAAATACCGAACGGTTTTAAAGCTTAAAACAATGTCGGCTCTGGGCCATTCAAGGTTTGCGGTATTTTAAGTTTGCACCCCAGTTTATCGTTCAGCTTGGTAATAAAACCGGCCGCTAACAGTGGCGACTCCAATTCCATGTTCTGGTGTACAAAAAAGTGAACATCACGAAGGCCTTTTTTCTTCCAATCATGTAATTTGTCCACCCAATCGTCCAGTCTGGTATGGTCGCTTTGGTGGTTGGACCCTACATACCGGATAAAAGCCTCTTGGTTCGTTAGGCGCATATGCATGATATCCCTACGCCCAGCAGTATCGACAAGCACGTTGGTAATGCCGTTTTCTTCCAACAAATGGTAGAGTTCCGATGCTATTTTTTTATCGTTGAACCAATCGGTATGGCGAAACTCCATAGCCAAGGGAAACTCCTTGGGCCAATAGTTTATAAAACGGACCACACGGTCCCAATTTTTAGGACCGAAGTTACCGTGCATCTGCAAAAAGATGGTACCCAATTTCTCTTTTAAGCCGACCGTTGCTTCTAAATACCGGTCTACAATAGGATACACCGCTTCGTTCAAGCGCCGCAAATGACTGATATCCTGTGATATTTTTGGGAAAAACTTAAAATCCGATGGCGTTTTATCATGCCATTTTTCATATTGCTCCTTCGGAAAAATGCGATAAAACGTGGCGTTCAACTCAATACTATTGAATTGCGATGCGTAATACTGCAGCTCGTCCTTTGTACCCCTAGGATAAAAGTTCTTTAGATCCTGACGGTTCCATTTGGCACAACCTACAAATACGTTCATGGGGACGTCCTTCTTTGTTTTTAACAGCACCACCTCGGTATCCGGGTGGTCTTTTGGCATAGTAAAATCGATCAATTCCGGGTGGTCTACAGTTCCGAATTTCATAGCTCCGCTTTTAAAGATGATGTTAAAAATACGGCTTTCCGATAGCAATGGGTCGCTGTTTTAGACACAGTACACTACTTTGGGCACTAATTTTCAAAAAAAACTGTAACATTCCGCCTATCTTTGATACAAACGTTATTGAACTAATATTTATAATATGAGAATGAAAGCATTAAAAGTATGTATGGCCCTATTTGTCCTATCGCTAACGGTTCCTGTCCAGGCGCAGACGGTAGATGAAATTCTTGCCTCCTACTACGAGAGTATCGGAGGGCTCGAAAACTTCAAGGCCATTAAAGGAATGAAAATGACCGCAAAGGTCAATCAACAGGGAATGGAGATCCCTGTCGAAATCGTACAGCTTAACGATGGCCGTCAAATGACCACGATCAATTTTCAAGGAAAGGAAATCAAACAAGGGGTTTTTGACGGAGAGACCCTATGGAGCCATAATTTTATGACCTTGAAAGCTGAAAAAAGCGATGCGGAAGCAACCGCCAACTTTAAACTCAACGCCAACGACTTCCCTGGTCCTTTTATTGATTATAAAGAAAAAGGATACACCGTAGAACTTTTGGGCAAGGAAACCATTGACGGAACCGAGGCCTTTAAACTAAAATTGGTTAAAGAACCGATTACGGTGGATGGTGTACAGGAAGAGGATATTTCTTTTTACTATTTCGATACCGAAAACTTCGTACCCATTGCAATGCAAAGTGAGGTGCGTGAAGGCCCGGGCAAGGGCATGACCTCCGAGGTAACCTTTAGCGACTATCAGGAAGTGGAAGGGCTTTACTTCCCCTTTTCCATGACGCAAGGTGTAAAAGGACAACCGGGCGCTCCGATTACGATGGAGACCATCGAATTGAATCCGGAATTAGAGGCTACCGCTTTTGCCTTCCCAGAGGAGGCCGAAACCGAAGAAAAAAAATAATCTCAAAATAGAATAAAGGCCCTTCATTCCAAAAGGGTCTTTTTTTTAATCCACCCTAGAAAATGAAAAAAATACTATTCGCCATTGTGGCGGCAGCTCTATTGGTCCCCCACCTTACTAACGCACAGACATCCAGCGATGGAAAACAACTTTTTGGCGATATGACCGCGCGCCATATAGGACCGGCCTTAATGAGTGGCCGTATCAATGATATGGAGGTGCATCCTACGAACAGTCGTATCATTTATGCCGGTTCGGCCGGGGGAGGCGTTTGGAAATCCAACGATTCGGGAACGACCTTTACCCCTATTTTTGATGACCACTGCCAGTCCATTGGAGCCGTTGCACTGGATCCGAACGACCCGGACAACACCATATATGTGGGAACCGGAGAAACATGGACACGGAACAGTGTTTCCGTAGGGGACGGACTCTATCGTTCCACGGACGGCGGTGCCAATTGGAAAAAATTGGGCTTCGAAGCCTCGGAACGCATTACCAGTGTAATCGTAAACCCCAAGAACAGCAAGGAAATTTATGTAGGGGTATTGGGAGCCTTATGGGGCGATAATGAAGAACGGGGCGTATACAAATCGGGCGATGGCGGTACCACTTGGGACAAATTACTTTATGTAGACCAAAAGACCGGCTGTGCCGACTTGGCCATGGACCCGACCGATCCAAATATCCTTTACGCTTCCATGTGGGAATTTCGCAGAACGGGCTGGTCTTTTGAATCCGGAGGTGCCAATAGCGCACTATACAAATCCGTTGATGGTGGAAAAAATTGGAACAAAATTCATAACGGTTTTCCAAAGGGAAAACTGGGTAGACTCGGTATCGCCATAGCACCGTCGAACCCAAAAGTGCTCTACACGGTTATCGAAGCCGAAAAAGACGAACGCAAAGGGCTATACCGAAGTGATGATGCCGGCGCAAACTGGAAACAACTGAACAACGATTTTGGAATTACCGTTCGACCCTTTTATTTTTCACGGATCGTAGTGGACCCACGAAATGAAAATGTGATCGTAAAAGGCGGGCTTAGTGGTTCCATTTCCCGAGACGGAGGAAAAACGTTTAAAAATTTGGGCGATATGCATAGCGATATACATGATATCGCATTCAGCATAAAGGACTCCGATATCATGTATGTAGGCACAGATGGTGGTGTTTATCGTTCGTGGGACGGCGGTACCAACATGGAAATCGTTGAAAACTTGCCCCTTTCGCAGTTTTATCATATTAGTGTGGACAACGCCGAACCTTATAACATTTACGGTGGGCTTCAGGACAACGGTTCTTGGTATGGGCCAAGTGCATCCCCCGGTGGAATAGAGGCCCGCGACTGGAACAGTGTTGGCGCCGGAGATGGGTTCAGGGTATACAAACACCCCGTTAAAAACATCATTTATTCCGAAATGCAGGGTGCCGATAATGTATGGCGCTATGACGCGGATCGAAGGACCTTGAAGACGATACAGCCCCTAGCGGCCCCGGGAGTTCCAAAACTTCGTTTTAACTGGAATGCCCCTATGGCCATTAGCACGCACCAACCCGACCGGTTTTATATGGGGAGTCAATTTTTACACAAATCGGAAGATATGGGCGATACCTGGGAAATTATTTCCCCAGATCTTACCACAAACGATGCTTCCAAACAAACCCAAGAAAATTCAGGAGGACTTTCCAAGGACAATTCCGGAGCGGAGAACCATACCACTATTTTCTCGATCGTAGAATCCAGTTTGGACGAAAACATCATTTGGGTAGGGACCGATGATGGAAATGTGCAGCTTACCAAGGACGGTGGTAAAACATGGACCAATACCACACCCAATATCAAAGGGCTTCCTGCGAACACATGGGTGTATCAAGTAGTGGCCGGTAGTTTTGATAAAGGAACTGCATATGCCGTGTTCGATGGTCACACCCAAAACGATAAAAATCCTTACGCGTTCAAGACTACCGATTATGGAAAAACATGGACCAGTATCATTTCCGATGAAGTTGTCGGCTTCGCGCGAAGCATACAAGAAGACCATGTAAACCCGGATCTATTGTTTTTGGGAACCGAATTTGGTCTTTATATCACTTTGGACGGTGGTAAAAGCTGGAAAAAATTCACCAACAATATGCCGGCGGTAGCGGTACATTCCATAGCCCTGCAAAAAGAAACCAACGATTTGGTCATGGGCACCCATGGAAGGGGCATCATCATTATCGACGACATTTCCCCATTGCGGGAACTCAATGCGGAAGTGATGGCGAAGAAACTACACTTTTTCGATTCGAAACCGACGGTCATCAACGAAAAAAGTAGTTTTTCCGGTAGTTTCGGTAACGAAACCCAATTCGTGGGACGTAATGAGACCACCAATGCGCAAATAAAGTACTATTTGAGCAAGCGGCACACCTTTGGGAAAATGACCATGGAGATACAGGATATGGAAGGCAATACCATTGTAGAGCTGGGACCGGGAAAATCGAAGGGCATCAACATCGTAAATTGGAGCTATACCCGTAAACAACCTAAAGTGGCAAAAGGAAAAACCTTTTCTTTTGGCGGATTTACGAGTCCTAAAGTACCTGCAGGCACTTATAAGGCAGTTATTAAAAAAGGGAAGGATACCTTTGAGGATACCTTCGACCTCGTATATGACGATAGTTCCTCGTTGACGGAAACGGACCGTACCCTAAAAAATGAGACGGTTATGAAGCTTTATGACATGACACAGGAACTGGCCTATATTGTTTATGAACTTGACGAAATGATCGTAAAGGCGGAAGCGGCAAAGGACATAAAAACGGTAAAAAAGTTAAATGACCTTAAAGAGACCCTGGTAATCACCACAGGGGACAACTATGTGGGGTCTGCAGAACCGCAATTACGGGAGAAAATGACCGATTTGTTCAGTAAGTTGGCCAATAGCTATGACAAACCCACCAAAGCGGAGCTTGAAAACCTTACCGTTATCAATAACAGGTTCAATACCGCGAAAACGGACTTTGAAAAACTAAAGAAAAAGTATAAGCATACCGAAGCGATGACCATAAAAACTTATGATGCGTTTTTAAACGGAAAATAGAGCGCTGCCAAACGTTCCGAAAAAAAATACCACCGATCTTGTAATCGGTGGTATTTTTGTTTATAAGCTGTTTGATAAGTACTGTCCCGACATTTAAAATATGTTTGGTTAATAGGTATCTTTAGTTAAAACAAGCTTTATGAACGACAGGTCCCAACAGCTACTGGACATCCGTCCAGAAATTCCATCGGCAAAAGTTTCTCCGGAAATGGGCGATGACGAGTTTTTTCAAAATGCAACCTTACGCCCCGTAATCAAACTTCAAAATGACTTGCTACTTGCCGTATTTTCAAACTATATAACAAAGCATAAAAACCGATTTTATGAGCTAACCTTGGAACGGCGCATGCAGTATATTGAGAATGCCATACAAAAGGATATCAAGTTTCGAAACGCTTTAAAGGGAATGATAATAGGCCAATTCGGTATCGAGGAATATGGCCATTACATTCAAAACTCCTCCAACCTGAACAAAAGAATGATGAACATGGTCATTAAACGTATTCAGGACCAGTTGCAATATTTTGATACCGTAAAACCAATGATTTCCGTATAGCAAAGGAAAACACTTCGCTATATAGTAAATGCTCCCGCCCCATCTGCAAATGGCACGTTTTTTGTTTTCCTACTAACGGTTTGTACAGGTTTTTGCGCCATTGATACATTGGTTATTCTTTCCAGTTGACCTAAGCGCTACCTTTAGAAACGTTAACCTGAAAATGAAAAACGATGCTATCGACAATTACCACTATTATGTTCTTGGGGAGTCTTTTTTTGGCCACTGTTACCATTCTATTGATCAGCTACGGTATGATCAAGGGGGCCAACCGTTGAAGATGCTCCGCCGAAACGGATAAAAAGGTTCATTGCCCGATAACGGACGCTCCGTTGAGGTCCGTGGTCAATATATTGCTCATCAAATCGAA
This sequence comes from uncultured Flavobacteriaceae bacterium, assembly GCA_947500445.1. Taxonomy (GTDB): domain Bacteria; phylum Bacteroidota; class Bacteroidia; order Flavobacteriales; family Flavobacteriaceae; genus Pelagihabitans. The sequence goes on along the minus strand of CANMSB010000006.1, from coordinate 53,105 downwards.
GAAGGGGCGTACTTGCTTAAAGGCTTCGCTCACCTCGGTTGCAAACTTTGGGTCCATCACGGCCTTGTCGTTAAAATTTTTGACCAAGATAAACTGTTTCTTACGGATCAAATCGATATTCGGGTCTTCTTTGCTAAAGCCCTTTGGCGCCGTTTTTACGCCATCTCCGGTCAATTCTCCCCAAGTTTTTTGAAAGTTTTTGTTCGCTAGGATATCCCGTAGCTCAGAGGCGTCCAACTCCCATTCCTTTCTTATTCGAAGCAGGTCCTCCTTGTTCGGTGCCCAAAAACCGGCAGCGATAAAACTTCCTTTGGGTTGGATATGAATGTAATAGCCGCCCCGAAGTTGCACCCCCGACCGGGACAGACCGGCAGAAAAATTCACTTTGTAAGGTGTTTTGTCATGGGAGAAGCGTACATCCCTATAGATACGGAACGTTTTAAGTCGTTCAATATCGTCATGCTCCTGCACGTTCTCATAAATCGCCTGAAAAACCGATTTGGCCACCGTTTCCGTGGCTTTGAAGCGTTTTTTGTTTTCGGTAAACCATTCCCGATCGTTGTTCTCTTTTAAAGTGTTCAAAAAATTGAATACTTCCTTGGTAATGCTTGTGTTCGACATGCGACAAATGACGTATTACAGTTTATTATTTGTGCTAAAGTTAACCAATTGTTGGAAAGTGATTGAACAATAATTTTTAACTTTGAATAGTCTATTAAATTACTATGAATATAAAAAGCATCGTTGCTAAGATTAACGCGCACAAAAAACAACCCAACCTCCGTTTTGAACTGAAACGGAAAACTGAACGGTTTGCGGACCTGTTGTTTTACACCCTTTTTGACAGTGAAACCCCGGTAGCGCCGAATATGTCGGTGTTAGAAGAAGCGTTTGACGAATTGGTAGGCCTCGCCTGTTGGGAAACCGAAAAACCTTGTAAAAAAGTATGGGAGAATTATGTGGTAGCGCTACCGGAGATTCTGGAGCGTTTAAATTTGGATGCCGAGGCCATTGTAAATTGCGACCCGGCATCGCTTTCCATGGAAGAGGTATATATGGCATACCCTGGATTTTATGCCATTGCCATTTATCGATTGGCCCATGAACTATACATACAGGGCTTTCCATTGGTACCCAGGTTGATGACTGAATATGCACATCGGCAGACCGGTGTCGACATCAACCCCGGGGCACGTATCGGAAAGTCATTTTTTATAGACCACGGCACCGGCGTGGTCATCGGAGAAACGGCGATTATCCACGATCACGTAAAAATTTATCAAGGGGTTACCCTTGGTGCCCTATATGTTGCAAAGGACTTGCAGCGTACCAAAAGACACCCTACCATAGAGGATAATGTTACTATTTATGCCAATGCTACAATATTAGGTGGTAAAACCATTGTTGGCACCAATAGTATTATCGGTGGAAATGCATGGGTTACCGCATCCATTCCCGCCAATTCGACCGTTTTTCACACTCCCGAAATCCGTATAAAAACCTTGCCCAATGCCATATAATATTACAGAACTCATCGGGAATACGCCATTGGTGATTTCCAAAGTACTGAACACCAATCCCAACGTGCAACTTTTGTTCAAACTAGAGGGACACAATCCGGGGGGAAGCGTAAAAGATAGGGCGGCGTTCAGTATGATCAAAAATGGTCTGGAACGCGGCGATTTTGATGACAATACCAAATTGATAGAAGCTACGAGCGGCAATACGGGCATTGCCCTTGCAATGATCGCCGGGGTATACGGACTTGATATTGAATTGGTAATGCCGGAAAACAGCACTATAGAACGGGTGCAGACGATGCGTGCCTACGGTGCAAAGGTAACCTTGACCGCTGCGGACAAAGGAATAGAAGGTGCCCGGGATTATGCAGAAAGCAAAGTGAAAAATGAAGGCATGCGTATGATCGATCAATTTGCGAACGATGACAACTGGAAGGCACACTATAATACGACAGGGCCGGAAATATGGCGGGCTACCGATAAAAAGGTTACCCATTTTGTGTCGGCAATGGGTACCACCGGTACCATAATGGGAACCTCTACATTTTTAAAGGAACAGCATTCCGAAATCCAAATCGTAGGGGTACAACCCAAAGATGGTGCCCGAATCCCGGGAATACGAAAATGGCCGGAGGCATACCTTCCCAAAATTTTCAATGCCGATAAGGTAGACCAAGTGATGGAAGTTAGCGAACCTGAAGCTGCCAGTATGGCCAGAAAACTGGCCACTGAGGAAGGTATATTTTCGGGGATGAGCAGTGGCGGCGCGGCTACGGCCGCTCTAAGACTTGCGGAAACCTTGGAAGAAGGGGTCATCGTGTCCATCGTGTGTGATCGTGGCGACCGTTATCTTTCTTCGGGATTGTTCGATTAAAAACCGAACGGTTTTTTATTCGCGGAAGCTTCTTTATCCCTAAACTGATCAAAGTATTCCAAAAACGGCCAATATACTTTTTAAACCAAGTACTATCGAAACCAAGACGATGAGGACACCAAGAACGTTCTGTGCCATAGTGTTGCCATTGCGCCCCATTAAGCTTTTCCGGTTTACCGCCCATAATAAAAAGAAGGCCACACTGGGGAGCAACAATCCGTTCGCGATCTGAGCCAATTGTATCACCTTAATGGGGTTGATGTCGAAGGACATAAAAAAGGCACCTATCAAAAGTACGCCCATCCACACGGACCTAAAACGGAAATCCTTTATATCCGCGTTCCAACCAAAACAACTATTGGCAACGTATGCCGCCGCCAAAGGTGCCGTTATGGCCGAGGTAATTCCTGCGGCGAACAGTCCGATACCGATAAACCAACGGGCTCCCTCGCCAAAGAGCGGAACCAGGGCCTCTGCCATATCCATTACCCCATTGACCGCACCCGTTTTTGTCGCCGCACCGCAAAGCACAATGGCCATTGAAACAAGACCACCGACAGCAATGGCAATGGCCGTATCGACCCGGACCTGTTTTAGGGCTGCCGGCGATTTCCATTTTTGATGGACCAAAGCGGCGTGTAAAAAAAGGTTATAGGGAACCACCGTTGTTCCCACGAGCGCGATAACGGTAAGGATACCGTCATTTGGCAAAGCAGGGACGAACATTCCCTTCAACAACTCCCAAGTATCCGGTTTGGTCAACAAGGCCGTAATAACAAAGGCAAGGCTCATAACGAACACAAGTCCGGTAAAAACGAGTTCCAATACTTTACTGTTGCCGAAATAAAGCAGTATAAAGGCCAGTCCTGCGATACACCAAGGATAAAATCCGCTGTATGTTGTTCCAAAAAGCGCTTGAAGGCCCAAAGTAGCCCCACCGATGTTTCCTCCTTCATAAGCGGCGTTCCCTACTAAGATCGCTATCAAAATGGTACCAAGAATGCCGTTTTTTAGCAATGGCCAGGACACTTCTGTCTTTACCGCATCGGCCAACCCCCTCCTACTCACAAGCCCCAATCTGGCGGACATTTCCTGTAAAATCCCAGTTGCGATTACCGAGAGCAGCAAGGCCCATAAAAGGCCATAACCAAAACCAACACCCGCCGCGGTACAGGTAGTAACGGTTCCCGGACCAATAAAAGCGGCCGCGATCAAAACACCTGGCCCCAAACTTCCCTTTCCCTTTCTTTTCATAACTGTCGTTAAACGGTTAAATATAATCGATATTCCGCTAGTGAACTTGTTTTTACAAACTGCATTTTCACAACAGTTTTAACATTTTTGAATGCAGTTCGTCTAAAAAAATGCAGTTCATCTAAAAGTGAGGTGTCATACGTCGAAAGTATATACTATTCCAATTTTCCCAGGGTTATAATAGTCCCAAATCTAATGAACTAATCCCCCAAGGCCCCGAAAACAAAGGGCTCGAAAATTGATCTACTAAATGAACTGTCTTGAATGTAACAAAGAACTGAGTTATCTCGATCATCGTAATGCAATGGATTCCTTAGGCGTTGAATTGTGCGCACAACACCAATTGCGTATGGAAAAACTGGTACAACAGAACAACACCCCCATGGAAGCCATACAATTGTACTATGGCCTAAAGGAAGTGGGCGTTCAGGCAATGCTGGAATGGTGGGACGGAAAAAAATCGGTAGATATTGCCATATCACGTGTTAAACTAAACATCGAAATTGATGTGGAGTATCATATGATGACCCATAAGCAGGCCATGAACGATTTGGAACAGGCCATGCATTCCTTTAAAAATGGATTTACCACTATTCGTATACCGCATGTGCTGATTCGACATTATTTGAAGGAGACCGTAAACAACATTCTTGGGATAATGGAGGGGCTAAAAGCAAACATTAAAACGATTTAACCTAAAAACCGCCATATGACGACCAACAAAGGAAAAAAAATACTCAAAACCCCATTGCGGATCGCCGTATGTATTCTTTTATTTGGTTTAATGGCCAAACTTCTGTTATGGCCCTATGCAGAACAAACAGTGCTTGCCGGATTCATTTTGGTTTCCCTATTATATAGTTTCAGGTTTATCAAGAAAACCCAAAAACAATTTTTAGATTACGTAAAGTTGGTACTGATCATTTGCTGGTCGGCGAACGGTATTTTGAGAATGATGCACTTTCCGTATACCGTATTCTTTCAAATCGTGACCGGAGCGGCGTTCATTACGTGGTTCGTCATGGAAGGGACCGCATACTTCATGGACGAAGATCGACATACCAAAAATAGTAATGTACAGATATGGTGGAACGTGGCCATGGTACTGGGTACTTTATCCATTATCGTAGGGGCCCTCATGAAGCTTGTACACTGGCAATTCGCCGAAGTTCTTTTGGCATCGGGAATCATTATGGTGGCCTTCTATATTTTAAAAGATGTTTTTCAAGTGACTAAAATGGAGGAGAAAGACACCAATAACGAAGAATATCAGGTATAATTCCGATAAACGGAACTGTTTTGGTTCCTAAATGTTAGTATCGGGACAAATACGAATATAATCTCCTGTCCATTACCCCTAATACTTGCCTTTACGCTACCATTACCCCACTTGAATTGTCGAAAACAAACCATGCTATCATTCTAGTACAAGGGTGATCTATAATGTACCATCCTCTTTCTTTTATACCCTATCTCTTAATCATCAAGCTTACATCAAACACTTTCAAGATTACGTTCCATACATCAATATGGTCCGCTATCACATTGCGCCCAACGTGGTGTTTTTAAAAACTTCGTATGGCGTAACAATGATTTTAGGTCCTAATTCACCCCTAATTAGTACAAATATCACTCGATGAAGTGATAATTACCTCGATATAAGGAAGTTATGGCAGTCTTTTTTTAAAGGATAAAAATGACATTTCATCGATATTCCCGTCATCTAACGAATATCCGTTCCTTTGTTCGATTGAAATGGGGATTTTGGCATCTTTTTCTGTTATAGTAGTAAACCATTCTATTATGAAAGAAAAAACTACTATAAACGATTACATGGTATACGTTTACTGTGTCTTTTGTATTCTTTGGGCATTATACATGCTTTTTTTCACCACTTGAAAACTGGTTTTTAACGCTAAAGATGAATTCGTCATCAGTAATATTTTAGCAATAGGCGGCGATCGTCATAGGTATGATCGTAACCGCTGCACCGCACCAAAAACAATAAGCTTCCCGGTTTTACGTTAAAAAATAGGTTCGGTCGAACGATAAAACCTAATTGTTTTAAGCTAAAAACAATGTTTCGAATTTCGGTCGCACACATTAAAGTGATGACCGGATGAATGGCATACGACAACAAGCGACACTTCCCTCCCTTATCCTTTTGGGTTTGTTTTTTTATGTTTTTCTTGGGCATGCCCGCGCTATCACTACCACCGATCCAGCCCCTACCCCTCTTCAACACGGAAAGGACACCCATCTATTTGAATCGAATACATCGGTTACCCGCTTAAAGATTACCATACCAAATGCGACCACGGTATGGAACATCCCCGAAAAAGTAAAATTGACCTGGGATACGGACAACATACCGCCCCATAAAACCATCCGTTTTTACTTGATCAAGGACGACATGGTCATTCAGGAACTCGGTGTTTTTGAGAACAACCGTTTTGCAGAGGGCATATCGTTGAACAAAAGCCTACAAACCGCAAACAACTATCGGGTTATGGGTATCGAGCTATTTCCTGATAACACCCAAAGTATTGCCAAGTTTGCAACACCCTATTTTACCATAAACGGAATGAAAAGGGTTGCGAACTCCGAATCGGCCGACCCAAAGGAGCCTACGGTACGCCATAGTTTTGATGGCAGGCGTATTTCATATGTGGACGAGCTTAACGTGCAAAGCGACCACATCACAATAGACCTATGGGACCACGGCAGAAAGGATAACGATATCGTTTCCATTTATCTGAACGGTGAAGCGGTAGTGTATCAATATCACCTTACCTATTACAAAAAAACGTTTGAGATTACCTTAGATCCAAGCAAACCGAACGATCTGTTCCTATACGCACATAATTTAGGAAAATATCCACCGAATACTGTTTCTATGGAATTGAACGACACCCATATTTCCAAGAAAATCGTCTTAAATTCCGACTTAAAAAGCTGCGAGGCCATACTCATAAATGTGAAACAATAGTGTATTTTATCGCTTTTTTTTAAAAAACCTTCTTTTTTCTCCACTAAAACCACATTTTCTGTCCATTCTTGGCCTACACGACCCTTGGTGTCTTACAAACCCCAATAAAATCAAGGCTTTCGAGCGTTTTAAGAAGCATCTGACAAGGCCATTTAACGGAGAATTTTAACAAAAAAACATAGGTTACTATGAAAAACCTATGAATTTTTATTAAGTACCGTTCATCCATAATTCGTGTACTTTGTCGATGATTATTAACCCTTAATCGAAGTCCTATGAAAAATTTAAGAACCTACAATGTAATTTGTGCATGTGTGATTACATTAATTTGCGGAGAAATGACCGCACAGTCAAGTAAATGGTCCAACAGTAAAAATGGATCGAATGGTTTTGCTACCGAAAAACGGATGGAAAACTACATGAAACTAAAAAATCTCGGATATCAAGATCACGAAATTTTTGAAGATCTTGGAAACGCAAACTTTCTTTCCAAGAATTATGAAACTGCCGCTTATTGGTATGGAAGGTTGGAAAGTACGAGCAAAAGAAAAAGTCTCGGAAAAAGCCACCAGAAGCGTTATGATTATGCGCTGCAACAGGCCAATTCAAAAACAAGCGCCACCGCTTCCAACGAAAAAGACTGGACCGCCTCGGTAAAATCGGATTATCTGGTACAAAACCGATCGGAACGGTATAAAGATTTTGAAATCCAATCGAACGGAGAACTGCTTACCGATAATGACCTTTTGGCAAAACAGGCCTATGAAGCATTGGTGGGGCGCAAAAAATCCGGCCAGAACGGCTACGAAGCACCAATTGCGGTCACTGCTGACGGTAGTACGGCCTATTTCAGTAAAACCGTTGAACAAAAACCGGAATACGGTATTTTTTCCAAAAAGGAAAAATTGCAAAAAATCTTTAGGGCTTCCCGTGTGAACGGAAAGTGGACCAATGTGAAGCAAGTAGCGGTATGCCCAAAGTATGCTTCGGCCATGCACCCAACGGTATCCGAAGATGGTAAGCGCTTATTTTTCGCTTCCAACATGCCAGGATCTTATGGTGCCTATGATATTTATGTTGCCTCAATCGGCAGTAACGGTCAGGTAGGTACTGCAAAAAACTTGGGCGAAAAGGTAAACACCAGAAAAAATGATCTTTATCCGAACTTGGCTGCAGGCAATACCTTGTTCTTTGCCTCGGAAGGTCGCGATGGTTTTGGAGGATTGGATGTGTATATGGCCCAAGTCGGACATAAGAGCGTTGCCTGGTCCGCCAACCTTGGTAAGGACATCAACAGTAACGGTGACGACTTTTCAGTAGTGTTGCAAAAGGGAAACCGTAAGGGCTACGTAATGTCGAACCGAAGTGGAAGCAAAACCAACACGGTAGAGCGTGTGGCCTTCTCCATCCAACGAAAGGACCGTACCAGAGAGTACAAAGTACTCGAAGCCTTGAACAATGAGGAACAGATCGATTATTCTTCAACCGTATTCGAAGACGAATAAATCACTTATAAGGTCGCAAATGGGTCGACCCTAGTACTCGACCCATTTGCCAACCTAAAGTTCCCCCAGAAAATATTTTCACGATCGTTGACCAGGGAGTGCATGACCCTTACGATCGGTTACAAAAATGGTATCTATCGGACCTTACACGGTAGCAATCCCCAAAATTGAAGATGATGAGCTATCCTATTACAAAACATACCAAGATTTGCCTGTTACTGCTATTCTTTATGGCTGTTGGAAAACAGACCGCACAAGCACAGGAACTCAATACCAACCTAGATTCAAAAAATACATATCACAACCAGTTGTTCTTTAATCGATTTTTGATCAACCCGACATTTTCGCTGGTTCGTGAAAACAAATCCTATATCAATATCCTACACCGAAACCAATATGCCGCTTTTGAGGACAACAGCCAAAACTATTTCCTCGGCTTTAGTAGCAAGGTAAACGACCACACCGCACTAGGTATGAGTGTTTACAGCAATTGGTCCGGAGTTGTACAGGAATTCGGGTTTAATGCCAACTATGCCAAATCGGTACAGTTGAGCGAAAAAAGTAAACTAGCGTTCGGTACCAACATTAGCTATTTTAATACCGGTATCGATAAGAACCGAATTGTGATTACCGAAGAAGATCGGGCGCTGTCGGAAGCTAGAAAAGAAAGTAAGGTAGCCATACAGCCGGGAATTACCCTATCCGTCGGAAAATTCGATTTTGGAATTTATGCGGAAAACCTATTGGAGTACAACCAAACGACGAACGCGTTTTTAACGAACATGAACGCCAAAAGTATGAAAGGCTCCCTGCAGTACAACCATGGCTTCAATGCCACGAGAGGGCTTTTCGAAGATGCACGCCTGATGCCCTTGGTACAGGTGGGACAAAACCAGGACGGTAGTATCGGTTATGTAGGTTCCATGTTGTTGGACCTCCCGAGCTATGGATGGTTACAGACCACCTATGACGAAGCGTACGGACTGTCCATGGGGCTCGGATTCAACTTGAGCAAGAAAATGTCCTTGGGATATCTATTGGAAAAAGATATCGCCGTCGAGGATGCCGATCTGGGATGGAACCACGAAGTTTCCCTTGCCTATACCTTTAAGGACAACAACAGTCCGGGTGCCTATGCGTCGACCTCGGACGATGCCAAAGTGGATCAGATCATTCGAAACTATGAAGAACAAATTTTACAACTGAAGGCCGAAAAGGATGCGTTAGCGCAACAAGACGGTACCAAAAAGACACGAAAAGAACAGAAAAGACAAGCTAAGACCGCCACGGCATTGGCAACCAATGACGCCAGCGCAACGGAAAACTCGATCGCCTATGAAAACCGTTTGATCTTGGACGAGCTGATCTGGCGACAGGACTCGATCGAGCAAGCAAGAACCGCTGCTTTTGAAAAAAGGTTCGAAACCATGTTCACCTTACTTCATAATGACCTAAAGCAGCGCATGGGCAACGACGGTGGGGTTATCGATAGCCAACCTACCGGTATTGCCCAAACCAGAACGGCGCCCAAAAAGGTACAACAGCAGGTGAATACAACGGCAATCGCCGCGGTACAACCAAAAAAGAACGCCGGTTTGACGGCCTTGGACAAAGCTCGGGTAGAGCAGGAAATCGAACGATTGGCCCGTAGCAGCGCGGCGACCGCTACCGTGAGTATCGCAATGGAAAAGCCGGAACTACATAAGTTGAGCCAAATTCGGGAGAAAGAAGTGAAAGTAGCTACCACTACCGAGGATAACATTGTGGGTATGGAAACGGTAGCCGATGTGGAAAAAGAGGAGCCTGTGAAGTTACCGATCCGTGTAATGGAACGGAACAGCTTGGAAAACGTGAAATCAGGATATTACATGATCGCAAATGTGTACAAGAGTAAAAAGTACCTGAACCTTTTTATGGAAGACCTGAAGGAAAAAGGACTGGATGCAAAACAGTTTTACAACAAGGAAAACGGGTTGCACTATGTATACCTGGCCGATTATAACTATAAGGACGACGCTAAAGACGCCTTTGTCTCCAACTTGGACGGGAAGTATCAAGATGAGAAATGGATCATGGAGGTAGCGGATAATACGACAATCGTTGCCAACGTCTACAGTGATCAATAAAAACTTAAACAAATGATAGCTTAAAAGATTTAAAAAATTTAATTTTGGGTTAGTGGGTCCCGATTTTGACTTGGAATCGGGAAAAAGAATAGCGGGGACATGCCCCCGCTATTTTCTTTTTGACCAACTCTGGTCCGATATATAGGTGCCGAATGGTTTTCTTATTCGCCGTTTATCCGTATGTTCTCCTTTTTATTACAATATCCTTTTCCATATTCTAGAATTTGCTACCCATTACTATTGCCTCCTATTTGCCCTGTTCCTTTTTTATGATACCTAAAAAATAAGGGCGATACCAAGGCCTAATCTTTCCCCGCATCATATTCAGAAATTGTACGAATTCCTGAAAATTGGAAAATTATTAGTCTCATTTTATGGTTTTCGCTTTCAAAAAAGTAGGGAACCTTTGGTTAAAAACAGTATTGCCGAGCAACGATTTCGCATCCTTCCTTCGACTCATCGGGTATCAAAAGTTGGCTTTTTTAGCGCTCTTCTAGTTTTTTTTAAAATTTCCAACAGCAGGAACCCCGTAAAAACCGTCGTTGAAATGCATAGTGAGCACGGTCAAATACCAAAAAAATTAACATTTAGGTGCATTTGAACGAAAATAGCAAGCTTCAAGTTGATCAGGTTACAATTTTTCCTATGTTTGAGTATCTAATTTATAAAGCATGTAAATATAGTGTAGAACCCAAATCCCCCACTGCATGAAACCACAAACCTACAAGTACCCAAGTCATCTTTTTAAAACTGCCATGGAGCATAACCCACAAGCTCAGGCCACTTTTTTAAATCGTAAGCGTCTCGCACAGATTACCTTTCTTAATGCGTTTTATGAACGCTGAGTAATCGCGCACTTACAATCTTTTAGAACTCATTTAGCGTAGTACCCAAAGTCATTGTTTCCCTAGTGTGAAATGGCCTTTATTTTGTTCTTTGAACGAAATAGGCAATTTTTCCCTGAAAACGATGCCGAAAATCGCTTATTACGAGGTTACCCACTATCGTGAAAGGCACCGCTATGCCAAAATGCAAGTAAATTGTTCCCCCAACAATCCTACTTATTCCAAGTTTACCAAATCACTTTGAGTATATCCCGATACCGGTTGCCGGTATGGGGATGTACTTAAAAAATCCAAGTAGCATGACCCCAAACACCCTTAAAACAGTGGTGATCGACGGTGATCGATCATTGCACCAAACGTACCGATCTTTTTTTGAAATGTATTTAGAATACGACCTCGTTGGCGTTTATAGTTCGGTTGCGGAAGCCGTAGCGGACTACAATACCGTAACGCCCGATGTCATTTTTACAGAAGTATCCTTTTCCAACGAATGTGGAATAGAGGGCATCAATCAATTTAGACGCCTAGACCCCAACGTTAAAATAATAATGCTAAGTGAAAAGAACGATTTTGAACTGGTAAAGACCGCTTTTAAAAACTCGGCCAACGGCTATTTGACCAAACCCGTAAACGAGCGTACCCTTTACAACGCATTGGATTCCATCAAAAGTGATGGTGCACCTTTGAGCAACGATATTGCCAAAAAATTGATTTCAATGTTCCAACGCAAAAAATATCGGGTCTTTTCCGATCGTGAAAACGAGGTTATTGAGTACCTGTCGCAAGGAGCGACCTATAAAACGATAGCGGAAAAACTTTTTGTTACCGCAAGCGCGATCAATTTTCACATCCAAAACATTTATTTAAAACTTGATGTCAACTCCAAATCGGAGGCCTTGCGAAAATTACGGGAATTGGATTACGCCTAAAGGCCCCAATTTTAAAAACAGTATCATTTCAGATTTAAAATGGTATAAACAAGAAACTGTGCTGGCAATGAGGCTCCCTTCGAAGATGATCGAAAGGGAGCTTCATTCTTTTTTACGATGCTAACATTTAAAAAAACAAGCTTATAGCATCTGCATATTGAAGTTTTGAATATTTTTAAATAATTGAAATTGAATTACTTGAGTGTCAAATAATTTACAGTTACTTTAATTCAATATCTTTAACGGGGCGCACTTGATATTGTCGGTCCGCTACTTCCTTATTGTACCGATATGTGGCATTACCGTTTCTAAAATGCAACAGTTTGGCCTGATAATCCCCATACAGCGTGGCGCTCCAATAGAGCGTATTTGAAAAGCCTCCTTCATTGTCAGCCCCCTGGCCAATGGTATTGCGCATGGCCACCAATTCTTCCAAGGTGGGCAAACGCCAATCGGGGCCTATACGTTCCCCGGATTTTGCGGCATCTTTCCAAGGCATGGTTCCCAAGTCTTCCACATAGGCCATTTTACCGCTCCGGCCATCGGCGGCAACCGCAAAAACGATACCCCCGGAGTAATTTGACCCTAAGACCAGTTTGGTAAGTGCCTTTTTTACCGTTGAAGAATCGATGGTCATTTTCAAGGCATTCGTGGTATCCGCATGGAGCACTGGGACATTGGCATCCAAATTGCTCGGTACCGCTTTTTTAATACTGAGAAGATACCAGGCGCCAAGGGAAACAAGACCAACGCCCAATAGCGCTAGGACTAGTTTTGATACTGGCTTTTGTTTGATTGGCGAAGCGACCGATTCCGCTCCATAATCCCTTTCCGAAAATGTATTCACGGTCTCTGTTGGATTTTCCGTTCTTGTTTTAGCTTGGCTGTCCGAAAGCGCCGCTTCCGAATAAGGTGTTTGCATCGTGTTTGTGGTATTTTCTTCATCTGATGCGGTTCCCTTGGCCTTTTGTTCCTGTTGCTGCTTCTCTAAATTTTGGTCGTTTAAAGGTGTGGCTTCCTTCGCGGAGTCGACCAATACAAGTGTCTTCAGATATTCACTTAGATGGACAAAGGCATCTTGAACGGAAATAGCGGATGTGCCGGAGATGACCTCTGGGAAAGTTCTCAGCTCTTTAAAACTAAAATCGTATTCATCCGAATTGAAATCAACATCCCAAGGACAGTCTTCAATGATGACGGGAATAACAGCGCTCCTCCCCTGCTTATGGCGATCGATGACCTGCTTAAATTCTTGCTGCCCAACAAATTTAGAATACATGAAGGCCTCGCTCAACACCAAAACAAAAACGTCCGTTTCTTCCAAGGACCATATGGTACTGGGTTTCCATAATGCGTCAGTCGCTATGGGCGAATCGTCCCAGATAACGATACTGCCATGGTCATAAAAGGGTTGCAAATGGTCCTTAAGGGAAGTTACTTTGGAAAGGTCTTCCGCTGCATAAATAATGGTAATGACTTTTTTTTGGTCCATGCGTCCTAAGTTTGGGGTTTCTTTGGAATGTTGCCTGGTTCGGTCCGGATATACTGGCGCCTCGCGTCCATTAAAGATAAAAAAATAAAGTGGAACACTGTCCTAAATCGTATACGATTCAAAAAATCATTCTAACGGATACCTTCTACATCCAACGTATCCTAACCGCCAAAACGCCTTAAAACAATAGGCTTAAGAAATGAAGGTAGGCTGAAAATCTTTTTCATATCAGTACAATAAGCCTTTTATTAGAAGATCAAGTATTGTCCAGTAATGATGCTGTTGGCGCTATTAACAGAAAGAAGCGATATACTTACCGTTAATGGTCCTGATGGGCATAGTAGGTATTCAAAAGGGCCATACGCCCTTATAAATCGATATTTTTACTGCCATATGGGTCGATACCCACGAGGCATGATTCCACTTTTCCAATGATTTCTTGCTTAATGTACCTTTCGGTATTTGTCCGGGACGATTTGTAAGCAGATAAAGTGATCATCTCCCATAGTCAGTTGAAATGACTATTGATGGGCAAGGTATTGAACACCTCCGGATCAAAGTAGCTAAGATGGTAGGCAAAATGGTCGGCATCTTCATCACTATTTTCGCAAAAACCCGACGGGCGATAGGTTTTTTGTTAGTGTACCAAAATAAGGTTTAATTGAAATGGAATAAAGCAATTAACAGTGGTCTTTTTGTGCTTAGTGGGTGTTTACTTGAACGCAGGTCTATACAACAAGTTCAAGCCTATAAGCATATCCTATCCCAACCACCCCTCACGGTCCAAACTCCGATATTGTATGGCCTCACCAATATGATCACCGTTTACCGTTTCGCTATGCTCCAGATCGGCAATGGTGCGGGCCACTTTTAAAATACGATCGTAAGCACGGGCCGATAAATGCAGGCGTCCCATAGCGTTTTTCAATAGGGTTTTTGAAACATCGTCCAATGGGCAATATTCCCGAATCTGTTTCGTATTCATCTGGGCATTATAATGCACATTTTCCAAGCCGGAAAAACGTGCGGTCTGGACCGCTCGCGCTGCGGTCACCCGTTGCCGTATGGCCACACTCCCCTCCCCTTTACGGTCCTCGGAGAGCTTCTCAAAAGGTACCGGGGTAACTTCAACATGGATGTCGATACGGTCCAACAACGGTCCCGATATCTTTCCCAAATACCGCTGCATCTCAGCGGGCGACGAGGTCACCGGGGCATCGGGGTCGTTAAAATATCCCCCTGGACTCGGGTTCATGCTGGCTACAAGCATAAAACTACTGGGATAGGTTACCGTAAAGCGCGCCCTTGAAATAGTCACCTCACGATCTTCCAATGGTTGCCGCATCACTTCCAGGACCCCTCTTTTAAACTCGGGCAATTCGTCCAAAAACAACACGCCGTTATGGGAAAGCGAAATCTCCCCAGGTTGCGGATAGGAACCGCCGCCGACCAATGCCACATCGCTGATCGTATGGTGTGGGCTTCTAAAGGGACGTTGGCTCATAAGCCCCATATTGTTGGTTTTACCGACCACACTATGTATTTTGGTAGTTTCCAAGGCTTCGGTCATCGTCATCGGGGGTAAAATGGAGGGCAATCGTTTGGCCAACATCGTTTTTCCGGAACCGGGCGGACCGATCAAAATGATATTATGGCCTCCCGCCGCAGCAATTTCCATACAACGTTTGATGCTTTCCTGTCCCTTCACGTCCGCAAAGTCGAACTCCGGGAAATCGAGATTTTTATAAAACTCGGCCTCCATATCCACTTGTACCCGTGTCAAAGGTTCCTCCTTATCGAAATGTCCGATGACCTCGGAAATATTGGACACCCCGTATACCGTTAGGCCTTCGACAATTGCAGCCTCCTTTGCATTTTCCATAGGGAGTATAAAGGCCTTGAACCCTTCTTCCTTTGCCTTTGCCGCAATGGGCAGCGCGCCTTTAATCGGTTGCAAGCTACCATCAAGGGAAAGTTCCCCCATGATAAGGTAATCTGCCAGATCATCGGCTTTAATTTGGCCAGAGGCGGTAAGAATACCAATGGCCAAGGTAAGGTCATAGGCCGAGCCTTCTTTACGCAAGTCTGCCGGTGCGAGGTTGATGGTTATTTTCTTTCCTGGAATCCTATAACCATTGTTCAATAGGGCCGCGGCAATGCGGTAGTTGCTTTCTTTTATCGCATTGTCGGGCAGTCCTACCAGATGGTATCCCACCCCGATATCTACATTGACTTCAACGGTTATGGTAGTGGCCTCTACGCCAAAAACGGCGCTTCCGAAAACTTTTGTAAGCATGTTTTGGTTGTTTCCCGGTTATTTGGTTTAAATGTAGCTTTTTTCGTTCCTATACAACAACTAATTCTGGTCGTTTTTATAAAGGATATTAAGAAAAAGCAAGCGGGAAAAACACTTATTGAAAAAAGGGTTTACTTGTTGTCCGGAACCAGCAGTAGCATCGATTCCGAACTGTTTTGGATTTCTTGCTTGTTGAGCAGCATTTTACGGAACTTCCCTTGCACGTACATTTCCGCCTGGTCTTTATAGTGCTTGCTCAACGGATTTCCAGACTGTCCGGTGGGGAGGATGCTGTGACTGTTTTCGACATCCGAAAAGTCGATGACCCTCCTGGTGGACGGTCCTGAGCTTACGTTGTACATTCCGTCACCATCATAGCCGAACGCCAGGTTATTGATGACTTCCCGGCCACCGACTACCGGAAAGGGCCCAACATTGAAAAACGAGCGTAACGCTTCAATTTGCCCAATGGGATGCCCATGCTCCAAGGTATGCACCTTTTCCCACTTCCAATCGTCCATTTCATGCCCCAGGGTGGTGTTGAGGGATGCCAAGGTTTCCTGAAAAGAGCGTTGTACGATGTCCTGTTTGGACTCTTTTTTTTCGCTAGTAGATACATCGTCCCACCAAATGGACTCCTGCGTATCCGCCATCGGGGCAATCAATCGTTTAAGCAAATGTGTCGCCAGCAATTCCTTGAAAAGGGGTTCTCCCAATTCGTCTTCAAAAATATTTTTTAGAAAAAAGTAGATCCATCGGGTGTACAAGGTCGCCTCGCTGCTGTTCAATTGGTAGTTGCCGTCCCATGCGGTCAGCCGGTCTAAAATTTTGAGCTGTCGTTCATCCAGTTGCTCCACATCGATATCCTTTGCCAGATCGGTCAGTACGGACGGGTCTACGGCAGAAGTTACGTCTACCAACATTTCTTGAATGCCCTCACGATCCCAATCGTCCCGTGTTGCCAAAAGCGCTTCAATACGTTTTGCCCTATTTTCGGGAAGGTAATAGCCCGGATACAACATTCCGGCAATAGAATCCGGCTGATTGTTCGCGGAATATACATAACGCCAGGGGGGATTTTTAGCTTGTGGGTTTTGCGAAAAAGGCAGAAAGTCCTTTTTTTCGAAAAATCCATACTCCCGTTCCTGTATCAATTTGGTGTTGACACTGTCGGGAATCTTATAAAGCTTGCCACAGGCCCACCAGGCAACATTTCCCGCCGCATCCCCGTACATTACGTTAAGTCCGGGTGCATGAATGTTCGGTAGCGCCGCTTCGAATCCATCGATGGTTTTTGCGTGGGACATTCCATACAGGGCATCCAATACGGTATTCTGTTCTTGAGTGTAGATCCACCACATGGCAACGGGCCGTTCTCCCCTGACCTGATCGGCAATACCGTTCATTATAGGACCTCTAATTGTTTTTTTATAGGTGAAACTTTGGGGTTCTGCATCCTTGATCTTTATTTCCTTGGTCACATACTCGTAACGGTTCCATAAGGACTTGTACCGATATTTGGTGCTGTCCTTAGGATGGTTTTCCTCAAAAAAGAAATCTACATCGTCATTTTCGAACATGGTAAGCCCATATGCCATGCTACGATCGTGCGCCAATAACGGAAAGGGCACTCCGGCCAAATAGTAACCATATTTCTCATAGGTTGGGGTGTTCAGATGGGCTTCGTACCATACCGAGGGCTGCGAAAATCCGATATGGGGATCATTGGCAAAAATAACCTTTCCGTTTTTTGTTTTTTGAGGCCCCACGACCCAGCTGTTACTACCTTCGAACAAAGGGATGGATAACTTTTTTAAGGACTCGAAAACTCCGTATACCAATTGATCGGGAACGGTGTCGTTCTGCCGGGACGGATAATTTTGAATCCACTTCGAATTGGGATCACTACCCATTTGTAAATCCGTAAGATAGGCCGGCCCCAGCGTATCCTTGATACGGGTAAGCAAAGGGTCGGTCTTATGGGCCATAGCAAAGCTAAAGGACATATACCCCAAGATGTTGTAGACGTCCTTTACCTCGAACGGTCGTTTCTCAAGGCCAGTAAGGTAAAACTCAACGGGTGTGGGCCCTTCTTCCATAAAAGCGTTCACACCCTTTATGTAGGCTTTCAGTAGGGCGAACGCCTTACTATCCGGGTCGAGGGTAGTAGCCGTTTTTTCAGAAGCATCGTCAATCCCCAAAGCAAGAAAAAAGCGGTCGGTTTTTAATAGGTCCTTACCAAAAATTTCGGACAGTCCGCCGTTCCCGACGCGACGCAGCAACTCCATTTGCCATAGCCGATCTTGGGCGTGTACATAGCCCAATGCCTGCATGGCATCGGTTTCCGTATCGGCGTACAAATGGGGTATTCCATAGGTATCGAAATAGACAGAAACTTCCTTCCCAAGACCTTTGAGGTCCTTCTCCCCATTATAATCGGGCCGTAACGAATAACCAAAAAGAAATATTCCTATAACAAGGACCAAAATAACTCCAAAAGTCCAAGCCGCTACTTTTTTATATCGCTTCATGCATTGCCAAATCTTGTAGAAAGATAAGCAACTGGCCTCTAGTTTCCGAGGCGTTCGCATGTTTTTAAGGACAGAACCATAATGGCTGATAGGAAATTATCACAGTCCTACATTTTGTGTAGTTTTTACAATTTAAAAAGAAAGTTAATAATTACATAATACTTTTTAGTGGATGATAGCGGTCTACGAGCACGTTAAAACTACGGCCTGATCTGTATGGCTTCGGACCTATAGGTTTCCAAACCTTGTATAAGCCAATTTTTATACTCGTTGGTATCCGTTTTTTGGATGGCGCTGTTCAAAACATTCATATCTGGTGACAGCAGCACATAGTAAGGTTGCGATGCCACCCCAAAATTGACGGTCTGAAAGGTGCCCCATTTTTGACCCACGGTTTCAATGCTTTTCACACGCCCCGATTCGTATTTAAAATCGAAACGCGCTTCCTCCGGTAATTCTGCGCTATCGTCCACGTAAAGTGATATCAGCACGTAGTCGTTATCGATCATTGGAAATACCTCCGTATCGCTCCAAACATTTTCTTCCATATCCCTACAATTGGAGCATGCCCAACCGGTAAAATCGAGCAATATGGGCTTTCCGAGCTTTTTTGCATGGGCCACACCGGTGTCGAAGTCTTTAAAACAATCGATTCCCAAGGGGCAGCTGTTCTCTTTCTCTTGAAGACTATAGAAATCGGGCGGCAAAAGCCCGCTCAACAGTTTTAAGGGCACAATTTTGGCCATACCGAGCGTTAAAAAGACGGCAAAAGCGATACTGACCGCACCCAAGCCTTTTCGCACCCTTGAAGCCGATTGTTTTGGCCCATCATGCGGAAATTTAAAGAACCCAAGGAGATAGGCGCCCATCAACAAAAACAGAACGATCCAAATCGCCAGAAAAACCTCTCGCTTTAATAGCCCCCAGTGTCCGACCAAATCTGCATTGGAAAGGAATTTAAAGGCCAATGCCAGTTCCAAAAAGCCAAGTATAACTTTTACGGTGGTCATCCATCCACCCGATTTTGGCAAGGAGTTCAACCATGCCGGAAAAAGTGCGAACAAAGCAAAGGGCAAGGCCAATGCCGTCCCAAACCCGACCATACCTGCAGAGAGGTTTGTGGCAACATCGCCTTGCGCCAATGCAGTACTGCCCAAGAGTCCTCCCAAAATAGGTCCGGTACACGAAAAAGAGACAATGGCCAAGGTAACCGCCATAAAAAAGATGCCCAATACGCCGCCGGCCCTTGCCGATGCCGCATCCATCTTATTGGCCCATGAATTTGGAAGCGTCAGTTCGTAGTAGCCAAAAAACGAAAATGCAAAAAAGAGGAAGAGTATAAAAAATGCCAAATTTAACCATACGTTGGTGGCAATGGTGTTCAATATTTGGGAATCAACGGAATCGAAAAGGTGGAACGGTAGACTTAACAATCCATAAATGACCACTATAAAAACCCCATATAGCACGGCATTGGTTATTCCCTTTGCCTTTGCCTGCGACTGTTTGGTGAAAAAAGAAACGGTCAAGGGTATCATTGGAAATACGCATGGCGTGAGCAAGGCGATGAGCCCTCCCAAAAAACCAAGTCCAAAAATGGTCCAAATTCCCGAGCCGGAGGTGCTATCGATTTCCGTTACTTTCGTCAATCGTTCGGCATTGGTCAAATCGAGCTTTAGCGCTTCGCCCAAGCGTATGCTCCGTTCGTCCAGGTTTTTTTTCTCGCTTTCCACCGGAGCGCCGTTGAGGGAAAAATCGAACGCTATCTCCTCCCCGATACAAACCTCCTTACATACCTGATAAAAGAGACTCACGGTGACTTGCCCTACTTCTGGCTTCAAAAGCACGATCCGTTGTGTAAAAACGGCTTTCTTTTTAAAAAAAGTTTCCTCTAGATCAAAGGCATCGCTATATTCCGTAATGGTTTCACTTTCTTTGGTCTTTCCGATCAGCCGATAGTCGACCCCCTCCTTTTCAAAAGTAAATTCACTGGGGAAAGAACCACCCTCGGCAGTGTATTGCGAATACACATGCCATCCTTCCGCAATGTTCCCGGTTATCGTCAAATCGTATTCCGTTTCCGATATTTTCTCAAAATCGTGATTCCATATCACCGGCGTGTCATCATCTTGTGAAAATGATAATAAATTACTTACTAGCAATATGATAAATACAATTATCTTATTCATTTATTTAATATAAACTTTACAATTTCCTTGCTTTTGGGCCGGGCCAAAAACCTTCGGTCCGCTCGTCGCCCGATAACCCAAACGATTTGGTCCCCAGAGCAAAGCAGCCATTGGCGCTCCCTGGACAATCGGTCCATTTTCACATCCTTAAAATACTTTGCAAGCTTTTTTTTGCCCTGCATTCCCGAGGGGTAAAAATAGTCGCCCTTTTGCCATTTCCTTACCGTTAATGGGTATTTTAACGTGTTTTTGTCCAGATATAGTGTGCTTGCATTCATTTCAGGACTATATTGGGAGCTATCGATGGTCATGGTTATCGGCGCCTGTACAACGCTATCCCCTTCGTGAATGGAATACTCGGTATGGTCCGATGACATTATGGGGCTTAGCAGTAGGTTTTCATGTGCCCGAATCAACCGATGCGTGCCGGAACGGACCTCTTTACCGTTTTGGCCATGCAGTAATTTTTCAATATCCGTCCAAGCGGTAAAGCCGTAAGCATGAAAAAGCAGGTGCAGGTAGGCCCCAATGGGTTTTAATTGGCTTAGTTCGGCAATAGGGATTACCGTGTTGCCGTCCGCTTGTTTCATCAAGCGCCCCTTTATCTCCGTTGCATGCGCTTCCATAACGGCGACGGTATCCGATAGGTAGTGCTGTGTTTTTAAAAAATTGTCCAAAAAAGTCGGATGCAGTTCTTTTAGGGACGGAACAATATCATGGCGTATTTTGTTTCGCAAGTACTTTTTTTCGGCGTTAGTGCGGTCTTCCCTCCACTCCACTTGATGCTTTTTGGCGTAGTCCATGATTACCGTCCTTGAAAAAACGAGCAAGGGCCTGGCAATGGTTCCCGTTTTTGCAGGTATTCCACCCAGTCCTTTGATGCCCGTACCTCGGGAGAGATTGATCAAAAAGGTCTCCAAGGCATCATCGGCATGATGTGCCGTAACCACATAGGAAAGTCCGTGCTCTTGTAGCAAATCGGCAAACCAATGATAACGAAGCGCTCTCGCAGCAACTTGAATCGATACTTTATTTCGTTTAGAATAACCAGCTGTATCAAAATCTCTTAGGTAAAATGATTTCTTATATTTTTCCGCCAAATTTCGTACGAACAGCGCATCCGAGAGGCTATCCTCGTCCCTGAGCTGAAAATTGGCATGGGCAATGGAGAAATTCAGATTGCTTCTTTGGCAAAGGTCTACAAGCACGCTACTATCAAGTCCCGCGCTACAGGCCAACAAAAAAGGTTGTGATAGCAATTCGGAAAAATGTAGGCGTATATGGTCTTGAAACTGGTCTAACACAATGTAAAGTTACTTAGAATTCGCTTCCCCTCTCGTTGAATGGAAATTCCGTTCGGTCAGCCAGTTTTTTACAAGGGCCAACATTTCTTTGCTCGAGCGATCATGGTGCAATTCATGCAATCCGTCGAGCAGATGCAATTCTGTGAGCTGGGCACTTTCATGAAAGGCCTGCGTTGCCGTACCATCTATGATAGGGTCCTCTTTTCCATGAAGCAACAATGTCGGCACCTTAAGTTTATGGGCATTGGCAATCGCCCAAATACCGGCTTCCATAACGGGAAAGGAGTACATCGGGCTCACCTTGTCGTGAACAAGGGGGTCGTTGCTATACCGTTGCACTTCCGAAGCGATACTCGAAATCCCGTTGGGGTCGAGCCCGGAACTCAGGGTAAGCGACGGCCATAAGTGCAGCAAAAGCTTCCCAAGACCCATTTTCCATTTCGGGGGAGCGAAGGCAAGTCGTAAATAGGGGCTGGTGGCGATAATACCGGTTATTTTAGGTGCTTCTCGAAGCGCCAAATTAAGCACTAGATTACCCCCCATACTGTGTCCGTACAAATAAACAGGTACATCTGGGTATAAATCGATCGCCTTGTCCAAAACACGTTCTAAAATATGTAGTAACGCCGCATAGCTTGGGCAATGCCCCCGCTTGCCACCAGAAAGACCATGACCGATGTTGTCATACAGCACTACCGCCAAATCAGATTCAAGGAGTGTGGGTACAACGGATTGAACGTATCGGCCCGAGTGCCCTCCAAAACCATGAACGACCACTACGACCCCTTTTGGGCGTTCTGGAGCATGATGAAAAAAAGCGATGGTCGCTCCATAGGCCTCAAAACTCGATTTCTTTAATTCCATAGGATCAATTGTTTAGGGAAGCATCCGACCGTACTGTTTTCAAGGGAGTATCTTCCAGCACCTGTCGCATCGCCTTTGCCTTTAGCAAACACTCCTCGTATTCCTTTTCCGGAACCGCTTTGGCGGTGATGGCACTGCCTACGGAGAACGAAACATACCGATTGGTATCATTATACAATATACTGCGGATAACCACATTAAAATCAAAGTCTCCGGATGGTGTAAAGTAACCCACCGCACCGCTATACACGCCCCGTTTGAAGGACTCCAGCGTTTCGATGATCTGCATAGCCGATACCTTGGGCGCCCCGGTCATGCTCCCCATGGGAAAAGTATTTTTTAATAAGGTCACCGGATCCTGGTCATTATGGACCTTTGCGCTCACAGTAGAAATCATTTGGTGTACCTGTTCAAAAGAAGTCACTTCACAAAGCGCCTCTACCGTTACGCTTCCCGATAATGCAGTCTTGGAAAGGTCGTTCCGCACCAGATCGACGATCATGATGTTTTCCGCACGTTCTTTTTCATCCTGCTCCAACGCTTTTTTCAAGGCATTGTCGCGTGCCACGTCCTTGGCCCTTTTAGCCGTTCCCTTGATCGGTTGGGAAATGACCGTTTGGCCGTGTTTTTTCAAATACCGCTCAGGCGACGCACAAAGCAAATACCGCTCGTTCAACCGTAAAAAACAGGAAAACGGGGCTTTTGAGATGGAATTCAGCTTCAAATAGGTCCTTAAAGGGTCAATTCGCGTGTTTTCGGCATAAAACTCTTGACAAAAATTGGCCTCGTACAAATCCCCGCGATGAATATGGCGCAACAATTGTTTCGCCCTGCGGTGGTATTCATCTTTAAAAATGCGCATTTTAATACGGATGTCCTTCGAAACCGTCGGTTTCTTTGGAAAATCCGTTCGTTGCGCCCGAATGCTATCAAAATCGGCCTCAATATCGTTTTGTACGGCGTGCGCGTAGTAAAACCATGCTTGGTCGCCTTTTATGGCCACAACCTTTTTGGGGCAAAAGAAATGCAATTCTGGAAAGCAAAGACCATCATGGTTATGGGAGGTCAAGGCTTCCACGTCGTTTTTAAGGTCATAGGACAGGTATCCAAAAAGCCAGTCCGGATTGGACTTTTGGTATGCCTGCAGTTTTTTAAAGGCATCGGTTACGCCGGTGCGCAACTCGCTTTGCGCATCTACCGCCAAAAGGCCCTCAAAGGCGCCAAAACGGTCTTGGTGCCGGTTGCTGTCCAGCCAACTCAACTCTCGAAACTGCGTCGCCCATTGCAACAGCCGATTTTTGAAGTCCGGAATATCGGCGATGGTAAAAACGACTTCTCTCCTCAAAAAACTAGAGTTTGGATAAAAAGATCTGTAATTTTTCCGCTTGCCCCTCTTTTAAGGAAGCGTTTGTAATACCCTTGGCGCCATCAAAATTATCATGGAACGACGGAAGCGAAAAGCGCGCTACCACTTCTGCTCCCAAACGCTCTAAAAGAGCCTGTCCCGATCGTAACGCGGAACTTCCGCCCCCTTTGCCCGTAGATGTGGCCAAAAGATATACCTGTTTCCCTGTTAAAAGTTTTCGGTCTACCCGCGAAAGCCAATCAATTAGGTTTTTGAAGTAAGCGGAAGGGAGGCCGTTGTGTTCATTAACGGCGATCAGCAATCCCGCAGCGCTTTCGATATCGTCCCGAAGCTCTACCAAGGAATTGGAATACCCATGCTCCCGCTCATAGTCTTCGCTATACATGGGAAAAGGATAATTGACCATATTCAATAACTGTAGCGGATGGTCCTGAATGTCCGCGCTTACCGTTTTTATCAACTTAAAATTTATGGAAGTGGAGGAATTACTGCCGGCGAAAGCCAATATTTTAGCCATGGTATGCGTTTATCAATTTCATACATCGAAAATACCGCAAAATAAACAGACTTGTCGACAATTTGACTAATTTTGCGCGTTGAAACATCCAAACCCCCTATTGCACAAGTATATAGGATGACGAAACCAGTCAACAGGTACGCTCCGAAAAATAGAGGTTCGGAAGTGTAAGGACCAAAGTGTAGAAGCCATACGCGTGGAAAACAAGACCGCAAGACTATATTTTATCGACACTATAAGGGCGTGGGCCATATTGATGATGCTACAAGGGCATTTTATCGATGGGCTATTGGACCCGATTTTTCGGGACAACAACAACACGGTCTTTGCTGTATGGAAATACTTTAGGGGCATCACCGCACCGGTCTTCTTTACGGTTTCGGGTTTTATCTTTACCTATTTGCTGGTGAAGGGAGATGTTCGGGGCTTTGACAATCCCAGGGTCAAAAAAGGCATACGTCGTGGCTTGCAATTACTGCTCATCGGTTATTTGCTCCGTATGAACTTTCTGGGGCTGTTGCATGGCGAGATCTACGATTCTTTTTATTTGGTGGATGTGTTGCACTGCATCGGTTTTTCCATCCTCGGAATCATTTCATTATATCTCCTCACTTCCCGAAGGAACCATCGAATGCTTCCCCTATTGTTGTTGGGGATGACCCTAGTGTTGTTCGTTTTTGAGCCTGCCTATAAAAACCTGCAATGGAGTTGGTTGCCGCAACTTTTTGAAAACTACCTCACCAAGGCGAATGGATCGGTATTTACCATTTTCCCTTGGTTCGGTTACGCTACTTTCGGAGGGTTTTTATCCTTACTGTTTCGACGTTTTGGAACCTTTCGGCACGTATACCCAGTGGCGATTCTTAGCGCTGTCGCTATGGGTAGCCTTTTAATATTCTATTCTTCGGATTTCTTTTTATGGATATCCAAAACATTTGATATACAGATTTTTGCGGACGTTTTCTTCAACAATTACTTATTTATACGTTTGGGAGATGTCTTCTTGGTCTTTGCGCTTTTTATGATGGCCAGAAACGTTTTAAAAAACAAAACGCTCCTGAAGATTGGCCAGAGCACTTTATCCATTTATATCATCCACTTTATCATTCTCTATGGTAGTTTCACCGGACTAGGTATTTATCGCTTTTTTCACCATGCGGTGCCACCTTTCGTTGTAATTCCGGGCGCGTTGCTGTTCATGTTGGGTTGTACTTATCTGGCATTGCGCTACGAGGACAGGAAAGTCGCCATTAAAGGTAATATAGCTATAGTGTTGCAATTGTGCTGGAGTAAAATCGAACAGGTTTTTGCCATTTTGATAGAAGCCATAAAAACAATTGCGGTACGTTTACTACGACTGATTGGCCTTGCCAAAGGTTAGGTTGCCGTGCCCTACCGGTACATTTTTCCGCAACAGCAACGCTGACCTTCTTAAAACAGCATTGGTTTTCCCGATTTAAGGCGGTCCGTTGTCGAATAATTTCTTTTTGTATATTTCCGCTAAGTAAAAGTCTGTTTAAACCAAGATAACACTTTACCTATGTCAAATAAAGATTTTAGTCCGATAAACGTGCCTTAGGAAAAGGGAAAACGCTATGCCTGGTGTACCTGTGGGTATAGTGAAAACCAACCTTTATGTGACGGTGGCCATCGTGCTAAAGATGCCACCGGACCGTTGCGTTTTGAGGCCGAAGAAGATAAAGAGGCTTGGTTGTGTACCTGTAAACAGACGAAAAACCCACCTTTTTGTGATGGATCGCATAATGCATGACCAATTGCTTTTTATTGCAGACCGTTGGTAACGGCTAGGGTTTCTGATCTGTACCACTTCCTATGCACCAGCGTGACATCTTGTTCCCGTTCCA
Organism: uncultured Flavobacteriaceae bacterium; assembly: GCA_947500445.1. Lineage (GTDB taxonomy): Bacteria > Bacteroidota > Bacteroidia > Flavobacteriales > Flavobacteriaceae > Pelagihabitans. Next base: position 26,639 of record CANMSB010000006.1, on the reverse strand, counting down.
AGTCGTACAGGATCTTGTAATAGCCGTTCGTGCGTTTTATAATAAAACGGTCAGCAAATTCATGTACGTTTTTAACATCAAACCTTACTTACTACTCTTGCCGTAATGTAAGAAGTACTTTTTCTGCCAATGCCTTATCCCGTTCCGGATCTGCACCCGAAATACCGATTCCGCCTACGATCATGTTGCCGTTTACTATTGGAACGCCGCCACCGAAGTAAAAAATATCATCAAAGCTTGCAAATGCCCGTTCCATAAAAGGTTTTTTTGAACGAGCGCCCCTATAACATCTGTCGGCAAGCCAAAAGCGCAAGCGCTAAGCGCTTTTCGCTTACTAACGGCTATCGCGGCGAAGCTACTATTCTCGGTTCGCATGAAACCCATTAAATGACCACCTTTATCCACTACCGATACAGCAATTTCCAAGTTTTCCGTAGTTGCGAAATTCAAACTGGTCGCTATTATCCTTGATACGTATTTAGAGGTCATACTTAAATATTTGAAAAAGAGAAACTCAACATAACGCTAGCGGTCAATACGCCAATAAATACGGTCAACATTGCCCTTCCGTGTTTTGTATGCACACCACTTACACGCCAAAAAAGATATCCCACCAGTACATTTGTACAACCCCAAAGTACATTGACCAAGGGCGAGGACAATCCTTTGCCCGGCGGGTCCGAAAAAGGTGTGGGAAAGGACTGGCCGGTAACCCCCTGTGTTAAATGGGGAAGTGTGTTGGTTAAAAAAAAGCCTGCTGCAAAAGCCGCTAAATAATGATACCATTTCATTTTCATCTTTTAAGGTAATTAACGATGCGAAGGTATATGTTCTATAAAGCGAGCCACTATTCCCAAGAATAGAAATTTAAAAGACACCATTTTTTATTCGACTCCGTATCCTGCTCAGTGAATTTGGGGTCACGCCCAAAAATGAGGCTAAATCCTGAAGGGGAATTCTAGCAAGGTAATTCGGGTTCTCAAAGAGCTTTTGATAGCGTGTCTCCGCGTTTTCAAATTGTAGGGAAGTCGCTCGACTTATGGTTTTTGAAAGGATGCGTTCGGTCATATGCAATCCGAACGTTTTAAAAGCATCGTATTTAGTATAGAGCAGCTGAAGGTCTTTATAGTCGATAACAAAGACTTCTGAATCTTCCATTGCCCGAATGGCGAATTTTGAAGGCTTTTGGGTTACAAAACTTTGCATTTCCGTAATGGGCATGCGTTCGAATGCAAACCAAACAATGGTTTCCGCACCGTACAATACCTTGAAGCAACCGGTCTTGACTATGGTCAACTGCCTACAAGTGCTGTTTTCCCTAAGCAAATACCCCCCTTTAAAAACAGGCTTGGTCTTGAAGCGTGTGAGAATATCATCAAGTTCATCATTGGAAACTCCCTTGGAAAAATCTTTTATTAATTTTCTGATGATATCCATAGCATAGGGCTTGTTTCGGCACTAACATAAAAACAGGCTTCGGATAGCAGGTTTCCAAGAAAACTGAAGACTCGCTATTGCCGACGGCCATTGAGTTGTTGCACCTTACGAACGTATTGCCAATAACGATTTGACCCCAATATTACCACAAGGTAGATCGGTGTGCCCGATAAAAAATACCGTTGCAATGTTTCAAAAGTACGTTGCCATTTAAATATGGAGCGCACGGTCTTCCGTGGCGGCGAGGGCGGCTTCTTTCACCGCTTCCGCGTAGGTGGGATGCGCATGGCTCATTCTGGCAATATCTTCTGCCGAGGCCCGGAATTCCATTGCAGTTACCGCCTCAGTGATCAAATCCGCACAACGTGCCCCGATCATATGCACCCCAAGGACTTCATCCGTCTCCTTATCGGCCAAAATCTTTACAAAGCCATCGATATCCGTACTGGCACGGGAACGCCCCAACGCCCGCATGGGAAACTGTCCGGATTTATAGGCAATACCCGCTGTTTTCAGCTCTTCTTCGGTTTTCCCTACCGCAGCGACCTCTGGCCAGGTGTATACCACGCCAGGAATCAGATTATAGTCGATATGCGGTTTCTGTCCCGCCATAATTTCCGCTACCAAAGTTCCTTCTTCTTCTGCCTTATGGGCCAACATGGCTCCCCTTACTACATCACCTATGGCATAGATGTTGGGTACATTGGTCTGTAACTTTTCATTAACGGCGATCATTCCCCGTTCGCCCATTTCAACACCGGCAGCGGCTACATTAAGCCCGTCGGTATAAGGTTTTCTACCCACGGAAACCAAACAATAATCAGCGGTAAAAGAGACTTCCTCGCCCTTTTTATTGTCCGCGGTAACCACGACCTCGTCCCCTTTTCGGGTAACGGATTTAACTTGATGCGAGAGCTGAAAAGAGACTTTTTGCTTTTTCATCACCTTCATCAGTTCTTTGGATAGTGCGGCATCCATACCCGGTATGATCCTATCCATATATTCCACCACCGTAACCTGGGAGCCCAATCGTTTATAAACCTGTCCCAGCTCAAGGCCGATGACCCCACCGCCTATTATGACCAAATGCTTTGGAATTTCCTTCAGCTTCAAAGCTTCCGTGGAAGTAATGACCCGTTCTTTGTCTATAGTGATGAAAGGCAAACTTGCCGGTTTGGAACCTGTGGCAATGATGGTATTGGTAGCCGCAATGGTTTCCGTTTTCCCATCGTTCTTTTTAATATCGATATGCGTGGCATCCTTAAAACTACCGACGCCCTCGTATACCGTAATCTTATTTTTATCCATCAAAAATTGAATGCCCTTGGTGGTCATATCGACAACGCCCTGCTTTCTGGAAATCATTTTTTCAAGATTCACCTTTACCTCCCCGGGTATTTCAATACCATGCTCTTCAAAATGTTTTACCGCGTCCTCATAGTGATGGGAAGAATCCAATAATGCCTTGGAAGGAATACAACCAACGTTCAAACAAGTACCCCCGAGTGTACTGTACTTTTCTATTATTGCGGTCTTCATCCCCAGCTGGGCACAACGGATTGCTGCTACATATCCACCTGGACCTGAACCTATTACGGCTACATCGTATTGCGTCATATTTATCGTTCTTTATTACGGACTAATTAATAGGTACAAAAATACGAATGTTTTGGCTCAGGACAATACCCAATCTAGCAGTGTCCGGTATATGGTAATGGCACTAGAACCCACAATGATAGGAATGGAGTTCCCGAACAGCATCCGATAGGTTTTTGAAGATATGTATTTGAAAAAATCTACCAATCAACGATAACGGAAAAGGGCGACAACAAACAGGGAACCGTAGGCCGATCAAAACTAGCGCAATATAGCTTCGGCTTAACATTTCCGCTTGCAAGACCCGCCACATTATCGTAATATTAGCTACCACTAAACGGAACACCGATGCAAAGTAACGATATGAACCCAAATGGTCCCGAAAACGAGAACATCGTCGAAAATAAGGAAGTCAGTATCATGGAAGCCCTTATTCCCGTGGTACTGCTCGTTGCGATGTTGTTCTATAACGTGATATTCGCCGACGGGGCGGCCTTGGGAGATTATTCCAATCAGTATATTCTTTTGATCGGAGGCGTTTTTGCCGCTATCGTAGGGCTGTTCAACAAAGTATCCGTGAAAACAATGTTCACGGAAATATTGGAGAACCTTAAAAGTGTTTTTGTTCCGATTATGATCTTGTTCTTTGTTGGGGCGCTTGCCGGTACGTGGTTGGTCAGTGGTATTATACCGGCCATGGTTTACTACGGGCTGCAGGTACTTAGTCCGACCATCTTTTTGCCGGCTTCCGTGATTATTGCGGCCCTGATCTCGATCGCGACGGGAAGTTCGTGGACCACCTCCGCTACCGTGGGCATTGCACTTGTCGGCATCGGCAGTGCGTTGGGAATCGCTCCTGGAATGATTGCCGGTGCCGTAATATCCGGCGCTTATTTTGGGGATAAAATGTCCCCTTTGAGCGATACCACCAATCTTGCCCCGGCAATGGCCGGTACCGATCTTTTTACACACATCAGGTATATGGCGTTCACTACGGTGCCCACTATTTTGATCACCTTGGGCGTATTCGCCATAATCAGTTTAAATATGGATACCACCGGCAGTGCCGACATTAGCGGGCTATTGACCACTATTGCGGCTACCTTCAACATTACGCCATATCTTTTTATCGTTCCGGGTGTTGTCATCGCCCTGATCCTTTTGAAAACAAAACCATTGATCGCTTTAGGAGCCGGAATAGCCCTAGCGGCCGGTTTTGCCCTATTTTTTCAGGAAAACATATTACTGGGGCTTTCGGAGACCCCGGTGAACGCCGTTTTTCAGTCGATACTTACCGATACGTCCATTGCAACGGACAACGAAAAACTGAACGAACTGTTTAGCGCCGGTGGCATGAAAGGAATGTTATGGACAATATTCCTTATCTGTTGCGCCATGGTCTTTGGGGGTATCATGGACGGCATTGGCGCGTTATCCAAAATAACCAAAGCGTTATTATCGATAGCGTCCTCCGTTTTTGGCCTTTTTGCAAGTACCGTTATCAGCTGCTTGGGATTGAACGCTATCGCCAGTGATCAATATTTAGCATTGGTCATTCCGGGAAAAATGTTTAAAAAGGCATATCAGGACAAGGGCCTCGCCCCGGAAAATCTAAGCCGTACCTTGGAGGATTCCGGTACGGTCACCTCGGTGCTTATCCCATGGAACACCTGTGGCGCTTACCAATCGGGCGTTCTCGGTGTGGGAACCGGCGAATATTTTATGTACGCCATTTTCAATTACTTGAGCCCCTTTACCACGCTCTTTTTTGCGGCACTGCGAATCAAAATAAGAACCTTGAAGCCCGCCGCTTAACATTTCGGGCTTGGAATTTTTGTTCGCATACCTCCTTAATACGCCATATATTTTATAATTTCACCTAAAATTTTATAACATTATGGCAACAGTAACATTAAAAGGAAACCCAATACATACTTCGGGCGAGCTCCCTACCACAGGAAGCGCCGCACCGGATTTTCAACTTGTAAAAAACGACCTTTCCGAGGCCAGTTTGAAGGACTACAGTGGTAAAAAGGTGGTTTTGAATGTATTTCCCAGCATCGATACGGGTACCTGTGCACAATCGGTACGACAGTTTAACAAAGAAGCCGCAAATTTGGACAATACCGTGGTATTGTGCGTATCCAAAGACCTTCCCTTTGCCCAGGCCCGTTTTTGTGGCGCTGAAGGAATAGAAAATGTGGAAATGTTGTCCGATTTTCGAAATGGCAATTTTGGAGCATCCTATGGCCTTTCTTTTTCCGATGGCCCATTGGCGCCATTACATTCCAGGGCCGTAGTGGTCATTGATGAAAACGGAAAAGTGGTACATACCGAACAAGTGGGTGAGATCGTGGATGAGCCCAACTACGCAAGTGCCTTAGAAGCGTTGGCCAATGCCTAAGGAATCGTTCGTTAAAAACCGTATAAAAAGTGTGGGCTTCGCGTTACGTGGAGCCTTACTTTTGTTGCGTACGGAAGCCAGCATCAAAATTCAGCTGTTCATCGCCATTGTAATGACCGCTGCCGGTTTTTACTTTGATATTTCCGCAACGGAGTGGATCTTACAGGTTTTTGCGATTGGAATGGTCATGGGCCTGGAGGGATTGAATACCGCCGTAGAAAAAATAGCGGACTTTATACATCCCGAGTACGATGCAAAAATCGGGTTTATAAAAGATATCGCCGCGGGAGCGGTTATGATCGTATCCATTGCCGCCACTATCATTGGCGCCATCATTTACTTACCGAAGATTTTTTAAACAGCTTTAGGGGCTAAATTTGTACTTTTGCCCTAAGAACCCAAACTTTAATGGCAAAGAAGGCGACAAAGACAAAGTCAAGATCCACCAAAAAAACAAGCACTTTTACCCTATCCAAGCAAAATAAGATCATCTTGGGCAGTTTGCTTATGCTCCTAAGTGTAGCACTTTTCTTTTCGTTCGTTTCCTTTTATTTTACCTGGCAGGAGGATCAAAGCCTGTTGAGCGAGTTCGGCGATCGTAACGCCGAGGCTGAAAACCTGTTGAATAAATTTGGGGCGACCATCAGCCATTTGGTCATGTACCAAGGTTTTGGGGTGGCATCGCTCATCATCACGGGGCTTCTTTTTATGACCGGTGTTTACCTGTTTTTAAGTTTGGAAAAACAGGGCCTATTGAAAAAATGGGTATGGGGCCTGTTATTGATGATATGGTTGTCCATTGCACTGGGCTTTTTCGCCAAGGATCTTCCGCTATTAGGGGGTATCGTAGGGTTTGAAATGAATGACTTTTTACAGGACTATACCGGGAAAATCGGTGTTTTTCTGTTGCTCCTCTTTGGAATCATTTTTATTGCAGTACGCTTTTTCGATTTTAATCCGGAAAAGGCTTGGTCCACCATACAGGGAGGCGCGGCGGCAATAAAAACAAAACCGAAGAAAACGCCCAAAACTACCGATGAGCGTACTTCGCTGGCCCTGGATCTGGAAGACGAGAAACCCGTGGTTATCGACACTTACACGCATAAAAAGGACATTCCGCCTTTATCGCCCGAGGTGGACACCAAGCCTTTGGAAGTCGCCCAACCCGTTGAAGAGGAAACCAGCGATGATTTGGCCATGGAAGTGGAAAAGGTGGTCGAGGAAAAGGAAGAGCACGATAATATCTCCGAAAAGCTTGTAGCGGATTTTGGGGAGTTCGATCCCACGCTCGAATTGGGCAGTTATAAGTTCCCTACCCTGGAGCTGCTGGACCAGCACGGCGTAACCGGTGGTATTACCATTAATCAGGAAGAATTAGAGGACAATAAGAATAAAATTGTAGAAACTTTAAAGAACTACAAGATAGGAATCGCCCAGATCAAGGCCACCATTGGCCCTACCGTAACGCTTTATGAAATTGTTCCCGATGCCGGTGTACGTATCTCAAAAATCAAAAACCTTGAAGATGACATCGCCCTGTCTTTAGCCGCCTTGGGAATCCGTATTATCGCACCCATTCCCGGTAAGGGCACCATAGGTATTGAGGTACCCAACAAAAATGCGACCATTGTATCGATGCGTTCGGTAATTGCGTCCAGCAAGTTTCAAAAAGCGGAAATGCAGTTGCCCATCGCTTTTGGAAAAACCATTAGCAACGAGACCTTTGTGGTAGATCTGGCAAAAATGCCCCACTTGCTTATGGCAGGGGCTACGGGACAAGGGAAATCGGTAGGGCTGAACGCCGTATTGACCTCCTTGCTCTATAAAAAACATCCTGCGGAGGTCAAATTCGTATTGGTCGATCCCAAAAAAGTAGAATTAACGCTCTTCAACAAAATTGAGCGACACTTTTTGGCAAAACTACCGGATTCGGAAGATGCCATTATTACGGACAATACAAAGGTGATCAACACCTTGAACTCGCTTTGTATCGAAATGGACAATCGGTACGAGTTGTTGAAATTGGCCATGGTCCGTAATCTAAAGGAATACAACGTCAAATTTAAATCCCGAAAATTAAACCCGAACGACGGGCATAAATTTCTACCTTACATTGTATTGGTCATCGACGAGTTCGCCGATCTGATCATGACGGCAGGTAAAGAGGTAGAAACGCCCATTGCCCGTTTGGCGCAGCTGGCGCGTGCTATTGGTATTCATTTGATTATTGCTACCCAGCGCCCTTCGGTGAACGTTATTACCGGTATCATAAAAGCAAACTTTCCGGCCCGGATCGCTTTTCGGGTAACCTCCAAAATCGATTCCAGGACCATTTTGGATGCCCAAGGGGCCGACCAGTTGATCGGTAGGGGTGATATGCTGTATACGCAAGGAAACGATGTTACACGGATACAATGTGCTTTTGTGGATACCCCTGAAGTTGAAAAAATAACGGAATATATCGGGTCGCAACGGGGATATCCGGACGCCCATGAGCTGCCGGAATACGTTGGTGAAGATTCTGGCACAAGTATTGATTATGAAATATCGGAAAGGGATTCCAAGTTCCGGGAAGCTGCCGAAGTGATCGTAACGGCGCAACAGGGATCTGCTTCGTTGATCCAACGAAAATTGAAGTTGGGCTACAACAGGGCCGGTCGGATCGTCGATCAGTTGGAAGCTGCAGGAATCGTAGGACCTTTTGAAGGAAGTAAGGCACGGCAGGTGCTTGTACAGGATTTAACAAGTTTACAGTTATTATTGGATAATGAAAAAAACTAAACCATTTATGAGAACTATTGTATTGGTCGCGGTCACGTTTTGTATGACGGCGGTATCTTTCGGACAGGGGTCGCAAAAAGCCAAAGCCCTACTGGACGATGTGTATAACAAAGTAAAGGGCTACGACAATATTTTTGTGGACTTCCAGTACAGTCTCAATAACAAGGAGGCCAATGTAAATACGGAGACCCGCGGTGATGTCACCCTAAAAGGAGACAAATATTTGTTCAATTACCTCGGCGCTCAACAATTGTATGATGGTAAAATGGTGTATAATATCGTTCCCGAAAACGAAGAAGTGATCATTGACACCCCTTCCAATGAAGAAAACACCATAACCCCTTCCAAAATGCTTACTTTCTACAAGGAGGGCCATACCTATTCTTGGGATGTGCTACAAACGGTTCAGGGGCGGAAAATACAGTTCGTAAAACTGGTCCCTATCGACACCAATACCGAAATCAAATCGATTTTGTTGGGCATCGATGCCGAAACAAAGCACATTTATAAGCTGATCGAGACGGGTAAGAACGGTACGGTGACCACCATAACCGTTAATTCTTTTAAAACGGACCAACCCTTATCAAAAACCTTGTTTACCTTTAATGAAGGCAAATACAAGGAGCAAGGGTATTACATCATAAAAAATTAAGTTGTTACGACTTCTAGACCGATATATTCTATCGAGGTTTTTATTCAATTTTTTCAGTTCGTTCGTGATATTGATGTTCATCTTTATCTTTCAAACGATCTGGTTGTTTATCGACGATTTGGCCGGTAAAGGCTTGGATATCATCATTATTGGAAAATTTCTGTTTTATCTAATGCCCAACCTCACGGAAAAGGTGCTTCCCCTTACCGTATTGTTATCGTCCATACTCACCTTTGGCACCTTTGCCGAGAACTATGAATTTGCCGCCATGAAGGCCTCGGGCATCTCCCTACAGCGGGCCATGTTAAGCTTGATCGTTTTTGTATTGTTTTTGGGCGGCGTTACCTTCTATTTTGCGAATAGTGTTATCCCGGCATCGGAGCAAAAAATTTACAACATGCGGCGAAACATCGCTAAGGTCAAACCTGCCGCCGCAATCGAAGAAGGCGTTTTTAGCGATTTTGAGGGAATGAGCATCAAGGTCGATGAAAAGTTTGGGGAGAAAGACCGCTTTTTAAGAAATGTCATCATCCATCAAAAAACGGCCTCCAACGTTAATAATACCGTAATAAAGGCGAAGACGGGGGAGCTGGTCAGTAGCGAACGTTCCGATTTGATCCAACTGGTATTGAACGATGGGCATTACTACCGCGATGTTCAGGCCAAAGACAATAAAAAGAAACGAAAATATCCTTTTGCCAAAGCTGATTTTGAGGTGTACCGCATCAATATAGAGATTCCAGAGATGGATCAGGATATGGAAGAAGAAAGGGATATCAGCACCGATAAAATGAAAAACGTTGGGCGATTGATCAAAGATATCGATTCCCTAAAAAACGACAACCTCCGTATCGTAGGAGCGTTTTCCAAGAATATCGTGAACAGAATGGGCGGTTTTGTTCCTTTGAATACTACCGATACCACAGCGAATAGAAGCCCAAAAATCGATCAGATGCCCGCCCAGATGTCCGTAGTACAGCAGGAACAGATGAAGGCCATGGAAGAAGATGAGGGTGATACCCCTATTACCGCTCCTATCGCTGAGATCGCCGCAAAGGACTCCGTTTTAAAACAGCCTAAAATTTCCAAGGACTCATTGGCCAAAATAACAAATGTTTTGGACCTTTTTCAGGATTGGCAACGTGTACAGGTGATGAATGCCGCCAGAAACGGGGCCTCAAGTATTTTGAGTTCCGTACAAGGAAAAAAAGAGGAGATGCAAAAACGCTATAAAATATACAACATGCATATTTTATCGTTACATAAAAAGTATGCCTTGGCGTTATCCTGTATCGTGCTCTTTTTTGTCGGTGCGCCCTTGGGGGCCATTATTAGAAAAGGGGGCGTTGGCCTTCCTATGGTAATCGCCATCATCTTGTTTTTAATCTATTATTTTGTCGGTGTTTTTGCGGGCAATTATTCAAAGGAAAATAACATTCACCCTATCCTTGGCGCCTGGCTGTCGACCTTAATTATGTTACCTTTGGGCATCTTTTTAACCAAACGTGCCACGGCCGATAAAGGGATGATGAACTTTAGTGCGGTTACCGATTTTTTCAAAAAACTATTTAAAAGAAAAACAGCCGTTACATGACAACTGCCATGGAGAAGAACATACAACTGAATACCATTTCCGAAGCCATTGCCGATATTGCCGAAGGCAAGGTGATTATTGTGGTCGATGATGAGAACCGTGAAAACGAGGGTGATTTTTTGGCCGCGGCGGAATTGGCAACACCGGAAACGGTAAACTTCATGGCAACCCATGGAAAAGGACTTATCTGCGCCCCCTTGACAGAAGGTCGCTGCAAAGAACTTGGCCTGCATATGATGGTCAACCACAACACAGATCCTTTGGAAACGGCTTTTACCGTATCGGTAGATTTAAGGGGAAACGGCGTAACCACGGGGATTTCGGCGGCCGACCGTTCAAAAACCGTTGTTGCATTGACCGATTCTGCGACAAAACCATATGATCTTGCGCGTCCAGGCCATATTTTTCCTTTGATCGCCAAGGAAGGTGGGGTTTTGCGAAGAACGGGGCATACCGAGGCGGCTATTGATTTTGCGCGTTTGGCCGGTTTAAAACCGGCGGGCATTATTGTGGAAATCATGAACGAAGATGGCTCTATGGCCCGTTTGCCTCAATTGATGGATGTTGCGAAAAAATTCGACCTGAAAATCGTCTCCATCGAAGATTTGGTCGCCTATCGGATGGAACATGATAGTTTGATCGATAAAAAGGAGGATTTTGAAATTACCACCCGTTTTGGGACGTTTCGACTGCGTGCATACCAGCAAACGACCAACAATCACGTTCATATCGCCCTTACAAAAGGGAGTTGGAGCAAGGATGAAAAGGTATTGACGCGAATCAATTCTACCTTGGTGAACAATGATGTATTGGGCACATTGACCCATAATCCCGATAAACAGTTGGAGGACATGTTCAAGGCCATAAACGAAGAGGGCAAAGGTGCCATTGTTTTTATCAATCAAGATTCCGAATCGCTAAATCTACTGGCGCGTTTGGCGGAGTTAAAGGAACTGCACAAGAAAGGCGTTCATAAGGCGCCAAAAATAGATATGGACACTCGCGACTTTGGTATCGGAGCGCAAATTTTGCACGATCTGAACATTAGCAAATTGCGTTTGCTTACCAACAGCGCACAGGCCAAAAGAGTGGGAATCGTGGGGTATGGGCTGGAAATCGTGGAATATGTTCCATTCTAAAAGAGATCTTACCGCAGTTTTAGCTCGATTTGTAGAACCCTAGTTGCCACAACGGCCATTGCGTACAAAATGATATAGGGCTATATCGACCCGGAATGGCATGTTTCAAAAGAATACCATACGTTTTTGGATGCCCCTTGCTTCCTTCGATACACCGTAGAAAGGGCCAGCTCAAACAAGCCCCCGGATGATTTCGGCCATCTTTTGCGCTCTTGATTCCATGTCATCCACTTCCCAACCAAGCTTGATCAAACAAGAGACGGTACGGCCCATCCAATGGTCGGAAGTTGAAAAATCCATACGGTCGTAATCGGGCCATTGCTCGTATACCGCTCCGGCCATTTTCCCTAAAGACTTTTGCTGCAACAGATGTTCCCATTGTCTAAAATAATGCCAATTGTTATCGTACCAATAAAAGCAGGCATCGATCCCGTTTTCACCAAACGCAGTGTGCACCTTTTTTGCCAATTGTTGTGTGGGCATAAAAAAGTTTAGGAATGCATAGCTCTGAACACCGCCCTTGGGCACGCGCCGAAAACTGACCTCAGGTATGTTTTTCAATGCAGTGTGCACTATATTGTAATTTCTTTCCTGAACGGCAAGAAATTCGTCCAATCGTTTCAATTGTGCCACCCCTACCGCAGCGTTCAACTCTGAAATACGAAAATTATATCCTAAATATGGATGGGTTTCCGCACCTCTATCGGAACCGATGTGATCGTGGCCATGATCTGAATACCGATCGGCGTTCTGTTTGTAAAGGTCCGAATCGGTAATAATGGCGCCACCTTCACCACAGGTAATCGTTTTTACATAATCAAAGGAAAAACAGCCCAAATCCCCATAACTGCCCAGCGGTTTGCCCTCGTAAGTGCCGCCAATCGCCTGGCAAGCATCTTCGAGCAGCAGCAGTCCGTGTTGATCACAAATGTTTTTTAAAGCCCTCAAGTCGGCCATAGAACCGCACATATGAACGGGCATTACCACTTTGGTTCGTTTTGTAACCGCCTTTGCTACCGCATCGGGATCCAAAGTTAGGGTATCGTCGATATTCACAAGAATGGGTACCGCACCCAACGCCAAAATCGCTTCAAAACTGGCCACAAAGGTAAATGTCGGTATCAGTACCTCGTCCCCTGCCCCTACTCCGGCACTGGCCAAAGCGACGGTCAGCGCAGCGGTGCCGCTACTTACCGTTTGTGCGTGTTTCACTTGCATGCGTTTCGCCAAATCCCGCTCAAGTTCAAGCGCTTTCCATGTACCATTTCGCATTCCGTCAAATCCGTAGCGCATCAACACCCCGGTATCCAATACTTCGCTTACTTGTTCCTTTTCGGCTGCTCCAAAACGTTCAAATCCCGGCATAATGTTCCTTTGTTATAATGTGTACCATCTCAAATTAGCGCAACTCGATGATGCTTTCCTTAATATCTTTTCGCACTTTCTTAAAGTCGGCAAACATATCGTCCTCCGCACGATAACCGACAGGCATTACCAAAACAGAGGAAAGCCCCTTCTCTTCCAATTGTAGTATACGATCATATTCCTGGGGCACAAAGCCTTCCATTGGACAAGAATCGATTTTTTCCATGGCGCAGATCGTCAACAGGTTGCCCATGGCCAAATAGGCTTGGTTCGTGGCCCATTTTCGGACTTCGGATACCTCTTTTTGGGAAAAATTGGCGACCAATGAATCCTTGAAAGGTTTTAAAATGGTCGAACTGGTACCGCGAATTTCTGCCACTTGTTCAAAATACGCCGTAATATAGTCTTTGTCGATAACGTTCTCGATACACAAGACCAGTACATGCGATGCCTGTGCCACTTGTTCCTGTCCATATGAATGGGTCACCAAGGCCTCTTGGATCGTTTTATTTTGTACTACCACCATTCGTATCGGCTGCAGACCGTAAGAGGTGGCCGTAAGGTTGAACGCTTTTTTCAATTTTTCCACCTTTGGAACGGACAGGCTGCGTTCGGCATCAAATTTTTTAACGGCGTAGCGCCATTCCATATGTTCTATACTATCTTCCATAAAATTATTTCGATCATATTATTGTTCTTACGGGCTTATAGGTCATAAAACCATAGCTTTATGGACAGTATGATGATCATAATGATCAAAAGCACCTTCACAAAACCGTCACCCTTGCCTACCGAAAACCTGCTCGCGAACCAAGCACCACTACCATTGCCTATGGCAAGTACCGCACCTACGTCCCACGCTACTTTATCATTGATAACGAAAACTGTTAAGGCCGCCAGGGTATACAGCAATACTACGACCGTTTTTGTCGCGTTCGCCCTTACAAGGGTCATTCGGTTAACATGATGCAAAAATAAGATAATTATAAAGCCTATTCCGGCATTTATAAATCCACCATAGATACCGATAAAGAAAAAAGCGATGACTGCCGTCCATAATCGTTTTCCTTTTATGTTTTCTTTAGGTACCTCCAACCGCATCTTGGGTTTCAACAACAGTAGAAACACCACCACGATCATTACACCCGCCAATATACGATTGAACAATGCTTCCGAGATGTCAACCGCAATATGGGCCCCCAAGAGGGCACCGAGAAGTGCCGAAATGCCCAAATAAATGTTGAAGGGGGCCGTAGTAACGCCTTTACTCGCGAAGCCAGCAGATCCCAGCGCATTTTGTACCACTACAGCCACCCTATTGGTACCATTGGCAACGCTGGGCGGTAACCCCAGAAATATGAGTATCGGAAGGGAGATCAACGATCCACCACCGGCGATGGTATTGATGCCACCGACCAGAAAACCGATACCGATCAGCATCGGATAATGGTACCATTCTGTCATGGCACAAAAATACTCCTAATCCGTTGAGATGAACACCAAAATAGCAGGTTCTTTGCACTATTATACCCTTTCGGAACATCCTTATTGCCCCGAAAAGAATACATGGTCGCGATGCTTTTTGTTGTGTACTGTTGCCGGTCATCCAAGCCATAAATTCTTAACGTTTGGTTAATAATGCACGGGTATAATTCCTACATATCTTGCTACCTTTGTGCGACTAATAAAATGAACTCACCATGAAAAGAAATTACATCGGGCGATCTGCAATCGCCTTTTTTATCCTGATTTACGGGATTTTCCAAGGACACGCACAGGTGCCCTCCTACTATTCCGGAACGGACATTGCGGCCACTGGAGCGGTACTAAAAAGTAATCTTGCCACTTTGGTCACGGATTCCCAAACGACCGTATTAACGTATACCCCTGGAGTTTGGGACGCTTTAAAACAAACCGATTTGGATCCCGGTGACCCTAGTAAGGTATTTCTCATTTACGGTTATGATGATACCGATACGGATGGCACCAATGACCGAACGCGCTCAAAAGATAGGAACGGCGGCAATGTCGGCGACTGGAACCGGGAGCACAGCTATCCAAAATCGTTGGGAAACCCCAATCTTGGAGAAACGGGTCCGGGATCCGATGCGCATCACCTTAGGGCCTCCGATGTCCAGTTCAATGGGGTGCGAAGCAATTTACGCTATACGGATGCCGACGGAAATGCCCGTCCGATAAACGGAGGGTTCTATCCCGGTGACGAATGGAAAGGCGACGTTGCAAGAATGATGTTCTATATGTACTTACGGTATGGAAATCGATGCCTTCCAAATACGGTTGGTATCGGAGGCAACAGCTATGCTGCGGATATACCGGATATTTTCTTGGTATGGAACGCCGAAGATCCCGTTTCACAGGTAGAACTGAACCGAAATGTAATCTTAGAGGGCATACAGGGGAATCGCAATCCTTTTATTGATAATCCAGCCTTTGCAACGTCCATTTGGGGCGGACCACAGGCCGAAAATCGTTTTACGGGCGTTGATGCGCAAATTGTCATCAATGAAGTAGATGCGGATCAGGCGGGCACCGATGCTTCCGAGTTTATTGAACTTTATGACGGCGGTTTTGGCAATACTGCTTTGGACGGTCTCGTAATCGTCCTTTATAACGGTAATAGCGACGAAAGTTATGCAAGCATTGATTTGGACGGTTTTACGACCGATGCAAACGGTTATTTCGTAATCGGTAGTGCCAATGTTCCCAATGTAACATTGGAAGCGTTTACCACCAACGGAATTCAAAATGGTGCCGATGCCGTGGCACTCTATCAAGATGATGCCGCTTCCTTTCCTACGGGAACGGCAATTACGACCACTAATCTGTTGGATGCCCTAGTGTACGGGACTGGCGATGCCGATGATCTGGAACTATTGCCATTGTTGAATACGGGACAGAAACAAATAGACGAAAATAGCGATGGCAATGCAGCGGACAATAGCATGCAACGCCTTCCCAATGGCCAGGGAGGAACTAGAAATACCGATACTTATGGAGTATTGGTGCCCACGCCCGGAACCATGAATATGGAAGAGGTTACGGTAGATATGGAAGCGCCATCGGCCCCTTTAAATTTGTCGGTAACGGGGGTTACCTCCAACACCGCCACAATCGGTTGGGATGCTTCGACCGATAATATCGGGGTAACAGAATATCAATTGTTTACGGAGAATACATTACTCGCGAACACAAGTGCTACCAGCTTCCAACTGACCAGGTTACTTCCAAATACCGCATACGAAATTCGTATTGTGGCAGTGGATGCCGCCGGTAATAGCTCTGAAGCAAGCGACATACTATCTTTTACAACATTGGATTCGGTTCCTTCGACTGGAAATGCAATTGTCATTTCCGGAGTATTCGACGGCCCTTTGAGCGGTGGGGTACCCAAAGGTGTGGAGCTTTATGTAACCGAGGACATTGCCGATCTTAGCGCATATGGGTTGGGTTCCGCCAACAATGGTAACGGAACCAATGGGGTAGAATTTAGCTTCCCTGCCGAAGCCGCCGCTGCGGGCAGTTTTTTGTATGTTGCTTCGGAAACTACCGGTTTTACCAGTTTTTTCGGTTTTGCCCCGGACTACGTTTCCGGTGCCATGGCCATTAACGGGGACGATGCCATTGAACTTTTTAAGGATGGAAACGTAATCGATGTTTTTGGGGAAATTGCCGTAGATGGCAGTGGAGCACCTTGGGAGTATGCCGATGGCTGGGCCTATAGAACTGCAAATACCGGCCCCGATGGAGCTACCTTTATACTTGGGAACTGGACTTTTAGTGGACCGAACGCCCTGGATAACGAAACGGTGAACGCTACAGCGACCAATGCGTTTCCTGTTGGAAGTTTCACCTCCGGGCCTGCACAAATTGTCATAAACGAAATTGATGCCGACAATCCCGGAACGGATGCCTCAGAATTTATAGAATTGTATGACGGTGGCACGGGAAATACAGCTTTGGATGGACTAGTAGTCGTTTTGTATAACGGTAGCGACGATCAGAGTTACAATAATGCGATCGACCTCGATGGTTTTACAACGGATGCCAATGGCTATTTTGTTATCGGCAGTGCCTTGGTCCCCAATGTGGACCTTGTGGCATTTACGACCAATGGACTTCAAAACGGTGCGGATGCCGTGGCATTGTACGAAGGGGATGCAAGTAGTTTTCCCAATGATACTCCCCTACTGATCGACGATAGCCTGATCGATGCCTTGGTGTATGATACCAGTGATGGTGATGATGCCGTTTTGCTTACGCTGTTAAACCCTGGAGAGGGGCAGATAAACGAAGATGCTTTCGGGGATAAGGATGGCCAATCGCTACAACGACTTCCGAACGGTACCGGTGGCTTAAGAAACACCGGAGCTTATGAACCGGCCTTGCCCACACCGGGAACCGAAAACGGTGCTGTACCCCCAGCTCCGGACACCATCTCCATTTTGGAGGCACGGAACACCGCGGAAGGTGAATTGGTGACCGTTAGCGGTATTTTGACCGTTTCCGATCAATTTGCGGGTTCCGCCTATCTGCAAGATGACACCGCAGGTATTGCTATTTTTGACGAAACGGTACATGGCGAAGGCAATTTTATGATCGGCGATTCCATAACCGTCACTGGAACAAGAAGTGCCTTTAACGAGCAAGTACAACTCAGTTCGGTGACCGAGGTGGTCAATAATGGAGTACCGGACCAACAGATTCTTCCAAGGACGATAACATTTAATGAATTGGGCGATTATCCAGGGCAATTGGTCCGTATAGCCAATCCCGATTTTCCAAGACCGGGAGATATCCTTTTTGGTAATTCCAATTACGAACTATCCGATACCAGCGGCATTGGGGAAATACGAATCGATAACGACGTGGCGGCCATAGTCGGTCTGGGCCAACCGGATAGCTGTTCCGAAGTTATCGGGGTGGTCGGACGGTTTTTTGAGACCTACCAATTATTGCCCCGTTCCGATAGCGACCTTTCTTGTGCCGAACCGTATGTTCCTCCGCGGAGTACTATAGCAATAGATCAGGCCGAAACCTTCGACGTCGTAACCTGGAATATTGAATGGTTCGGGGAAGAATCCAATTCCCCTGCTGCCGGAAACCCAATGTCGGATGCCATTCAAAGGGATAGTGTTCGAACCATACTGGAATCTTTGAATGCCGATGTTATCGCCGTTCAGGAAATTGTAGATGTTCCCTTGTTCGAGGAACTTATCGGGACGCTCCCAAACTATAGTTATGTATTGTCCCCGGCGACCTCACGCCCCGACGCTACCGATGGTATGCAGCAAAAGGTCGGGTTCATTTACAACACCAATACCGTTTCCGTAGTCGATACCCGACCACTCTTGGAAAGTATTCATCCCCTATACAATGGCGGTGATGATACAGCCCTGGCGGACTACCCCGTTTCGGACAAAACCCGTTTTTATGCCAGTGGACGACTGCCCTTTTTGATGACCGCAGATGTAACCATTGGCGGTAGTAGCAAACGTTATGATATTGTAGGTCTGCACGCTAGGGCGAACAGTGGTAGTAGTCCGCAAGAGCGTTACGATATGCGTAAGTTTGATGTGGAAGTACTTAAGGACAGCCTTGACACTCAATTTGCGGATACCAATCTTATTCTTTTAGGGGACTTTAACGATGATGTCGATGAAACCGTGGCCGATGTTGATACGACCGTAAGTTCTTATGAGGTGTACACGGCAGATACGGAAAACTACACCGTTTTAAGTGCGGCACTTAGCGAGGCCGGTTTTCGGTCGTTCGCATTTCGAGAGAACATGATCGACCATATTGCAGTGTCCAATGAAGTTGTTCCAACCTACATTGATGAAACCGTTAGCGTGGGATATGCTTTTTATGACAACGATTATACCAATACGGTATCGGACCATTTCCCCGTTTCGGCACGTTTTGTAACGGAAGTGATCCGCTTGGAAACCGTTGTAACCGACAATGTGAGTTGCAATGGAGGAAATGACGGGGCGGCAACCGCGATCGTTAACGGCGGTGTGGGACCATACACCTACTTGTGGAGCGATGGGCAAACCGATGCCATGGCTAGCGGATTGATGGCTGGCGAATACTCCTTAACGGTTACCGATGCCTTGGGCGCTACCTTGGAAGGCACGGTTTTGATAACCGAACCCGAACCGATAGGGCTTTCCGTTTCGGAGGACATAAAATTGTATCTGGGATACCACCCAAGCGGTTGTAAAACCATTGGCATAACCGCAATGGAAGGTGGACTTGCTCCATTTACCTATGCATGGAGTACGGGAGAGACCACGGCAAACATAAGGGTTTGCCCGGAAGAAACCACTGACTATACGATTACCGTAACGGACGCAAACGGTTGTACGGCCGAAGCTACGGTTAACATAGAGGTTGTTGATGTACGTTGTGGTAATGGTGATTACGATAAAGTGGAAGTCTGCTTTAGGGGAAGAACCTTTTGCGTTTCACGGATTGCAGCATGGTTCTACCTTTACTACGGTGGCACCTTGGGAAGCTGTGACGGCGTTGCCGAAAATACGGTTACCTTGGAAACCTACCCCAATCCATTTACCGCTTATGTCATCGCGGATTTGACCGTCACCAAAAAATCAAAGGTGCGTTTCTTGGTCTATAACCGTTACGGCCGATTGATCAAGCGAGAACGCGCCATTATCGAAGCGGGAAATTCAAAAATAGAACTTCATTTTGGTTACCTAAGGCCGGGGCCTTACTATTTGCAGACGATTATCAACGGAAGTTGGTACGCTACAGAACAGTTGATCAAACAATAAGTTCGAAAGCGTTTATGAGAAAAAGGCCATCAACTTACTGTTGATGGCCTTTTTGTTACCATTTTATCTTTGAAACGGAATCATTTAATCGATAGCATATCCGTCTCCAAAACGGTAACTTAGTAGAAGTCCGTGCGTATTCCCCAAAGGATTATCATTGGTCGCCAAATTGTAGTGATAAATCAACCGGAAATTTTTGATCAGGTAAACCCCGGCCAAAAAGTTAAGTGAAGCACTGGTCCGATAGCCGGTTCCTATCTCGAACTTATTTTTAAAACTGACGGCCAGGTTCAAGTCCGCTTGCAAAGGTGCGCCATTCTCATACCGAATGAGCATGTTCGGTTTGATCATCATTTTTTCAAAAATATCGGAGTAAAATCGGTAACCGAAATACCCATAAGTCGGGTTGGATAAATTTAGGCCGTCTTGGGAAGCCAAACGATCGCCTAAAATATTGGGCGCGGATACTCCAGCATAGAAGCGGGCATGATTAAACAGGAATCCGATGCCCCTGAAATGGCCGTAAACCGTAAAAACAAACTAACCATACTTCCAAAAACCGGTGTATGTTTGGGTACTACCATTAACGATTGCCGTATCCTCCATTGCGGCCAGCATCAATCTTTTAGGCTTTGTTGTCAGGTTCCATAACAGACAATACATGAGTTTAATCTACTCCTTTCTAATACCGCAGATCCCGCACCATGACCGTCAATAACATCAAATAAGTACCCAAGCCGTTTTTAATTTAAGGAATCGGCAGTATATTTAGTTGCTGTACTACACCATGATTAGTGCGGAAATGCGTTTTGGATGGCTCCGCCGTCAATAAAAAATCAAGTCGTAACAGTGCATACGGTGTGCGACAAAGCAACCCATGTTTTTAGGAATATGATAAAGAAAGTACTTTACATTATCGCCCTTGGATTGTTTGTAGCCACCATTTATCATGCCTACGAACTCTATTCCTTTAGTATGGAACGGGACCATATCGTTCAGGATAAGGGTTTGCGCACGATGGAATCCTTAAAAAAACAGGTAGACGGGATTCTTTCCAGTATTGTTGACGAAGGAAAAAAACTCGCTGAAGATTTTGGCACAAAATCTTACAGCCAAGAGGAAATAGAAAAAATCATCAAGGCATCTTCACTTAAAATCCCAGCATTACAAGGGATAACGGCCTGTTATGAGCCCTATGCTTTCTCAGGAGATCGTAAACTGTTTTGCCCCTTTTACAATAAAGGAACAGCGGACTATATTTATGTAGGGGACAGTTATGATTATACCGATGCAACCCTCGATGGAACAGATTGGTACACCGGGGTTCGGGATAAAGGTGCCAAGTGGGTAGAGCCATACTATGCAAAAGCTGCCAAAGACTGGTACATTGACTATGGTATCCCGTTTTATTATACGGCAGGACCGAACAAGGGAAAGGTGAAGGGAACCATTACCATGAGCTTCGTTACCAGTGGCTTTAAAAGTATGATACTTTCACTTAGTTTGGGAAAAACCGGATATGGGCTCATCACTTCTACAGAAGGCACCTATCTTTCCCATCCTGTAAACGATTACATAGGAACGACCAACTTAAAGGAAACCAGCGAAAACGAAACGAACACTGTTCTAAAAAAGGCCTACAACGCCCTGTTGGAGGGACAATCGGGAAATGTGGAGCGTGCTTCGGACGATAATAACGATACCGAACTCTTTTTTTATGATAAAATACCATCCAATGGCTGGGGCATCGGGCTGGTTTTTTCTAAAAACGAACTTTTGGGAAGCAAGGCCGCCCTTAACCATCGTTATATCAAATTGACCTTATTTTTCTCGGCTTTTCTATTGATCATTATCGCCATTTATTTTAATAAGGATTATTTGGACCGACAAGAAATATGGCAATTGAGTATACTGGCCACGGTATTATTGATCTTTAACATCCTTTTGATTGGATATTTAGAGCATACGGGGAGCAGGAGGATCAATACCTCGGAAAGCCCCCCTATTGCCGATGTCTCGAGCCTAGGGAGTTTTATAAACAAGCAGCAAACACGACGCAGGGAACTCAAACTGCCCGAAAGTACCCCGATACCAACGGGAATGTTCATCGAACGAATGGCTTTTGAAAACAGCTACAATCTTAATATCGGCGGTCGGATCTGGCAAAAATATCCTTTAAACTTGGTGGAAACCATTAGTGAGGGATTTCGATTGCCCCAAACCTCGCCCTTTGCCGAAGCCTCTTTTATCGAAGAGGTTTCCAGAAAAGAAATAAAGGGCATTGCCGGAAAACCGGACTATCTGTTGATCAGTTGGGACTTTCGGGTAACGGTACAACAATACCTGAATTATGAGAACTTCCCGTTCGATAAGCGGCATATCAGTTTGGACATTGTTCCCATTAGCAATGAGGACCATCTGGTGTTTACCCCCGATTTGGCCAGCTATGAATTCACCAATCCCACCAGAAAGCCGGGGCTGAACCAAAACGTTATCGTATCGGGGAACAACATCATGAAAAGTTATTTTAACTATTCGGTGGCGTCATACGATACCGATTTTGGTTATGGCGCCAAAACCTTGTTTGAAGAGGTACCCATTTTGCATTACAACATCGATTTGAGACGTATTTTACTCAATACGTTCGTCACCTATTTGATTCCCATCTTTGTGGTATTGATTATGATGTACATTTTGCTCATCGCCTGTTCAAAAACCGAGGAGCGACAGGGTATTATAGAAGCGATGGCGGCATTTTTCTTTGTGCTCATCTTCTCGCACATCGACCTGCGAAAAGAAATCATTACCGCAGATCTCATTTTTATGGAGTATTTCTACTTCGTTACCTATTTGATGATCATTTTGACCACTTGGAACTTGATTACCTACGCTAAAAACAAATCGCACATATTTGACTTTAATGAAAATCAAGTTTTCAAAGCGG
This sequence comes from uncultured Flavobacteriaceae bacterium, assembly GCA_947500445.1. GTDB lineage: Bacteria > Bacteroidota > Bacteroidia > Flavobacteriales > Flavobacteriaceae > Pelagihabitans. The sequence goes on along the minus strand of CANMSB010000006.1, from coordinate 3,912 downwards.
TCTATTTTCCATTTTTCTTTCTTGCAATGCTCATCATTACCCTATCCAAATTTTACTAATGAACATACATTAATCTTGTTTTGCGGACGATACCGATATGCAAAAATGGATGGAGTTTGGGAATAAAAAAACCCTCGTAATTTAATGACACCGAATCAGTCTTTTTTTAGCGAAACATTGTCAGTTTTCATAGGTTTTGCCCTTATTCGAATTCAAATTAAGGTATTTGCATTTTTCTAATACCTGTTCTATATTATTTAAGGCTTTTAGCCATAATGTTTATTATAATACACATTTTATTCATTTTTCTTATATTTGTGTAATATAATAAACAATTATGATTGATTCTATCACAATCAAAGACGTGAAATCCAAGCTAGGCGGGCTTTGTAAGACGAAAAGACAACGTTACGGTATGTCTCAACAAGACCTTAGTAATGCTTTGGGGTTGTCCAGGTATACGATTCAGAAATTTGAAAGCGGTAAAAATGCGACTTTGGATACTGTTTTAAAAATTGCCAATCATTTCGGTTTGTTACAATCCATCTTTAATGGTGTTAATCAAGTTATTGATCAAGAAAGCGACATTTCCTTATATTGATAGATGGCTAGAGATAAAATCATGGATGTAATTGCGTTTGGTAGAGAGATTGGTAAACTAGGCTATGACATAGATCGGGGCAAAGCATTTTTTCAATACAACCCTGAATTTTTGGAGTCTGGGCAATACTCAAAACTATTTCCGTTTATTTTCAAACGCACCAAACCTGTACAAGTATTTACCGAATACCAGCAAGACACTTTTCAAGGTTTACCGCCAATGATAGCCGATTCGTTACCGGACACCTTTGGAAACATCATTTTTCAAGAATGGTTAACAGCAAGAGGTATCCAAAAAGTAACACCGTTGGAACAGTTGGCTTATGTAGCGGATCGTGGTATGGGAGCGTTAGAATACAAACCCGCAAAAGAGCTAGCCAATACAACGGCTATAAACATAGATGAAATCATTACCATCTTAGAAAAAGTGTTAAAACTAAAGCAAGATACATCCGGTGCAGCCCTTGATGAATTGTCTTTGCTTAACGTATTCAAAATAGGAACTTCAGCTGGCGGTGCCAGACCCAAAATTCTTATCTCGGAACACAAAGAAACTGGTAAAATTATTGCTGGAGACAGCGAAACGAGCGCGGACTACAATCACTATCTAGTCAAGCTACATCTTGATGATAGCGATGGCTACAACAAAGAAAAAGTAGAATACGCCTACTATTTACTAGCGCAAGAAGCTGGTATTGATATCATGCCCTCAAAACTTATAGAAAACAAACATTTTGCAACATTAAGATACGACAGACAACACGGAGAAAAACAGCACGTATTGACTGTAACGGGGTTAACCGGTTGGGACTTTAAAAGTCAACCGGAAAACTCCTCCTATGAAAATGTTTTTAAAGTGGCCTTAGGATTGGAAGTACCACATAAAGATTTACAGCAACTTTTCAAGCGAATGGTTTTTAATGTCCTGTTTAAAAACGTAGACGACCATCTAAAGAACCACAGTTTTATTTATAACAAAGAGGAGAACAAATGGAATTTAGCTCCCGCATATGATTTGACTTATGCGCTTAACCCGCTATTTACCTTTAAAACCACTTCCAGAGCTTTGTCTATTAACGGAAAACGTACCGACATTACCATAAAAGACTTTCTAGTCATTGCAGAAGAATTTGTCATTAAAAACCCTAAGGGTATTATCAAGGAGGTACAGACATTGATTCCGAGATGGATGGAGGTGGCCGAGGAATTGGAGATACCTGAGAATATAAGTAAAGTAATCCAAAAAGAAATAAAGGGAATTGAACAATAAGCGTAGTTGAAATTGAAGATGCCGTATCAAAATTAGTGGGTCAGCCATTTGACGCGCAAGTATTTGTGTTTTTAGTTTTAGACGCAAATGGCAATAAATAAAAGGGAAAGGCTTAATTTATCTAGGATTATGGAAAGAAAGGTTGCTAGGAACGTACAAGAATTAATTGAAATTTGGAAAACAGATGTAAAATTTGAAGTCCAAGATGATGGAGATGGAGGTTCGCTTCCTTTTGCAGATGAATATGACTTTAAAAACATTGATCTAAACTTTAAATTAAACTTACCATTTCACCATAAGATAAATTCGAAAATGCAAGGATACCTACATGCAACTATTGCAGTTTTAAAATTTGACAATTGTCGATTTTTAGATGAATTATATATAGGGAATTATGAGTGGAAGGTTAAGTTTATAAACAACTGCGAGTTTGAAAGGACCATCAGACCAGAGAGCCGCAAAAATTCTTTAACCTTTGACAGTTGTACAATCAGGGATTTAAATTTTGAAGATGTCGTCTTTGGAGACGATAGCGGCAAAAACGGTAAAGTTAGATTCCATTCATGCAATTTGTTCGATACCAACTTTAGAAATACTCAGTTCAATGGGTTAGTAGATTTTTGGAATACCACATTTCATAAGCCAGTAATATTTTATAAAACAGACTTTTATAAAACTGCAGTATTTTCGTCAGCAATGTTTAGAGAGAATACACTTTTTACTTACAGTTCAATTACTGACAAGGCTATTTTCAGGGGAACTAAGTTTGAAAAAGGATTGGATTTATCTACGGCAATTATATCTGGGGAGTTGAATTTATTTGATTTACGTTTAAAATATTTTAGGCATAGTAAACCTAAAAATGACAAGGATTATGAATCTGATATTTTTGAAAAAGGAAATATTCCATTGAAAAATAAGCAAGAAACGTATAGAATGCTTAAAAAGCAGTACGAAAGTCAATCCAACAATGTTAAAGCACTAGATTTTAAATTTTTGGAACGTTCGGCACAATCAAAAGCAACTATAAATGAAATAAAGAGATCCAAGTATAGAGAAGAAAGTAAAAGGGTATTTCTATATCGTAAACTAAAAGCGTTATGTAATCAAGCAATACACTTTTTAAATATAATTTCAAACGGGTATGGGAAATCGTATTTCCTAGGTATTTGTTTTACAATGCTAGTTGGATGCATCTTTTTTAGTTTATCTATGCTAGGAACTTCAAAATATGTCTTCGACCTTTTTTCAGGAGAAGTTTTCATAATTGACAACAACCTATCTCAATTTCTGAACTTTTTAAATCCTACTCATAAATTTGATTATTTAGGGAAAAACTTCAACTATGAACTTTTTGGAGACTTTTATTTTTGGGATTTTACTGGTAGAATATTCATAAGTTACGGTATTTATCAAACTATACAGGCCTTTAGAAAGTACAAGTAAGCCTGACTAAACTAAGAGCCAGATTTCCAGGATTAATTAGGAGTGAACTGTCAACCATAAAAACAAAACCCCATGAATATAATTCATGGGGTTTCTGCGGAGGAAGAGGGATTCACTTCGTGCGTCCCAGAAGGGAATCCAATACTTTGAACCAATGCTTCAGGCTATCGCCCAGGACCACTTTTTGTTTTAATCCAACTTCAAGAGCTTTGCTCTTGGTTTCCATAAAACAAAAAATGCTCCGCGACTACGTCGCGAAGCATTTCTTTAAAGCGGAGGAAGAGGGATTCGAACCCCCGGAGGTGTGACCCTCAACAGTTTTCAAGACTGCCGCATTCGACCACTCTGCCATTCCTCCTGACGCGGTCTGCGTATTCCCGGCATTTCTGCCTAAGAGGATGCAAATATAGAAAGGTTTTTCTATTCCCTAAAACCTTTTGGTAATTTATTGGCGAAATAAAGCACCCGCCACTGGGGGCACGCCTATCGTTTAAAAAGATATTTCTACTTGTTAGGGTGTGTAAGCTACCCTTGAAACCGAACTGTTTAAAAGTAGAATAATAACCTTAATTTTAAACAGTCATTATGAGAAAGAG
>CANMSB010000005.1 GCA_947500445.1 uncultured Flavobacteriaceae bacterium | reverse complement strand
GTTAGTGGTTAGTGGTTAGTGGTTAGTGGTTAGTGGTTAGTGGTTAGTGGTTAGTGGTTAGTGGTTAGTGGTTAGGAGTTAAAAAAACAAATACAAATGTCAAACACAAATACAATAGCCGATCACATTCGATAATCTTGTACTTGATACTTGATACTTGATACTTGATACTTGAATAAAGGAGTTAGGAGTTAGGAGTTAGGAGTTAGGAGTTAGGAGTTAGGAGTTAGGAGTTAGGAGTTAGGAGTTAGGAGTTAAAAAAACAAATACAAATGTCAAACACAAATACAATAGCCGATCACATTCGATAATCTTGTACTTGATACTTGAATAAAATAGTTAGGAGTTAGGAGTTAGGAGTTAGGAGTTAGGAGTTAGGAAAATATAATTTCCTGAGAAAAGCCAGCGACACCGACCTTCACGGTTACCACTGGTTACGAACTACTTTTAACCGATAATGTTCATTGCTAATTGTAAAAAGCAGGAAAACCCGTTTTTAGGGTATAAAACATAAATAATCAATATGGAAAAATTAGTACTGGCTTATAGTGGAGGGTTGGACACCTCTTATTGTGCCAAATACTTATCAAAAGAAAAAGGATTTGAGGTACATGCCGTAAGCGTAAATACGGGAGGCTTCTCCAAAGCGGAGATCGCCGATATCGAAACCAAGGCATTACAACTGGGCGCAAGTACCTATACGTCTATCGATGCCGTAGAAACCTTTTACCAAAAAGTAGTGAAATACCTGATTTTTGGTAACGTGCTCAAGAACAATACCTACCCATTATCGGTAAGTGCCGAACGTATTGTACAGGCCATCGAAATTGTACAACACGCCAAGAGCATCGGGGCCAAATATATCGCGCACGGCAGTACCGGTGCAGGCAACGACCAAGTACGTTTCGATCTTATTTTTCAAACCATCGCCCCGGAAATTACGATCATTACTCCCATTAGGGACGAACAATTGTCGCGGGAAGCGGAAATTACGTACCTGAAAGAAAACGGGGTCGACTACTCTTGGGAAAAGGCCAAATACTCCATTAACAGAGGTCTTTGGGGTACTTCCGTCGGCGGTGAAGAAACCTTGACCTCCGAAAAACCGTTACCGGACAATGCCTATCCCAGTCAACTGAAAGAGAAAGAACCTTCGGAAGTCTCCCTGACCTTCGAAAAAGGGGAATTGGTCGCCTTAAATGGCGTACAGGACACTCCAGTGGCGAATATCGAAAAACTGAATGCGCTTGCCTCCCAATATGCCATAGGTCGCGATATACATGTTGGCGATACCATAATCGGTATCAAGGGCCGGGTGGGCTTTGAAGCTCCCGCTCCCCTAATCATCCTAAAAGCCCACCACTTGTTGGAAAAACACACCCTAACGAAGTGGCAACAATATCAAAAAGAGCAACAAGGTAATTTTTATGGCATGCTGTTGCACGAAGGCAACTATCTTGATGCGGTAATGCGAAACATAGAGGCCTTTCTTACCGACACCCAAAAAACGGTAAGCGGTACCGTGCATGTAGGGCTGTATCCGTTTCAGTTCCGGTTGAACGGAATTGTTTCGAAACACGACCTCATGAACGCCTCCTTTGGGAGTTATGGGGAAATGAACAAAGGATGGACGGCCGAGGAAGCAAAAGGGTTTATTAAAATCCTATCCAATTCGGGCAAAATTTACAATCATGTAAACCATAACCTTTAATAGCATTTCCGATGTTAAATTACGCAAGTAAACAACCTCGGGGCAAGCCCACGAGGCATTAGAACGAAAATTACCATTGATTTCGACGCAAGCGTCGGAGCATTTTAAATCTCGATTATCGAGTAAAAAGCAGGAATTCAACATCAGAAATGGTATAAAATCAAAAACGGAAAAAACCATCGTTTCCAAGTTTATAGGAGCAACACCATACATATGATCAGCATAGGAATTATTGGGGGATCGGGATATACCGGAGGGGAACTTATCCGAATTTTATTGCACCATCCCGAAGCGAAAATCGATTTTGTATACAGCACTACGCGAGCAGGAAAACCCTTGACTACGGCACACCCCGATCTTCAAGGCGGCACGGAAATGACGTTTACCGGCACGGTAAACACCAATGTCGATGTTGTTTTTCTTTGCCTGGGCCACGGAAATTCAACGCAATTTTTAAAGGACCATTCGTTCTCGGCAGCTACAAAGATCATCGACCTTAGCAATGATTTTCGCTTGAAGGCCGACGCCAAGATCGATGATAAAACGTTTGTATACGGATTACCGGAGCTACAACGGTCCGTTATCCGGGAAGCGAACCATATTGCCAATCCCGGTTGCTTTGCCACTGCCATTCAGCTGGCCTTACTACCGCTGGCCAAAGAACATCTTTTAGGCGAAGAAGTACACGTAAACGCGGTAACCGGTAGTACGGGTGCCGGTATACGACCAATGGAAACCACCCATTTTAGCTGGAGAAACAATAACGTAAGTTGGTACAAACCCTTTACCCATCAGCATTTGGGGGAAATTGGGGAAAGTTTACGATCGCTACAGCCCAATGCGGGCACTCCCTATTTTTTACCGGTACGCGGCAATTTTGCAAGAGGCATTTTCGCTACCTGTTATACCCGATTTGATGGTAGCGAAGCGGAAGCAAAAGCGCTTTTCGATGCCTTTTATAAAAATGCTCCTTTTACCCAACACGTAAACCGACCCATACACTTAAAACAGGTAACCAATACCAACCAATGTCATGTACATGTACACAAACACGAGAACGTATTATTGATTACCTCGGCAATCGATAACCTCTTGAAAGGAGCCTCTGGGCAAGCGGTCCAAAACATGAATTTGATGTTCGGCTTTGAAGAAACCATGGGACTGAATCTAAAGGCCAGTCTTTTTTAAAACAAAACAAGAATATGAAATGAGCATGAGCTTTTAGTTTATTCATTTTCAACAGACGACAAAATTTAAAACACATGAAAATAGCCATTATAGGAACGGGAAATTTGGGACTCTCCATAGCTAAAGGGATTTTGCATAGCGATGGTGCTACCAAAATGTATATGACCAAACGAAACCTTGCGTCCATCAAAAGCTTTGAAAAGTACGGAAACGTCGTGGTCACCACCGATAACAGAGAGGCCGTAAAACAGTCCGACATTCTAATTTTTGCGGTACAACCGGGACATTTTGCTCAAATTTTAGAAGACACCAAGGACCTGTTGACCGAAAACCATGTGGTCATTTCTACCATTACCGGTTTTAGCATCCAAAAAATAGAGACCGTCATCGGTACCGACAATTATATCATACGGAGCATGCCCAACACCGCAATATCGGTCGGCAAATCCATGACCTGTATGTGCTCCAATACTAAGGGAAAAAAGCGGATCGATCTGGCAAAGGCAATTTTCAACCAAATGGGGCACTCTATGGAAGTTCCCGAGGAACAAATGCAGGCGGCCACGGTCATCTGTGCCAGTGGCATCGCTTTTTGGATGCGATTGATCCGGGCAACCACCCAAGGCGCCATCCAACTTGGTTTCGACGCACATGAGGCACAAGAACTTGCCATGCACACCTGTGAAGGGGCCGCGAGTTTATTGATCCAATCGGGCAATCATCCCGAAGAAGAAATCGATCGGGTGACCACTCCAATGGGCTGTACCATAAAGGGATTGAACGAAATGGAGCATCAAGGACTAAGCTCCTCCTTGATCCGTGGTATCGTAGCCTCGTTCGATAAAATAACGGAGTTTAAGAAAAAGTGAAATGCAAAACACAACTACAATTCCTGATCGCCGGCGATGCTGTTTCGGATGGATTAAAGGGCTTGGAGTTAGTGGTTAGTGGTTAGTGGTTAGTAGTTAGTGGTTAGTGGTTAGTGGTTAGTGGTTAGTGGTTAGTAGTTAAAAAAACAAAAACAAATACAAATGTCAAACACAAATACAATACCTAATCGCATTCGATAATCTTGTACTTGATACTTGATACTTGATACTTGATACTTGAATAAAAGAGTTAGAAAACACAAATACAAATGTCAAACACAAATACAAAAGCGATCACATTCGATAATCCTGAATTTGATTTTTGAGCTTGGATTTGTACTTGACACTTGAGCTTGAGCTTGAATTTGACACTTGAACTTGAATTTGACACTTGAACTTGAACTTGAATTATGAACCTATTTGACGTATACCCTTTGTACAATGTAACCCCCGTTTCCGCTGAGGGAATGGTCGTTACCGACGATAAGGGCAAGGAATATTGGGATTTTTATGGCGGACATGCCGTAATCTCCATTGGCCACTCCCACCCGCATTACATCAAGCGGCTTAAAGCACAGCTCGATCAGATCGGTTTCTATAGCAATGCAGTAAAAAATCCATTGCAAGAGCAACTGGCGCAACGATTGGGAGTCCTTTCCGACTGTCCGGATTACAACCTGTTTCTTTGTAATTCCGGGGCGGAGGCCAACGAAAATGCTTTAAAGATCGCCTCGTTCCAAACCGGGAAATCAAGGGTCATCGCCTTCAAAAATGGATTTCACGGACGTACCTCTGCCGCTGTTGCAGCAACCGATAATGCCAGTATCAATGCCCCGATCAACCAGCAGCAAAAAGTAACCATCGTACCGCTAGATCAGCTCGAAACCTTTCAAAAAGAAATTGAAAAAGGAGATGTTTGCGCGATAATTTTAGAAGCCATACAAGGTGTAGGCGGGTTGGACGAGCCTACCACTGTGTTTTACCAAAACGTGGCCCGGTTGTGCAAAGCGAACAAGGTGATTCTTATCGCCGACGAAGTACAGTCCGGTTTCGGTAGAAGCGGGAAGTTTTTTGCATTTCAGCATCACGGCATCCAACCGGACGTTATCAGTATTGCAAAGGGAATGGGGAACGGCTTTCCCGTTGGAGGAGTCCTTATACATAACGACATTCCCGCAAAATATGGAATGCTCGGCACTACGTTTGGGGGAAACCATTTGGCCTGTACGGCAACCTTGGCCGTATTGGAAGTGTTGGAACAGGAAAACCTTATCTCCAATGCGGAACGGATTGGCAAGTACTTTTTTGAAAAGGCCGCAATGCTTCCACAGGTAGCAAAAATTAAGGGTCGTGGATTAATGTTGGGGCTTGAATTTGACTTTGAAGTGGGCGAACTCCGCAAGAAATTGATTTACGACCATCATATTTTTACCGGTGGTGCCAAAAACAAAAAGGTGTTGCGCATTTTGCCGGCCCTGAACATTAAAGAAGCACAGATCGATATATTTTTTAACGCCTTAAAAAAAGCGCTACGGTGAACAAACAACTACAACTAGCAGAACGGAACAACGTATTGTTGTTAATGGCACAACTCGTTACGGGTGCGGCTCCCGAGCTTCTCGAAGCCAATAAAAAAGACCTGGACGCCTACAATGGGGACGATATTGCCATGCGCGACCGGTTAAAGGTGGACAATGAAAAAATAAAAGGCATGGCGACCTCTTTGCAGCAATTGGCGGCAGCGGCAGATCCTTTGGGTGTGGAGCGTTTTACCTTTACCCATGAAAATGGCATGAAAGTCAGTAATAAAACGGCCCCGTTTGGCACGGTATTGATCATTTATGAATCCCGGCCCGATGTTACCATTGAGGCTGCGGGAATCGCGTTTAAATCAGGAAACAAAATTCTGCTCAAAGGAGGAAAGGAATCGCTCAACAGTAATCTGGTGTTGATAGGCCTATGGCACCGCGCACTTAAAGAGATAGGCTGCGCAACCGACTGGGTACAGTACCTCCGGTTCGATCGTACGCAAACCCAAGCGTTTCTTCAAAACCCGACACAGCGGGTAGATCTCATCGTACCCCGTGGCGGGGAGCGACTTATCGCCTTTGTAAAAGAAAACGCCAGCTGTCCGGTAATCGTAAGCGGACGGGGCAATAATTTCGTATATGTAGATGGCGAAGCGGATCTGGAAATGGCACTGGACATCATTGTCAATGCAAAAACCACAAAAATATCGGCTTGCAATGCGTTGGATAAGGTGCTTATTGCCGCGGACCTTCCCAGAAAACAGGAGTTTTTAATGCAGCTGATACAAGAATTGAAAAAAAGAAAGGTGACCATATTTGCAGCGGACCAGCTTATCGATCTGGAAGGGACCACCCCATTGCCCGATGAAGCAATGTGGTATGAAGAGTTTTTGGATTATAAAATCGTAATCGGTCAAGTACCCGATCTGTATTCCGCAATCGACAAAATCAACACTTTTGGAGGTGGGCATTCCGCAGCGATCATTACCGCAAACGCCGAAAAGGCCGATACCTTTATGACCGCTGTCGATACCGCTGCGGTGTATCACAACGCATCTACCCGTTTTACGGATGGAGGACAGTTCGGACTCGGTGGAGAATTGGCCATCAGTACCGATAAACTACATCAAAGAGGTCCTATTGGACTGCAACATTTGGTCACTAATAAATGGTACGTCACCGGAAACGGACAAACCAGGAACTGATATTGTATAAAGGTGTAGCATGGTAAAAAAAAGAATATTGTTGAAAGTAGGGTCCAATACCCTGACCAAGGAAACCGACCATATCTCACGCGGAAAAATCGAGGATATCGGTAGACAGATTGCCAAACTTAAAGATGATTTTGAATTTATCATCGTGAGTTCAGGGGCCATCGCGGCTGCAAAACAGTTTGTAAAATTGGAACACAATGGAGAGGAAATTAATGTAAAACAGGCTTTAGCGGCAATAGGGCAACCCCATTTGATGCGAATTTTTCAAGAAAATTTTAGGGAGTTGGGCCTGTTTACCTCACAATGCCTACTATCCTATGCCGACTTTGAACAACCCGACTCCAAAGCCAACATTCGGAATACCATCAACGTTTTGGTGGCAAACAACTGTATTCCGATCATCAATGAAAACGATACCGTTTCTACTGCCGAAATACAGTTCGGGGACAATGACAAGCTCGCTGCACTGACCGCGGCATTATTGCAGGTAGACCTATTGATGATCGCGACCAATACCGATGGCATCTATACCAAAAAATCCCTTGCCGAAAAACATCCGGCAACTATCGATACGGTTACGGACATTAACGCATTACAACAGGAAATCAGTTCGGAAAAATCGTCTCATGGTACGGGAGGAATGCAATCCAAGATCGAAGCGGCCACCATTGCCCAAAATGCGGGTATAGCCACCTGGATCGTAAACGGTTTAAAGGAGAATTTTATCATCGACAGTTTGAACGGAAACGCAAAGCACACCAAAATAAGTACGACATGAATTATCTTTCCCTAGCAGCTATCGACCATTTGCCCACCTGGGTAAACGAGGCCAGAAAATTAAAATCGGACCCTTTGGCCCATAAGGCCCTTGGAACGGGAAAAACCTTATGCCTTTTATTTTTCAACAACAGTCTGCGCACACGATTGAGCACCCAAAAAGCTGCGATGAACCTGGGCATGGACACGATGGTCATGAATTTTGGGGGTGAAGGATGGGCCCTTGAATTCGAGGACGGTACCATAATGGACCAGGGAAAGGCCGAGCATATCAAGGAAGCGGCACAAGTAGTATCCCAGTTTTGCGATATTGTTGCCATTCGTGCATTTGCCGGTTTGGAAGACAAAGAAAAAGACCAAGCGGAAATTGTGTTGAACGGCTTTAAAAAATATGCTACGGTACCGGTAGTGAATATGGAAAGTTCGGTAGGGCATCCGCTTCAGGCCCTGGCCGATGCCATTACCATTGCCGAAAACCAAAAAACGGTCCGGCCCAAGGTGGTACTTTCTTGGGCACCGCATCCCAAGGCCCTCCCGCATGCCGTGGTGAACTCCTTTGTTGAAATGATGCGGCATCAGGAAGCCGATTTCGTCATTGCCCACCCCGAAGGATATGCCCTCGACCCTAACATAACCCAAGGCGTACAGAGTACCCATGACCAACAAGAAGCATTGAAAGGGGCCGATTTTGTATACGTAAAAAACTGGAGCAGTTTCACCGATTATGGTGCCGTGCTGAACCAAGACCCCGATTGGATGATCACCGAAGAAAAGTTGGGAAAAGCCTTTTTTATGCATTGCCTTCCGGTACGCAGAAACGTTGTGGTGGCCGATGCCGTTATGGATAGCGACCGATCGCTGACCATTTCCCAGGCCAACAACCGTACCTATGCCGCCCAGATCGTTTTAAAGAAAATTTTAGAAGAGGGCCGATCTTAAAAGCATTTGGCATTAAACCATAAGTATCCTATGAAACCATTAGTATCCGTAGTAAAAATCGGGGGGAACGTTATCGGCAATGATACCGAGTTAGCGACCTTCCTAAAACGGTTTGCCGCGATCAAAGGGCATAAAATACTGGTGCATGGCGGCGGCGCCCTAGCGACCGAGCTTGCGGCAAAATTGGGTATTCCTTCAAAAATGGTGCAGGGAAGGCGCATTACCGATGCCCAAAGCCTAGAGGTGATCACCATGGTGTATGCCGGGCTCACGAACAAAAAAATTGTAGCCAAACTACAGGCAAACGGCTGCAATGCCATTGGATTGAGCGGTACGGATGCCAACCTGATACAGGCGCACAAACGACCGGTAACCGACATTGACTACGGCTTTGTAGGAGATATTGACGGCGTGGCCACCAAAACGGTATCCCAACTCTTGAAAGCGGATCTGAGTCCTGCTTTTTGTGCACTTACCCACGACGGTCACGGACAGTTGCTCAATACCAATGCAGATACCATTGCGGCGGAGCTCGCCATTCATATGAGTCGTTTTTACACCACCACGCTCTATTACTGTTTTGAAAAAAAGGGTGTACTAAAAGATATCGACGACGAAAATTCGGTCATCGAACAGTTGGATAACCGATCTTACACCCGATATAGGGCCGAAGGCGTGGTTGCCGACGGAATGATACCGAAATTGGACAACTGCTTTCATGCCCTGGAAAGGGGCGTAACAAAAGTATGTATCGGAGACACCGCAATGATTGCGGATACTCAAAACAAGTTTACGACCATTACCCTTTAATATGACCCAAACAGCACTTACAGAAAAGGCACTTTCCCTTCTAAAGACATTGATTTCCATACAATCGTTTTCTTCCGAAGAGGATAAAACGGCCGATGCCATAGGAAACTGGCTCAGGGATTTTGATATCCCCTTTGAACGGGTACACAACAACATCATTGCAAAAAACAAACATTGGCAAGACGACAGGCCCACACTCTTGCTAAATTCGCATCACGATACGGTAAAGCCGAACAAAGCCTATACAAAAGACCCTTTTCATCCGCATATCGAGGACGGGAAATTGTATGGCCTGGGCAGTAATGATGCCGGTGGGGCCTTGGTATCGTTATTGGCAACCTTCGTTCATTTTTATGCCGACGAAAACTTGGGCCATAACATTCTTATGGTGGCCTCCATGGAGGAAGAAAATGCGGGTCCGAACAGTTTAAGGGGACTGCTTCCAAAATTGCCCAGCATAGCTGTCGCCATTGTTGGGGAACCTACCCTAATGCAGTTGGCCATTGCCGAAAAAGGACTAGTGGTGTTCGATGGTACGGTAAAGGGAACCCCTTCGCATGCCGCGCACCCCAACACCGACAATTCCATTTACAATACTATCTCCGTTTTGGAATGGTTTAAAAATTACCGCTTCGAAAAAAGTTCCGAGGCCTTGGGGGACGTAAAAATGACCGTTACCCAAATCAATGCGGGTACCCAGCACAACGTGGTGCCCGCCCAAGTAAATTTGGTGATCGACGTACGGGTCAACGATGCGTACACGAACCAGGAAATGGCAAACTTGTTAAAAGCGGAGGCACCCTGTGAACTACAGGAGCGAGGATTAAAACTGAATTCCTCTAAAATTGATAAAGACCATCCTTTGGTGCGTTCGGGCTTGGCCTTGGGAAGAACTACTTACGGCTCCCCTACCCTTTCAGATCAGGCCGCGCTCAGCTGTCAATCGCTAAAATTGGGCCCTGGGGACAGTACCCGTTCGCACTCGGCCGATGAATATATTTACGTAGATGAAATAACGGAAGGAATCGATCTGTATATTCAGATTTTAAAAGGATTTCTCCAACAATAAAACACCAACGCGGATACCGGGTACTCCGGTACTTGATTTTTGAACATGAACTTGAACATATGACATGAGCCATAACAATTCTTGATACCAAGCGAAATGATTATTGGCGAATTACATGTGACCATTAAAAAACATTAAATATAAACACATGAAACTTTGGGACAAAGGCTTTAGCACCGATCAAAAAATAGACCATTTTACGGTAGGGAACGACCGTGAACTCGATTTGCTGCTGGCCAAATACGACGTCATCGCTTCCAAGGCACATGCAAAAATGTTAGGTTCCATAGGAATACTCCAAGGTGAGGAAACGGAAGACCTGTTGCGGGAATTGGACGCCATTGCCGATACCATTGTTAAGGGCACCTTTGTAATTGAGGATTCTTTTGAGGATATGCACTCTAAAATTGAATACCTCCTTACCGAGAAATTGGGCGATACCGGAAAAAAAATCCACACCGCCCGCTCCCGAAATGATCAGGTTTTAGTGGCCATGCACTTGTACCTTAAGGACGAGCTCACGGAGATCAAGGAACAGACAAAAGCGTTGTTCGAATTATTGTTGGATTTGGCGGAAACCCATAAAGCGGTTCTGCTGCCCGGGTATACCCACCTGCAAATTGCCATGCCCTCCTCTTTCGGACTTTGGTTTTCGGCCTATGCCGAAAGTCTGATCGACGACCTCTATTTCGTAGAGGCCGCTTATAAGGTTGCCGATCAAAACCCTTTGGGCAGTGCCGCGGGTTATGGTAGTTCGTTCCCTATAGACCGAACGCTGACCACTCGTGAGATGGGTTTTGAAACCATGAAATACAATGTGGTCGCCGCACAAATGGGTCGCGGAAAAGTGGAGAAGGCCACTGCATTCGGACTGGCCAACATCGCCGCAACACTCTCCAAAATGGCCATGGACATCTGCTTGTATATGAGTCAGAATTTTGACTTTATCTCCTTCCCCGACGAACTGACCACGGGTTCCAGCATCATGCCCCACAAGAAAAATCCGGATGTTTTTGAACTGGTTCGCGGCAAGTGCAACAAGCTGCAATCCATTCCGAACCAGCTGACCTTGGTCATCAATAATTTGCCCAGCGGCTACCATCGCGACCTACAACTGGTAAAGGAAATTATTGTTCCGGCCATTCAGGATATGAAGGCCTGTTTGGAGATACTGACCTTTAGCTTAAAGGAAATACGGGTAAACGATACGATATTGGACCATTCCAAATACGATTATCTTTTTAGCGTGGATACCTTGAACGAGTTGGTGCAAAATGGCATGCCTTTTCGGGATGCTTATAAAAAGATGGGGCAAGAGATCCAAGCGGGTACCTTTGTACCCAAACGAGACATTGTGCATACCCATGAAGGAAGTTTAGGAAACCTGTGTTTGGACGAAATCCGAAATAAAATGAAGGAGGGATAACGGAAAATATCAAATGACCTATTGGCAAAACCGCGTGCAGCAGCTTCATCTTCCTTTTTCGGTACGGCCCGAAGGAGAAAATAGGATTACGGTAAAAAAGTAGTCCGTTCTAAAAGAAACGATCAATTGATCATTCCCAGGTTAATGACCTCTTGATCGGTCAAATAGCGCCAGTGGCCCCTAGGCAGGTCCTTCTTGGTCAGACCGGCGTATACCACACGGTCCATTTTTACGATTTCGTATTCCAAGGTTTCAAAGATTCTTCTTACAATATTATTTCTACTGCTATAAATTTCAATGCCGACCTCGGTCTTCGGGGCTTTTTCTACAAAACTGATTTCCTGTACTTTTACCACCTTATCATCCACCGCTAATCCTTCCTGAATTTTCTTAAGATCCATACTGCGAAGTGGCTTGGTCAATTCGATATGATAAATTTTACGCAGTCCGTTCTTTGGACTGTTCAGGCGTTTGCTCAATTCTCCGTCATTGGTGAACAGTTGCAGCCCCATACTCGGTTTGTCCAATTTCCCAACGGGCTTCAATTCCGATTTAGAGGCTTGCGAAATGAGGGAAAGCGCGGTACGCTGTCCACGTTCGTTTCTACCGGTTACGGCAAAATCCTTTGGCTTGTTCAACAAAACATATTCGCGTTTGGCGGGGTTCAGCAAACGGCCGTCAAATTTCACCTCATCGGTACGCTTCACCTTGAATCCCATTTCTGTAACCGGTTTTCCGTTTACGGTTACACTGCCCGCAGCGATATAGATATCGGCCTCCCTACGCGAACATACCCCCGAATTGGCGATATAACGGTTTAAACGCATTACATCTGGATTGGATTCGGCGGCCGGTGGCTGCACTCGTTTTTTATCGGAAACCTTCCCTTTTACGAACGTTCTCTCCCGGGGCGCACCCTTTTTTCCCGACTGCTTTTTATTTTTGAACGAACCCGACTTGGCCATGTTTTTATTTTTTGGCAAAGGTAGTGTTTTCGGTGGCGCAGGTGCCATAATACCACCTGCTAATTAAAACGACCCATTCCAAAGCTGAAAACAAAAGGGCATTTGTATTCCAATGGATGTTTGGAGCTCCGTTCTGTTATGGCACCTCCTAAACTTATGAGAATCCAAGGTCATAGGAATTCTATCGACCTTGCCCACAGTATCGAACACCATCGAAACTCCTCATAAATGGTCGTCCCAAAATCATTGGCACGTTCGTTTTTAGTCCCTTGAACTACTGCAATTATTCCGATTCACCAACGTTATATAGCCACAAGCAATACCATACCGCATGAAAGCCACTATTTTAAAAAGACATCTATTCTACTCGCTCTTTGTTACCATTTTAATAGTGGTATCGCTACAAGGGTGCTCCAAAGGGGATACTTCCGGTGAGACCGTAGCCGTTAACAATCCATTGGAAAACCCTGAAAACGGACCGGCCGCGGGAAACCCGGACGGGAACGCTACAATACCCTTGGAAGCAGGGCTAGAGGATGTAACCGATCCCGATACCGTTATCGGAAATGGTACTCCGGATAGCTGCGATTGCGATGCCGTAATCGATGCCGTGGCCAAAGGTGGTAAAATAACATTCGACTGTGGTGCCGATCCGCTTACCATAACCATGGACAGGACGGCAAAAGTGGTGAACGCGGCAAATGACGAAGTGGTTATCGACGGCGGCGGATTAATAACGTTGAGCGGTGGCGGTGCATCAAGAATCTTATATATGAATACCTGCGATCAAGACCAGGGCTGGACCACGGCGCATTGCCAAAATCAGGACCATCCTCGACTGACCGTACAGAACATTACGTTTGCGGACGGGAACTCCATTGGCGAGACCGAATATGACGGAGGAGGGGCCATATGGGTACGGGGAGGCAGGTTCAAGGCGGTAAACTGCCGTTTCTTTAACAATGTGTGCGCAGGCACGGGACCGGATGTTGGAGGCGGTGCAATTCGCGTTTTTAGTCAATACGAAAATCTACCCGTTTACATCGTTAACAGTACGTTCGGCGGCGGCGAGGGATACGGTAATTCCGGTTCCAACGGAGGGGCCATCAGTAGTATTGGTGTTTCGTGGACCATTATCAACAGTCTTTTTTCGCACAATACCGCAATCGGCAATGGAGGAAACCCATCACAGTCCGGAACACCGGGCGGTGGCAGCGGTGGAGCGATCTACAACGACGGCAATACCATGACACTGACCGTTTTGGGAACTTCCATCGAGCGGAACGAGGTGAACACGCATGGATCATCCATTTTTTTCGTAAGCAACGATCATTCCGGTAACATCAGAATAGACAATTCGGTAATTCGCAACAATATCGGAGGCAGCTGGTATCCCGTTCATCCCAGCATTTCCATGCACGATGATACTCCAATCGAGGTTACCAACTCCACCATTGAGTAGAAAAAGGATATTTTTTAGTCCCGAAGTTCAATGGTAGACTGCCGTTCCCGGTTTAAGGATAAACGGGTAGTATTCCGATTTAACTCACTCTGGCCCTCCTTTTTTCTGGTCGGGCAGCTTATCTTCACCTTAGGTCTTTAGTTTAGCGTATCGCTTCTTTTTTTTAACTACTTTTTCTTTTGAATCGATAGCGACTCGGCCAAGCATAAGCTTTAGGATGAGCACATTGTTCCTGATGGCTCAAATCCGATTTACTTCATACCGGTCATAAACACTACGCTCGGTAAAAAACGCTCAGGTTTACGTACTTTTCAGGCTTATACAAGCCAAGTGGGCTAGAATCCTATAAAATTCTAATAAGGTCCAAGATTCTCTTAGCGCTATTAACAATAACTGTTATATTTAAGGTCTTTCACAATAGGCATTCATGAGAAACCATATTATAGTTATATTACTTGCTGCTTCAACATCCCTTTTTGCACAAAAGAAGCCATTGGACCATTCCGATTTTGACATTTGGAACACCATCGAAGGAGAGGTCATTTCACCGGATGGCAACTATGTAGCCTACTCCTTGAAAAAAGGGGAGCGCGATAATTCTTTGAGGGTACATCGTAAAAACGGAAAAATCCTATTCAAACACGACCGCTCGGAAAATGCAAAATTCACTTTTGACTCCAACTTTGTCCTATTCACAATTAAACCATGGAGCGATAGTCTTAGGGTACTTAAAAGTCGAAAAACGAAGAAAAAAGATTTACCCAAAGATTCATTAGGTATTTTAAACCTTAATGACGGAGTGTTAACTAAAAAAGCCTCGTTAAAGTCGTATAAAATTCCAAAAAGATGGTCGGGTTATGCCGCCTATCAACTCCACAAGCAGAAGGCCAATACTAAAACACCGAAGGATACCCTTCTTGTACGCAAAAAACAAAAGAAACCCAGTAAATCAAATGGATATCATTTGGTAATCAGGAATCTTTTGACTTATAAAGAAGATACCATCAAATTCGTTACCGACTATCATTTTGCCGAAAAGTCAAAGAAACTCGTGTATACCTCCACAGGGCCGCATGAGGCAAGTAAAACAGGAGTTTTTGTGAAAAATTTGGAGTCGGGCCATAGCGTAAACCTACACAACTCCCTAAAAGGAAAATATCATCAACTACAAGTGAGCAGTTCGGGAAAACATGTCGGCTTTGTTGTCGATACCGATACCACGAAGATACAAATGCGCCCGAATACCTTGTTCTACTGGAAAGAAGGTGATACGATTGCCGGAAAAATCATGAGTACCCGATCTAGTCCAAAGGGTTATCAAGTTTCTCCCCATGGAAAAGTTCATTTTTCGGAGAAGGAAGACAAGATGTTTTTCGGTTTTTCAACTCCGCCCATCCGAAAAGACACCACCTTGACCGATGAGGAAATTGTAAATGTGGAAGTTTGGACCTATAATGAACCCAGACTCTACACGGTACAAGAATTTCAGTTAAAAAATGACACCATTAAATCATATACCGCTTTTCTTAACCTAAAGAAGCTCAAAACGGTACAACTTGCAGATACCATATATCCAAATATCGAATTAGCAGATGAAGGAAACTGTAGGTTTGCCTTAACCAGTACGCAGACACCTTATGAATTAGAGAGTCAATGGAACGCTCGTGTGGATTCTGATTATCGCATTATCGATACAGAAACGGGAAAGGCTCATTTTGAAATCAAAAAGGTACCGTATGTAAAATTAAGTCCAAAAGGCAGGTATGCCTACGGCTATAATTCAGTGGATACTACATGGTTTACGGTCAATTTAAAAACAAAAAAACGCATCGACCTCACAAAGGGAGAAGTCTTCTATGATGAGTTGAACGACATACCTTTTTATCCATACCCCTATGGGGCCGTGGGTTGGACCAAAAACGATGAGCACCTCTATCTTTATGATCGTTTTGACATTTGGCAATTCGACCCCGATACCGGCGCCCGTTTAAAAATCACCGATGGTCGTATGAAGAAAACATCGTACCGGTACAATACCCTAAACGATGAACTGCGGCATTTACCTTCTCGTTCAAAATGGATATTGACCACCTTTAATGAAGCGACCAAGGACGGCGGCTACGCTTCGTTTGACCCTAAGAGCAAAGAATTGACACAACTCGTTACCGGCCCGTTTCAGTATTCTTCACCACAAAAAGCACTATTTTCGGATGACCTGATTTTTACCAAAGAATCCTTTCAAGAGTTTCCTAATTTGTGGCTTTCCTCCTTGAACTTTAACAACAAGCTACAGCTCAGCAATGCAAATCCACAACAAGAAAACTATAATTGGGGTACCGTGGAATTGTTTGAATGGAGCTCGCTCGATGGCAAACCGTTACAGGGACTTTTAGTAAAGCCGGAGAACTTTGATGCTACCAAAAAATATCCATTGTTGGTGAACTTTTATGAACGCAGTTCGGACAATTTGAACAAACACCGGGCACCTAAAGCGGAACGATCCTCCATTAATTACAGTTTTTATACCAGTAGGGGTTACGTTATTTTTAATCCAGATGTCCATTACCGTATTGGTTATCCAGGAGAAAGCGCCTACAACTGTGTCATTCCCGGCGTTACCTCGCTGATTGAAAAAGGCTTTATAGATGAAGATAATATTGGTACCCAAGGACATAGTTGGGGAGGATATCAAATAGCATACCTAGTCACTAAAACGGATATCTTTAAAGCTGCGGAGTCGGGTGCCCCCGTTCCAAACATGATTAGCGCTTACGGGGGTATTCGTTGGGGCTCCGGTTTAAGCCGTCAATTTCAATACGAGCATACCCAGAGTCGTATCGGGGGTACCCCTTGGGAATACCCACAACGCTATATCGAAAATTCCCCTATTTTTAACTTGGATAAAATAAACACTCCTTTATTGATCATGCATAACGATGCGGACGGTCATGTACCTTGGTACCAGGGTATTGAATTTTTCGTAGGATTGCGGCGACTAGGAAAACCATCTTGGTTCCTAAACTATAACGGAGAACCGCATTGGCCATTAAAACTGCAAAATCGTAAGGACTTCAATATCCGGATGGCACAGTTCTTTGACCATTATCTAAAAGGTGCGCCCCAACCGAGTTGGATGAAACGCGGTGTTCCGGCTATTGAAAAAGGCATTTTACAAGGCTACCAAAATGCCGAAAAAACGAAAAAGCCATAGCGCTTATTATCTTATTCTCAGGAGATAATTCAATCCTTAAAACTTACGGTACTTTGCCGTTCCCGATTTACTGATAAACGGGTAACATCCGGTCGTGAATAATGGCCCACCGGATCAAAGTTTTGCCTTTCCTCATAAACGCGGTTAAAATCCAAGGTTTCATAGATCAACCCTTCGGTATGGAGCACAGGTTCCACGATCCATTCCCCATCGGGTCCGGCGATACAACTACCGCCATTGGCCAAAACCTCGGGAGCGTTTTCTTTAAGTTGCGCAAGGTGTGGCGTGTTTTCGGGGAAGGCCGCTTTTGTCATCAACGACGAAACGGATAGCACAAAACTGCGCGACTCCCTTGCTATAAAACGGGTAATATCCTTGGTATTATGATCACTGCCCGGCCATACGGCAACATGCAGATTTTCACCCTGGCCGTACAAGGCGGCGCGGGGCAACGGCATCCAGTTTTCCCAACAATTGAGGCCGCCCACGGTAAATTGCTTGAGCGGGTGTACTTGAAGTCCATTTCCGTCGCCCGGAGCCCATGTTAACCGTTCGTCGTAGGTAGGCTGTAGTTTACGATGTACGGACTTTATTGAACCGGTCGGGTCGATATACACTAAGGAACAGTAAATGCTATGTCCGCCCCGATCTTTAGGACGTTCCATCATTCCCAAATAAATGGCGATTCCGTGCTTTTTGGCCAATGCACATAGCCCATTAAGCTCTCCGGCCTCGATCTGTATGGAATTGCGCACATAATGCGCATGCAGTTCCTTGTTTACCTTCAAATCCCATTTGGCGCCCTCGGTCCATGCCAACCAAAAGGGATATCCGGGCAGCAATGCCTCCCCAAAAACGATAAGCTCGGCACCTTCTGCCGCAGCGGCAATTACATGCTCCTCAATTTTATGCAGGGTTCCTTTTTTGTCGAACCAAACGGGTGTAATTTGAGCTAGGGCTACCTTTAAGTGATTTTCCATATATGCAATCGGTCTATTACGAGATCTAGGTCTATTAAAACAATACTGAAAACTCCAAAAACAATGATGAGCTTTAAAATGTTATGCAACCAAACATACTCCTTTTTTGTGTTGGAACGCCATAACAAAACCAAAAAAAGTAAGAGTACGCCCATGCATGCCTTAAAATAATAGTCCATTCGACCGACATTAAAATTTTCGATCAACAACCATGAGGGAACCAAGGTCAACAAAACGACAACGGTGATGACCACCTTAGAGATTACCGTACCGTAAATGATGGGTATGGTACGATACCCGTGGGCCAGATCACCGGCAATATTTTCCAAATCTTTGATAATTTCCCGTGCCAACATTAAACAAAAAAGAAAAAGGGCGTGAACGAAAATATCGGTCTGAAAATTTTTGTAGTACACAAAAACCGCAAAAAAAGGAGCGATGGACAGCGTTACGGAAACGACATTACCGACAAACGGCACTTTTTTTAACTTATGCGAATACAGCCATATTCCAAAAATATACGCGGAGAAGAACAGCACCGCCCTAAAGGATACATAACTGGCGACAAAAACGGCCAGCAGGTTGAGCAAAAAGTAGGTCGTCAATTTAAACCGCTGGCTAACCAGGCGATCTAACATACTCTTGCGGGGCTTGTTGATCAAGTCTTTTTCCGCATCGTAAAAATTATTGATGATGTAGCCACTTGCGATAACCAACGAAGAGGCCAAAACGATGAAAAAGAGATTGAGGTCAAAAATAATTTTACCCAAAGGCAGGTCCGGCGATAAAATAAATATGGAGGCCAAATACTGTGCTACCAAGATCATGAGCACATTATACCCCCTAACGACCGAAAAAAGGCTCAATACTTTTAAAAGTAAGAGCCTATTCTTTCTGCTGAGCATGAATTTTTGATTAGAAGTTGTATACCACCTCTAAATTGTAGTCCTTCAACGCTTTTTTTGCTTTTTCGATATCTTGGGTGAATCCGAGAATATAGCCACCACCACCGGAACCGCAAAGTTTTAAGTAATAATCGTTGGTGTCGATACCATTTTTCCAAAGGTCATGGAACTTGGCAGGTATCATCGGTTTAAAATTGTCCAACACCACGTTTGATAATTGTTTGAGGTTTCCAAAAAGGGATTTGAAATTTCCTCCTACAAAATCGTCAACACAGGCATCGGTATGTTTTATAAATTGGTCCTTTAGCATGCTTCGGAAGCCTTCCTGCTTCATTTTCTCCATAAAAATCTGTACCATAGGGGCCGTTTCACCGGTTACCCCACTGTCCAAAAGAAATACGGCACCTTTACCATCGGTATTCTGCGATGGAATACTGGTCGACTCTATATTGTCTTTGGAATTGATTAAAATGGGCAGGCTCAAATAGCTGTTCAACGGATCTAATCCGGAAGATTTTCCATGGAAAAAAGACTCCATTTTTCCGAAAACCCGTTTCAATTTCAACAGTTTCTCCCGGGTAAGGTTTTCCAATACGGTAATCTTATCATTGGCATACTTATCATAAATGGCGGCAACCAGTGCCCCGCTACTCCCTACACCATATCCCTGCGGAATTGAACTGTCAAAATACATTCCCTGTTCCACATCGTGCTCCATGGCCTCCATATCAAAGTTCACCAAATCGGGAAACTCCTGCTGCATACCTTCAAGATATCGAACATAATCCCGAAGGGCACGATTGGATGTTTTAGCGTTATCGTCGGCGTTCGTATCCGACTTTAAGGCTCCCTTAAAAAAGTTATAGGGAATGGATAGCCCTTTGGAATCCTTGATAATGCCGTATTCTCCAAAAAGAAGAATTTTTGAGTAAAATAATGGTCCTTTCATTGTTTGGTACTGCGACAAGGGCAAAACCCTTGATTTTGTTTTACGAATTTACAAAATTGTTCAACAATTACCTGTTAAAGATAAACAAAATTGCGTTCATACACGACTAAGCTCGTTATACGGTCGTTTATTGGTTACTATAGGAACGCTCCCATTTTAAATTACGTATCCCGATTTTCTATATCGGCCATTTTTTTGGCACCCTGCCCTACGGCATCGCAAAGGTGATCTCCATTTTCGCAATAGGTCAAAAGCGCATCCTTTATAAAATCGTAGACCGCTTTTTTGTCCTTTTCGGGATACAGCACATGAACGTTCGCGCCGGCATCCAAGGTAAAACCTACCGGGATATCGGTGCTTTTTCGAAACTCCCAAATCCGATTAATGATTTCCAAGGTATTGGGTTTCATTAAAATAAAGTATGGAATACTTGTCATCATCATCGCATGGAGCGTTAACGCCTCGTTTTCGACGATATTGATAAACGCCGATAAATCACCTGTAGCCAAAATATCCTTGAGTCTACTAAGGTTAGCGTTCGCCTGTTCAAATCGTGACGATGCAAAGGCATGGCCCTCCATCAACTGGTGTCCAACGCTGCTACTCACTTGCTTTTGACCTTTGTCCACCAACAAAATAGTATCCATATAGTTTTCAAAAACAGGATGGACCACATCTGTATGGGGAATCCCAAAAAGATCGGAACTTCCTTCAAATCTCGAATGTAAGCCCCACTGTACCAAAGGACCCTCGATGCTCCTGCACGCGCTTCCCGATCCTAAGCGGGACAAAAAAGATGCTTTACGCTTAAAATAACTGTTGTCCATTTCAGGATACAGTTCACGTTCCAAATCCACCAAACAGAGCGCCAAGGCGGACATGCTACTTGCCGATGAAGCGATGCCGCTGCTATGCGGGAAGGAGTTTGAACTTTCTATTTTGAATCGGTATTGTTTTAAAAAAGGCAGGTACGGATAAATCCGCTCAAAAAACTGGGCGATTTTCGGGTGAAAGTCCGGCTTCTCTTCACCTTCGAACAGTAGATCAAAATCAAAAGATGCGGCCGGGGCATTTTTTCTTTTATAGGTAAGCGCCGTTGTTGTCGCTGCGGCATTTAAGGTGAAGCTTATCGACGGATTTGCCGGAATCTGATTTTCCATTTTACCCCAGTACTTTACTAAAGCAATATTACTAGGAGATTTCCAGATTACGGTCCCTTCCCGCTTTTCTTGGGAATATGCCGAGGGAATAAAGTCGGTAGCGATCATGAAAAATCATTTTTTGCAAAGATAGTTTTTAAGCTGTTCCCCGCTAGCGGTCCCTTGAATAAATCATGGTTTTATGGCAGGTCGCCGGCTTCCCAACATAATTAAAGATACCATTACTTTTAAGCGGTCCGCACTATTACGGCAGAGCCAAATTGTGGCAGGCACCGATACTACTTCAGATCGGCTATCAAACCATTGACCACTGTCATTAACTTGTCCGCCGTATCCAGATCACTTTGATTGGTGATCACATGTATTCCCAAATTGTACTTTGGAAGTATAAAAAGCCAGTTTTGACTTCCGAAAGCGCCGCCATGCATGCTGTAATATGTTCCGTAATCACTATTGTTTCGTATGGGAATATAGTAGCCCATTTTACGATTGCCATCCTCGTATAGGATACTATGGGACGCTTGAATTACCTGATTCCCGTTATTTAGCTGCAGGGCCATATAATTTACCAGATCCGGCATGGTAGTTTTAACTCCACCGTCGGCGCCATACAATACGGCCTCATGTGGCACCTTTTTGCCGGTAATCCCATAACCGTTGGCCAAACGGTTTATCTTGTTTTCCGGAAGGATGATATGGGTATCCTTCATAGAAGCGGCCGTACTGAAATAGTCGTTTAGGATCGTATTGAAGGGCTTTTTGTAAACTGCTTCCAATACTACGGCCATCAATTCGGTATCGGCATTGGAATAGGCGTATGCGGTACCCGGCACCGTATCGATTTGTAGCTGGTGCAAATCCTCAAAAAAGTCGTTTTTACTATAGTTTTTTTGAATCTCGTACACCTTGAACGGTAAGGCTTCATTAAAGTCGGAAAACAGGACATTGATGCTTTCGGGCAAAAATTTGGACATTCCGCTGGTATGGGTCAAAAGATCTCGAATCCTTATCGGATTTCCTTGGTATTCAAAATTTTCGAAGGTTTCATCAAGGTATGTACGAACATCGTCCTCAAGGTGGAGTTTTTCTTCTAAGACAGCGTTTGCGACCAGCACGCCGGTAAGGGTTTTGCTTACCGAGGCAATTTGATATATCGTTTGATCTGTAGGGGTGTTTCCTTTCCCTTTGTCGAGTTCCCCAAAATGCCCGGTATACTTTTTTCCATCTTTATACACCCCGATGGATATGGCGGTAATTTTGGGATCCGAAAGGAGTGATCGGGCATTTTTACTTATCGAAAGGTCGATCGGATCGATTGTTTTAATAGCAGCGGTCTGTGCAGGTTTGCAGCCACTATATACTAGAAGACTTAATAGGAGGATTGTTTTAATATTCATTTCTTTAATTTATTAGCCGTTGTTGTACCTCCCTTTTAGCACCGAGAAATTACATTCGGTCGGTTTGCATAAAACGCTTTTAGTGCACATGCCAAAATCATGGTACAAAATGCGAAGTTCCAATGAGAAGAAAAAACCAAGACCATTTCATTATATTGACGAACCATAAACAAAAATGTTACCTTGGATAAAAATTTCGGTATTTCGAAACGTTTTCCAAGATGATCAGGACATGAAAAACAAGCTACTTTATATCGTTATTTCCGTTATCATCTGCCTGGCGGTAGGGTTTTTGTCCGGTTTTGCCACGCAAAGTTCGGTCGGCACCTGGTACGTTACCTTGAACAAGCCCAGTTTTAACCCCCCGAACTATCTGTTTGCCCCGGTATGGACGGCACTTTACTGTATGATGGGCATTGCCGCGGGAATCGTTTGGGCAAAAGGGTTCTACCACAGGTGGGTAAAAACTGCATTGTACCATTTTGGATTCCAATTGCTCCTAAATGCAAGTTGGAGCATTGTTTTCTTTGGTTTACGGGAACCTTTTTGGGCGTTCCTTATTATTACCGTTTTGATCGTGGTGCTATTACTGACCGTACAATGGTTCAATGTAGTGAGCAAACCCGCAGCGTTGTTGCTTATTCCATATCTGGCATGGGTTTGTTTTGCTGCCCTTCTTAACTATAAGATATGGGTATTGAATTGATCCTGGTGCCCGTTGTTCCGCAAAAGAATACGGATTTTAACATGCACGGACCGTTACATTCCGGAAAGCTCCAGTATTTTTTGCATGGTTTTATGATTGCGTGCCGTGACCTCAACTTTTAATTTTCTTTCCAGAACGGCGGCATTCAGTTTAGCACTCCCGTATCCCTTGGTACAGTAGAGGTACAAACAATCCGTTCCCAGCGCAAACTTTTCATTGGGATAGGCTGCTTTTTCGAGTACCGAAAAAGAAACGGTGGGCCATTGTTTCAGCAAGAGGTAATACATTTGGGATTCCATAAAATCGGAGGCACCGACAAACGGATTTTCGGTCATCATACTGCGCAACTGCCCCTTGTTACGCAATAGCACCGGAACGTCAAAACCAAAGGTTTCCTTTATTCCCGTTTCAAGAGTAGCGGACAAGTGCCCTTCGTGCGACAATGGTGCGTTAAAAACAACATTTCCGCTCTGGATATAGGTAATTGCATCGGCATACCCCAATTTGGCAAAAAGCATTCTCAATTCCGCCATGGGAACGCGCTTATGCCCTCCTACGTTTATCCCCCTTAACAGTGCAATATAGGTTTCCATCTCAACGCTTTACAATTGCCTGGGCCGCCACGTAGGCACTTGTCCAAGCATTTTGAAAATTGAAGCCACCGGTTATGGCGTCAACGTTCATGATCTCTCCGGCGAAATAAACGTTTTTCAACACCTTGCTCTCCATGGTCTTAAAGTTGACTTCCTTTAAATCGACACCGCCGGCGGTAACGAACTCCTCTTTAAAAGTACTTTTGCCGTCTACCTGAAACGTACAGGCCGTCAGTTGCTCCGTTAAATTTTGCAATTGCACTTTGGACACATCCGCCCAGGTTGTCGTTCGTTGCAGTCCTGCGCTTTGCACCAAGTTGGTCCATAATCTTCTCGGTACGTTTACCGCTTTTGTACGCAGTACCGTTTTTTTTGCTTCCACTTCCTTTATCTTCATCAGATAGGGAAGCACCTGCGCCGGATTAAAATCGGGAAGCCAGTTTACGCGTATCTTAAACCGATACCCGTACTCGTTCAAAACCTTTGCGCCCCATGCCGACAGTCGTAAAATCGCGGGGCCACTAAGCCCCCAATGGGTAATCAACACGGGGCCTTCCTCCTCCAGTAGCGTTTCTGTTGCCTTTTGGCTACGCAAGGTAATGGTAATGTTGGGGTTGAATACCCGTTTCACCATAATGGACACTCGGGCCGGCGTACTCAAACCCGGAATTCCGTTAATGCGTTCGTCCTTTATATTAAAGGTAAACAAGGAAGGGGTGGGCGCTACAATCGTATGTCCCAAATTTTTCAATACCGTCCAAATTTTTGGATTGCTCCCTGTGGCCATCACAATTTTTTTGGTGGTATAGGCATGTTTGATGGTCGTAATCTCCCAAATCGGATTTCCATTATCCCCGAGCTGGACGATATCGGTTACCGAACTGTGTTTTAAAACCTGTACCCCCAAACGGTCGGCTTCGCCCGTAAAGCAATCGATAATACTCTGGGAGCTGTCGGAAACCGGAAACATTCTTCCATCTTCCTCAATTTTTAGGGGAACTCCACGTTCTTCAAAAAAGGCCATAGTATCGCCTGTGCAGTAGGTGTGAAAAGGCCCGAGCAGCTCTTTTTCTCCTCTCGGATAGTTTTTGACCAATGTTCCGGGGTCGAACTCGGCATGGGTAACGTTACAACGTCCTCCGCCGGAAACTTTTACTTTTGAGAGTACGCTTTTTCCCCGCTCCAAGATCGCGACCTTTAAACCGGTATTTCCCGATGCAATATGAATGGCCGCATAAAAGCCCGCAGCTCCGCCACCAACAACGATTACATCGTACTTTGCACTCATTTGGAACAGTCCATTATCGAACCCTTTCGGGATAGTTAGTGATGATGCCGTCTACGCCCCATCGTTTGGCGCCATTGATGTAGTTCTCGGTATTAACGGTCCAGGTATAGATCTTAAACCCAGCATCCCTGATGGTATTGCAGATTTCTAGATCCAGTGTGGTAAAATCAGGATTTATGGCCACTGCACCCAGGGTCTTCGCGACGGCTATGGCATCCAGAGGATTTTCCTCGGTCAACACGGCGATGGCAATTTCGGAATCGATGGTTCTCATATCCCGTAGTTCGTCCCAGTTAAAACTAGAGATGATGATGTTTTGGGCATCCCATCCGTGGTCTTTTTCAAATACTTTTACGATACGGTGTACTTCTTTCGCGGTACCCGCACCTTTTAGCTCTATATTGAGCAGTACCTTGTTATCGATAAGTTGCATCACCGCTTCCAGAAGCGGAATGGAATGCCCACCTTCCAAGGTCAATTTTTGAAGGTTCTCTAGGGTATATTCCTCAATTTCTCCGGTACCATCGGTCAGGTCGTCGACCGTGTCATCATGAAAAACCACGGTTTCACCGGTGGAGATGCGAAACACATCGATTTCTATGCCGTCCACACCCAAATCCAATGCTTTTTGTACGGAGGCCAGGGTATTTTCCGTTTCGTGCCCCATGGCACCACGATGTCCGATAACCAATGGTCGATGTACGTCCATACAACTGTTTAATATGAATACGGCGGCAATGACCCAATGTGCATACCTGCCCATAAGTTACTTATTTAATGGTAAAAATAAAGGATTCCAGGGGAGCGATCTGTACGGTGATCTTTCCGACCCCGTCAGCAACGACAAGTTCGTTTTTTCCGTGATACAGCGCATCTTCAACTTCATAGGTACCCTCCGCCATATCCCATTTTTCAAGAAGGTCGCCCGGCACTTTAAATTCGAGATCATAGGTCTTCTCGGCGTCAAAATTGGACAGTATGATCAATTTTTCTTCTGAAGACCACCGGGCATAGGAAAGCAACCGATGATCATAACCGGCCGTATGATCCTTGTTAAAAAAATGAAGTTCTTGATAGGCTCCCATCAATGCACCGCTCTGAAGGGTAACGTTCAAGAGACGCTTGTAAAAATCCCGTAGCGCTTTTTCGTTTTCGTGTAGCTGTCCGCCATCGAACGCTTTGTTATTCACCCATCGCTGATGGTGCGGAACCCCGATGTAATCGAAAATAGAAGTTCTTGTGGGTTTTCCGAACCCGGCATCTTCCGCTGCGGGTTCCCCTACTTCCTGACCAAAATAGATCATGATCGGGGCGGTGGTCATGGTAGCGGAAACCACCATGGCCGGTTTTCCCCTTTGCGCATCCCCGGCAAAATCGGGACTGGCGATCCGTTGCTCGTCATGGTTTTCCAAAAAATGCAAAAGATGGTGTTCGATATCCTCCGTATTTCTCTTGACAACGGGAATATGGTCCGTCCACCCATGGCCCTGCATGATATGTTTTAGGGAATCGTACATTTCCACCTTATCGTACAGATAATCCATTTTCCCCTTTTTAATATAATTTCGATACTCGGCGGGGTTATATACCTCGGCCAATAAAAAAGCTTCGGGGTTTTTATTTTTGATATGGGAGTTCATGTAGGACCAAAATTCCACGGGAACCATTTCGGCCATATCGAACCGAAACCCATCCACTCCTTTATCCAACCAGTACAATGCGATATCCTTGAACTTCACCCAGGATCCCGGCACCTTTTTATCCGACCAAAATTGGTAGTGTGCCGCTACATTTTCGGTATCGTATCCATCGGGAAGCACGTCAAAATCATAGCTACCATCGGGCCGTACCCCATAATTTATTTTTACCGTCTCGTACCAATCGTTACTATCGGGCCGTGCCAACCGGGAACCGTTTCCGGTCCATTTGGCAGGAATTTCATTGAATCGATCATCTGCCAAGGGGTGCGGTTTCCCTCCAAGTGGGCGATAGCCGTTACGCCATTCCGGCACTTGAAAAACGGTATCGGGAATGTAATAAAAATCATTGTCCCTAGCGTATGCTACTCCGGTATCATCCTTGGCACCGAAAGGTTCCAGACCTTCGGGAGTGGAAGTACCTTCGTAATTTCGGGCGACATGGTTGGGTACGATATCGATCAACAACTTTAATCCCGCCTTGTGCGTTCTTTGGATCAGGGCTTCAAACTCGGCAAGTCGTTCTGCAGGGTTCTCGGCCAGATCGGGATTTACGTTGTAGTAATCCTTAACGGCATACGGGGAGCCTGCCCGACCTTTTACGATATCGGGGTCGTCATTGGAAATTCCGTATTCCGAATAATCGGTAATGACATCGTGGTGCGGCACACCGGTATACCAAACATGGGTGACGCCCAATGCCTTTATTTCCCGTAAGGCCTTCTCGGTAAAGTCGGAAAACTTACCGACCCCATTTTCCTCCAAGGTTCCCCATGGGATGTTGGCGGTATTGGTATTTCCGAACAAACGGGTAAACACTTGGTAAACGACCTGCTTTTTTTTGCCGGGAACTTCCTTTTGCATCTTGTCTTTTTCGGTTTTACAGCCCAAGGCCAGTATACAGCCCAACAGCACCATGTATCCTAGTTGCCGTCCCATATTACAGGGTGGATACTTCTTCCGGGTTCAAATGTAAAGGTTTCCCGTGCAATAGTATGGTCAACGGCCGGGTTCCTTCCAAGGTAAAGCTGGCCTCTTGGTTTTCGACCATCACTTTTACGATTTGATCGCGAAAATTTACCTTGAACGAATAGGACTCCCATTGCTCCGGAATTTTAGGGGCAAAGGACAGCATATCGTCAACAATCCGCATGCCGCCAAACCCTTCTACGATACTCATCCAGGTACCGGCCATTGAAGTAATGTGCAAGCCTTCTTCCACCTCCTTGTTGTAATCGTCAAGATCTAAACGCGACGTTCGAAGGTAAAATTCGTACGCCTGGTCCATCCGATCTAACTTCGCCGCTTGAATACTGTGCACGCAAGGTGACAGGGAGGACTCGTGTACGGTAAAGGGTTCATAAAAATCGAAGTGTTTTTCCAGATCTTCAACGGTAAAATGGTCTTCGAAGAAATAAAAGCCCTGTAGCACATCGGCCTGTTTGATGTAGGGCGATCGCAGAATTCGGTCCCAACTCCATTTCTGGTTGATGGGCCGTTGTGTTTTATCCAGATCGGCAACGGTAATCAGTTCTTTATCCAAAAACCCGTCCTGCTGTAAAAATACATCGTGCTCCTTGGATCTCGGGAAGTACATGTTGTCTGCAACCTTTTTCATTAAAGCGGTCTCCGAATCGGTGATGCCGGTTTTTGTAACGATACGCGCATGGTCTTGGGCGTATTCCTCCTTTACTTTTTGCAATTGTTCCAAAGCGTAGGAAATACACCATTTTGCCGTATAATTGGTATACCAATTATTGTTCACATTGTTTTCATACTCGTTCGGACCGGTTACGCCAAGAATTACATATTGGTCCTTATCCTTAGAAAAGGTAGCCCTTTGCTGCCAAAAACGGGCGATACCGATAAGCACTTCCAGTCCCATTTCGGGAATATAGGAATAGTCGCCCGTAAAGCGGTAATAGTTGTAAATGGCAAAGGCTATGGCGCCGTTCCGATGTATTTCCTCAAAGGTGATTTCCCATTCGTTATGGCACTCCTCCCCGTTCATGGTTACCATAGGATATAGGGCCGCACCATTGGAAAAGCCGAGCTTTTCGGCATTTTCAATGGCTTTTTGCAAATGGTTGTAGCGATATTGCAACAGGTTACGGGCCACTTTTTGGTCCTTGGTGGCCATGTAGAACGGTATGCAATAGGCTTCGGTATCCCAATAGGTACTTCCTCCATACTTTTCCCCGGTAAACCCTTTTGGGCCAATGTTCAAGCGGCTGTCGGTACCGAGATAGGTCTGGTTGAGTTGAAAAATATTGAACCGGATACCTTGTTGTGCCTTTACATCCCCCGATATGGTAATATCGCTCATTTCCCATATGGTCGCCCACGCGTTGCGCTGTAGTTCTAAAAGGGACTCAAAACCCAATTCGGTCGCCTTTTGAAGGGCTTCTTGTGCCGCTTCGATCAAATCGCCCGTTCCATAGTTGCGGGAAACGGTGTACCCTCCAAATTTATGCAACGCCACGGTATCGCCCTGTGATACCTTTTGGGTATAGCGATGGGAAACATAGGTGTCCTTCGTGGTTTTCTCGAAAGGAGTGTCCGTATGGCGCCCGTTGTAATACACCTTGGACTCCATAAAGGTACAGGTGTCAAAGTTCGTTTTCATGGTATGCGCGGCGATAAAGGCCTGCGCTCCAATAGAAGTTACCTTGGTGGTGTTCCAAAACTGATCGTCCCAATTGGTGTCATGATTTTTGATACCACTATCCAAATACGGTTCAAAGACTACCTCAACATCGTCATTCAAAGGAGTTACCTCAAAGGCGATCGCCCCTATTTCATCGATTTCCAAACTTAAAAAACGGGTTACCGCTACTTGCACCGCAATGCCGTTCGGCAATGTGGCCCGAAAATTACGGGAATACCATCCCTCTTTCATATTGAGCTCCCTTCGGAAATTCGAAATCTCCGTACAGCTGTTCAGATCCAAAGCGGTTCCGTTCACTACCACATCTATTCCGATCCAGTTGGGGGCATTCAGTACTTTTGCGAAGTATTCGGGGTAGCCGTTCTTCCACCAACCCACACGGGTCTTATCAGGGTAATAGACTCCTGCAATATAACTTCCTTGGAAGGTATCACCGGAATACCGTTCCTCAAAATTGGCACGTTGCCCCATGGCACCGTTACCGATACTGAACAAACTTTCCGATGATTTTACCTGTTCCTTATCGAACCCCTCTTCTATGATACTCCAAGCATCCGCTTTTATATAGTCTTGATTCATACGCTTAAAAATAAGTGGGCACCTACGGCTAACCGTTTTGCCCATGACATGCCGTCAATTGATTATATGCTGTTATTTATTTGCCAACGCATCTAAAAACGTTAGGTCTATTTCCGTAAAATCGGTGAAGTTATGATCGGCCTCGTGCAATACGTCGGATTCCCCGATACCGATACTTACCATTTCCGCCGCATTGGCAGCAGCGATACCGGCCACGGCATCTTCAAAAACCACACAACGATCGGGAGCTACATTCAGCTGTTGTGCCGCGATCAAGAACACCTCTGGATCCGGTTTGGCCTTACTAACCGAATTGCCGTCCACGATGGTATCAAAATACGATAAAAGCTTCACTTTTTCCAGTATCGGCCTGGCATTTTTACTCGCCGACCCCAATGCTATGGGCGTTTTATTGCTTTTCAGATGTTCCAATACTTTAGCGACGTCGGGTAAAATTTCCGACGCGTCCATCTTTTCGATATGCGCCAGATAATCTTCATTTTTTTCGACCATCCATGCATCGAACTGTTCTTGGGAAACGCTACGGCCGCCCATTTCCAATAAAATTTCAAGGCAACGTTTTCGGCTTACCCCTTTGAACTGTTCATTATCTTCTTTCGTAAATTCGATACCGAGTTCATCGGCCAATTTTTTCCAGGCCAAATAATGGTATTTGGCAGTATCGACGATAACGCCGTCCAAGTCGAATATAAATCCGGTGGTGTTCATGTACTATTGTTCTAGATTATTACTGTAGGTCGACACTGTTTGAAAGGAAGACCCCATTTTAGTTTTCGAGAAGTTTTCTACCTGATGGTGCACATGCAATCCAAAGGGATACATTTTTTGTTAGCGCCAATCTGAAAAAAACAGTACTAGTGAGAAGTAGTTAAAGTCGTTGATGGGTCAAATATAAAAAAAAATCGATCTGCTCCCTTCTTTGGAACATTCAAATTAGCAGTTTGTTCCGTGTTTAACATTTTTGGACGGTTTGGAGCACTTTTTGATTTCCAAGACATGAAGTCATTTGGTGGAATCCCTTTCTATCAATTCGGTTTTGATCACCTTTAGTTCAAACTGCTCTTCCTCCTCCTCCACTTCCAAGCGATGTATCAACATATTCGCCGCGTTCTTGCCCATTTCCAGGCCGTGTTGACTAATAGTGGTAAGGGTGGGACGTGAGTTTTGAGAAAGCACCCCATCGGAAAAACTGATGACCGAAACGTCCTCCGGAATCCGTATCCCCTTTTGCCGGGCCACGTTCAGGGCCGTAATCGCAAATATTTCGTTCACGGCGAAAATACCGTCAATATCGGGGATTTCGTCAAAAATTTGATTCAACTCCGACTCCAGCGTTTTTCGCAATAGCTCTGCATCGGTCTGGTCCTTTATCTTTACGATAAGCTCGGGGCTAGCCATCATATCGTTTTCTTTCAATGCATCCAAATATCCCTGGGTACGCAACCTACCAATGTTAATATAATCCTGCGTGGTCAACAACAATATTTTTTTGCTGCCCGTATCGATAAGTTTTTGTACCGCTTTTTTGGAACTGTCCCGATCATCGACCACCACTTTATCGCAGGCGATCTCATGCATTACCCGATCGAACATTACTATAGGAATTCCCTGGCTGATGATCTCTTTTAAATGATGGTAGTCCTGTTTTAAAAGCGTCTCCTTGGACAGCGACATGATAAAACCATCGATACTGCCGTTCACCAGCATGTCCATGTTGATCACCTCCTTATCGAACGATTCGTTGGACACCCCTATAATTACGTTATACCCTTTGGCGCTGGCAACGGCTTCAATACCGGCAATGACCTTGGCAAAAAAATAGTGGACGATTTCCGGAATGATCAGCCCGATCGTCTTTGTTTGTTTGTTCTTTAAACTCAGCGCTATATTATTGGGACGGTAATTATAAAACTTGGCGAAAGCCTGTATTTTCTCGCGGGTATCCTTGCTTATGGCCTTGTCGTCATGCAGCGCTTTGGACACCGTTGAAATCGATACATCGAGCTCTTTTGCAATCCGTTTAAGGGTCATTTTAGGTTTCATAACAAAATATCTTCGTTCGTTTTAGGTTCGGAGGGAACCTTCCCCACTTGCTTTTTCGGCCTACACGTATTGTCAGTATTGCGAATTTCGGCGCTCAAAAACTACAAAGCTATCAAAAATTATAGCGAAAAATAGAAAAATGGCAATGACGAGTGCTTTTTTAAAAAGATTAAACAAAACCAAAAGTTATTCACATGAAAACGTTGTAATAACTGTATCTCAATGACTTAGCCGTAATTTAACATAATATTTACATACATTCGGCGCCGAGAAGTAGTGACAGTGACAATATCAAATTACAAACAACCATTAATTTTTTAAAATTATGAAATCACCTAAAAAGTACCTTTTTCTAGTACTTTTAACGCTTCCTATCGCGGTTTTTTCGCAGCTAAAAGTAAGCGGTACCGTAACGGATAACCTTGGGGAACCACTGCCTGGGGTAAATGTTGTGGTAAAAGGAACGGCGACGGGAACGACCAGTGACTTCGACGGACTTTACGAGATTACCACCAATGAGGGGGACATACTTCAATTCTCCTATTTAGGATTTAAAACCAAAGAAGTAGCGGTGAGCAGTGCAACACAATTGGACGTGGTGCTCGAAGAAGATTCACAGTTGTTGGACGAGGTGGTGGTCATCGGTTATGGAACCACTACCGTGAAGGATGCTACAGGTTCGTTGACCGCCGTAAGCGTAGAAGATTTTAACAAGGGGGCTATCGTATCCACTGACCAATTACTGACCGGTAAGGCCGCCGGCGTTCGCATTACCAGTGCAGGAGGAGCGCCGGATTCGGCACCGAACATCAGAATTCGGGGCGGTGCCTCATTGAGCGCCAACAACAACCCGCTCATTGTGATCGATGGAGTACCGATAGACAACACAAATCCTGCGGGCGTACAAAACCCCTTATCGTTGATCAACCCTAACGATGTGGAGAGTTTTTCCATTTTAAAGGACGCTTCCGCTTCGGCCATCTATGGTTCCAGGGCTTCCAACGGGGTTATTATCATCACCACAAAAAGAGGGACATCGGGCGCCCCTAAATTCAATTTTACCACTAACGTTACCGTATCGGAAGTAAGCGGGAAAATCGATTTGATGGACGGAACGGAATTCACCCGGTTCATCAACGAATTCCACCCTACGTTCAGCAACTTGCTCGGTGCCCCCGACCCAAACAATGGTGGGCAACGTACCATTTATAACACCGACTGGCAAGATGCCATATACAGAACCTCTTTTTCGTCGGATCATTCGTTCAGCGTGCGCGCCAATGCCTTTGAAAAATTGCCGATACGATTCTCCGCAGGGTACAACAATACGGAAGGATTGGTAAAAACCAACGATTATGAAAGGTACACCGCCTCTCTAAAATTGACCCCCACCTTATTCGACGACCACCTTAAAATCGATTTCAACGCAAAGGGTATTGCCGCCGAAAAAAATGCCGTGGATGAAGGGGGCGCCCTTGGTGGTGCCGTAAATATGGATCCGACCAAGCCGATATTTGACAATTCCCCGGGCAACCGATTTGGAGGGTTCTATCAAAACACCATCCTTAACGATGCGGACGATCCCACCCGTGTTTTAATAGACGGACAGACCAACCCTCTAGCGCTTTTACTGCAAAGATCGCGCCCCGAGAAGGTTCGAAAACTATTGGGAAACATTGAGCTAGACTACAAAATGCACTTTTTACCGGAACTTAGGGCCGTTTTAAATCTTGGCCTAGAGGTTTCCGATGCGGACATTGAAGAGGTTTTTACCGATAATGCCCTTGCCACCTACCGTTTTGAAGATGGCAACGACGACATCGATTCCAACTTTGTATTCAACCCCGGTGTCAACTATCGGGAAAGACAGAGCATTACCAACAAGACCATGGATGCGTATTTGGTATACGCCAAAAACCCTGAAAAGGGATTCCTGAAAAGTTATGATGTTCAGGGAGGATACTTGTACCAGAACTTTAGGAACGATGGGAACAAGGACGAGTTTTTATACGATACGGAAACCGGTCTGCGCCGGCTTCAAATAAACGAACAAAACCCCTCCAACCGTTATTTTAACGAGTTGAACCTACAATCCTTTTTTGGAAGGTCGAACATTAATCTGATGGATCGGTACCTGGTTACCCTATCCGTTCGGGCGGATGGCTCCTCACTTTTCACCAAGGACAATCGATGGGGCATTTTTCCCGCCGCGGCAATTGCCTGGAAGTTGAACGAGGAGGCATTTCTGGCAGACTCCAAGTTCTTTTACGACATGAAATTGCGATTGGGCTGGGGACAGACCGGGCAACAGGACATTACCGGAATCGCAGGGGTCGGCTTTTACCCTTCCATTCCTCTTTTTCAAGTAGGTTCGGGCACCAGCCAGTATCTTCCCGGCACCAATATTTACTCTGCGACCCCGTTTAACGAAGATCTGACCTGGGAAAAGACCACCACCTATAATGCGGGCTTGGACTTTGGCCTGTTGGAAAACCGTATGATCAATGGTTCTTTTGATATTTTTTACCGGGAAACCTCGGATTTGCTGGCACTGGTTCCCGTAGCCCCGGGACAAGGATTGACAGATCAATTTGCCAAAAACGTAGGCGAAACGGAAAGCAAAGGTTTTGAGACCAATTTGAACATAAAGGCCATTGACACCGAAAATACCAGTTTGGAAATCTTTTCCAACCTCGCTTACAGCCGGGCCGAAGTAACCGACCTGCAAGATGTTACCAGGATCATTGCCACGGATTCGGGAATCCCTACCGGTACCGGGGTAAATATCGGTTACCATGCCGTAGGTTTTCAACCGTATTCCGCTTGGGTGTTCCGCCAGCTTTACGATAGTTCCGGAAACCCGATCCATGGCGCTTTTGCCGATTTTAATGGCGATGGTACCGTTGATAACGATGATCGCTACTTTAAACCGTTGCGCCCCAATTGGACCTATGGTTTTGGATTTAACTTCAACTGGAAAAAGTTCGATTTTTCCTCTAGTTTCAGAGGTCAGATCGGTGGTCAGGTATACAACGCCAGAAGGCTCACCTCAGGATGGGTGAACCGTGCCATACCCCTTAATTCCAATAGCTTGAACAATGTATTGGACTTCTATTCCGGTGCCGCCAATTTTAACTTTGTCGACATTCAAGGAAATGTACCCTTTTCGGATTACTTTTTAGAGGATGCCACTTTTCTCCGGTGCGAGAACATTGTGTTGGGCTATCGACTGGACCAAGTGATCAAAGATGCTTCCATACGCATCTACGGTGTGGTCAACAATCCGTTTATCGTTACCAACTATTCCGGACAAGACCCTGAGAACTTTAATGCGATCGACAATAACTTTTATCCCAGACCGCGTTCGATAACATTTGGGTTGAACGTTGACTTTTAGTACCTTATAATGCTATGAAAAACTGTTGGAAACTTTCTGTTTCAGGGAATCCAACCTTAAAAACAAATAAAAACAGCACAATGAAAAAAATAGTCTTAACCCTTTTATGCGTTTGTACGTTCATTCAAAGTTGTACGAACGACCTGGATACGGAGCCTTTGGTAGAGCTCTCTTTGGAAGATTTGCTCGCACAAGATCCAGATGCGGTTTCGGGAATATTATCGCGTTTGTACGCGTCCTTTGCCCTATCGGGACCTACTGGGCCAACATCTTCCGACATTAGCGATAATGCGGGGGAATCACCATTTCTTCGTGGTATTATCAACCTACAGGATTTTACGGCCGATGCCATGAAAAACCGTTGGGGGGACGATGGTCTGGATCAACTGACCACCACTTCCAACTGGGACGAAAACAACAAGTTCTTTCGCTACCTGTACAACCGTATCTATTATACCATTCCCCAAGCCAACAATCTGCTCTCCGTACTAGGATCGGTAGATGTCGAAAATAAGGAAGGGGTCATCGCCGAAGTAAAATTTTTAAGGGCCTTGGCCTATTATTACCTGATCGATTGTTTTGGAAAAGGGGTTTTGGCCACTGAGGAAAACATCGGAACATCGGCCCCGCTTCCAGAGGCCACACGTACCGAGCTCTTCAATTTTGTGGAAAGCGAACTATTGGCCGCCGAACTCGACATTGCCCAGACCAATTCATACGGCAGGGCGAACAAGTCGGCCGTTCAAATGCTATTGGCCAAACTGTATATGAACGCAGAGGTATATGTAGGCGAGGCCAGATATACCGATGCGGTAAGCGTTCTTACCAAGGTAATCAACGATGGCGGTTACACCCTTGCACCCTCTTTCCGAAGCATTTTCTCCGGCGATAATGAAACTTCCCCAGAAATCATATTTCCATTGATCGCGGACGCGGTAAGCAGTCAAAGTTTTGGAAACACCACTTACATCGTAAACGGAAGTTTGAACACCGCCACCGTACCTATCGGGGAATTTGGCGCCACCCAGGGATGGGCAGGCCACCGTTCCTCCAAGGCATGGTATAGTCTTTATGGTGATTTGGAAACCGCAACGGACGACCGTGCATCCCTCTTTTGGACGGAAGGCCACAATTTTGAAATGAACGACTACCGGGAATGGACCGACGGCTACCCTTCGGTAAAATTTAGAAATTCCGGATTTACAGCTTCATTGCCAGAAACGGATTTCTCTAGTACCGACTTTCCTTTATTTAGGCTTGCCGATACCTATTTGATGTATGCCGAATGTGCGTTGCGCAATGCAACGGGTAGCGATATGGCAACGGCCCTTGGATATGTGAATGCCGTTCGCGAACGTTCGAACGCCGGCACCATCGCCATGGAAGACCTTACCCTCGATTTTATTATCGACGAACGGGCCCGAGAACTCAACTTAGAGGGACACCGACGTTCGGACCTTATTCGTTTTGGAAGATTTACGGGGAGTACCTATATATGGCCCTGGAAGGGGAATACCCAACAAGGTACCGCCATTCCCGATACCTACAGACTTTTTCCGGTGCCGCTGCAGGCGCTGGAAGCCAACCCTAACTTAAAGCAAAACCCTGGTTACTAAATAAAAATTACACTATGAAAACTTTCATCAAAAACACCTTTACGTATTGCTCGCTTTTTCTGATGGCATTGTTTATCGGAGCTTGTGAAAATGATGATGTGGTCCCTGAATTCACCCTTCAGCAACCCGGCAATACCGTAGCACTTACCTCAACGGTTTCCGATGAGTACCTCCTTTCCGCAGAAACCGCAGGAAATGTGGCGGAACGGCTGGTATGGAGTCCGGTCGCTTTTAATGTTCCCACCGAAGTAAGTTATCGCGTCGAATGGTCGACCACCGGTAACTTTGACGAAAATCGGGAAGATTTTGTTTCAGGTAGCCTTTCCGAAACCAATTATGCCGTTTCCGTAGGCACCTTGATGGAGATTGCCAAAAACGACCTCGGACTGGATGAAGATCCGGATAGTGAGGCCGGAAATACGGGCAAGGTCCATTTTAGGGTAAAAGCCTTTGCAGGTACCGGAGAAGGACAAACTACTACAAGTTCCATTTCCGAAACCGTTACGCTGAACATTACCTTGATCGAAACCGCCGAAGAAGGTACTCCGGTACCAAACTGTCCTTCCATTTGGGTAGTAGGAGCGGGTGCCGTAGATGCAGGTTGGAACTGGGACAGCCCGATCGAATTTACTTGTGTTGACCAAGTATATAGCGCAAACATTAACCTTACCAACGATACGTTCCGTTTCTTTTTGACGGAAGGCGATTGGGCCTCAGGACAAAACTATCCTTTCTACGCAGGCGAAGGCTATACCATCAACGAAAATTTCGAAGACGGTTTGGACGGTGATAACAACTTCCGATTTATCGGTACTCCGGGGACCTACTTGCTAACAGTGGATACCGTTAACAAAACAATTGTTTTGGGCGAAGGTTCCGGTGAGGGCACCGGCGGTGAAGAACAACCGGAAGAGGAGGAAGAGCCGGAGGCGATGGTACCAGAAATGCTATACGTCGTCGGAAGCTTCCTAAATGCCAGTGGATACGGCGATGATTGGACCCCCGCCAATGCTGTACCCTTGGCACCTTCCTCTGAAGGAGCATCCGATTTTGAAGGTTTTGTAAACATCGATGCCGAAAATGCCCAGTACAAGTTCTTGCCAACGAACGAAAACTTTGATGGGGATTATGGCGATACCGGAGAAACTGACGGGTCTTACAGCGGAACCATAGAACAAGAGGGAGAAGTAAACTGCAGCACCCCGGATGGTACCGCTGGTTACTATCTTGTTAAAGCCGATCTGGAAGCGCTCACCTATTCTTTGGAGAAAACCTCTTGGGCGGTAACCGGAAACGCAACTCCTTTAAGTTGGCCTGCAGGTCCTGACGGCACACCAGGTCAAGACCATGATATGACATACGATGCTACGTCACAAACCTGGTCGATAACCATTGACCTCGTAGCACAAGAAGCTCCCGACAACGGTTTAAAGTTTAGAGCTAACGATGCTTGGTCACTTAATCTGGGTGATAACGACGAAAATGGATCATTACAGTTCAACGGAAGGAACATCACCATTCCCGAAGATGGCAACTATACCGTAACCCTCGACCTAAGCAATCCAAGAGCTTATTCCTATACCTTGGTAAAAAACTAAGATTGAGTTAAACAAAGGGCCGCTGTGCGGCCCTTTTTAAAGTTGAAACGATCGAGCGCGCCTAAGCGGAGCCGATGTTACACTATAAATGGCCTCCTAATGGTTTCGGGAACGTTTTGGAGCCAAATCCGGAAAAGTGGAACGTTTCCCTTTTCCACATTGAAAAAGTTCAAACACCCCGTTAGCACACTATCTATGAAAAAAGCAATACTTCTCTGTCTACTATCCTTCATAGGGTTTTCATATGCCCAACAACAGGAAGGGACCTTTACCATAGTCCCTACCGCTTTTGATGAAGATCAAGAAATAACGATTACCGTTGCGGGTATCGATACCGACCTGTGGGAAGTATCCGATGTGTACCTATGGGCATGGTATTACGACAGTCCTACCGCCACCAACGCCATCAATTCCCCTACTAATGGCGAATGGGGAGATTCCGACGAGCAACAAAAAATGACCGATAACGGAGATGGCACCTTTAGCATCACTATTACCCCGACAACCTTTTACAATGCTACTGGTATCGACCGTATAGGAATGCTGGTAAAGGCAAAAGACGGCAATGGCGATAAAAAGACCCAGGACAATGTTGTTTCGGTCGGTGCGTTCCAGGTCAATCTGACCAGTCCTACCGAAAACCCGGTCGTATTGGACGCGGGAGAAAGTGTGCTTATTACCGCCACTGCCTCGCTCGCCTCCGATTTTGTTTTAAACGCCAATGGGCTCCAGATCAACAGCAGCACGGCCGCCGCTACCGAGTATAGCTATACTGCTACCAACATCACGGAAAACACGGTTTTTGAGCTGGAAACGACAAATAATGGCCAAACGGTAAACAACAGTTTTCAGGTCGTTATTCGACCACAGGTACAAGAGGCGCCCGTACCTTCCGGTCTGTTGGACGGGCTCAACCTCGACCCCAACGACCCTACCACGGCCACCTTGGTGTTGTATGCCCCGGGCAAGGATTTTGTGCATGTCATCGGCGACTTTAACGATTGGCAGATCGACGATAGTTATTTGATGCAAAAAGACCCTTCGCAGGACCGTTTTTGGATCACCTTGAACGGCCTTGTGCCCGATTTTGATCATTTGTACCAATTTGCCGTCGAGTTCAGCCTGAAAATTGCGGATCCCTATTCCACCTTGGTCCTGGATGGCTTTGGAAACGACAACTTTATCGACGAAACCACATACCCCAACATTCCCGAATATCCCGCGGGCCAATCGCAGGCCATAACCGTGCTTCGTACCGGAGAGGCGCCTTACATTTGGCAGGCAACGGATTATGAGCGGCCAAAAAAGACCGATTTGGTCATTTACGAACT
This sequence comes from uncultured Flavobacteriaceae bacterium, assembly GCA_947500445.1. Taxonomy (GTDB): domain Bacteria; phylum Bacteroidota; class Bacteroidia; order Flavobacteriales; family Flavobacteriaceae; genus Pelagihabitans. The sequence continues at coordinate 162,324 of CANMSB010000005.1, read as the reverse complement.
GCTTATCCGGGATTTTGATGAACTACACAGCTTTGATGCGGTAAGCGCGCGGTTGGACTATCTTGAAAATATGGGCATCAACGCCATCGAATTGATGCCGGTGAACGAATTCGACGGCAATGAAAGCTGGGGCTACAACCCCTCTTTTCACATGGCACTGGACAAGTACTACGGCACCAAAAATGCTTTTAAAGCATTTATAGACGAATGCCATTCCAGGGGAATAGCGGTATTTATCGATGTGGTCTACAACCATGCTACGGGGCAACATCCCTATTACCGAATGTGGAATACCGACAACGGCGGAACGGGAGGCCAGGCGTCAGCGGAAAATCCGTTTTTCAATCCCGTTGCTACACATTCGTTCAGCGTTTTTAACGACTTCAACCACCAAAGTCAAGCAACAAAAGACTACGTAAACCGCACGGTAACCTATTGGATTGAGGAATTCAACATCGATGGGATGCGTTGGGACCTCACCAAAGGTTTCACCCAGAACTGTGCCGCCTCGGACGATGCCTGTACCAGTGCAACGCAAAACGACCGTATTGAAGTACTGCAGGGATATGCCGACAACCAATGGGAAGCCGATGAAGACTTCTACGTCATCTTCGAACATTTGGGAGGTATAGAAGAAGAAAAGCAATGGGCCGATTACCGTTTGGACGAAGGTAAGGGCATCATGCTATGGAACAAACAAACAGGGCCATATAACGAGGCAACATTGGGCTTTCATGCAGGAAACAGTTCCAATTTTTCAGCGGTTTCCTCCCAAGAGAAAGGTTTTGACAACCCTGCCGCGGTTTCCTATATGGAAAGTCATGACGAGGAACGTTTAATGTTCAAAAATTTAGAGTTCGGAAATGCCGAGGGAGACTACGACGTAAAGCTACTCGATACCGCATTGGAACGCATGCAGACCGCGGGGGCTTTTTTCTTTACCGTTCCCGGCCCTAAGATGATCTGGCAATTTGGTGAACTTGGTTACGAGGTTTCCATTGACTTTAATGGAAGGGTAGGCAACAAACCCATCCGCTGGGAATATTTTGATGTTCCCGCCCGAAAAGCAATTTACGATGTTTGGTCCGATCTTATCCGTCTTCGTACGAACGAACCGATTTTTGAGACCACCGACTTCACTTTGGACCTCGGTGAGGCCAGCGGCCTAAAGAAAATCCAATTGACCGATCCCAATGCCTCCGATACCGAAATAGGATTTGTGACCATTATCGGGAACTTTGGAACCACACCACAACGCATCGCCCCTTCGTTTCAAGAAAGCGGGGTATGGTATGAATTTTTGGAGGACAATAAAAAATACTACGTCACGGACACCAACAAGGAAATACTGTTACAGCCGGGCGCGTTCCGAATTTTCGGTAACAACCCTTCCGGTGTATTTCCCAACAACAATCCCCCGGATGCCGATGAAGATGGGGTATCCGACCTAAATGATAGTTGCCCCGATACACCTTTTGGTACTACTGTTGATGTGACGGGCTGCGAAATATTTAGCCTAGCGGCGGATAACTTTACCGTAATCGTAACCGATGAAACCTGTAGAAACAGCAACAATGGCAGCATCGCTATTGCTGCTGCCGCCACCTACGACTACACCCTTAGCCTTAGCGGGGCACAAGAAGTCACAACGGCCTTTACCGAAGAAGCCAGCGTTAACGATTTGCCCGCTGGCGATTATAAGGCCTGCATTACGGTAGCCGGCATTGATGGGTATGAGCAGTGTTTTGAGTTGACGGTTTCCGAACCCGAAGATCTTTCGGTATTGTCAAAAGTGAATACGGCATCGAAACAACTTACCTTGGAACTTAAAGGAGGAAACCGCTATTGGATTACTTTGAACGATATCGTTTTTACGACCACGGATTCCACGTATACCCTTGATCTAAAGTCAGGGGCCAACAAACTTCAGGTCAAAACGGGGAAAGACTGCCAGGGCATTTACGAAAAAAGCTTGGTTTTGGGCGAGGAAGTACGTGCCTATCCCAACCCGATCAAAGGGGATAAATTGTTTGTTTCCTTAGGAAGACAGCTTCCCGTTGATGCGCTTTTGGAATTGAGCAGCCTGGACGGACGGGTGCTTCTTTCGGATACGTACCCAACAAGCAACGGAGAAATTGAAATCGACGTTTCCCGTTTGAGCCGTGGCGTGTATCTGGCAAAAATTCAAATGCCCGATGAAACGGTATTTTTAAAAATAGTAAAATAAGGGACCGACTTTGGCCATTGAAGACATCTTACCTTTTAAAAAATTAGACAAATGAAAAAGTTTAAAAATACAGTTCTGGAAATACTGGCAATAAGTTTATGTATTGCCTGTGGCGGAAGCGATGATGGCGGAGAGGTAACTCCCCCCGAGGCTACTTTGCCCCCATCGGCAGCTTCCCTCATTTTTCCCGAGGACAATACCGAATGTAATGAAGGCACCCTGATATCGGAAACCCAAAGTGAGGTGGTCTTTCAGTGGAACGCTTCGGAAAACACCGATTTTTACACCGTTAGCGTAAAAAATCTGAATACGGGGAATACGCTGGACGTGGAAACCAGAAATGCTGAAACGGGAATCATTATCGAACGTGGTGTTCCCTATTCCTGGTTTGTAACCTCTAGAGCGGCAGGCACGGCTGAAATAGGGGAAAGCAGTGTTTACAAATTTTATAATGCCGGCGTTCCTGTAACGAACCACTCCCCTTTTCCCGCTGAGGCAATAACCCCACGGGTAGGGGAAAGTGTTGCCGCGGGTGCGGTCGTTTTAAGTTGGGAATCGACCGATATTGACGATGACATTGTTTCTTACGAATTGGTGCTCGATCAAAATAATCCTCCCGCAACCTCCTTGCAAAATACCGCGGAGAGCAGTTACACCTTTGAAGCCGCTGCGGGCACGGTGTATTACTGGAGGGTCGTTACCACCGACGCAGCGGGGAACAGAGCTCCTTCCGAAGTGTTTCAGTTTAAGGCAGATTAAAAGAATGGCACTACCGAGAGGCGTACTTTTTGCCATTTTTGCAATGTGCTGTCTCTCTATTTTTGGGCAAGGGAAGATAAGGGTAGAACCTCCCAATTGGTGGTCGGGCATGGTCCATAACGAAGTGGAAATCATGTTTTACGGAGCTGACATAGGCACCTACGACCTTACCCTTGAAGATTATATTGGTATACAGTTGAAAGCGGTAGCCCGGCCCTCCAACCCAAATTATATTTTTGCGACCATAATAATCGAAAATGGCACCCTACCGGGAAACCTAGAATTTGTCCTTTCCAAAAAAGGGACCTCACCAAAGACAGTCCCCTATCCCATATTAAAAAGAAAACCGGAACAAGATCAAATACAAGGCTTTGATAGTTCGGATGCCATTTACTTGATTACCCCAGATCGTTTCGCCAATGGAAACCCCATGAACGATTCGATAGGGGAGATGAAAGAAAAAGCGGAACGTACCAACGTCAACGGACGACATGGTGGCGATATCGCTGGAATTTCGGCCCATCTGGATTACATTAAAGACCTGGGGTTTACCGCGCTCTGGAGCAACCCGCTCCTTGAAAATAATATGAAGGAGTACAGTTACCACGGTTATGCAACCACCGATTTTTATCGGGTAGACCCGCGCTTTGGTGACAACAAAAGTTTTCAGGCGCTCTGTACCAATGCAAAGGAAAAAGGCCTTAAGGTAATAATGGATATGATCGTCAACCATTGTGGGTCGGATCATTGGTGGATGAACGACCTTCCCTCTGAGGATTGGATCAACCAATGGCCGAAATATACGGGGACCAATCATAGAAAGACCGTAATTCTAGATCCCCATGCGTCCGCCTTGGACCGTAAACAGTTTTTTGATGGGTGGTTCGTTCCTACAATGCCCGACTTGAACCAACGCAATCCCAGCTTGGCCAAATACCTTATTCAAAACACCTTATGGTGAATCGAATACTCCGGTATTTCCGGTATTCGCATGGACACCTACCCCTATCCCGACATGTATTTTATGAGTGATTGGAGCAAAGCTGTGATGACCGAGTACCCTAACTTTACTATTGTCGGGGAAGAATGGGTCATCCGCCCCACCATGGTCTCGTATTGGCAGGCAGGAAAAGAAAATCCCAATAACTATACCTCCTCCCTAAAAAGCTTGATGGATTTCCCCTTACAAAACGCGCTGGTCACATCCCTGAACAATGAAAAAACCTGGCAATCGTCATGGATCGATGTTTATGAGGCCTTGGGACAGGACTATCTGTATCCCGATCCGAACAATTTGGTTGTCTTTCCCGACAATCATGATATGAGCCGGATTTACACCCAAGTGAACGAGGACCTAAACAAGTTTAAAATGGCGTTGGTGTATACCGCTACCGTAAGGGGCATTCCCCAGTTCTATTACGGTACGGAAATTTTAATGGGAAACCCGGGAACGACCGGGCACGGGGTCATCCGTTCCGATTTTCCCGGTGGGTGGGAAGGCGACACGGTGAATGCTTTTAATGGGAAAGGCCTGTCCGATATACAAAAAGAGACCCAACAATTCGTACGAACCCTTTTAAGTTGGCGAAAAAACGCCACTGTAGTACACCAAGGCGACTTACTGCACTTTGCTCCCAAAGGGGAGGAAGAAGTATATGTCTTTTTTCGCTATAACGACACCGAAAAGGTGATGGTCGCTTTCAATAAAAATCCAAAAACGGTACAACTCGACCTTAGTACGTATTCGGAAATCATCCCACCGAACATCAAGGGGACTGCCATTTTATCGGGAACATGGATCGAAGCGGAAGGTGTGTTGAGCATTCAACCGAACAGTTGCCTGATCATTGAACTGGAATAACATTGTAAGGTAAGTTCAACTCAAGAGGTAGAATCCCTTTTTATCAATGTTGCCTTTATCACTTCCGTTTTAAAGTTCTCCTCCTCCTCATCGATATCGTCCTCCACCCTTTCGATCAACATTTTCGCGGCGACCTCGCCCATTATCTCGCCATGCTGTTCCACCGTGGTCAGCGTAGGTGTCGCATAGCGCGATAAAATACCATTGGTAAAACCGATAAAAGAAATATCTTCCGGTATCCGCAGGCCCTTTTTTTGGACCGCCCGCATGCAGGTAATCGCAAAAATTTCGTTCACACAAAGTACGGCATCAATGTCATGCGCATCAAAAAAAGCATCGATAATGGTATCGCTCTCTCCATTGTAGGGCAGTTTTAAAACCAAAGCCTCGTTCGCCGCTATACCATTGTCCATTAAGGCCTTTGTGTATCCTTCGGCTCTTTTTTTACTTACGTTAAAGTAATTCTCGGTCGTTACCAGCGCAATCCTTTTTCTACCGTTTTTGATCAGGTTCTTGGTTGCCTTATAGGATATCTCAAAATCGTCGATGACCACTTTATCGCAAGCCACCTCATCGGTAACCCTATCGAACAATACCAATGGTACGCCCTGCTCCGTAACTTCCTTTAAATGGTTGAAGTCGTTTTTTTGTTGTGTTTCGGCCGATAGCGACATAATGAAACCGTCAATACTGCCGTTGGCCAACAATTCCATATTAATGACCTCCTTGTCAAAAGATTCATCGGAAACACAAACGATGACGTTGTAGCCTTGTTCATTTGCATATTTCTCGATGCCCCTAAAAACGGTGGTAAAGAAATGATGGACGATATCCGGGATAATAACCCCGATGTTTTTTGTACGCTTGTTTTTAAGGCTGATCGCGATGTTGTTCGGCTTGTAATTGTAAAGCTTGGCGAACGCCTGAACTTTCTCTTTGGTATCCCTGCCGATTTCCTCGCTGTTCTTTAATGCCTTGGAAACGGTAGAGATCGAAACATCCAATTCCCTAGCAATGTGTTTTAATGTTATTTTTTGTTTCAAAATCTAAAAGTCATTGGTAGTAATCGTAAAAGTAAACATTTCTATGGCACAGCATACTTTTCCTACTTTCGTTATTTGGTTTAACAAATTAAGCAAAACCCTGAACAAAGGGAAAAAATGTTATATTTGTCGTTAATTGCGAATTACCTAATTGCGGTGTGCCCTAAATACGAATACCATAATTATAATAAGATGTGATTGATATTGTGTTAAATTAAGAAAGTTATCAACACGAAACCGTTTGCGTAACTCCTTAACACTGACCAAACCTAGTATTAACAAACAATTTACATATTTTTAACGCTTGGAATTAGCTCAATTTTAAATTAACTCAACTTTAAATTAACAGTTTATGAAGATTACACTCTTAAAAAGTTTGCTGTTGGTAGGGGCATTTTTGTGCTTCGGACTAACGCAGGCACAGGAAGTGTCCGGTACTGTATCAGACGCTAGCGGCCCGTTACCAGGAGCCAGTATCGTTGTAAAGGGTACGACCACCGGTACACAAACCGATTTTGATGGAAATTTCACCATCAGTGCCGAAAGTGACGCCACATTGGTGATCAGCTACATCGGGTACACCTCGCAAGAAGTAGCGGTAAATGGCCAAACCAACATTACGGTTACCTTACAGGAAGATGCCGAACAACTGGAAGAGGTTGTAATCATCGGTTATGGTACCACCACTGTAAAAGATGCAACGGGAGCGGTTTCCTCCGTAACCGCGGAAGACTTTAACGGCGGTATCATATCATCTCCGGAACAGTTGATACAAGGTAAGACCGCTGGTGTGCAGATTACACAGTCCAGTGGTGAGCCAGGGGCCGGAATTTCATTGCGAATTCGTGGTACCGGTTCCGTACGTGGAAACAACAGCCCACTCTTCGTAATTGATGGAGTTCCCGTATCGAACGAAAGCGTTTCCGCTTCCGGTGCCGATGTTGGGGCAGGAACCAGTGGTTCCAAAAACCCGTTGAACTTCTTGAACCCGAACGATATTGAAAGCATGAGTGTCTTGAAAGACGCATCTGCAACCGCAATTTACGGTTCCAGGGGTGCCAATGGTGTTGTAGTAATCACCACCAAATCCGGTAAGGCCGGCGGCGCAAAAGGACAATTTAATTTTAGCACCAACCTGAACATCGCGCAAGTAGCCAATCAATATGATTTGCTCAGTGCCGATGAGTTTCGGGAAAGAGGTGGAGCGGACTTAGGTTCCTCTACGGACTGGCAGGAATATATTTTCCGTACCAGTGCCTCTACGGACAACAACCTATCCTATTCCTTAAACTACGGAAAAGGAAACATCCGGGCTACCTTTGGTTATGCCAAACAGTTCGGTGTTATTGAAAACACGGATCTGGAAAGGATTACGGGAAGAATAAACGCCAACCACCGCTTTTTGGACGATAAGTTAAAAGTAGGTTTACAAGCAACTATCTCCCGAATTAACGACAGAGCTCCTTTCGTAAGTAGAACTTCGGGAAGTACCGGTGACCTTTTGGCAGCAGCATATTATTCTAATCCGACCAGGCCAGCAGACCCTTTGTCAAGTGCCGATCCTGATCGAAATCCAGCGAACCTATTAGCCTTCTATGACGACAATACCAACACTAACCGTTTTTTAGGAAACCTTTCTTTTGATTATGCTTTCACCGATGAGTTATCCGCAAAATTGAACCTAGGTTTGGATACTTCCGATTCCTTTAGAGGGCAGGTAGTTGGACCAAGGATTAATGGTTTCGCGAATGGCGCTCCTGGAAATGGACGTGCTGCTATAGGTAATCTGGATACCGAAAATAAACTGGTCGAACTTACCGTGAACTATAAAAAGGAAAACGAAAATTCAAAATTTGACGTACTTGCTGGGTATTCTTTTCAGGATTTCAACCGTTCTGGCGCCAATATTTTAGGTCAGGGATATGGAGGAAGAACCGACCTTAACGACATCATCAATGTTACCGATCAGACGTATAATGCAACCCGTAATTTGGCGAGCAATTATCAGGCATACGGTATCGGTACCTTTGAGGACCAACCGGAAGCGGGCAACGCTTTTCGAATTTTAGGCTTGTTCCCCGGTATTAACGAAACTACTGGAAGCTTACCTAGTATTCCGATTATTGCCTTTGCGGTAGATACTTTTGACAATACCGATGAGCTGCAATCCTTTTTTGGACGTTTGAATTATACCCTACAGGACAAATATTTGTTTACCGCTACTTTTAGGGCGGATGGTTCGTCCCGATTTGGTGGCAACAATCAATATGGCTACTTCCCTTCTGCCGCATTTGCTTGGAAGTTAAACCAGGAAGACTTCATTAGTGACGAAACCTTTTCTACGTTAAAATTGCGTTTGAGTTGGGGTATTACCGGTAACCAAGACGGTTTGGGTTACGGAAACTTTGTTAATCGTACACGATGGAGGAATGGACCTGCAGGAAATGCTTTGGGTATTTCTTCCAACTCGCAGTTGACCGCTCCTGCGACAGCGGAAGTATCCTTCGCGAATCCTGATTTAAAATGGGAAGAGACCACTCAGTTTGGGCTCGGACTTGATTTTGGTTTCGACAGCGATCGTTTTAGTGGTACTATTGATGTATACCGTAAAGAGACTACCGATATTTTGCTGAACCTACCAGCGGTACAACCGGCGACTTCGCCCTTTGTATTCCAAAATATTGATGGCACCATTGTCAACCAGGGTCTTGAACTTGGGTTGGATTATGACCTCGTTCGCGCAGAAGATTTTGATTGGAATGCCAATTTCAACATCTCCTTTAACGACAACGAACTTACCGATTACAATGGTCCTAACATTCAAGCTGGAAATCTTTATGGACAAGGTTTGACCAATTCCACCTCACAGGTGCTGACCAATGGTAAGTCGCTTTATACTTATGAATTGCGTTTGGTAGACGAGAATCTAAATGTAGAAACCGACCCGACCATATTGGACAAGTCCGGGCTTCCTACCATCATTTCTGGGTTTAGCACCAGTGCACGATACAAAAACTGGGACGCATCCTTATATTTCTCTGGACAATTTGGCTTTTATGTATACAACAATACGGCAAATGCCTTATTCGCTACTCCTCAAATCGGAGGTAGAAACAACTTAGAAAGTATCGTAAGTAGCGGTATAGCTCCCTCCTCTCAAAACCCTAGTACATTCTTTTTAGAAAAAGGAGATTTTGTAAGGCTTCAAAACGCTTCCATTTCTTATAATGTACCTTTGAGTGGTGAAGGCACGTTCAAGAGCATGCGATTGAGTGCCACAGGGCAGAACCTGTTTTTAATCACCGACTACAGCGGAATCGATCCTGAAGTAAGCACTTCGGATATTCCATTGAACGGATTGCCTTCCGCTTCTATCGATTACCTTGCCTATCCAAGGCCAAGAACTTATACCTTAGGTGTAAACGTTACCTTTTAAAAAAAATAGAATTATGAAAAAAATAGTAAAGTATTTAAGTTTAACGCTTCCGATTGCAGCTTTGGTCTCCTGTTCCGACCTGGAGATCGAACCTACGGATTCGTTTATCAGTGATGGCTTTGCCGGAGTGGCAAACGTTCAAGGAGAAGTAGCAAATATTTCCAACATTATAGCTGGAGGAAACTTGGGCAACCAAGATGGCCTTTATGCCCTCAATGAAGTGTCTACAGATGAGTTCATTGTTCCCACAAGAGCATCGGATTGGGGAGATAATGGCCGTTGGTTATCCATTCATCGACAAACTTGGAATTCGGAACTTTCCGATATTCAAAACTCTTGGCAAGCGCTGAACAGTGTCACTATAAACGCTACCAGAATCATTAATCCACAGAGCGTTAATACCGCTGGTGGTGACGTTACACAGCTCAAAGCGGAAGCCCGTTTTTATAGAGCTTGGGCAATGCATTGGATTTTAGACATGTGGCGACAAGTTCCATATAGGGACGTAAATCTACCAAATAGCGCAATCCCTGTGGTATTGACCGGTCAAGTAGCTATAGACAGTATAGTCTCCGATTTAAATGCTGCTATTCTGGACTTACCCCAGGTAACCTCTGGCGATGGTATTTCAAGTAAATCATCTCCTACCCAAGCTGCTGCCCGGCATTTATTGGCCAAGGTATATTTGAATAAGCATGTGTATTTGGATAGCTCTCCTGAAGCGGCCGATATGCAAGCAGTCGTAGATGCTGTAGATGGTATCGCCGCTGATGGCTACAGCCTTGCCGCCTCTGGAGAATTCTTCGATATTTTCAGACCTAGCAATGATGTGGAAACCATTTGGTGGTCGCCGGCGGACACCGGCCCAAGAACATGGAATACCCTACATTATTCTCAAACTGTTCCGGTAGCGGGGCAGGACGCCGAGCAAGGAGGATGGAACGGTTTCTCCACTTTGGCTGAGTTTTATGACCTATTTGAAGGTGCACCAGAGACCAACTATGTAGGAGATGGGCAAGAAGAGCGCAGAGGTTTTGTTCCAGACCCGGCGACCATAGACGATCAAAACTTGGCCATAGGGTATGGTTTCCTCATTGGTCAGCAGTTCAACAGAGATGGAACTCCGGCCGATGCCAGGGAAGATGTAGGTTCTCCTCCACTAGTTTTCTCAAAAGAAGTTGAACAACCTGAGTTCGTTGCCCCTGCCGACAATTCGATTTTAGAAACCGCAGGAACTAGGGTAATCAAGTACCACCCAAACGAAGAGGGTGGAGATCGCAGAAGACATATCGTAAATTACAGATATGCTGATGCATTTTTGATGAAAGCAGAAGCCATGTTCCGTATGGGTATGGATGTTACCGCTATGATCAACGAACTACGTCAAATACGTGGTGCTTCAGATTTGCCCGCGATTATGGAAGCTGACCTGCTAGCAGAACGCGGAAGAGAAATGTACGGAGAAGTAACTAGACGACAAGATTTGATTCGATTCGGTCAATATCTACGTGCATGGAATCTAAAAGAGGCCGGTGACCCGCATTTGGAAATTTTCCCGGTTCCTAACGCAGATGTATTGGCTAATCCCAACATAGTACAAAATCCAGGATACTAATCAACCTCGATACCAGTATTAAAAAAAGGCCGTTCAATTGAACGGCCTTTTTTCACTTATACCATACTACTATAGTAATATGGTATAAAAACTGAACATCTATGTCCATTTTGTTTACAGAAAGTGATTCTCGATCAAATGCTCAAAAAACTCATTTAATCATAGAACAACAAGCCTTAAACCAGGATTAAATTTCAGAGCAAAGGATAGGAAGAACGCATTTCATGAATTAATTTTATCAATTATTCTTTTGAATAACTTTATACGCGGCTACGAAATCAAAAAAGAACATATCCAAGCAAAGCTTAAACCTTATCATACGATATACCATTATACAAATCTTATAAAATCATGCTATCATTTATGTGCAATGTCATCTTAAAAAAACTTGGTTTTTTGTTTTCATTGTTCCTTTTGTTTCATTCCTGTACAAATGAAAAAAAAGACTCTAGTACCGATGTATCGAATACCTTAAAAATGTTTACACTACTTCCCTCGGATACAACTGGAGTAACTTTTGTAAACAAGGTAGAAAATCAAAAAAACTTTAATATTTTCAAATACCGCAACTTTTATAATGGTGGTGGAGTCGCCATAGGGGACATCAATAATGACGGACTTGCCGACATTTACCTGACCGGCAATATGGAACCCAACAAACTTTATTTAAACAAAGGGAATTTTCAATTTGAAGATATTTCCAAATCAGCACAAATCGAAGGAAACAAACCGTGGTCTACTGGTGTGACCATGGTGGACATCAATGCCGATGGTTTTCTTGACATCTACGTGAGCAATGCCGGTAACATGAAAGGTGACAACCACGACAACGATCTCTACATCAACAATGGGGATTTGACTTTTTCCGAAAAATCCGAAGAATACAATCTTGCCAAGACCGGCTTTTCTACACATGCCTCTTTCTTTGATTACGATAAGGACGGTGACTTGGACGCCTATATTTTAAACAATAGCAACATACCGGTAAGTAGCCTTGGTTTTGCCGAACAACGGAACGTTCGGGCCCAAGATTGGGAAGGCGTTCCTAGCATATTTAGGGGTGTGGGAGATATGCTACTGCGCAACGACGATGGTAAATTTATAGATGTAAGCGAGGAAGCCGGCATCTATGGTAGTTTGATCGGGTTTGGACTGGGTGTACTCGTCAGCGATGTAAATCAAGATGGATACCCCGATATTTATGTGTCCAACGACTTTTATGAACGCGATTATCTTTATATCAACCAACGGGACGGCACCTTTAGCGAGGAAATTAAACAATGGACCTCGCACTTGAGTCTCTCCGCCATGGGTATCGATATGGCCGACATCAATAACGACGGAAATGCCGATATTTTTATTACCGACATGCTCCCGGAACCGGATGAACGGGTAAAATCGGTAATGACCTTCGACGGTTACAATACCTTCAAGTTAAAACAGAGCAAGGATTTCTACCAACAATACATCCAAAACACCTTACAGCTCAACAATGGCAACGGCTCCTTTTCCGAAGTCGCCTACTTCAGTGGTGTCGATGCTACCGATTGGAGTTGGGCCGGACTGTTGTTCGACATGGATAACGACGGACTACGGGACATTTATGTAACCAACGGGGTCAACCACGATCTGACCGATTTGGATTTTATAGACTTTTTTGCCAATGAGATTATCCAAAAAATGGCGTTGACCGGAAAAAAGGAGTCCATCGACTCCATACTCAACAAAATGCCCATACGACCACAACCCAACTATACCTATAAAAACAATGGGGACATTACCTTTTCCAACACCGGTGCCGATTGGGGACTGGGTATTCCAAGCCTTTCCAATGGTGCCGCTTATGGCGATTTGGACAATGACGGGGATCTGGACCTAGTGGTGAACAATGTAAATATGGAGTCTTTCGTATTCCGCAACAATGCCAGGGAACTTACCAAAAACAAGTATCTCAAACTGCGGCTTCAGGGCTCCGATAAAAACAGCTTTGCCATAGGAACAACCGTAAGGGCCTATTATGGCAACAACCAACTGCTGCAAGAACTGGTACCCTCCAGAGGATTTCAATCCTCTATGGAATATACCATGACCTTGGGGTTGGGCGAAACCGAACAGCTCGATTCGGTCAGAATTATCTGGCCGGACTCCAAAACCCAACTCTTGACGAATGTGCCGGCCAATCAGACCCTTGAAATGAAGCAAACGGATGCCGTGGATATCTTTTTGTACAAAAAAGAGAAAGCGGCCCCTACCCTATTAAACGTACTCCCGAATAGCACGCTTTTAAGCCACGAGGAAAACAATTACAACGATTTTGATTATGAAGGCCTGATCTACAAACAACTCTCACAGGAAGGGCCGGCCCTGGCCGTTGGCGATGTCGATAAGGACGGCAACGAGGACGTGTTCGTAGGTGGTGCCAAAGGACAGCCCGGTTCCCTATACCGTCATAAAGGAAAGGGAAAAGTGGGAAACGTCCCTCAACCGATATTTGTTGAAGATGCCTATTTTGAAGATACCGCCGCAGCGTTCTTGGACGTGGACGATGATGGCGACCAAGACCTGATGGTAGGCAGTGGCGGCAATCAGGTCGGTGATGAAAAAAAATTTCGGGTACGCCTTTACCTGAACGATGGAACCGGAAACTTTACACCATCGGAAAGCAAACTACCCTCCACCTTCAGGAACATTGCCGTAATCGCTCCCCACGACTTTGATGATGATGGAGATATCGATGTTTTTGTAGGCTCGCGCAGTATTGTGGGCACCTACGGGGCCGACCCCGACCATTTGTTTTTGGAAAACAAAGGAGATGGAAGTTTTGTGGACGCTACCGAAAGGTTGGCCTATGATACCAAAACCGCAGGGATGATCACCGATGCCATTTGGACCGATATCGACGGGGATGCCATAAAAGATCTGGTAACGGTATCGGACTGGGGAACACCGCAGGTCTTCAAAAATAATGGAAGAAGGTTACAACCATTCGTTTCAGCTTTGGATAGCCTGAACGGATGGTGGAATACCGTAGCAACGGCAGATCTCGACAATGACGGTGATCAAGACCTTATTATAGGCAACCAAGGCAGCAATTTACACTATAGACCCTCTACTGAAAATCCCATGAAAATGTGGGTCAACGATTTTGATAACAACGGTAGTTTGGAACAAATTGTAACCCAATACGCCAACAAGGAAGATTTTCCCATACATCAGAAACAGGAGCTCACCAGTCAACTCGTCACCCTAAAAAAGCAAAACTTAAAAGCTTCCGATTATGCAAAAAGATCCATTTCCCAATTGTTCCCCGAGAATGTGGTCGCCAATGCCATCGTAAAGACCGTTTCGATTTCGGAATCCATCATTGCCATCAACGAAGGAAACGGAAAATTCACCATAAAAACCCTACCGAGCAGGGTACAGCTCTCCTGCGTATGCGGCATCAGTTGTTCGGATGTGAACGGCGACGGCAACATCGATCTGGTCATGGCAGGGAACGATTTTGAATTCAAACCCCAGTATTCCCGCTTGGATGCCAGTTATGGCAATGTGCTGTTAGGGGATGGCCAATTGAACTTTGAGTGGCAGGACTATTCCAAAAGTGGTTTTTTCATCCGAGAAGAGGTCAAACACTTAAAGGAGTTCAGGGATAATAAGGGAACCCGCTTCCTTTTTGCCGCCATCAATGATAGCAAACCTAAAATTTTTGCATTGCATGAGTAAGCACCTCGCTTTTTTGATAGCCATTACCTTGGTTTGCAGTTGTAGCCAGAAAGAAGGTAGTCTTTTCAAAAATCCAACTCCAAAAGAGACGGGAATTCATTTTGAAAACGCTTTGAACGATTCGGACGCCCTGAACATTCTGGATTACCTCTATTTCTATAATGGTGGCGGCGTAGCCATAGGGGACATCAATACGGACGGCTTGCCCGACATTTACCTGTCCGGCAATAGGGTCAAGAACAAACTGTATCTGAACAAGGGCAACATGACCTTTGAGGACATCACCGAAAAAGCCGGGGTCTCCGGTAAAAGTGATTGGAATACCGGTGCCGTTATGGGCGATGTCAACGGCGACGGGCTATTGGATATTTATGTTTGTGCCGTTGTGGGCATCAATGGTTTTAACGGATACAACGAACTGTTTATCAACAATGGGGATACCACCTTTACCGAAAGTGCCCGCGCGTATGGGCTCGATTTCGACTCCTATAGTTCCTCGGCGGCTTTTTTGGATTATGACGGCGATGGGGATTTGGACATCTACCTGCTGAACCATGCCGTACATACCCAGGAATCTTTTGGAAAGGCCGATCTGCGATTGCAACGCAACGAACAATCCGGTGACAAATTGTTGCGCAATGACGGCGACACCTTTACGGATGTTAGCGAACAGGCGGGGATTTTTGGGGGCATTACGGGTTACGGGCTGGGAGTGTCAGTCGCCGACTTTAACCAAGACGGCCACCCCGACATCTATGTCGGCAACGACTTTCATGAAGACGATTACTACTACATCAATAATGGCGATGGAACCTTTAGCGACAAATTGCGCGACTATTTTGGACATACCTCACGGTTCTCCATGGGAAACGATGCGGCCGATATCGATCACGATGGCTGGCCCGACCTGATTTCGTTGGATATGCTACCCGAAAAAGAATCGGTCTTAAAGGCCTCGGATGGAGATGGCGACCTACAGACCCAACAGCTTCGGGTAGACCGTTATGGCTATCACTATCAATTTTCAAGAAACATGCTACACATGAACAGAAAGGGACATCCCTATCTTGAAACGGCGTTAATGAGCGGTGTTGCGGCAACGGACTGGAGCTGGAGCGCCCTTTTCGCCGACTACGATCAGGATGGCGAGCAAGATCTTTTTGTCTCGAACGGCATTCCCAAACGTCCCAACGATTTGGATTACATCAATTTTGTGTCCGATGAAAAAATCAAACAAAAAATAAACGACACCAAACTTGTGGACCAAGAGGCGCTGGACTTGATGCCCGATGGAAAAATATACAACTATATATTTCAAGGCGGCAATCCAATGCAATTCGAAAATCGTTCGGGAGATTGGACGGTAAAAGATTCCTTGATTTCAGGGGCCACGGCTTGGGGAGATCTCGATAACGATGGCGACCTGGACCTTGTGGTCAACAACTTGAACAGCCCGGCTTCATTGTATGTGAACAAAACGGACGATACGGCGCATTACCTTAAGCTGAAATTCAAATACGACAAAGGAAACCAACTCGGTATCGGTACCAAAGTTTATTCCTATCACAACAAAGTCTTACAGTATAAAGAACTCTATACCGCCAGAGGGTTTCAATCCTCTTCAGAACCCATCATCCATTTCGGTTATGGAAAAACCGCAAAAATAGACTCCCTACGGGTCGTATGGCCAAATGGCACTGCCCAAACCTTAACGGACATCCAAACGGACCAAACGCTAACGTTGGTACCCGAAAACACCATTGCCTATAAGTATCCGGCACAACGCATCAAAAATCAGCAACTTTTCCGGAAAGTACCGAACAATATTGGGATATCTTTTGAACACCGTGAGGACCGTTACACCGATTTCAACAGACAAAAACTGATTCCGTATCAGGTATCCGATCGTGGGCCGGCCACGGCTATCGGCGATTTGAATTCCGACGGAAAAACAGACGTATTCTTTGGTGGCAGCAAGTTTGCGGCTTCCAAGATATTCGTACAGACCGACAGTGCTTTTGTGCCCTTACGCATTGACGAGATTGCCAAGGATTCGGTGAAGGAAGATGTTGCCGCGGCCATTGTCGATATCAACGGAAACGGCAAAAATGACCTCTATATAGGTTCCGGCGGTGGGGATTTTTTCGACCAAATGGCGCCGCTTTTGGACAGTTATTATAGTGCTACCGATAGCAGCTACCAAAAGGCCCCTTTACCCGAAACCTTTCAAAACGCCTCCGTAGTAGCACCCTACGATTTTGATGGCGATGGGGATATGGATCTTTTTGTAGGGAACCAGGCAATGACCAACGATTTTGGCAGCACCCCTTACTCCGCGCTATTAGAGAACGACAAGGGTGTTCTGCGTTTGGCCGAACAACCCGAATTGAATACCGTTGGGATGGTAACCGACGCTATCTGGAACGATTTTAACGGCGATGGTCAAATAGACCTGATCGTAGTGGGGGAATGGATGGCCCCCGTTTTTTTTAAAAATACAAATGGTAGGCTAAAAAAGACCGATGTTGGCATCGACCGTTTGAACGGCCTATGGCAGGCCATACAGCCCTATGATATTGACGGGGATGGGGACACGGACTATTTGCTCGGCAATTGGGGGGAAAACACCAAGTTCAAGGCTTCCGAAAAGCGACCGTTGCATTTATATTATGGCGATTTGGACGATAACGGCCAAACCGAAACCATTACCGCAATCAATAAGAACGGGGGGTATTACCCCATCGAGACCTTGGGCGGCCTTGCTTCCCAGCTCATTTTTCTCAAAAAACGGTTTCTCCGGAACAAGGACTTTGCAGGAAAAACAATCGATGCCCTATTCACTTCGGAAGAACTTGAAAAAGCCGAGGTATTGGAAGTACACCAATTACGATCGGGATATCTGAAAAACGAAGGGGGAACATTCTCTTTTATACCGTTTCCAAAAACCTTGCAAATAGCTCCGCTGACGGCTTTTGCGGAGTATGATTTTGATGGCGATGGAAAAACCGAAGTATTGACAGCGGGAAATTACTTTGGGGTAAAACCCTATCACGGTAGGTTCGATTCCTTTCCCGGTGCCCTGATCAAAACGGACCAAAACATTGTTCTTGGAGATATGCTGGGGTTGGAACTCTCCCATAAGGCAGTCCGAGACTTGAATATCATATCGTTCCAAGATAAATCGTATCTTCTGGTGACCATTAATAACCAAAAAGCGGAAGTGTATCAAATCCGTTAAAAACCGACGCGATTCGATGTCCTATCCCTTTATGAAAAATAGAAGGGGTTACAAGGAAACATACAGTTTGGGCATCTATCGAATTGATTATCAAAACTTTATTAGAGAAAATGCCAATAGTAAATACCACTGTCACGCTGAGCCCGTCGAAGCGCCTCCTAAAACCCGTCTTATGAATGCCAAGCGCACTCAAACATTTCGTCAACGATACAATGCCGTCAGTGGAAACCAAATATCAAGAAGGGATTAAAAGGCGGCAATAATATTACAAGAATAATACCATTTTAACCTTGAAATAGCACAAATACAGCGGAACATTCAATAAAGTTAGGTTTTTCCCGTTGACAGAAGATAGGCAAGGTGAGTAGTTAAATAAGAAGAAGCTGAGGTATACTATGCATGTCCGGTCGAGCGCAGTCGAGACCTCGTTTTGAGCAACGAAAAGTCCTCGAATGTATTCGAACAAAAGCTTCAAAGCTTTTGACTGTTCTGTATGCATGAAATATCATCTTGGCCATGTTATTAAAATAAGAACCGTAATACTGGGGGTATTGACCCCGAATGGATGCATTGCAACATACAATGGTCCCGACCAAACTGATTCCGATTTATGAAACCTTTCGCGAAAGAAACCAACATTAGCCTATTAAAAGTGTTGTTTGCCTTTTGTCTAATCTATTCCTGCACAAAAAACGTGACCCTTTTTACCGAGGTTGAATTTGAAGTGCTGACGCAATATGATGATGAAGGTTTTATCAACCAACCGCTTGCTTCGGGCTTTACCGTGGTACCCGAAGAAATCATGGAAGACTATACCTACAGTTTTTCGTATCGCTTGGAGTCGGGTGAAGGTGTCTTTTTGAAACCGGACGGTGAGATCCTCCCTCCCAATACGGGGCTACCATTGGATAATCTTTCCCTATCGCTCGATTTTATGGGAACATCGGAAGGAGAACAGCAAGTTGTCGTTACCGTTACGGACAGTTTTGGTTTTTCCGTTAGTTCGGAATTGATCTATACGTTGTCGGAAATCCCCATTACCTGGACGGCTTCGGGTACCGCCGTTCAAGTGGCCGTGAATGAACCCACCGCAATTACCGTGGTGTTGAATACAGAAAATACCGCTCCAGAACTGGTTTATGAATACCGCTACACCATTATTTCTGGGGAAGGCACGCTAACATCGGAGCAAGGTAGCGCGATACCACAAAACGAATTCGAAGCCATCGTTCCCGGAAGCTACACGCTCAATTTTACCCCTAGTGCGCTAGGGGAGACCATACTCTCCTTTGTAGTCCGGGATAGTAATGGGCAGGAAACCACGGCCGAAGTTACCTTTGAAGTGCTTGCCGAAGTAACGGATGAACGTGCTCCCGAGCTCGAATTGAATGGAGCGAATCCCCAGAACATTGCGCTAAATGACCCTTATCAAGAATTGGGTGCTACCGCTGTGGACGAAGTGGATGGCGATCTTACCACTTCCATTACGATCGACGCTACCGAAGTGGATACAAGTACCGAGGGAACCTATGAAGTACGGTATAGTGTAAGCGATAACGCGGGAAATACGGCAATTGAAATCCGTATCATAAACGTTGCCGACAATGCCGTTAATGAGGCGCCGACCGCAGTCAACGATGAAAGGACAACCGATACCAATACCGCGAGCCAACTTGACCCTACCTTAAACGATATCGATCCCGAAAACGATGTGTTATCGGTCGTTTCCGTGGGGGTAGTAGCGCCTGAAAATGCGGGAACGGTAACACAAAATGGCAATACCTTGACCTTTACACCGGCAACCGATTTTACGGGAACGGCGACGTTTGAATACACCATCAATGACGGAACTGTTGGAAACGACGCAACGGGCACTATTTCGATAGAAGTAATGACGAACGTTGTTTCCGTGACCTCCATTACAGTGACCAGTAACAGAAATTCGATTCCCGACGACGAAACAGAACAGTTCTCCGAACAGGTACTACCGGCCAATGCGACAAACCCCTCCGTAACCTGGAGCAGTTCCAATACCGCGGTGGCCACCGTAAACGCGACCACGGGGCTAGTAACCGCCGTAGCGGCTGGGACCACCAACATCATCGCCACGGCAAACGATGGGTCAGGGGTAACCGGGTCGCGACAGCTTACTGTTACCGCGTCCAATATTCCGGTGACCTCCATTACGGTCACCAGCCCAAACAACTCCATACCCGACAACGCGACAGAACAGTTCTCCGAACAGGTCATGCCGTCAAACGCGACGAATTCCTCCGTTACCTGGAGCAGTTCCGATACCGCGGTGGCCACCGTAAATCCAACCACGGGGCTGGTAACCGCCGTAGCGGCAGGAGCCGCCAACATCATCGCCACGGCAAACGATGGGTCAGGGGTAAGCGGGTCCAAACAGCTGACCGTAACGGCAAGTAATGTTCCGGTGACCTCCATTACGGTAACCAGCCCAAACAACTCCATAGCCGATAACACGACAGAACAATTCTCCGAACAGGTACTGCCGGCAAACGCAACGAATTCCTCCGTGACCTGGAGCAGTTCCAATACCGCGGTGGCCACCGTAAATGCAACCACGGGGCTAGTGACCGCTGTAGCGGCAGGAACCACCAACATTATTGCCACGGCAAACGACGGGTCGGGCGTAAGCGGGTCCAAACAGCTGACCGTAACGGCAAGCAATGTTCCGGTGACCTCCATTACGGTAACCAGCCCAAACAACTCCATACCCGACAACGCGACAGAACAATTCTCTGAACAGGTCATGCCGGCAAACGCGACGAATTCCTCAGTGACCTGGAGCAGTTCCAATATCGCGGTGGCCACCGTAAATGCAACCACGGGGCTAGTGAACGCTGTAGCAGCAGGAACCACCAACATTATTGCCACGGCAAACGACGGGTCGGGCGTGAGTGGATCCAAACAGCTGACCGTTACAGGTACGAATCAAACACCAAATGCCGTTGATGATTCAGCTAGAGTTACCAGTAATAATTCTATTTTCATTGATGTACTTGGGAACGATAATGACCCGGACAATGACACCATCTCCATATTAAGTTTTACCGACCCTTTACTTGGGTCTGTAACTCAAACCGGTAATGGCTTAGAGTACACCCCGGATGCCAGTTGTAGCAACACCACTTTTACCTATACTATTTCCGACGGAAACGGTGGTGAGGATATGGCAACTGTATTTGTCGAAAAAAGAGGCACTACAATTGGAAATAACCAAACTATCAGTCCCAGCGTACCTTCAATATCAGGGACGATAACAATTTATTGTGAAAGCTCATTTTTCACGGTATCTGCGTTTGGGGGAAGTGGTGGCTCTTCGGTCACATTCAATATTGACGGGGATTCTACATCGGTCACCGCGAACGCTGGAGAGTCCGCTACCAACGACTCTAATGTTTATGCCCCTGGAGTATACAACTATACACTAAGTGGCAGCTTTAATGGCACCAGTGGCAACAGCGGTTTTGTTACGGCAACACCCAATTAGACTTTTTCCAATTGGCTAAACCTTTTTTAATATCACGTTAGAAAACATACAAAGTCGGATTAGACGTATTCGGTTTTTCTTACTGAACTCATTTAGACTTTTTGGATTGAAGCGAAAATTAGTGATTTAAAGGCCTGTTGAAGACTTTTTTGAGTTTCATAGCAGGGCTACGAGAGGAAAAAAAGGCAAAAACAGGGCTGTAAAGGACAATTTTTTAGCCAATTAAAAAAGTCTAAATGAGTTCATGGGATTAGATACGATACATTTTCATTTCGACAAAAAAATATTGCAAATCAATCTTTTAAGCACTGTTTCAGCTTCCTGTTCATTTCTTTTGTTCAATTCCCAAAAAACGGAACCGAAGAAAAAACTGTCTTTTTTAGGGATTTGCGAAAAAGGGAAACGGAAGCCACTATAAAAAGGGATGTTTTTATATAGCACTCCTCTTACCAATAAAACATTGAAATTCCGTATTTTTGCTTTTACGTTTTAAGTAAACTATAATCGTTCCCAACTATAAGCAAAAGCGTAAGGACAATGAAAAAAGTATTATTATTTTTCGGCGGAATGCTATTGGTATGGTCTTGCGAGGAGACACAAAAAAAGGAACCCATTACCATTTCCCCGGATGCCTTACATGCCGCCATAGACAAGGTAACGGAAATAATGATCCACGATATTTTCTCGCCGCCCGTAGCGAGCCGTATTTTTGCCTATCCCAACATTGCGGCCTATGAGATCATCGCCTTACAAAACGACACCTACCGCACGCTCTCGGGACAGGTGACCGATCTAACGCCCATACCCAAACCTAATGCGGAGCAGACCATCCATTATCCCATGGCCGCACTCGTTGCCCATATGGAATTGAGCAAACAGCTTATTTTTTCCGAACAGGAAATGGAGCACTTTCGCGATAGCCTGTATACCTCTTGGGAGACTAAGGATGCCTCCCTTTTCAATACCTCAAAAACCTACGGGTTACAGGTAGCGGCACATATTGCGGACTGGATGAAAAAAGACAATTATGCGCAGACCCGTACCATGCCCCAGTTTACCGTACGTATGGAAGACGAAACACGATGGCAGCCGACACCACCGGCCTATATGGCAGGTATAGAACCGCATTGGAGCAAAATACGCCCCTTTTTGATCGATTCTGCAGCGCAGTTTAAACCGGTACCGCCCCCACCCTTTTCCATGGAAAAAACCGCTGATTTTTATAAAGAACTAGAGGAGGTGTATGACATCAGTAAAAAAATAGAAAAGGATGGCGACGCCTCCGAAGAAATTCAAATTGCGCAATTTTGGGACTGTAACCCCTATGTATCGGTTACACGAGGACATTTGATGTTCGCTACAAAAAAGATAACCCCCGGCGCCCATTGGATCGGGATTACCAAAATTTCCGCTAAAAAAACCGATAGTGATTTTGACAAAACCGTATATGCCTATACCAAGACCTCCATGGCAATTGCGGACGCCTTTATCAGTTGTTGGGACGAAAAGTACCGCAGCAACCTGATACGGCCGGAAACGCTGATCAACCAGCATATCGATGAAAACTGGAAACCGGTATTACAAACGCCTCCGTTTCCCGAATATACGAGCGGACACAGTGTCGTATCCGGTGCGGCCTCCATTGCGTTGACGGATATTTTTGGAGACGGTTTTCAATTCGATGATGATACCGAGGTGCCATATGGCCTTCCGGTACGTAGTTTCGAATCCTTCGAGGCGGCCGCCGATGAAGCGGCGATCAGTCGCATGTATGGTGGCATCCATTACAGGGCCGCTGTTGAAGTAGGCGTTGAACAAGGTAGAAATCTGGGTACCTATATCATGGACAAAGTACAAATGACTTCCAAACAACCGATAGCGGCAAACGAGAACTAAATGGGGAAAAAAATTACCTGGGGTATTGGTCTGTTGCTTCTTGCAGGCTTAGGATGGTATCTTTTCCTAAAACCTTATGATTATCTGATCACCTTTAAGACCAAGGCCATACCCGGCACGATCAACCAGACTCTAAAAAAGTGGAACGCTACCATTCCGGAAAGCACCTTCTTGGGCCAGGAAAGTCTTACGGACTTCACCTACGAACAAAATCATAATGATTCGCTGGTTACCTACCAGTGGCACATTGACCGCGTCAACGATTCACTTTCCAAAGTAAAGGTGTACGTTACGGAACCTCAAAACAGTTTCTACAACAAGCTAGTCGTTCCATTTACCAAAAATACCTTTGTACGACGCAGCGAAGAAACCATATTGGAGGCCATGAATATCCTTGCCGACCATTTGGAAGCTTTTAAGGTAGCGATTGTCGGGGAAGCGGAACAGCCTGCTGCTTTTTGCGTATGTATCGCGTTACAGGGCAGCCAACAAAGCAAGGCCGGCGGAATGATGCGCAACTACTCCTATTTAACGGGAGTCGTAGCACAAAACAAACTTGTTCCGAAGGGACATCCGTTCGTCGAGATTACCGATTGGCAGATGGAAAAAGATTCCATAACCTACAACTTCTGCAACCCGATCATCGAAAAGGACAGCCTCCCCCCTTTGCAAGAATTGTTTTATAAAAAAATTCCTGCTCGAAAAGCGGTAAAGGCCTTGTATAACGGAAACTACATTACCTCGGATCGGGCGTGGTACCACCTTTTGGAATACGCCGAAAAAAAGGGAATCACCCTGGAGCGCAAGCCCTTCGAGATTTTCAACAACAACCCCAATATGGGCGACCCGGAGCTTACGTGGGAAGCGGAGGTGTATATGCCGGTTAAATAGGAGTTAGGAGTTAGGAGTTAGGAGTTAGGAGTTAGGAGTTAGGAGTTAAAAAAAGACCGCTGCGCTGAAAGAACAAGGATAAAAGACAAAAAAGTTCAAGTGTCAAGTTCAAACCCAAATGCCAAACTCAAATTCAAATTCAAATTCAAATTCAAATTCAAATTCAAAATAAGAAAAATACCCACAAACCACTTTTTACTCACCACTAATTACTGTAAACTGCTAATTGCTAATTGCTAATTGCTAATTGCTAATTGCTAATTGCTAATTGAAAGAAGACCGCTGCGCTGAAAGAACAAGGATAAAAGACAAAAAAGTTCAAGTGCAAGTGTCAAGTTCAAACTCAAAACTAGAAATACCCACTAACCACTTTTTACTCACCACTAATTACCGCCAACTGCGACTGTTTATTGTTAACTGCTGATTGCTTATTGGTCATTGTTAACTGCCAATTGAAAAAACCGCTAACTTTGCCATTGTTCTGCGTTTCCATACTTACCATATGATGAAAAAATCACTTTTTCTTGTGTTCATCTTGACCGTTTGTGCCAGCTGTACCAACTACGGCCAACTGACTTTTGTCACCAAACTTCCCAAAAAACTGGACGAGAACTCAGGTATCATCCATATGAAAGACAGTACCGTGTGGTTCATACAGGACGGCGGGAACTCGGACAAATTGTACCAAGTAGATTTTGAAGGGGATATTCGGAACGAATTGGAAGTAAAAAATGCTAAAAACACCGATTGGGAGGACCTGACAAAAGACGATGAGGGAAACGTGTATATCGGCGACTTCGGCAACAACGACAGTGACCGTAAAAACCTCGTAGTGTACAAGGTTCCCAATCCCGAGATCGAGAAAGGCGATAAAATAGATGCCAAAAAAATTCGTTTTCGGTACCCCGATCAAAAAAAATTCCCACCCAAAGCAAAAAAGCCCCAATTCGATGCGGAGGCCCTTTTTTATAGAAAGGGTTTTCTGTATATCATTACCAAAAACCGAAGCTCCCCTTTTACGGGAATGGCAAGAATTTATAAGATTCCCGCACACAAAGGCAATCACAAAGCTGAATTCGTAGGAGCCTTTAAAACCTGCGATTCCGAAGCGCAATGCCGCGTAACCGCCGCGACCATATCCGATGACGGCAAAACCATTGTGCTATTGGGCAGCGGAAAGCTATGGGTATTCACCGATTTTACGGGCGACGATTTCTCCAAAGGTACCTTAAAGACCATCGATCTAAAAGCAACCTCACAATTGGAGGCCATTTGTTTCCTAAATGAAAACACCCTGCTTATTTCCGATGAAGAACGTTCCAAAACCGGGAGAAACCTATACTCCTACCCCCTTGATTAAAGACCTATCTGTCGCAATGGAATACCGGTTTTCCGACTCAAATTTTAAAACGGAGCCCGGTACGCAAGGATAGGCCATGGGAGTCGTCCAATAAAAGAATATTGTCCTTATCACCGTCGCGAAGTTGGAGGTTCCTCGAAATAATATAGGAAGAACGCAGAAAAAATTCCAGATGTTCGCTAAAATGAAACTCGTACTGGAGTCCCGCCAAAACCAGGGACATATTAATGCTCTCGGCATTTTGTCCGGAAAGCAATGGCAACCCGTCTTGGATGTTGGCCGTAAATCCATCCAATTGCAGATTGGCCTTTAACCGTTGCCGTTCGGAAAGGTGGTATTGTAAATTGGTCCTCGGTACGCCCAAATTATAGGACCACTTCGGATGAATTTTTCTGTAGTAACTTATAAACGGTAGCGGATACGGGAACCCCCTGTTGCCACCGTATGATAACCCTACAATTAGGCGGAACGGTTTTTCGATGGTTTCATCTGCTTTTTTGTCCTTTATAAAGACCAAGTCTCCCGACAGCACCGCATCATCGAATCCTATTTTTTTTGCCGAAAGATTACTACTGAATCCTGGAACGATACGTGCGCCAAAACGCCAATCCTCATTTATTTTGGTCGTGTAGCCGATGTTAAAATCAAAAATTTGAAACCCATCGATCTGTTCTTTGTCAAAAGGACGTTCTTCATCGCCCAAAATGAGGTTGATATTACTATAATCGAGACCGAGGAGCAAATAACTTCCCTTACCGTCCAGCTGGATCGGGTAGTTGAACAATGCCCGAGTGCGGACAAATTCAAGTTCGGAAGACAGGGAAGGAAGATTGGTATATTCGATTCTGGCCAAATCGGACAGCTGTCCCCAAAACAAACCGGGAAACAACAAAAAGCAGCCGATAAAAAACGTCTTTTTAAAGTAAAACCACCTTCTCATACACCGAACCCGTATTGAATTGTTTTTTTAACCCTATCAGAGGAAGCAGTGCGACCAGAAAAAAATATAGGTATTTTGGAAAACATTGTTGCGCTATACATAGGACGGTGCATATTAAAATCCAAAACCAAGTCCGAATGCGAAGCGCAGACCGTCGTCACTCCTAAACAAGGCGGCCCGTATGGAGGCGACATTTGCGGCGTTCAGAAAAAAACCGCCTCCGTAGGACGTTTGCCATCGCCCTGAATCATCGTTCGGCTGCCACACCCTACCGTAATCAAAACCGCTATAGATACCATAGGCGGTAGGTAGGATTCCCGTGTTCAAACGACCAAGACTGTAGCGTAGATCGGTATTTTGGTAGTAGGCCGTTTTTCCGGTAAAGCGCTGGTTCCGAAATCCCCTTAGGCCGTCGGTACCGCCAATGCTTGCCGCTTGGTAAAATTCATATCCGTTCCCGATATTAAAGTGTGCCTTCCATTTCGCGGCCAATACCAACCGCCCATTGCCCGACAACCGATGGTCTATGGACAACGATGGGTTTACATAACCAAAAGTGTTACCCGACTGCGTAAGGTTACTTTTGTACCCGATCAATAACGAAGTGGCCATCCCCATGGTGGGGAAGGCAACGTTGTCCCTGTTCTCATAGGAATACTCGGCCGCAGCGCCAAAGAAATCGTTCTGGGTCTCCGCACCGTTTTCCTGATAAAAGGTATTGATAAAACGATCTGCCGTTTCTTCTACATCGATGGACTCGTAGGATACGCCCGTTCTAAATTTTGCCCCTAACGCCCCTCTCCATACCAAAGCCGGAGAAAAGGATAGGCTCTGGATCTTTACCCTATTAAAATTCAAGCCCAAATCATCGTCAACGTTGCCGGTTTCGTTTCCAAAACCAAAAAAGTTGACGGAGAAGTTGGGACTGGTAAACCTAGCGGCAAGTTCGAGGTTGGCCTTTCCTAAAATATTGGCGAACTCCCCTTTATATCCCAGTTCGAACCCGGCGGTAGCAAAATACAACGCCCCATCGAACTGGTGTTGTTGGGTAAAGGGATTTTGCGAAAACCCATTATAGGTGTAGGTGTTGGTTGCCCCAATTTTAAGCCCATCGTCCGGATTAAACCCGATAATGGGTAGCATTTGATTGGTACTCGCCCGTAAGGCCAAAGGCTGGTAAGTGTTCAGCACATAATCGTCGGTGCGCTTCACCTTTGCCCTGCTCACATCTTTAAAGGTGTTCTTTTTTGACCTATAGTCGTACACCAAGGTTTTGGCACCCTCGCCCACTTCATAAATATCGTTGTTCTGACCACCGACCAAACGTACTTTTATTTTGCTCCGACGGGTTCCCTTTACCTCAAAACGATCTTCATCGTCCAAACCATAGATCCATATTTCCTTGGTTACATCGGCATGGAACACTTTATCAAAAAATTTCTTTTTCTTTTCCCCATCAATGGTTCGATAGGCTTTTACCTGTGTTTGGGTAGGACTCAAATATTCGATTTCGAACCAATCGTCCTTATCCGTTCCGGTCACCACGCCATACTTGTTCAAAATCCGAAAATAGGTTTCTGCGGTCTCCTCAATGTCCTGGGCCCTGGACAATAACATCCGTTTGATTTCCGATACCGTTTTCCCCCTGATTTCTTCGGGAAAGGCTTCAAGTCCCTTGTCAATAGCTTCCGGCGTCAAATTTGATTTGATGGCTTTGGCCTGCTCCAACCATTGTTCCCTAGTGGTTTCGGAAAGCAATGCATTATCGAGCACATAGGTTTTTGGGGAGGCGTTAAATCCCTTTACATTTCTAATATGGTCATCAAACCCTTCCATAAGCCGAAGTGGCGGAACGAACCGTGTGGCCAGGCCCATGAAAAGTCCGTCGCCCATAATGGAGTAGGCCATGTCACGATCTCGGGGTACAGGCTTATACACTACCTTATCGCTACCCTTCGTCTTGAACCGCGCCCAACGCCACTGATCCACGTGCCGGTCCCAATCGCCCAGCACCATATCAAAAAGCCGTGCGCGGATATAGGTTTCCACATCTACGGAATACCGCTCATCGTCCCGAAGATCTTTAAGCATATCATCGGTACCGATAAGTTTATCGGAAAAGCCAAAGGACTTTTGGTCTCCGTGCTTGTCCCCCGTATGTTCTTCGATCATGTATAGTTCATCGCCAAAAAGAAGGTTAAAATCTTCCAATGCCGGTTGTTTGGGTACGTAGTAAAGTACCGGGTTGGTATGGTAGATATCGATAGCATCGGCCAAGGGCCCTACGGTAAAGGGTGCGTAGGGGTGCCCACCGGTATAAAAATCCTCCATAAATTCCTGTAGGTAGGTATCCTCTAGATCCTTGATAATGTATTGGTCTTGAAACACCATGGACTGCAGGTAGAGTTCGGACTGTTTTCGCAATGCCCGCATCACGTACTCCCGACCGTCCTTATCGCGCAACCGCAATGACTTGGACTGGTGCCCCCCTCCTTTGCGAACCGGAACCAGTCCGCCGAAAAGCGTATCCAATCGTACCGTAGGGGCGGTAACCTCGGTACCATAATACTTGCGATAACGTTCGCCCCATAAGGTCTTGAAAAAACTACTTTTATCGATTTCCTCGGGCGTGTATACGGATGCCTTAACCGTTGGCGGAAAAATGGTATCGTATTGGTTTTCGTTAAAAAAACGATCTGGTGGTAATACATCCGTTTGGAACAAAAGGCTTTTCTCCGCCGTATCGGAAACACCAAAATAGTCTACCTTGGAAGACCCGTCGGTATATACGTCCAAAACGGCGTACCCGCGGTTTCCCGTTGAAAATTGGCTTCCGCCGAGCAGTCGCGATATTCCTTTTTTAGCACCGGAACCACTTACGATCTGCGGGGTATTGTTTTCGACAACATATTGCAGCGTATGCTCGTGGCCCGATGTAAAGATGACCTTATCGGAGTATTGTGCAAGGGTGACCAAGCGGTTTTTAAACTCTCGGTACCGTTTGTTCTGTACGTCTTCCCGCGAGGCTCCCGAGGTTTTACGCAATAGGTTTACAAATGACCCCAAAATGGGAAGCGGAATCTTGCTACTGCTGGGATACAATTGTTTTTTAACGGAAAACTGCCCCCCGTGCGGGCCATAGGTAAACATGGGATGGTGGGTGGCAATAATCGTCGTTTTCCCAATATTCTTTTTAATGGCGCCCTCTACCGCCTCCCAAAAAACGGTTCGGCTCTTTATCGCACATTTATCGTTCATAGTCGGATGCCTGTTCCAGTCGGCCAGGTACCATTCGCTATCGATAACGATCATTACCGTTTCGTCGCTGACCTTCACGACTTCCAAGGGACATCCATTTTCCGGTAAAAAAGGGTTTTTCTGAGCGAGTTTTTTCTTGATGTAATTCTCCTGCCGTTCCAAGCCTTTTAAACCTTCATTGTACCAATCATGGTTACCGGGAATGAACAAAGGGCGCCCCTTAAAGTTCTCCAAAGTATTCAGCTGGGCGTTCAAGTGGCTTTTCGCGATACGGTACGCTATCGTAGAATCTTTTTTTGAGGGAAGGCCTGCCGGATAAATGTTATCGCCCAAAAAAATAGCGGTACTGTTCGCTTTGGCGTTTCCCAGTTCCGATCGGAACGCTTCGAGCACTGGATTCATTCCCCCGATAGGCGACTTACCGGCGTCCCCTATTAAGTAATAGGTATGGGCCACCGTTTTTTTCGAGGAATCCGCTACCGTTTTCCGCTCCGTTTTATATTTGGATTTGTAGGTAGCACAACCGGTCAAGAAAAGTACCGTTGCGATTATTACACAATATTTTTTCATATTCAGGGTCCTAAGTATAGAATTTTGTATTTTCAGCTATCCTTAGCGCCAATAATTTATGTCGAACATTGTTGAAAAAACCAAACTTTTTGCCACCGACCTCCTTACACATCAATTAGACCCAAAATTCCGCTACCACAACCTTCGTCATACGCAAAGGGTTGTTAAAAATACTAAAGAATTACTGGATTTTTACAAACTGGATGCTAAAGAAGAGGAATCTATTTTATTGGCCGCTTGGCTGCATGATACAGGGTATACCAAAGGGCCGGAAAACCATGAAGCCGAAAGTTGTTCAATTGCTAGCGCATTTTTGGCAAAGGAAGGATATCCGGCGGAAAGCATGGAGAAAGTAAGTGAGCTGATCATGGCCACCAAACGGTATTACGAACCAAAAAATTTGGCGGAACAGATCATCAGGGACGCCGACGCATCACATTTTGGCAATGATACCTATGCGCAAACATCGGAGCAGTTAAGAGAAGAACTTTCCTTATTAAAAATTGCCGATTTCAGCACAAGTTCCTGGCGGAACGCCAACATTCAAATGTTCGAGGCGGAACACCAGTTCTATACCGACTATGCCAAGGAACATTGGCAACCCAGAAAGGAAAAGAATTTAAAAAAACTTAAAAAGGACCGCAAAAGCGAAAAAGAGATCGCCAAAAAAGAAAAACTAAAGGCGAAATACAAAAGCGAAAGTCCGGACAGGGGCATTCAAACCCTGTTCAGGGTTACCTTAAAAAACCATTTGACACTTAGTGACATTGCCGATACTAAGGCAAACATTCTGTTATCCGTAAATGCCATTATTATTTCGGTGGTACTATCGAACCTGATTCCCAAACTGGATAACCCGTCCAACGGCTATTTGATCTACCCTACGGTAATTTTTGTTGTTTTTAGCGTCATATCGATGATTTTGGCCGTTCTGGCCACGCGCCCTAACGTCACTAGCGGTAAATTTAATAAGGAGGATGTCAGCAATAAAAAGGTAAACCTGCTATTTTTCGGAAACTTTCATAAAATGAGCTTGCCCGACTATGAGTGGGCCATTCAGGAATTGGTCAGGGACAAGGATTATATTTATACCAGCCTTACCAAAGACCTTTACTTTTTGGGACTGGTACTGAACCGGAAGTACAATATCCTACGGCTTACCTATACCATTTTTATGATGGGCATCATTATATCGGTAATCGCTTTTGCGGTAGCGTTCCACTTTTACGGACCGGTGCGATAAGGCTCACACTTTCAGCTCCTCCATAAGATCGTCGTAAGTGTAGGTGCGCTCGGATTCTTTATCCTTTTTGTATAAAATTTCCGCTCGAATCGCTTTAAGTCCCGCCACTCCCTGCAGCCCTTCAAGCTCCACAATTTCGACCTTTCCGGTAAAGTATCCTTTTGATTTCAGGAACTTGATGTACCGTAGGTATTCGATTTCATCGCTTTTTTGGGAATACACGATAACCATTTTACCGGTTTGCGTAAGCCGCTCGTTGGTGCCCTTAACGTAGGACTTATCGATCCGTTTCTTTATAATTTCATAGCGCGCGTTGTAGGTGCCATCGACATCGAAACGCTTTTCGTCCATTCGAAAGCGAATGGAGAGCGAGGTATTGTACACCAAAATGAGCGAGGCAACGTCCAAAGGTACGGGCAATAAAGGTTTCAGGGCATAATGGGTGTTCTCCATCTCGCACATCACCTGTAATTGCCATAACCGTAGATTGTTCAGGTACAACGGATCATAATCGACACCCTCGGCGATACTTTCCCCGATATACATATTATGCTCGATACCATCGGTTTTATATCGTTCAAAAAAATGTGGGAACATTTCCTGTGCCGCTTCCTGTTTTTTATCGATCAAAGAAGCCAGCTTTTTATTGATGGTCATTACGCTTTCATCATAATTTCGACGATGGTCGTAATAACTGAGTGTTTCCGAACTGATTTTCGCTTCATAGGTCTGCACCGCATGGTACAAGTCCGCATCCAATTTTTTTAAGTGCCCGAACACGGGGTTGATCTCCTCGGTAACAAAATTAAAGATGGCCTGTTCACTATTGGTATGCAAGGTATGTTTTACCGCATCTACATGGTTTTGCACCCTGAAGATCAGTTCGTCATAGATGGGAAGCTTTGTTTTATCCAAGGCCAAGGCCAGTACCGTATTGATCTCGGATAGCTGGATCATTAAATCGCGCTGTATGGCCAAGTTTCTTGCGTGGGAGGAGTCCTTGATATCGATTTGTCCGTATAAGGGATTTACATCCTTGAACACTACTTCCTTAAATGAGGGTTGTAGGCCTTGAAGGCTGTCCTTTATAAAATTCTTTGCCTCTTCCTGAAAGCGCCAATATACCGAGGAATGCACAGAGGTACATTCGTTTTGGATTACCGCATCGATCAGGTTTTCTTCTTCCGCTTTCGACCGTAGTACCGCCGTTACGATAAACGGCATAATGTCTTCCAGCTTGTTAGCGTTAACACTATTCAGTTCGTTCCTGTTCGGAGAACCTAGTTCTAAAACACCCAACAGTTCCCCATTGTTGGCTATCGGCGCAAAAATAGCGCTCTGGTATCCGGCTTCTTTAAGGTTTTTATAAGGTGCCTTTCCCCCGGACAGCTTGTAATACTTGTCCACGTCCGAAACGGCAAAATAGATATTGTCGTCCAACAGGTTACTGTACGAACTGGAACAGAGCACCGTTTCGCAACTGGCCGATTCCTCGTTACTGAGCAATACGCTTTCAATACCATGCCCATGCACCCGTTCAAACCGTTTTTCCTTTGGATTGTAGGTGGCAAAACCGGACGAAATATCCTTGATGTTGAAAAAAGACCGGAAGGTTTGATCCAACTCCTCCATAAAGTTGGTGTCACCCCGTTTGTCATTGGCGATCAAACCGGACTTTATTTCCGAAATCGAATGTTCCAGGGTAACATCGAACATGTTGGAGATAACAAACCCTTTTGATATAAAACTACCCGGAGGAATTTTCTCCTTCCAAAGGTCAAGGTCGTTATAGTTTTCCAACAAGCTGTCGATTTCCGCGCTAGAAAGTTCTTTTGCCTTATCCGTCGGCAGAATTTCTATAAAATCGGCGTTATATAAAATGCGATAATGCCGCATAACCCCTTTGCTATCCGGTATATCATAGAACATCGGTTTTTTAAAATCGACGGGGCAATCATAATACAAGCTTAGGACAACCGTAGACGCCAACACGTAATACATATGGTCCGATAAGCTTCGCAATTGCGGTTTAAAGGCCTCACCTCCGGCGTCCCTTAAAATTTTTTGAAAGCGTTTGGACGAATTAAATACCGTATCGTCAAAAGCTAGGGAAGCTGTTTTTATTTCATTATGGGTCAGTACTTCGGAAAACGTATCCTGTAGGATAATCCGAATGACATCTTCATGTTTTTTCAACAGGGCCGTATCGGTAAACCCTTCCCGAAGTTCCGGATAGGGCTCCTGGGCCTTCAGAATGCGTTTTGCCTTTTTGGCCAAAAACACATCGTCACTTTGGGCCATAACATCATATTGCTCCAACAGCTTGTTGAAACTGATACATTGTAGTAATGGGCTGTCCCGTTGTTGATCTGTAGTCATTCAAAAGTATTAGACGTCTTTGAAGGGATAAAGTTACAAAACATCTCCCCAAATTTTGTTAAAGGAAACCTTATGCCATCTTTGGCTTTTTTCGCATATTTACCCAAAGAAAGGAAAAGTGCTTTGTTCGGCATCAAAAAAATCATTGAACTACCATAAAATCGGCCAAAGTCACCCGATTAAAAGCCACTTGTAACCAACATACCTTTCTTTCCAATAGTTTATAACGCATCGTATTCCTATGTCCTCAAAAAAGCGCCTCTCCAGAGCTTACGAACATGCCAAAACGGTGCCTTTTGACGACAACTCCAAGTTCATCCTTTTTAGCGATTGCCACCGTGGGGACAACAGTTTTGCCGATGATTTTGCGAACAACCGCAATATTTACTTTCATGCCCTCAAACATTACTTTAACGAAGGCTTTCATTATTGCGAATTGGGCGACGGAGACGAACTTTGGGAAAACCTTCATTTTGAATCTATTTTTAAGGCACATAAAAACGTTTTTAAACTACTTCAAAAGTTTCACCTGCAGGAACGGTTGCACCTCATCTGGGGCAACCACGATATGGTATACAAAGACCGGGAATACGTAAAAAAGAACCTCTGGAGTTTTTTTGACCCCGTAGAAGGTCGGGAAAAACCGTTGCTTTCAGGTATCGAGTATCAAGAAGGTGTGGTACTCAAACATGTTACAACCGGCCAGGAACTTTTTTTGGCACACGGCCATCAAGCGGATTGGTGGAATTACACTTTTTGGCGTTGGGGGCGTTTTTTGGTACGGGTACTCTGGAAACCCTTACAGGTTTGGGGAATAGCGGACCCCACAAGCCCCGCCAAAAACTACAAGGAACTGATAAAGGTAGAACGGCGCATCAAAAAATGGATCTTGGGCAAAAAGCTGTTGATTACCATCGTGGGGCACACCCACCGCCCCCGATTTCCCGAACCGGGCGACATCCCATTGTTCAACGATGGCAGCTGTGTGCATCCCAGGAGCATTACCGGAATCGAAATCGAGAACGGTGCCATAGCGTTGATCAAATGGAACATTATAACTTCGGAAGATGGCACCCTTAGAGTGGCCCGTTCCGTGTTGGAAGGCCCACAAAAGCTCAGTGCGTATCGCCCTGACGAATAGTGGCACCCTGAAGCGGGCAACTCCAAAAGAGAAATTGTATATTTAACCTGCAAATCCGAACACCGACCTTATGAACAAAAACGCTTTTTTAGTATTCTTTTTTTCGCTTTTCCTGGTCTCCTGTTGGAAAGACAAAAGCCCGGAAGACCTCATCCGGCTAAAGGAACAATTTAAATCCCAAGTAGCGACCTTTGAAAAACGCAAAGAAACCGCCAACAAAAACGTAGGCAAAGGATTGGCATCGCTAGGTGCCCTAAAGACCGCGTTGGAAGAAACCAAGAACGAGGACAAGGAATTTGCCAAAGTATATGGTGATTGGGAAAAAGTAAACAAACGGGTAGAACGTTTGAACAAGGAATATGAAGACCTGAAGACCAAGGCCGCGAACCTTTTTACCGCGATGGAGACCCAGACCAATAGTTTGAGCGACGAAAACAGTAAAAAAACCCTTTTGGGTGCTATTGAAAAAGCGCGTACCAAGTATAACGGCACCTTGGCCAATACTTCCAAGGCCATCGAAAAGTTACGCCTGTTACACGGCGATGCCGTTGAAGTGGTCAAGGCGTTGGAAGTCGCGGCGGCCCTAAACAGCTTTGATAACATCAACAATGAAATGAAAAGTATCGAAGGCCGGGTAGAAGGTATTATGAAGGAGTTGAACGTGGCCGTTGTGGAAAGCAAGAAACTGTACGAAAAAAAGATTACGGAGTTGGCAGAGTAAATGCAAAACGGGACGACAAAACCCGAAAACCACCCATGACATAGGGCATTTTTATGCAAAATACGCCAAGCCCAAACCAGTTCCCCAAAAAATTAATACCATATTAACTTTGAAATCGCGCGTATGGAAATTGAATTATTTTTTAGTTGTTCGAGGCAAAAAATGGAAGCATAGCCTTAGCTACGGTTCTATTTTTTAACGAAGAACAGCTGAAAAAGAAACGATTTATTAGTGCTATTTCAAAGTTAATATGGTATAAGGTGCAAGGGTAGATAAGCCTGCACCAAAGCCTTTTCGTTTTTCGCATACCGATGTAAAAATCGGTTCGGTTCGAAAGCACTGGGCACCAAAAAGAGATAAACCGACTACGTATGACCTTTGATGGAAATGATCTGGAAAAAGCCAAAACCCGCAAAGCGCTTCTAGCCTTGGCCAATGAGGACGATGGGGCCGTGGGGAAGACCCTAAAAAAAATCAGGTACGAAACGGAGCTCTCCCTACTGCAATCGGAATTTGTAAACCTCCAAAAACATATCGCCCGGCATAAAATGCGTGTGGTCATCCTTTTTGAGGGAAGGGACGCCGCAGGAAAGGGCGGGGCCATTAAACGGTTCAAGGAACATCTGAACCCCCGATCTTCAAGAGTTGTCGCACTTAGTAAGCCAACGGCGGTAGAAAAAGGACAATGGTATTTTAGAAGGTACATCAAAATGTTGCCCAATCCCGGTGAGATCGTTTTTTTTGATCGCAGTTGGTACAATAGGGCGGTGGTAGAGCCGGTTATGGGCTTTTGTACCAAGGAACAGTACGCTCGTTTTATCGCCCAAGTTCCCGAGTTTGAACACTTGCTTTACGAGGACAACCTGAAGATCATCAAGTTTTGGTTTTCCATATCCAAGTCCGAACAGCACAAACGCTTCGAAGCGCGCTTGAACAATCCCTTAAAAGAATGGAAGTTCAGTCCCGTCGATAAGAAAGGACAGGAGCTTTGGGACGATTACACCCATTACAAGGAGGAAATGTTCAGCAAAACGCACTCCAATTTTAGTCCTTGGACCATTGTAAAGGCCAATAACAAAAAAAAGGCCCGGTTGGAAAGCATGCGATATGTACTATCGCAGTTCGACTATGAAGGAAAAGGGGCTTCGGATATTGCCCTACTGCCCGACCCGAACATTATTATGCGCTACCACAGGAGCGTTATCCAAATAGACACTTAAGCCATGCCGATAAAAAAATTGACCGAAGCGGAAGTACAACTGCTCAATTCCAAAGTAGGACTTCATGCGCTCTTAAAAAATAAAAAGGTAAACCTCCAGAACGCATTACGGGAGGCAACATACCTTACTACGCTGAAAAAAAAGCAAGAGGCGTTGATTACGCTACAAAACTGGGTGATCGACAACGATAAAAAGGTAGTGATCCTTTTTGAAGGTCGTGACGCCGCGGGAAAGGGCGGTGCCATTCGCAGGCTTACGGAATACATCAACCCAAGACATTTTAGAATCGTGGCTTTGGACGTACCTTCGGATGACGAACGCAAGCAATGGTTTTTTCAGCGGTACATCAACCAGTTGCCCAAACCTGGGGAAATCGTTCTTTTTGATCGAAGTTGGTACAATCGTGCCGTAGTAGAGCCGGTGAATCAATTTTGTACGGAGCGCGAATATGAAATTTTTATGTCGCATGTAAACGATTTCGAAAAAATGCTCATCGAATCGGATACCCACTTGATCAAATTTTATTTTTCCATCAACAAGGAAGAGCAGGCAAAACGGTTTAGGGAAATTAAAAAGAACCCGCTAAAGCGCTGGAAAATGACCGCTGTGGATGAGCGGGCACAAGAACTATGGGACGACTACAGCCGATACAAGACCAAAATGTTCGAGCGTACCAATAGCGCCCATGCCCCTTGGCTCATTATAGATGCCAATGACAAGTGGAAAGCACGTTTAAAAACGATCGACCACGTGCTCGAAAACATTCCCTATAACGAATAGCATTATACCATTTTAACTTTGAAATCGCGCGTATAGAAATTGAATTATTTTTTAGTTGTTCGAGGCAAAAAATGGAAGCATAGCCTTAGCTACGGTTCTATTTTTTTAACGAAGAACAGCTGAAAAAGAAACGATTTATTAGTGCTATTTCGAAGTTAAAATGGTATTACTTTAAAAAACGCCGTAAACCCATGAGCATCCTCTCTACCGCCCAAATGCAAAAATGGGCGTCCTTAAGAAAAGGGCAATCGGCCCTTGTTAGCGCGTTACTGCTCTTCTTTGGTGCTTGCCAACAAGGCAACGCACCTGTGAACGAACTGAAGCCTACAATCAAGAATGCCCCTCCAAAAACCATTATGGCCATTTTTGCGCATCCGGACGATGAAACGATCGTAAGTCCCTTATTGGCAAAATATGCGGACAGTAGCAACGTTCATCTGGTTTTGGCCACCGACGGCAGATATGGGGTGACCGACCATGCCGGAATACCGGCCGGAGATTCCCTGATCGCGGTACGAAAGGCCGAAACGGAATGCGCTTGTGCGGCATTGGGGATACGTCCGCCCCATTTTTTGGGAGCAAAGGACGGCCTTGGCCTTAATGGGCATCATAATTTTTACGAAGAGGTGGCACAACTCAAAACGGCGATCAAAGAGAAAATAGCGCTTCTTAGACCTACTACCATTATCACCTTTGGCCCCGATGGGGATACCGGGCATCCCGATCATAGGATGGTGGGGCTACTGACCAAAGAAATATTGCTCCGAGAAGGATGGGCGACGGAAATAGACTTGTACCATTTTGGTTGGCTAAAAGAACAGACCAAAAAATTTCCCGAAGATTGGGGCCTGGGATATACACGGGCGGAATACATGAACACCGCCGTTCGGTTCCGTGCCGAGGACGAGGAAAAGGCCTTTACATCGCTACGCTGCCATAAAAGCCAATATACCAAAGAAGAAATGGACGAATGGATCGCCGCAGAACGGAAAGACACCACCAACATCCTATATTTCAGAAAGTTTAGTATCTATGCTAAAAAGGCCGAACACTTCTAATCTTTTGGACGGCTATCATCGGAAACGTCCCTACTATGGCCTCTTGGTCGTATTGACCATTGGGGCCGGGCTTTTATCCCGTACGCCCTATGTTCCAGCGTTGCTTTATCCTTATATTGGTGATGTGCTTTATGCGCTAATGATGTACTTCCTAGTCGGTTTTTGCGCAATACGGGCAACACCTTTAAACCCGGTTTATGCATTAGAACTTCGTCATGAGGGTCGAAAATGCAATAAGACCGGGTATTTTCTGAGTTTGAGCATAGCCTCAGGCTACGGTCATACTCAAAAACATAGTGAAACGTTCGGTTTTGCAGTAGTTTTGAGCCGTAGTAGATTTTCTAAGGTTTAAACCGGGTTAAAGTGGCCGTAATTAGCTTGGCCATCTGTTTCAGTATTGAATTCGGTCAATTGAAGTGGTTTAAACTTTTTGTTTGGAACCGAAAATGAAGGCTTTTGCGACCTGATGAAGTCATTTTTTAGTAACATAGCCATAGCTCCGGTATTCAAAAATGGCAAAGTCAGGGTGCAAAATGCGACCCCGACGCCTCGGGGGCAGGTAAAAAAAACAGTTTAAATCACTTCATTGTATCAAGGGGAACAAATTCAAGCTATACGGGAAACCAGAATGGGGAAACTCGTTTTGGAAAGCGGTTTTCTGTGGAGCGACCTTGTTTGCTACAGTATCGGGGCAGCGATCGGTCTGCTGTTGGAAAGCAGTGTATGGGTAAATTCAAGGGTAATGCATACCCGAAGAAATACCGAAAAACACTTGATGAAAAAAGGAAAAGATGTGTAACACCATTTCAACTAAAAATCATAATACATGAAACCCAATGCGCAACTCCATACATTTCTAAAACCTTACGATCCCCGTATTCGGGAGTTGGCCCTACAGCTAAGAACTTTTATTACCGACACCGTCCCCCAGGCCAATGAGCTCATATGGGACAACTACAATGCAGTGGCCATCGCATACTCCAAAACGGAACAGCTGAAAGGTGCGTTCTGCCATATAGCGGTGTATGCGCACCATGTCAATTTTGGTTTTAACCGGGGAACCGAATTGCCGTCCTCAACGCTTGGGTTAAAAGGTAAGGGGAAACATATCCGACATTTAAAGGTTACGGACTTTCAGACCTTTCAAAAATCTGAGGTCGAAAAATTGCTGCTTCGAGCCGTAGCCCTTTCCGACGCCGATTTGCCAAAAAACATAGCGGTGGTTTCCGCTCCCAAAAGCATGGTCATGTCTATTTCCGAGCGAAAAAAACGTCCCTAAAAGCAGGACAGTAACGGGAAGTCCAAAAAAATTCATATCGGGAAAAGGGTTATTTTCCCGTACTTCAATTTCACTATCTTAGTGGCATAAACCTTCCAAAACAGCTTCTACATGCCCTTAGCCATTGTCATTATCGGTATCGTTCTTCTTTTTATCCTGATCGCCCAATTTAAATTGAACGCCTTTATTTCGTTTGTTCTGGTGTCCCTTTTTGTAGGAGTGGCGGAGGGTATGGACGTTATTGCCGTGGTAGATTCCATTCAAACCGGACTGGGTAAGACCTTGGGCGGACTTATTATGATTCTCGGCCTTGGGGCCATGCTGGGAAAACTGGTCGCCGATAGCGGGGCGGCCCAGCGGATCACCACACGTTTGGTCGCAACTTTTGGTAAAAAGAACATCCAATGGGCGGTAGTACTCACCGGCTTTATCGTAGGCATACCCATGTTCTACACCGTAGGTTTCGTTATACTGGTCCCGTTGGTATTCACCGTTGCCGCTGCCACCGGCCTTCCCCTAATATATGTCGGCCTTCCCATGTTGGCCTCCCTATCGGTCACCCATGGCTATTTGCCCCCGCACCCCGCCCCGACCGGGATCGCGGTGATGTTCAAGGCCGATATTGGAAAGACCTTGCTGTACGGAATCATTGTGGCAATACCGGCCATTGTTATTGCCGGGCCATTGTTTTCGCGGACCATAAAAAATATTAAGGCTTCGCCCTTAAAGGAATTCCTGAACCCAAAAGTACTGACCGAAGAAGAAATGCCGGGAACGTTTATCAGTATTTTCACTGCCCTGTTACCCGTAATACTGATCGGAATAGCAGCAATTTTCAAGGTCGTACTTCCGGAAGGAAATGGAATGTTACAATTTACCGAAGTGCTCGGGAATCCGGTAATCGCCATGTTGTGCTCCGTATTGGTGGCCATATACACTTTAGGGCTGGCGCGGGGAAAAAAAATGCAGGAGGTCATGCGTTCCGTATCGACCGCGGTATCGGGCATCACTATGGTATTGCTGATCATCGCCGGTGCGGGTGCCCTAAAAGAAGTACTTATCGATAGTGGCGTAAGCACCTATATCGGCGAAATGCTAAAAGGCGTCACCATTTCGCCCTTGTTGCTCGCTTGGTCCATTGCTACGGTCATACGGGTATGTGTCGGTTCGGCTACCGTAGCAGGACTTACCGCTGCCGGTATCGCCGCGCCCCTCCTGGCAAGTACCGATGTAAGCCCCGAATTGATGGTGTTGGCCATCGGCTCGGGAAGCTTAATGCTGTCCCACGTAAACGACGGAGGGTTTTGGTTGTACAAGGAATATTTTAATCTTTCGGTAAAGGACACGCTGAAAACATGGACCGTAATGGAAACTACGGTGGGTGTTATGGGGCTTTTGGGCGTTCTAGCGCTGGATATGTTTATTTGAAAAATCAGTTGGTCCATCGGAACGGTCCTGCCGATGGTTCGGCTATTTTAGGAAAGTCATTTAGAAACGCACAAGTTAAATTTAGAGTTTATGATCAAAACCTATCAAGGAACCGTTTATCCCTGGAACTGCGACCATATGAATCATATGAACGTTCAATTCTATGTCGGGAAGTTCGACCAAGCTACCTGGAATTTATTTTCACTTTTAGGGTTGACCTCGAGTTATATGAAAGAGTCGAATACTGGACTGGTCGCTTTAGAACAAAATCTAAAATACCTCAA
This sequence comes from uncultured Flavobacteriaceae bacterium, assembly GCA_947500445.1. Lineage (GTDB taxonomy): Bacteria > Bacteroidota > Bacteroidia > Flavobacteriales > Flavobacteriaceae > Pelagihabitans. The sequence goes on along the minus strand of CANMSB010000005.1, from coordinate 120,457 downwards.
AGAATGTATCGCTGGGGATAATCTGTTCATTGAATCGGAAATACAGGAAATTAAGGGAAAAATAGTTCGATTTAAACACATAATGAGCAATTTGGAATCGAAATCCGTTGTCGCGGAATCGGAATTGGTCGGCCTTCATATCGATACTGTTCTTAGAAAAGGCATAGCAGTTCCCGATTTTATAGCTAAAAAATGGAAAGAACTATAAACAAGGTAAAACCACGGTCTTATATGTCGATTGGAAGTTCGCATGTATAACTAATGGTTTTAAAAGTTGAAATTACCGTTATATCTTGCCTTACCAGCCTTAAAAGAAAACCCTTGACCCTTAAACATACGATATGGAAACACCTTCAAAAAGAATTAAGGAACTGGGACTATCCCTACCTCCCGCGCCGCCTCCGGCCGGACTGTACAAACCGGTGGTAACGGTCGGCAATTTCCTATATGTTTCGGGCCAGGGACCCATGTTAAACGATGGCACCCTATATACCGGTAGGGTCGGCGACAATCTTGACCTGCAACAGGGAAAGGAAGCGGCCCGCCAAGTAGGACTGACGATGTTGGCCACCATCATAACCCATTTTGGTGATATCGACCGTATCGAGCGCTTGGTCAAAAGCCTCGGAATGGTCAATTGTACCCCCGAGTTTAGCGACCAGCCTTTGGTAATCAACGGATTTAGCGAACTCATGGCCGATGTTTTCGGCAGTGATAAAGGTGTTGGCGCCAGAAGTGCCGTAGGAATGATGCTCCCCGGACAGGTAGCGGTGGAGATAGAGGCCATTTTTGAACTCCGAGCTAAATGATAAAACAAACGCATATGGCAGCACAAGAATGGTATACCGTAAATAATGTTGAAACCATACCTTCCCCAGCATTATTGGTCTATCCCGAACGCATTGAAGAGAACATCCGCACCATGATTTCAATGGCAGGTGGATTTACACGATTGCGACCGCACATCAAAACCCACAAAACGGCCGAAATCGTTCAAATGCAACAACGCCACGGCATTCAAAAATTTAAATGTGCTACCGTGGCCGAAGCCGAACTTTTAGGCAATTGCGGAGCTAAGGACGTACTCCTGGCCATGCAGCCGGTAGCGGTCAATATCGATCGTTTTTTCAGCTTGATGAAACGCTTTCCGGAAACCTATTTTTCAACCTTGGTCGATAATCTCGCACATTTCAAGGTTTTAGCAACATCCGCCGAAAACGAACATACCCGGATTTCCCTGTATATGGACATCAACAATGGAATGGACCGCACCGGTTGCCCACCCGATGAAACGGCGGTAGCACTCTACCGTGCCATGGAAGAACATTCCCATGTCACGGCAAGTGGAATCCATGTATACGACGGTCATATACGCGACAGCGACATAGCGGAAAGGAAGGCCCGTTGCGATGCCGCGTATGAATCGGTTACCGATTTGATCAACACCATTAAAAACGAGGGCATTACCGTCCCCCATGTCGTGGCAGGGGGATCCCCCTCTTTCCCGATACATTCCAAACGCCCCCATGTAGAATCGAGCCCCGGTACTACCTTACTTTGGGACGTACGTTATGGAGACCTTTTTCCCGATATGCATTTCCTACATGCCGCGGTGTTGCTCGTTCGGGTGATCAGCAAACCCGGAAAAGACCTTTTGTGTTTTGATCTTGGCCATAAATGGGTCGCCCCGGAAATGGGTTTTCCGAGAGTAAAACTACTGGGACTGGAAGGTAGTGAACAGGTGGGCCATAGCGAGGAACACCTGATCGTAAAAACCCAAAAGGCAAACGAGTATGCCGTAGGCGATGCCCTATATGCCCTACCCATACATATTTGCCCTACCGCTGCCAAGTATAAGGAAGTACGGACCATCTCCGACCACGAACAAACCGGAACATGGGAGGTTGTGGCAAGAGACCAACGAATGACCATCTGATATGTTGCTGTTCGATGCCCATTTGGACCTTGCCATGAACGCCATGGAATGGAATAGAGATCTCCGATGGTCGGTGAACGCTATCCGAAATAGCGAAAAAGGAATGACCGACACCCCCGATAGGGGGAACAATACCGTTTCATTTGAAGCCATGCGCAAGGGAAAGGTCGGACTTTGCATGGCGACACAAATTGCACGATACAGCAAGCCGAACAACCCTCTCCCGGGTTGGAACTCGCCCCAACAGGCTTGGGCGCAGACCCAAGCACAATTGGCCTGGTACAAGGCTATGGAACAAGAAGGGCACTTGACCCAGATTACCGACAACAGCACCCTTGATGCCCATTTGGCCTGTTGGGAGGAATCGCAGCTGGCACACCCCATCGGTTATATTCTGACCCTCGAAGGGGCCGATAGTATTGTAGACCTTGGTTATTTGGAAAAGTCGTACCGACAGGGACTAAGGGCCATTGGGCCGGCGCATTACGGGCCTGGCACCTACGCATATGGCACGCACTCCATAGGGGGTATCGGAACAAAGGGAAAAGCGCTCTTGAAGGAAATGGAACGTTTTAACCTCATACTGGACGTGACCCACTTGTGCGATCAAAGCTTTTGGGAAACCTTGGACAATTACCATGGCCCCATTTGGGCCAGCCATAACAACTGTCGGGCCCTGGTGAACGATACCAGACAATTTTCCGACGAACAGTTGAAGGCACTCATCCAACGAAAAGCGGTTATTGGTTTGGCCCTGGATGCTTGGATGATGGTTCCCGGTTGGCAACGCGGTATTTCGCTACCGGAAAAAATGGATGTTGGCCTAAAAAACATGGTAAATCATTTGGACCATATTTGCCAACTTGCGGGAAATACGGATCATGTAGGTATCGGAAGTGATCTTGATGGTGGCTTTGGAACCGAACAGTGCCCTGCCGATGTAGATACCATAGCGGACCTACAAAAAATTCCCGAACTACTCGCCCAAAGGGGATATGGCACAATGGATATCGTGAAGGTAATGCACAAAAACTTTTTGGACTTTCTTCACCGGGCGTGGTCCCGACCCGTACACTAGGGTCCTATTTCCCCCGGTTTATCGAATTTAACAGCTATTTAAGTGCTCATGGCAGGGTATTTGTTATTTTTATGTTAGAACACCGACGATATAAAGGACATGCGAAACGCAACACTTTTTCTGATCTTGTTAGCCATCCCATTTTTAGTGATGGGGCAAACGGACCTGCCCGATGCAAAGCCCTTAAAAATTGAAGCGGCCAATAAACTGGACATCAAGGGGCAGCAACAAAAAGGAACTGCACTAAAAATGCCCTCGGTGGTCGGGAATGAGCCCGAAATCAATTTCAAGGACTCCTTGGGACGAAAACCGGTAAAAATGTTGCCCGACAGAAAGTTGGTACAAGCGGGTACGGACATGAAGATCGATCCTAAGGTAGGACCTCGAAAAGGGGCAAAGGAAGGTTCCTCCGATTTTTTTGGAAACATGTATTTGGGTGATGTGAAGAACAATGGAAAGTTCGTGGGAATCGTATGCAGGGACCATGAATATGTCGATGGCGATCGGGTGAAGATACTACATAACGACATGGTAGTTGACGCCAATACCTTGTTAACAGGAAGTTTTAAGGGGATTAACGTCGACTTGGTAAAAGGCTTCAACCGTCTCGATTTTGTGGCGCTCAACGAGGGCACCTCATCCCCCAACACTGCACAGGTAGATGTTTACGACGACAAAGGGGAACTAATCTACACCAACAAATGGCTGTTATCCTCAGGCTCCAAGGCTACCCTAATCATCACCAAGGAGTAAATGGCCCGCTGTACGCCCTAGGCAAAACTGCTTGCTTATGTAAAAGGGAAATCCCTGCGCTTTTAATGCTATTGCTGCGCATTCGTTTTTCGTAATTCAAAAAAATCCTTCTGAGTTTAACCGTAGCGGTCCGCTATCAAACACCAATATTAAATAGGCTCTGGGAGTGCGTCCAAAGCTTTAATTTAACGGCAAGCGGAGAACTGACAATGTTCGAACGGTGAAACAAATCTTCAAATTGCGCCTTTTTTAACATATTACCCTTATCGGTATTGTCCAAATTATCATAGGCCATGCTCCAAGATGGAAACATACGATCGGTACAAGTACCCGAATCCAAAACCTTAATTTGATGGTGCAGCCGACTTTGCTTTATTTTATCAAAAACAAGTGCCAAATCGGATTTGTTTCCCTCGATGAACTGAATAAATCGTTGCTTGTGGTTGAGAAGAAGTCCGGTGATGTTTTTTTCGCGGTTACTTGTTTGGGCGTTTCTGTGAAGTTGTATAAGTTTATTCTCGCTCAATTCATTGCTGGCCGTCGGGCAATATAAAATGTAATGCATGTCTTAAAGTATTGGCAATACAGCGTTCTAACATGTCAAAATTATTGAAAATAAATAATATTTAACAAAAAAAGTAGGAAAACATCTATTAATGTTAAATTATTGATGTTTTCCAGGCCGATAGGTTTCCACTGCCCGTTGCAGAACATCTTCCTTATAAAAGGGAACTTCTTTCCATTCCATATCGGCATACCGTTTCGTTTGGTCGTCAAAATATGGGGATTCCGGATCTCCGCTCTGTCCACCGGCCAGAATGCTTTTGGCTTTTACCCGTTCACCAAATTCCACTACCGCCGCAAAACTGTTGCCCCTGGTACCATACAACTTTTTGGTATTGTTCGTATACCGGGCACCATAGGCCGCCAAGGCGCCCCATCTACCGGAGGCGAAACCGATGGGAACCGAAGGCTTGTCATCGTTAAAGGGTTGCCGAAGTGCCCCGTTCAATCGTTGGTACCGATTGACCGCTCCCCACGCGACACGCCAAGAACCAAAATCATCGGTCAACCGATCGACGACCTCTTCAAAAATACGCCTGCGTTCACCCTTGGGCGAATCGGTACCGAAATAGGAAATCAGTTCCATACCGCTCAGCCCGGCAGGGCGTTCGCCCCGTTCCAACAAAGCGGTACCATAAAAATGGGCAAGGGTCATGGCGATGGACTCCTTCCCGGTATTATAGTCCCACTTGGCCAATATCTCGGAAGGTTCCAGGAGTTTCGGGTTGCGGTCATCATACTCGTAATAGGCTTCCAACAGACCGGGAACCAATACCTTAAATGCCGGCAAATAAGGGTCATGGGCCAATTGAATTAGACTATCAACGGTATAGCCGGACCTATCGGTCAACAACCCGATAGCATGCACGCCCCGGAAGTTTTCTTGGTCCCGGGACATGTAATAAGGGTAGTCCCCTTTTTTGGGACTATACTCCAAGGCCGCGGTAAAGGGCGTGGAATTACAATTTTGCAACCAACCGTTTTTAGGGTTGAGAAGCGTTATATGTTCGCTTACCGGATGGAGCCCTTGCCAATCGGTTTTGGGGTCGCTACCATCCACCGGTTTGGAATAGTCGAAGGCAATATCGCGCTTCGGTATAAAATTCCCGTGGAAATAGGCAATGTTCCCTTCGGCATCGGCATAAACGGTGTTGTTGCTGGAATTTGTTCGAATGTCCATCATCTCCCTAAATCCTTTGTACCCTTTCTGCTTGGTCCTAATAAAAGATTGCTCCAATGCCTTTACCGGATCCCACATCATAGCGGAGGCCGTCCATTGCCCATCCTCCAAATGGGTTATAGGTCCATGATGGGTATGAAAGGCTCTTACCGTTTTGGATTTCATTTCTTTATCTTCCTTATAGCTCAATATAATTTTTGAAGTCTTTACCGGGCGTAACGTTTCCCCGTACCGGTATAACAACTTCCCATCGCTGTTCAACACCGTCTCCTTAAACTCGTCCATAACGTCCGTGTAAGTAGAGGTGTGCATCCATCCTGTTTTTTCATTGAATCCCTGGTACACAAAAAATTGTCCCCAGGTAACCGCCCCATAGGCGTTCAATCCCTCTTCGCTGACCACATGCACCTCTCCGCGAAAGTAGAACGAGGTATGTGGGTTAATGAGCAATAGGGTATTGCCCGATTCGGTCAGTTTACCGGAAATGGCGATTCCGTTGGACCCTTGCGGCTCTTCCATCTCATATTTCCGTGCTTCCCGTTTCTTCAGCGCCTTTGGAATTTCGATTCCATTTTCATAAAACGCCCGTATTTTTTTGGTGCTGATCCGTTCGATATCGCCCCCGATGGAACCCTCGCTAAAGTACATGGGCATCCATGGCTCAAAACGGGTAAGCAACTTGGGCGTTACCTCCGGGTGCGTATACAGGTAATAGTTGATGCCATCCGCAAAGGCATCGCATAATTTTTTGAGCCATCCTGGACTTTCCGCATACAACTTCCTCGCTTCCTCCTCCGTCATGAACAGTTTGGCGCGAAGGTCGCTGTAAAGGGCCCGTTCCCCTTCCACCTCTGCCAAACGGCCCGTGGCCCAAATGTAATTCTGCTCCACGCGGTTAAAGTCGTCTTCACATTGGGCATACAATAGCCCAAATACGGCATCGGCATCCGTTTTGCCATACACATGCGGCACGCCAAAATCGTCCCTGATAATCGTTACGTTTTCGGCCTGTTTTTCCCACTTGGCATAAAGTGCCGTAGTTTGCGCCCGTACCCCGACACTGACGATAAAACATATCAAAAACCAAACGATCCTGTTACTGTCCTTCTTTTTTTTATCCATTGCTCAAATTTATAAAATGGTCCGTCCCTACCGTCAACTGCATAAAGATAGTTCGAATTCCAGAACATCACGCATCACCTTTACGGCCTATATGGCCTACCGTTTTATGTGGATTTGAAAATCCTCAGTGTATTTCATCGAAAAAAAGTGGGGTAGCCGCCCATTTGATTGTTACCCCTATATTATTTTAACCGTACATCCGTTAAAATGATACTTTTATTAGGCAATGGATATTCCCCAAATATCCCATACTTAACCTTTTATAGATGAAATTAGAAACCCTCACCAGCAGTGTATTCTTTTTTGGTATCGCAATACTATTTTCCTGTTCCCTATCTGCACAGGAAAATTGGTCCGACCCCGATACCTGGCCCAACGGAACCTTGCCGAAGGCCAATGAAAATGTAGAAATCCCAAAAGACAAAACGATCCGTTTGGACGTCTCCCCCCCGGAGTTGGGCAATATGCTAATAGAAGGAGATCTGCTATTCCAGGATAAAGACTTACAGCTTACCGCAAAATCCATTCTTGTAAAGGGAACGTTACAGATCGGTACGGAGGCGACTCCTTTTCAAAGCGATGCTACCATAACCTTGAACGGTCCTAAAACGGACGATCCCCTATACGGTGGACGTTTTTTAAGTACCATAGCGGGTGGATCGCTACAATTGCACGGATCCAGCGCGGAAAAACTTAGCTGGGGGCAATTGGAAGGAACCGTACGTGCCGGGGCTACCTCCATACGGTTGGACCAAAATGCGACCGGATGGGCCGCTGGCGATAAAATTGTAATCGCACCTAGCGGTTATGACCCGTTTGAGGCCGAAGAACTTACCATAACCGAAGTGAACGGGACCGACATCCGTTTTACACCGGCCTTGCGCTACGACCATTTTGGCGAACTACAGACCTATGATGGTAAAGTTTTGGACGAAAGGGCCGAGGTGGGCCTACTGACGCGAAACATTAAGATTCAGGGTGCCCAGGACTCCGAGGAAATACGCTTTGGCGGCCATACGATGATCTTAAGCGATTCGGGACCGATACATGTGGAAGGTGTAGAATTGACCCGTATGGGGCAACCCGGACAGGAAGGGCGTTACAGTTTTCACTGGCATATTGCCGGTGACCGCGAAGGCGACTACATTCGGAACTCGAGTATCCACCACGCGCTGCAACGGGGCGTGGTACTCCATCGTACCGATAACGTATGGGTCGAAAATGTAGTGGCTTACCACATCAGGAACCATGCGTTCATCCCCGCCGAGGACGGAAACGAAGTCAACAATACCTTTAAGGACAATTTGGCCATGCTGATGCTACGCCCCGAGGATGGCTTTTTTGCCTTTCCGGCGGAAGGAAAAGAAACCAAATTGAGCCGGCAGGGCGAACATCGTGTAGCGGGATTTTGGTCGCGCAATCCGCACAGCAACCTGATCGGAAACCATTCCGCGGGATCCGAACGGGGCGTAGGCTTCTTTTTTGACGGCTTCGCCAAAGATCGTATCTATAAGGAGTTCGATGTGCTACCCAGAACGATCGTCTTTAAGGACAATGTGGCCCATTCCTGTTCCGTACCGGGGGCAAACAACAATGCGGTTACCAACGTGGCCACCTACGGGCAGGTAGGACACGGGCACGGCGTGTTCCTGGACGGATTTAAAAACGGGGACCTTATGTGGCGCTTTGGCGACTTTACAGCTTATAAAAATGCCATGAGCGGGGTTTGGAGCGAAATGCTCAACGTTACTTTTGACAATGCCATCCTTGCGGATAACACCTCCGCTTTAATGTCGTCCCGATCCTACGTACAGAATAGCCTGATCATCGGACGATCGGAAAACACCATCGGGGGACCCAACAGGGTGTTACGCGACGGACATAAAAGGGCCGGATACTATTCCATTGCCCAAGGCGGTCCCAAACAACCAAAATTCACGAATGTAACCTTTGTAAACATCAATTCCGAAATTGCCGACGGTGATGTGGCCGCCGCTGTGGTAGGCCAATCGGGACACTATGGCGAAAATTACTTTGAAGGTATAAAACTCATCAATTCGCAACCGATCTACATGCGTACCAAAGGCATCAACCAAGACCGGCCAAGCGGCTCGTTCTTACTGGATCGGGATGGCAGTTTAACGGGATACCAAAAACCGATGATCATCGTACATGAGGCTTCAAGTCTGATCCACGACGATGCCATCTATCATGAAGATTGGAGGGCGTATGTTATGGATGCCGGTGAAATTATGCAACTACAGTTCAACGATATTCCGTATTCCCTGGACATCAGCCTTGTCGGAAACGACGGAAAATTTATTAGTGCCCTTAGGTCTGGAAAAACCTTCCACTTCGGTATACGTTCAAAGTCAACCCAAACCTTTCGCGGCGAATGGGCGGTGGATAAAGATGGACAGGTGATCAAGGCAAAAAGCGTTTTAAAACGTGCCGGGGATTGGACCATAGTACGCTATCCGTATCCACATGCAGCGGTAACAGTACGCAACGCGGATGACACCGAAATACCCGCAGTGAACAGCGAGGCCGACCTGAGCGGCCAAAACCGTACCGCTTACTATTTCGATAAGGCCAACGCTACTGTGGTGGTAAAACTGGTTACCGATGATCAGGGAGATGCTTTTGCCCGTTTGTTGGCAGGAGAGGGCATTTCGGTAGGTGATGGAACGATAGCCGCAGCGGAGTTCAACGACATTGTCAATGTTGGGGTTACGCCAAATCCGATTACAGAACGATCCTACCTGGAATATACACTGCTTAAAGAACAGTTTATCGGAATTCAACTGTTCGACATTACCGGTAGAAGAATGAAGACTTTTGAGGCGACGACCCAAAAAATAGGGGACTATCAAATTCCCTTGGAAGGAGAAGACCTGCAAAGTGGCGTATATGTTGTCCGTTTTCAATTGGCGGACCAAGAAGTGGCGATCAAAGTAGTGAAACAATAACCTTCCGAGATATGAGAAAATCGTTTTCCTTGGTCGTGATCTTGTTGGTGTTCCTGGGCACCGGACCAAAATTGTTATCACAAGATCTATGGTCAAATGCCACAAACTGGCCATCCGGCAAGGTCCCCATTGCAGGTGAAAATGTAACCATACCGGGCAACAAAACACTATACTTGGATGTCTCCTCTCCCGAACTTGGTAACCTGACCATTGAAGGCGACCTCATTTTTCAGGACAAGGATATCTCCCTTACCGCGGAGACGATAACGGTAAAAGGACTGCTTCAAATTGGAACGGCGGACAGCCCGTTCCAGCATCGGGCAACCATTACCCTGAACGGTCCGAAAAGCGATGAAATCGTTTTTGGAGGAAAGTTTTTGACTACCCTTTCCGGTGGATCCCTGCAGTTGCACGGCACTAGTGCGACCAAACTTAGCTGGGGACAATTGGAAGGTTCGTTGTCGCCGGGAGATACCCGTTTGACCCTGGACAAAACCCCGATCGGATGGGTCCCTGGAGATAAAATTGCACTAGCACCCAGCGGATACGAACCCTACGAAGCGGAGGAGCTTACTATTTCGGCCGTTGATGGAAAAACCATCACCTTTACCCCTGCCCTAAGCTATCCGCATTTTGGCGAAATACAATGGTACGAGGACAAACCTTTGGACGAACGTGCCGAAGTGGGCATGCTTACCCGGAACATCGTCATACAGGGCGATTCGCAGTCAGAAGCAGATCGGTACGGCGGCCACACGATGATCTTGAACGATTCAGGTCCGATTCATATCGAAGGTGTTGAGTTTAGACGCATGGGACAGCCAGGTATTGAAGCCCGTTACAACCTCCATTGGCATTTAGCAGGTGACCGTGAAGGCGACTATATTAAAAACTCAAGTATTCATCATAGCCTACAGCGGGGAGTTGTACTGCACCGGACCGATAACGTACTGGTGGAAGACGTGGTCGCATTTGACGTACGGAACCATGTTTTTGTTCCTGCCGAGGACGGGCCCGAAATCAACAACACCTTTCGGCATAACCTTGCCATGTTGGTCCGTAAGCCCGAAAAGGGATTTTTTGCATTTCCCCGGGATGGCGGCGGCGGCAGTGATCAGGGGGAACAGCGCGTTGCCGGATTTTGGATGCGGAACGTGCACAACAATCTTATCGACAACCACGTAGCCGGCTCCGAAAGGGGAACAGGATTCTTTTTTGACCATAGAGGTCGCGACCGTGAGTTTAGGGAAATCGATCTGCTACCAAGAGAAGTGGTGTTCGACGGCAACCTCGCCCATTCCTGTTCGGTTCCCGGAAACCTTGGGAATGAAGGGGTATCGAACCACGCGCTATACGGTCAAGTGGGGCACGGTCATGGGTTTTTCATGACCAAATTCCAAAATGGCGACCTGATGTGGAATTTTAGCAATTTCACCAGTTACAAAAACGCCATGAGCGGAGTATGGACGGAGATAACGAACATAACCCTGGACAATTTTATGATCGCCGACAACGCCATTGGACTGCTGTCATCGGAATCCCACGTACAAAATACCGTTGTAGTGGGAAAATCGGCAAATAGCATCGGCGGAAAAAACAGGCACTTACGGCATGGCGACCGTAGGGCGGGCTACTATTCCATTTCGCAAGGCGGACGCAAACAGCCCAAATTGACGAACGTAACCTTTATCGACATCAACAAGGATGTGGAGGAAGGAAAAGTTGCCGCAGCAGTCGTCGGCCACGGTGGCCATCGCGGTAAAAATTTTTTAAAGGGCATTCAGGTAAAAGGGGAAACCTTGCCGGTATGGATGAGTACCAAAGGATCCTCGGGCGACAATGAAAACTCCTCCTTTTTACTGGACGCGGATGGGAGCTTGACTGGATATGACCGTCCCGTGCTGATCGCCCACCCCTATTCCTCCTTTCGAAAGGATGCCATTGCCTACCATGAAGAATGGCAGGCTTACATTTTGGAGGCGGAAGGAGCCATGCAACTCAAAATGAACAGTATCGGCTTTGACCTCGAACAAGAGGTATCACTGATCCGTGATTTTGACAAACTTCGCATTCCCAAACAGCAATGGGCCCATCAACGCTTCTTTAACTTTTTTGGACAGCAGCAGTATACCATTTTGGGACAATGGGATATGGACGAAAAAGGAAACGCCCTAGAGCTTAGAAGCGTTCTGGACAAACCGGGCGAATGGACCGTTTTCAAACACCCTTTCCCCTACACCGGAATTTCGGTCTTGGACCGAGAGGACGTACCGATCAAAGAAGTAACGAGCCTTTCCGAATTGGACGCACAGACCGGCACTGCATACTTTTTTGACCCCAAGGAGGGAGCGGTATACCTAAAAATGGTTACGGACGAGACGGGCTATGCATGGGTAAACCTTATCCCGGAAGGGGATAAAACCGGAAACAACTACGGTATCGACACTGGGGATATCCAGCAATTTGTGACCGGCGTTCGTGTATCGCCCAACCCGATAACGGCCCAATCCGCCCTCGAATATGTGCTCCTGCAAGACCAAACGGTCGTTATTAGCATGTTCGATATTTTAGGGCGTAGACTGCGCGTACTTTCCGCGGGAACGCAGGAAGATGGGCAATACAGTATCCCCTTGCAAATGGACCATTTGGCCTCGGGAACCTATGTCGTTGAAATCAAGTTTGCGACCGCCTCGCTTCCCATAAAAGTGGTAAAACCCTAAAGCGACCAATTCATGATAGCGCGCTATAAGCCTTTTAATATTATTTTAGTGCTACTGTTATGGCTAACGACCAGCTTGGTTGCCGTACACGGGCAACATAAAGGCAAAACGCTGTTTTCCAAAGCGGACGGCAAGCAGCAGGACACCGTCATTGTTCCTTTTGGGAAAACAAGAATACTGACAAAAAATGCCGCCGTCGGAAAATTGATAGTGCGGGGCACGCTAAAGGTCGATGATAGTAAGGACATTGCCCTATTCGCAAACCATATTGCTATCGATGGCGGAACACTGCAAGTGGGAACCAAGGAAACGCCGTTCAAACATCGTTTTTCGATACGTTTTACCCCGTCCATAGACCAAAAGCCTTCCGAATTAAAGGCAACCAATGGCGGACGTCTGCTATTGTACGGCACCTCTTTGAAAAAAAGCGCCAAATCCGAATCCGATCAAGATTCCAAAAACACTGTAAGTACTTCGCAACGTTCCATAACACTAGGTTCGGATACTGAAAAACATCGTTTTACCGTGTTGATCGCCGATGCCGGAGCGGTTGAAATCAGTGGAGTGCATATTCAGGGAGCGGGTATCGAAAACACCGTACCCGCACTATCGTGGTATGGTGATACCGAAGTACCCTCGTATATCGAAAAAAGTGTTTTCTCAAATTCCGAACATACGGCACTTTTACTTGACAAAACCACCGTTCGAGTAGCGGAAAATAGCTTTCATTACGGTAAGGCACATGCTTTGGTCTGCTCCCCTTCCGGTATCGGATCGGAAAATAAAATTATCGGCAATACTATTTACAACAATTCCCAGGGAATATTTGCGGTACGCATCAACAATCCTTATCAGACCTTTGCGGAGAACGGTTTACACCTAGCAAACGGAACAAAAGGAATCGGGATATTGAAGCCCGATGGCTACGAACACTTTATTTGGAAAAAGGACGCGGAAAAATTCCATTTCGCAACAAATACCCTTTCCGGAATTACTAAAAAAGATACCGCAATCACCGTGGGGGTCCAAATCGGAAATTTTGAACATAGCGGCATCTGGCGCAGTCATCAAAACATAATCGAAAACTGTGCTATCGGGTTATGGAACCAAAGCAAAAACCTCGTTTTGGACCGCTACGTTTTTAAGAACAATACCATTGGGTTATCTCCCGGTGCGGCGTACGTGCAACATTGCGTACTATCGAACGATACCAAGCAACCTGCATCAACGGCATTGCAGATCGTTTCAAAAAATGGTATTTCGGAACCTAAACTCACAAACGTCCAAATCGTCAATTATGCCGTGGGCATGCATATCGAAGGTGCTGTTTCCGAACATAACTATTTTGAAAAAATCGTTTATGACCACGTTGCCGAACCGTTACGATTTAAAAACCTTTCAAAGGAATCGGTTCTTTATGACAAGGACAGGAGCCTTACCCGATCGCCCTTGCCCGAAATGGTAGCGCGGCCATCGAAAAAGGAAGGGCATCACCATGGCGGTGGGAAAAACAAGCACAAAGGATGCTACCTTTTTCCTTCCAATTCAAATCTCGCCACAAAAAACAGTACGCCCCTACCCGGCGACCCAAGCATCCAAATAGCGCCAGTGTCCCAATTTGGTACCTTGACCATCGCTACCGGTTTTGGTCTTGAAGATCCCGTTCATGAACACCGACAGCAGTTGCAGACCCTGAACATCGAACATTTGGAAACGCATCGTAGATGGATGAAGAAAGAGGTGTTGGACAACGAATCCTTTTTCCTACCAAGCGATGGCGGGTATACTTTGGCATATGGAACTACCGACACCGACCTCTACGACCTTAGTTTTGAGTGGGAGGCCCCGGAAACCAGTTGGATCATGATCAAAATGGCTTACCCCTATCCCACTGTTAAAGGGTTACGCTCTTTTGGAAGCCTGATCCCGCCGACCGAATCGTTACACGCCCTGATGCATGAAAATAAAACCGGATATTTTTATGAGGCACATACGGAAACCGCTTATGTGAAAATTTATAACGAAGGCAATCGGGACGAATTGGTGGTCTATAGCTCCGATGTTTTAACAGAAATACGTGTCGATGGAAAAAAAATTCCCTTGAGTATTTATAGGGATGCAAAAAAAGACGCCATCGTTATCGCCTATGAGCTTCCCAAAAAAATGGCTTCTACCCTAGTTTTGACCGACAATTTTGGAAACGTCCTCAAAACATTGCACGATAGCGATTCCGACATTGGCAAAATTGCAAAGGAGTTGGATCTTACCGGGTTCGACTTTGAAAATGACAACTACTTTTATTTTTTGACCATAGATGACCAAACGCACAAAGGCCCGGTGTACCGATACTAGCCATTCCATTATTTAAGCGTAATTTTAGGCCTTTATTCAAGCTTATGGCAGAGAAAAAAGTTAGCATCCTAAAAGCGTTCAAAACCATTATTTGGCCACGAAGAAAATTGGTTTTGATGGGGCTTTTGCTCATCGTAATCAGCAAAGCGGCCAGTTTTGTAGCACCGGTTTCCCTTCGCTATTTTTTAGACGATATCGTACCCAATAAGGACTACGATTTTTTAAAAGTACTCGTTATCGTTGTCGTGCTTTCGTTTTTCGTACAGGGGATCATGTCGTTCCTGTTGACCAAAGTACTCAGCATACAAGCGCAATTTATGATTTCGGAACTCAGGGCGCAGGTACAGAAAAAGGTATTGGCATTACCCATTCGGTTTTTCGACAATACAAAATCCGGAGGACTGGTTTCCCGTATCATGAGCGATGTGGAGGGGGTTCGGAACCTTATAGGAACCGGACTGGTACAACTGGTGGGCGGAACGATTACTGCCGTTGTTTCCTTGATATTGCTACTGCGGATCAGCCCTACCATGACCTTATTGACCTTTGTACCCTTGTTACTGTTTGCATTTATTGCGTTAAAGGCATTTAAGATCATTAGACCAGTGTTCCGCGAAAGGGGAAAAATAAATGCGGAGGTAAAAGGGCGGCTTACGGAAACCTTGGGCGGCATACGGGTGATCAAGGGTTTTAATGCGGAAGCACAAGAGGCAAAAGTTTTTGAGGATGGCGTGGACAAACTTTACCAAAACGTAAAAAAGAGCCTTACCGCTACGGCGGTCATGACTAGTTCGTCCACCTTTTTGTTAGGACTGGCCACAACGGGAATTATGATGGGCTTTGGCGGCTATAAAATGATGAACGGGGAGCTCACCACCGGGGAGTACTTTGAGTTTACTTTTTTATTGGCCCTAATGGTAGCGCCTATCGTTCAAATGAGCAATATCGGAAGTCAATTGACCGAGGCCCTTGCCGGTCTTGACCGAACGGAGGAGTTGATGAACCAAATGAGCGAAGCGGACGAAAAGGACCGTACCGTTCACTTATCGGAACTCAAGGGAAAAATGGTTTTCGATCAGGTTTCTTTTGCATATGAGGAGGGCAAAGCGGTATTGCACGATATCAATTTTACGGCAAAATCGGGGGATGTTATTGCCCTTGTAGGCAGTTCGGGATCCGGAAAATCGACCATTGCCGGTTTGGCCGCCAGTTTTTTAAATCCCGGATCGGGTACCATTACCATAGACGGGAACGACCTTTCCCGAGTAGACCTGACCAGTTTTCGCCAGTTTTTAGGTGTAGTACTACAGGACGATTTTTTGTTCGAGGGCACCATTCGCGAAAACATTCTTTTTCCAAGGCCAAACGCTGGGGAAGCCGCGTTGCTACAAACAGTGAAAGCCGCTTATGTGGATGAATTTACCGATCGGTTCGAGGACGGACTGGACACGTTAATCGGGGAACGTGGCGTAAAACTATCTGGAGGGCAACGGCAACGTATCGCTATTGCAAGGGCGATTTTGGCCGATCCAAAAATACTGATCTTGGATGAGGCGACCTCTAACCTGGATACCGAAAGCGAAGCATTGATCCAAAAAAGTTTGGCCACACTGACCGAAGGGCGCACCACCTTCGTAATAGCACACCGGTTAAGCACCATTCGCAAGGCAGATCAAATTTTGGTTATCGAAAACGGCCGTATTGCCGAACAGGGTACCCACGACCAATTGATTGCCGAGGAAGGACGGTATTACAACCTGTTTACCTATCAGGCACGGATATAAGGGAACACTGGGTCGGGGAACCTACAGCTCTTCCGGGGCCAGCACCACTTCCAAGCCATCAAGGGCCTCCGTGATATGTACTTGGCAGCCCAAACGTGAGTTTTCCTCTACATTAAAGGCTTCCGCCAACATTGCTTCTTCGTCATCCGATTTTTCGGGAAGTGCGTGATCTGAGGTTACATAGCATTGGCAAGAAGCACACATGGCCATTCCCCCGCAGATTCCTATGGTGCCTTCAGGTGCCAATTCATAGGAACGCACCACCTCCATGAGGTTCATGTTCATATCGGTCGGAGCATCCACCTCATGGGACACACCTTCTCTATCGGTAATCTTTATCTTAATATCGGACAATTTCAACTTGTTTTATTGGTTATCTTCAATGCCATAATAGCTGTTGCGGGCACTTCACGTTGCAGGTCTTATTGGAAAACGCTCCCGCTGCTCAAACATCATTTGGCTGACGAACGCCACCTATGGCCTTATTCTATTTTTTTTACCACCGCCTTCGGCGCTTCTTTTTTACTCCCGTCAAAACCGGTAACACCGCCAACGGTCGTATATTTCATTACATATTTTTTATCCGGATAAATACGTTGGTATGCGCTTTGGCACATAAGCGTGGCCTCATGAAAACCGCACAGGATCAATTTGAGCTTTCCGGGATAGGTATTCACATCTCCGATGGCATAAATTCCGGGAATATTGGTTTGGTAGTCCAGCGTATTATCGACCTTGATCGCATTTTTCTCAATTTCCAACCCCCAATCCCCAATAGGGCCCAGTTTGGGCGATAGCCCGAAAAGGGGAATAAAGGAATCGGCGCGAAGGTCCAGCATTTCCTTTTCCGCACCTGTCTTTTGCAGGGTAACCCCTTCTAAACGGTGTTCCCCATACAACCCTATAACCTCCGCAGGGGTTATCAATTTAATTTTCCCTTTATTTTTAAGCTGTTGTACCTTCTCTACCGAATCCAAAGCACCTCGAAACTCGTTGCGCCGATGTACCAAGGTAACCTCGGCCGCCACGTCGGTCAAAAAAATACTCCAATCCAAGGCGGAATCCCCTCCACCCGCAATTACTACCTTTTTATCACGGTACACTTCGGGATCTTTGATCATGTAGGCCACCCCCTTTCCCTCGTAGTCCGACAGGTTCTCCAAGGGTGGTTTTCTTGGCTCAAAACTACCGAGTCCGCCCGCTATGGCCACGACCGGGGCACAGTGTTCCGTTCCTTTGTTGGTGGTTACCACAAAAGTACCGTCGTCCAATTTTTTAATGGTCTGTGCCCGTTCTCCAAGGGTAAAACCGGGTTGGAATGGTTTTGCCTGCTCCATAAGGTTGTGTACCAGATCTCCCGCCAAAACTTCGGGGAAACCGGGAATATCGTAAATGGGTTTTTTGGGATAAATTTCCGAACACTGTCCGCCGGCCTGTGGGAGTGCGTCAATCAAATGACATTTTAATTGCAGTAAACCGGCCTCAAATACGGTGAAAAGCCCTGTGGGTCCCGCACCGATTATCAATATATCTGTCTTGATCATGAAAACGACTTCATTGGCGACCGCCCATCTATATTACTGTTCATAACAGCAAACAGCAGCTGACGGTGCTCTTTCTAAGAAACATTAACGACCTCTTCTATCTGGGGCGCATACTTTTTAATGGTCATTTCCACCCCGCTTTTCAACGTCATCTGGTTTACGGTACATCCTACGCAGGCACCTTCCAAACGTACTTTGACCGAAGTATCGTTATCAATGGAAATCAGGGAGATATCGCCACCGTCGCTTTGCAGGAACGGACGGATTTCTTCCAGCGCTTTTTCAATATTCGTTTTTAACTCTTCCGATGTCATATCACTTTTTCTTAACGGCGGCACATCCCGCCATTGTCGTTATTTTTATTGCTTCCGTTGGAGGCAATGTTGTATTTCGTGCTACCATTTCCTGTACCACGTTTCGCGTCAGTTCTTCAAAGGCGCTTTCTATGGGCGTGGCCGTTTGCATTGCGGCCGGCCTTCCAACGTCACCGGCTTCGCGTATGCTCTGTACCAACGGAATTTCTCCCAAGAAAGGTACTTCCAGGTCTTCGGCCAAATGGCGTGCGCCTTCCTTTCCAAAAATATAATACTTATTGTCGGGAAGCTCCGCAGGAGTAAAATACGCCATGTTTTCCACAATTCCCAGTACAGGAACGTTAATCGCTTCTTGTTGGAACATTGCCACGCCCTTTCGGGCATCGGCCAAGGCCACTTCCTGTGGGGTACTTACCACCACGGCACCGGTAACCGGCATTGCCTGCATGATACTCAAATGAATGTCGCCCGTACCGGGAGGCAAATCGAGCAACATAACGTCCAATTCGCCCCAATGGGCATCAAAGATCATTTGGTTCAATGCCTTTGAAGCCATAGGTCCTCTCCAAATGACCGCTTGGTTCGGTTGGGTAAAAAAGCCGATGGACAACATTTTTACACCATAACTTTCGACCGGTCTCATTTTGGATTTTCCATCGACGTTTACGGCCAAGGGCTTTTCCTGTGTAACATCGAACATTATGGGCATGGAAGGCCCGTAGATATCGGCATCGAGCAACCCTACCTTTAGTCCCATTTTGGCCAAGGTAACCGCTAAATTTGCCGTTACCGTAGACTTCCCTACACCTCCTTTTCCCGAAGCAACGGCAATAATGTTCTTGATTCCCGGTAACGGTTTGCCCTTTATTTCATTAGGCTTTTGCTTGGGTGCGGGCGCATCGACCGTGATGTTCACTTTCATTTTGGCCTTTTCGTACACCTCTCGGTGAACGACCTTTAAAATTTCGACCTCGGTTTTCTTACGGGCCTGCAAACTGGGATTCGTAATGGTAATGTCGATCTCTACCTCATCCCCAAAAATTTGCACATTCTTGACGGCTCCACTTTCGACCATATTTTGGCCTTCCCCTGGAACCGTAATGTTTTCCAGTGCTTTAAGGACCGCTTTCTTTTCTATCTTGACCATTTTATCCCTTTCTATTCAAATTGATCGTATTACCATTTTAACATTGAAACAGCACTATAATACCATTTCTTTATCCTTATGTCAATGGTACAATGGTATACCTTACAAAGATACGCCATCGCACGGTAACCCTAAAGGGTTGTTATTGAAATAAGGAATGTTGATATAGGGGTTGCCGATGATGCTCCATTTACGCCTTCGACCTTGCGGGTAAGCTAGTCGAGCTCCTCTTGGACGCCTAGTTCGGTAAAAGGGTCCCAAAAGTGTTTTTCGAAATGCTGTATCTGATTATCAATCACTTTAATGCCTTCGTTTTCAAGTAGCTGTTGCATTAAATTGGTGCCATCAAAATGATGTTTTCCGGTCAATAACCCTATTTTATTGACCACCCGATGCGCCGGCACCTTGGGCAGGTTGCCCGCACCGTTCATTGCCCAACCGACCATTCTGGCGCTCCGTGCCGCCCCAAGGTATTTGGCAATGGCACCATAGGAGGTAACCCTGCCATATGGTATTTGTTCGGCCACTCGGTATACCCGCTCAAAAAAGTTTTTGTTCTCCGGTTTCATTGTCGGTAAAATATTCGAAATAAGGTAATGCTCAAAAGTACCACCATTAAAGCGCTCAAAATATAATTGCTGTTTTTTGAAAAGCTATCCGAGGTCCTTTCCAGCTTATTGAAATAAAAAACATACAGATACAACACCGAAAAGGTACCCAAACCTGCGGCAAAAACAAAAATAAGGGTATCGGTCAATTCGAACTTGATCCAACCCGAGGCGTTCCACATGGCGTTTAAGCCACTGTAGTAAGGAATGGTCAATAAGTTTACGGCCGCCAACAAAAAGCCTCTAAAATAGCTGTTTTTTTTACTGACCTTGACCGTTTTGGCGGGGCTTTTACGATCACGCCCCGCAGCAATAAAAAAATAGATCGCAAAAAAACCGAACACGAACACCCCTCCTTTTAGCAGCCAATCGATCACTTGGGGGTTCCGGTACAAAAACTTGGAGATCAATACGGCTACATAGGCCTGTAGCAATATCATTGTGGAGACCCCCAAACTAAAAATGATGCCATTGCCCTTTCCTTTTTCCACACTCACCTTGGCGGCATTCATGTTCAACAGTCCCGGTGGAACCGTAGCCATGGCAGCTGCGGAAAAGGTCGCAAAAAAAAGAATTAACAAATGTTGCATGCGCTACCCGAACTTAAATTGAATGTAGGTGATCGGTTTTCCCTTTTCAAGGTATTGCCGTTCGTAAAACGTTTGGATGCCCAAAACTTCCCTAGGGCTTCCCTCGTTCTTATATACGTCATGATTGGCATAGTTTACGGTCAGCCCCAGACCGTGCAAGAGCCCCAAGGTATAGCCGTGCATAAATTCGCTATCGGTCTTTAGGTGTACCAATCCGCCAGGACGCAATATTTTTTGATACTTATCCAGAAAATCGGAATTGGTCATCCGGTGTTTGGTCCGTTTATATTTTATCTGCGGATCCGGGAAGGTTATCCAAATTTCGGCCACTTCATTTTCCGCGAAAAGGAAATCGATGAGTTCGATTTGACTTCTTAAAAAGGCGGCATTTTCCAGATTTTCTTCCAAGGCCGTTTTGGCCCCTCGCCAAAAACGGGCCCCTTTGATATCGATTCCGATGAAATTTTTATCGGGATATGCCCGCGAAAGACCAACGGTGTACTCGCCCTTACCACAGCCCAGTTCCAAAACAATGGGATTTTCGTTTTTAAAGTGGGTATTCCATTTTCCGCGAAGCGAAAACAACCCTGCGGAAACCTCGTCCCTTACGGGTTGAATGACATTTTTGAAGGTCTCATTTTCCTTGAAGCGTTTTAATTTGTTCTTACTTCCCACCGGACATTTATTTTTATCCCACAAAACTAGGAAAAAACTAGGCTTCGGAAGGGGTAACTTTTTCCAAAGTAAACGAGAATTCGGAACCGACCTCTTCCACACTCTCTACATATATTTTCTCTCCGTGGGCCTCTATAATGTGTTTTACGATGGAAAGGCCAAGACCGGAACCGCCCTCTTTTCTACTGCCGCTTTGATCGACCCGATAAAACCGTTCGAACAACCTCGGAATATATTGCTCCGGTATGCCCTCGCCATTGTCGGTAACCCTTACAATGACCTTGTTCCGTATCAAATTTTCTACGCTTACCTCCGTTGTTCCATTCTTTTGCCCATACTTTATGGAATTAACCAACAAATTCGTCAGTACCCGTTGTATCTTTTCCAGATCGGCATGCACATAAATGGGTTCAACGTATTCGATATCAAATGTTAAGGCAATCTCTTTTTTTGCCGATTTCATTTCCAAAAGTTCAAAAACACTTTGGATCAATTCGATAATATCAAAATCGGTGCGTTCCACCATAAGCTCACCGGCCTCCAATTTTGTGATCAAATCAAGATCTTTTACGATGTAGATCAACCGTTCTACGGCCTTGTTTGCCCGCGACAAGTACTTTTTGCGGACATTTTTATCGTTGATCGCCCCATCCAAAAGCGTTTCAATATACCCTTGAACCGTAAACAGGGGGGTTTTCAGCTCATGCGACACGTTCCCCAAAAAATCCTTACGGTACTCTTCCCTTATTTTTAGGGTATCGATTTCCACTTTTTTGTCCTTCGCAAATTTTTCGATTTCCGCGGTCAGCGTTTTCATGTCGGTCGTAATCGGGTCGGAAGTAAGGGAAGTGGATTCCAATAAGGCCACGTCATCGTAAATTTTCTTGATCCTACGATAAATGTAACGTTGAATACGGTATTGAAGAACGATAAAGGAAATCCCAAAAAAAAGCAGCGCGAAAACCAATAGCAACAGCCAATTTAAAGAATGTAACATGTAGAGCAGGCCGCCCAACAATATTGCGGAACAAAAAGTGATCAACAACGCCGAGCGCAGTGCAAACCGATACGATTTTCTTAGCCTAATCGCCATAACCCATCAATTGGTGCGTTGCGACTTGTGGTCGCATTGCAAAAGTAAAGGAATGCCCTGCAGGACCAAACAGAATGATAAAAATTATACCGTTTTTGCTTTGAAATTGCGCGTATAGAAATTGAATTATTTTTTAGTTGTTCGAGGCAAAAAATCTAAGCATAGCCTTAGCTACGGTTATATTTTTTAACGAAGAACAGCTGAAAAAGAAACGATTTATTAGTGCTATTTCAAAGTTAAAATGGTATTAGAGCACGAACTTGTAGCCGACACCTTTGACGGTCTTAAAATGTTCTTCCCCTATTTTTTCGCGAAGCTTTCGAATATGTACATCAATGGTACGCCCGCCGACGACCACTTCGTTGCCCCACACACGGTCCAATATTACTTCCCGTTTAAAAACCTTGTTCGGTTTTGAGCTCAAAAGGGAAAGGAGTTCGAACTCTTTTCTGGGCAAAATGATCTCTACCCCATCGTTCACGATTTTATATTCTTCCCGGTTGATCACCAGGTTGCCTACTTTTACAATATCTTCCGAAGAAGCGTCTTCCCTTTCTTTTAAACGGCGAAGTAGTGCCTTTACCTTACTTACCAACACCTTTGGTTTGATAGGTTTGGTAATGTAGTCATCGGCCCCGGCATCAAAACCGGCCACTTGGGAATAGTCCTCTCCCCTGGCGGTCAAAAAGGTAATGATCGTTTGTTCCAGACCGGGCGTACCCCGAATGATCTCGCAGGCTTCAATACCGTCCATCTCGGGCATCATAACATCAAGGATGATCAAATGCGGTTCCTTCTTTTTCGCCTTCTCTACGCCTTCCAAACCATTTTTGGCGGTAAACACCTGGTAACCTTGCGAGGAAAGGTTGTACCCGACAATCTCTAAAATATCCGGTTCGTCGTCGACGAGGAGGATTTTTATTTCGCTTTTTTTCATCGCTTCTTTTTATACGTGTCGCTCAAATGTAAAGATAATCCGCTTTGCTCAAAACTAGTTAACCTTCATTTAATGTGATAACATTAAGGTAACGCTACAGAAATAAAGGTTTAACACAGAGATAACACGGCTTTTACAACCCCTAGCGTTCTTTGCAGCGAATTTCAAAGACCATAAAATTGAAGAAAATTTGTTTTTTGCTAGCGCTTGTTTCAGGAATGATCATGAGTGCCCAAGATACGGGAAGTATCGCTGGTAATTTGACCGACAAGGAACTGAACAACGAGCCTTTGCCTTTTGCCAATATCCTTATAAAGGGGACTACAAAAGGTACCCAATCCGACTTCGATGGCCTGTACGAAATAGCCAATTTGGAACCAGGGTCGTACACTTTGGTATTGAGCTATTTGGGTTATGAAACGGTAGAACTGCCCAATATTTTGGTAGAAGCCGGCAAGGTGACCACTGTGAACGTGCCCATGGGGGCCTCTGAGGGTGTTGCGCTAGAAGAGGTTGTAGTGACCACTACCGCACGAAAAGATTCGGAGGTAGCCCTGTTGCTGGATCAGAAAAAAGCAGTGGAGATCAAGGAAAGTATTGGTGCCGTACAGCTTGCCAAAATCGGGGTATCCGATGTTGCTACGGCTACCACTAAAATATCCGGGGTAACCAGCAGTGAGGCTTCGGGCGACGTTTTTGTCCGTGGTTTGGGAGACCGCTATTTGTCTACCACCTTAAACGGTTTGCCGATACCTTCCGACGATGTGGAGAAAAAAAATATTGGCTTGGGACTTTTCCCAACGCGGATCATTCAAAACGTGAGTGTTAGCAAAACCTACGCGGCGGCATCCTCCGCCGACCAATCGTCCGGAACCATCAACATCACTTCACGCGAACTTTCCGGTTCGGAGGAACTTTCCGTACGCGCAAGGGTGGGCGGTAACTCCAATGTGTTGCAAGGCGGGGTACGCGATAACTTTAAGGGTTCTCCCAACGCGAACAACACTTCTTTTGGCTTTTATGATCAGAACTTGGATACCCGCGACCTTATTACACGTCAGGGTTGGAACACGGTACAACAGGATAACCCGATCAATTATTCGTTCTCCTTATCCGCCGGAAAACGAATTAAGGAAAACCTTGCCGTTTTCTTGGCCGCATCGCAAAGTCGATCCTATGAATATGCCCAAGGACTCTTCAGGGAATTCAGCAGAAATGCTTTAAGGGATACCATTACCGATGCCACCAATTTTAGCACCAATACCAACACTACGGCGTTGTTGGACCTTTCCTATAAGATAAACGACAAAAACAGGATCAAATCCAGCACTTTCTTCGTTAATAAGATTTCGGACCTTGTTTTTGAAGGGGGTAGAAATGGTGAGGCTTCCGTTTTTGAGGAAACGGAACGGCCCGAAGGACTGTTTCAGTTCATTCGTGACCAGAATTTAAAACAGACCCGTTTGCTTACCACACAATTATTGGGGACACATCAACTTTCCGATAAGAACACCTTATCCTGGGCCGGTGGGTTCAACAAGGTAAATGCTGACGAACCGAACCGTATCCGAAACGAGGTCAACTTTGATCCGGATGGTGACTTTGTACAGTTGGGAAGAACTGCCGACTTTCAGCAGCGAAAATCAAAACAGACCATAGAAGACACCGAATTCAATGGGTACTTGAAGGATGTACTTCGCTTGATCGAAGAAGACGATAAAACCTTGAAATTGGAATTTGGCTTGAACTACAGAAACAAGAGCCGTGACTTTAACTCTCAATTCATCGGTGTTCGTGAAGTTTCCAGAAATGCCATCAATCCCCCATCTATCGATAATTTGGGAAGTATTTTTCAACAATCCAATTTTGACAATGGTCTTTTACGGCTGAACGTACTTATTCCCGACTTTTATTCGGGCGAACTGGACTCCAAAGCTGCCTTTGTAGATTTCAATTGGGGCGAAAAAAAATGGAACATCAATGGTGGTCTGCGTTATCAAGCAGATGATATCGATGTAAATTACGATGTGGGGAACATCAACCCGCGTATCGGTGCGGCCAATAAATCGTACAACAACCTGTACCCTACCGCAAATATCAAATATGACGTTAACGAAAAAAATGCGGTGCGCTTTGCATTCAGTAGAACGATCACACTTCCGGAATTCAAGGAGATATCCCCTTTTGAATATGTTGCTCCTACAGGCCAAGTAACCAGGGGTAATCCAAATATCGAAGCTTCTACCGATTTGAACTATGACCTAAAATGGGAGTACTTTCCATCGGCAGGACAACTGGTTTCGGTAGCAACCTTTTACAAAGACATCTCCGACCCTATAAACACTGTACAAGATCGTGGGGCTGCAGGTGTATTCTCCTATTTCAACTCCGGTGAAAAAGCGGAAGTATTCGGAATCGAATTGGAAACCAAACTCGATTTGATCAAACCGATAACTAATGAAGAAGACGATACCGTTTCCGGTTACGGTCTGAACCTGAATTTCAATGCTTCCAGAATGTGGCATACGCAGGATTTGAAGGAGGTACGGAACGAAGATGGAAGCTTGGTACGCACATTTCGTTACAAAGGCTTAACAGAGACCGACTTGCAGGGCGCTTCGGACTGGATACTTAACACAAGCTTAAACTTTACCGAATCTTCGGACAACCCGCTTTCCGCATCTTTGACAGCAAATTATGCATCCGATAAGATTTTCAGTCTAGGTTCCGCGCTCAACCAGACGAACACCAATATCGAGTTTAACGATGCCATTATAGAAAAAGGTTTCGTGGTATTGGATGCCGTAGTGAGCAAGGAAATAGGAGAGCATGTAACCGTTCGGTTGATTGGACGCAACCTGCTAAATCCTGAAATAGAGAGAACACAATTAATTCGGCCAAGTTCCGGAATTGAAACCGAAGAAATCGTTCGTTCTTATTCAGTAGGGGCTCAGTTTAGTTTAGGGTTCAGTTACCGATTTAAGTAACAATAACGCTTTTAACAAACACGAAACGATTATGAAATCAAGGAAATTTTTAGCAATGGGACTGGTTTCCCTTGCAATGGGACTTATTGTAAGTTGCAGCGGGGACGATAACAGCCCGGACCCAGGACCTGATGGCGCCGCACCAACCTGTACCGATGGCATCAAGAACGGGGACGAAGAAGGAGTGGATTGTGGCGGTAGCGCTTGTACCGCATGTCCAGATTCCACCACCACCGAAAATTTGGAAGGCAGCACTACGGAAGACGTTACATTGGACAGCAATATCACCTACTCCCTAAAAGGGAACTATAGCGTGGAGTCCGGCGCAACGCTTACCATCCCTGCCGGAACCAAAATTATTGCCGATGTAGAAGAGGGACAGAACACCAGCACCTATATCGTAATCCAAAAAGGTGCGAAGATCGATATCCAGGGAACTGCGTCCAATCCGGTGACCATGACCTCCGCGAACGAAGAACCGGGAGATTGGGGCGGTCTTGTCATCCTTGGTGATGCGCCTACCACTGCCGGTGTAGACGCCGTAGCCGAAGTAGGGCAGTTGACCTATGGGGGCTCCAACGGTTCCGACGATTCGGGAAGCATCAATTATTTGATCATCAACTATGCCGGAGCATCGATCAACCCTGAGTCACAGTTTAACGGCCTTACCCTTTATGCAGTGGGTTCGGGAACCACCATACAAAACGTAGCATTATTGAACGGTACGGATGATGGTGTCGAGTTTTTCGGAGGTACGGTGAACGCTACCAACCTTTACCTGGAAAACAACCAAGACGATGCCATCGACTGGACCGAAGGCTGGAACGGAACCCTTACCAATGCCTATGTACTGCATTCCATAGAAGGTTTTTCGACCGCCGTGGAAGCTGATGGCGAAAACGGCAATCCGACCTTGGAGAACCTGACAGCGGTTTCCAGCACTGGAGGTACCGCCTTACAGTTCAAAATAGAATCGGGAGCAACAATTACCGGACTATCATTGGCGGGTTATGAAACTTCCTTTGATTTTAGGGATGACGGTGCATTTTCCAATGTGCAGATCGATGGTGCGGACGCCGACCCTTCGAACGCGTATTTGGCCCCTGCCACCGTAGATGTAGCCTCTTTTGATTGGGTGAATTCCTCTACCGAGGTAACGACAAGCGTGTTGGAAGGAAACATTACTTCCGATTTGACTTTGGACGCCGATGTCAGCTACTTTTTGAGCGGAAACTTCAGCGTCGAGGAAGGTGCTACATTAACCATTCCCGCCGGAACCGTTATAACCGCCGATGTTGAGGAAGGTGAAGAAACCAGTACGTATATCGTAATTCAAAAAGGTGCACAGATCGATATTCAAGGTACTGCCGCAAATCCGGTAGTAATGACATCCATCAACCAAGAACCAGGCGACTGGGGAGGCCTGGTGATATTGGGCGATGCTACTACCACAGCGGGTATAAACGCTATAGCGGAAGTAGGTCAGTTGACCTATGGCGGAAGCGACGACACGGACAATTCGGGAACCATCGATTACTTGATCATCAATTATGCTGGGGCATCCATCAATCCAGAATCGCAGTTCAATGGTTTGACCCTATATGCGGTAGGATCCGGAACCACCATAACGAACGTGGCCCTGTTGAACGGTACCGACGACGGTGTAGAATTCTTTGGAGGAACAGTAAATGCCACCAACATGTATTTGGAAAACAATGAGGATGACGCCATCGATTGGACGGAAGGCTGGAGCGGAACGCTGACCAATGCATACGTGTCCCATACCATTCAAGGGTTTTCTACCGCCGTAGAGGCCGATGGTGAAAATGGTAACCCTACCTTGACCAACCTGACCGCTGTTTCTTCTACAGGGGGTACGGCCTTACAGTTCAAAATAGAGTCTGGGGCGACCATTACGGGACTTTCCCTTTCAGGATATGAAACGGCTTTGGATTTTAGGGACGACGGAGCCTTATCGAACGTTCAGATCGAAGGTGTGGATTCCGATCCAACACAATCTTACGAAGTTGAAGCTATCGTAGACGTCAGTACTTTTAGTTGGGTGACGGGGAACTAATACCATTTTAACTTTGAAATGGTATAAAATGTACCGATTCGATATCATATAGAACAAAAAAGCCTCGAAAAATCGAGGCTTTTTTACGTTTTGGCCAAATTTTTGTACTAATGAAAGTAATTCGTAACGCCCAAACGTCAATTTTAGTATATTTACCGTAGATATAAGTGAATGAAGAACTGTTACCTCATACTTACATTGTTGTTTACCGTTATTGCTTTGGCCCAAGAACCGAAAGCAAGTGGTGATATTGATGGCTTTACGCTATATCCAAACCCCGTTACAAACGGAAAGGTATATGTAAATACGGCCGAAAACGCCCCGAAAACCGTTCTTATTTTTGACGTATTGGGTACGCAGGTGCTGCAACGCAAACTGATCGGGTCCGAACTGAGTCTTTCCGATTTGGATGCGGGCGTCTATATCCTTAGGGTCATCGAAAAGGATAAGGTAGCTACCCGAAAGCTGATCATCAAATAAGAATACTTCTTCCCGAGGTGGGGTATACCTGCCCAACATAAAATACCGACCAAATACACATTCAAATCCATTCACCTACATTTTGTCGAATTTCACAACATTAATAGTGCTTTACCGGCCAGTTTGGGTATCTTTAAAGTATTGATCCCAAATCAATACCTATGCGACTACTTTACACTGCGCTGCTACTGGCGTTATCTTTTGGTGCGTTTGCACAACAACCGGCCTCGGCAAAGGACCTACAGCCCGAGGAAATTCCCGGTTTTAAAATTTATCCGAATCCCGTGTTCGACGATGTGGTATACATTACTACCGCTAAAAATGAACCGAAGGAAATTATGATTTTTGATGTTTTCGGAGATGTCGCCCTTAGGGACGTTATCAAGAACAAAACCTTGAACATTTCGGATTTGGCCTCTGGCGTATACGTACTTCAGGTAGTGGAAGCACAACATAGCAGCACGCGCAAATTGGTAGTGAAATAAACAACCTTGAGGCAAGCCCACGAGGCATTAGAACGAAAATTACCATTGATTTCGACGCAAGCGTCGGAGCATTTTAAATCGCGACTATCGAGTAAAGGCGGCTTCCCTGTTGAGAGCGATGGTCTTTAAAAGGATACGACCGAAGCGATAGGAAGTTTTTATTTTCCTATCACAAGCGATTTTCCCCTACTTCGATAGCAGCAATTATTTTAAAAGGACCTTTGAAGTCCGGTGTCGGCCAACGCAAATTGGCTACTTTTGTGCCATGGGAGACTTTCGACAGGTTTTTGAAATTTCGACCGATGCGGATTTTGAGCTTCAGGCCCTGTCCGTTTTTCAATACCAATTCCAAAACAATCCTGTTTACCGTTCTTTTTGTACACATTTGGGCGCCAGTGAAGATACCGTTAAGCAGCTTTCCCAAATTCCTTTTCTACCCATAGCATTTTTCAAATCGAAACAGATCATCGCTACCCAAAGTCTGTCCTACACGGTATTTACCAGTAGTGGTACCACGGGCACCAACACCAGTAAGCATTACGTTTCGGACACCTCTCTTTATGAAGCGAGTTACCTTAACGCCTTCCAATTGTTTTATGGCACTATTACCGATTACTGTATTCTTGCTTTACTTCCTTCCTATTTGGAAAGAACCGGGTCTTCATTGATCTACATGACGGAAGACCTCATCCGAAAAAGCAAGCACCCTAAAAGTGGCTTTTACCTTAACGACTTGCCCGCTTTGGCCAAAACCCTTGAAGAACTGAACGAAAAAGGGACTCCGGTACTGCTCATAGGGGTTTCGTTCGCTTTATTGGACTTGGTAGAAACCTACCGGTTTGCCCTGAAAAACACCATTGTTATGGAAACAGGGGGCATGAAGGGCAGAAGAAAGGAAATGATCCGCGAGGCGTTGCACGATGTGCTTAAAAAAGGACTGGGCGTTGCAAAGATCCATTCCGAGTATGGCATGACCGAACTGCTCTCGCAGGCCTACTCCAAAGGGGATGGTATTTTCCGGACCCCACCATGGATGAAGATCCAGATACGCGATACGGAAGACCCCTTAAGCGTTCAAGGTATTGGGAAAACCGGGGGCATCAACATTATTGACCTGGCGAATGTGCACTCCTGTGCTTTTATAGCCACGCAAGACCTTGGAAAACTACATCCTGACAACAGCTTTGAAATATTGGGAAGGTTCGACCATTCGGACATTAGAGGTTGTAATCTGTTGGTCATCGATTAAGGTGCAGCACGGGTTTTTCAAACTCAAACTCAAATACAAGTTCAAACTCGAACCCAAACTCAAACTCAAACTCAAGTTCAAGTTCAAACTCAAGTTCAAGTTCAAGTTCAAAGGTAAAAACCAAGCAGACACCATCATAAGTCTTAGGTCTTTTCGTCCTTATTCCGGATCGGCACCGACTTTGAACAAAATAGAAAATCAAAAAGGCCTCCTCCTAAGTCACAAGTTCTTGCGCCCCTTTGTCTTTCCGTCCTTTGTCTTTTCGTCCTTCGTCCCCCCTTATTCCGTTACCAGCACAAAATAGTTCCGTTTGCCTTTTTGCAACAACACATACTTTTCGTTGATCAGATCGTTTACGCCAATGGTATAATCTTCCTTAACTTTTTCCTTGTTCACGGAAATGGCATTTTGCTTCAACTCCCGTCGGGCTTCCCCATTGGAGCCTAAAAAGCCTGTTTTTGCGGAAAGGGCACCGATCATATCCAGCCCATCTTCCAATTCCGATTTGGCAATGGTGGCTTGGGGAACACCTTCAAAAACATCCAAAAAGGTCGTTTCGTCGAGGTTACGCAGGGCTTCAGAGGTGGCTTTTCCGAATAGGATACCGCTCGCCTGTACCGCGTTTTCCATATCTTCCTTGGAATGCACCATTTCGGTAATTTCCGTAGCCAATCGTTTTTGCAATAAACGCAGCCCTGGTGTTTCCTGATGCTCCGACACCAGTTTGGTAATGGTATCCCTATTCAAGAAAGTAAAGATCTTAATATACTTTTCGGCATCGGCATCGCTGGTATTCAACCAGTACTGATAAAACTTGTATGGGGAGGTCCGGTGGGCGTCCAACCATATGTTTCCGCTCTCGGTCTTACCGAATTTTGTACCATCGGCCTTGGTAATCAGAGGACAAGTCAACGCGAAGCCTTTCCCTCCTCCGATCCTTCGTATCAGTTCCGTTCCCGTAGTAATGTTTCCCCATTGATCGCTACCGCCCATTTGAAGGCTGCAATTATGGTTTTGGTAGAGGTATAAAAAATCATAGCCCTGCACCAGTTGATAGGTGAACTCCGTAAAGGACATGCCCTCTTTGGCTTCGGAAGAGAGCCGCTTTTTTACCGAATCCTTGGCCATCATATAGTTTACCGTAATATGTTTGCCAACGTCCCTAATAAAATCCAGGAACGAAAAGTCCTTCATCCAATCGTAATTGTTCACCAGTACCGCCGCGTTTTCGGCATCGCTTTCAAAATCGAGAAAACGGGAGAGTTGCGCTTTTAAGGCCTCTTGATTGGAACGCAAGGTAGTTTCGTTCAACAGATTCCGTTCCGCCGATTTTCCGGAAGGATCGCCGATCATTCCAGTCGCGCCGCCGACAAGGGCATACGGTTTGTGTCCCGCCAATTGAAAATGCCGTAACATCATAACGCTCACCAAGTGCCCGATATGTAGGGAGTCCGCAGTAGGGTCGATACCCACATAGGCCGATTGCATTTCCTGTAATAGGTGTTCCTCCGTTCCCGGCATGGCATCATGTAACATGCCGCGCCATTTTAATTCTTCTACAAAATTGAAAGCCATTCGTTCGTCTTTGAAATACCGCTGCAAATATAAAGGAACTCGTCTTAAGTTATTCTTTTACTACCCCCGAAGATTCGGGGTCGCATTTTGCACCGTAATTTTGCCATTTTCAGCTTCCGTAGTCCCGAACCCTCGGGAGCTATGCAATCATAAAATGGCTTCATTACGTCACAAAAGCCTTCGTTCTCGGTTACAAACAACAACTCAAAACGAGTTCAGGAACTCCGTTTGTGTTTTCCCATTTGCCCTCTCAAATTAATCCAGTTCAAATCGCTAACTTTGACCAATGATTTTGGTTACTGGCGGTACGGGTTTGGTGGGGTCACATTTGTTGGTACAGCTGGCGAAAAAAGGACTTCCCGTGCGTGCGCTCTATCGCGACCCAAAAAGCAAGGAGACCGTTCTAAAAATATTCTCGTACTACCATGAAAACGCTTCCGAACTATTTGAAAAAATAAGTTGGCACCAAGCCGACATCAACGACATTCCCACATTGGAGAGCGCCTTCGAAGGGATTACCAAAGTATACCATGCTGCGGCCTATATTTCCTTCGACCCTAACGATTATGAACGATTGTTAAAGGTAAACGCCGAGGGAACGGCCAATATCGTAAACCTGTGTTTGCTATTTTCAATTGAAAAACTCTGCTATGTGAGCAGCATCGCCACCTTGGGATCCCGTGTTTCGGGAGCCATGACCAATGAAGAAAACGAGTTTACCGAACAGCATGCCAATGTGTATGCACGCTCCAAATACCTAGCGGAACTGGAAGTATGGCGGGGTGCGCAGGAGGGGCTTACCGTTGTAACGGTAAACCCCGGAATTATCATAGGCCCGGGATTTTGGAAAGGCGGCAGCGGCAACCTTTTTACCACCGCCGACCGAGGTTCTCGATTTTATCCACCG
This sequence comes from uncultured Flavobacteriaceae bacterium, assembly GCA_947500445.1. Classification (GTDB taxonomy): domain Bacteria; phylum Bacteroidota; class Bacteroidia; order Flavobacteriales; family Flavobacteriaceae; genus Pelagihabitans. The sequence continues at coordinate 87,331 of CANMSB010000005.1, read as the reverse complement.
GGCGGCACCGGATTTGTTACGGTAAACGATGTGGTCCGTTTGATGTTGAAACTTATGGAAAGTCCGGTTCGCAACGAACGATACCTTGCCGTTTCCGAAAATTTGACCTACAAAAAAATGCTGGAACTGTTTGCCGATAGCCTTAACAAACCTATGCCCAAAACGGTATTGCGCTTTTGGCAGCTCGACCTCTTACGTTGGATGGATCGGCTATGGAGCCTGGTTAGCGGTAACGCCCGAAAGCTGACCAAAAATGGAATCCGTTCTTTAAGACAACAGGAGCGTTACGATACGCAGAAAAGTAAAAAAGAGCTCGATTTTGATTTTGAGCCTGTTGCCCCGGCCATCGCTTTTTCGTGCCAAAAATTTATTGAAGAGCGTTCTTGATCGCTGCTTTTTTGGCCTCCGAACCCTTTACCGTATCGGTTTTTTTCTTTTTCTTCTTCTTATTGGCCTCCCGCTCGATCAGTTTAAGACTATCTTTTTCCTTCTTGGCCGCCAAAATGGTTTCCTGCTGACTTTCGATACGCTTTTTTATCTGCACATGAATGTCTTCATACACCAAGGGCAAGGACGCATAGTATCTGTTGCTCTCTACAAACTGTAGGCTATCGATATCGTGTTTTTGAAAAAGATAGGCCATCGGTTCCACCCCGTTCTCCTCGAGCACGCTTATATTGGTGACTTTAGCGGCGTTCAAAAGGGTAAGATCGGTCAATACCGTTATCATTTTGTCCTTCGCTATCAAACGTTCCGGAGGCTCGATCGCTTTTTCCCCACAAGCCTGAAACAACAATATTGTTATCGAAAAACCTATGGCCAATACTATGTTTTTAAGCTCTGTCAAAAGTCAATCTTTTTGCATTTCTATGCTCCGAAAATCGGCCATTTTCATAGGCCAAATGTCCGTTTACAAAAGTATGGGTTATTTGGGAGCGAAAAGTATGTCCATCAAATGGGGACCACCCACATTTGTACGCAATGGTATCCGGTGTCACCTGCCAGGGATCATCAAGATCGACCGCTACAAGATCCGCAAAATACCCTTCCTTAATAACCCCCCGACGGTCGATCTGAAATAAAATGGCAGGATTGAGGCACATTTTTTCGACAATTTTTTCCAAGGAAATGACCCCATCGTGAAATTTTTCCAACATGGCGGGCAAGGCATGTTGTACCAAAGGGCCTCCCGAAGGTGCCTTGGTATACACGTTTTGCTTTTCTTCCATCAAATGCGGGGCGTGGTCCGTTGCGATAACGTCCAAACGATCATCGAGCAAGGCTTCCCATAAGCGTTCCCTATCCGAAGCGGTCTTTACCGCGGGGTTCCATTTGATCAAAGTGCCCTTGGTATCGTAATCGGCATCGGAAAACCATAAATGGTGTATGCATACCTCAGCGGTAATTTTCTTCTCGGACAAGGGGATATCGTTCCGGAACAGCTCGGTCTCCTTACCCGTAGAGAGGTGAAACACATGCAAACGCGCTCCCGTTTTTTTGGCAAGCGCTATCGCTTTGGAAGAAGACAGGTAACAGGCTTCTTCACTACGGATCTGAGGATGTAGGGGTATCGGTATGGCATCGCCGTACTGGTTTTTGAAGGTTTCCAAGTTTCTTTTAATGGTTCCCTCGTCCTCGCAGTGGGCGGAAATAACCATTTCCGTATTCAAAAATATCTGTTCGATAACGGCTTCATCATCGACCAACATGTTTCCGGTAGAAGAGCCCAAAAACAACTTCACCCCGGAACAGGCATTTTTGTCGAGCCGTTTCAGCTCTTCCAAATTGTCATTGGTCCCCCCAAAAAGAAAGGAATAATTGGCGAAAGCGCTATCGGCCGCCATTTGGAACTTTTTTTCCAATTTTGCTATGGTCACTGTTTGCGGATTGGTGTTGGGTTGCTCCATAAAGGTGGTAATCCCCCCCGCTACGGCCGCCCTGCTTTCCGAGGCAATATTCCCTTTATGGGTAAGGCCGGGTTCCCTAAAATGCACTTGATCGTCTATCACCCCGGGCAATAAATGCTTCCCCTCCAAGTCGTATACCGTGGCATTGGGATCGCTGATATCCGTACCTATTTTTAAAATCACCTCATCGTCGATCAACACGTCGCCCATACGGATACCGTGGACATCGACAATGCTGGCGTTCTTTAACAATTTTTTACCCATGCTAAAATCTATTTTTTTGGAACATGCTGCGCATCTTCATCATAAAAACACCAAAAACCGCTTCCTTGATAATGGACCCGCTCATTTTTGATTTTCCCTTTACCCGATCCCTGAACACAATGGAGACCTCTTCTATGGTATAGCCCAGAAGGTAGGTTCTAAACTTCATTTCTATCTGAAAGGCATACCCCACAAAGCGTACGGAATCCAAGGCGATGTTTTCCAGTACATGCCGTTTGTAACATACAAAGCCCGCAGTGGGGTCGTGTACGCGCATTCCCGTTATCATTTTTACATAAAAAGAAGCACCATAGGATAGTAGCACCCGGTACAACGGCCAGTTTACCACATTTACCCCTTTTTTATACCGAGACCCTACCGACATATCGGCACCCTGTACACAAGCCCCATACAAGCGCTCCAAATCGGGAGGACTATGGGAAAAATCGGCGTCCATTTCAAAAATATAATCGTATTTGCGGGCAATGGCCCACTTAAAACCATGGATATAGGCCGTTCCCAGACCCGATTTTTCATGACGCACCTCCAAAAAAAGGTTATCGGGGAACGTTTGTTGCAGTCTTTGTACCATGGCAGCGGTACCATCAGGGGAATTATCGTCCACTACCAGAACATGAAAATCCTTTTCCAAATCGAAAACAGCTTTTACAATGGCTTCGATATTCTCGATTTCATTGTATGTGGGAATAATAACTAAGCTGTCGGACATTGCCTTTTGTTCGCGTTTGGGCAAAAATAGTGTTTTTCCGAGGTGGTTAAAACAGCATATCGCTATTTATACTTTTTTTAAGCTCCGTTCGTACTCCCATGACCAATAACGCGATGGAATACATGCCGTCAAACAAGCCGTAATGCGGTAGAATTTGTAATTTTGCCGTCGTGAACCAAGTCCGTGCCATGCCTCCTAAGTTTCCAAAACGTTTTTTGTATCTGTTGGGCGCCATTTTCGTCATCAACATTGTACAGGCCGCTTACACCGAACTGATTTTTGACGAGGCCTATTATTGGCATTACGCCAAACACATTGCTTTCGGTTATTTTGACCACCCTCCTATGGTAGCCTGGATGATACGGGCAGGTAGCCTGCTCTTTGATGGGGAATTGGGCGTACGTTTTATAAGCTGTCTGTTCTCCGTCGGTACTTTAGCGGTGTTGTGGCGTACTATCGATACGGTACATAAAAACCGTTTTGTACCCCATTTTTTCATCGTGGCGTTTTCCATGACCTTATTGAACGCCTATGGTTTTTTTACGCTCCCCGATACGCCGTTGCTCTTTTTTACCGCCCTTTTTCTTTGGACCTATAAAAAGTTTATCGCCAGTCCCTCCATCTTGATCGCCGTTGGTATGGGTCTGGTCATGGCAGGGCTCATGTACAGCAAGTATCACGCGGTACTAGTGATCCTGTTCGTAATACTATCCAATGTAAGACTGTTGACCAACAAACTTGCCTGGTTGGCGGTACTGGTAGCTCTACTGGCCTACGTTCCCCATTTTTTATGGTTGTACGAGCACGATTTCGTCTCCATCTTATACCATCTTTTTGAACGCCCGAACGGCGCCTATCGCTTCGAAAAATATACCCTCGGCTATTTTGTAAACCTTATTGCCATTCTCGGGCTCACCTTCCCCTGGGTGTACCGGGCAGTGTTCAAGACCAAGGCGAAAGACCCCTTTACCAAGGCACTTTTATACCTTACCTATGGGGTACTCCTTTTCTTTTTCGTCTCCAGTTTCAATCGCAGGGTACAGACCCAGTGGATCATTGTCGTATCGATCCCCTTGGTGGTTCTGGTATTCAGGCAACTCATTCAAGACCCCGTTACCCGCAAGTGGATGGTGCGTATGGGCATTGCCAATATTGTGATATTGTTATACCTACGTATCGGCCTAGCGGTACCGGCATTGTTTCCGGTACACTATGAAAGTCATGACAACGAGCGATGGACGGGGGAATTACAAAACGAAATCGGCAAAGGGCCCGTGGTGTTTGAAAACAGTTACCGCCTTGCCCCGATGTACGCCTTTTATACCGGAAACGAGACCTTTTCGCTAAACAACATCAATTATCGCCAGAATCAATATTCCATTGATGATAGCGAAGCGAAAATGCAGGGCAAGGACGTGTATTACATTTCGCATTATATGGCCAAGGAGCCGGTGGTGTTCCGAAATATAAAGGACGAAGCGTTTTACGGAAAAAAAATACCCCATTTTGAATCGTACCGAAAGCTTCGGGTGTATCTAGAGGACAAAAAGTTCGCACTTTCGAACGACGGACCCCATTTGCTCAAAGTATACAACCCCTATGACAAGCCCATTGCCCTCGACAAAATAACCTTCGGAATCGCTTACACCAACGATTATAAAAAGGTAAAAAAAGTGCTCCCGTTACAAACCGTACTTAAGGACACAAAAAAAACGGCCTTAATGGCAAATGATACCACATATTTTACGTTTACCTTTCCAAAGACAACGTTTAAGGACCCCAGATACTTTCGAATCGGACTTTCCGGGAACGGCCTGCACGTCGGACTTAACGGCAAAACCACAAAATTGGAGTAAATGGAACCCATACTGAGAACGAGTACGACCGTCGATTGGATTACCATATTGCTTTTTACCAGCTTGCTTTTTATGGTCATGGCCAAGAGCATGTCATATACCCGGTTTTTAAATTTCATTATTTTACCCTTCAACAATAAGTACGTATTCCTCTATAACAAGAAAGACCGTTTGATGAACTGGTTTCATGTGTTCTTTACCTTGTTCCAACTGATCAACGGTGCTATTTTTATTTATTTGGCCCGGGGCATTCTTCTGGATATGGGACGTGAATCGTATCCCTCGGTTTTTTTGTTTACCCTGCTCTACCTATTGCTGTTCTTGACCACAAAAGTGTTGCTGCAACTGGGGAACGGATATATTTTTGGGTCGAAAAAGGTGATTTCCGAAATACTGTTCAAAAAATTGTCGTACTTGAACTATAGCGGTATTCTCATGTTTCTCGCCAATTGCATCCTCTGCTATGTGCTAAAGGACTCGAAATTTGTGGTTTATGCAGCAATTTTAGGAATTGTATTGGTAAATGCCATCGGTTGGGTGCTGGCCTTAAGGAATCATCAAAAATTTATAGCCTCTCATTTTTTCTATTTTATTTTGTACCTTTGCGCACTCGAAATTGCACCCTTGGTAATAATTGGTAGCTACCTAAACCACTGAAAACTATGAAAGTAAAGACGATTTTGGTATCCCAACCAGAACCGAAAATGGAGAATTCTCCTTACGCACGACTAATAGATAAGGAGAAAGTTAAGGTAGACTTTAGACCTTTCATTCATGTGGAAGGCGTTGATGCCAAAGAAGTTCGTCAACAAAAAATCGACCTTAAAAACTACACTGCCATTATCCTTACCAGCAGAAATGCGGTAAACCATTATTTTCGCCTGGCGGAAGAAATGCGTTTTAAGGTTCCGGACACCATGAAATATTTCTGCCAATCGGAAGCGGTTGCATACTACCTTCAAAAATATGTGGTGTACCGTAAAAGAAAAATATATGTGGGTAAAATGAACTTTATCGACATGGTACCCATGTTCAAAAAGTACAAGGGCGAAACCTTTCTATTGCCCTCATCCGATTCCTTAAAGCCGGTCGTTCCCGAAACACTGGATAAACTTGGGGTGAATTGGACCCGTGGAATTTTTTACAGAACGGTCATCAGCGACCTATCCGATCTGCGCGATGTTTATTACGACATTTTGGTGTTTTTCAGCCCGTCGGGAATAGAGTCGCTTCTTAAAAACTTTCCCGATTTTGAACAGAACGACACGCGAATAGCCGTTTTTGGAAACTCAACGGTAACCGCCGCTACCGACGCGGGCCTTCGGATCGATATTAAGGCCCCGACTCCGGATACGCCTTCGATGACCATGGCATTGCGAAAGTATATCACCGAAGCGAATAAAAAATAGTACTTATCCAAACATTTAAAAACCCCCTTTTAGCAATGCTAAAAGGGGGTTTTTCGTTTATCGGCAATTTTTAATGGGTAATTTTAAGGTAGAAATGGTATTAGGCTTCCTTAAAAAGCGTACCGCTGTGGTCCGCCCCTTCGAATTTCCTCACTGGCATAGGCTTCAAACTTTTTAAAGTTTTCACGGAAAGCGTTCGTCAGCTTAAAGGCGGTGGTATAGTAGGCCTCATCATCGTTCCAGGTAGCCCTTGGGCTAAGCACCTCTTTTGGAACACCGGGGCAACTGCGCGGTTGCGCCACCCCGAATACCGAGTGAATGTGGTAGTCGTCATAAGAATAAAGGCCCAGTTCCCCGTTCAATACCGCATTGATCATTGCGCGGGTATAGGGCAATTTCATGCGGGTCCCCACGCCATAGGGACCGCCTGTCCAACCCGTATTGACCAGCCATACGTTCACACCGCTTTCCTGCATTTTTTTGCTTAACATTTCCGCATATTTCGCGGGATGCAACGGCATAAACGGCGCTCCAAAACAGGCGGAAAAAGACGGTACCGGCTCCACTACACCAGCCTCCGTTCCGGCTACTTTCGCGGTATAACCCGATATAAAATGGTACGCCGCCTGGCTAGGCGTCAGTTTTGATATGGGAGGCAACACGCCAAAGGCATCGGCGGTTAGGAAGAAAATGTTTTTTGGGTCGTTCCCCAAAGAGGGTCTTTTTACATTCTCGATGTGGTATATCGGATAGCTCACCCTCGTATTTTGGGTTATGGAAGTGTCGCCAAAATCAACTTCCCCGGCGTCGTTCATGATCACGTTCTCCAGAAGGGCACCCTTTTTAATGGCGCCAAAAATCTCCGGTTCCTTTTCTTGGGACAGGTTGATCACTTTGGCGTAACATCCCCCTTCAAAATTAAAGACCGCGTTTTCGTTGTTCCATCCATGCTCGTCGTCACCGATAAGCTTTCGCGAGGCGTCCGTGGACAAGGTGGTTTTTCCAGTTCCGGAAAGCCCGAAAAAAATAGCGGTCTTTCCATCGTCCCCCACATTGGCCGAGCAATGCATCGGCAGGGTGTTCTTTTCCACCGGAAGAATAAAGTTCAATGCCGAAAAGATGCCTTTTTTAATCTCCCCGGTATACCCGGTACCACCGATCAACGCTATCTTTCTGGTAAAATTCAAAATGGCAAAGTTGTGTTGGCGCGTACCGTCAATTTCGGCATCCGCCATAAACCCGGGAGCGTTGATCACCGTCCAGGAAGGGTCGAAATTTCGTAGTTCCTCGGCGGTCGGGCGAATGAACATATTATAAGCAAACAAATTTGACCACGGATATTCGTTGATTACCCGAATATTCATCCGATAATTGTCATCGGCGCAGGCGTAGCAGTCCCGAACATACAGTTCTTTTTCATTCAAATAGGCAATAACCTTATCGTACAAGGCATCAAATTTGGATGGTTCGAACGGGATGTTGATGTCGCCCCACCATATCTTGTCGGCAGTAATGGCATCTTTTACGATAAACCGGTCCTTAGGGGAGCGCCCTGTAAATTCGCCCGTATTTATGGCCAATGCGCCCGAAGACGCTTCCCGGCCCATACCCTTTTCCAGAACATGCTGGTGCAACAGCTCCGAACTATACTGATAATGAACCCGTTGATGGCCTATGCCGTAAGACGCTAAAGAGATTGTGGAAGGTGTGTTTTTTGACATATTCGTGTTGTAAAGAGGTTATCTGGTAAAATTATCACAAATTGACCGCTAAATGAGATAATTTTAAAAGAAATTCGCTCTGGAAAGATTGCCAAATCCAAAGCGGCGGAAAAGAATACCTCAAGAACGGTTCATGGATGACAATCCCTACAATGTGCCAAGAAACCCTAACAATGGAAGAATACCACACTATTTTACGTAACGCATAACCCGCAGTGCGAATACGACCCAACCCGAAATCAATAAAACGCCGCCCAAAGGGGTGATAAAACCAATAACCTTAAAATCAAAGGCGGTAAGCGTATTGGTCGCCAAAGCGTAAATGGAAAAGGAAAAAAGAAGAATTCCCGCTGTCAACGACCAGTATACCCATTTTTTTTGTGGGGCGGGTATTTGCTGAAGACCCCCAACAAGCAGCAACAATAATGCATGGTACATTTGATAGCGTACACCAGTTTCAAAAGTTTCGATCTGGTCCGGTTCCAAAAGCGCTTCCAACCCGTGTGCGGCAAAGGCCCCTAAAGCGACTGCAAGTCCTCCGAATACGATACCGGTAACCAATATTGTTCTGTTCATAACTTTAATTCGTAATATTTTTAAAAATATAACAATTTGATACCTTAGGGAACCGTTAGACAAAGGTACTTAATACTCAAAAAAGAATGCGAAACATACTGGTGCTAGGAGCGGGAAAATCGACTTCCTATTTATTGGATTACTTTTTGGAAAAGTCGGCTTCCGAAAAATTGTCGCTGACCATTGGGGAGCTAAACCCCGAGCGTATTGCGCAGCATATCAGGACACATGAAGCATGCCAGGTGGTCCGACTCGACATTTTTGACGCTGCGCAGCGCAAAAAAGCGATCCGCGGGGCGGATATCGTCGTTTCCATGCTACCGGCACGTTTTCATATAACCGTTGCCACGGATTGTATCGCTTTTGAAAAGCATCTGGTAACGGCATCCTATGTGAGTAAGGAAATTAAGGAACTTGACGAAGAAGCCAAGAAAAAAGGATTGGTGTTCATGAATGAAATCGGTCTGGACCCGGGAATCGATCATATGAGCGCCATGCAGGTAATCGACCGTATTCGCGATCAAGGGGGAAAAATGCTGTTGTTCGAATCGTTTACCGGAGGCCTGGTCGCCCCCGAAAGCGACGACAATCCCTGGAACTATAAATTCACCTGGAACCCCCGAAACGTGGTACTGGCCGGCCAAGGCGGAGCGGCCAAATTTATCCAGGAGGGCACCTACAAATACATTCCCTACCAAAGGCTGTTTCGCAGAACGGAGTTTTTTGAAATCGAAGGTTATGGACGTTTTGAGGGTTACGCCAATAGGGACTCGCTCGATTATCGGGAAGCGTACGGTCTCGAAAATGTGCTTACGCTGTATCGGGGAACCATGCGGCGCGTGGGATTTTCAAAGGCTTGGAACATGTTTGTACAGTTGGGGATGACCGATGATAGCTATGTTATTGAGAACTCAGAGGGAATGCCCTATCGTGATTTTGTAAATCTCTTTTTACCCTACTCCCCCACAGACTCGGTGGAGCTCAAACTGCGGCATTATTTAAAAATCGATCAGGACGACCGAATGTGGGACAAACTGGTGGCCCTTGACCTTTTTAACTCCGAAAAGACAATTCCCCTAAAAAATGCGTCACCGGCCCAAGCATTGCAGCATATACTAGAGGAATGTTGGACCTTAGGGAAAGCGGATAAGGACATGATCGTCATGTACCATAAGTTCGGATTTGAGCTCAAGGGCGAAAAGCATCAAATAGACGCTAATATGGTGGTTATCGGGGAATCCGACACCCATACGGCAATGGCCAAAACCGTGGGCCTACCGGTAGCTATCGCCACACTACTTATTTTAAACCGTAAAATCACCACCCCGGGAGTACAAATCCCCATCACCAAAGAGGTCTATCTTCCCATACTAAAAGCCTTAGAGGCTTATGGAGTCATTTTTAAGGAATTTGAAGTGCCCTATTTAGGGTACAATCCCGATTCCGTTTCCAACTGACCGGTAGTACCCCGGCGAACCCCCTTTTCTTGGCAAACCTCATAGGTTTGTTACTATTTATTACAAAATGGTTATTTTTAAAGGAAATATGAAACCATTTTTATGAAATCGCCTAAGGAAAAACTTAAGATAGACGGCATTGACAAAAAAATCCTTCGTTTTTTAATGGCGGATGCGCGAAAACCCGTGCTGGAGATTGCCCGTAATATTGGTATTTCAGGTGCGGCCATCCATCAACGGCTACGCAAATTGGAAGCATCCGGTCTGTTGGTGGGCTCTAAATTCATCGTTAATGCCAAGGTGATGGGATACACCACTATGGCCTATGTGGGTATTTATTTGGACAAGGCCATGAGCAACCCTATGGCGGTAAAACAGCTAAAGAAAATCCCGGAAGTACTGGAATGCCACTACACCACCGGCAATTGGTCCATTTTGGTAAAGATCCTCTGTCGGGACAATGAACATTTAATGCAGGTGCTGAACAACGAAATTCAACAGATCGAAGGGGTGTCCAGAACGGAAACCTTTATCTCCCTGGCCCAGCAAATCGACCGGCAGATTACCATATAGCAACGTTTTGATTTTATAAATATGGCGCTGTCACAATTGAGAGGTATTGGCCCGAAACCCAAGGGCTATCGGAACCACCTTTGATAGTGAAGTTTTCGACCTTCTTTACTGAAGAAATCGCATCACCAATACTAATTATGACCAGCGGGCATTGAACTTGACCAGACGCGTGGATGACATACTGCCAGTAAATACAAAATCCCGTTCGGTACCGAACGGGATTTTGTATAATTCTTACCAAATATGGTTACCGCAAATTAATCCCTGCCGCCCAATACTTGCATGCCCCAGTAGACCAAGGTGGCCAATGAACCAATGGCAGCGACCAAATAGGTTCGCGCCGCCCATTTTAAGGCATCTTCCGAACCCTTATATTCCTGTTGTGTTACGATGTTTTTGGATTTTAACCAAGCCAATGCCCTATTGCTGGCATCATATTCCACGGGCAAGGTAATAAAGCTGAACAGTGTCGCCATGGCCATCATTACCAATCCTGCAACGGCTACCCAGTACCCAAGACCGACACCTGCGGCCGCGCCCAACATCAGTCCACCGAACACCACCCACATACTCATTCCGGAAGTCACTTGAACCACCGGCACCAGCTTAGAACGCATGGTCAGCCACTGATAGGCCTGTGCATGCTGCACCGCATGGCCCACTTCATGAGCAGCCACGGCCGCAGCGGCAGCGTTTCGTTGGCTATAGACCCCTTCACTGAGGTTTACCGTTTTGTTGGAGGGGTTGTAGTGGTCCGTCAGCATTCCTCCGGTCGATACTACTTTCACATCGCGGATGCCATGGTCCGCTAACATTTTTTCGGCGATTTCGGCCCCGCTCATGCCATTTTGTAAATGTACCTGACTATAGTGTTTGAACTTGCTCTTTAGCTTACTGCTTACCAGCCAGCTTACCAAAGCGATCGCTCCGATCAATATATAATAGCCCATCATAATGTTTCGTGTTTAAATTATACTTAAAGATACTAAAGATTCCTGTTCCGATAGTACTGAATATAGCAAACAAAAACCCCGCCATTCTTCCCGAATTAGTCAACAGGAAGGGACAGGGCCTTTGCAATCCCATTTCTACCTTAAAATTACCTATTAAAAATTACCCTTTTCCGTTTATACTTCAACATAAAAAACAGCCGTAGCTACCACTATGTGTATACCTTTTCAACCTTGAAATAGTACTAATAAATAGTTTCTTTTTCAGTTATTCTTCGTTAAAAAAAATAACCGTAGCTACTGCTATGCTTAGGTTTTTCGCCTTGAATACCGAAAAAATAATCCAATTTCTATACGTACCATTTCAAAGTTAAAATGGCATTAATTTTCCGTTTTCGTCTAAGCAAAAAATGGTGGCTTTTATTTGGGTGATTTTAAAGCAAAAATGGTATAACTGACAAAATGTACGTTTTTATGCCATGGCGGTCTCCCGACCAAAGGCTTGGGCAATTTCTTGGTATACCACTTTTCCTTTTACGATATTCAGTCCTTTTTGTAAAGCGGCGTCCGTTTCCACGGCTTTTTCCCATCCTTTATTTGCCAATTGGAGCACGTAGGGCAGGGTAACGTTCGTTAAGGCCATGGTAGAGGTATAGGGTACCGCTCCCGGCATGTTGGCCACGGAATAATGCACCACATCGTCGATAATGTAAACGGGGTCTTCATGTGTAGTGGGGCGGGTGGTTTCCACGCAACCGCCTTGATCTACCGCTACATCTACGATAACGGTACCTGCCCGCATAAGCTTGAGCATATCGCGGGTAATTAAATTTGGGGCCTTGGCACCTTTCAAAAGCACGCCCCCTATAATAAGATCGTGGTCTTGGATGTGTTTTCTAATATTGAATTCGTTGGAAAACTCTGTGACCACATGTGGGGGCATTACATCGTTCACATACCGCAACCGTTTCATGTTCACATCCAGAATGGTCACATGGGCACCTAGGCCTGCGGCCATTTTTGCCGCCTGGATACCGACCACACCTGCACCGAGCACCAATACTTTTCCCGGAGCCACACCGGGCACACCACCTAGCAATACCCCCCTTCCCTTTACAGGTTTCTCCAAGTATTTGGCACCCTGTTGAATGGCCATACGACCGGCCACTTCGGACATAGGGGTAAGCAAGGGCAAGGTTCCCTCTTCATCTTCCACCGTTTCATAGGCGATACAGACCGCCTTACTTTGTATCATGGCATTGGTCAACGGCTCGCTCGATGCAAAATGAAAGTAGGTGAACACCACTTGGTCTTTTTGTACCAGCTCATACTCCTCGGCAATCGGCTCCTTAACCTTTACGATCATTTCGCTCATGGCGTACACCTGACCTATGGTATCAAGGATTAGTCCGCCCGCTTTTTTATAGTCCGCGTCGCCAAAGCCGCTGCCTTCCCCGGCGGAGGCTTGTATGTACACGGTATGACCATTTTTCACAAGTTCGAACACCCCGGCAGGGGTCATACCTACCCTACTTTCGTTATTTTTAATTTCTTTTGGAACACCGATTACCATAGCCGACCGTTTTCGATTGCGATGGTAAATTTGAAACAAATTAAAGAAACTAAAAAACTTTTTCGATGAAAATTTAGGGGTAACTGATAAAAATCATATAAAATTTTAATTTGTACCCTATAAAAAATAGGGGTATGTGTTTTATTTTATAAAATTATTCTAATGAACCCCTCTATTTTAAGGGGTTTTCTATAAAAATTACCAGGTATATGCTCTTAAATATCACGTAATCCAAATTTCCATTCGCGTTCTTTGGCTAAGAACTCAACAACTTCACTGGCTAATTTTGTAAACGATAAGGCGAAAAAGCAGATGTTATCTTTTCCTTCTTTAATCTGTAATCTGTTTGTCGGCCCATCTATGCACTTCGAGGAAAGGACTTTTTTTAAGAGCGCGACCAGATTGTGTTGACCGTCCTATTTTTCTTTTTCGGCAAGTTCGGTCTGTTTTAAGGCACACCGACAAGAAGATAACCTCCTCAATTCATTTATACCTCATCTTCATAAGGAGCATTAGAACAATGAGCATACCGGTAATTCCATTGGCCAGTACCACGGGCAAACTATCGATAAGCAACCCATAAACGAACCATAGGAGCACCCCTATAAAAAATACGGTATACATGGTCAGCGAAATCTCCTTGGCCGATTTTACCTTCCAGGTCTTGTACACCTGTGGTACAAAGGCCGCAGTGGTCAAACAGGCCGCGACCAGACCCAAAACTTCGATTTTATCCATCCGTTTATTTTGCGCTTGGCCCCGGGCTACCCAACAATATTTACAATTTTACCGGGCACCACAATTACTTTTTTGGGAGTCCGGCCCTGTAGCTGCTCTTGGGTTTTTTCGTGGGCCATAACGGCCGCCTCGATCGCCTGTTTGTCCATATCCGCTGGAAGCTCCATTTTAAAACGCATTTTACCGTTGAAGGAAATCGGATACTCCTTGCTGCTTTCTACCAAATGTTTGGGTTCAAAAACCGGAAAGGCGACCTTGGCAATAGAACCCTTATTTCCCAGTTGCTCCCACAATTCTTCGGCAATATGCGGGGCATATGGCGATACCAAAATGGCCAAGGGCTCCAAAATGGCCCTACTGGTACATTTTTGGGCCGTAAGCTCGTTCACACAGATCATAAAGGTGGACACCGAGGTATTAAAACTGAAATTGGCAATATCGTCCTCAACCTTTTTAATGGTCTTATGTAGGGTTTTTAAACTCTCGGGACGAGGCTGCACATTGGAGACCTTGCTTCCGTTCGTATCAAAATACAGCTTCCAGAGCTTCTTTAGAAAACCGTGTACTCCCGTTATGCCAGCAGTGTTCCATGGCTTTGATTGCTCCAAAGGCCCCAAAAACATTTCGTAAAGGCGCAGGCTATCGGCCCCGTATTGCTCGCAGATCTCATCGGGGTTGACCACGTTGTATTTGGACTTGGACATTTTTTCGACTTCCCGACCTACAATGTATTTACCGTCCTCCAAAACAAATTCTGCATCCGTATAATCTGGCAACCATTGCTTGAAACCATCAACATCCAACTCGTCAGAACTGTTCACCAAGGCTACATCTGCATGTATGGGCACAACATTTTTTCCCGCTATTAGCCCTTTCGAGAGAATGCGACCGGTATCGCCTTCTCGATAGACAAAAGCGCTTGTCCCCGTAATCATCCCTTGATTGATCAGTTTTTTGGCGAACTCGTCCTTGGGTACCAAGCCCCTGTCGAACATGAACTTTTGCCAAAAACGGGCATAAAGCAAATGCCCGGTGGCGTGCTCGCTTCCTCCGATATACAGGTCTACATCTTGCCAGTAGGCAATGGCTTCTTGCGAGAAGATCTCATTTTCGTTTTTTGGATCCATATAGCGGTTAAAATACTGGGAACTGCCCGCCCAGCCCGGCATGGTATTCAATTCCAAGGGAAAAACCGTTTTATGGTCTACAGCGGTATTGGCGACCACTTCATTTTTTATGGTATCCCAGGCCCAATGCGTAGCGTTCCCCAAAGGTGGCTCCCCGGTTTCCGTCGGCAAATACTTTTCCACATCCGGCAAGGTGATGGGCAACTGTTCGGCAGCGATCATTTGGGGCATACCATCTACATAATACACCGGAAAGGGCTCTCCCCAATACCGTTGGCGGCTGAATACGGCATCCCGCAAACGATAATTGACCTTTCCTTGGCCCTGGTCCAATTGCTCCAATTCAAAAATGGCACGCTTTACCGCCTTTTTATAGGGGAGTCCGTTCAAAAAATCGGAATTGGCGATAACCGTCTTCTCCTTATCGGAAAAGGCTTCCTCGGAAATATCGACACCCTCGAAGATGTTCGGGATAGGAATATTAAAATGTTTTGCAAAATCGTAATCACGTTGATCTCCACAAGGGACCGACATCACGGCGCCGGTACCATAACCCGCCAACACATAGTCCCCGATCCAAATCGGAATCGGTTCTTTCGTAAATGGATGTAACGCATACGCCCCGGTAAAGGCCCCTGATATGGTCTTCACGTCGGCCATACGTTCGCGTTCCGATCGTTTGGCGGTACGTTCCACATAGGCATCCACCTCAGCTTTTTGTTTAGGGGTCGTTATTTTTGAGACCAGTTCATGCTCCGGGGCCAAGGTCATAAAACTTACTCCAAAAATAGTATCGGGGCGGGTGGTAAATACTTCTATCCCCCTATCCCCCAAGGGGACTTCAAATGTTACGCTAGCGCCTTCACTCCTGCCGATCCAATTGGTTTGCGAATCTTTTAAGGGTTGTGGCCAATCGACCCCGTTCAACCCATCCAACAAGCGTTGGGCATAAGCAGAAATACGCATGCTCCATTGGGTCATTTTTTTCCGGATTACCGGATGCCCACCACGTTCCGAAACACCATTGACGATTTCGTCGTTCGCCAACACGGTCCCTAGCTCGGGACACCAATTTACTTCACTTTCCGCTAGGTAGGTGAGCCGGTATTTCAACAATACCGCTTGTTTTTGGGTGTCGGAAAAAGTGGCCCACTGCGCCGCAGAAAAAACCGCCGTATCCTCGTCGTTTATTGCCCTTACTTTGGCATTACCATCTTTTTCGAATAGCGCGATCAGCGTCTCGATCGGGGCCGCCTTATCATTTTCAATATCGTACCACGAATGGAACAATTGGATAAAGATCCATTGTGTCCATTTATAATAGCTTGGGTCTGAAGTACGCACTTCCCTGCTCCAATCAAAAGAAAAACCGATTTTATCCAACTGCTCCCGATAGCGCTTGATATTCGTAGCAGTGGTTAGCGCAGGATGCTGACCCGTTTGAATGGCATATTGCTCCGCGGGCAACCCAAAAGAATCATACCCTTGGGGGTGCAGCACATTAAATCCTTTGTGCCTTTTATAACGCGCATAAATATCACTGGCAATATACCCGAGCGGATGACCCACATGAAGTCCGGCCCCTGAAGGGTAGGGAAACATGTCCAACACATAAAACTTCTCCTTTTCCTTGCTTTCGGAAGCTTTGAAGGTTTCGTTTTCGGCCCAATATCGCTGCCATTTGGCTTCTATAGCATTAAAATCGTACTGCATTTTATCGTTTTCTTTTCGGTATCGGGCAAAAATAAGTCTAATATGGGAAAGGGGAAAAGATATTGCTATCTTCCACGTCCTAATACCATTAAGGTGCACAAGTCCCAAAAACATTTTAAATACCTCCTTTTAACGCTCTTGCTTTTTGGGGTTTCCGAACTTCATGCACAGCTGGGGTTTTGTACCGGCAATTCGGGCGACGCGATATTCACGGAAACCTTTGGAACAGGCGTTACCGACGGTCCGCCCTTAGGTGCCGGGGTCACCAGTTATACCTTTACCTCGGGAACCCCTAATGATGGCGATTATACCGTATCCAGCACCACCAATTATTTTGATTGGCACGACACCGAGGATCATACCGAAAACGACCTTAACGGCAAAGCATTTATCGTGAATGCCAGTTTTACAGCCGATGAATTTTTTAGACGCACCGTAACCGGACTTTGTGAAAATACCTCCTATGAGTTTTCCTCCTGGTTGATAAGCCTTCAAACCAGTCAGGGATGCGGGGGAAACGGGATACCGGTAAACGTGAAGTTTGAAATATGGGACAGCACCAACACTACCCTATTGGCCTCTGGGGATACGGGCAATATCCCAAATACCTCGTCCCCTACTTGGCGACCTTTTGGACTTGTTTTTAAGACCGCCCCGGAACAGACATCCGTCATCCTGAAAATGAAAAACAATAGTGATGGGGGCTGCGGGAACGATCTTGCGATCGATGATATTGTTTTTCGGTCCTGTGGTGATTTTATCGGTATTAGCGATCCCGAGCTTGCAACAGGCCGGGGAATTTGTGATGATGAAGTTCCTTTCAACACTACCTTGACCGCAAATCCCGACTTTACCATCTACACGACCCATGCGTATCAATGGCAGGTAAGTACCGATTTGGTCAACTGGACGGACATCGTAGGCGAAACGAACCAAACCTACGACACCCCGGCCATTTTTAATGATACCTTTTATCGGGTGTTGGTTGCCGAAGATGCGGTAAACCTAACCAATTCCCGTTGCAATTCCGCATCCGAAATTTTTCGGATCAATGTTGTTTCGCGACCCTTGGCCCCTATAAGTAATGGCGATGGCGCAAGCTGCGCAAACGACCATGGCACTATATCGGTATCCGTGCCGGAAGGGATTACCGTGAATTGGTACGATAGTGCCATGGGAGGCCTGTTATTGGCCGAGGGAAGCACCGTTTTTCAACCACCCGGTACGGGCACCTATTACGCCGAGGCGGTATCCTCTTTGGGAGGCTGCGGGTCGGCCTTACGAACCGCGGTCGCTTTTGAAGCACTGCCAATTCCAGTCCTTACCGACCAAGTGTTGGCATTTTGCGAAAATACCACTACCACCCTATCGGCGGGCCTGGAAGCTTTTTCCTACGCCTGGAGTACGGGCGAAACCACTCGCGACATTACGGTCGATAGGCCGGACACCTATTCCGTAACGGTCACCGATGCCCGCGGCTGTTCCAATTCCAAATCGATTCGACTGGAGGAAATACCGATGCCCGTAATCAAGGACATCCGTTCCGAGGGATATTCCATTGAAATCCTCACGGAAACCGACGGCAGCTACGAGTATTCCATTGATGGTATAGACTATAGCACATCCCCGATTTTTGAGGGCGTTGCGGGAGGGCGCTATGATATTCGGGTAAGGGAGGACAACGACTGCGGGGAAGCGGTAACCTCCTTTGTCCATTTTGTTGTCCCTACCTTTTTCACCCCTAATGGGGATGGCCGAAACGATATTTTTGAAGCCGAGGGTATCGCCTTTTTTCCAAATTCCGAAATTGCCATTTATGACCGTACCGGAAAATTGTTGAAACACGTTGTTGACGGGCCCATTTCATGGAACGGCACTTTTAACAACAGCCCTTTGCCCGAAAGCGATTATTGGTATATGATTCGAGTGGCCGATACGGTTTACAAGGGGCATTTTAGTTTGAAAAGATAATCGAGGTAAAGGAAATCTAAAAGAAAAAGATTTAGCCATTTGCGTGGCGGAAAGCAAACGCGACTTTGCTCCCTTACTGTTCATAGCTCAACTCTTATCTGTAATTTTGAAAAATGGACGAATTAATTCAACATAAAAGTTGGTGGAAACGGAATTGGAAATGGTTGACTCCTGTACTTGGCGTACTTTTATTCTTTGTTTTTGCAATTGCATCTTCACCAATTGGAACTAGAATTTCTGATATAACAAAAACTTATGCAGACCCAGACCTTATGCAAAATGCCATTTTCAAAGCTCAAGAGAATCAAGAGGTAGTTGAATTGTTAGGTAGTTTAGAACCAGTAAATGGAATGGACATAGCGCGAGGGATTATTAATTATTCAAACAATGGCACCACAATAGATATATACGTTCACATCACAGGAACGAAGGGAAATGGTAGAATGAGAGTTTTTGCAGATTGGAATAATGATAAGTGGATTTACAACAATATTTCAATCATCAATAACGAACTCAAAAAACCGATAGTCGTAATTGAAAATGTGAAATAAAAACTGTGGGCAACACAGCCTAAAGGTAATACGGGCTTCAGGGCAAAACCGAAAGGCCCGTATATATTTATGAAGTCGCTAAGTCTTATGCCCCGATGCCTCGGGGTAGCTTTGGAACAGAAAAAGCAACACAATAAGCCTTAACTACGTCGGCAGATGAAAACGAAAAGTTTCCTTACCTCCTCTACTACGTTTAGCCGAACCATTTTTTTGAAAAAACAAGATATTTTAAATAACATAAGTCCGGATGGATATGGGACCGAACGTATTGATATTTGTATTCCCATTTTGAGCAAAAAAATACAATTTGAACTATTTACGGATGGCCTTTTTCAAGATGCCCATTTTTTCTACCCTACTTTTTCCTAAGGCATCCATCATTGAAAAAGGAAACTGCCCTTCTTGAAGGTTTCGGTCCTTAATGAAGGCAAAAGAACGTTAATTGGCCATTGACCAGTGCAAATCAATAGCATATTTGGATATGTTTCCTATTTTTACAACACACTACCAGTATTGAACTATTCATGGGCAAATCATTTGAAAACTATCAAAAAAGAAAGCTGATATCCTCCTATTTTTCGGTGGTGTTGAGTATTGCCCTCGTATTATTCTTATTGGGGGCCTTGGGAACGCTGCTGTTGAACACCAAAAAAATGGCGGACCATTTTAAGGAACAGATTACGATTTCACTATTTCTAAAGGAGTCTGCAAAGGAAATCGAAATCAACCAACTACAAAAAACCTTGGCGTTGGCCGAACATGTGAAATCGGCGGTCTATGTTTCCAAGGAAGAGGCAGCGGAACGGCACAGCAAGGAAATCGGTGAAAATTTTATGGCGTTTTTGGGGTACAACCCTTTAAAGAACGCTATCGACGTGCAATTGATGGCCGATTTCGTTACCCCCGAGCGTATTGAGGAAATGGTGTCCGAAATGACCGCAAAGGCGTACGTAGCAGAAGTGAGTTACGACAAACCTTTGGTTGGCCTATTGAACGACAACGTTAAAAAAATCGGTTTCTGGATTTTGGTGGCCAGTGGTATATTCACCTTTATCGCAGTATTGTTGATCAACAGTTCGATACGGCTGAGCATCTATGCCAAACGCTTCATTATAAAGACCATGCAAATGGTAGGCGCCACAAAAGCGTTCATAAGACGGCCGTTCATATGGACCAATATTCGCTTGGGCATGTTGGGAGCGGTTCTTGCCATACTAGCGCTCGGCGGACTGCTGTACTACTTGAACACTGTTTTTCCGGAACTGGGCCTTTTTGGGGACTATACCGAAATCGCAATACTTTTCGGAGGGGTCTTTCTTTTGGGTATCCTTATTTCGTGGATGAGCACCTTTTTTGCCACCCAGCGTTTTTTAAACCTTCGTACGGACGAGCTTTATTACTGAAGTGGTTTAAACTTTTTCTCCCGAACCGTCGGGAGGCTAAAAAATGATGCTTTTTCACACTTTTTTCGACTTTTTTTCATTCCGTAGCCCTGCTATGCAACGCAAAAAAGGCTTCAAAAGAGCAAAAAATCATGTCCCGAAGCCTCGGGATCGCTTCAATCCAAAAAGTTTAAATCACTTCACTGAAAACGATTCGTACCATGCCTATGTTTCCAACACCAACGGTATTGGTTTTCCTTTTTTATACCCGAGGAAAGCTCCATTAAAATGGTAACTTTTTCCTAAATTTGCGCCATGGCGAAAAACAAACACAACCAGCCCGAACATCGTACGCAGCAGGAATATATTTTTCAGCGTAAAAATTACCTGTTCATGTTCATCGGACTTGCCCTGATCGCGCTCGGGTTTATTTTAATGAGCGGCGGCGGTAGTGACGACCCCAATGTATTCAACGAAGAGATCTTTAACTTTCGAAGAATACGTTTGGCCCCTACCTTGGTATTGATCGGTCTGGGAATCGAAGTATACGCGATTTTGTTGAATCCCCATAAGAAGTAGTCACCTTGGATTATTTACAAGCCATTATTCTCGCCATTATCGAGGGAATTACCGAGTACCTTCCCGTATCTTCTACCGGGCACATGATCATCGCCTCTTCCTTTTTTGGTATTGCCCAGGAAGATTTTACGAAACTGTTCACTATCGTTATTCAACTGGGGACCATCTTATCCGTAGTAGTCCTTTATTTTAAGCGGTTTTTTCAAACGGTCGATTTCTATTTGAAGCTTCTGGTGGCTTTTATGCCCGCAGTGGTGCTCGGACTATTGTTGAGCGATGTTATCGATGCATTGCTCGAGAACCCGGTCACCGTTGCCGTATCATTGGTACTTGGCGGCATAGTATTGCTCCGGGTGGACCATTGGTTCGGAGACGCCGAGGAAACCGAAATTTCCTATTTAACGGCCTTAAAAATCGGCTTTTTCCAGTGTTTGGCAATGATACCGGGCGTATCGCGTAGTGGTGCCAGTATTGTCGGGGGAATGTCCCAAAAACTGTCCCGTACCGCCGCCGCCGAATTTTCGTTTTTTTTAGCGGTACCCACTATGCTGGGAGCCACCCTAAAAAAAAGCTACGACTATTACAATGCCGGATTTACCTTGACCTCGGACCAAATAAACCTGTTGATCATCGGAAATGTAGTGGGCTTTTTGGTAGCCCTGCTTGCTATAAAATCGTTTATCGGATACCTGAGCAAACACGGTTTTAAGTTGTTCGGATACTACCGGATCATCGTAGGTGTCGCCCTGCTATTGCTCCATTATTTTGTACGTCCCTTAACCGTAGTCTGATGACAAAGACCGATTTTCTTGATGGCCAATTGTTGTTGATCGATAAACCACTGGGGTGGTCCTCGTTTCAGGCGGTAAACAAGTTAAAGTGGGCGATCCGAAAGAAGTTCGACCTGAAAAAAATTAAAATAGGACATGCGGGAACGTTAGACCCTTTGGCTACCGGACTTCTTTTGATCTGTACCGGAAAATTCACCAAAAAGATAAACGAACTTCAAGGAAAAGTAAAGGAATATACCGGCACCATTACCCTAGGCGCGACTACCCCCTCGTACGATCTGGAGTCGGAGGTAGATGCGGTTTTTCCAACGGACCATATTAGCCCGCAGGCCATCCATGAAAAAACCAAGGATTTTCTTGGGGAAATCGCACAACGCCCACCAATTTTTTCCGCTTTAAAAAAGGATGGAAAAAGACTGTATGAATATGCGCGGGAAGGAAAAGCGGTAGAAATACCAATGCGAACGGTACGGTTGTTCTCCTTTGAAATAACCGCTATAGCGATGCCGGAAATCCAATTTAAGGTGGTCTGTTCAAAAGGCACCTACATCCGCTCCTTGGCCCACGATTTTGGGAAAGCTTTGGATAGCGGTGGACATTTGTCGACCCTAAGGAGAACCAAAATAGGGGAATACAACGTAAATAAAGCCTTGGACCCCTTAATTTTTGCTGAAAATCTACTTGGAACGGCACAATAATTGCCAAATAAAGGTGACAAAGCTTCCGTTCAACGAATAATTAAAATAATTTTTAGAAATTGAGGTTATAGCATTATGAGTCTCAACCGCAAACATTTATCGTTTTTGATTACACTGTTCGCCCTTGCAAACATCATACTGGTAGCTTTCAACATCAGTTTGGGCAAGGAGCGTGCAGAGGAGGACGAATATGTTGTGGAGATGATATTGGCGGAAGAGGATATCGAGGAATTATTGGAAGAAAAAGAGCGCTTGGAAGAGATAGCGCAAGCCGAACCCATAAAAAGCCATTTGGCCTATAATGAAACCGCCAAACCGAGCTATGGCAACCCCGAACCGTTGAAAACTTTGGAGGAATTGATGGAGGAACGCGCCGAAAGTGCCGAAGATGGGGACCCCTCCGATATGGTGACGGACTCCGAATATGCGGAACGTGTAAGGGAATTGGCCAAAAAGCGGGAAGAGAAAAAACAATTGTTAGGCGAAAAAGAAGCGGAGAAAAAGGAGTTTACCAATAATTTGGCGAAGCGCCGAACGTCCGTTTCGTATTCCTTGGTAGACCGTAACAATTACAGATTGCCCCCACCAATTTACACCTGTATCGAAGGTGGCAAAGTAGTAGTAAACATTCAAGTAGATGCTTTGGGAAATGTTACCGAGGCCGATTTCAATCAAAAAAGCAGTGGTACTTCCAACGGATGCCTTGTCGATAATGCCATTGCATATGCGTTAAAAGCGAAGTTCAATTCTTCCTCAAAAGCCACCCAAAAAGGGACCATTACCTATCTATTCCAACAAAAGGCGCGTTAGGTCGTCCAGAACGTTTTTACCCTTATCCTTATTATACCACCCCTGTAGGTCTTCCTTAAATTCGGGAGTCAATTTTCCATGTTCTTTTTTGTAGGCCGCTACAAGTGCCGTTGCCGCATTGGAACGGGGACCCCAGGTATTGACGACCGCTCCCGAAACATCATCGATCATGATCAGTTTGGGTATCGATAGCGCGCCATTGGTCAAAAAACGCTGCATCAGCTCCGGATGTTCGTCCCTGAGGAGTATTTTGAAGGTGATGTTCGGGTTCAACTCCGCTATTTTATGCATCACCGGCAAGGATGGCGAAGCATCGCCACACCAGCTTTCTGTAAATACCAACCAAGTCACCTGCTTGTTAAACGAGGCTATTGTTCCTTCTATTTCCGTGTCAAATTTGAGCGTTTTGTCCCATCGCCTCATCCGACGATCGTTCAACATCTTATAGTTGACCAAGACCTCTTTCTGCTCCGATCCCGTCGTTTTACCGTTTTGGGCCAACGTGCTGACCAAATTGCGATATTCGGAATATGACATGGCCGTTATCAAACCCTTCTTTATCAACGCTTCGGTTGTATGTTCCATTTGTATCAAAGCTATTAGTTTACCCTATTTTTTGTCTTATACCATTTTAACTTTGAAATGGTATTACTGTTGTAGTAGTCTGAAAACCATCGCAAATCTTACAGATTATGCCCTCATGGGTCTACAATACAAAAATAGATGTCCCAATCCTATTTACGTATCCTGAATATCCTGAGTTCTCCCTCGGAACATATACAGTGAACTGCCGTGGCCCAAGACTTCCCTAATGTTATACCACAAACGGAAGAACGTTCCCAAAAATAACATCGGGAACGTTCGTAGCACAGCCAATACCTTTTTAACTTGGAAATGGTGAAATTTATTAATGGACAGCACCTAAATGCCGACCTACACTATTCCATTTCTTCATACTCCTTAACCTCTATATCACTGATATCAAATACCATTCCTTGATAAGGATTAAAGCCTTCCGGCAAATACAGGTAATGGTCAAATCCTAGGTCGGTGCTTATCTCGTTCTGGTCGGTTTTCATCTGCTCCATATCCCAAATGGTTCCCGAATAAGGGTTGAAGTTTTCGGGCAGGTACAGGTAATGGTCAAAACCCAAAGCTACTTCTTCCGCTACTTCGATCACTTTTATGGAATCGACCATAACCTGCATTCCCGAATAGGGATTGAAATCCTCGGGAAGGTATAGGTAGTGATCAAAATCCAAGGAAACATTTTGTTCCGATCTTTCGTTGTTTTCGACCTGCGCGTTGCGCTCCTCTTTGTCGTTGCCCAAGGTTGGATCGGGAAAAAGGGCCAGTGTCCCCATTAAAACGATACTTACGAATGTATTTTTTGTTGTTGTCATCTTTATTTGTTGTTTAAAAGTTCAATATTAATCGCTGCTTTTTCTTCTAGACTTAATGGTACTATTTCATGATTTTTTATGCTTTGTTCCTTTTCTGCAAACACTTTCAAAACACCTTCGAAAAATGGGCTCCCATCGGTCTTCATCAGTACCAAAAAGTGATTGCCATCCTTCATGCGCAAGATGCTCGTTACCTTGACCGTGACATTCCGTATCGCTGAAAGTTGCTGTAGCATTTCCAAACGATGTCCCATAAAATTGAGGGAGTAATGTACGAACTCGTAGTATCGGTTGGCCGGTTCCTTTAACTTAAACATATCGCCCGCAGCCACGCTTACCACTTCATTTTTCCCCGGAGTTTTCTCCAGGGACTTACCCATCTCCTCAAAGAAATCGATATGCTTTTTTTTGGCCATTGTTAACCGTTTTTAGAATGGCATACAAAAATACGACGGGAAGCATGAAAACAAAAGCATTACTCCGTTAAACAATAGTTAAACTATCACTTTTAATAGCTTTACTATTAAAATGTGGTTTAAAAAAGTAGCGAAAGATTAACGCCAGCATGTAATAGGAAGACAGGAAACACACCAATGGTGCATATAAGGGATATTAACAGTAGGACCTACAACACCCTCTTTTTGATCATTCCCCCTCGCGTATCGTTTATTTTGGTCATGACCACGAACGCTTTCGGGTCTATTTTCGTGATCTCTATATTCAGGCGTCGAATTTCCAAACGGGTAATTACGGTAAACAGCACATCATAATCGTTATGGATTCCCTCCTTCCCATAACCGCCCTTTCCGTCGTACATGGTTACTCCCCTACCCATAACCTCAATGAGCATCACCCGGATTTCCTCGCTATATTTGGAGATAATGGTCACTCCCGTATACTCCTCTATACCCTCTACTACAAAATCGAGCGTCTTTGATGCCGCCAAATAGGTCAGCATAGAATATAGGGCCGTTTCGATGGACAATAGGTAGGCGGCCGCCATAAAGACCAGTATGTTTATCAAAATAATAATGTCGCCAATGGTAGTGCTCAGTTTTCTACTCAGATAGATGGCCAAAACCTCGGTGCCATCCAGAACACTTCCTCCTCTAATGGACAACCCGATACCCGCTCCTAGAAAAAACCCTCCGAAAACCGCGACCAAAAGTTTATCCTGGGTCACCTCGGGAAAACTAACCGTAGCCAGGGTAAGGGCCAAAAGTAAAATGGCCACGGTGGTCTTGAGCGCGAACATTTTTCCGATTACCCGCCAACCCAAAAACATAAAGGGAATGTTCACCAATACGATCAACAAGGACAGGGAAAGATCGGAAACCTCCGCGACCAACAAGGATATGCCCGTTGCGCCGCCATCTATAAAACGGTTCGGAAACAAAAAGCTCTCCAGCCCAAAAGCGGCGCTCAACACGCCCGTCAGGATAAAAAATACATCCTTGGACATCTGTCGTAAATTAAACTGCGTATTATCCCGCTTTTCAGATGCCATTGCCTATTTGTTTTTACTGAAGTGGTTCAACCTTTTTGTTACCTAGCCCCGGAGCCTCAGGATAGCATTTTGCATCCTGACCTTGCCATTTTTGAATACCGTAATTTAAACGATACTACTAAAAAATAGCTTCATAAGATCACAAAAGCCTTCATTTTTGGCCCCAACCAAAAAGTTTAAATTACTTCAAACCTAAAGGTCGACCGGATTGACCGCCAAACTATTGAAGAGTTTTGCCTTGGTAGTATAATATTTGTTCTGGACCGAATTCTGTTTTAACCGTGCCTCAATCAGTTTTATTTCGCGGGAATTGATCAAGAACAGGGAACTTTCCCCAAAACTAAATTTGCGTTCTTCGGCAGCTAACAAGGTTCCATAGTTATCCACGATTTCGAAGATCAACTGGTTCTGCGACTGAAAGGATTCCAACTCATTGTATATGGCGAAAATTTTATTGCGGATCTCTATTTCGGCAAAATCAAAATCGAGCTGTGCATCCTGTAGTTTTAGTTTGGCCAGCTTTAAGTCGCCCCGTTCCTTGCGAAGGAACAAGGGAAATTCAAAATTAATGCCCCCTTTGTACTGCTCCGTGCGAAAGGCGTTGATGCTTTCTGGGGTTTCGGTCAAAAAATTATATTCCAGATCAATTTTCGGCAACAGCTTGTTCGCCTTTAACCGTTTTTCCACTGTCAAACCATCTATTTTGTAACCGAGCGATTTCAACTTGGGGTGATTGGCAATCGAAAAACTGTCCAAAGGTTTTCCCAGTATTTCAAGGGTGGTATCGATATCGCCTTCCAAATCGGTATCCGGAATGATATTGGGCTGTAACTCTACGGGAATATTATCGCCCAGCCAAAGGAAATTGGCCAGTCCCAAACTTTTGTTCACCAAACGCACCCTTGCCTGCTCTAGCCCTAGCGCCCGATCTTGCACCGCAATTTTGGCCTCCACGGTATCGATTGCGGCAATTTCGCCCACTTGGGCGCTCTTTTGTATTCCCTTATAACGCAGTTCGGCATTGCTCAAAAATTGCTGGAATACCTGCGCGTCCTGATACGCCTGTAACCATTCGAAATAGGTGAGCGATGCCTCGTACAGAATTTGGTTCACCAAAAGATCGCGGTCCGCCTTGCTCTGCTCCCGGAACAATTTGGCCTGTTTTAACGTAGCCATTCTATTGTTGATCCAAAGTCCTTGCGCAATGGAAACGGACACCCCTGCACTGTAAAGCCCGTCGGTGGGAAGGGTTTCGTCGGCATTTAAAAAATCGCCCTCGTTCTGTTCAAAATTCCCCTTTAAAGTAACGCCATACCAGGTCGGTATTTTAAAGGTGGCGTTCAATCGATCGTAATAGGTGGTGTTCTTAAATACTTTTCGGTCATAGTCGGCCTCTATTTTTGGATCGAAACCGCCGCGCGCCTTCATCAAACTCGCCTGCCCTACATCTATGGCAAGGCCTGCCTGTTTGGCTATGGGGTGAAACTTTTTCACATACCCCATGTACTCCTTGAACTCCAGCGTTTGGGTGTCCAGTTCTTGGCCAAAGCCGGTACTTACCAAGCCGATAAAGAAAATGACAAGGGTCTTTCTCATTTCTTTTTTGACTTTTCGGTTTTAGCGCCTTCCGGTTGATAGTAATTGGGCGGGAAACCGTTCAACTGTCGCCATAGTTCGTACCAAATGGGCACATCCTCCAACAGGGCAATGGTATTCGCCCCGGAACCTACGCGAATGTCCTTTGGCCAAGGATGGTCCTCGGGATCTGGTGCCAACAAAATACGATACTTTCCATTGTCGCTTATAAACGTTTCAATGGCGACCACTTCGCCTCCATAGGTACCGTATGACACATTGGGCCAACCGCTAAAAACGATCGCGGGCCAACCATCGAACCGAATCCGTACTTTTTCGCCCAAGTGCATCAAAGGAAGGTCCAGCGGCTCTACAAACGTCTCTACCGCCATATCGTAATCGGCGGGCATAATTCCTACCAGGGCGTCCCCCTCCTTGAAGGTCTCCCCGATACCGCCTTGGAGCGCCTTGTTGATAAATCCATTTTGTGGCGCCTTAATGTAATACAGGCTGTTCCGCATTTCATAATTGGTAAATTCATTTTCCAATTTGGTCACCTGTGCCTCGGAATCATACTGATTGGATTGGGCCGTAAAGCGATCACTTTGGGCCTTTGAAATTTTATCGGCATATTCGGCCCGCACCCGATTGATCTCTACTTCGGCATTGATCACTTCGTTTTTGGCGGTCAGCAACTTGTTTTCCTGGGAAATCAATTTGGCCTGGGTCTCCTGAAGTTTTAACCGTTTGGCCTCAACATCGGTCACTGCCTTTAATCCTTCGGTCTGTAACTGTTCGGTACGCTCATATTGGCGTTCCGCAATTTTAATGTTCGTTTTTGCCGCTTCCAGATCAATGCTATCGCTTTTTACCTTCAAACGCGATTGTAGCAATTTGTTTTGTGCCTGTTGCAACTTTAGCGAACGCTCATTACTAAGGGCGGCAATCTGGTTTTGTAGTGCGTTCACTTTCCCTTCGTACGATTGTACCGCGGACGATTTTGCCCTGATCTGCTGCCCGGTACGTTGCACTAGGTTGGGATCGAAATACTCGTTTTTAATTTCGGAAATAAACAGAATGGTGTCCCCTTTTTTAACGTAATCCCCTTCCTTTACATACCATTTCTCTATTTTTCCGGGAATCGGCGACTGTATGGTCTGGGGGCGTTGTCCGGGGGTTAAGGTTGTCAAAAAACCCTTTCCAGTCACGTTCTGTGTCCAAGGTAGAAACAACATGATAACGGCGACCACGGTAAAAACCTTGAGGAACCGGTTAAAATGACGGAAGTGCCGCGCATGAAAAACCCTTTCGGTAGAACGGTAGCCTGACAGATCCACATTTTTATGTACACTATTTTTTGATATGTTCAACATGGCTTACTGGTTATCGTTGGTTATCTTACCTTGGTTCAATGTTAAAATACGCCCACATTGGGTCAACCATTTGGGGTCTTGACTTACGACGATCAGTGCCCAAGGTCTATCGGGATTCACCAAAAACTTCATGATCCGTAACGCCTCCACTTCATCGAACTGATCCAATGGATTACGCAATAGCAGCATTCGCGGTCGCTTGACAATGCTTCGGGCCAATACAATCTTTTTTCCGGTAGTATAGGAAATCTGTTTTCCTTCGGGATAGATTATGGTCTGTAGCCCCTTGGGCTGCCTTTTAACGAAATCGGAGAGCCCACACTTCTCTATGGCCCAGTAGATGTCGGCCTCGCTCACCGATTTATCCCCAAAAGTGATATTCTCCCACAGGGTCCCCTCAAATGGGGATTCCCCGCTTAAGGACTGCCCCACATGGCTTCTGTAATAGTTCAAGTTCAGATTTTCCAACCGTCTACCGTTCACGAAAATACTGCCCTCGTCCGCCGAGATGATACCTGCGACCAAATTCAGTAGCGTCGATTTTCCCGATCCGTTGTCCCCGTTGATCAAAATGGAACAGTTGGGCGTAATGGAAAGCGACACCCCGTCCAATATCCGTTGTGTGGTTCCCGGCACGTGGTATACCACTTTTTCCAATTCTACAGTGAATGCTTCAGACTCTTCGAAGGGCTTTTCGCCTTGTTGTGGTTCCAGGTCTTTATCGACCACCTGGCCCAATTTCTCCAAAGAAGTCAAAAGGTCATAGAAGGATTCCAAACCAAGAATGAGCTTTTCTACGGAACTGATTACCAAAAGAATGATGATTTCCGCCGCCACAAATTGACCGATATTCATTTCTTGGTTCAGCACCAATAATCCCCCTATTAGTAATAGTCCGGCGGTAACCAACACTTTAAAGCCTATCATTTGTATAAACTGCAGTACCAACACCCGGAAATGGCTTTCCCTCGCCTCCAAATAACCATGTACCAACCGATCACTTTTCTCCAATGCCAAACTGGTGCGTCCCGAAAGTTTAAAACTAATTATAGAACGGGCGACCTCCTGTATCCAATGCGCGACCTTATATTTTCCCTTGGATTCGGACAAACTGGTGTCCAATCCACGTTGTATGGTAAACTTGAATACGATGTAGATCAATACGATCAACAGAATACCGTAAATAATGAAGAATGGGTGGTAAAACGATAATAACAGCAAACCAAAAATGATTTGCAACAATGCCGCCGGAAAATCGATCAGCAATTTGGAAACGCCTTTCTGTACGTTGAGGGTATCAAAAAATCGATTGGCAAGTTCGGGCGGGTAGTAATCCCGTAACTCGCTCATCTTTATTTTCGGAAATCGATACGTGAACTCAAAAGAGGCCCTCGTAAAAATTTTCTGTTGGATATTTTCAATGATCCGTATCTGCATCAATTGCAATACCCCGGCAAAAGCGACGCCCATGGTTACCAAAACCACCAACATGAACCATGAGGTACTTACCTGCGCCCCCTGTATCAGGTTAATAATCGCCTGTATGCCCAAGGGCAGGGAAAGGTTTACCAGACCGGCAAAAATAGCGTAATAAAACACCTGCATTACGTCTTTCTTGTCCAGTTTGAGCATGCCGAGCAGCCGTTGCCAAGCGGTCAGTATGTTTTTAGCCATTAGAATCGGTTTTTAGGGAATTGAATACCAAATCAGTAAAATATTCGGTAGGTGCCAAATGTTCATGGCAATCCGTCAAGGACGTAAAATGATCGATCAAGAAGTGTTGGTGCAACGATCCTTCCAAAATGGTACTGGCAAGGCTGGACGGGAATTTATAATCGCCATCCACCATTTCGACCATTTTACTGATGCGAGCGACCAAGCGTTTGTAAATAACAAAGTAACCTTCCTTGTTTTCACTGTCCACTTCCTTGGTCAGGTAGGACTTGGAATATTCATTTATGACGATTTTATTGAGCAACACCTCGTTTACATGGGAGAAAGCGGAATCCTCCTTGGTCGCCCTCGTAACGATTTCGATAGCCTTTTGAAGTTTCTCTTTGGGGTCGGCGATACTGTTAGTGGAGAATACCAATTGATACTCCAACCAGCCCCAATACCATGAGGTCAAATAGAGCAACAACTTGTGCTTGTTTTCGAAATACCGGTATATGGAACTTTCGTTGGACCCTATGTGCACCCCGAGTTTACGAAAGGTAAAGCTCTCGAATCCCATATCGTTGATCATTAGGATGCTCTCCTCCACAATGCGTTTGCCCAAGGCGGAAGATTGCGGGTCCTTTACATAAATTTTTTCGTTGATCCCTATTTTTAAAGACTGTAACAACTGTTCCATAACCTTGTTTTTTCATTGTAAGAACGCAAATATAATAGCATTACTATCGAATATTGACAGTTTAACTATTTTTTAACCAAAGTAATACTGTTCAACCCTTCATTTCCCTTTATTTTTGTTTTAAAATTTTTTCTATGAAAAAAAGCTACATTTTACTCTTTGCTCTCGCATTCACGGCATCCTCCTTTGCACAGCAACAAATGTTGGTTGTAGACGCTTTTCAGGAAGTAGCGACGGCTTCGAACACCGGCTCCAACTTTATCAAGCTCCCCAGCAAAAAAGTTTTTCCGGTTCTTGGCGGTTTGAACGACTGGGACGGAATGAACAACCATATCAATGTTTTTGGAAGCAAACTGCTCATCGAGAGCAGTGAAATAGGGTCCGATGGCATTACCAGACTGGTGTTGCGCAGGGAAGATGGTCTCGACTTTTTTCAGCTGTTCCCCACGCTCAAGGCCAAATTGGTACCGATGCCCTTAGTGAAAGATTATTTGGACCGTTCGTAACGAACCCTATGTTAATTTTCTGTTTCTCCTGAAGGCTTTACGCCGTTCCAAAAGTGTCCATTTTTGATGTTTGAGAACCGTTTGGTTCCGGTGAGCCTTACCACAGGCGCTAACCGTTCGGAACTTTTCGAATGCTAACATTCCGCAAAACCACTTTAAAAGTTTCAAGTATCTTTACCGTAAAACAGTCAAATACCAATGAAACAAAAAAAATGTGGCTGGTGTGTCGGCGATACCCAGTATGAGGCCTATCACGATACGGAATGGGGCAGTCCGGTAACCGATGACGCGGTATTGTTCGAATTCTTGTTGCTGGAAACCTTTCAAGCGGGCCTTAGTTGGATAACGATCTTACGCAAACGGAATAATTTCGAAAAAGCGTTCGATGGATTTGACTACAAAAAGATAGCGC
Organism: uncultured Flavobacteriaceae bacterium; assembly: GCA_947500445.1. Lineage (GTDB taxonomy): Bacteria > Bacteroidota > Bacteroidia > Flavobacteriales > Flavobacteriaceae > Pelagihabitans. The sequence continues at coordinate 54,826 of CANMSB010000005.1, read as the reverse complement.
GTTATGATGAAAAGAAAATAGCGGCCTTGCTGAAGGATACAGGTATAGTAAGAAATAAGTTAAAGGTACGTTCGGCCGTATCCAATGCTCAAGCTTTTATTAAAGTACAGGAAACGTACGGTAGTTTTAGCGCCTTTTTGTGGGAATTTGTTGGTGGCAAAGCAATTCACAACAACGTACAAAATTACAAAGAGGCCCCGGCCACAACCCCGCTATCCGACAAACTCAGTAAGGACCTCAAAAAAAGAGGTTTTAAATTTGTAGGGAGTACGGTAATTTATGCGTTCATGCAAGCAGTGGGTATCGTCAACGATCATGAAACAAGCTGTTTTCGATATTCGGAAATCCGACAAAATGACCCGGTCTTGAAATGAAACCGCCCTTTCAACGTTACATTTGAACCATTAGATGAGTATTCTTGATTTCACAATCTTCAAAACAAAATAGTTTACAAAATATGAACCACTTTGTTCTTACCATTGCTCTGCTGACCTTTTTTGCGGGAACGGCACAAAACAAATATGAACGGGAGCACCGCATTCGAAAAAACCAATTTCCCGAAAATGCCTTGGCCCACGTGGCCGAACAAATGGTCGACGCCAAAAAAATTCGATTTTATAGGGAAACCGATAGCGCCAAGGTCAGCTATGAGGTCAAGTTTAAAAAAGACCGTTTACGGTATAGTGTGGAATTCGACAAGGACGGTACGTTGGAGGATATTGAAATACTGATCAAGGTTGTCGACATTCCCGATGAAAGCTTTTCAAACATTACCAATTACCTGCAAAGCACCTTTAGCAAGTACCGGTTTCGACGCATGCAACAACAATATCCCGTGGGAACCGAAAACCCTGAAAAAACCATTAAAAATGCATTTCAAAATCTAATGCTCCCTACCATAAAATACGAATTTATCGTTTCCGGAAAAAAGGACAAGGAGTATATGCAATACGAAATCGTTTTTGATGCCGATGGCAATTTTGAGAACATGAGAAAATCACTTCCTCCCAACTATGATCACGTGCTGTATTAAGAATGTATGACGTTCGGTAACTTTCACTTTCGCCTCGGACCGACAGCGTGTTTTTGTGTTGCGCTCTTCTGGTTCCCTGCAATCCTAAGCGCACAATCCAATTTTACCGGTTTTATAGAACCCGATGTTTCGGTGAATTATAAGGTTGCCCGTAACTACGACCATAATTTTAAACTGTCGACACGTACGTTTTTTTATGACGATGATGCCTATGCCATACGTTCCCGCCAAATAGATGTGGCCCATTTTTCCAAACTTAAACTGACCGACGACCAAAGTTTGGCCCTAGGGGTCCAATACCGTTTTAGAAAAGCTTTTGAGTCAGACCGTGAAAACGAACTTCGTGTTACCCAACAATACAACCTCACCTTCAAACCCAACGTGGTCCGTTTCGGACAACGGTTTCGCAGTGAACAACGTATTCAAACCTCGCGTACCGTTCATCGTTTTCGGTACCGTTTTGCAGTAGATTTTCCGTTACAGGGCGAACAATTGGATGTTGGCGAAACCTATTTGGTCACCGCTACGGAAGCGTTACTGAGCGTCACCCGAAATGCGGGTCCGCAATACGATCAGCGTTTCCATTTGGATTTAGGCATCCTTATCGACTCGGGCATCCGAATACAGACCGGTATCGCCTACCGGCTCGAAGACTACACAAATGAAACCGAAAACATTATGTTCATCAACGCTTCCTTGATCTTACGACTCTAGCATCTCAATAAACCGGTCCCGCGGTATTTCTTCGGCACCCATACTGGCCAAATGTTCGGTATACAATTGACAATCGATAAGGGTGTATTTTTTTTGTTGCAGCTCTTGTGCCAGATAAATAAAAGCAACTTTAGAGGCGTTGGTCACCGTACTGAACATGCTCTCCCCACAAAACACCTTTTTTAGACCGATGCCGTAGAGGCCTCCCACCAAATCACCGTTTTCCCATACCTCGTACGAAATGGCAAACCCTTTTTCGTGTAGTTTGAGGTAAGCTTTTTTCATATCCTCGGTAATCCAAGTACCTTGCTGGCCCACCCTCTTCATACTGGCGCAGGAGTTCAGCACGCGCTCAAAACAGCTGTTTTTGGTTACCTCGAACCGGTTAGTGCGCAGCACCTTCCTCATGCTCTTTGATATTCGAATGTTTTCTGGGAACAACACCATTCGGGGGTCCGGGCTCCACCATAAGATAAGGGAGTCTTCATTGAACCATGGAAAAATACCGTTCTGGTAGGCCAAAATAAGACGTTCCGGGGATAGGTCGCCCCCGACGGCCAAAAGTCCTTCTTCGTTGGCCAGCGCTACTGGTGGGAATTCCAGCCTATCGTTTAGAAAGAACATGGAACGTTTTTCCCGATCGTTTTTCAAAGCGTGTTTTTCTTTTAAAGATACGCAAAAACACAAAAAAACCCCAGTGGTACGGAACCTTTGGGGCTTTTAAAATTTGTTTGGGATGCGTTGAAACCCTTAAAACGGTAAATCGTCGTGATCTTCCTCGTTCAAGTTGTCCACAGGCTCAAAAGCCTCTGCTGGAGGTACAGGGGGCATGCCCTGTGCTTGTCCTGCTCCAGCGGGTTGCAAACTTTCGATCCGCCACCCCTGAATTGAGTTAAAATATTTTACTTCTCCTTGTGGGTTGGTCCATTCCCGGCCTCTAAGATTAATGCTTACTTTTACCGGCTGACCTACGGTAAAACTATTCAACAAATCGGTCTTGTCCTGAACGAATTCGACCATAATATGTTGCGGATATTGCTCTTCGGTAGTGACGACCAATTCTCTTTTTCGAAATCCGTTACTTCCAAATGTTTGGGTCTCCCCGATCAGTTTAATTTTTCCTTCTACTTCCATGACTATGAATTATATGACTAAAATTATAAGGAAATAAAAGTATGGGTAATCACCTTAGCAACCTAACAAAATCAGGAGAAGTTATGAGCCGTTTTTCAAGAATGGCAACCGATGGATCTCAGGGGCAACAACAGTACGTTAACACTTGGGGAAAGGAGTAAAAATGTAAAAGAAAAATAGACGGAAACAGTGTTCCGAAAAGACATAGGCTCGCATCAGGGCACCGACCCGAACAGTCCTTTTAAACGGAACACAAGGGTTTACTTCGCCAACAATACCTTCCAGGCGCTTTCTACATCTTGTTTTGCCAAATATGCTTTGGCCTTTGCCTCCAGTTGCGCCCTATCGTCACTGCTCAAAATACCCCGTAATACATGATCCGAAGCTACAAAATCCTCGATTTCCTTCTTGCTCGGCAACCGTTCGATATTTCCCAACAGCCCAAGATCATTACCGCTAAGGGTTTTACTCAATCGGATGTGCGCGGGCATTCGGTCGACCCCTATGCCCAACTTAGAAAGCGGCTTGGGTACTTCGAACATTCCCTGGTTGGCCCTACTGTACCAATTGCAGCCCATACGCGCTACTTGATCGATTTTATGCTGGTCAATTCTTCCTTCGGCATCTAGCAGGTCGGTTCGGACATGTATTTTCAGTACTTCGGAAAACACCAGATTGCCCGCACCACCTTCGGTACCCAGGGGCTCGATCTTTGTCACTTTACATTCAAACTGTACCGGGGACTCCGCCACTCGAAATGGCTTCACCAATTCGGAAGGTTGCATGGTAAGCCCGGCTTTTTTAAACTCGTTCTCCCCCTCCGGATATTCCGTGCTGGATAACGACATTTGTTGTACCATGGCGTAATCGACGATATTGATTACGACCTCCTTTACCGTTTTCACGTTTTCCAAGGTATGTTTTACGGTGTTGTTTCGTACGCGCCGCGCCGGCGAAAAAATTAAAATGGGCGGGTTCGCGCTAAAAACGTTGAAAAAACTATAGGGCGATAGGTTCGGTCGCCCTTCGACGTCTACGGTACTTGCGAAAGCGATGGGCCTAGGGCCGATCGCCCCCAACAGATATCCATGTAATTTGGCGGTAGGCACATCGCCCACCGTAATAGTGGTCATACTTGTATACATCCCATAAAGGTACATATTTCGCCCCTTTATGACGTCTTCATGGCTATTGCTTTGCCCATTTGGAACGAAACGGACAACTCGGCCCGCTGGCTTCGGATTACATCAAATTGCGCTATATTTGAAGATAATCGTTATAACAAAGGCTAAACGCCCGATAACACTCCTTGGATGAATTTCAGTCCTCAAAAAAAGACTTCCAATTTTATTTTGCTTATAGCATCCTTTGTTATCGTAAGCCTCATTTTATGGAATACCAATAGCTTTTTTAAGAAATTTAAGGAGGAAGAGCGGCATAAAATGGAAATATGGGCCACTGCGCATTCCGAACTATTGCAAGCCCCGTTGGATGCGGACCCTGGTGAGCTGCCCATAAAAATTTTTCAAAACAACACCTCCACACCTATGATTTTGGTGGATAAAGATGGTTCTACCAAGGTTCACAACATACCCAAGGAACGCGCCAAGGACAGTGTTTACATACAAAAGGCCATTGAGACCTTTACCACCGAAAACAGCCCCATTGTTATCGATTACCTGGGCGAAGAACTCGCTACCCTCTACTACGGCAATTCGGAAGTACTCAACAGGTTGAAGTACTATCCCTTGGCCCTATTATTGATCATTTTCTTATTTGCAACGGTCATTTTCTTTTTCTTTAAAACGAACAAGGCCTCGGAACAGAATAAACTTTGGGCAGGCATGGCCAAAGAGACCGCACACCAGATCGGAACACCGCTTTCTTCCCTTTTGGGCTGGAACGAACTCTTGAAGGCCGAAAACATCAACCCCGAAATTACACGGGAAATCGAAAAGGATATTTCCCGCTTGGAAACGATTACCGAACGTTTTTCAAAAATCGGATCGCTACCGAACCTGGAAAAACACGATATCGTCGCACAAACAAAAAACGCCTTTGATTACTTAAAACTGCGCAGTTCAAAATTGGTCGATTTCTCTTTTGATTCCCATATAAAGGAAACCGCGGTACTACTGAACCCTTCCCTGTTTCAATGGACCATTGAAAACTTGGTCAAGAATGGTATCGACGCCATGCGCGGCAAGGGAAAAATAGGCATCGAAATCGCAAAGGACAATAATTACGTACATATAAAAGTATCCGACAGCGGACATGGGATTCCCAGGAGCGACTATCAGACCATTTTCAACCCTGGGGTCACCTCAAAAAAAAGAGGTTGGGGACTTGGGCTTTCTTTGGTGAAACGTATTGTTGAGGAATACCACAACGGCAAAGTAAAGGTATACGCTTCGGGAAAACAGGGCACCATCATGCAGGTAAGTTTGCAGATCGTAACCTGAGGTCACCACTGTACATTTATAGCACTATGGCAAAAAAGAAACTACGGACCATTAAGGAGACGGCAATCCAAAACCACTGCCCTGAATGTTTTAATCAGGAACTTGAGCTCCACTTTTATCAAAAACATTTGTACTCGCGCATGTACCATAAGATTACCGCGGAAGTTACCCATCAGATAAAATGCAACAAGTGTGGATCAACAATATACCCCGCGCAGTGGACCGACGATATCGAACGTATTTTCAATTACTACCAAAAAATGGCGGTTCCAGAAAAAAGCACTGTCCGGTTTACCAAGTTGTTTTATGTAGTATTGCTGTTCCTAATGTTTGCCGTTGCCGGTGCGGCATACCTCTTTATGGAGGGCCTTATACCGTTTTAAGGGTTCGGCTATGGCAAGTAGGGCAGGCAAGGAAACCTTTTGTTTCCGTCTGGTCTGCGAGCCAGAGCTTTTCGTTTTGTAATTATTTTTCTTTTTTAATTGCCAAATCCAAAAGATTTGGCGGACTTGGTAAACAAGCCCAAGCCATTAAATATAGCACTTTATGCCCTATTTGCTATAGGTATTGTTGGCAGTAGTATTATTAGTTGTATTCCTCAATCATCCCAATTAATTTTTCTACACGACTAATAGTGTTTTTATACATTCTGTATTTATAAATTCTATATCTTTTTGTTTCTGATAACAGATATTTGAATTCATTATCATTTATTGTCTTGCTGAAATCAATTGGGGTTAAACCTATAAATTGTAAATCTGAAAATTGACCAATTTGCGTGTGCCTAGGGTAATTAATAATAAAATTATTTGTTAGGGTCAAAGTGTATTTTAATGCTGGATCGTTATTGATTTTAAAATTCTTTTGGTAATAGGGAGTCAAATACTCATTTATATCAGGATACAAATTATTCCCTTTAGTAATCCTTGGAAAATCATGATTATAAACATAGGATATATATGTTCTTATATTTTGGTCCGTAACTAGATTTGTTCCATACGCCTCAAGCTTTTCATAACCAGTTTTGTTTGGAAATATATATTCGTCTTCTTTAATCCAGTAGAAATCAAATGTTAGACTATCATTATAGTTCAGATTATTTTTAATAACGTTTTCAAGATTAAAATGACTTTGTAAAGCAATGTCATGTATTATAAAATCATCTTTCAAATCTGCTAGAATAACAATTAAATCTTCATGTATTTGTTTCAGAACTTCATGTTCTAAATTTTCACTCTCTCTCCCTTGTTTCCAACTATCTAATGCGAAAGCTCCTAAAATACCTATAACAATTACTAGGATTTCTATTATGTACTTTATTATCTGTGATTTGTACTTTTTCAAAATAGTTCTTTGATATTACTGCCAACTTTGAAATAGCACTAATAAATCGTTTCTTTTTCAGCTATTCTTCGTTAAAAAGCCTGTCCCCAGCTTGACTGGGGATCTAACCGTAACTAAGGCTATGCTTAGATTTTTTGCCTTGAATACCCAAAAAGCAATTCAATTTCTATACGTACCATTTCAAAGTTAAAATGACATTATTCCAGTGCACTCCTGATTTTGGCCGCAACGGACTCGAAGGTTTCCTGATCTAAGCTGACTTTTTGTTGAAATGTGGCGTCCGACATGCTGTTCAAGGGTATCAGATGCACATGTACGTGCGGCACTTCCAAACCGATGACCGACATCCCCACCCTTAGACAGGGTATCGTTTTTTCCAGTGCCTTTGCTACCTTACGCGAAAATGCCATTAACCCGAGATAGGTTTCTTCATCCAGATCGGTGAGTTTATCCACTTCCCTTTTTGGTATGCATAGGGTGTGACCGGTAGCGTTGGGATTTATATCCAAAAAAGCAAAAAAATGCGCGTCCTCTGCGATTTTATAAGAGGGAATTTCCCCATTGACGATTTTGGTAAAAATTGTGGCCATCGGTGGTATGTTCTGAACGGAACAGGGAAACGTTACGCTCTGGTTATTTCTAAAATTTCAAATTTCAAGGTTCCGTTTGGCACGGTAATCTCGGCGGTATCCCCGACCTCTTTTCCCAACAGCCCTTTTCCGATAGGCGAACTTACCGATATTTTACCCGTCTTCAAATTCGCCTCGCTCTCCGCGACCAAGGTATAGGTCATTTCCATACCGTTTGCGGTATTTTTAAGTTTTACCGTCGATAGCACCAATACTTTTGAGGTATCCAATTGCGATTCGTCGATCAACCGGGCATTGGAAACCGTTTCTTCCATTTTGGAGATTTTCATCTCAAGGAGACCTTGGGCCTCCTTTGCGGCATCATACTCCGCGTTTTCCGATAGATCACCCTTGTCGCGGGCTTCAGCTATGGCTTGTGAAGCCTTAGGGCGCTCCACATCACGCAGATGGTCCAACTCCTGTTTTAATTTCTTCAACCCTTCGGCCGTATAATAGGATACCTTACTCATAATTTCTTGTTTAAATGAACGAACAGTACCGTTTTTTAAAAATCGTTATCCTTTTTATTCTTTCTCAAACGGGCATCTTGCCAGCGTTGCTTCAACTTGAGGCAGGATAAAAAGTTTGATGGAACCAATTAGATCGTGAAACCGCGCAATGCGGTACTTTCAAAACAATTTAAAGTCTGTACGTGTTCTTTGAGCTCTTTTGAACCGTTTCTCGCCCATGGATATCGGCAGCGGCACTATAACTTCGTCATTCAAACTGCCGAAACCCAAAATCGGTAAACCCTAGCCCTTACAATAAAGCCTCGTAACCCTTGATCTTGGCACCGAACGACAATACCATCGAGTTCAATAAGAAAATCCCCTACTGCTACGATGCGATGCATTGTTTTTAGAGAGGATTTAACGCAAATATACATATTTTTTGTTCAACTTTGTTGCGGTATCTTTAGACTGTGACCATGAAAAAAATTTGTTCCATTTGTGCCTTATTAATGCTGTTGTCCTGCGATGACGACCCCGGTATTCGAAACCCCTTTTTGCAAGAGGTCGGTTTTCGTTTTGAGCTCAATTTGAGCCTTCCCTTGTATAGTCCGCTGACCAATACCGGAAATGCGGTCTATGTCGGCGCCAATGGTGTAGGCACCCGAGGGGTGTTTGTGACCAACGTCGGTTTTGACCAATTTCGTGCCTTTGAGGCGAGTTGCCCGAACCACGTACCGAACGAATGTTCTACCTTGGAACTTACGGGTCAGACCGCGCTGTGCAATTGTGAAGATTTTGAATACAGCCTATTTACCGGTCAGCAATTGTCCCGCCCGGACGACGGAAACCGCTATTACGACATGTTGGAATATCGGACCACCTTTAACGGGGGTGTGGTCGTCGTCACTAATTAGGACACGGCAGACCCCAACGGCCGGTCGCCTATGAGTATTTGATCCATTACCCAACTGGTTTGCAACCCGGAAGCACCCAATGATGGATGCACGGCCGACCCTGATAGGTGTTTTTGTATGTTTTCAACATGGTATTTTTGAATAGGATCGGGATTGGGAACATATAGCTCCCGCTTTCCGTTTTGGTTGACCAGAACCAACGGTCGCTCGTGAAAGACCGAAAAGCGCAGCACTCCTTTACTTCCTATTATTTCCGCTTCATCGCGATGTTCGTGACTCCCGAAACTCCAGCTCCCCGTTCCCATTACACCATTTTCATGCATCCAACAGGCTGTTACGGTATCCAAGGCCGAATAATGGCCCCAACGGTTTGCGGTATACCCTTGTGCCGTTTTTATGGTGCCCAACAAATACATAAACAAGTCGATACCATGACTGGCAAGGTCGTCAAAATAGCCGCCGGGCGCGATTTTGGCATCGGTACGCCAGTTGTACGCGCCGGACCGGTCCAAATCCAAAGCTGGTTTGGAGAGGTGCCATCGGACTTGTATCACCGTTCCGATCTCCCCTTAGTCCAACCATTTTTTAACTTGTATAAACCGTGGTAAGGAACGCCTGTAGTAGGCAATAAAAAGGGGCACTCCCTTATTTTTAAAAGCTTCATATAGGGCCAGACTATCCGCATAAGAAGGCGCCATCGGCTTTTCGATACAGCAGGGTTTTCCTGCTTTGGCCACCAATAAGCCGTATTTTTTGTGGGTATCCGGGGGCGTAGCGATGTAAATGGCGTCAATATCTTGTGCATTTATCAGTGCATCGGCGTCTGAAAAATAACGGGGCACTCCGTGCCGTTTTGCGTAATCGTTTCCTTTTACACTATCCCGGCGCATCACCGCATTAAGTTCAAATCCTTTGGTCTGTTGGTAGGCGGGGCCACTTTTTACCTCGGTTACCTTCCCGCAACCAATAATGCCCCATCGCACAATTCCAGCTTCGTTCTCCATAAGCATCTTTTTTTTTGGCAGTCCCTACAATTTTATCGAGCAATCCACATTTCTTTTACGATACCGTTATCGTTTTTAAACGTAGCGTTTCTTCGGTCAATGCCACGATTAAAAATTCCGCCAATGCCCTCCTGCCGATCGTGAGTCGTGGTCTTGGTCGTTTTCCGTGAGTCACCCGAACTTGTTTTTCACTTTTGGAGGCGGTAAGGCCAACGGGCCGCACAATGGTCCAATCGATATCGGAACTACGCACGATTTCTTCTTGCCGTTGGTGATCGGCATACGCATATTTGATATTGCTATGATCGATGGTCGCCCGGAACCACCAAGGAATATCCTTTTTGGAATCGCCAACGCCCCAAGCAGAACAGACCACTACCTTTTTAATTCCTACCGTTTTGAAAATTGTAACAAGCACTTCCATCGTGGAGGAGAGCAGCGTTTTGGGTGTACGTAAAGGCGCCCAAGGAAAATCGGATGTCCTTGAGATGTTCAATACCGTAATTACGGCCGTGCATTCTTTGGCCGCCTTTAAAACCGCATCCCTTTCGGCAGGCAAACCCTCGAACACCTCCAAGTTTGATTGCGGCCCTACCTTGGTAGCGTCCCGTATCAAAACGTTTACCCGAAAGCCCTTTTCCAATGCCATTTTCAAGACCCATTTACCCGTTCTTCCCGTAGCACCCAGCAAAAGTAGTTTCATCTGTTTATATTTATTGTTTTTTAATGGTCAGATGTAATTCGCCAATAATCATTTCGGTTGGTATCAAGAATTGTTATGGCTCATTTCATCTGTTTAAAATTTTGTAGTTTACTGTAAATGAAGAAACTAAAAATTTCTGCACATTCAGTAATTCGCATAAACTTATTTTAATCATTTCGGCAGGGTATGCTTAAAAAAGTTTATGCTCATTTCATATTAAAGAATGGTTTTCCATTGTTCCGACTCCGCAAACTGTTTGATAATGGTATTGCGTGTTTTCAAAAACCGGGTCATGTAGCGCTCTAAAAATATATGATCGGCCAACTTGCCCAGCACCCCCAAAGGAGCGGTATAGTCAAAAACGTCGACCATGAGCGTAACCCCATTTTCCATGGTAAAAAAGTGTTCGTGCAAAAACCGTTTAAAAGCACCACGGACCATTTCATCGGCAAAATAACCAGGGGAATCCAAGGCGGTAACCATAGAGGTAAGCGTCTGCCGAACACCAAGGTGCCTTGCCCGCCAAGTAACTGTTTCACCCAGTTCGATAAGACCCGAAGTTTTTCCGGCAATGGCCTCCTCCCCGCTGTTCGCCGTAGAAATTTTATGCAAATCGATACTACGCACCAAATCAAAAACGATATGGATATCCGCGCTTATAGCCGTCTCCAAAGTTATTTTAGGCATTCGCGTTCTTTTTCCTTCTTAAAATTAGCTTTTTAACCTGGTTTATGTATTATGCCAATTTACTTTGGTGATTAGGGTCGAAAATAAAATAATTTCTGTTGCCGTACTTCCCGTAACTGCTTAAATGAGTTTGTTTTGTACAACTTTAAAGAACTCTTGCCTTCCTTTTGCTTTTGGCTCGTAATCTACGGCAAGGACATATATGAACTCGTAAAAACGTTTTTTGCTGTATCCATACATATTTTGCCGTCATAATTTAGATGTGGTATGAAATTTATCTTCCTTCCAACGGGTGGGATTTGTAATGATATAATTTGAAATGCGCGCATAAGATCTATGATTGCGGATAATGTGGTCGTGAAAACGGGATTGCCATGCAAAATCGGGACGTATGCGTCGTGCATTTTTGGTAACCCCAATTTTAAACCCACGGATAATGGATGCCAAATTTTTTGATTGTGGCCCAAATTGATTTTTGCGTGGTGATTGTGACAACGGTGACGTTGCTATTGGTGACGGTAGGGGCGCAAAATTTTGCGTCTCTATTTATGGTTTTCCAACAATTTTCCTATAGGGTCAATGGTCAGCCAAATGGTTTCGTCCTTTAGCAATACCATTTGTGAAAATCCACCGTAGCAATTGGTATTATATCATTTCCGAAAGAAATATACATAAATAAAAACAGGGATTTTCTGTGTAGACAAAAAAGAAAATCTAAACATTGCGTTGGCTACGGCTATATTTTATTTTGAGGTATACACGGAAAAGAAGAATTTTTTAAGGGGTAAACGTATACCATTTTAACTTTGAAATGGTATTACTTCGTTGGATCCCGAAGCAGGTCCCAAACGATTTCTTCGAATGAAAAACGGTGTTTCTCCAGTCCGTTTTCGGCCAACCAATTTAAAAATAACAGTACCCGTTCCTTTTCCATAAGGCCCCAGGTTTCGGATGTACCATAAAAAGGAGCAGTATACCGTTGGCTCTGTATCAAATCGATGTCACCGTCCTGTTCGGAACATAAGGAGGCAAGCAGGGCTGCGGTTTCCTTAGGATGTTCCGCGGCGTACAGATAGCCTCTTCGAGTAGCCTCCAAAAAGAGACGGTACTCTTTGGTGGAGGCGGCCGCGGCACTTTTTCCGGCCATTATTATAGGGGAATAGCCGTAGGGAATGCCAAAATTCGATAGCAGAAAGGCGTTCAGGGCGATGCCCCTGTTTTGTGCCTGTATCCCCTCCCAGTTCATAAATACCCATGTAGCGTCGGCCTTTTTGGTCAACAGGGTTTCCCATATCCCCAATTTATCGGGATACTCCAATTTTAGCTCCCCCTTTCCACCATCATTTTTCACCATTGCGGCAACAATGGCATCCTCATACCGCGCCTTGTAGGAGGCATAGCTACGGCCATCCAAATCCTTCGGTCGTTCCAAGCCACTTTCCGACAAGGTAACGATGGCGCTGAGGTCCTCTTGAAAAAGGGTCGCGATGGCCACGGCATCAAAAGGGGTTTCTTTTACGCGATAGCTAAGGACGCTCTCAAACGGGCATAGGGCAAAATCGACCTGCCCCAGTTCCAATTTTTTGGCGGGCGTGGTACTATAATTGTCCGTCTGTGGCGAAACAATGGCTACCTGCACGCCTACCTCGGCATAAAAGCCTTGTTGTTGGGCCACAAAAAAACCACTATGGTTCGTGTTCGGGGTCCAATCCAGCGCTATGGATAATGCTTTCATGTCTTTTTTTTAAAATCGTATCGTTGCCCCTACCAAAAAGTTTCGTCCCGCCTGAGGATAAAATCCTGCCCCTTCGACGGTAGTAACCGTTCCGGGATTCGAAAAATCATCGTCAAAGGTGAAAAAATAGCCATTGGAAACAATATCCTGATCCGCTACATTGTTGATCAAGGCGGAAAAGGTAATACTGTCCACAAACCTATTGATCTCCCACAGGTATTGTACGTTAACGTCCAACTGGGAATAGGCCTTCAACACCGAGTTATCGGAATCGATATTGCCCATGTACTGTTTGCCCACATATTTGGACAACAGGGAAACGTCCAAAGTTTGCAATGGGGAGTAGGTAAACCAATTACCGATGACCAGACCGGGCGAAAACGCGATATTGGTGTTTCCGAAGTTCTGAAGCACCCCATCCCTTTCGAAAACAAAATCAATGTTTCTGTTGTCGCTCCATGCGAGATTGGGCCGCCATTGAAACTGTTCGCTAAAGGTAATGTTCGCGTCTATTTCCAGTCCCAAGCGGTAGCTATCCCCGACATTGGCACGTAGCGGGGCCCCTACATCATTAAGTTCCCCGGTCAATACCAATTGGTCCTTATACCGCATATAATAGAGGTTGGTATTCACCTGAAGGCTCGGGGACACGTAGCGCCAACCCAACTCGATATCCTGCAACCGTTCCGGCTTTGGATTTCCATTTTCGTAGTCGTTCCGGTTGGGTTCCCGGTTTGCCACGGCATAACTAAGATAAAAGTTATTGTTCCGGTTCAGATCATAGGTAAGTCCTGCCTTGGGATTGAAGAAGTTAAAGGTATCATCGACAATACCGGTATCCTCTCCGTTGGCCGTATACCCGACGGTCCGGTACTGAAGATCTCCGAACAGGCTCCATTGCTCATTTAGACCATAATTGGCCTTTGCATACAGGTTAAAATCGGTTTTTTTGGAAGAATCGTCGTAATAACGATCTCGAATCTCGCTATCACTGGCAAAACGTGCCCAGATGACCTGCCCAAAATGATTTCCTTCATAACGGTTGTACCCACCACCAAAAATCAGGTCCAGTGTATCGTTACGGTGGTTCAATGAAAAAACGGTTCCGTAAAAGTCGTTATCGAGCCAACGTCTACGAATCAAATCGGTGGTATTCACCTCGTCTCCATCTACCGTTAAGGGCGTAAACCCATAGGTGGAAAAATCATCGTCCTCTCGAAATTGTTCAAAATAGCCTCGTCCACGGGTATAGTGAAAAGCGATATTGGCATTCCAACGATCGGAAAGTGTTTCGTTCCATAACAACTGCGCGTGATCTTGTTTGTAGTTGTCCACTTCGTTGTCGTAAAATTGCGTGTTACCCTCGTCATCGGTATAAATACCCGAAGGATTGAAGGTTCTATCGGTCGCGAGCGTTTCGCGATCGATGCCGTACCACGCTTGATACGTAATCTCATGCCCTCCGAAGAGTAGGGCTTTGATCAGCCGTTTGTCGTCCTTGTAGGCCCCTTGTAAAAAATACGCGTCAAGATCGGCCCGTGCCCTATCGATATAGCCATCGGAATTGATACGGGACAAACGCCCGGAAAGTTCGATATGCTCGTTCAGCAACCCCGTACTGAACTTTAAATTGTTCCGCAAGGTTCCAAAACTTCCGATCGAGGAAGAAATCTGGCCGTAGGCCTCTTCGGAAACCGCATCGGTCAATAAGTTTAAACTGGCCCCAAAGGCACCTGCACCATTGGTGGAAGTTCCTACGCCGCGCTGCAATTGCAGGCTTTCTGTTGAGGAGGCAAAATCGGGCATGTTTACCCAAAAGGTTCCATGGGATTCCGAGTCGTTATAGGGAATACCATTGATAGTGACGTTTACTCTTGTAGCATCACTGCCCCGAACCCGGATCCCGGTATACCCTACCCCGGCACCAGCATCCGAAGTGGTGACCACCGAGGGCAAAAAATTCATCAAAATAGGGATGTCTTGGCCCAAGTTTCTTGGTGCGAACTGCTCTTTGGTAAAGTTGGAAAAGGTGACCGGCGTTTCATTGGTGACCCGAATGGCGGATACAAAAACTTCATCGAGTACCACCTTTTTGCCTTCCAGGGAATCCGTCGGTGTTTGGTCCTGGCCCGACATACTGCCAATAGCGGCCGACGACAGAAGAAGCGTCAGCAATCGGTTTTTAAAAAATCGGGAACTTGTCCGTTCGGTAAAAAGTTTGCCACACCTAGAAGGTGCGTTTGCGAAAATTGAATAGTGCATTTTCATTCGTACTAAATAATTAGTGACGAATAAAAGGGGTCATTATTCTAAATTAAACATGATTTTTGGCCAATTAAGGACCGTTGTAATTCCAAATAGTGGCTTTCGCCATCCCTTGGCAGCATTACCCGCCCAGGTTCATTGGGTATAATCTCAGCCGTTATCGTTCCGTATTTTTCAACTCCACAATAAAAGCACCCCTTTGAGATGGCGCAAATGTAATACCGAAATTTTTAGCGCCCTAGCAATACCTCAAAAATATTAACGCTTAACGATAAACAATATGGCCCGCTGATACGTATCTATATACGGAAGTGGTTTATGTTTTTTGGCGAACCGAAATCGATGTCTTATGCCTTCTTTGACCTTTTGGTTGTAAAGCGGCGCTACACTCCTTTAAGGAGCATCGAAAGGGAAACAAAAGCGTAGGTTTTCGTTTAAAACGAAAAGCGTTGAAACTTCTTTACGGCGGGCAACCGCGCTACTTTGTACTTATTTTATAACAGCCAATATGAAGGAAAAATCCAAGAGCAGGTTCACTTTCAAGATTATTTTCAGCTATTTGGTGCTCGGTATTCTATTTTTGACGGCCGGATATTTCATTTACACCGAACTACGGGTAATCGTCTACAACGAAATGGACGACAAAACAGGAGTAAAACTGTTAAAGACGGGAGCGCTGGTGGCCGATCTCTATGAAGCGGAAAGCTTATCGAACCTGGCGCAGCAGAACAATACCCAAGAGAGTTTTAACGCATATTCCGCTAAAATCGATACCATACTATTGGAAATCGATACGCTCAGTACCATTTCCAACCAGCCACAGCAGAAAGCACAATTGGACAGTGTTCGGGCCTTATTGCGGCAAAAAGTCGCCAACAGTAACGAACTTCGTGAACTAAAGGGAAAGAATCGGGCCAGTAGCTCTATTGACAATGCGCTCAAAGGACTCCGGAAAATGGAATCGTCTTTCGGGAAACTGACCGCCTATGACATTCATCCGAATCCGGAGGGTCTTTCCAGTTACGAAAGAAAGGTTTTGGACGATTGGGTTACCTATTTGAACGAAAACATTCCCGCTGATAGTGCCGACATTCCCGATTCCCAAAAAATAGATTCCATTATCAACGCTTCGAAAAGCCTTTTGGTAGAAGCCAAACGAAAGGATGCAAAAAACCAGCGTTTTTTGGCCCAAAAAGAACGTGAAATCAATAGCAACGATCTGGAACTATCGCAACAGTTACATTCCATCATCGCCGATTTTGAACAAGAGGTCCTTTCGAATACCTATACCCAAAGCGCCCAACGAAAAACGGCATTACGCCGCAGTATCCGTTTGGCCGGTTCCGCAGCGGTACTGGGTTTTTTGGTCGTGGGCCTATTTACATTTTTGATCAACAGAGACTTTTGGCGCATACAGACCTATCGGCAAAAACTGGAAAAAGAAAAGAAATTTTCCGAATCGCTCCTAAAAAGTAGGGAACAATTGATTTCTACCGTAAGCCATGATCTGCGCACCCCATTGAACACCATTACGGGCTATACGGATCTTATGGAAAGTACCCCGCTAAGCGACAAGCAGCAGCGTTATCTGAAAAATGTAAAATCCTCTTCGAAATATGTCGGAAATTTGGTCAACGACCTTTTGGACTTCTCTAAATTGGAGGCCGGTAAACTGAATATTGAAAAAGTTCCGTTTATCGCCGCGCACCTGATACAGGAAACGGCCGAAAACCTTCAGGCCCTTCACCTGCACAAAAAACTACAGCTATTTTTAGAAATCGATCCCGCGCTGGGGCAACCCGTTTTGGGGGACCCGTTCCGTATGCGACAGATATTGACGAACCTTATCGGAAACGCTTTTAAGTTTACCGAGGAAGGACACATCAAGATCGATGCTTTCATTTCCGGAAAGGGAAAACAGATACGGGCACAGATCAACGTGACCGATACCGGAATCGGCATTCCAAAAGACAAGCAGCAGGCCATTTTCAAGGAATTCGCGCAAGCCGACGAAACTACCGAGAAAAAGTACGGGGGGTATGGCCTTGGACTGACCATCTCCAAAAAACTATCGGAGCTCCTTGGGGGATCGCTCCATTTACAGAGCGAAGCGGGCCAAGGCAGCACTTTTTCCTTTGAAATTCCCTTGGAGATTTCCAAGGAAAAGGTATCGCCCAAAGCTGAAGCCCCCTACATGGTACCGAAACTACGTATGCTTATCGTGGACGATGACAGCGCCCTGTTGCGCATGCTTCGGGAGATGGCCGAAAGTATCGGTATAACCACTCATGTGTTCTCAAATTTCCTACAGGTAGAAAAGGATACGCACTTGGCGTACGACCTGGTATTGACCGATATCCAAATGCCCCAAATTACCGGTTTCGAAGTTTTAAAACGCTTACAGGAAGGGGAATACAAACACTATACGGGCCAACCGATCATTGCCATGACGGGAAGGAGAGACCTGGAAACCGAGGCTTACACGTCCTTAGGGTTTGCCCAAGTACTACAGAAACCCTTTTCAAAGGGTGAACTTATCGGTATGATCAGGCTTTTGGGCATACAATTGGGTGAAATCGACACAAAAGACGAACCGACGGAGACCAGTATACCATCGACCAAAAACCAGCTGTACGACCTTGACATCATCCATTCGTTTTTAGGAACCAACCAAGACGCAATTCATGAGGTATTGCAACTATTTCTGTTGGACACCGCTACCAATGTTCAGTTGTTGGAAGAGACTGTGGCCAACCGCGATTTCAAACAAATAAACAATGTGGCCCATCGGATGTTGCCCATGTTCAAACAATTGAAAGCTTCGGCCTGCATTCCCGAATTGGAACGATTGGAGCATCTAAAGGAAGGAGAAATAGCATCTGCGGTATTGGACGAAGCGGTAGTAGTGCTGCTCGAGCAAACAGACCATCTGGTAGCCGCGCTCAGGAAACGTATGGCTACAAGTCCAATTTATAATGGCTGATCTTGTTGTAGAGCGTTTTCCGGGTTACCTGAAGTAGTTTTGCAGCCTCCGATTTGTTAAAATTGGTTCGTTTTAATGCTTTGATGATACGGTCTTTCTCAAATTCGGATTTGGAAAATTGCTTTTCCACGGTACTTGCCGATGGCTGTCTTACTTCCTGGGGCAACACCTCCATTTCCACCATTGGTCCGGTGGTCAACAACACCGAACGTTTGATAACGTTTTGAAGCTCCCGAAGGTTGCCCGGCCAGTGATATTGTTTGAACACGTTCCAAACGGATGGGGAAAACCCCGTAACATTTCGATCCAAGGACCGATTGGCTTTTATCAAAAAATGTTCGGCGAAAGCCTTTAAATCTTCAAAGCGATCGTGAAGCGACGGTATTTCTATTGAAAACTCGTTTAGACGGTGATAGAGGTCTTCCCTGAACGTACCCTTTTCTACGGCTTTGGTCAAATCTTCGTTGGTAGCGGTGATGATACGTACATCGACCGCAATTTCTTTGGTACTCCCTACGCGCTTGATCTTTCGTTCCTGTAATGCGCGAAGCAGTTGAATTTGATTGTCATAGGAAAGGTTTCCTACCTCATCCAAAAAAAGGGTGCCCTTATTGGCCGCCTCAAAATTCCCGATCTTATCTTCTACCGCTCCGGTAAAGCTTCCTTTGATGTGGCCGAAAAACTCACTGGTCGCCAACTCTTTTGGAATGGCCCCACAATCCACGGCCACAAATGGATGTTCTTTTCGTTTACTGCGATCGTGTATCGCCTTTGCCGTGACTTCCTTGCCCGTGCCACTTTCTCCCGTAACCAGAACGGACATATCGGTAGGTGCCACCAAGTTGATGTATTCGTAGAGTTTAAGGGAAGCCTCACTGGTACCCTTAACTATATTCGTTTTTTCGTGAACGTGCTCTTGTTGCTCCTCTTCTTTTGGGAGCGAAAGCGCAACGGCAGCTTCTTCGTTGCCTCCAGCGGCCAAAACAGGCTCCGCTCTTAGGGCATTTTTGATCACGCGAACGATCTCATCGGGGGTAAAGGGCTTGGATACATAGTCATAAGCTCCCTTTTTCATAGCGTTTACGGCCGTGGCCACTTCGGCATACCCGGTCATTAGAATGACCTGGGTGTTCGGATTTACGGCCTTTATATCGGTAAGCAATTGTATGCCATCATAGTCCGGCAAGCGCAAATCGGTCAGTACCACGTCAAAAATAGTTTCGGAAAACTTCTTTTTGGCATCGGGGGCACTAAAACTTGTCTGCACCTGATAGTCATGTTTGGTCAGAAACTTCTGCAGCATTTGACAAAATGCGGCATCGTCCTCGATGATCAAGATGTTTGGCATACTTGGGTCTTTGTGTCTGTATGTACGTAAAAATAACCCTTGATAGTTGAGAAGTGCCCAAAATTTTCTTAAAAGAAGTAGGAATTCCCCACTCGAAACCCTTTGCCAACCCGTTTTGTCATTGTATCCGGCGCTTTAAGGGCCGATCAATACCGGCCATAAAAAAAACGGCCTTCACCTTTAATACCGTAGTGATGCCGTGACCGGTATATTGTTGCCATATGCCCTATACGGATCGGGCTAAGCCAATAAACACTTTTTCATATCCGTTCAAATTCATGTGCATTCAAGCCTGTATACTACGAAGGTGTACAAACCGATATAAAATAGAAAGGGGCCCTATTTACATAGGACCCCTCTCCGACCAAACCAACTTGATACAAAACAAATAACTCAAGTTATAACTTACATTTCGATCCAGTTACCATTTTCATCGGCATACAAGGTTCCGGCAGTACCGTCTTCCAAAGACACCTCTAATTTGAACTGTTTTGCTTCGTTTACATATGCTTTATCGATAGTGGCAGTAGGATAATTTTTTGTTACCGCTGCTGTTACCGCTTCCGGTAATTCGCTTGCAGCGATTTCAGCAAAATCGTCCTGAGCAACAGCTTCTGTAGCTACCGCTTCTACTGCATCCGCTTCTTGAGCGTATGTGGTTAAACTTCCTATGGCTAAAGCTACTACTAAGATTACTTTTTTCATGATGTGTGTTTTTCTAATTATAGAATTCCCTTAACCTATAGAAAATATGATACCAAAATTTCGAACAAACACAAACATCACAGTATCAATACATTACGTTTTTACATGGTTGTTTTCGGTGTGTAATTCTGTATACCATAGTGTGTAAACGTATAAAAGCTACACGTTCCAATATCGTCCCGCTAGATCGGTAGAACCGTTCTTTCTACAATGGCCATCAAAGAATACCCTTTGCCCTTCGATACCGATACCGTTTTCCCATGGTCGGTCCATAATCCCGTGTCCTCCAAAAAAATTTGGTTTTGGGCAACTATATAAGAAAGAACCGTTTCCGCAAAGGGTAATCGACGGTACGTTATGCAATACCAATTGCCAATTAAAATGCGCCATAAATAGCAATTGGTATTAAGGGAGTTTGGATGTTGGGGCCGTGTTGCCTTTTGAAACACCGGCAACACAAAAAAGCCCCGACAACATAGTGTTGTCGGGGCCATTTATTTTCAATCCTTACGGATTATAGTGTTGTAGGTCGCAACGACTTACATTTCGATCCAATTACCTTCGGCATCGGCGTACAATTCTACCGCTTCACCATCTTCTTTGGTAACATCCAGTTTGTATTGTGCCGCTTCGTTTACATATGCCTTAGAGATGGTAGCACCTGGGTGGGCAGCTTCCAAAGCAGCTGTAATGGCTTCGGGAAGTTCTTCCAATGCTACTTCGGCGAAAGCATCTTGTGCTTCAACTACCTCAGTAGTAGTCGCTACTGCTTCTGTTGCTTCTTCTTGTGCTGATACGGTCAACGTTCCAAACGCTAAAGCCGCTACTAATAATACCTTTTTCATTTTGATGTGTTTAAGATTTACAATGATTCTATGTTTCGCTTTAGGTAAAGAGAAAACAATGCCAATCGTCAACACCAGCTCAAAACATATTCAAGTATTTGATTTTCAATTATTTAAACAAATTAAAGAAATGCCTTTCGCTGTATAAGGGTGTGTAATTTCCCGATATGTGTGTAATTTTTATACACCTTTAGCGTCCTTTCGATGTTGACAAGCGTGATTGCTAAATCCTTATTCGCCCTGGTGCGAAGGCCTTAAAAGGTCGTTTACCGTTTTTACCGGGTTAAACGTCACCGTGGGCACCTCAACAAAAATGGTGTTCCAAAAGGCCATGGCACCGTTCCATAGACCGGGAAGTTCCAATGCCTTTAACTCGCGTCCCTCTTTTGTTTTTCCGGTAATGAAACCGAGCTTGGCATCAACATAGTTGAGCAGGTCGTATTTTTCCCCTTTATAATTTTTTACCCCACACACAAGGTCTACAGGATTAAAATGGGTAGAACCCTTTAATATCCCCGCCTGTTCCGTATTGGACATGTCCACTTGGGCCGATTCTACGATTTGAAGTGAGATGTTATCGTTTTGGTCTCTCACCCAAAACGGTCCACCACCGGGTTCCCCTTCATTTTTTACCATACCGCAAACGCGGATCGGACGGTCCATTTTATCTTTCAAAACCTTTATTTGGTCCATGAGACTAAAATGCTCGAAGCTATCGGCAAAACGCACATTGAGTTCCGAGCCCAAAAATGTTTTGATTTCGATCAGTGCGGTGGCATCCGGTGTTCCAGAATCCAACAAACGGGCATATTCAAAAATTTGCTGTTGTACCTTTAAAAGCGCTCCTCCCAATATTTTTTTACTTTGGGCGACCGCTGCAAGATTTCGCGAGGGAACCACATTGTCGATGTTTTTGATAAAAATGACATCGGCGTTTTGGTCGTTCAGGTTTTCTATGAGCGCTCCATGACCGCCCGGGCGAAACAGCAACGAGCCGTCGGTATTTCGAAAGGGCTTGTTGTCCGTGTCTACCGCAATGGTATCGGTGGCGGTCTTTTGGAAGGAAAAGTCCACATCGAAATCGATTCCCGTCCAATGATGTACCCGCGCGCGGGCCACTTCAAATTCTTGTTTGAACAACAGTTCGTGTTGTGGCGATATCGTAAAATGCAAGGAGGCCTTTCCGTTGGTTTCCGCATAACGGGCCCCTTCCTTTAAATGTTCCTCAAAAGCCGTAACCACTTTCTTTTCGTAGGAATGAAAGGGCAGTAGCCCCTTTGGATAAAAACCATAGTTTAATCCCTCTTCGGAAAGCATTTCCTTAATAAAAAGATATTTCTCTTCATCCTCGGACATCGTTTTCCCCGCTATCCGTTCCTGTATGTTGCGGTAAAAGGGCATTTCTTTTCGGCGTTCCAATAAGGTTTCCACATCCGTTCTTTTTGTTCTTTGGATATAGGCTTCAAAGGTTTCGTTACGAACATCGAACTCCTCCAAAAACGCGAACATGGATTTGAACATTCGCGAAGCGGCCCCGGAGGCAGGTACAAACTTTAATAGGTCCGACCCGGCCGCAACTGCCTCAAAAGCGGCAACGAGTGCTTCCCCCTCTGTATCGGAAAATCGTGAAATACCATTGCCGACGATTGCCGGTTCCTCTAAATGAACAAAAGGGATGCCTTCCTTAAAAGTATTAATTTGATCAACTACCTTTTCCTTGCTAACCCCTTTTTCGGAAAGTTGTTTTAAATCCGTTTCTGAAAACTGCATGTGTTTAAATTGCTTTTGTTCGTAATAATCTATTGATATGTGTTTTTGCGGTTGCCAAGCGTGTTTCCTTGTCCCCCGTTAAAGTAACGAAATTACGTTGATACTTTTCCAATGTACTTTTGAAATAATCGAACATCCTGGCCCGTTCGAGGGGTTTGTCCCTTAAGTCGTCCTTAACCCAAGGCACATCGATACCCGTAAGAAAATAGAGGTCGTAAGTGTTCAAGAGCGCATACTTTTCTAAAACGGGATCGCAATACCCAACATAATACGCTTCGGAATATACTTTGGTCTCCAGCAGATCGGTATCACAGAACAGTACCTTATTTGCCTTTTTTGTTCCTTCGTTTTCCAATCGCATTTGACCTGCCGCAATGGGAAGTAGATCCTCTGGCTCACACACTTTTTGTTCCTTGTCCCATTTCCGTTGCAGGTATTCCCGTGCGTATTCGGGGACCCATTCCGTACGGTAACATTCGGCCAACTGTCTCGACAAGGTCGTTTTTCCCGTAGATTCGGGACCGAATAAAACGATTTTTAGGATGTTTGAAGGCTCTTGTCGATACTTTTCTTCCATAACAGGTAGGCTTGTACGGCCAAAACAGTAAATATAACATATTGAAAAGAAAGCATTCCCCAACCCCTGTAGGCATATAGGGGTATCGTAATCAAGTCGGCTATGATCCAAAGTGTCCAGTTTTCCAACTTTTTAAGTGCCATATACCACATGGCGGTAAAAAATATACCCGACGTTACCATATCGATATAGTTTGAAGGCGCAATGTCGTACTCAAAAAAACGATATACGGCATAGTTGAAGAGGATGGTCCCAAAAAACAACAGAATACCGATGCTTTTTTCCCTGGCATTGGTCCGGGTAACTTTCACCAATGTTTCGCCCGCTTTCTTTCTGCTCCAGTTCCACCAGCCGTAGATACTCATTACGGACCAATAAAAATTCATCATCATATCCCCCAACAGCCCATCTTTTAAAAACAGGTACACCGTAATCACCGTAGCCACCAATCCGGTCGGATACGCCAAAATGTTTTGCTGCTTTGCGAACCAAACACTGGCAATTCCGCTAATGAAAACGATTGCCTCTAAAATGATAACGAAGTTCTCCTTTCCTCGGTAGGCGTCTATAAAAAAATCAAAAATGGGGTTCATAGGTACTTCGGTCGGTTTTCACCATTTTAAGGTACATCAGCCCTTTGTCCATCAACTCAAAAGCCGTTTTTATTTCGGTATGTAGTACTGCCATTACCGCATCATACTCGCCGTAAACCTGAGTACTTAACGGATTTTCGAGAACGGTAAGACCGGATGCCCGAAGTTTTTGTATGAAACGGATGATGTGTTCTTCAAAATCGTCTTGGAGCGGCGAAAAAGTAAGCGCTACGGAAATATCCATGGTGTTCTTGTATATGGGTTTGTACTGAAAATATCAAATATTGAACTCGTTTTGGGCCGTTTTTTAAGCTGTCAACTTTGCATTTTCAAGGGACAAGATACATAATCCCATTTTATGTATTAGAAAATCTATTACGACGCGAAACTGCTTCAAAACCGGGCGTTTTACTTTGTTTCCGGGTTTCATTGCATTTTCGACCCTCATAACGAAGTTCTAATACATAAACCGGGATAATTGTGGGGCATCTACATTCATTGCGCGATGGCATATACGCAGGTAAAACCTTCGAATTCCAGAAAATGGATACGATATCCGGAAAGCTTTCCCTCATAGCGTATTTCCCCCGTTGTCGTGCCACTTTCCAATCCAAAATCATGGATGTCGATATGCTGTAAAAAACTGAGCCCAGGCTCCGCATAAATTTTGTACAACGACTCTTTACAGCCCCAAACAATGGTCAGTTTTCGCACCAGGGCATCCGAGTTGGCCAAGGTTCGATATTCGGTTACCGGCGTAAACTTATGGGCAATCCGCAAAATTTTATCCCGTTGTTTTTCAATATCGATACCTACTTCATCGGTATCGCCGATAATGATACCGGTAAACTGATAGGAGTGCGTAATGGAAATGTGCTTACCATCCTTAAGATGGGGTTTTCCGTTCGAATCGTAATACAGGTCATGATCGACATACCCCGCCCGGGCCAGCAAATGACGAATACTTAAAAAACCTCTCCGATGCAGTTCCGATTTCATTCCCACCATTCGCTTTTGGCAATGCGGTGTCAATACAACATCCTTTGCGAGCTCATTTTCAGACTCTTGGATCTTCCATATATAGACGACCGTTGCGGAGTTTAATTGTATTGTCTTATAAATGGGCATACGTTTCCTAAGAGAATTTGTACCTTTGCGGTTCGAAAAAGGAGGCATTTGCACCTCGCAACGAAAGTAAAAAATAAAAAATAATATGAGTACAGAAACTGTTCCTTATGTACCCTATAAAGTGAAAGACATCTCTTTGGCCGATTGGGGAAGAAAAGAAATAAATTTAGCTGAAGCCGAAATGCCGGGGTTAATGGCATTGCGCGAAGAATATGGGCAAGAACAGCCTTTGAAGGGTTCCCGTATCGCCGGTTGTTTGCACATGACCATTCAAACGGCGGTATTGATCGAAACTTTGGTGGCATTGGGCGCCGATGTGACGTGGAGTTCCTGCAATATTTTTTCTACCCAGGACCATGCAGCGGCGGCAATTGCGGCAGCAGGTATTCCAGTATACGCCTGGAAAGGGATGAACGAAGAAGAATTTGATTGGTGTATCGAACAAACCTTATTTTTTGGAGAGGACAGGGAACCACTGAATATGATCTTGGACGATGGTGGCGATCTGACCAACATGGTACTGGACCGTTACCCTGAACTGGCCAAGGCCATTAAAGGACTTTCCGAAGAAACCACTACCGGGGTGCACCGTTTGTACGAACGGGTTAAAAATGGCACTTTGCCGATGCCCGCGATCAACGTTAACGACTCGGTAACAAAATCGAAATTCGATAATAAATATGGATGTCGCGAAAGTGCGGTAGATGCCATTCGAAGGGCTACCGATACCATGCTGGCCGGGAAACGGGTTGTCGTTGCCGGGTATGGCGATGTCGGTAAAGGGACCGCTGCTTCTTTTGCCGGTGCCGGTGCAATAGTAACGGTAACGGAGATCGATCCTATTTGCGCATTGCAAGCCTGTATGGAAGGGTTTGAAGTGAAAAAATTGGAAACCGTTATCGGTAACGCGGACATTGTGATTACCACAACGGGCAACAAGGATATCATCCGGGCCGAACACTTTAAGGCACTTAAGGATAAGGCTATCGTTTGTAACATTGGCCACTTCGATAACGAAATCGATATGGCATGGTTGAACGGCAACTACGGAGATACCAAAGATGAAATAAAGCCCCAAGTGGACAAGTATACCATCGATGGGAAAGATATCATTATTTTGGCCGAAGGGCGTTTGGTAAACTTGGGCTGTGCTACGGGACACCCTAGTTTTGTAATGAGCAACTCGTTTACGAACCAGACTTTGGCACAAATCGAACTTTGGAAGCATAGCGAAAATTACGAGAACCAGGTATACATGTTGCCCAAACATTTGGATGAAAAAGTAGCGGCATTGCACCTATCGCGATTGGGAGCGGAATTGACGGAGCTGAAAAAAGATCAGGCCGATTACATCGGAGTTACCGTGGAAGGCCCTTTTAAGCCCGAGTATTATAGGTACTAGGGTTTATGAGTTATGAGTTATGAGTTATGAGTTATGAGTTATGAAAGAACAATGTTCATGATGCAAACGCAAACACTGACATCATTAAATGATTGTTGTTTTTCCATTGATATGGATTTAGAGGAATCAATATAGACTAGAAAAACCTGCTGTAACCAGCAGGTTTTTTTATGGTATGAGTTAGCTTGTTTACCGGTTAATTGGGAGCATTATTTCAATTCTTTCAGCAATTGTCGGGCCTCAACGGCAATAGCGCCATCGTCCATAGTCATTGCTTTTTCCAAAAATGAGGTAGCCTCATCAACAGCCCCCGTTCTGGCATACGCTGCCCCTACATTTTTCCATGCCCTTGCCGAATCGGGAAAAAGTTGGGCGATCATGTGAAATACCTGTACCGAAGCCTGAACTTCCCTTGTTCTCCCGCTATTCAATAAAAGCTGTCCTTTTTTGCTCAATTCCGTTTCAAAGTCTACGAATCCGTATCTAGGGTCGTGGATCATTTTGGGGAGTTCCGTAGCCAGCTCCTCAGTTTTTCCGGCACTGTATAAATCGGTTACGTACTGCATGGGGTTGGGTTGAAAACCTTGGGCATCGAACGACAGTGCGGCTTGTAGTACAGGATCCCGGTTATCGACATATTGCTCGAAACTTGGCTCTATTTTCATCGTCGGCGCAAGCCATTCGGCGTTTTCCCAAACCGGTTTGTCCTGCCACCAGGCAAAGGAAAGGTATACCGGTATGGTACTGTTCGGTAACGCAACCGGTCGCGCATCTCCCCAAAAATTAATGTTTTCGGCAGTGGGTTCTCCAAGAAAAATGGCGTTTGTGTAATTATCCATTTCATTCACCAAATTTTGACAGGCCGAAAAGGTGCGACGTCCGAGCAATACGAAAAGCTTGCCCACCTGATTTATTTTTTTTGTTTCGATAATACCTGTAATCACCTTCCTATTCAAATAATTGTTGCCGCCGCCATTGAGCCTTACATCAATAATCAGCCTTTCCACCTCGTTGTTTTCCACAAAGTCGAAAACCCTATTATAAAAGTCCGCAGTGCTTTCTTCGGCATCGTCCTGGATTCGGCTGTGCCTTACGTAAAATGCTTTTTCCTTTGGTAGGTATTCGGAATAATACACCCTATCCAATTTTTTAAGATATCGTGGTAGGGAATCCTTTTTTCGTGCCGACACCCAATTCTCGTCCTGAAAAACATATCCCCGAGTGGTAGGAACATATGCTCCTTTGGGCAAGGCAGAAAAAGTAACCGTAAACACCGTACCGTTTTTTTCAAGGGTGAAGTCGATTCCCTTATCCAAATTTTGTATGATTCCCTGCGCATGCAGTACCTCTGGAATTCGCAGATAATTGATGCCATAGGCCTTAAAATATTGTTCGTTCTCACTATTTACCACCGGGCGAATGCGTTCCACAGCTTCCGATATCGGAATCGTATTGATTTCCAACACCTTGGCCCCGACGGCGCTTTCATACTTTTTTTCAGTACCCTGTATGCGTATCTCGTCCCCGAATACATATAGGTTAATGGGCAGGTACCGGAAATCGTACGGTTTCTGGTTAAAACTGATATCGGTATGTCCGTATCGGAACAACGCGATAATGCGGGACATCCCTACAATGATTTCATGGGGCTCCATATCCGGTATTTGCGCATGTAAGCTCTCTACCGCCGCATCAAAGTCGGTCGGTGTCGTTTTTACGAATAGGGAGGCATACTCGTCATGTATTGTCTTTTGCAAAAAGCGCAGGTCTTCTTGCCATTGTTCGGTAGTCAGTTGGGCTTTTAGTCCGTGGACAAGCGTAAGAAAGGTAATGATCAGCAGTACTATTTTTTTCATGATATAAGTTTTAACTGGTTTCGCATAACATGTGGCAATAGTACCCCATTCCCATAGTATGATACACAGGAATTGTGCTCAACTGTTGTTTTAAGGTTCCGAATCGTTACCCATGCCGCGTTTTAGTCCTTAGGAATGTGTTATTGGATTTACGGTATGTGATTTAGGAAGTGGTAAGGTGTTTATGTTATCGCCCCGGAAAGGGAACCCGTGCTGTGCATACCTTTATACCATTTCTGGTATTAGTAGCCAGTGACCAAAAGGTTTCTTGCACCACGCATACCACACTTCTGGTAGGTATGGTAGCCTTTTGCCGCCCGTTCGCGAACCAACGCGTCGGTCTCTCCCAGTATCCAGCCGTCCAGTGCCGATTTAAGGGTGTATGCTTCAGGGGACATCAGCCCGGTAGTCCACACCAAGGGGTTTGCCCCTGCCATTTTTAGATAAGGTTCAAAAAAGGTTTTGCTTACACAGGCCAAAATAATAGCATCTCTCTTTTTGACATTCGCAGGTTCGAGGGTCAAGCGCAGTTCAAAATCCATAAGCCCGTCATGCCCCACATAGGCCAACAGGTCGGAGCCTCCACCAAAGCACAGCTCCTTTTCGCCATACCCTATCTTTTGTTCCGCATTTCCGGCCGAGGCTTCCAAAAAATCAACAGTGGTATCGTAAATAGTTCTCCCGTCGTAGGCATCGGCCAACAGATAGGTTTCCGTTTTGCTGTGTTTGAAAAGAATCCGTTCTAAAATATTCGGATTATCGGTTTCCACGTTTTGTACAAATACCCAATCCTTGCTTTTTTTAAAATGTGTTTTCACCCCATATAACGCACCCCAATACAGGTTCGTTTTTGGGTTTTGGCCATTGCCCAAGTTTTTGGATACCGGAACGATTCCTTGGTTGTCATTGTCGCAAAGCGCAACAAATACATGTACCGTACGAGGCGAAACGGTTATTTCCTGCGCTACGGAAGAAAGGCCACCAAAAAAGAGAAGGCAATACCATGTTGCCAACAAGGGAAGTGAAAAAAGAATTCGCATACCATAAAAACGGTACAATTGTTCAAATCTTATACCGAAAGCAAAAACCGCCCCGACTATAATAAAGTAGGGGCGGTCGTTAAATCAATTTGGTCAGATCGGCCGACCCGTTCAATTGGTCGCTACGACCACGTCGTAATTCAGTTGATAGATTACACCATCCACCGTTATTAGCACGTAACCTGTTTTGTCCGACGCCAACGAACCATTACGGTGACTTCAAATTCCTCCGGTGACGGACATACCGGTCGCGTAAAACTTACCTCTTCCTCAGTTTCCGCACTACTGAAGATGGCCGCCACTACCTTAAAGGTGTAGATTTCCCATTTTTGCCGTAATAGTAAGCCAGCCTTAGAGAAAATTCTACACTATCGAACGCTTTCATAATGTTTTAATGTTAAGAAGAATCTATATCTTAGTAGAAACCGAAAACGGTGCGGCGGCACTCAAACGGATGCTATGGAAATTTTTTATTGGTTGTTTTACCGATAGAGGTATGCCAAGGCACCGCAAAGCTTCATCATGAATGAAGATGGAACCTATCCGTTCAAATGCCCGTACCGAATTTTAAATCGACCGAACTTTAAACCATTATGTCGTCTTTGAACTACATTGTAAAAGGCTTTTTGGCAGGACAATTGTGCGGCAACGGAAGGGAGCCTTTGCGTAAGGTAACCGTAAAATTGTATGCAACGGAAAACGGGCCGACCTCCTCGGACGAAAGGTATTCTTTTGATGTGTTATCGGACCAAATTGTCGAGGCCAAGGAACCGCATCTTATCGGTGAGGGCACTACCGACGCACAAGGAAACTACGAAATAAACCTCTTAGGACCGTACAACGACGGACCGATAGCCCTGGACCTTTTTATCTCCAAGATACCGAACCACGACACCCCATTGGACAAGGGCGTGCAGCTTTCCGTAACCGTTTTGCACCCGGTTTGGCGAGATGAGGCCGAGGGGAACGTATACAGTTGGAACTACTGTTTTTCGTATTCCGTTTGGAGCGGTATCAGGACAATGTTCGATGCCTGGGTGCTTTGTGGGCATTTAAAACTGGCTCAAGGCAGCGAAAAGAATATCGCTGGGCTTACGGTTTACGGGTATGATGCCGATTGGTTGAAAGACGATTATTTAGGCAAGGCCGTTACCAACGAAAAAGGCTATTTTCAGATCGATTATCGGGGCAAAGATTTTAAAAGGACCTTTCTTTCCCCGATGGTGAACATTGAGACGCCCATATCCTTGACCCAAGGCCCGGATGTCTATTTTAAAGTGACCGATGAGGAAGGCACGGTATGGTATGCGGAAGAACGGTCAAATGGATTTGAAACGGAAAGAAGAAGCGTTCCAAAATGCTTTTACATCGACCTTTATATTTAACGACGTCTAATACCATTTTTAACTTTGAAATGGTATAATATGTTACTGTAATCGTTCTGTATACCTCTTCGGTAGGCAAAAAGAATCCTGTTCTGATCGTACGGAAGGCAATCGGTCCTAACTCGCGATGGCCCTTACAAAATGTGGTACTGGAACTGAAAACCGATGCTGTATCAAGCGGTCAATGGTGCTTTCAAAGGCATCGAACTTCAAGGGTTTGCTCAAAAAATCGAACGCTCCAGTGCCCATTGCCACTTCCTTAAAACGCGGCTCACTGGAGTTCATGACCACCGCAGTGTCCCGACTTAGGTGCGATTTTAGTTCAAATCCGGTCATTTCGGGCATTTCAACATCCAACAATATCAGATCCACAGCAGCGCTTTCTATAGCAAGAAGCCCCAATAGCGGGTTGGCATATGCGCCCAACAACCTTAAATTTTCGTGCCGCTCCACATATTTAACGGCATGCAGCAACTGCAAGGGCGAGTCGTCAATGACGATTACGTTCAAAATCATAGTCAGTAAGTGTTTAGGTAGGTTTGGTTATCTCTATAAACTATACAATCCGTTGATATCTTACCCTAATCAGATGAAATGCACCATACGATCGATAAGCTGTCACATCACCCCATTTCGATGTCGTTCGCGTGAACGGAATCCAACGGTCTATCGGGTAATACCCTAAATGTGGCCTGACCATCGACACCCGCTACATGTCCAACCAGCGTTTAAAATTGCTGGTGCGCTCGCGTGAGACGATAACTTGTTCTTCTTCCTTTGGAAGGAGCTTTAGCAGTAAACGACTGTTGAAATAGCTGTGAATTTCCTCCACTGCCTTTACCGAGACCATAAACTTCCTATTGATCCGGAAAAACTGTACCGGGTTCAAAATATCCTCCAGCTGATCGATCGCATATTCTACAGGGTACGATTTTCCATTGTGCGCGTATAAAAAAATAAGCCCCTCGTGCGATTTAAAATAAGCGATCTCCGCTACCCCAAAAGATTTAAACTGATTGCCCACCTTTACCATAAAACGATGTTTGTACTCTTTTTGAAATAGATTACGAATTTGTTCGAGCTTTTTGTCCCCCCATCGTTCCTCAACGGTATCGGTGGTTTTACGGAATTTATCCAAAGCAGTTTTCAAATCGCGCTTATCAATAGGTTTTAAAAGATAGTCCAACCCGTTGTACTTAAATCCCCTTATGGCGTATTCATTGTATGCCGTGGTAAAGATTACGGGGGGATGGTCGTCCAGATGGTCCAGAATATCAAAACCGTACCCGTCATTCAGTTGAATATCCAAAAAGATCAACTGGGGCAGCGCATTTTCTTCAAACCAAGTCAATGCACTCTCCACCGAGGTCAATTGGGCCACAATTTCTATTTCGGGGGCCAACTCGGCTATCAGCTGGGCCAAACGCCTTGCCGCAATATGTTCGTCTTCTATGATTACCGCTCTCAAAACAAAAGGTATTTTAGGTTTATCAATACTTAGGAAACCGATAATATGGGCCTGTTAAGGGCACCGCGGTCCAATAGGGGCATGGTTACCCTAAAAATGTTTTCGTTCTGTTCCACGGTAACTTCCTGCCGGGTATGAAAGGCATAGCGCTTTTTAATATTTTTGATACCCAACCGGGTGGAGCTTTCCTTTGTTTCCCGTTTTCGAAGGGTATTTTCAACCACCAAAGCAAGCTTACCGACCGTATACACCTTGATATGCATGGGGCGCTCGACCGAAAAATAGTTATGTTTCATGGCGTTTTCCACCAACATTTGCAACGATAAGGTGGGTATGGCGTAGGCCGTAACGTCTACACCGATCTCGGTTTTAATGACAATGGAATCGGTATGTCGTACGTTCATCATAAAAATAAAGGAATCCAAAAAGTTCAGTTCTTTTTCCAGACTGACCACATCCTCCTCCTTGTTATCCAGAATATAGCGATAGGTCGAAGCCAGCCTCGATACAAAATCCGAGGCCAGGTCACGATCCTCGTACATTAGGGAGGTAAGCGTGTTCAAACTATTGAAAAGAAAATGCGGACTGATCTGATTTTTCAGGGATTTGTATTTTGAGGTAAGGACTTCGTTCTGCAGTTCGTTCATTTTTAGTTCCAGGTCTTTTTTCTGTTTGCCGGAGAAGTAAAGTAAATTGAACAGCATAATGGCGAAACCCAGCAGCATGGCGCGCATCCAATCGACCCGAAACTGCAACGCTTTGTCTTCCGTAGGAATTTGGCACAGGTCGTCCAACTGATAAAGCCCCAAATAGTATATGATCGCGGCTACCGGGGCCAAAAACAATAATCCAATGCCCAAGGTACGCAAGCTCGCGTTCAGATCAAGGCTTTTCGGCCGCTTAAGCTCCCTTTTTACCGACCAATCGTGTATTTCCCAAGTAAGCATGACCAGAAAAAATGCAGTGGAAAAATAAAAAATCGAAGCGGCATCAAGAAGACCATCCTCTTCCTCTCCATGATCGATGGTCAGCTTTACGCCAAAAAAAATGACCATAACGACCAGCAGTCGAAAACTGAATTTACGAAGCCTTTTGTTGCGAAATAGTTTCATAAACATACCCTAAATGTATGGAATACCCACAGGAATAATCATAAAAAAGGCCTGTACCGTCATTTTTTCCCCTGAAACGTCATTTCCTTATCGTGAACAGAAAAACCTCCAACGCCATCCTACTTGAACGTTCCAGTACAAAAAACGACAACTGAAGATCAGGATAGCGAGCTACAGCTATTCCCGTTCGTCCTTAGGCGGTAGGAAAAGCATCTTTGAACATCTTAAAAACTGAAACGATGAAAAGAGTATTGCTTTTAACTATAATCTGCGTATTGACGACCATCGGGTTGCAAGCGCAAAATGGCACCATTAAGGGACTGGTAATCGATAAACAATCGGAAAGCCCGTTATTGGGGGCCACCATTGAGCTCTTGAACACCCAAGAAGCCAAAGGGGTGGTGACGGACGAAGAGGGTCGTTTTATACTGAACGATGTTCCCGTCGGCCGACAGGCGGTCCGAATCAGCTACATCGGTTTTGAATCGTATACCTTACCGAATGTTGAAGTAACGGCGGGAAAAGATGTTTTTTTAACCGTTGGGTTAACGGAGGCCTTCAACCAATTGGACGAAGTGGTACTCACTGGAAACACCAATAAAGATAGGCCTCTGAACAAAATGGCAACGGTTTCCACAAGGCAGTTCGGACTTGAAGAAGTTACTCGTTTTTCCGGTGGTCGAAGCGATGTGGGCCGCCTCGCCGCTAATTTTGCCGGGGTCTCCTCTCCTGATGATAGCAGAAATGACATTGTGGTCCGTGGCAACTCCCCGACCGGACTGTTATGGCGTTTAGAGGGTATTCCCATTCCAAGTCCCAACCATTTTGCCACGGCGGGTACTACCGGTGGTCCGGTATCGGCCCTGAATCCCAACATGCTCAAAAGTTCCGATTTTTTAACCTCGGCCTTTCCCGCGGAATACGGGAACGCCCTGGGCGGTGTTTTTGACCTTGGGTTCCGAAACGGAAATGCGGACGATTATGAATTTACATTGCAAACCGGAATTTTCACCGGAGTGGAAGCTATGGCGGAGGGGCCTTTGGGCAAAAAAAACGGTTCGTTCCTAGTGGCGGGGCGCTATTCGTTGGTCAGTATATTGGGTATCGGTGCCGGAGGGACCTCGGCCACGCCAAATTATAGTGATATTTCGTACAATATTAACTTTGGTAAGGGAAAATTGGGAAACTTCTCCCTTTTTGGTATCATCGGAAATTCGGACATCGAATTTTTGGGCGACGATATCGACCCCGACGATCTTTTCTCCGCCGAGGATGAAAATTCATTGGCCGAATCCCGCTTTGGCGTAATAGGCCTCAAACACAACATCAGTTTAGGAAACAATTCCTTTTTGCGGACCATCGTCTCCAATTCGTTTTCGGGAAATGATTTCTATGTGGACCGCTTCATTGAAAAGGACACCCCCGAAGAACGTATCATTGCATTTACCGAGTCGGAAGATTCGGAAAAGCGGTTTACCTTTTCGTCCCTGTTCAATACCAAACTAAGCCGGAAGGCCACCGTCCGGGCCGGGGTGTTGCTCGAGAACTTTCAGGTCGAAAGCCTCCTGAGGGATCGTGGCGAACAGCCCGACGCGGATGGGGATGGCGATCCGGATTTCTTTACTTTTCGCGATATCGATGAAAACGTACTGCTCTTTCAACCCTATGTGCAGGGGAGGTTCCGACTTTCCGAAAAATTGACCTTTAACGCGGGCCTCCATGGACAATACAGTAACCTCAACGACCAATTTGCGCTAGAGCCCCGTGCAGCGATCGCGTACCAATTGGCGCCGGACCATGCCCTGAATTTGGGATACGGCATGCACCAACAGCAACTCCCCTTGCCGATACTTTTTTTGAATCAAGATGTTAACGGAACTTTGGAACAGACCAATAAGAACCTGGATTTTACCCGCAGCAACCATTTTGTGCTGGGGTATGATGTAAAGTTGGCCAGCAACTGGCGCGGAAAATTGGAAGTGTACTACCAGGACATCGATCGGGCGGGTGTCGAAGCCTTTCCATCAAGTTATTCCACCTTAACGGAAGGGGCCGATTTTGGTTTTGAAAACGACCGGGTTTCCTTGGTAAACGAAGGAACAGGCTATAACCAGGGAATCGAGTTCACCCTGGAACGGTTTTTCAAGAAAGGCTACTATGGTCTGCTTACAGGATCTTTCTTTGAGAGTAAGTATACCGCTAGCGACGGTATCGAACGCAACTCGCCCTTTAATAACGGTTATGTGTTGAACCTGCTGGCCGGTAAAGAGTTTAAAATTGGTGCGGCCAAGCAAAATGTACTTTTTGTGGACACCCGGGTTACCAATGCCGGAGGGCGCTATTTTACCCCGGTAAACCTAGAGGCGTCGCAGCAAGCAGGTTTCGAAGTCCGATTTGAGGATGAAGCCTTTAGCTTGCAATATGACCCCTATTTCCGGTGGGACCTAAAATTCGGAATAAAGCTCAACAGTAAAAAGAAGAAACGTTCGCATCAATTCTACTTTGATCTACAGAACGTTACCGCGAACGAAAACGTTTTTGCCCGGCGCTATAACCGCTTGACCAATAGCGTCGACCAGGTAGACCAAATTGGCTTTTTCCCTGATTTTGGTTACCGTTTTCAGTTTTAAGCAAGCATGCTCAAAATTTAAACAACAATGAACGCAAAAACAATTATTATGAATTCCAACGGAACCTTTTCATTGAACTCATTTAGACTTTTTAGATTGAAGCGAAAATTATCCATTTTAAGGCCTGTTGAAGACTTTTTTGAGTTTCATAGCAGGGCTACGGGAGGAAAAAAAGACAAAAACAGGGCTGTAAAGGGCAATTTTTTAGCCAATTAAAAAAGTCTAAATGAGTTCATTAGATATCAGCAACTTTCGGAGAAAAAAAGCACTGGAAAAAAGATTGCGCGAAAAGTTTTGGTGGGGATGGAGCACCGGTTCCATCACCTCAAAACGCGCACGAACAGGGGAACGTCCCAAACCCATCTGATGGGTATCTACCCAAGCAGCGTTAGTGCTTATTCCACAAGCAATGTGGCTTGCAAATCGTTATAACTGGTTTGGTCTTCCCAGGCAAAGGTATTGGCCAAACGAACGGCGTAGCGTGCATCCTGTGCTATACTGGAACGGTTGTCAGGAAGGTGTAGTAACAATTCATACGTTCCGGCGGGAACGGCCCCGAACAGATCGATCTCCTGCTCAAACTGCTTACGATCTCTGACCGTTCGAAGATCTAATTTTAAATCGACATAATACTCGGTACGTGAATTTACCTCACGTAGTACCAACACAAGGGGGCGGGCTTTGGTAAGGGTCGTAAATCCAACATTTGCCATATCCAGACCGAGGTTCCAGGACCCCTCGGTTCCAACAGCCTCTGGAATTGTAATGGACCGCAGCCAATAGCGGTATCCCAAACGGCGTTTGATCTCGTCCATGCATCCGCCGTTCTCCCAGTCGTTGGTAACATCGGTATCAAAATCGGCGTTGATGTAAGTGTAGTTCAATCGGTCCATTTCTGATAATGTACTGCCCGTAGGGTCGCAATCATTTTCAGAATAGCCATCGGCACAGGTCTCCCCTCCTACCATTACATAGCGACTATCATCGGCCACATAATTTTTTAGGTTACCAACATCGCGACGGGCGGAATTTGCCGTATTCCCATAATCGAAATAGGTGCCAAAATCGTCCTCACTACTCAAAAAACAATCGTTGTGAAAACCGATACGCGCAACATCGGCGCCGGAGAATGCCTGGGAACCGCTCATTCCACCAATGGTGGTCGGTGCCGAAACACCATGGACATAACGCTGTTTTAGTTGCGGGTACCGCACCTGTACCATAGTCTCGCTATCGGTATTTTGCAACAATGCCCTCAAAACGGCAATACGATCCTGCCAATTTTCATCTAACAGGCGTCTTTCTTCCCCATTTGCCGAAGCGTCCCCAAAATGGTCGGTATAATAGTTTTCGCCCCATATACCAATGAATCCCATTTGCACCGTAGCAATGACGTCCGCATAAGATCGTAACAAGGGTCCCAATTGGGCAATGTGTTCCAATACACGCGCTTTGGTGGCATCCCCATAGGGCGGGCAGATAGCCGCCTGTTCACAATTGCCCGATTTTGGGGAAATGGTATATGAAAAACGAAGAATTATTTTGGCGCCCCCTTCCCGAACGGTCCTTAAATCGTTTTCAAACTGGCTAAGGAAATTAGCACTCAAGGGAGCATCCAAAAACGTATCGAGAACAAACTGCCGGTGAATTAGGGTACTGAACACCGAAAAGTTGGCATTGCTGTTACGTGCCCCTTCGCGATAGGTACGTAGTTCGCTTGTGGTCAAGGGGGTGTAGGCACTCCCAAACGTTTTGGAAGAACGGTAAAAGCCCCGTTCGGGATTTGGAAAATCTTCAAAACTCTCTTCAAAAGCGAACGTTCGGTAAACCAGATCTGTGTCGTCTTCCCCCTGTTGCCCTTCATCATCGTTGGCCGCATCATCGTCATCGGTCTGTTCCCCGTCCCCATCGGCATCCGCTCCCTCAGCATCCTCCCCATCTTCGACATCTTCGGCATCTTCCCCTTCATTTTCATCATCGGAACCTTCCTCTTCTTTTTCCTCTATAGGTACTCTTTCGTCTGCCGGCGGCAACTCCCTTAACAGGTCGGAATCGGTATTGCAACCATAAAAAAGAAATAGTAAAATAAATGCGCCCCTTAAAAGCATAAATTTTATCGGTGTTTATGAAAGTTCTTTGGACTTTTTCAATACTACCTACGATACGTACGGGTGTAGGGATGTTTCCACTATGTTAAATCGACTTGCGCCAAAGGTATTCGTTTCAACAATCGGCTCGGCTGCATTCTCCATGGCGCTTTGGCGTATCGGTTTTGAAGTTTTAGGATACAAAAAGACCCTTTCCACATTGGTGGAAAGGGTCCTCAAATTTTTAGGATAACGGTCTACGCTTCAAAGGGCTCAATGGAAACAAATGATTTTCCACCAGCTTTCTTTTCAAACTTCACCAAACCATCCACCTTTGCATGCAAGGTGTGGTCTTTACCGGCATATACGTTATCGCCCGCATTGTGCTTCGTACCACGTTGCCTTACAATGATGTTTCCGGCGATAGCCGCTTGGCCACCGAAAATTTTCACGCCCAAGCGTTTCGATTCCGATTCCCTACCGTTCTTGGAACTACCTACTCCTTTTTTGTGTGCCATCTTATTACGGTTTTATATTGTTATACTTAATGGTGAAGCTTATGCTTTACCACCGTCTAGTTCGTCTTGCCATTTTTTCAACTCGTCCCATTTACCTTCAGCGGCCAATTTCGCTTGTGCGGGCCAGGTATCGGTTACGTGGTTTCCACGTACCCCAGAAATAATTTCGGCTATTTTCGCGGCATCGGTCTTTGCCAGCTCCGCAAAAGTTGCAATTCCGGCTTCTACCAAAGTTGAGGCGATTTTAGGACCGATTCCTTCGATTTTTTTCAAATCGTCGGCCTTGGCCTTTTTCGCGGGAGCTTTTTTGGCCGGAGCGGCCTTTTCAACTACCGGTGTTTCCACGGCTTTTGCCTTTGGGGCAGCCTTTGGTTTTTCCGCTTTGGCGGGCGCAGCTTTTTTAGCACCTTTGGCAACAATGCTCTCGATAACGATTTCCGTTAACGACTGGCGATGCCCGTTTTTCTTTTTGTACCCTTTACGTCTCTTTTTCTTAAAAACGATAACTTTATCGCCTTTCAGATGTTTTACGACTTTGGCCTCTACGGCAGCGCCGTCTATAGCTGGGGCGCCAATGGTGACGTTCTTTCCGTCGTCCAGAAGTAGTACGTTGTCAAAAACGACTTTTTTACCTTCCTCTGTCTTTAAACGGTGAACATACACTTTTTGGTCTTTCGCAACCTTAAATTGCTGCCCTGCCATCTCTACAATTGCATACATAGCGTGTATAATTAGTTTATATCTATTCGCTCACTTTTTTCAATAAGCGGATGCAAATATACTCCTAATTGCCGAATGCACAAGTGATTTGTTCGCTTTTTAGGCCGTTTTCTTTTTAAGATTGTTGCTCGCCTTGAACAACTGCATAAAGGAGAGCGTGAACACCAAGGTGGTGGCAAAGCCCATAATTGCCACGGTAAAGAAAAGAATGCCTTCAAAGCTTCGGAAAGAAGTGAACCATGCTTCGGAGATCTGGACCATAAACGCCCTGTTTATTTCGGTACAATAAAGGGTGAAAAATAAGGTGAAAATAAGCGTAGCGACGAATCCCGTCACGATTCCGGTGGTAAAGCCGCTGCCGTAGGTAAAGGTTTCCGGTGCCTCGATGCGGCGATAGCGAATGGCCTCGTAAATACCGAAGCCGGTAATCACCCCATTGAACAGACTAAAAAATATATTGGTATGCTGCCCCAGTAAAGAAAGTATTAAAAAGTATGCGATCAACGAACCGCTGATCGCAATTCCAAAACGAACGGGTAAAGTAATCTGTTTCATCTGTTTATATTTATTGTTCTTTAATGGTCAGATGTAATTCGCCAATAATCATTTCGGTTGGTATCAAGAATTGTTATGGCTCATTTCATAGCTGTTTTTTTATTCCACTAATTTTTTACTTTAAAATACTGAAAAAAGATGAAAAATGCCAGCAAAATGGCATAAAAAAGCCCGAAACTTAAGGTCCGGGCAAGTTTTTGGGAGCAATAAACTATCCCATTTTCCGAATAGTAGCTTCTCCGATGACAATGCCCTTATCGATTTCGGGATTTCCGGAATAATTGATCGATGCCTCCCCATAACAGGTAATCTTTAAGCGATCGGATACTTTTACGCGAAAATTACTTTCGCCGTAGGCAGTGATCTTGGTGGATTTATTTCGAATCTCCCCTGCATTGACCTCACTCTCGCCATAGGCGCGATATACTTGGTGATTGACCGACCCATCGGAGATTTCCAAATAGCTTTCTCCATATATGGCCACCGTAAGCTCTTCGGCCGTAAGGTCATCAAAATATACCTTTGACTCCCCAAAAATAGAAAGCTTCATATCTTTTTGGTTCATGGCGCTGGCAATATGGATACGCTCTTCGCCGCGTACGGAAAGGTTTTTCAGGTTTCTGTAGGTTATCGTTACCGTAGCTTGGGTGCCATTGTAGATGGACCGACGTCCCTTATAATTATCATAGTTCACTTTTTCCGATTTGGTCAATACCTTCGCACCGTCCAGATACACCCGCAAGGTTTTGCCCGAAACTTCCGCATTGATCTTATCGATGGTTACTTTTGAATCGTTCACCACCACGGATTCTTCCGAACCTTCCTTTAAGGTGACCTCGATGTGTGGACTAATGATGATCTTGTCAAAAGTCTTTACCGAAAATGTATTGTCCTGCGCCTCGGCGGTGGATAGGTTACCTAAAACCGTAATCAGCAACGCGCCCATTGTTATTATTTTTCTCATTTTGATATTTTTTATGATTGATATGCTTAAAAGATAAAGGTAAAAGCCATTTGTTACAGTGAAGTGGTCAAAACTTTTTTTTACTACACGGACCTTTACAGGAGAGGCATACGAACTGAATTTTTTTTAACGCTATTCCAAGATTAAAAGAGTATTGTACCTATTACGAGGCTTTCGGGTGGCATTTTACATCCTGTTGTTACTATTTTCGAATACCGTGCCCAGGGCCATGCTACGGAAAAATAGCTTCGGAAGGTCACAAAAGTATTTATGTTCGGTTCCAAAAAAAGTTATGTCTTTTTACGATTTACCAACCATACCCCACAAAGAATGATAGATCCTCCCAACAATTGATATCCATTGATGGCCTCCCCATCAAGAACTCCCCAAAAAATGGCGACTACAGGGATCAAATAAGTTACCGAAGCAGCGAATACCGGACTGGACACCTTGATCAGCCGGTTGAAGTAAATATTGGCAAGGGCGGTTCCTACGATTGCCAAAATCAGCACATACCAGAATGCGGTAACCGCTTCCGGGCGTTCCGCAATGCGCTGAAAAAAACCGGAATAGAGGACAAGGAAAAATGAGGGGACCACCGCTACGGCAAAACTAGCGGTCGTGATGGCCAAGGGACCCAAATGCGCCAGTTTTGTTTTGATGATGTTGATGTTCAAGGCATAGCCCAAGGCCGATAGCAAAATAAAAATGGCGTATCCATAATGCTGGTCGGGTACGAGCTCCATGCCCGTAAGGATCAGCGCCACAACTCCGATCAGACCGACCACGACACCGATAATTTGGCGTTTTGCAATCAGCGCCCCGAACAGCGCAATGCCCACTATAGTCGTTAGCAAAGGTGTGGTAGCATTGAATATTGCGGTGATTCCGCTATCGAGCTCGGTTTGGGCCAATGCGAATAAAAAAGGTGGAAAAAAACTACTGAGCAATCCTGCTAGCGCTAGCCACTTCCAATCGTTTCCAGACAGTTTTCGCAAGCTACGAAAACCGATAAAAAGCAAGGTCAAGGCGGCCAAAACGACACGAAGGCCTCCCACCTGAAGGGCCGTTAAACCCAACAAAGCTTTTTTAATGAGGATGAAAGAAGAACCCCAAATCAACGCTAGAAAAACCAAATACAACCATTTTTGATGGTTTCCTCCCAATACACCCATTTAAACTTCTTTAATTGGCCGAAAAATCGCCTTTTTTCGCTCGACGCGCCGGCCGGCTCCTCATCAAAAGCCAAGTCATTTGCTTTTTCTTTCGGCCCTGTCTTTTTTCCCCTCGTTGCCTTGCTATAAAACTCAAAAAAGGCTTTAACAAGCCTTATCGTTTCCCGAAGTATCGGGGTTATACCATTTCTACCTTGAAATTACTTCAATCCAAAAAGCTGAAACGCGTTCGATGCTTTTTTGGCAAAAGTCCAAATTTTTATTCGTTTTACAACCATACCGTGCGGCTGTAGCGTAACTTTACCTGAAAACGTTCGAGTTTGAAATCCTTCCGGGCCTTGTTTTTTGTGATGCTCTATTTGCTGGCCATGTTACGACCGGTAATGCCCCTTTTCGAATACATTGTGGACCAGGACTATATTGCCGAATTCCTCTGCGTGAACAAAGCGAAACCCGAGCTGGCCTGCGAGGGCAAATGCTACCTGATGCAACAACTTTCCGAACAAAGCGAGGGGCAGCAACAAAACGTGCCGTCCATTGCCATGGAAGAATACCCTATTGGCTTTGTATTCCGGTTCGATCTTCATCTTAAAGCAGCGCCAAGCCCCAAACCAAAAAATAATATCCAATACCGTAACGGCTACTCTTTTTTGTATTGCGGCGTCTCCTTTCAACCGCCGATCGGATAACCGCATATCCCTTTTCCGTTTTCTTTCCAAATACCTGTATTTGGAACGATTTAACGCACCCAACAAAAAACATCCTTTAAAAAAACCGTACGGCCATTTCGGAAATGGCGGTACATTTTAAACATAATGATATGCGCTATTTTTTATTTATCCTATCCCTTATTACCTGCCTGGCTTCCTGTTCGGACAAGAACACCATCTCGCCCAACGGCAATACAGACCAGACGGTAGCCCCTGAGAACCGCTCGCCATCCGTTAGAAACCTAAAACCTGACGGCACTCCGTATTCCCTGGAAACATTGGAAAGCATGTCGCACGAGAAACTCATGCAACTCACCTATGAACCGCCCCGGGATACCATACTGACCATTGGAATTTTATTGTACGACGGCTATTTTAGCCTCGATGCCATGGGACCCCATTCGGTGTTGAGTAGTATGTACCCCGCAAAAACGTTTTTTGTGGGAAAACGGAAGGGAACGGTTACCAGCAACAATGGCCTTATAACACCTATAGACACTACAATAGCGGAGGTAAAACAACTGGATATCCTGGTAGTGCCCGGCGGTACTACGGCCACTTACCGGGCTGCGCAGGACGGTCAACTGTTGCAATGGATCAAGAACATCGATACCAAAAGCAAATATACCACCAGCGTATGCACGGGGGCATGGATCCTCGGGGCAGCGGGACTGCTGAAAGGGAAAAATGCCACGACCAATTGGTACCAGGCCGAAGAAAAACTAGAGGAGTATGGCGCCACCTTTACACACGAGCGGTTTACCAAGGATGGGAAGTATTGGACTTCCGCAGGGGTATCTGCCGGTATCGATATGAGCTTGGCATTGGTGGACCATATTATGGGCCGGAACTATGCAGCCTTTGTAATGCTCAATTTAGAGTATGATCCACAACCGCCTTTTGAGGGAGGTTCCGTAGAAAAAACGGATCCGGTCATACATTTTATGACCAAAAAGATATACGATCTGAGCCTGGAGCCGGAAGCGTTTTCAAAAGACAAAAAAAAGGGTCTGTAAAGACGGTTTGTACGCTGTTGTTCCCAGTTAAAATCCCTAATTTTGAGGAAACGGAAAAAAATGAAAAAAGCCAGCTACTTTTTTTTACTACTCTGTCTGATTTTCGCGGTTTCCTGCAAGGGGGAGCAAAAAGAGACCGAAACAAAGGAACCGACTCAAATGGAGCGGGTGATGGCCACCCACGATGAAGTTATGCCCAAAATGAGTACCATAAACAAGTTGATTACGGAACTGGAAACCAAAGTGGATACCACTACCCAAGGTGTGGAATATGGAAAAGCCGTAAACGAACTGAAAGATGCCAATAAACAGATGATGGATTGGATGGGTGGCTTTGTGGCGCGTTTTAACTCCGATGAAATTACCAAGGGAAAAGCGTTATCGGAAGAAAAGCAGTTATGGTTGGACAAAGAAGAGGAAAAGGTTATTGCCGTAAAAGACAAAATGAACGGTAGTATCGAACGTGCCGAAGCACTGTTGGGCAAGTAGCGTTACCCCTAAAGAAATTGGAAAAACCAGCTCCTTTGGCCGGTTTTTACATTGTAATACCAATTATCGATCCGCAACGGAAGGCGTTGCAAAAACCAAACACAAAAATACCTCTACACGATCGCCCAACCGCTTTCTCAAAATGGAAAAAGCCTTGGTCACATGGGCTTCCACCGTTTTTTTTGATACGTTCAGGTAGTTGGCGATCTCAATATTGGTAAGCCCTTCTTTTCTGCTGAGCAGAAAAACCTCCTTACACTTCGGGGGCAGTTGCTGTATTTCCTTTCCAATATGTTCAATGACCTTGGCAAACGAGGTTTCATCATGGGATTTTGCCGCATTGTTGAGAGCGCTAAAATACTTCTGTTCCAAAACCATTTTAGAACGGTTCCTTTTGTATTGGTTCAAAAACTCATTGTGTACCGATTTGAACAAGTAGTTCTGTAAAGTAACCACTACTTGCATCCTTTTGCGGTGTTCCCACGTTCTCAAAAAAACGTTTTGAAGGATATCCTGGGCCATGGCCTCGTCGTTCGTGAGCGTAATTGCGTAGGCGAACAACCGTTGGCTATAGCGGTCTACCAAAAAAATAAAGGCGCTTTCTTCTCCTTTCGTCAAGGCTTCGAGCAAATGGGACGGGTTTTCGTAATTCACGTGTAACTTGTATTATTCACAATTAAAATGCACTTCTAATGCAAATATGAAAAAAAAATAATCAAAACCTTAGGGTTTTCCAAAACCGCTTTGTCATACTAATAAAGAAAAGCCGAAAAATGAGTTTTCCGGATATCGACAATGC
This sequence comes from uncultured Flavobacteriaceae bacterium, assembly GCA_947500445.1. GTDB lineage: Bacteria > Bacteroidota > Bacteroidia > Flavobacteriales > Flavobacteriaceae > Pelagihabitans. Next base: position 9,875 of record CANMSB010000005.1, on the reverse strand, counting down.
AATTACGAAATACCTAACGAACGAGGCGGATAGTTCCGAACTGGACCTGCTATCCAAATGGATCGAAAGTGCCGCGAACCAGCGCTACTTTGACGCCTGCGTAAAAACGCATTACGAACTTACTGCTGCTATGAAAAAACCCGATGTTGACGAACTTAAGAACACCTTGTTAAAACAGATCAAGAAAGATAAAAATCCTTTTTACAAATACAGAATCGCCTCTATTTTAAAGTATGCGGCGGTAATACTGGCCGTGTTAGGGCTGACCTATTTGTTCCGGGGCCTTTCGGAAAAAAGTTCCACGGCAGTAGAACTGACCGTGCAACAACAATTGGTTCCGAAGGAAGGTTCCATTACCATAGAGCTGAACAACGGTACCGTACAGACCATAGATCCTGACGGCAATAGCACGATCAGGGACGCCAAAGGCTCCGTTATCGGAAACCAAAACCGGTCCCAACTCCAATATCAAGGCATTGCGGCTTCGGGGAAATTAAGGTACAATACCCTGCACATTCCGAAAGGAAAACGTTTTGAGGTCATTTTGTCCGATGGTACCCGTGTGTATCTTAATGCGGATAGTTCCCTTAAATATCCCATACAGTTTGTTGCAGGAAAACCAAGGGACGTTTTTCTTGAAGGCGAAGCTTATTTCGATGTAACCAAACAAGAAGGACTTCCCTTTACCGTGCATGCCGATGATATGAACATTAATGTTATCGGAACGAAGTTCAATGTATCGCATTATGCCCAAAACGACCATATCCAAACCGTTCTAGTAGAGGGTTCCGTGGCATTGTCACAGAATAGGGACGATAATGCCATACCGACCATGCTGACCCCCGGGAACAAGGCCCAATGGAACAAAAAGGACAATAGTACCGCAATTAAAAAGGTAGATACCAGATTGTACACCGCTTGGATGGACGGCAAACTCATTTTTAGGAACACGGCCTTTAAAGAAATTCGGCAGACTTTGGAACGGCATTATAACGTTACCATCAAAAACAAAAATAAGGACCTTGACTCCCAATTGTTCGATGCCACTTTCGACATTGAGCGCATAGAGGAAATACTGGAAATTTTCAGTAAGAGTTACGCCATTGATTACAGCATCATAAATAACGAAGTTATTATTGAATAATACAGAAACACCACAATATACGTACTGCAGCGACAGGAGAACAGGAGTGCGCTAAACGATAACAAACTTAAAACACCACATATATGAATACACCATGACAAATTAGGTACCGTAGCGCTTAAATAGAAAAATCGGAAAATGCGGACACATTTCCCGATTTCATTAAGTGTGATTTAAAATGATTTTAAACCAAAATAGAACACGAAATTATGAAAAAAACCAATAATTCCGGAGGTTTTGAACACTCTCTTTGGAAATTTGACCTGAAAATGAAGCTTACCCTATTCTTTGTAGTCATTTGTTTGTTTCAACTGAAAGCGAACGATGCCTATGCCCAAAACACCAAACTATCGCTAGATATGAACAGTGTTTCGGTAAACGAAGTGATCCGAAAAATCGAATCGGTATCCGACTTTAAGTTTTTATACAACCGCAAAGATGTCGACCTCCAGCGTATCGTCAGCGTAAAGGCGGTAAAACGCCCTATCGGCGATATTCTTTCACATATTTTTCTTCGATCGGATATCCAATACGAGGTCGTTAAAAAACAGATCGTGCTTACCCGAAAACAAAAAACGGACACTACGGCAAAAAAAATCGCCCAGGACCGAGAAGTCAGCGGTACCGTTAACGACGACAATGGCGACCCTTTGCCCGGTGCAAACGTATTGGTCAAAGGCTCTACAACGGGCACGCAAACCGACTTTGACGGTAATTTTACCATACAGATCCCCGATGGGGGCACTACCTTGGTCATTTCCTATATCGGTTTCAAGACCGTGGAAGTGGCTATATCGGACAAGGACAACATTACGGTTCAGTTAGAGGCCGCCACGGCACAATTGGAGGACGTGGTAATCGTCGGTTCCCGTGGAAAACCAAGAACCGATGTCGACCGGCCAGTACCGGTAGATGTGGTGGAAGCAAAAGAATTGGCCGCTACCGGACAAACGGACCTGGGACAGCAGATCCAATTTGCGTCACCGTCCTTTAACTCCGCAAAATATGGCGTGAACGGTACAACGAACTATGCGGAACCCGCTACCCTGAAAGGGATGTCCCCCGATCAGTCGCTGGTACTGATCAACGGAAAAAGAAGACACCAGTTTTCTACCCTGAACCTCAACGTGGCCCCTGGATTGGGAACCATTGTAACCGATTTAAACTCCATTCCCGCCGGAGCATTGAAACGGATCGAAGTACTTCGCGACGGTGCGGCCGCACAGTACGGTTCCGATGCTATTGCGGGTATTATCAACCTTAGCTTGAACAACTCTGTTGGGGTAGGCACCTACAACGGGACCGCCGGAATTCACAAGGAAGGCGACGGGGTAACCTTTAAACACAGTCTCAACTACGGTTTTGGATTAGGAAAAGAAAACAGTTATTTCAACTTTACATTTGAAACTTTTACTTTCAGCGGTACCAATCGGTCCGACCCTTATACGGGCAGTATATATCCCGACACTCCGGACGATTACGATGTTACGGGACCAACAACCGCCTTTCCCTATGACACGGCAAACCCAAGGCAAGATAGAGGGGTGTACCCCCAGGGCGATTTCGTAGTCGGGAATTACGGATCTAATGAAAATGAAACCTATCAGGCCTTCTACAACATGGGGCTTCCCTTTGGTAATGAATGGAAACTGTACAGTTTTGGCGGGGTGTCCCGAAAAGATATCCTTGCTTTCGGTTTCTTCAGAAACCCGAGCCGTAGCAGCCGTGCCGTACTGTCGGTTTTTCCGGATGGTTATGTACCTGAGTTACCGGGAACCTCCTTCGATGTGTCGACGGTAGTCGGTATCGATCGCATTACGGCCGATAAATGGAATTATGATCTGAGTTATAGCTTTGGCCGTAACTATTTGGACTTGTTCGCCAACCAAACGACCAACCCTTCGCTAGGTTCGGCCACCCCTACGGAATTCAAGGTAGGGCGTTACGATTTTAGGCAACAGATCATGGAATTGAACATGTCCAAAGCGCTTTCCGAGAGTTTTAACCTCGCGTTCGGGGCACAGTACCGAAACGATAACTTTTTGTTGATATCGGGATCTCCGGAATCGTATGAGGTAGGCCCCTTGGCGGCGACCGACGGTAAGGATGTTGGATCCAGTGCACGGCCGGGTATCGCCCTAGAGGACGAGAACGACCTTAGCAGAAGTAACGTTGCCCTATATGCGGATGTCGAAAAAGACTTCTCGGATGCTTTTCTCGTAGGTGCGGCCCTTCGTTTTGAAAACTATAGCGATTTTGGGAGCAATCTTTCCGGTAAGCTGGCGGCACGTTATAAGCTAACCGATAACCTGGCCCTTCGAGGCTCGTTCAACCGAGGTTTCAGGGCACCGTCATTGGCGCAGATCGGAAACCGTGTAAATACCTCAACCGTACAAAACGGCGTAATCGTCATCACCAAACAGGTATCGAGCGACGATGAACGCTTGGCGCAGTTGGGAGTAGAAGATCCGGAAGCGGAAATATCCAATAACTATAACTTTGGTATTACGGCAAAAGCGGCAGGAGGCGCCCTATTGTTTACCTTGGACGCTTTTCAAATCGATATCGACGACCGGATCGTCATATCGGAACGGTTGAACACTGGCGATTTCCCTGCGGTGGCCGCCTTGTTTACCGATGCACGGGAAATCCGTTTTTTTACGAACCACATCAGTACCCAAACCAGGGGTATCGATTTTGTAACCTCCTACAAGAAGGCATTTTCGGAGAAGAGCAGTATTAATGCCAGTATTGCCTTTACCATAAACGAAACCAAGGTAAAAAGCCAAAAGGATACACCTGCCGAAATATTGGCCGGGGCAGCCGAGGAATTTCAAGGTCAGAAACTTTTAGGGGCGGTCGCCACCGAACTGATCGAAGTGGCACAACCCCGAAACAAACTGCTCATGAACGTCAACTACAATACCGGGCGTTTTGGCATAACCGGGAGGCTCACCAATTTTGGATCCGTACAAGCATCCAGTAGGGGGCTCGACCTCGCCGATTCCAACGTATCGGCAGGAGCGGGACCCAACAACATACAGACCTTTGCCGCGAAGGCCATAACGGACCTTAGCGTTTCTTATGCCCTAAGCGAAAATTTCCGCTTCACACTGGGAGCGAACAATATTTTTGATGTATACCCCGACAAGTACAACAATACCGCGGATGGTTTTGTTGGCCAAGCCAGTTCGTATGCGAACGGGCAAATTCCGTATTCCAGGAATTCCAATCAGTTCGGGTTCAACGGCTCCTATTACTTTACGGGTTTGAACGTTACTTTTTAAGTAGTTTTTTGTTTGGTTTGAGTTAGTTTATAGAGGCTCCGCCCAGCGGGGCCTCTGTTTTAAAATGGCATGGAAAATCACTTTGTTCTCTTCTCATCTTTTACCCTCGGTTATCTGCTAAGAAACCTCAGCGTATTGCCATCCAATTTTGCGCTATCGCTCAATAAAATACTCATCTACTTTTTTTTACCGGTGCTTATATTGCTGCATCTGAGCCAATTTAAATTCGATATCGTCCATATCTGGCTGCTCATCACGCCCTGGATCATTTACGGGTGCTCCCTTCTTTTTTTTGAGGCGGTACACCAACTTACGCCCATTCCCAAAAAAGTTAGGGCGGCATTGATCATGACCTCCGGTATCGGCAGTATCTCTTTTGTCGGATTTCCATTTTTTAAGTTGTTCTATGGCGATGAAGGGCTTTCCTATGGTATTGTAATGAGTATTGCAGGCACCCTTGTCGTATGCAATTCGGTAGGTATTTTAACGGGATATTGGTACGCACAAGAACAGCCAAAACCATCCGTAATAGTCAAGAAAATAGTACAGTTCCCACCTTTTATAGCAATGTTCATAGCCATGTGGCTCCTCTTTTTCGATTATGAACACCACAGCTCCACCAAGTCGGTGTTGACCTTTCTGAGCAGTCCTTTTTCCGTTTTGGCCCTTTTCACCATAGGGCTCCAAGTACAGCTCAAGGGATTTGGGGAAAACCGGAAGTTTCTTTGGTTGGGCCAGTTTTACAAACTGGTTTTGGCACCTGTACTCATTTATATGCTTTTCTTTTTTTTGGGGCTTCAACACACGCTTATCGCAAAAATATGTATTCTTGGGGCCGGCATCGGTTCTATGAACACTATAGCGATCGTTGCCGTATCGTTAAACCTGAGGCCAAAACTGGCCCTTTTAATGCCAGGAGTGGGCATTCCCCTATCCGTCGGCACCCTAATGCTATTGTATTATTTAATTTGTTGATATGCCCACAACCAAAAAAATCGGTCTCTTTTTAGGACCCTTACTGTTTTTGATCATTCTTAACTTTTTTCATCCGGAAGGCTTGTCAAAGGAGGCGAACGCCATTTTGGCCACCACCGCCTGGATCGCCGTTTGGTGGATTACAGAGGCCATCCCCATTGCCGCCACAGCGCTGCTGCCCTTGGTCCTTTTTCCCTTATCGGGAGGTTTGGATCTCCCCAGTACTTCGGGCTCCTTTGGGCACAAGTACATTTTTCTGTATATGGGCGGCTTTATTATTGCCATCACCATAGAAAAATGGAACCTCCATAGGCGTATAGCCCTGAATATTATAAAGATTATCGGGTCCAACGTTCGAAAGATCATCTTGGGGTTCATGGTCGCCACCGCCTTTTTATCCATGTGGATTTCCAACACCGCCACCTCGGTAATGATGTTGCCCATCGGTATTGCGATCATTAAACAATTGCAGGACAATCCGGGAACGGTAAAAAACGAAAACACCATCTTCGGAAAGGCCCTGATGCTATCCATCGCCTACAGTGCATCCATCGGAGGCATAGCGACCTTGATCGGCACGCCCCCCAATCTTGTTTTGGCAGGAGTGGTCTTGGACACCTACGGGTACGAGATTACCTTTATGCAATGGTTCGCTTTTGGGCTTCCCATTGCTATTCTGTTACTCTTTATCTGTTGGGTGTATTTAACCCGTTTTGCCTTTACGTTCGACCAAGAAAATTTTCCCGGCGGAAAGGACGAAATTAAAAAGCAGTTGGCCAACCTGGGCAAGATCACCTATGAGGAAAAACTGGTGGCGATCGTTTTTGCCAGCACCGCTTTCTGTTGGATTACCCGTTCTTTTCTGCTTCAAAAAATACTACCGCAATTGGACGATACCATTATCGCCATGGTATTTGCCATTGTGCTTTTTCTGATTCCCGCTAAAAATAAAAAAGGGGCCCTAATCGGTTGGGAAGAAGCCGTAAAAATGCCTTGGGGCATCATCTTACTGTTCGGTGGAGGCATGGCATTGGCCAAAGGTTTTGAAGTAAGCGGACTGGCCAATTGGATAGGAAACCAAATGACCTCGCTTACCGACCTGTCCTTTTTGCTTTTGATCTTGGTTCTGATAACCGCGGTCAATTTTCTCACGGAAATCACCTCCAACCTGGCAACTACCGCCATGTTGCTCCCCGTTCTGGCACCAATGGCCCTGACCATAGATATCCATCCCTTTGTTTTAATGGTAGGAACCGCGGTCGCGGCATCTTGCGCGTATATGCTTCCCGTAGCTACACCGCCCAATGCCGTAGTGTTCGGGTCAGGATATCTCCGTATACCGGATATGGTACAAAAGGGGCTGTTTATGAACATCATCTCCATAGTGATCCTAACGGGTTTCGTTTATTATGTGTTACCCGAACTTTGGGATATCACCATTGACAAATTTCCAGAAAAACTAAAACCATAAATTATGTTCGAAGGGTTTACTACAAAAAAGGCAACGGTTAACGGCACAACCATCCATTACCGGATAGGTGGAAAAGGAAAACCCTTATTATTATTGCACGGATACCCCCAAAGCCATGTCATATGGCATAAAATAGCCCCATTTTTGGCCGAGCGCTACACCGTTGTGGCAAGCGACCTCCGAGGATACGGTGACAGCGGCAAGCCCGCCACGGTTCCCGACCACAGTTCGTATTCAAAAAGGGAAATGGCCAAAGACCAAGTGTTGTTGATGCAAGCCCTGGGCTTCGATTCTTTTTTCGTGGCGGGGCATGATCGCGGTGGCCGAGTGGCTCATCGGATGGCCTTAGATCATCCACAGGCGATAACGAAACTGGCCGTATTGGATATTGCCCCGACCTACACCATGTATAAGACGACCGATATGGAGTTCGCAACGGCATACTTTCATTGGTTTTTTCTAATTCAGCCCGCGGACATTCCGGAAAAAATGATCGGCGCAGATCCTGAGTACTTCCTATTGAAAAAATTTGGACAATGGGGAAGGGATAGCGGTGCATTTACCGAAGCCGCCATGGCCGAATACCGACGTTGCCTGACCCCGGAGACTATACACGCCAGTTGCGAAGATTATAGGGCCTCGGCATCGATAGACCTTGAACATGACCAATCGGATATCGACAGCGGGAAAAAAATACCTTGCGAAACACTCTGTCTATGGGGCGAAAAGGGTTATGTAGGCAAAAAATATAATGTTGTAAAAGAATGGAAAAAATGGGCCGACGAGGTCACCGGATATGCATTGCCCTGCGGACACTATTTACCGGAGGAAGCACCCGATCAAACCCTGGATGCCTTTATCCAATTTTTTGGCTAATAGAAAAGGCGGACCGATATAACGCAATGGACCAACAAGAACAGATACCCGTTCAGATATCAAAAAATAAAAACCTATTCATCGTTCCCATCTGAAATATTGGGAGCTACCGATTACTAAAAAACACATATATGAGAACACATCAAATAGCGACCGTTCCCGGAGATGGGATCGGCAATGAAGTAATTCCCGCATCTCTTAAGGTGTTGGATGCCGTAGGCGCAAGTTGCGGCTTTCAAATGAACTATACCAACCACGACTTTTCCTGTGAACACTATAAAAAAACCGGGGCCATGATGCCGGCGGACGGCTTGGAGCGGCTTCGTGACAGTGACGGTATTTTTCTTGGGGCGGTAGGCTACCCGGGCGTACCCGACCATGTTTCGTTATGGGGTTTGCTCGTACCCATTCGCAGAACGTTTCAACAGTACATCAACCTCAGGCCCGTACGGCTTTTAAAGGGTGTGGACTCCCCATTAAAAAATCCTGGGGATGTCGATTTTTATATCGTCCGCGAAAACACCGAGGGGGAATACTCTTCTATTGGAGGTCGTTTGAACGAAGGCACCGAACACGAGATGGTGGTACAGGAAAGTGTATTTACGCGAAGGGGCGTCGATCGCGTTATGAAATATGCCTATACCTTGGCAGCGAAACGGAACAAAAAACTGGCAAGTGCCACAAAATCGAACGGAATCGTACATACCATGCCCTTTTGGGACGAACGTTTTCGCGAAGTGGGTAAAGCATATCCCGAAGTGGAGCAGTCCCAATTTCATATCGATATCCTTAGTGCGCATTTTGTGGGTCGGCCGAGTACTTTCGACGTAGTGGTTGCCAGCAACCTTTTTGGGGATATTTTATCCGATCTTGGGCCGGCCATCGCAGGTGGTATGGGAATTGCGCCCGGTGCCAACCTCAATCCAGAAAAAGAATACCCGAGTATGTTCGAACCGGTGCACGGTAGTGCCCCCGACATTGCGGGTAAAAATTTGGCCAACCCTATCGCTTGTTTTTGGACCGGGGCCATGATGCTCGATCATCTTGGAGAAACGGAAGGTGCCCAATTGATTTTAAATGCCATAGAAGCGTTGACTTCCCAAGGAAAGGTTCTTACCCGCGACCTTGGGGGGAATGCATCGACACAAGAAGTAACGGAGGAAGTTGTTGCGTGGATAAAAAAGGCCTAGTGCAGGTGTGGGAGTTCTGGGTGCTATTGGGTGCTATTGGGTGCTATTGGGTGCTAAAAAAAGCTCAAGTCTCAAGTTCAAGCGCAAATTCAGGACTAAACTATTCACTAATTGCTTTTACCATCCGATGAGCCACCTTGAATTGCTAATTGAAAAAAGACCGCTTCGCTGAAAGAAAAAGGACAAAAGACTAAAAAAGTTCAAACTCAAACTCAAATATCAAACTCAGGTTAAAGAGGGAGCACTTTTATTGAACCATAGTAGCCAGTAAGGTACTTGATACTGAATACTAGGTACTGGGTACTAAAAAGTGGTTAGTGGTTAGTGGTTAGTCAATAGTGTCCGGTTAATGTAATAGTAATCTTTGTAAAGACCTTAAAAATATACAAGTTACAGCCGTTCTTTGATTTTTTGATTTGAAATGTTCGTTTTTTGGTGGTAAACTAAAATATACTACCAATGAATCAGGGCAGGTACGTTTTCTCCCAGCTGATGGATTTCGTTCCGCGGTAGGAGTTTGACAAATGCGTTCAACGCTATCAAGGTGATTTCCGGGTTAGGAAGTTAACTTGTTGGCAACAGTTCCTTTGCCTTGGGTTCGGACAATTGACCTTTCGGGAAAGCCTTCGCGATATAGTTGTCTGCCTGCAATCGAGAGGGAACCAGCTTTACCACTTTGGTTTTCGCACCGGTGTTTCCCTTTCTACCCTGGCCGATGCCAATAGCCGTAGGGATTGGCGTATTTATGCTGATTTCGCCCAGGTGCTGATGGGTCGCGCCCGCGGACTTTACCAGGGTTCGCCGTGTAGGGAGATGGATATCGACCATACCGTTTATGCCCTGGACGCTTCTTTGATACATTTGTGCCTAAGCGTGTTCCCTTGGACAAAATACCGCAAGACCACCGCCGCGGTAAAAATGCACACACTCCT